>CAWCGW010000001.1:0-321905 GCA_963795215.1 uncultured Actinomycetota bacterium
GGGAGCAGCAGGCTAGGCGACGACGACGGCGTCGTGGCAGTCGCTGAGCTCGCCGACAGCGGCGTCCTCGGCGACCTCGTAGGCGCACAGAAGCGGGAAGTCGTGCCGACGCCGCAGGTTGTTCCAGCAGGACTCCAGCTGGAGGGCGAGGTGGCCGTCGCCGCGCTGCCAGTAGAGGTCGACGATCTCGCCGAAGGCGCGAAAGCTCTGCCACGAGGCTTCGATGCGGCGCACGGCCGTCCCGATCAGGTCCTCGAAGAGCCCGGGGTCGACCCGGCCGTCACGCAGGATCCCGTCGTGCATCTCGACGGCGTCGACGCGGGTCAGCTGTCCGGAGCGCGTCGCGGCCCCGACGTCGATGCCGAGCTCGGTCAGCTCGGCCTCCACCGCGTCGCCGCGACCCGGGGTGACGGCGAGGAGGACGGCCTCCCCGCCGGTCAGTCCGAGGGCGGCGTAGCCGGTGATGCGCTGCACGAGCGACGACTCGTCGTACCAGAACGCCACGCTGTGCCCGCGGTCGGCGACGTCGGTCTGCGGCAGCCGGGCGGCCCGGGGCACGGCGGGCAGGGTCACGGTGAACGCCGAACCCTGGTCGTGGTCGTAGGCGACGCTGCCCCCGAGGGAGTGGCACAGCCGGGAGACGATGGACAGACCCAGTCCGGTCCCGCCGGCGGACGTGGACTCGTGGCCGCGCGCGTAGGCGTCGAACATCGACTCGCGCAGGGCCGGGGGCACACCGGGGCCGTCGTCGAGGACCTGCACGCGCACGACGGCGTCGTTCCGGTCCGCCCGGATCGTGATGTGCGGCCCGCCGTAGCGCACGGCGTTGGTGACCAGGTTGTCGAGGATCTGCAGCACTCGGACGGGGTCGCTGAGCACCACCGCCTCCGGCGCCGCGTCGACGGTGACGGTGACCTGACCGGGCAGCGCGCGGCTGGCCACCTCACGGCAGACGTCGTCGAGGACGACCCGCTGCCGTGCGATCGAGAGCTCGCCCCGCTCCAGGCTGTCGGCGGTGGACAGGTCGTCGAGCAGGTGGCGGAGCAGGTCGCCGCGCCGGGCGATCATCTCCGTCAGCCGGTGGACCACGGGGGCCGGGAGGTGCTCGTCCTCACCGAGCTGCTGGGCGGCGCCACGGATCACCGCCACGGCGTTGCGCATGTCGTGGATGAGCTGGGCGTCCAGATGCTGCATGGTCTCTCCCTCGTGGACAGCGTCCCACGGGACGGCGGGTACCGCCAGCGTCAGAATCCGTGGTCCCGGCCGCGCGGCGGTGGCAGGTGCGGGACTGGTAGTACCCGCCGAGGGGATCTACGCCCGGAGCGCGCGGCTCAGGGTTGCTCCCGCGATCGTCGACCGCGACGTCATCAGCGCCATCCGTGAGCATGACTTCGACGTCGTGGGCGCCGTCGAGTCGCTGACCCACGACAGCGTGCACCTGGTAGACGGCGGCAGCATCCGCCCCGAAGCGATCGTCTGCGCGACCGGCTTCAGACGCGGGCTGGCGAAGCTGGTTGGCCACCTCGGCGTGCTCGACGACCGAGGCCGACCCACGGCCACCGGTGAGGTGCCCGCCGCACCCGGGCTGGGCTTCATCGGCTTCGTCCCACGGGCCGCGCAGATCGGGTACGCCGCCAAGCAGGCCAGACACGCGGCCAAGGCGATCGCCCAGGAACTCGACGCTCGCTGACCGGCGCAACGAGATGTTCCTCGCCGAGAGCCCGGCCGCCGGTGCTCGTTCAGGAGGCGCCCTGCCCGGAGCCGAGGTCGTAGCCCTCTCGGTAGGTCGGGTACCTCGGCTCCCACCCGGTCGAGCGCAACCGAGCGTTGGAGATTCGCTTGCCGTGCGCCTGCGACGGGTCGGCCGGGGGAGGAGCGGCCACACCCAGCCGGTGGGCCAGGTGCGTCGCGACGTCGCCCATCAGCGCCGGCTCGTCGTCGTTGCCGAGGTAGACGGGCTCGGGACGCTCGGCGCGGGTGAGCAGATGGACGGCGGCCGCGGCGGCGTCGTCGCGATGGATCCGGTTGGTCCACCGATGGGGGTCCTCGATCGTCCCGTCCCGAACGCGATCGACCAGCCGCGCCCGTTCGCCGCCGTACAGGCCCGAGCACCGCAGGATCGTGCCGCCGGCGACCCGCGCGGCGAAGACCTGCTCGGCCTCGAGCAGCATTCGCGCTGGCCCGTCGGCGGGGGAGGGCGGGACCTCCTCGTCGATCAGGGCACTGCCGGTGGTCTCGCCGTGGACCCCGGTGGAGGAGACCAGGACCGCTCGCTCGGGGCGCTGTCCGGCGGCGTCGAGCGAGTCGAGCACGCGCGTCATGCCGTCGACGTACGTCGCGCGGTAGGCGACCTCGGTCCGGGGACGGGCGGTCAGGGCGACCACCAGGTAGCAGAGGTCGAGCGGGGGGAGGTCTGGGCCCGCTTCCGTGAGGTCGATGGAGAGACCCAGTAGGGGCGCGGGGACCAGATCGGCACGACGCCTCACGGCAAGGACGCCGTGGCCGCGTCCGGCCAGGCGCAGTCCGATCCGGGACCCGAGGTCCCCACAGCCGACCATCAGCACGTCCGGGTCCACGGCCCGAGCCTAGGTCAGGGGTCGTGGCTCTCCTCTCAGCGCGCCGCGCGCTGCCGCTCCCACCCTCCGGGCTTCCCGATGACCCATCACGTGGGACCTCGGTGTGCCCTGGCCCGTTGAGCGTCGGGTGCTGCGTTCGCGAGCGAGTGGAGCTAGCCCTCCGACGCGGCTCGCCGGGCGGCACCGGTCCGCCTCGACTGCCCGTCCCCGTCCAGCCGGGGAATGACGTGGCGAGCGGCCGTGCCGTCGAGGGCGCCGTGGGCCTGGGCGACCAGGGCGGTGATCTCGCCCCCCGGCTCGGCACCGAGCTCCTTCATCAGCAGCTCGCGATAGACGTCGAAGCGTCGCACTGCCTCGAAGGTGTTGCCCTCCTCGAGGTGCGCCTCGACCAGCGCAGCGACGGCGGACTGGCGCAGTGGTTCGTCACACACCGCCGCCAGCCCGACGCGGGTGGCCAGGGCGTACTGGTTGAGCTGGGTCGCGGTGCGGCACACCTGCTCGAGTGCCTGGAGCCGCAGCAGGTGGAACCGGTCCTGCTCGGCCAGCAGCCACTCGTCGTACCAGCCAGGGAGGAGGTCCAGGGTCAGCAGGTCCACCTGGTGCGCATCCAGCGGGACGCGGGCCATCGCGCGCTCGGCTGCCTGACGGGCCTCGAGCAGGTCGACGTCCGCGGTCAGGCAGACCTCCCACGCCGTGGAGCTGATCCATCCCTCCGGGGTCTGCCACAAGGCGCGCCGCAGCGGCACACGCTCGCCCGCTGGCACGAGACTGGCTGAGACCTCCCGGGGGTGGCTTCCGCGAGCACTGAGCCGTGCCACCGGGCGGCGGTAGTGTCGACGCTGTGCAGATCGTCCGCGACGGAGGCGGGACCGGCGGCCGGACGACGGGCTCGCCATCCGCACAGGAGGGATCACATGTTCTTCGACGATTGGCTCGGCCTGGCTCGGGTGGTGATCGTGGGTACTTCTGCCTACGTCGCCCTGGTCGCGTTGCTGCGGATCTCCGGCAAGCGGACGCTGGCCAAGCTCAACGCCTTCGACTTCGTCGTGACCGTAGCGCTGGGCTCGACGCTCGCCACCGTCCTGCTCTCCTCCTCGGTCGCGCTGGTCGAGGGAGTCACCGCGCTGGCGCTGCTGGTCGGACTGCAGTACCTGGTGGCGTGGGCCTCGGTGCGCAGTCGGCGTGTGGAGCGGCTGGTCAAGTCCGAGCCCGTGCTGGTGTACCGCCACGGCTTCCTGCTGGAGGCGATGCGGCGCGAGCGGGTGACGGCGGACGAGTTGACCCAGGCCGCTCGCGCCCAGGGGCACAGTGACCTGAGCACGGTCAGCGCCATCGTCCTCGAGAACGACGGCAACCTCAGCACGCTCGGCGAGGTCCCGACCTTCCGGTCGTCGCATGACCGTGGTTCGTCTGCGCCGAGGACCGAGGAGGACTGAGGAGGACGCGCGGAAGTCAGCGGTCCCTCGCCCACTCCTCGGCGAGGATCGCGTAGGTGTAGCCGTCGAGCCAGCCCAGCTCGGCGTGGAAGGAGTCGCGCACCCCGTGCTGCTCGCGGCGCATCCCGAGCTTCTCCATCACCCGCCACGAGGCCGTGTTGTCGGCGAAGCAGCCGGCCTGCACCCGGCGCAGCCCCAGCCGGCCGAATGCGTTCTCGAGGGCGTCGCGCGCCATCGTCGTCGCCAGGCCCCTCCCCGCCTGGTCCGGGCGGACGAAGTACGCGAGGCGTCCCTCGCGCTCGACGAACTGCTCCTCGTGACCGCTCTGGCCCATGCCGTCGACCACCGCCACGATCGCCTGACCCACGACCGCACCGTCGAGGACCGCCACCACCCGGTGGTGGTCGCTGCCGTCGTACGACGCCCAGTCGGCGACCAGCTCCTCCGGGTCCACTCGTTGCTGCAGGAACCAGCGGTTCACCTCGGCCTGGTGGCGCCAGGTGAGGAACTGCTCGGCGAGCTCGGCGGTGGGGGAGGTGAGCTCGAGTCCGGTGATCGTCACGCCGCGGAGGCTAGGCGGCAGGAGGGTGTTCCGCCACCGACAATCCGTGATGTATCTTGATATCAAGAGACTTTGTCCGCCGGTAAGGGTTGCCTCAGTTACCTGGGGCTGGACCCCGGCGGCAAGATGGACAGCACGTCCGCAGACGACCACAGCAGCCCCGATCGAGGAGACGAGATGGCGAGCCAGGACAGCTTCGGAGCGAAGAGCACCCTCAGCGTGGGAGAGCGCGACTACGAGATCTTCCGGCTCGACGCCGTGGCGGGGGAGGGCCTGGACGTCGACAGCCTCCCGTACAGCCTCAAGGTGCTGCTGGAGAACCTGCTCCGGACCGAGGACGGGTCCGACATCACGGCCGACGACATCAAGGCGATCGCCGGGTGGGACGCGGACGCCGACCCGAGCCAGGAGATCCAGTTCACGCCCGCCCGCGTGATCATGCAGGACTTCACCGGCGTCCCCTGCGTGGTCGACCTCGCCACGATGCGCGAGGCCGTCGCCGAGCTGGGCGGCGACGCCACCAAGGTCAACCCGCTGGCCCCGGCCGAGCTGGTCATCGACCACTCCGTGATCGCCGACGTCTTCGGCAGCGCCGACGCCTTCGAGCGGAACGTCGAGATCGAGTACGACCGGAACATGGAGCGCTACCAGTTCCTGCGCTGGGGCCAGGGCGCCTTCGACGACTTCAAGGTCGTCCCGCCGGGCACCGGCATCGTCCACCAGGTCAACATCGAGCACCTCGCCCGCACCGTGTTCACCCGGGAGGTCGACGGCGTCACCCAGGCCTACCCCGACACCTGCGTCGGCACCGACTCCCACACCACGATGGTCAACGGCATCGGCGTGGTCGGTTGGGGCGTCGGCGGCATCGAGGCGGAGGCCGCGATGCTCGGCCAGCCGGTCTCCATGCTGATCCCGCGGGTGGTGGGCTTCAAGCTCTCCGGCGACCTCCCCGAGGGTTCCACCGCCACCGACCTGGTGCTCACGATCACCGAGATGCTCCGCGAGCACGGCGTGGTCGGCAAGTTCGTCGAGTTCTACGGCCCCGGTGTCACCGCGCTGCCGCTCGCCAACCGCGCCACCATCGGCAACATGAGCCCCGAGTTCGGCTCCACGGTCGCGGTCTTCCCGATCGACGAGGAGACCATCAAGTACCTCGAGCTCACCGGCCGCACGCCGGAGCAGATCTCGCTCGTCGAGACCTACGCCAAGGAGCAGGGCCTCTGGCACGACCCGGCCGCGGAGCCGCGGTTCTCCGAGCGGCTCGAGCTCGACCTGTCCACCGTGGTCCCGAGCCTGGCCGGCCCGAAGCGGCCGCAGGACCGGGTCTCGGTCACCGAGGCCAAGGACTCCTTCCGCGGCGCCCTCGCCGACTACGTCCGCGACGACCGCGAGGAGCAGGAGGAGTCGGGCTACGACGAGGCCGTCGAGGAGTCCTTCCCGGCCTCCGACGCCCCGAGCCACACCTCCGGCAACGGAGCCCCGCACAAGCCGTCCGCCGCGCCGAAGGACGGGGGCCGGCCGAGCAGCCCGGTCACGATCTCGCTCGACGGCCAGGAGATGGAGATCGACCACGGTGCCGTGACCATCGCGGCGATCACCTCCTGCACCAACACCTCCAACCCCAGCGTGATGATCGGCGCGGGGCTGCTGGCGAAGAACGCGGTCGACCGGGGCCTGACCCGCAAGCCGTGGGTCAAGACCTCGCTGGCACCCGGCTCGAAGGTGGTCAGCGACTACTACGAGCGCTCCGGCCTGACGCCGTACCTCGACAAGCTCGGCTTCAACCTCGTCGGCTACGGCTGCACCACCTGCATCGGCAACTCCGGGCCGCTCATCCCCGAGGTGAGCCAGGCGGTCCAGGAGAACGACCTGGCGGTCGTGTCGGTGCTCTCCGGCAACCGCAACTTCGAGGGCCGGATCAACCCGGACGTGAAGATGAACTACCTGGCCTCCCCGCCGCTGGTGGTGGCCTACGCGCTGGCCGGGTCGATGGACGTCGACCTGTTCGGCGACCCGCTGGGGCAGGACACCGACGGCAACGACGTCTACCTCAAGGACATCTGGCCCTCGCCGCAGGAGGTCGAGGAGACGATCGCCGGCGCGATCACCTCCGAGATGTTCGGCTCCTCCTACGAGGACGTCTTCGCCGGTGACGAGCGCTGGCGCTCGATCCAGACCCCCGAGGGCGACACCTTCGAGTGGGACGCCGACTCCACCTACGTCCGCAAGCCTCCCTACTTCGAGGGGATGCCGGAGCAGCCGGAGCCGGTCGAGGACATCGCGGGCGCCCGGGTGCTGCTCAAGCTCGGCGACTCCGTGACCACCGACCACATCAGCCCGGCCGGTGCGATCAAGAAGGACTCACCCGCCGGCCGGTACCTCGCCGAGCACGGCGTGGAGCAGCGCGACTTCAACTCCTACGGCTCGCGCCGCGGCAACCACGAGGTCATGATCCGCGGCACCTTCGCCAACATCCGGCTGCGCAACCAGCTGGCGCCCGGCACCGAGGGCGGCGTGACCCGCGACTTCACCCGCGAGGGCGAGCAGACCTCGGTATTCGAGGCCAGCGAGCACTACCTCGCCGACGGGACGCCGCTGGTGGTCCTGGCGGGCAAGGAGTACGGCTCGGGCTCCTCGCGCGACTGGGCCGCCAAGGGCACCGCGCTGCTGGGCGTCAGGGCCGTCATCGCCGAGTCCTACGAGCGGATCCACCGCTCCAACCTGATCGGCATGGGCGTCATCCCGCTGCAGTTCCCCGAGGGCGAGAGCGCCGAGAGCCTGGGCCTGACCGGCGAGGAGACCTTCGCCATCACCGGCATCACCGCGCTCAACGACGGCTCCACCCCGCGGACCGTGAGCGTCACGGCCGAGGGCGGGTCGGGCTCGACGCAGTTCGACGCCGTCGTCCGGATCGACACCCCCGGCGAGGCGAACTACTACCGCAACGGCGGGATCATGCAGTACGTCCTGCGCAACCTGCTGAAGAGCTGATCCGGAGGGGTCACCGGTCGGCGGGGTCCTGGCTCAGCGACGCTGCAGCTCCCACGCGGCGGTCACCGCGGTGCGGATCGCCGCGGGATCGCCGCGGGTGAGGTCGGCCAGCACCGACTGGTGACCCTCCAGCCTCGGCGGCACCGAGAAGGTCTCGGGGTGGGCCTCCAGCAGCTCCTCCCGCTGGTCGAAGTCGCTGCGGATCACGACCGTGTCGGGATCCGCCTGGCGCGCCACCAGCCGTTGGTCCACCGACCAGCGGAGCAGGCCGTCGCGCTCGCGCCGACGTACGCCGGGCAGGGCCTCGGCGTGGTCGCCGACCTCGGTGATGTCCATGCCGATGATGGTGCCGGGTGCGGCGGTGGGCTCACCTGATCGGGGTTGCGCTCACCGCAGGTTCTGCAGCCGGACCTGGCCGCGGGCGACCAGCCGGCCGTCCGCGTCGGTGGTCTCGACGGTCCACACCTGCTGCGAGCGGCCCCGGTGGATTGGGCGGCAGGTGGAGGTGAGCCGACCCTCGGAGACGGCTCGGTAGAAGTCCGTGGTGTTGCTCACGCCGACCACCCGGGCCGCGCCGTCGCCCTGGCCGTCGAGCCACAGGGCCGCGGCGAGGCTGCAGAGGCCCTCGACGACCATCGCGTGCACGCCGCCGTGGACGATGCCGTAGGGCTGGTGCGCCGCGGGGGCGGCGGTCCAGGCGGCGTCGATGCCGTCGCCGTCCATCCGGTCGAAGGAGAGGTCCATCGAGTCGCGGAGCGGCTCGACGACGGCGAAGCTGGGGTCGAAACGTACCTCGGAGTCAGTCTGGTCCACGCCGGCCACCCTAGTGCCGGCCTGCGAGGAATCCCGCGTGACCGCCCGGTGCCCCTACCGTTGACCCCATGCCGGACGAGACGCAGAGCCAGACGGGGGCCACCTTCGACGAGCTGGGTCTCGACGACCGGGTCCTCGACGCGCTGCGCGACGTCGGGTACGAGACCCCCTCGCCGATCCAGGCGGCCACGATCCCGCCGCTGCTCGAGGGCCGCGACATCGTCGGCCTCGCGCAGACCGGCACCGGCAAGACCGCCGCCTTCGCGCTCCCGATCCTCTCCCGCCTGGACCTCAAGCAGAAGACGCCGCAGGCGCTCGTGCTCGCCCCCACCCGCGAGCTCGCGCTCCAGGTCTGCGAGGCCTTCGAGCGGTACGCCGCGCACGTGCCGGGCGTCAAGGTGCTTCCCGTCTACGGCGGGCAGGGCTACGGCGTCCAGCTGAGCGCGCTGCGCCGCGGCGTCCACGTCGTGGTCGGCACTCCCGGCCGGATCATGGACCACCTCGAGAAGGGCACGCTCGACCTCACGGAGCTGCGGTTCCTCGTGCTCGACGAGGCCGACGAGATGCTGAACATGGGGTTCGCCGAGGACGTCGAGACGATCCTGGCCGACACCCCGGTGGACAAGAACGTCGCGCTCTTCTCCGCCACGATGCCGGCCCAGATCCGCCGGATCTCCAAGAAGTACCTGCGGGACCCGGCCGAGATCACGGTCAAGAACAAGACCGCGAGCGCCACCAACATCACCCAGCGCTACCTCACGGTGTCCTACCCGCAGAAGGTCGACGCCCTCACCCGGATCCTCGAGGTCGAGAACTTCGAGGGGATGATCGTCTTCGTCCGCACCAAGAACGAGACCGAGACCCTGGCCGAGAAGCTGCGGGCCCGCGGCTTCTCCGCCGCCGCGATCAACGGCGACGTGCCGCAGGCGGTGCGCGAGCGCACCATCAACCAGCTCAAGAACGCCAAGCTCGACATCCTGGTCGCCACGGACGTGGCGGCCCGCGGTCTCGACGTCGAGCGGATCAGCCACGTCGTCAACTACGACATCCCGACCGACCCGGAGTCCTACGTGCACCGGATCGGCCGCACCGGGCGGGCCGGCCGCAGCGGTGACGCCATCTCGTTCGTGACGCCGCGCGAGCGCCACCTGCTGCGCTCGATCGAGAAGAACAACCGCATGTCGCTGACCCAGATGCAGCTGCCGACCGTGGAGGACGTCAACGTCACCCGGCTCGCCCGCTTCGACGACGGCATCACCTCGGCGCTCGGTGAGACCGAGCGGGTCGCGTTCTTCCGTGACGTCGTCAGCCACTACGTCCGCGAGCACGACGTGCCCGAGGTCGACGTGGCGGCCGCCCTCGCGGTGGTGCTCCAGGGCGACACCCCGCTGCTGCTCGAGCCGGAGCCCGAGCGCCCGGTCCGTCGTGAGCGGCCCGAGCGCACCGATCGGAGCGAGCGGCCCGAGCGCCGCGAGCGCGGCGGCGGCCACGGCGCCGGCCACCCCGACGGGCTGCCGATGGCGACCTACCGGATCGCGGTCGGCAAGCGCCACAAGGTCGAGCCCCGCCAGATCGTGGGTGCGCTGGCCAACGAGGGCGGCCTGAGCCGCAAGGACTTCGGCAAGATCTCGATCCGCCCGGAGTTCTCCCTCGTCGAGCTGCCCGCCACGCTGCCGCCCGGCACCGAGGAGAAGCTCGCCGGCACCCGGATCTCGGGCAAGCTGATCGAGATCCGCCAGGACCAGGGCTCGCGCGGGCCGCGCAAGCCCCACCGCAAGGGCTGACCGGCAGCCGGCTGCTCAGCCCAGCAGCCGGCGCACCAGCGCGAGGTGGAACCGTGCCGACAGGGTGAGGTCGTCGACGTGGATCCGCTCGTTCGCGTTGTGGAAGCCGGCGGCGATCACCTCGGCCGGGGTGCTCCGGAACGGGCTGAACCCGTACGCCGCGGTGCCGCCCGCGGCGCGCAGGTGCACCGAGTCGGTGAAGCCCGTGCACAGGATCGGCAGCAGCACCGCCGGGTCGCCCTCCTCGGCGTGCCAGGCCGCAACCGCCTCCGGGAGCGCCCCCGTGGCGGTCGAGCTGCTGCCGGGGACCATGTCCTCGCAGAGCTCGAGCTCGTAGCTGCCCTCGCCCAGCCGCGCCCGCACGCTCGCCAGCACCTGCTCGGGCGTGGTCCCGGGCAGGATCCGGCAGTCGAGCTCGACCGAGGCCCGGGCGGGCATCACGTTGCGGGCGGTCGAGGCCGCCAGCACGGTCGGCGCCATGGTGGTGCCGGGCAGCGACGGGAGCTCGTGGCCGAGGGTGGGGTGGAGCGCGGCGGCCTCGGCGAGGTCGGCGGCGAAGTCACGGACCGGCCGGCCGAGCAGCGCCACCAGGGTGGCCTCGACCTCGGGGGAGGGCGTGACCTCGGGCATGCCGGCCCCGAGCCGGCCGATCAGCTCGGCCAGGATCGGCACGGCGTTGCGGCCGAGCTCGGGCATCGAGGCGTGGCCGGACTCGCCGATCGCGACCAGCCGGACCGGGCAGGTGCCCTTCTCCCCGATCGAGAAGGTCACCGCCTCGCGGCCGTCGACCAGGGGCAGCCGAGAGCCGGCGCCCTCGTTGATCGCCATGGTGGGCCGCAGGTCGGGGCGCTCCGCGAGCAGCCAGCGCATGCCGACGTCGGCACGCCCGTCCTCCTCGTCGGCGACGGCGACGAACCACAGGTCGCCGCGGGGGCGGAAGCCCTCGCGGGCCAACCGGGCCATCGTCACGGCACGGGCGGCGACCTCGTTCTTCATGTCCACGGCACCGCGGCCGTGGAGGAAGCCGGCGTCGTCGACGACCGCCTCGAAGGGCGGGTGGGTCCAGTCCTGCCCGTCGACCGGGACCACGTCGGTGTGCCCGACCAGCGCCAGTGACGGCGCGCCGGGGTCGGTCCCCGGGAGGCAGGCGACCACGTTCGCCCGGCTGGGCTCGCGGGCGACGAGCTCGGCATCGACGCCGTGCCCGGTGAGGTAGTCGCGCAAGTACTCCGCGGCGAGCGTCTCGGTGCCGGAGAAGCCGCGGTTGGTGGTGTCGCGCCGGATCAGCTCGCGCGCGACCCCCAGCACCTCGGCGTCGAGTCCCTCCAGTCCCTGCTGCCCCTCGGTGGCGGTCATCGCCGTCCCTCCTGCTCGTGGGTGCCCAGCCGGTCCAGCAGCCAGGCGAAGACCTCGGCCTCGTAGGCCAGGTGTCCGGTACGTCCGGACGGGCCGGCGTGGGCCCCGGCGCCCACCTCGCAGCGGAACAGGCAGCGCGGCGACCACGCGGGGTCGGAGGCGCGCAGCGCCGCGACCCACTTCGCCGGCTCCCGCACCATCACCCGGGGGTCGTGGACCGCCCCGGTGACCAGCAGGTCGGGCCGGACCCCGGCCGGAGGCAGGTTGTCGTAGGGCGACCACCGCAGCATCGCGTCGAACTCCTCGCGCACCCGGGGATCCCCCCACTCCTCCCACTCGGTGATGGTGAGCGGGGTCGCCTCGTCGAACATCGTGGTCACGACGTCGACGAAGGGCACCTCGGCGACGACGGCGCGCCACCGCTCGGGGCGCTGGCTGAAGACCGCGCCCTGGAGCAGGCCGCCCGCGCTCAGCCCCCGGGTGGCGATCCGGTCGGGGTCGACCAGCCCGGCGGCGGCCAGGCCGTCGGCGACCGCCACGTGGTCGTCGAAGGTGTGCTGCTTGTGGGCCAGCTTGCCGTCGAGGTACCAGCCGCGGCCGCCCTCGCTGCCCCCGCGGACGTGGCAGTGCACCCAGACCACGCCGCGGTCCAGCAGCGAGGGGAGGGCGGGGTCCCACTCCGGCTCGAAGGTGTAGCCGTAGGCGCCGTAGCCGTAGAGGACCGCCGGCGCCGTGCCGTCGAGCGGGGTGTCGCGGTGCCGCATCAGCGTGGCGGGCACCGGGGTGCCGTCGACCGACGGGAACGAGCGCCGCTCCACGACGTACGCCGAGGGGTCGTGGGTCGGGGCCTCGCGCCGCAGCACCTCCCGGCGCTCGCCGGTGGCGAGCGCGACCTCGCTCCAGACCGGGGGTGCCAGCCACGACTCGTCCTCGACGAGCACGCGGTCGACGTCGTACTCGGTGGTGGTCGCGAGGTGCACGCCGCCGCCGGGGAGCTCGGTGGCGACCGGGAGGCCGGGGCCGTCGAGGTCGTCGTGGGGGAGCAGCAGCACCCGGTGGCTCCCGCCCGTGCGCTCGGAGAGCACGACGCCGCCGCCGAACGCGTCGGCGCGCTCGAGGTGGACGGCCGGGTCCTCGGGACGGGCCTCGGTCCACGCGGTGTGGTCGAGTCCCTCGGGGCCGGGTACGGGGCAGGTCATCAGCCGGCCCTCGACCCGGTCGGAGACGACGACCAGCAGGTCCTCGCCGTCCGGGTGGCGCCGGTGGTCGACCCGGTAACGGACACCGTCGCGCCGGCCGCCGGCCCGCCGCGGCGCCGCCTCGGGGTCGTGGGCGTCGACGAGCCAGGTCTCGGCGGTCGTGTTGCTCTCCGCCCAGATCACGACCCAGTCCCCCGAGCGGGTGGCGCGCAGCCGCAGCTCGAACCGCTCGTCGGGCTCCTCCTGCACCAGCACGTCCTCGGCGACGTCGGTGCCGACCCGGTGCCGCCACACCTGGAACGGCCGGTAGGCCTGGTCGTGGACGGTGTAGAAGAACCACCGTGAGTCCGCCGACCAGGCAGCGCCGTAGTAGGTCCGGGGCACCTCGTCGGGGAGGTCCTCGCCGGTGCGCAGGTCGCGGAAGCGCAGCACGTAGACCTCGTCCCCGTCGGTGTCGACCGACCAGGCGAGCAGTTGCTCGTCGGGGCTGACCAGGGTCAGCCCGAGCTCGAGGTGGTCGTGCCCGGCCGCCACCTCGGCGACGTCGAGCAGCACCTCCGTAACGTCACTGAAATCGTTGTCTTGCTGCGTGACGGAAACAGAATCCGTGGCGTTGGTGGCCGAATTGTGACGAATTTTTCGGCAGATCCGCGGATAATCCTTTCCGGAGGGTGTCTCGGTGTAGTAGGAAAAGCGCCATCGATACCACGCGGGGGAGATCTCGGTCGCCGGGAGGCGGTCGACCATCTCGGACCTCAGGTCCGCGACCAGGGAGTGCAGATGAGCAACCGCAGCGTCGTACCAGGCCCGCTCGGCGCGCAGGTGGTCCCGCACCGCCGGCGCCTCGGCCTCATGCATCCAGAACCACGGGTCGTGGCGGGTGACGCCGTGCTCGGTGTGGTCGTGGGGCTGCTCGGGGGCCTTCGGCGGCGCGGACGGGTGCTCGGTCACGGGGCACAACGTAGCGCCGTCCGGCTGCTCGCGGTGGCCGCGGTGCTGCTGGCGAGTCTCGCGCCGGGGCTCGGCCTCGCACCCGCCCAGGCGGCCGCTGAGGACGAGCCGGTCACCTTCACGGTGGCCTACCTCAACGAGGTCGACTCCTTCAACCCCTTCCTCGGCATCGAGGCGGAGTCCTTCGAGATGTGGTCGCTGATGTACGACTCGCTCACCGGCTACACGATGACCGACCTGCAGCCGGATCCGCAGCTGGCCAGCGAGTGGGAGGGCAGCGAGGACGGCCTGACCTGGACCTTCACGATGCGCGACGACGTGACCTGGTCCGACGGTGAGCCGCTGACCGCCCAGGACGTCGTCTACACCTACGGCCGGATCCTCGACGGCGGACCGGAGCGGTCGACCTGGGGCTCCTACCTGAAGGGCGTCAGCTCGGTCGACGCGCCCGACGACACCACGGTGGTGCTGGAGCTGGAGACGCCGAGCTCCTCGATGCCGCTGCTGCCGATCCCGGTCATCCCCGAGCACGTGTGGTCCGACGTCTCCGAGGAGGAGGTCAAAGGCTTCGCCAACGAGCCGACCGGCGGCGAGCCGGTCGTCGGGTCCGGGGCGTTCCGGCTGGTCGAGGGCACGGCCGGCGGCTCGACCTACCAGTTCGAGGCCAACCCCGACTACTGGGACGGCGCGCCCCACATCGACC
Organism: uncultured Actinomycetota bacterium; assembly: GCA_963795215.1. GTDB lineage: Bacteria > Actinomycetota > Actinomycetes > Propionibacteriales > Nocardioidaceae > Nocardioides. The sequence goes on from CAWCGW010000001.1 coordinate 14,375, forward strand.
GCGCGGTCTTCCGGGTCTTCAAGTCCGACGACGCCGCGATCCAGGCGTTGATCAAGGGCGAGGTCGACTTCGTCGAGGGGATCACGGCGCTGCAGGTCCAGTCGCTGCAGGGCCGCGACGGGATCTCGGCCCAGAACGGCGACTCGCCGGGCTTCGACGAGATCGCCTTCAACGCCGGTTCGGTCGACCTCAAGACCGGCGAGCCGATGGGCGACCCCAACCCGGCGGTGCTGGACCCGGCGTTCCGCTGGGCACTCAACTTCGCGATCGACCGCGAGCAGATCATCGAGAAGGCCTACCAGGGCGGCGGCCAGCCGGGCTCGACGATCATCCCGCCTGCCTACGCCGGCTACCGGTGGGAGCCGCCCGCCGAGGACGCCCCCGCGTTCGACCTCGAGAAGGCCGCGCAGCTGCTCGACGAGGCGGGCTACACCGTCGGTGCCGACGGGTTCCGGACGCTGCCCGACGGCGAGCCGATCGGCACGCTGCGGCTCTTCGCGCGCAGCGACTCCGAGACCTCGCTGGCGGTGATGGAGTTCTTCCAGGAGTGGCTCGCCCAGCTCGACATCGACGCCGAGGTGCGTTCGCTGGAGTCCAACAACCTCACCAAGGTGATCCTCGACGGCGAGTTCGACGTCTTCGAGTGGGGCTGGTACGTCGAACCCGACCCCACCTCGATGCTCTCCTACATGACCTGCGACCAGCTGGGCGGCTGGTCGGACTCCTGGTACTGCAACGAGGAGTACGACACGCTCTTCGACCAGCAGCAGACCGAGCAGGACCAGGCGGCACGCGAGGAGCAGGTCCAGCGGATGCAGGAGATGCTCTACTACGACGCCCCGTACCTCGTCACCGCCTACAGCAGCGTCGGTGAGGCCTGGCGGAGCGACCGGTTCGCCTGCATGCAGCCGCAGCCCGACCCCGGCGGGGTGTTCCTGATCCAGTACGGCGTGCACAACTACGTGAACATGCGACCCGCCTCGGAGGCCGACGCGTGCGCCGGCGAGGAGGGGCTCACCCAGGCGTCGGGCCCGGGTGCCGACGGCAGCCTGGGCACCGGCGTGATCGTGGGCGGCGGCGTGGTGCTGCTGCTCCTGCTCGGGGTCGGCGGGGTCGTGGCGATGCGCCGTCGCGGGACCGTGGCGGACCGCGAGTGAGCGTCACCACGCTCACCGAGGCGGTGGCGCCGGACGGCGCCGCCGCGCCGGGTGGGGGGCGGCGCGGCTTCGGCCGCTACGCCCTGGGCAAGTCCGTGGGGGCGCTCGGGAGCCTCGGTTTCGTCCTCGTCGTCAACTTCTTCCTGTTCCGGGTGCTGCCCGGTGACCCCGGCCGCAACCTCGGTCGCGGCCGGATGGACAGTCCGGAGGACCTCGCGGCGTTCAACGAGGCCTACGGGCTGGACCAGCCGCTGCCCCAGCAGTTCGTGACCTTCGTGCAGAGCACGCTGACCGGCGACCTGGGGATCTCGCTGCGCTACCGGATCCCGGTCACGGACCTGATCGTGGACCGGATCTGGCCGACCCTGCTGCTGGTCGGGACGTCGATCCTGTTCGCGACCCTGATCGGGGTCTGGATCGGCGTGGTGGGGGCGTGGAACCGGGGCGGCCGCTTCGACCGGTTCTCCAGCGGCGCCTCGCTGACGCTCTACTCGATGCCCGAGTGGTGGCTCGGCCTGCTGCTGATCGCGACCCTGTCCGTCGGGCTGGGGCCGGTGCCCGGGTTGTTCCCCACCGGTGGGCTCTCCTCGCCGGACGTCGATGCCACGTCGCTGGCCGGGGTGTTCGACGTCAGCTGGCACCTGGCGCTGCCGGTGCTCACCCTGACCCTGGCCTATCTCGCCGACTACGCGCTGATCATGCGTTCCTCGCTGCTCGACGAGATCGGTGAGGACTACCTCACGACCGCACGGGCCAAGGGACTCAGGGACGTGCAGGTGCGCAACCGGCACGCGGTCCGCAACGCGCTGCTGCCGACGACGACGGTGATCGCCCTCAACTTCGGCTTCGTGGTGACCGGTGCCTTCACCGTCGAGACGGTGTTCTCGATCCCGGGTCTGGGGCTGTTGGCGACCGAGGCCCTGGAGGTCCCGGACTACCCCGTGCTCCAGGGGACCTTCCTGGTCGCGAGCGCGGCCGTGATCATCGCCAACCTGCTCGCCAACCTGCTCTACGGCGTGCTCGACCCCCGGGTGCGCACGTGAGCGCCCCGCAGAGCACGGGGCCGACCACGGCGTCGACCAGTCGGCCCACCGCCCGGCAGCTCGGGCGGCAGCGCCGGCGCACGGCCCGACGGGACGGCTGGCGGCAGTTCCGCGCCCACCGGGCAGGGATGGCCGGGCTGGTGGTGCTGGCCGGTTTCGTGGTGCTCGCCGTCGCGGCACCGTTGATCGCCGGCGCCGAGGGACTGGAGGTCACCCGGGCCACCGGGGGCGTGCTGGAGTCCCCCTCGGGCGAGTTCTGGCTCGGCACCGACGACAAGGGTCGCTCGGTGCTGACGCTGCTGATCTGGGGCACCCGGGTCTCGCTGCTGGTGGGCCTGCTGGCGACCGTGATCTCGGTGGTCATCGGCACGCTCGTGGGGCTGCTGGCCGGCTACTTCGGCGGCGTCACCGGGGCCGTGCTGTTCCGGCTCACCGAGTGGTTCCTGGTGATCCCGTTCCTGCCGCTGGCGATCGTGCTGGCCACCGTGCTCGGGCCCTCGCTGCTGACGATCGCGTTCGTGATCGGCGTGACCTCCTGGCCGGCGACGGCGCTGCTGATCCGCAGCCAGACGCTGTCGATCAAGGAGCGCGCCTATCTCGAGCGGGCCCGGGCGCTGGGCGGTGGCCGGTGGCACCAGATCCGACGTCACATCCTGCCCAACGTGATGCCGATGGTCTTCGCCAACACCACGCTCACCGTGACCGTGGCGATCCTCTCGGAGACGACGCTGAGCTTCCTCGGCCTCGGCGACCCGACCCGGATCTCGTGGGGCTCGATGCTCGACGACGCCTACGGCGTCGGCGCGATCACGACCGGGTCGTGGTGGTTCATCGTGCCGCCGGGCGTGTGCGTCGTGCTGGTGGTGCTCAGCTTCAACCTCGTCGGGCAGGCGCTCGAGGACGTGCTCGACCCCCGACTGAGAGGACGCCGATGACGGTCGCGACCGGACCGCTGCTGGCCATCGAGGGGCTGTCGGTGACCTACCGCACCCGGGAGGGCGAGGTGCCCGCGGTGCGCGGCGTCGACCTGACCGTCGACCGCGGCGAGATCGTCGGTGTCGCGGGGGAGTCCGGCTGCGGCAAGTCGACGCTGGCCTCGACGGTGCTGCGGCTGCAGCCGCCCTCGGCGCGCGTCGAGGGCCGGGTGCTGGTCCGGGGCGAGGACGTGCTGACGATGGCGTGGGGTGACCTGCGGGCGGTGCGCTGGGCCGGGGCCTCGATCGTGTTCCAGGGGGCGCTGCACTCGCTCAACCCGGTGCACCGGGTGGGTCGCCAGATCGCGGAGCCGATCGTGCTGCACGAGCCCGGCATCGGCGACGCCGAGGTCGAGAAGCGCGTCGGTGAGCTGCTCGAGCAGGTGGGTCTGCCGGCCGCGCGTGCCGCGGCGTACCCCCACCAGCTCTCGGGCGGGCAGCGGCAGCGGGTGATGATCGCGATGGCGCTGGCGTGCCGGCCGGAGCTGGTGATCGCCGACGAGCCGACGACCGCGCTGGACGTGATGGTGCAGAGCCAGGTGCTGGAGGTGCTCGCCGGGCTGGTCTCCGAGCTGGGGGTGGGGATGCTGTTCATCAGCCACGACCTGTCGGTGCTGGCCGACCTGTGCGACCGGATCGCCGTGATGTACGCCGGCCGCGTGGTCGAGACCGGCGCCGCCGACCAGATCTTCACCCGACCGCTCCACCCGTACGCCGCCGCGCTCTCCGCCGCCTTCCCGCGGATCGGCGACCCGGCGGCCCGCTACGCCCCGGCAGGTCTGGGCGGCGACCCGCCCGACCTGCGCTCGCTGCCACCGGGGTGCTCCTTCGCTCCTCGCTGCTCCCGGCGGATCGAGGAGTGCACCGCCGCCGAGCCGCCACTGGTCGAGCACGGCGCCGGCCGGACGGCGGCCTGCATCCGGGTGGGCCAGCCGTGACCGGCGAGCTGCTCGTCGCCGACGGGGTCCGCGTGGAGTTCGCGACCCGCGGCGGTGCCGTGGCGCGGGCGCTGGACGGAGCCGACCTGCAGCTCTCCCCGGGCGAGGTCGTGGCGCTGGTGGGGGAGTCGGGGTCGGGGAAGACGACCCTCGCCCGGACCCTGCTCGGGCTGGAGCGGCCGGCAGCGGGCGAGGTGCGCTTCGGCGACGACCCGCTGGACTACTCCGGGCGCGGGCTGCGGGCGCTGCGGCGCCGGGTGCAGCTGGTGCTCCAGGACCCCGCGGGGGCGCTCAACCCGCGCCACACCGTCTACGAGTCGGTCGCGGAGGGGCTGCGGATCCACGGGCTCGTCGAGGACGACCCGCAGGGCCGCCCCGAGACCGAGCTGGTCGCCGCCGCCCTCTCCTCCGCAGGGCTGCGGCCGCCCGAGGCACTGTTCCTGCGCTATCCCCACGAGCTGTCCGGCGGGCAGCGGCAGCGGGTGCTGATCGCGGGGGCGCTCGCGATGGGTCCCGACCTGCTGGTGGCCGACGAGCCGGTGTCGTCGCTGGACGCCTCGATCCGCGGCGAGATCCTCGCGCTGCTGCTCCGGCTCCGCCAGGAGCTGGGGCTGGGGGTCCTCGTGGTCACCCACGACCTCGGGCTGGCGTGGAACATCGCCGACCGGGTGGTGGTGATGTACCTCGGCCGCGTCGTGGAGTCCGGTCCCACCGAGGAGGTGCTCGCCCGACCCCAGCACCCCTACACGCAGGCGCTGCTGTCGGTCGTCCCCGAGACCGAGCAGCTCGAGCAGGTCGTGCTGGCGGGTGAGATCCCCGACCCGACGAGGATCCCGGCCGGCTGCCGGTTCCACCCGCGCTGCCCGGCCCTGGTCGACGGGTCGGCGGAGGCCGCGGGCGTGGCCGGGGACTGTCGGGGCACACCGCTGGCGGTGCTGCCCGCCGACCCGGCCGCGCCACGGGGTGGCGTGCCACCTCGCCGCAGCGCGAGGATCGCGGACGTGACCCGGATGATGCCGGCGGCGGCGTACACCTCGCCGGAGGTGCTGGCCTGGGAGCAGCGTCAGCTCTTCGCTGGCGGCTGGACCTGCCTGGGTCGGGTGGTCGAGCTGCTGCCCGAGGAGGTCACGCAGCGCGCGGTCGTGGTCGGGGACGTGCCGGTGCTGCTGGTGCGCGACGGCTCGGTGGTGCGGTCCTTCGCCAACACCTGTCGGCACCGTGGTCACGAGCTGCTGCTGGAGGGGGAGTCCTCGCCCCGGTCGTCGGTGCTGTGCCCCTACCACGCGTGGACGTACCGGTTCGACGGCTCGTTGCAGGCGGCTCCCGGGTTCCGTGAGTCCGACGACTTCGACCCCGCCGGGCACCACCTCGTCGAGCTGCCGGTCGAGGTCTGGGAGGGCTGGGTGTTCGGCCACGCCCGCGCGCCTGTCGGGGACGCCGACGTGCCGGCGTTCGCCGACCACCTGGGCGGGCTCGGCCCGATCGTCTCGGCCTACGACGTCGCCTCGCTGGCGCTGGCCGAGCGGCACACCTACGAGGTCGCGGCGAACTGGAAGGTGATCGCCGAGAACTACCACGAGTGCTACCACTGCCCGCTGATCCACCCCGAGCTGTGCCAGGTCAGCCCGCCGACGTCCGGCGACAACTACGACCTGCCGGGGGCGTGGGTCGGCGGCTCGATGGACCTGCGCGACGGCCTGGCCACGATGTCGCTCACCGGCGAGTCCGGCGGCCATCCGATCCCCGGCGTCCCCGCCGACCGGGTCGAGTACGTCCACCTGCTGCCCAACCTGCTGGTCTCGGCCCACCCCGACTACGTCATGACCCACCGGCTGGTGCCGCTCGCGCCGGGGCGGACCTGGATCGAGTGCTCCTGGTACCTCCAGCCCGCCCCCGACGGGTCGGTCCCGGACCCCGCCTACGCCGTGGAGTTCTGGGACCTCACCAACCGCCAGGACTGGGCCGCCTGCGAGTCCGTGCAGCGCGGCCTGGCCTCGCCCCACTTCGCCCCCGGCCCCTTCGCCCCCAACGAGGACGCCGTCGCCGCCTTCGTGGACCTGGTGCGCTCGGCCTACGCCGCCGGCGGCCTCACCGTGTGAGGACCGCCGGGCCCCGGTGGTCGAGGTCCGGTGGTCGAGGCTCCGGGGTGGTCGAGCGCCTGGCCGGTGGTTGAGGTGCGAGCGGAGCGCCTGGTCCGGTGGTTGAGGTGCGAGCGGAGCGCCTGGTCCGGTGGTTGAGGTGCGAGCGGAGCGAGCCTCGAAACCGCCGGTCCCCTTCTCCATCCCGGCGGCTCAGGTCGCGGGGCGGCCGTCGCACCTCAACCACCGGGACGGGGTGTCAGTACCCTCCCCTAGAATCGAACACATGTTCGAGGGTGCGGGAGTCGAGGTCACGCGGTGGCAGCAGGCGCTGTCGACGGCGCTGAGCGCGCCGAGTGGGCTCGACGACTCCGCGAGGATCGACCAGATCCGGGCGCTCGAGCAGCTGGCCTGCACCGTGAGCGCGGCGCAGGCCGCGCTGTCTGCCGAGCTCGACGCGTCGGTCCGCGCGCACCACGAGGCGGTGGGCGAGCCCAGCGCACGTCAGGGGAGAGGAGTGGCGTCGCAGGTGGCCTGGGCGCGCCGCGAGTCGCCGTTCCGCGGTCAGCGCCACCTCTCGCTCGCCCGTGTCGTCGCCGCCGAGCTGCCCCACACCTGGCGCGCGTGGCGCACCGGTCGGATCACGGAGTGGACGGCGACCCTGATCGCGCGCGAGACCGCCTGCCTGTCCCGCGAGGACCGGCTCGCGGTCGACGCCGACGTGGCCGGTGATCCCGAGGCCGTCGAGGCGATGGGCGTGCGCCAGGTCGTCGGTGCCTGCCAGGCGATGGCCGCGCGGCTCGACCCCGCGTCCGTCGTCGAGCGACGTCGTCGCGCCGAGACCGACCGCACCGTCACGCTGCGTCCCGCGCCCGACACGATGACCCGGCTCAGCGCGCTGCTGCCCGTCAAGGACGGCGTCGCGGTCCACGCCGTGCTCGGCCGCATCGCCGACCGGGCCCGGGCCGCCGGCGACACGCGCTCGCGCGGCCAGCTGATGGCAGACACCTTGGTCGCGGCGGTGGGGTCGTACGCCGGGCACGGCCCCGACGTCGACGCTCCGGCTGCCGGTCTCGAGATCGGACTGGTCATGACCGACGCCTCGCTCTTCGGCGACAGCGACGAGCCCGCCCACCTCGAGGGTTTCGGGCCGATCCCGGCCGAGCTCGCCCGCGAGCTGGTCGTCGACGCCTGCAGCCGTGACGAGCGGGTGTGGTTGCGCCGGCTCTACACCAGCCCCACCACCGGCGAGCTGGTCGCCATGGACTCGCGCGCCCGGCTGTTCCGAGGCTCGCTGGCACGATTCATCAGGCTGCGTGACCAGGTCTGCCGCACCCCGTGGTGCAACGCCCCGGTCCGGCACGGAGACCACGCCGAGGATGCGGCCACCGGTGGTGCGACCAGTGCCGGCAACGGCCAGGGCACGTGCGAGGCCTGCAACCACGCCAAGCAGGCCCCCGGCTGGCGGGCCTCACCCGTCACCGACGTCGACGGCCACGAGATCGAGACCACGATGCCCGCCGGCCACCGCTACCGCTCCCACGCCCCACCGATCGTCCGCATCCACACGATGCGTCCGATCACCATCGACTACGTGCTCGCCGGCTGACGGGGGAAGCGCCGCTCCTCCCGCCACCGGTGCACCACGTCGCCGTCCCGCGTCGCCTCGGTCTTCACCACCGCCGTCACGCCGCTGCGGTGGACGCGGAGGTCGAGGGTCGCGACCACCTCGCAGGTCGCCTCCGGCCATGCCAGTCGGAGCGTGGTCTCGGCCTGCGCGGTCTGGACGAAGCTGCGCCGGTCGACCGACACCGCGCCGGCGTAGCGCTCCAGCACCTCCCCGTCGTACGGCGCGGCGTAGCGCGACTCCGAGAACGTCCGGGCGGTCGTCGTACGCCGCAGCACGTCGTCGGTCACCGTCCAGCCGACGCCCTCGGTCGACTCCGAGGAGGAGGCGGCACCCGGCGGGAGGTCGGGGGTCGGCCAGGCACCCTCCAGCTGGGGCAGCACCAGCTCACCGCCGTGGACGGTGATGGTGACGGGTGCCGGGGGCGCGACGGTGTTGGGCCAGTCCGCGCCGGCGACCGAGAGCCGCATCCGCTGGCCCGGCGCCCACGCATAGGCGCACGCGTCCAGCGGCACCTCCACGTCGTACTCGACCCCGGGCTCGAGCGCGGCCGGGGCGCCGTGGAGGGAGGACCGGAACGCCAGGTCCAGCGAGCCTCGCGTCACCAGTGCGGAGGTGCCGTCGGGGAAGACGTCGCACAGCTTCACCGACAGCGACGCCGCGGGCGCCGAGGCCGACACCCGCAGCCGCACCACCGGGTGGCCGACCACGGGGGCCGCGGGCGGCTCGTCGTCCCACACCAGCGACCGCACGTCGTCGGTCCGCTGGTCGCCCGAGAGGCCCCAGGGCTGGTGGCCGGCGCAGTCGATCCAGGCCGTCGTCCCCACGGACGGGTCGACCGCCAGCGACCGCGTGCCGGCCAGGGGGAGCACCACGGGCGTCGTCGGTGGCACGCTCGGGAGCCTCACCCACCACCCCTCGTGCAGGTCGAGGTCGGGCTCGGGCCGGGTCGAGGACCGCACGAACACCTCGCACCGGTCCTCGTGGGTGCCGCGCCCCCGCAGGTGGGTGTCGAACCAGTCCGCCAGCTCGGTCTCGAGGTCGATCCGCGGCCCGGGCATCGCCGTGGTGGCGTCGGCGTGGGCCCACGGCCCGGCCAGCAGCCGGTGCGGTACGCCGGAGCGGGCCAGCTCGGCCACGGTCCGGAAGGAGTTGTTGCGGTAGCCGTCGGCCCAGCCGGCCACGATCATCACGGGGCACCCGATCCGGTCGTAGCCGCGCGTGGTCCCGTCGAGCCGCACCGACCCGTGGTTCCAGTAGTCGCCGTGCACCGACTCCTCCAGCCAGCGGAACAGCCACGGCTGCGGCTCGGCGAGCCGCCGGACCCACTCCTCCTCCCACCCGGGACCCCACACCGCGGGCACGGGCGGCAGCAGGTTCATGGCCGTCATGTAGTGGCAGTAGTCGACGAGGTCGACGAACCGCAGCGCCCCGCCCCGCCAGTGCACGTCGTCGGTCCACCGGTCGTCGGTGGCGTAGATCGCGCAGACCGCCTGCAGCGCCGGCGGTCGCTCGCACGCGAGCTGCAGGGAGTTGAAGCCCGAGTAGGAGGTCCCGAACATGCCGACGCTGCCGTCGCACCACTCCTGCGCGGCCAGCCACGCGATCACCGCCGCGAGGTCGCGCTGCTCCTCGGGCGGGTACTCGTCGGTGGCGTCACCGGGCGAGGACCCCGTCCCGCGCACGTCGACCCGGCACACGGCGTACCCGTGCCGGTCGCGCAGCCCCCGGTAGCTCTCGTCGTAGGACGAGGTCAGGTCGTCCTTGCGGTAGGGCAGCGCCTCCAGCAGGCAGGGCTGCGGCCCGGCAGCGGCATCGGGGAGGTACAGCGTCGCCGCCAGCTCCACGCCGTCGGCGGGGATCCGGACCTCGTGCACGCCCCCGGTCACCGGGCACCGCCCAGCAGCGCGAGGACCTCGGGGGAGTGGAGCGATTCGCTGGTGTGACCGTCGCGCCCGCGCGCGCTCGGCGCCGCGAACATCGAGTTGAGGACCGCCTCCTCCGCAGCCTCGACGGTCGCCGCGAACAGCGGGTCGAGCGCCCGACCCGTGACCAGGTCGGTGCGGTCGTGGCGGCCGTCGCGGTCCAGCCGCATCCCGGTGCCGAACGCCACGAAGATCTCGCCGCTGCCGTGGTGGGCGACCGAGCCGGTCCGGGCCAGGCCGAGGCCGATCCGCCGCGCCAGCCGCTGGCAGGCGGCGCCGTCGACCGGGGCGTCGGTGACCACGACGCCGATGCACGACCCCGCGGGGGCGTTCGGACCGGTGGTCGCGGGCCCGAGCAGCCGCCCGACCGGGACGCCCGCGACCACGCACTCCTCGCGCACCCCGAAGTTCGTCAGCAGCAGCACCGCGACGGTGTGGCCGGAGGACGTCACCCGGGACGCGGTGCCGATCCCGCCCTTGAAGTCGAAGCACGACATCCCCGTCCCGGCGCCCACGGCACCTTCCGGCGGCGGCTGGGTGGCGCCGCGCGAGGCCAGCGCCGCGGCGTACGACGCCCGCACGTCCTCGCCGGTGACCTGCATCCGCCGGCAGTCGTTGAGCCAGGAGTCGTCACACTCGGCCACCACCGGGATCACGACGTCCTCGGCCACCTCGGGGTGCTGCTCGAGGGCGATCTCGCACGCCGCGTCGTAGACCCGGCCGAGCTGCATCGTCGAGGTGAGGTAGACCGGCGTCTCGGTCGCACCCCACTCGCCGGCGGCGAGGAAGCCGGTGCACTCGCCGGCCCCGTTGAGCACGGCGCCCCCCGCTGGCAGCGGACGGTGGTAGGCGTCCTCGGCGAGCAGCAGCGTCGTCACGCCCGTCCGCGCGACGCCGCGGCCCTGCGGGGGTGCGGGCTCGTCACGATGGACGGTGGCGTGGCCGAGGCCGACGCCGGCGACGTCGAGCACGGAGTTGGTCGGACCGGTGGGCAGGGTGCCGAGGACGACACCGAGGTCGCGGGCGCGGGGCATGCCCTGCATCCTGCCGGACGGGAGGCCTGGTGCGGTGGGATGCTGGCGCCGTGCCCGCCACCCCCGTCGTCTGGTCGCCCGACACCCGCCGCCACGACCCGCGCCACGAGGTCTGGCTGGGCGTCGCGACGCCGGCGGTCGAGGTCGCCGAGCGGGTCGACGCGATCCTGGCCGCGCTGGGGGGCCGGGAGCTCGTGGACGCGGCGCCCCACGGCCGCGACGCCCTCCATGCCGTGCACACGCCGGCCCTCGTCGAGTTCCTCGCCACGGCCGCGGACCGCTGGTCGGCCGCTGGGTACGCCGACGCGGTCGGCCAGGAGCGGGTCGTGCCCTACGTCTTCCCCACCCCGGCCCTGACCGGCGGTCTGCCGGTGCGGCTGCCGGCGGCGCTCCACGGCCTGACCGGTCAGTTCTGCTACGACACGATGACCCTCGTCGGGCCCGGTACCTGGGAGGCGGCCCTGGCGGCCGCCGACTGCGCGCTGACCGCAGCCGGACTGGTCGCGGGGGGCGCCGCCTCGGCGTACGCCCTGGCCCGGCCCCCGGGTCACCACGCCACCCCGGCCGGCTACGGCGGCTCCTGCTACCTCAACAACGCCGCACTCGCCGCTCAGGCGTTGCGGGACGCGGGGCGGCAGCGGGTGGCGGTGATCGACGTCGACGCCCACCACGGCAACGGCACGCAGGTGATCTTCTGGGAGCGCGGTGACGTCCGCTACGGCTCGCTCCACGTCGACCCGGCCGCCGGCTGGTTCCCGCACGTGCTCGGCCACGCCGACGAGACCGGTGCGGGCGACGGTGAGGGAGCGACCCGCAACCTGCCGCTCCCCGAGGGTGCGGGGGACGCCGCCTGGCTGGCCGGGGTCGAGGACCTCGCCGGCTGGGTGGCCGACGCCGGCTGCGACGCGCTGGTCGTCTCCCTCGGGGTCGACGCCGCCGCCGACGACCCGGAGTCGCCGCTGCAGGTCACCGCAGACGGCTACCACGCGGCCGGCCGTCTGCTCGGCAGCCTCGGGCTCCCCTCGGTGCTGGTCCAGGAGGGCGGCTACCACCTGCCCAGCCTCGGCGGCCTCGTCGCGGCCTACCTCGACGGCCACGACGCCGGGTCCGGGGCTTGAGCGCTGGACCCGGCGTCAGTGAGCAGGCGTCCTCGACCAGTGCGGGACGGCGGTGGTGACGGTCGGCGGTCCGGCCAGCAGGTGCTCCGACTCGGCGAGGTACCGCTCGTAGGAGGGGTGCTGCAGGAAGGCTGCGGCGGCCGCTGCGTCGACGTACTGCTGGAAGACGACGATCGCGTCCTCGTCCTGGGCGTCGAAGCAGTAGTGGTAGTCGGCGTGGCCGTCGTTGCCCTGGACGGCCGAGGGCATGTGCCGGCTCCAGACCTCCGCGAGCTCCTCGCGCCGGCCGGGGAGCGCCCGGTGCTGGATGAACAGGGCGACGGCCCCGCCGTGCTGGGGTGCTGTCATGGGTGAGAGCTCGCTTCCGAGAGAGTCTGGATCAGTTCGCGGAAGACCCTAGAGCCGTGCTCCGACAGCCCGGCCCGGCACCAGCGCGTGGTACGACTGTCGCCGGTGCATCCGCCAGATGCGGGGCGTCTCACGATGACGACGAAGGGGAGTTCCCGTGCTCGTAGCGTTCTCTGTCGCACCGGCCGTCGCCGGTGAGGACGGCTCGGTGTCGGAGGCGGTGGCCTCGGCCATCCGGGTCGTCCGGGAGTCAGGTCTTCCGAACCGCACCAGCTCGATGTTCACCGAGCTGGAGGGCGAGTGGGACGAGGTGATGGCGGTCGTGAAGGCCGCCGTCGAGGCGGTCGCCGAGGCCTCGCCGCGGGTGAGCCTGGTCCTCAAGGCCGACATCCGCCCGGGCTACGAGGGTCAGCTCACCGCCAAGGTCGAACGGGTCGAGGCGGCGCTGGGGGAGTGACCCGCGCCGCTCAGCTGCTCGGGGGGAGCAGGGTCGCCTCGACGTGGCAGCCGGCGTCGGAGAAGCCCACCGACCGGTAGACCCGGATCGCGGAGTAGTCCGGGTCGGCGCACATCACCAGCGTGGTCGCGTCGAGGGTGGCCAGGGCATCGACGCCTGCCCGGTGGACCAGGGTGCCGCAGAGCCCCCGCCGCCGGGCGTCGGGATGGGTCTTCACCGACTGGTAGCGGGCCAGGTCGGGTCCGGCGCGGAAGATCCCCAGCCCGGCGGCGAGGTCGCCGTCGAGGAACGCACCCCACCAGTGACCGTGCCCTGCCTCGACCAGGACCCGGTAGGCGTCGTTCCTGCGCTCGACGAAGTCGCGGGTGAGGTGCGGGTCCTCCTCCCCGGAGAGCGTGAGGTCGACCAGCTGGGACCAGTCGTCGCCGGCAAGACGCCGGACCACGGCGTCGCTCGCCGGGTGCGGCGGCGGTCGCACCACCCCGGCGACCATGTTCTGGACCGGATCGACGCGCAGCCCCGCTGTCCGCAGCGGATCGAGGTCGGACAGGTCGGTGCGGTCGATGCCCAGGGTGACGTGGGAGGCGCCGAGCTCGCGGCGGTGCTCCGCCACCCATCCCTCGACCTCCCCGGCCGCCGGTGCGCTCGGGAGCAGCAGGAAGTTGCCCCAGAAGAACGTCGGGTTGGTCGGCGTCCGCACCACGACGTGCGTCCCGCGGTCGGTCACCTCCGACCCCGAGCGCTCCAGCAGCACCAGCTCGGTCCGGAAGCCCGGTGAGGTCACGTCCACCAGGTCACCCAAGCAGACGTGGCAGCATCGCTGCCATGGACTCCGAGACCCGCAGCTATCGCACCGGCGACGTCGAGCGCGTCCTGGACCTGACCGCCGACTGTGCGGCCTACGTCGAGGGGCGCGGGGACGGCCTGCTCCACCTGTTCGTCCCGCACGCCACCGCCGGGCTGGCGGTGCTGGAGACCGGCGCCGGCTCCGACGACGACCTGCTCGCCGCGCTGGGTGACCTGCTGCCCGCCGACGACCGGTGGCGCCACCGCCACGGCACCCCGGGCCACGGCCGCAGCCACGTGATGCCGGCGCTGGTGCCGCCGTACGCCTCGGTGCCGGTGCTCGACGGCCGGCTCGCGCTCGGCACCTGGCAGAGCGTGTGCCTCGTCGACCTCAACGTCGACAACGCCCGGCGCGAGGTCCGGTTCTCGTTCCTGGCCGGCTGACCCTGCCGGGTCACTCGGACAGCTCGGCCGTGAACAGGTAGCGCCCCTCGGGCAGGGTCCTGGACTCGATCCTCAGCCCGACCTCGATCTCGTGGCCGGAGCGGTGCAGCGCCGGCACCCGCACCTTCCGGCCCAGCAGCGGGGCCCGACCGTTGACGAGGTGGAGCGTGAAGCCGGCGACGTGGGCCTGGTGGAACCGCTCGGGGATGATGGAGACCAGGCGACGGCCGACGAGCAGCGCGCGGTCGTCGTAGCCCAGCAGATCCAGTGCGGGTCGGCTCACCGCGACGATCCGGTTGGCGTCGTCGGCCGCGACCAGCGCCGTCGTCGCGTCGTCGACCTCGGCCGGGTCCCACGCGAGGTCCGCCAGCCCGTGCACGGGCGGCAGCGCCGACGCGAGCGAGGGCCAGGCGGTCGCCCGTCCGCCGCCGGCCTGGGTGCGGACCTGGTGGCAGATCCACAGCCGCATCGCCTGGATCTCCGGCTGCGTCGGCGGCGAGAGCAGCTGGCCGTCCTCGGCGAGGGTGAGCGCCTCGTCGAGCATCACGTCGAGGGCTGCGAAGCTCGGCAGCGAGGCCCAGGGCACCTGGATCAGCAGCCGTGGCACGGTGACCCCGGGATCCGTGGCCTGGGCCATCAGCTCGTGGGGCTCGATCCCCACCTCGGGGGCGGGCACCTGGTCGAGCATCAGCCCCAGCGCGTCGCTGGCGCTCGCGTGCTCCTCGAGGGCGCTGAGCTCGGCGTCCAGCCGCACCAGCATCACCTCGCGCAGCAGCGCCGCGGCGTGCTCCTGCCAGGCCTGGTGCATCAGCATCGGCATCCGGTGCAGCTCCACCACGAGCGGCGCGGCGGGCTCCGCGGGGTCCTCGTGGTCCGCGGGCACCCCGCCGGGCTCCGGGGTCGGCTCCTCGATCAGCGCGGCCTCGCTGATCTCGAACCACACGACCTTCCCGTGCGGGGCCGGGTGGGCACCCCACCGCGACACCAGGCTCTCGACCAGCCGTAGACCGCGGCCGGTCGGGGCCGCGTTGCCGAAGGCGCGCGTGAGGGGCAGTCGCGAGCTGCCGTCCCGGAGCTCGACCCTCAGCCCCTGGTCGGCGAGCAGGACCCGCAACCGGTACGGCGGGGCGGCGTGCACGAGCGCGTTGGTGACGATCTCGCTGACGGCCAGCTGTGCGGCGTCGACGGCGCCGTCGTTGTCCATGGCCGCCATCGCCCGCCGCACCAGTCGCCTCGCCAGGGAGGCGCTGCTGGCGTCGGGCGGCAGCTCCTGGTCGGCCGCCACCTCCGGTGTCACCCGTGCATCGTGTCCCGGCGGACCCCCGCCGGGAAGCACCGACACTCAAAGGTGGCCGAATAGTGGATCGCTTCGAACGGGTGTTCGACTACGATGGCGCGATGGACCGTCCCGTCGCCCCACCCGGTTGGCCGCGGGAGGTGCGCCCGCCCGACACCCCCGGCTGGGAGGTCACCGCGGCGGCCTGGCTGCTCGACCTGTGCCCTCCCGACTACCGGCACTACTCCGGCCTGCGCCGCCACGTCGTGGTGCTCGCGCGGTTCGCCGTCCTCCACGTCGAGGCCAACCAGGCCGCCGTACGACGAGGGCTCAGCGAAGCCCGCGCCGATCTCGGCCAGGTGGCCGAGCTCGCCGTGGTCGAGGCCGCCGTGCAGACCTTCCAGCTCGAGGACGCCCGACTGCTGGCGACCCGCCGCGCGGTCGGCCTGGTCGAGGAGGCGCTGCGCGGCCGCCGCTTCGTGGCACGACTGTGAGCCCGGTCGACCGGCGCTGCGGAGTAGCGTCGGGCGCATGAGCAGACCTGTCATCGTCATCGTCGGTGCCGGCCCGGGTGTGAGCGGCTCGGTGGCGCGCGTCTTCGCCCGGGACGGCTACGACGTCGGCCTCGTCGGCGTGGACGAGGCACAGCTCGGCGAGCTCACGATCGACCTCGAGGCGGCGGGTGCCGCGGTCGGCCACGTCGTCGCCGACATCACCGACGACGCCGCGGCCCGGGCCGCGGTCGGCGAGCTCGGCGAGCGCCTCGGACGGATCGACGTCCTCCACTTCAACCCCAGCGCCTACCGGCAGAAGGACCCGCTGACCCTGACCGTCCCCGAGCTGCTCGAGGACGTCACCCTCGGCGTCGGCGCGCTGCTGAGCAGCCTGCAGGCCGCGCGGCCGCACATGGCGGCGGGAGCGAGGGTCACCTGCACGGGGAGCATGGCCGCCGACGAGCCGTCCCACGAGGCCGCCTCGCTCGGCGTCCAGAAGGCCGGGCTGCGCAACCTGGTGCGCAGCATCGACGCGGCGCTGGCGGAGCACGGCATCCGCGCGGTGTCGGTGACCGTCCGCGGCACGCTGTCGCGCGAGGGTGCCTTCACCCCCGACCGCGTGGCCGAGGCGATCCACGCCGCCGCCCACCAGGACGAGGCGGACTGGCGGGCCGAGGTCCCGTACACCGGATGAACCGCTTCGCGAGCATCGTGGTGGTGGACGCCCGCGGCTGGCTGCTGCTCCAGGAGCGCGACGAGCACCCCGCCCTCGACCCCGAGAAGTGGGGCTTCTGCGGCGGCCACGTGGAGCCGGGGGAGCAGGTCGAGGCCGCCGCCTACCGTGAGCTCGAGGAGGAGACCGGGCTCGCGCTCGCCGACGGGCTGGAGCACGTCGGTGACTTCACGGTCTTCCACCAGCACACCGCGACCGACGACCTGGTCTCGCTCTACCTCGTGCGGCTCGAGCTGAGCGACGACGACGTCGAGTGTCACGAGGGTCGCCGGATCGTCTTCGTCGAGCCCGGCGCGGCGCGGGCCCTCGACCTCACCGCGTCGGCGACGGCGCTGCTGCCGCAGCTGCTCGACTCCGACCACTACCGCCGGCTCGTGGTGTGAGCGGCGTCGCGTCGTCGGGCGGGCTCCTCGAAAGCCGTGATCGCGACGCCCGCTTGTAGGGTTGAACGCTATGGGACTGCTGGACTCGATCGCGTCGCCGCGTGACCTGCGCGACCTCACGCCCGACCAGCTGACGACCCTCGCGAGCGAGATCCGCGACTTCCTCGTCAGCACCTGCTCGCGCACCGGCGGCCACCTCGGCCCCAACCTCGGCGTCGTCGAGCTGACGCTGGGCATCCACCGGGTCTTCGACTCCCCGCGCGACCGGGTCGTGTTCGACACCGGCCACCAGGCCTACGTCCACAAGCTGCTGACCGGGCGCCGCGCGGGCTTCGAGAGGCTGCGGCAGGAGGGCGGGCTCTCCGGGTACCCGAGCCAGGAGGAGTCCGAGCACGACGTCGTCGAGAACTCGCACGCCTCCACCGCGCTGTCCTACGCCGACGGCCTCGCCAAGGCCTACGCGATCCGCGGCGAGGACCGCCACGTCGTCGCCGTCATCGGCGACGGCGCGCTGACCGGCGGCATGGCCTGGGAGGCGCTGAACAACATCGCGATCGCCCAGCGCAGCCGGCTGGTCATCGTCGTCAACGACAACGGCCGCTCCTACACCCCGACCGTCGGCGGCCTCGCCACCGCGCTCACCACGCTGCGCACCAACCCGCGCTACGAACCGCTGCTCGACCAGGTCAAGCGCCGGCTCAACGCCGTCAAGGGCGTCGGCCCCGCGGCGTACGACGTGCTGCACGCGATGAAGAAGGGCATGAAGGACGCCTTCGCGCCGCAGGGCCTGTTCGAGGACCTCGGCCTGAAGTACGTCGGCCCGGTCGACGGACACGACCAGGCGGCGGTCGAGAAGGCGCTGGCACAGGCCAAGCGCTTCAACGGCCCGGTGATCGTGCACACGCTGACCCGCAAGGGCTTCGGCTACGACGCGGCCGAGCGCCACGAGGCCGACCAGTTCCACGCGCCGCGACCCTTCGACATCGAGACCGGCGAGGAGCACCCCACCGGGGGGATCTGGACCGACGTGTTCGCCGAGGAGATCGTCGCGATCGGCGAGCGGCGCCCCGACGTCGTCGCGATCACCGCCGCGATGATGCACCCGGTCGGGCTGCACCTGTTCGAGGCGAGGTTCCCCGAGCGCACCTTCGACGTCGGCATCGCCGAGCAGCACGCCGCCACCAGCGCCGCGGGCCTCGCGATGGGAGGGCTCCACCCGGTCGTCGCCGTCTACGCCACCTTCCTCAACCGTGCCTTCGACCAGGTGCTGATGGACTGCGCCCTTCACCGGTGCGGCGTCACCTTCGTCCTGGACCGGGCCGGGGTCACCGGCGACGACGGTGCCAGCCACAACGGCATGTGGGACATGTCGGTGCTGCAGGTGGTGCCGGGGCTGCGGCTCGCCGCCCCCCGCGACGGTGCCCGGCTCCGGGAGCTGCTCGGGGAGGCCGTCGAGGTCGACGACGCCCCCACCGTGGTGCGGTTCCCCAAAGGCCCCCCGCCCCCGGACCTCGAGGCGGTCGACCGGGTCGGCGGCGTCGACGTGCTCGCCCGGAACGGCGCGAAGGACGTGCTGCTCGTCGGGGTCGGGGCGATGGCCCACACGGCGGTCGACGTCGGGAAGCGACTGGTCGACCAGGGGATCGGGGTCACCGTCGTCGACCCCCGCTGGGTCAAGCCCGTCGACCCCGCGCTCCTGGACCTCGCCCGCGACCACGCCCTCGTGGTCCACCTCGAGGACAACGGCCGCGTCGGCGGCGTCGGCGCGACCCTGCTGCAGGAGCTCAACGACGCCCAGATCACCACGCCGTTCCGGCTGCACGGCATCCCGCAGGAGTTCCTGGGCCACGCCAAGCGCGCAGTCATCCTCGAGCGGCTCGGGCTCGACGCCCAGAGCCTGGCCCGCGGCATCGTGGAGGACGTCTCGACCCGCGTCGGGGTCACCCCGGTCGAGGTCGAGCACCCGCGCTGACGGCCCGGTGGCGGTCGCGACACCCACGGCCTCGTAGGCTCTCCCCGTGGCGAGCGAACCGACCCTGGTGCACATCGTGGACGAGGTCCCCGAGCTCGAGGGTGTGGAACGGCTGCCGATGGTGCTGGCGCTCGATGGCTTCCTCGACGCCGGCAACGCCTCGGCGCGGGCGGCGCAGCACCTCGCCGACCTCTCCGAGGCCCGCGTCGTGGCCACCTTCGACGTCGACCAGCTCCACGACTACCGGGCCCGTCGGCCACCGATGTCCTTCGTGCGTGACCACTACGAGGCCTACGAGCCGCCGCGGCTGGTGGTGCGGCTGGCGCGCGACACCGGCGGGACGCCGTACCTGCTGCTGCAGGGACCGGAGCCCGACAACCGCTGGGAGGCCTTCGCCCGGGCGGTGCGCCGGGTCGTCGAGCGCTTCGACGTGACCCGCGTGGTCTCGATGGGCTCGGTCCCGATGGCGGTCCCGCACACCCGCCCGATCGCGATCACCCACCACGCCAACAACCCCGGGCTGCTCGGGGGCGACAGCCCGTGGCGCGGCGAGCTGCGGATCCCCTCCAGCGCCCAGGCGCTGCTCGAGGTCCGGCTGGGGGAGTGGGGCCACGACGCGATGGGCTTCGTCGCCCACGTGCCGCACTACCTCGCCCAGCTCGACTACCCGGCCGCCTCGATCGCGCTGCTCGAGCACGTCGAGCGCGCCGCCTGGCTGACCATCGACCTCTCGGGGCTGCGGGCCGAGGCCGAGGACCGCGAGGCCGAGGTCGCGCGCTACCTCGCGTCGAACGAGGAGGTCGCCGACGTGGTGGTCGCCCTCGAGCAGCAGTACGACGCGTTCGAACGGGCTGAGAGCACCGGGGGCAACCTGCTGGCCCCCGACCAGCCGTTGCCGACCGGCGACGAGATCGGCCAGCAGTTCGAGCAGTTCCTCGCGGGCCTCAACGGACCCGACGAGACCCCCGAGCAGGACGAGGGCTAGGAGAGAAGCGTGGCCGGATCCGCCCAGGAGCTCGTGGCGCTGCTGTCGCTGGAGCAGATCGACGTCGACCTGTTCCGCGGTCAGCAGCCCGAGACCGACCGTCAGCGCGTCTTCGGCGGTCAGGTCGCGGCGCAGGCGCTCATCGCGGCCTGCAAGTCGGTCGAGCCGGTCTTCCGCGCCCACTCGCTGCACTCCTACTTCCTGCGGCCGGGCGACCCCGCGGTCCCGATCGTCTACGACGTGGAGCGGCTGCGCGACGGCCGCTCGTTCGTGACCCGGCGGGTGGTGGCGCGCCAGCACGGTCGCCCGATCTACTTCCAGACCGCGAACTACCAGATCGACGAACCCGGCTTCGAACACCAGGACCGGATGCCGGAGGCGAGCCCCCCGGCCGAGGCGATCGACATGCTCGACCTGGTCCGGATGCAGGGCGGCAACGCGGACGCGTTCGCCCGCGAGTGGGCCGCCCTGGAGGTCCGCTACGTCGGCATCTCCGGCCACGGCCTGCCCGAGGACCCCGACCATCCGGCGAAGGCCCGGATCTGGATCAGGGTCAACGGCGAGCTCTCCGAGGACCCGCTCGAGCACCTCGCGGCCTTCACCTACGCCAGCGATCTCACGCTGCTCGGGGCCGCGCTGGTGCCGCACGGCGTCGTGATCTCCGACCCGCGGTTGCAGCCGGCGTCGCTGGACCACGCGGCGTGGTTCCACCGGCCGTTCCGGGCCGACCGCTGGTGGCTCTACGACCAGCACTCGCCGGCCGCCCACGGCGCCCGTGGCTTCGCCCGCGCCGAGGTCTACACCGAGGAGGGGACCCTGGTCGCCTCGGTGGCCCAGGAGGGCCTGATCCGGATGCACGAGCGCGGCTGAGCGGCCGCGTCGCAACTACAGCGCTGTAGTTCACGAGCACCTGGTGCGCGCGGGGCAGCGCGGCCCTACCGTGAGCGAGTCCTGTGACTGCTGAGACCTCGTGAGGTTGTCGTGACTCGTGTGACCACGCCGCGGCTGGCCGTGCCCGCCGTGCTGCTCCCCGTCCTGCTGGTGGCCCTGGTGGCCGGCCCCGGCACCGGCGCGGCCACGGCCGGGCGCGACCGGTCCGCCGCCCGCCCGACCGCACCGGTGACGGCGTTCGAGATGCCGTTCCCCTGCGGCGAGGCCTGGACCGGCAGCACCCGCGACGGACACAGCCCCAGCCGCTGGTCGGTCGACTGGAACCGACCCGACGACGCCGGTGACGCGGTGGTCGCCTCGGCAGCCGGCCGGGTGGTGCGCGCCGACGCGACCAGCAGCTCCGGCTACGGCCACTGGGTGATGCTCGAGCACCTCGACGGCGAGCGCACCGTCTACGCCCACCTCGACACCGTGGCGGTCGCCCTGGACCAGAGCGTCGACCAGGGGACGCTGCTCGGCACCGTGGGCCGCACCGGCAACGCCTCGGGGGAGCACCTGCACTACGAGCAGCGGACCACCGCCGGCGTGGTGCCGCCGTACTTCCACGGCTCTGCCTTCGCCTTCGGCTCCACGCCGACCTCCCAGAACTGCCCGGACGCCCCGCTCGCGGGCAACCTGCTGGGCGGACCGGAGGCCGAGCTGGCCGTGTTCCGGCGGACGACGGAGGCACAGTTCGTCGTCCAGCGACCCGGCCGCACCCCGCTCACGATCCGGTTCGGCGCCGGCAGCGACCACCCGGTGCTCGGCGACTGGGACGCCGACGGCCTCGCGGACGTGGCGGTGCGGGTCGCGAAGCGGCCGGTGTTCCGGCTGCGGACCGCCGCGGGCGTCACGCGCACCCGGTTCGGCACCCGCCGCGACCTCCCGGTCGCCGGCGACTGGGACGGCGACGGCGCCTGGGAGGTCGGCGTCCGACGTGCCGGCCAGGACTTCTTCCGGCTCCGGAACGCCGGGGGCCCGGTCAGCAGGGTCACCCTCGGGGACGAGGACGACCTGCCGGTCACCGGCGACTGGGACGGCGACGGCCGCACCGACCTCGGGGTCTTCGACCGCGACACCGCGACCTTCACGCTGCGGGTCCTCGACGAGCAGGGACTGGCGTGGACCGCCACGATCAGCCACGGCTCGCCCGGCGACCTGCCCGTGGCGGGCGACTGGGACGGCAACGGCACCACCGAGGTCGGCACCTGGACCCCCACCACCGGCACCTTCCACCAGCGCCGCGCCGCCTCCGCGACCGCGGCCCGCAGCACCACCCACGACACCGCCTTCGGCCGGGCCCGGGGCTGAGCGCCGTGCGGGTCCTGGTGCTCGGCGGCACGCATCACGTCGGTCGGGCCGTGGTGGAGACCGCGCTGGAGCGAGGCGACGACGTCGTCACCCTCAACCGCGGCCGGACCGGCACCGACCGGCCCGGCGTCGACGTCCGCCGGGGTGACCGGCTCGACCCGGGGTCGGTGGCACAGGCCCTCGCGGAAGACCGGTTCGACGTCGTCGTCGACACCTGGTCGGGTGCACCCGTCGCGGTCCGCGACTCCGCCCGGCTGCTGTCCGGCCGAGCCGGGCACTACGCGTACGTGTCGTCGCGATCGGTCTACACCTGGCCGTGGGGACACGACGAGTCGGCGCTTGTCGTCGAGGGTGATCCGGACTCGACCGACGATGCCGACTACGCCGCCGCCAAGCGCGGCGGTGAGCTCGCCGTCCTCCGCGAGTTCGACGGGCCGGCCCTGTGTGCCCGGGCCGGACTGATCCTGGGGCCCTACGAGCAGATCGGCCGACTTCCGTTCTGGCTCGAGCGGATCGCGGCAGGCGGTCGGGTGCCCGTGCCGGGACCTCACGATCGACCGCTGCAGCTGATCGACGCCCGTGACCTGGCCCGCTGGATCCTCGCTGACCGGCCGGTCGGGATCCTCAACAGCGTCAGCCGTCCCGGTCACACCACGATCGGTGAGCTGCTCGAGGCGTGCGTCGGGGTCACCGGGGCCGACGCCGAGCTGGTCTGGCTGGATCCCGTGGTGGTCGAGCGGGCGGGGGTCCAGCCGTGGACCGAGCTGCCGATCTGGACCCCGCCGACCGGCGAGTACGCGGCCCTCCACGGGGCCGACACCTCGGCGGCCCAGGAGGCCGGGCTGGTGTGTCGTCCGATCCTCGACACGGTCGCCGACACCTGGTCCTGGCTCCGGGCCGAGGGAGTGCCGCCCCAGCCGGCCAACCGCCCCGCCACCGGGTTCGACGCGGCTGCCGAGCAGCGACTCTGGGACGCCGCCGGGCACTGACGATCAGGCGAAGCGGGAGCGACCCACCAGGTGGGGGGCGCCGTCCCGGGGGCTGGTCAGCGCGAAGGACTGGCCGTCGACGCCCACCTCGTGGCCGAACGCCACGGTGCCCGGAAGCAGGATCGGCTTCTTGAAGGCGGCCTCGACGGTCACCGCGTCGGGCAGCCGGTTCTCCAGCGCCGCGACGCAGCGGGCCAGGCTCCACATGCCGTGCGCGATCTGGCGCGGGAAGCCCAGCGCCTTCGCGGTCAGCGGGTAGAGGTGGATCGGGTTCCGGTCGCCCGAGACCGCGCCGTACCGCCGCCCCAGGTCGGCCGGCAGTCGCCACTCGGTCGTGCCGGCCGGGGTCGTGTCGAGCACGAGCCCACGGGGAGCGTCCTCGTGGCCACGACCGCGACGCAGGTAGGTCGAGGTCGACTCCCAGACCAGCTCGTCGCCGGACCGCACCTCGGCGAGGAAGTCGACGACCGTCCCCTTCGCGTGCGGCCGCGGCGCCGAGACCCGCACCGACACGTCGAGCGTCTCGCCCGGGTGCACCGGCCGGTGGCCGGTGATCGCGTTCTCGACGTGCACGGTCCCCACGGCGGGGTAGGGGAACTGCGGGCTGGTCATCGCCTGCAGGTGCAGCGGGAAGGCCAGCAGGTGCGGGTAGGTCAGCGGGACGGCGTCCTTCACCGGGAACTCACAGACCCGGGCGTACGCCGCCGCGTGGTCGCGGTCGACCACGACGCCGGTCCGCCTCAGCTGCAGCGTCGTCGGGTCGGCGCGTGGGTCCTTGCGGACCCCCGGCAGCTGGTTGACGCCGGGGATCGAGGGCAGCGCCGCCCGCACGACCATCGGCACGCCAGGCATCCTCAGGCCCCCAGCATCATCTGGCCGCAGACCCGCACCACGTTGCCGTTCACGGCGGTGGAGCCGGGGCTGGCGTACCAGGCGATGGTCTCGGCGACGTCGACCGGCAGCCCGCCCTGCGACATCGCGTTGAGCCGCTGGCCGACCTCGCGGGTGGCGAACGGCACGGCGGCGGTCATCTGCGTGATGATGAAGCCGGGTGCCACGGCGTTGATCGTGATCCCGTCCTCCAGCTCGTCCTTGAGGCTGTCCACGAGGCCGATCACACCCGCCTTCGAGGCGGCGTAGTTGGTCTGGCCGACGTTCCCGGCGATGCCGGCGATCGAGGCGACGCCGACGATCGCGCCGTTGTCGTTGACGACGCCCTGGGCGAGCAGCTCGCGGGTGATCCGCTCGGGGGCGACGAGGTTGACGTTCAGGACGGCGTCCCACCGGGCCTCGTCCATGTTCGCCAGCTTCTTGTCCTTGGTGATCCCCGCGTTGTGGACCACCACGTCGACCCCGCCGTGCTTCTCGGTGAGGTGGCGCGCGATCCGCTGCGGGGCGTCCTTGGCGGTGATGTCGAGGGTGAGGTGGTCCCCGTCGAGCTCGCGCATCAGCGCCTGCAGCTCGCTGGCGGCCTGCGGCACGTCGAGGCCCACGACGGTCGCGCCGTCGCGGTGGAGCACCCGCGCGATCTGCTCGCCGATCCCGCGGCTGGCACCGGTCACCAGGGCGACCTTGCCCGCCAGCGGGAGCGTCCAGTCGGCGACCTCGCCGGCCGTGTCGGTGTGGGTGCCGATCCGCACCACCTGGCCGGAGACGTACGCCGACTTCGGCGACAGCAGGAAGCCGAGGGTCGAGGCCACGGCGGCCTCGGCCTTCTCGGCGACGTAGACCAGCTGGGTGGTGCCGCCTCGCCCGATCTCCTTGCCGAGAGACCGCGTGAAGCCCTCCAGGGCGCGCTGGGCGACCCGCTCCGAGCCGGTCACCAGCTCCGGCGGCGTACCGAGCACGACGACCCGGGGGCAGGTCGCGAGGCTGCGCAGCAGCGGGGTGAAGAAGTCGCGGAGCGCGGAGAGCTGGCTCGCGTCGGTGAGGCCGGTCGCGTCGAAGACCAGGCCCTGGTACTTCTCCGCGGCGTCGGCGTCCGTGGTGGTCGCGATGCCCAGCAGGTCGAGCAGGCCCGGCAGCGACTCGGCGAGCCGACCGGTGCCGCCCACGACGACGGTCCCGTCGACCAGCGGGTCACCCTCCTCGTAGCGGCGCAGCGGGGTCGGGTTGGGCAGCCCCAGGTTCTTGACCAGCAGCTGGCCGACGGAGGACTGGACGAAGCCTTGGTAGCGATCGCTCATGGTGATGTTGTAACTCCCTGTGACACTCAACGTCCACACATCGTGACGTGCGACTCAGACGGTTTCACAGAAGGTTACTCGTGAGTCACAATGGGTGCCATGCAGACCTCCGTGCGCTCCGCCGAGCTGGCTCCCTCCGTACGCCGTGTCGCCGTCATCGGCGGCAACCGGATCCCCTTCGCCCGTTCCAACACCGCCTACGCCGACGCCTCCAACCAGGAGATGCTGACCGCCGCCATCGACGGCCTGGTCGCCCGCTTCGGTCTCGAGGGCGAGCGCCTCGGCGAGGTCGTCGCCGGCGCGGTGCTCAAGCACGCGCGCGACTTCAACCTCACCCGCGAGGCCGTGCTCGGCTCCAGGCTCTCGGCCGAGACCCCCGCCACCGACCTGCAGCAGGCCTGCGGCACCGGCCTGCAGGCCGCTGTCCAGGTCGCCCACAAGATCGCCCTCGGCCAGATCGAGGTCGGGATCGCCGGCGGCACCGACACCACGTCCGACGCCCCGGTCGCGATCAGCGACAAGCTGCGCAAGAAGCTGATGAAGGTCAGCGCGGCCCGCGACACGACCTCGCGGCTCAAGGCGCTCGGCTCCCTCCGGCCCGGCGACATCGGACTGGAGATCCCGCAGAACGGCGAGCCCCGCACCAAGCTGTCGATGGGCGAGCACGCCGCGCTGACCGCCCTGGAGTGGCAGGTCGGCCGCGAGGAGCAGGACGAGCTCGCCGCGGCCTCCCACCAGCGCCTCGCTGCGGCGTACGACGCCGGCTTCCTCGACGACCAGGTCACGCCGTTCCGCGGCCTGGAGCGCGACAACAACCTGCGCCCGGACTCCTCCGCGGAGAAGCTCGCGAAGCTCAAGCCGGTCTTCGGTCGGGGCGAGGCCGCCACGATGACCGCCGGCAACTCCACCCCGCTGACCGACGGCGCCTCCGCGGTGCTGCTGGCCTCGGAGGAGTGGGCCGAGGCGCACGGGCTGCCGGTGCTGGCGTGGTTCACCGCCTCCGAGACCGCGGCGGTCGACTACGTGCACGGGGCGGAGGGGCTGCTGATGGCTCCGGCGTACGCCGTCGCCCGGATGCTGCAGCGCGAGGGCCTGACCTTCGCGGACTTCGACTACTTCGAGATCCACGAGGCGTTCGCCTCCCAGGTGCTCTCCACGCTCAAGGCGTGGGAGGACCCGATCTTCTGCAAGGAGCGGCTCGGCCTCGACGCCCCGCTCGGCCCGATCGACCGGTCGAAGCTGAACGTCCACGGCTCCTCGCTCGCCGCCGGCCACCCCTTCGCCGCCACCGGCGGCCGGATCCTCTCCGGTGCCGCCCACCTGCTCGCCCGGTCCGAGGCCGACTCCGCCCGCGTGCTGATCTCCATCTGCGCCGCCGGCGGTCAGGGCGTCGTCGCCATCCTCGAGAAGTGACCGGGGGAGCCTGACCGAAGAAGGTTGAGTTTCCAGCCCGGCGCGGCGAGTTTCCAGCCCCGCTGGAAACTCGCCCAGCCGGGCTGGAAACTCAACTCAACTCAAGGTCGGCGGGTGGCGAGGGCGAGAGCGCTGGCGACCAGGTAGTCGCGGACCTGCTCGGCGCTGACCTCGCCGACGGTGGGGACGCCGGGGGCGGCCTCCTTGACCAGGATCCCGACCCGCGCCAGCTGGAGGGCACCGAGGCCGCTGGCGTAGAGGGTGTTGGCCAGCAGCGTGGGGTCGTCGACGGCGAACTCGCCCGACTCCACGCCGGCCTCGAGGGCGGCGCTCAGCACGGCCAGGCAGGTGGAGATGGCGCGGCCGAGCCGGAAGACGGCCGACTCGGTCATCTCCTCCAGCAGCTCGGGACCGGTACGCCGCATCAGGGTCTGCGCGCAGTCGACGAACGCCGGGTGGGCGATCCCGTAGTCGACGAACGCGGTGGTGATCCGGGTGATCCGGTCCGCCGCATCGGTGCCGGCGGCGTCGGCTGCGGCGAGGGCCTGGTGGAGCTCGTCGAGGTACTGCACCAGGGTGAGGGCGAAGAGCTCCTCCTTGCCGGTGAAGTGCCGGTAGACGATCGCCCGGTTCACCCCGACCGCCTGCGCGATCTGCTCGATCTGCGCGTCGCGGACCCCGGCCCGGTCGAAGAGGGCGCGAGTGGCGGCGATGATCTCGGCCTCCCGCTTGCGCCGCCGCGCCGCGGCCGCGGTACGCCGACCGTCGGTCTCGGGCACCGAGCGGGGCGCGCCGGTGGGCGGGGGAGCCATGGCTCCAGATTAGTGCAACACGTGTTCGTACAGCTGTGACGCCGTCACGCCAGGAAGGACCGCACCGTCTCGATCGTGTCCGCCTCGGCAGTGGTCTTGTCCTCGCGGTAGCGCACCCCCCGCGCGAACCGCAGGTCTGCCAGCGCAGCGTCTCGTCGGTCATGCCTTTGAACGTCTCGTGAGCAACCGGTTGCGCAACACCTGGGTTCGACTCATGGAGGACAGATGCGTCAGGAGACGTCGCGTGAATTCGGATCACGGTTGGTGCGGGCGCACGCTCCTGTTGAACGCTCTTTGCCGCGCTGCTTCTGGTCGACTTCGCGGGTCTCCTCGGCTGACCGCAGCCCTGCTCACGGGTCAGACGATGAGCCTGTCCAGCAGCTCGAAGGACTCGTAGGGTTGGTCGACGTCGCCGAAGTGGCCGTCGTCGCGGACGATCAGGGTGCCGCCGAGCCGCTCGAACATGGCGCGGCCCTGCCGGTCGTCGCAGCCGTACGGGTCCTCGCGGGAGTTGATGAAGTAGAGGTCGCGCACGCCGGCACGGATGGCCGCCCAGTCGTAGGCGTCCTGGAGCACGGGTTCGTCCTCGGTGTTCGGCTGAGTGCAGTAACCCGCGACAAGGATGGCCTGGTCCACCCTCACGTCGATGTGCTCGAGTATCGAGAGCAGCAGTGCCGCGCCGCCGGAGTGACCGACCAGAACGGTGTGCTCGTCGAACCTGTGGTTGGCCAGCACCTCCGGCAGGAAGGTGTCGATCGGGTCGATGTTGAGGCGGGGGTAGTGCGGCGACTCGACCGTGTGTCCGCGCTCCGTCAGCCGCTCACGCAGCCAGGGCAGCCACACGACGCCTGGGTGGGCGCCGGTGCCGTGGAAGAGGATCGTCCTGCGGTCCAAGGGACCGTCCTTTCGTCGTGGTGGCTCCTGGCTCGGTGTGCGCTCAGAGCAGATCCTGCACGCTCACGATGGTGTCGGCCTCGTCTGCGTTCTTGTCGTCGCGGTAGCGGACCACTCGCGCGAAGCGAAGTGCAGCCCCACTGCGATAGCGGCTCGACCGCTGGACGCCGTCGAATGCGATCTCGACCACCTGCTCCGGCCGGACGAAAACCACGTGACCGTCCCGGTGTGTCTGCAGTTCGAGAAACCTCTCCGTTTGCCATGCCAGCATCTCGTCGGACATCCCTTTGAAGGTCTTCCCAACCATTGCCCAGCCGGGTTCGTAATGATTCTTCAACGTCTTCCCGAGCATCGTGAAGCCCGAGTCGGAGGAGGGGTCCCGGGCGCCGAGGTGAATGTTGGAGAGCCAGCCCTGGCGCCGGCCCGAGCCCCACTCGACGGCCAGCACGACGAGGTCGAGGGTGTGGACCGGCTTCACCTTCACCCAGCCGGCACCCCGCCGTCCCGCGTCGTACGCCGCGGCGAGGCTCTTCACCACGACCCCCTCGTGCCCCGCAGCCACGACGGAGGCGGCGAAGGCGTCGGCCTCGGCCGGGTCGTCGGTGACCAGCCGGGCCACCAGCGAGGGCTCCGGCACCAGCGCGGTCAGCGCCTCGAGCCGCTCGGCGCCGGGGGAGTCGAGCAGGTCGCGACCGTCGAGGTGGAGCAGGTCGAAGAAGTAGGGGGTCACCTCGACCCCCGAGCCCTGGGCCGTGCGCGAGGCGGTCTCCTGGAACGGCCGGGGTCGGCCGTCCTCGTCGAGCGCGATCGCCTCGCCGTCGAGCACGAACGACGTGGCCGGCAGCGACCGGGCGAGCGCGACCACCTCGGGCAGCCGGTGGGTGATGTCGTCGAGGCTGCGGGTGGCGATGACGACCTCGTCGTCGCGGCGGTGCACCTGGATCCGGATCCCGTCGAGCTTGGTGTCGACCGCGGCCGCACCGCCCTCGGGCGCCACCTTCGCGAAGGCGGCGGCCACGTCGGTGGCGCTGGAGGCGAGCATCGGCAGCACCGGGCGACCGACCTCGAGCCCGATCGCCGCCAGCGCCTGCTCGCCCTCGAAGGCGGCGGCCGTCACCGCCACGGTCGAGCCGGCGAGCATCGCGGCGCGGCGCACGGCTCGGACCGGGACGCCGGCCGCGGCGGCCAGCGCCTCCTGGACCAGCGCGTCGAGCGCGCCCTGGCGCAGCTCACCGGCGACCAGTCCCCGCAGCCAGCGCTGCTCCTCCTCGGTCGCCCGGCCGAACAGCGCGGCCACCGCGTCGGCCCGCGCCTGCTGCGAGCCCGCTCCCGCCAGGCCGGCGAGGTGGTCGAAGGCGTCGTGGACCTCACGCACCGTCAGGGTGGAGGAGGCGGCCGCCGGCGGCATCGTCTGCAGCCCGCGCCAGCCCACGCCGGTGCGCCGCTGGAGCAGCGCACCCCCGAGCCAGGAGGTGACGACCGGCAGGTCCTCCGCAGCGGCCTCGCCCAGCGCAGCGGCCAGCGCCGCGGTCTTCGCCTTGCGGGACCGGGTCGCAGAGACCGTCGCGTGCGTGGCGACCAGGTCGGCGATCAGCATGCCGTCACGCTAGCCGCGGCCGCCGACAGCCGGGTCAGCCCCCGATCCGGCCACGCACCTCGTAGAGCTCGGGGAAGAAGGTCAGGTCGAGCGCCCGCCGCAGGAACGCGACCCCGGAGGAGCCGCCCGTGCCCGGCCGCTGGCCGATGGTGCGCTGCACCACCTGGAGGTGGCGGAACCGCCACTCCTGGAAGTTGTCCTCGACGTCGACGAGCTCCTCGCAGGTCTCGTAGACGCCCCAGTGGTCGTGGGGGGCGGCGTAGACCGAGGCGAACACCTCGACCAGGCCCGGGTGGGAGGGCCGCTGCCGCGACCAGTCGCGCTCCAGCAGGTCCGCGGGTACGGCGTACCCCCGCCGGGCGAGCAGCCGGAGGAACTCGTCGTAGAGCGACGGCTCGGTCAGCAGCTGCGCCAGCTGCTCGCGGGCCGCCGGGTCGTGGTCGAAGACCGGCACCATGTCGGCGTCCTTGTTGCCGAGCAGGAACTCCACCTCGCGGTACTGCGCGGACTGGAAGCCCGAGGACGTCGCGAGGAACGGCCGGATCTCGGCGTACTCGCTCGGCGTCAGGGTCGCCAGCACCGACCACTGGCCGGTGAGGGTGTGCTGGATGTGCTTGATCCGCGCCAGACGCTTCAGGGCGGGGGAGAGGTCGTCGGCCGCGAGCAGGTCGCGGGCCGAGCGCAGCTCGTGGACCATCAGCTTCAGCCACAGCTCGGAGGTCTGGTGCTGGACGATGAACAGCAGCTCGTCGTGCTGCGGCGGGTCGCTGCGGGGCACCTGTGCCGACAACAGCTGGTCGAGCCGCAGGTAGTCGCCGTAGGACATCGCCTTCGAGAAGTCCTTCTCGATGCCGTGCTCGATCTCGCGTCCGCCTGGATCCGTCACGCGGGGGAGCCTAGTCGGGCTGCTGCAGTCTGTATCGCGGTGTCGGGTTCCTGCCCTACCCTCGTCGGGTGAACGATCCGGGGAGCCAGAGCCGCAACACGCGGCTGTGGGTGCCCGACTGGCCGGTCCCGGTGGGCCAGCTGATCGGGCAGCACCGCCACGGTGGGTCCGACCCGACCTACAAGGTCGACTTCCAGGGCCGTCACTGGCGTGGCATCCGGACCCCGCAGGGCGTGGCCACGCTGATGGTCGAGAGCCGCCCGCGTGACGGTGCGATCTACTGCGCGTCGTGGGGTGAGGGCGCCGAGTGGGCGCTCGAGCACGTCCCGGCCCTGCTCGGCGCCGACGACGACCCGTCGGGCTTCGCCCCGCGCCACCAGCTGCTGGCCGACGTCTGGCGGCACCACCGCCACTGGCGGGTCGGGCGCACCGGCCTGGTGATGGAGGCGCTGGTGCCCGCGATCATCGAGCAGAAGGTGACCGGGCAGGAGGCCTTCGCCGGGTTCCGCAACCTCGTCCACCGGTGGGGCACCCGCGCCCCCGGCCCCGGGCACGACCTCGAGGTCTTCGTCCAGCCCGACGCCGAGACGCTGCGCACGATCCCGTCGTGGGAGTGGCTCAAGCTCCACATCGACCCCGCCCGCTCCAAGTCCGTCGTGATGGCCGCCCGGGTCGCCCACGCGCTCGAGCGCACGGCGGAGGGCCCGCCGGCCGACGCCGACCGCGCGCTGCGCTCGCTCCCCGGGATCGGGGTGTGGACCAGCGCCGAGGTGCGGCAGCGCGCCTTCGGCGACGCCGACGCGGTCTCCTTCGGCGACTACCACGTCGCCAAGGACATCGGCTGGGCGCTGACCGGCACCGCCTTCGACGACGACGAGCTCGCGGAGTTCCTCGAGCCCTACCGCCCGCACCGCTACCGGGTGCAGGCGCTGGTGGGCCTCGCCGGGCTCCACCGGCCCCGGCTCGGCCCGCGGATGTCGCCGCGCACCCACCTCCCGGGCTAGGACTCCGCGGCCTGCTGGTCGAGCCTTGCCGCCAGCGCCGCGATGTCGCAGGGTCCGGTGCCGCAGCAGCCCCCGACGTACGCCGCACCCGCGTCGACCCATGCCGCGACCCGGTCGAGGTCGAGCGCGTCGCCGTAGGACCACCGCCTCGCCTCCGGGTCCCAGGTGCCGCCCCGGTTGGGGTAGGCGACCGCCGGCAGGCCGGTCGCGGTGACCGCCGCCGTCACCGCACCCAGCACCTCGGCCTGCTCGGAGCAGTTGACCCCCGCGGCCACGAGGCACGAGGTGCCCGCCAGCACGGCGAAGGCGTCGGCCAGCGGCTGGCCGGCTGCGGTGGCACCGTCGCGGACGGTGTAGCTGAACCAGGCCGGGAGCCCGAGCTCGGCGAGCAGCGGCACCAGCACCTCGGCCTCGTCGACGTCGGGGATGGTCTCGACCGCCAGCAGGTCCGGTTCCGCGGCGGCCAGCAGCTCCAGCCGCGGGCCGTGGAAGTCGCGCAGCCGCGTCGGCGTGAGGCCGTAGCGGCCGCGGTACTCGGAGCCGTCGGCCAGCACCGCGCCGTACGGCCCGACGGAGGCGGCGACCAGCAGCCCGTCGTGGGTGTCGGCGACCTGGTCGCGCGCCCGGCGGGCCAGGGCCACGCTGCGCGTCAGCAGCTGCGGCTCGGTGGCCTGGTAGCTCGCGGCGGTGGCGACCTGTGCGCCCGCCAGGTAGTAGGCGCGGTGGGCGGCCGTCAGCAGGTCGGGCTCCTCGGTGACCAGCCGCGCGGTCCACAGCGCCCCGGACAGGTCGGCGCCCCGCTCCTCCAGGGCGGTGGACAGCCCGCCGTCGAGGACGGTGACGCTCACAACAGCGGCCGCAGCGGGTTGAGCAGCGACTCGGTGAAGCGGCGGTGCACGTCGCGGGCCCGCCACTCCGCCAGCGTCAACGGCAGGCAGTTCTCCTCGTCGTTCTCGAAGATCTCCTCCAGGGTGCGGGCCAGTCCGTCGTCGATGACCTCGATGTTGACCTCGTAGTTGCCCTGCAGGCTGAGCCGGTCGATGTTGGCGGTCCCGACGGTCGACCACGAGCCGTCGACGGTCGCCGTCTTCGCGTGGACCATCGCCCCCTGGAACCGCAGGATCTGCACGCCGGCCTGGAGCAGCTGGTCGTAGTAGCCGCGGGAGATCCAGTCCGCGACGATGTGGTTGGACTTCAGCGGCACCAGCAGCCGGACGTCGACCCCCCGCTGCGCTGCCTGGACCAGGGTGTCGACGAAGTCCTGGTCGGGGAGGAAGTAGGCCTGGGTGAGCCAGACGTTGCGGCTGGCCCGGTTGATCGCCTCGAGGTACATGCTCCGGATCGGGAACATCAGCAGCCGCGGCACGTTGCGGTGGACCCGGACCCGCGGCTCCCAGGCCGCGGCGGTCTCGAGCAGCAGCGGTCGCGCGCTCGCGCCGAACAACCGGCGACGGTGGAGGTTCCACATGTCCGCGAAGGTCCGCTTGAGGTCCCACACGGCGGGCCCCGTCATCCGGACGTGCGTGTCGCGCCACTCGGTGCGGTACGCCGTACCGACGTTGTAGCCGCCGACGAACCCGACCGTGTCGTCGACCACGAGGATCTTGCGGTGGTCGCGGCCGTAGTGGCGCAGGTCGAAGAACCGCCACCCGGCGGTGTAGACGGGGTAGGGCAGCACCTTCAGCGAGGCGGGGAAGCGCTTGAAGCGCGGCGAGACCACCAGGTTCGCGAAGCTGTCGTAGATGCAGTAGACCTCGACCCCCCGCTCGGCCGCCGCGACCAGCGCGTCCTTGAAGTGCTCGCCGACCTCGTCGCCCTTCCAGATGTAGGTCTCGAAGAGGATCTGGTGCTGAGCGCCCTCGATGGCGGCGAGCATGTCGTCGTAGAGGTCGCGGCCGTAGGTGTAGGTCGTCACCGACCCGCCGGCCTCGCCGACGGTCACGGTGCGCGGCGGGGTGACCGGGAACGGCTTGGGCTTCTTGCTCCGGCGGCGGTAGGAGTCGACCAACGACATCCCGACGGCCAGTGCCAGCTGGATCCCGAACAGCGTCAGCAGCGTCCGCCTCGTGAACCGCAGGACGCGCTCGGTCACGATCGGGGGGAGCAGGGCGCGTCGGAGCACGTCCTCAATCTAGTGGGAGGACCCAGCCGCGGGTCGGCGGCGCGTCAGACGGTGGCGGCCATCGTCGAGGTCAGCCGCACCAGTGCGTACTCCGTCACCCGCACCAGGGCCTGCTTCACCGACTCCCGGTCCCGGGCGTCGACGGAGACCATCGGCACGGAGTCCGGCAGCGCCAGGGCCGCGCGGACCTCCGCCAGGTCGTAGCGGTAGGTGCCCTCGAACTGGTTGACCGCGACGATGAAGGGGATGCCCTTGGACTCGAAGTAGTCCAGCGGCGAGAACGCCTCGTCGAGCCGCTCGGTGTCGACCACGACGATGGCGCCGATGGCGCCGACGCACAGGTCGTCCCACATGAACCAGAACCGCTTCTGGCCAGGGGTCCCGAACAGGTAGAGCACGAGGTCCTCGGCGAGCGTGATCCGGCCGAAGTCCATGGCCACGGTGGTCGAGGTCTTGCCCGGGGTGTGGGAAGGGAGCTCGTCGACGCCCTGGGACTCGTTGGTCACGAGCGCCTCGGTCCGCAGCGGGGTGATCTCGGAGACCGAACCGACGAGGGTGGTCTTGCCGACACCGAACCCGCCGGCGACGACGATCTTGGTGGAGGTGACGTTGCGGCGGTCGGCCGGGGCGTCAGAGCGCACGGAGTCCACGCAGAGTCCTTTCGATGAGATCGCGTCGCTCGTCGGAGGAGGACGAGGCGGTCAAGGTGGCCTGCACGCGGACCTTGCCCTCCTTCACCAGGTCGCCGAGCAGGACCCGGACCACGCCGATCGGCATGGCGGCCAGGGCCGAGACCTCGGCCACGGACTTGCTGTCGCAGACCCGCAGGATGCGCTGCCGCGGCGTCTCGCCGGCCTCGTCGTCGAAGCCCTGCCGGCGCAGGGTCGCCTCGACCGGCAGGTCCACCTCGGCACGGGTCCGGCCCGCGGTGAGGGTGTAGGAGCGGACCAGACGCGCAGGTGCCGTCTCGGGTCCGGAGTCGATGGTGGTCATGGCTGCCTCCTACATCCTGGACGTCGTGCGGGCCTGGGCCTGGACCATCTGGCCCACGCGTTCGACCAGCAGTGCCATCTCGTAGCCGATCTGGCCGATGTCGGCCGCTTCCTGGGTGAGGACCGCGAGGTGCGAGCCGTCCCCGACGCTCATCAGCAGCAGGTAGCCGCGCTGCATCTCCACGACCGTCTGCAGCACGGGCCCGCCTTCGAAGAGACGGGAGGCGCCCACGGCGAGGCTGGCGAGACCGGAGGTGACGGCGGCCACCTGCTCGGCACGGTCGGCGGGGAGCCGCTCGCTGGCGGCCGTCAGCAGGCCGTCCGCGGAGACCAGGATGGCGTGCGCCGTCCCGGGCACCTCGTCCACGAAGCGGCTGACGACCCAGTCCAGCTCGCGGCCGTCGGTCACTGTGGTGGTGGGGGCGGAGAAGGTCTCGCTCATCGGGGGGTCACGTCCTCTGCGGGGTCGGTCGACTGGTCGTGTGCTGCTGCGGTGGCCATGGTGCGGCCGCGGGCGACGCCGGCGGCGTGGGCCGAGAGCCGCGCCCGGATGGCCTCGGGATCACGGTGGAGCGTGGGAGCCGGCTGGGCCATGCCGCCGGGGACCAGCCGGTTGCCCGGGTCGCGGACGGGCAGCCCGGACCGGGTCAGCCGTGAGGGCGCCGCATCGGAGATCCGGTCGGCCGCCTGCCATCCCTCGTCCGCCTCGCCGGGGCCCCAGCCCTGGTCGTCGGCGTCGTTGGTGAACCAGCCGGAGCGCAGCATCCGGAACATCGGGGTCTCGTCGTCGTCGGAGTGCTCGTCGAGCGCGTACGACGCCGAGCTGCTCAGCGGGTCATCGAGCGCATCCGAGCCACGCAGCGCCGTCACCGTGGCGAGCACCTCGGTGTCCAGGGTCTCGGGGACCTCGGCCGGGGCGTCGGGCTCGAGCAGCGGGGAGTCCTCGGGCTGCTCCTGCTCGATCACCTGCTCCTCGGAGGCCTGCTCCACGGTGGGTTGCTCCACGGTGGGTTGCTCCACGGTGGGCTGGTCCTCGGCCGCGGCACTGGGGTCCTCGGCGGTGGCCTCGGGCGCCGGCTCCTGGTTCCGGGGGAGCACGGGGGTCAGCGGCTCCGGCTGCGGCGCCGTGCCGGGGCGGCGCTGGGGCAGCCGGATGTTGGCGTTGATGACCGCCGCCAGCGCGTCCATGCCTGCGGCGCCGGTCTCGGCGGGTGCCGGATCGGGCGCGGGCGCGGGGGAGCGGGTGGGGTAGGGCGTCGTCGGAGCCTGCTCCCGGGCCAGGGGTGAGCCCTCCGGCAGGCCGGGGCGCTTGAACATGGCGTCGGCCAGGTTCGGGCGGACCGCAGCGGGGGCGACCGGTCGCATCGAGCGGATCGCGGCCAGCCTGGCCGCGGCGCCGTGCACGGCCGGCGCGGGCTCCGGCTCCGGCTCGTCGCTCTCCTCGGCCTGGTCGGTCTCCTCGGAGACAGGCTCGGGGTCTGTCTGGTCCTGGTCCTGGTCCTCGTCCTCGGCCTGGTCCTCGACCTCGTCCTGAGGCTGGGATTCGGCTTCGGCTTCGGCTTCGACGTCGTCCTCGGGCTCGGCCTCGTCCTCGGGCTCGACCTCGTCCTCGGGCTCGACCTCGTCCTCGGGCTCGACGTCAGCCTCGGCCTCGACCTCGTCCTCGGGCTCGTCCTCGACCTCGTCCTCGACCTCGACCTCATCCTCGACGATGGCCTCCGGCTCGGCCTCGTCCTCGAGCTCGGCGATCGTCTCCGGCTCGACCTCCGCCTCGACCTCGGACCGGGACGTCCGCCTCGATCTCAGCCTCGAACTCGGGCTCGAACTCGGCCTCGAACTCGGCCTCGAGCTCGGCGTCCGTCGCGACCGGAGCCGCCACGGGAAGCGCGGCGACCGGCGCCGCAGGGCCCGAGGCGCCGGAGGTCAGCAGCGGCCGCGGGATGAAGACCTTGGCCGTCGTGCCGCCCTCGGGGTTGCGCTCCAGGGTGACCGTGAGCCCGTGGCGGCGGGCCAGCCGCGCGACCACGAAGAGGCCCATCCGGCGGGCGGTGTCCGCGGTGACGTCGGCGCCGGTGCGCAGGGTCTGGTTGAGCTCGGCGAGCGTGGCCTGGTCGATGCCGAGACCGCGGTCGGCCACCTCGACCAGCACCAGACCCGCGGGCGTGGTCGTGGTGACCTGCACCGTGGCGTGCGGGGGCGAGTACGCCAGGGCGTTGTCGACGAGCTCGGTGAACAGGTGCACCAGGTCGGCCGCGGCCGTGCCGGTCACCTTCAGCGGCGGGGCTCCGAAGACCCGGACGCGCTGGTAGTCCTTGACGCCGGCGAGCGCGCCCTGGAGCGCCTCGTCGATCGAGAGGGAGTCCTGCTCGCTCGCCTGCGTGGGGGCGTCGGCGAGCACGACCAGCGACTCGGC
Organism: uncultured Actinomycetota bacterium; assembly: GCA_963795215.1. Classification (GTDB taxonomy): domain Bacteria; phylum Actinomycetota; class Actinomycetes; order Propionibacteriales; family Nocardioidaceae; genus Nocardioides. The sequence goes on from CAWCGW010000001.1 coordinate 51,696, forward strand.
GGTCCGGCGCATCCGGGAGGCGAGGTGGTCGAGCTTGAACAGGCTCTCCAGCCGCTGCGGGTCCTCCTCGTCGGTCTCCAGCCGCTCGATCAGGCGCAGCTGCTGGTTGACCAGCGAGGTGTTGCGCCGCGAGAGGGTGACGAACATGTCGGCGACGCGGGACCGCAGCTGGGCCTCGTCCTGGGCGAGCCGGACGGCGGTCTCGTGGAGGTCGTCCACGGCGCGGGCCAGCTGGCCCATCTCCTCGTGCGTGGTGACGGGGATGGTCGTGACCACCCCGGGGTCCTGGCCGGCGCGGATCCGGCGCACGGTCTCGGGCAGCTCCTGGTGGGCGACGGCGAGGGCGCCGTCGCGCACGGCGCGGACGGGTCGGACCAGCAGCCGCGAGACCGCGAGGGCGAGCCCGATCGCCAGCAGCAGCGCGAGCGCCGTCGCCACGGCGGTCAGCAGCGCCGTCCGGTTCGCGTCCGAGGCCTGCTGGGCCAAGGAGGACTCGATCTGGCCGAGCACCGTGCCGTTGAGGTCGTCGTAGACGCGCAGCGGCGCCTGGCCCTTGAGCTCGGGGGTGCCGATGCCGAGCAGGCCGGTGTTGGCGTCGTTGTACTGGCGGAGCAGCGTGACGTCGGAGTTCTCGGGCAGCAGCTGCTCCAGGCTGCCGATGGCCGCGGACTCGACGCCGAGGTGCCCGTAGAGCTCGTTCTTGGGGATCACCTCGGGACGCGGGTTCACCAGCAGCTGCTGCAGGGTGACCGCGAGCCGCCCCTCGTTGAGGGCACCCACCAGCGTGAGCAGCGACTCGGTGCCGGCGCCGGCCTCGGTCATGCCCGCGACGCCGAGGGTGACGTCGGCCTCGAGGCTCTGCAGCTGGTTGGTGGCCGTGGAGACGATCGCGTACGCCGACCCGTCCCGCAGGCCCAGCGTCCCGTCGAGCAGATCGCGCACCTGCTGGCGCTGGGCCACGGTGAGGTCGGCCGTCGACCAGGCCGTCTCCAGCGCGGCGGCCGCGTCGTTGACCGACTTCAGGGCCGCCTCCCGTTCCTGCTCGCCGTCGGTGCTGCGGAACACCGTGGCCGCATCCTCGGCCGCGGCGAGGTACGTGACGGCCGGACCGAGCACGGTGACCTTGCTGGCGCTCGCCTCGGCGGTCGCGGCGATCGCGAGCTCGTCCTGCACCCGCAGGCCGCCGAGCACGACGGCCAGCAGCAGCGGGATCGCGAGGACCAGGGCGACCTTGCGGACGACCGGCCATTCGGACACGCGGAGCGAGCGGGGGGTGTGCTCGTCCGTCGACGACTCGTGAGAGTCCAGTGTCTCGGGCATGGTGCCTCGATTTCTGTTCGGGGGGTAGAACAGCGACTCGTCAGGGCGGGGGGTCCCGGGCGTGCCTGTGATCGCCAGCGTAGGGAGATCGTCCGGACTCCGTCTCAAGAATGAGCGAATTCGCCTGCCTCCGGGCTCGGGGACCGGGCGGGTGGTGCGGTCCGGGCGGGCCGGGGTTGTCGGTGGGCCGTCGTAGGCTCGCCGCATGCGCCCAGTGACCGACCTCGAGCGACGCGTGGCGCCCTTCCACGTCCAGTCCGAGTACCAGCCCTCCGGGGACCAGCCCGCGGCGATCGCCGAGATCACCCGGCGGATCCAGGGCGGAGTCCAGGACATCGTCCTGCTCGGCGCCACCGGCACCGGCAAGACCGCGACGGTGGCGTGGGCCGCCGAGCAGCTGCAGCGTCCGCTGCTGGTGATGCAGCCCAACAAGACGCTCGCGGCCCAGTTCGCCAACGAGCTGCGCCAGCTGTTCCCCGACAACGCCGTCGAGTACTTCGTCTCCTACTACGACTACTACCAGCCCGAGGCCTACGTCCCCCAGACCGACACCTACATCGAGAAGGACTCCTCCATCAACGAGGAGGTCGAGCGGCTGCGTCACTCCGCCACCAACAGCCTGCTCACCCGGCGTGACGTCATCGTGGTCTCGACCGTGTCCTGCATCTACGGGCTCGGCACCCCGCAGGAGTACGTCGACCGGATGCTGCGGCTGCGCGTGGGTGAGGAGCGAGACCGCGACGCGATCCTGCGCCGGCTGGTCGAGATCCAGTACACCCGCAACGACATGACCTTCACGCGTGGCACGTTCCGGGTGCGCGGCGACACCCTGGAGATCTTCCCGGTCTACGAGGAGCTGGCGATCCGGATCGAGTTCTTCGGGGACGAGGTCGAGCGGCTGATGACGCTCCACCCGATCACCGGCGAGGTGATCACCGAGGACGAGGAGCTCCACGTCTTCCCGGCGACCCACTACGTCGCGGGCCCGGAGCGGATGGAGCGTGCGATCGCCGGGATCGAGGCCGAGCTCGCCGAGCGGCTGGAGACCTTCGAGAAGCAGGGCAAGCTGCTGGAGGCGCAGCGGCTGCGGATGCGCACCACCTACGACATCGAGATGATGCGGCAGGTCGGCTCCTGCTCCGGCATCGAGAACTACTCGATGCACATCGACGGTCGTGAGCGCGGCTCCGCGCCCAACTGCCTGCTCGACTACTTCCCCGAGGACTTCGTGCTGGTGGTCGACGAGTCCCACGTCGCGGTCCCCCAGATCGGCGGGATGTACGAGGGCGACATGTCGCGCAAGCGCAACCTGGTCGACCACGGGTTCCGGCTGCCGAGCGCCATGGACAACCGGCCGCTGCGCTGGGAGGAGTTCCTGGAGCGGATCGGGCAGACCATCTACCTCTCGGCCACGCCCGGCAACTACGAGCTGGACAAGGTCAGCACCGAGGGCGGGCAGCCCGACGTGGTGGAGCAGATCATCCGCCCCACCGGCCTGATCGACCCCGAGGTCGTCGTCAAGTCGACCAAGGGCCAGATCGACGACCTGATCGGCGAGATCAACGCCCGGGTGGAGAAGAACGAGCGGGTCCTGGTCACCACGCTGACCAAGAAGATGTCCGAGGACCTCACCGACTACCTCCTCGACGCCGGCATCCGTACCCGCTACCTCCACTCCGAGGTCGACACGCTCAAGCGGATCGAGCTGCTGCGCGACCTGCGCCTCGGCGAGTACGACGTGCTCGTCGGGATCAACCTGCTCCGCGAGGGGCTCGACCTCCCCGAGGTCTCCCTGGTGGCGATCCTCGACGCCGACAAGGAGGGCTTCCTCCGGTCCGACAAGTCGCTGATCCAGACCATCGGCCGCGCCGCGCGCAACGTCTCCGGCGAGGTCCACATGTACGCCGACAAGATCACGCCGTCGATGGAGTCGGCGATCGAGGAGACCAACCGGCGTCGTGAGAAGCAGGTCGCCTACAACACCGAGCACGGCATCGACCCGACGCCGCTGCGCAAGAAGATCGCCGACATCACCGAGATGCTCGCCCGCGAGGACGAGAACACCCAGGCGCTGCTGCAGACCTGGGCCGACGTGGGGGAGAAGGGGCGGGCCGGTGGCGTCAAGCCCGGCAAGTCGCCCACCCCCGCGCTGTCCCGGCTGCGCGAGGACGGCCACCACCCCGACCTCGCAGGGGTGCCGAGCAGCGAGCTGGCCGAGCTGATCCAGGAGCTCACCGAGCAGATGCGCACCGCGGCCGCGGAGCTCCAGTTCGAGGTCGCCGCCCGGCTGCGGGACGAGATCTCCGACCTGAAGAAGGAGCTGCGGCAGATGATGGAGGCGACGAAGTAGCCCCGGTCCCGGGTCGGGGGCTCAGTCCTGCTGCTCGGCCTCGCCCGTGGCCGGAGGCTGCGCCCGCCCCAGGGCCTTGCGCTCCTTCTTCTCCAGCCGTCGTCGCTCCTCGGCGATCGTGTCCTCGCGCCGCATCTGGACCCGGCCGAGGTTGAGCAGCGCCGCGAGGGTCACGAAGGCCGGCCACGGGAAGTACGGCTCGAACCCCCCGGGGCCGAACGAGCCGACCAGCCAGATCGTCCACACGATCGCCGAGACCGACACCAGCCCCCACACGGCCTCCCGGCGGTCCCTGCGCCAGCTCTCGACCGCACGCTGCTCGATCGCGACCGGGTTCGACGACGCCGAGGGGACGGAGGTCACCGGCAGCAGGTCGGAGAGGAACCCGGGCAGCTCGCCGAGGGTGCGTGCGGTCTGCAGCCGGGTGGTGCGCTCGTCGAGCTCCTCGCGGTCCAGGCGGCCTTCGGCGTACGCCTCAGCGAGCAGCCGCGCGACGACGTCGCGGTCCGCGTCGGAGGCACGGATCGAGGCATGCCCGGGCCAGCGGGGATCCCGGCTGAAGTCGTGCCACGGATCGTCCATCACGTGCCTCAGCCTAGGCGCTGGACCCCGTCGGCCGGGTGAGCGAATGCCGCCGGCCGCTGGCTAGGCTCGCCCCCATGACGACCATCGATCTCGGCCGGCCGACCCAGGGTGACGTCGTGGACCTGATCCTCGACGACCACCGACGCTTCGAGGCGCTGCTGCGCGACCTGCGTGACAGCAGCCAGGACCGCGACGCGGTCCGGCAGGCGCTGTCCGCGCTGCACGTCGCGCACGCCCTCGCCGAGGAGGAGCTGGTCTACCCGAAGCTGCGGCGCAAGGGCGCGGTCGGCGAGCACGAGGCCGAGCACGGCGAGGAGGAGCACGCCGAGGGGCACGAGGCGCTGCTCGCGGTGCTCGAGCTCAAGGGCACCGACACCCAGGCCTTCGACGACGCCGTCGAGGAGCTGGCCACCGCGGTCAACCACCACCTCACCGAGGAGGAGCTGACCATCCTCAACCCGGCTCGCGAGGAGGTCGGCGAGCAGGTCCGCGGCGAGCTGGGCCAGGCCTTCGCCCGGCGCCGCAACGAGCTGCTCGACGAGGGCTGCGGCACGCTCACGCAGGTCCGCGAGATCGTGGCCGCCGCGCAGCGCGAGGGACTGCTCGACGACGAGGACGACGACTGACCCGCACTCAGCTCGACATCTTCCGCATCACCGTCAGCCCGACCATCCGGGCCACGACCAGCGCGATGTAGAAGACCCCGGCCACCTGCTCGAGCATGGCCACCGAGCGCGCGTGCGGCCGGATCGGCACCACGTCGGAGAGGCCGACACTGGTGAGCTGGGCGAAGGACACGTACAGCAGCTCGAACCAGGTCCGGTCCAGGGAGTCCCCGGTGCCGCTGAACGACCCGGGGACCAGCACCTGGACGGCGGCGTACACGTAGGCGAACCCCCACGCCACGACCGTGAACGCCGCACCCGTGGCGAACAGCTCGTCGCGGGTCACCCGGTCGTCGTGGAACAGGTAGCGGATCATCGCGTAGGAGACGTAGAAGTAGAACGGCGCGTGCAGCACGGCCGAGCCGAGGACGATCCAGTCGGTGTCCTGCCACACCGCCTCCAGCACGGTGAACAGCATCGCCGGGGGCGCCAGCAGCACGCCGACCCAGGTGAGGCTGGGCGTGCGGCGGACGGCCCGGAGCGCCGCCAGCACGATGGCGATCTGGACCACGCCCAGCACCGCCCGGCCCGCGACCGAGGACTCCAGGAACGGATAGGCCAGGATCGCCAGGACCTGGAAGGCCAGCACCAGCCCCGAGGGGTGCCGGCGCAGCGCCTCGGTGGTCGGGTCGCTCACGGAACCTCCTCGCGGTCGCCGGTCGGGCACGTCGAGCCCCGATCCTAGGGTCGCCGGGCGCGCCGGTTGAGAAGCGACGCCCGGCGGGTGTTGGATCGTCGGCGTGGACACCGACACCGACCTGCTGATCATCGGGGCGGGACCCACGGGCCTCTACGCCGCCTACTACGCGGGATTCCGGGGGCTGCGGGTCGCGGTGGTGGACAGCCTGCCGGAGCTCGGTGGCCAGATCACCGCGATGTACCCGGAGAAGGCGATCCTCGACGTCGCGGGCTTCCCGACGGTCAAGGGCCGCGACCTGGTCGAGGGGCTGGTCGCGCAGGCCTCGACCGCCCACCCGGCCTACCACCTCGACCGGACGGCGCGGACCCTGCGCCACGACGGCGACTCGGTGACGATCGGGCTCGACGACGGCACCGAGATCTCGGCCGGTGCGGTGCTGATCACGGCCGGCATCGGCAAGTTCAGCCCCCGGCCGCTGCCGGCCGGCGAGGGCTGGCTGGGCCGCGGCCTGGAGTTCTTCGTGCCCTCCTTCCAGCCCTACGCCGGCAAGGACGTCGTCATCGTGGGTGGCGGCGACAGCGCCTTCGACTGGGCGCTCCACCTCGAGCCGGTCGCGCGGTCCGTGGCCCTGGTGCACCGTCGCGACGCGTTCCGCGCCCACCAGCGCACCGTCGACCAGGTCCGCGACAGCCCGGTCGAGATCATCACGCGGGCCCAGGTCACGGCGCTGCGCGGCGACGCGACGCTCGCCGAGGTCGAGATCACCGTGGACGGCGAGGAGCCGCGGGTGCGGCCGGCACAGGCGCTGGTCGCCGCGCTCGGCTTCATCGCCGACCTCGGTCCGCTCCAGGAGTGGGGGATCGAGGTGCAGAAGCGCCACGTGGTGGTCGGGCCCTCGATGCAGACCTCGTTGCCGCGGGTCTTCGCCGCCGGCGACATCACCGAGTACCCCGGGAAGGTGCGGCTGATCGCGGTCGGCTTCGGGGAGGCGGCCACCGCGGTCAACAACGCGGCGGTGGCGATCGACCCGAGCGCCCACGTCTTCCCCGGGCACTCCAGCGAGGGCGGCTGAGCGTCGCGGGAGCCCGGTCGAGGTGACCGGGCGTGGGACCACGGGCGGCCCGGCCGGCAGCACCGGCCATAATCGACCCCGGCCACCACCCCCGAGGCACGACAGCTCCCGAAAGGTTCCTGGATGCGGATCGCACTGCTGTCCTACCGCAGCAAGCCGCACTGCGGCGGTCAGGGCGTGTACGTCCGTCACCTGAGCCGTGAGCTGGTGGCCCTCGGTCACACGGTCGAGGTCTTCTCCGGCCCGCCGTACCCCGACCTCGATCCCGGCGTCACGCTGACCGAGGTCCCCAGCCTCGACCTCTACCGCGAGCCCGACCCGTTCCGGGTCCCGCGGCTGCGGGAGTTCCGCGACCGGGTGGACGTCGAGGAGTTCCTCACCATGTGCACCGCCGGCTTCCCCGAGCCCAAGACGTTCAGCACCCGGGTCGCGCGGCTGCTGGCCGAGCGGGTCGACGACTTCGACGTCGTGCACGACAACCAGGTGCTGGGCCACGGCATGGTGGAGGTGGCGAGGCTGCTGCCGATGGTCACGACGATCCACCACCCCATCACCCACGACCGCCGGATCGACCTGGCCCAGGCGACGACCCGGCGGCAGCGGCTCACGCTGCGCCGCTGGTACGGCTTCCTGCGGATGCAGGGCCGGGTCGCCCGGCAGATGCGGTTCATCCTGACGCCCTCGGAGTCCTCGCGACGCGACGCCGCCCGCGACTTCGGGATCCACCCGGACCGGATGCGCGTGGTGCAGCTCGGCGTCGAGGAGCGCTTCGTCCCTCCGACCGAGCCGCGGGTGCCCGGTCGGATCATGGCGATGGCCAGCGCGGACGCCCCGATGAAGGGGATCGCCACCCTGCTGGAGGCCTTCGCCAAGCTGCGGGTGGAGCGTCCCGGGCTCGAGCTGGTGCTGGTGAGCCGACCGGTCCCCGGCGGCCGGACCGAGCAGATGATCGACCAGCTGGGCCTGGAGGGGGCGGTGCGGTTCGTGCACGGCCTCACCGACGACGAGCTGGTCGCCCTGATGGGCTCGGCGGAGCTGGCCTGCGTGCCGTCGCTCTACGAAGGTTTCAGCCTCCCGACCGCGGAGCTGATGGCCTGCGCCACGCCCCTGGTCGTCTCGCGCGCCGGCGCGATCCCCGAGGTGGTCGGCCCCGACGGCGCGTGTGCCGACCTGGTCGAGCCGGGCGACGTGGGGCAGCTCGAGCAGGCGCTCGCCGCGTTGCTCGACGACCCCGACCGCCGTGCCGCCATGGGTGCCGCCGGGCGCCGCCGGGTGGAGGAGCTGTTCAGCTGGAGTGCCGCGGCCCGGGCCACCGCCGCGGCGTACGAGGAGGCGATCCGTGCTCACCGTTGACTTCGACCGGCTGGGCCTGCGGCCCGGCGAGCGGGTGCTCGACCTCGGCTGCGGGGCCGGGCGGCACGCCTTCGAGATGTACCGGCGCGGCGCCGACGTGATCGCCTTCGACCAGGACCCCGACGAGCTCGCGGGCGTCCGCGACCTGTTCGCCGCGATGCGGGAGGCCGGCGAGGTCCCCGCGGGTGCCGAGGCCGACGTGAAGGAGGGTGACGCCCTCGCGCTGCCCTTCGCCGACGGCGAGTTCGACCGGGTGGTGGCCGCCGAGATCCTCGAGCACGTCCCCGACGACCTCGGGGCGATCCGCGAGCTGGTCCGGGTGACCCGGCCCGGTGGCACCGTGGCGCTGACGGTGCCCCGCTGGTTCCCGGAGATGGTGAACTGGAAGCTCTCGCAGGAGTACCACGACGTTCCGGGCGGTCACCTGCGGATCTACACCGACCAGGAGCTGATCTCCAAGGCCCGGGGCGCCGGGCTGGTGCTCGAGGGGCGCGGCTACGCCCACGGGCTGCACTCGCCCTACTGGTGGATCAAGTGCGCCGTCGGCGTCACCAACGACGACCACCCGCTCGCGAGGGCCTACCACCGGCTGCTGGTGTGGGAGATCATGAAGCAGCCGAGGCTGCTGCAGTACGCCGGGCGGGTGCTCGACCCGCTCATCGGCAAGTCGCTGGTGCTCTACCTCCGCAAGCCCGAGGGTCCGCGCCCCGATGTCGGCTGAGGTCCCCGCACTGCCGGGGGTGCTGAGCGCCCACGAGGTCGCGGCCACCGCGCGCACGATCGTGGCCGCCCAGGAGCCGGACGGCGCGATCCCGTGGACTCCCGGCCAGCACACCGACGTGTGGAACCACGTCGAGGCGGCGATGGCGCTGGTCGCCGCCGGCGAGGTCGAGGCCGCCGAGCGGGCCTACGCGTGGGTGCCGACGGTGCAGCGTGAGGACGGGTCGGTCCCGATGAAGGTCGTCGCGGGCGTCGTCGAGGACGAGAGCGGCGAGACCAACATGTCGTCGTACCTCGCCGTCGGCGTGTGGCACCACTGGCTGGTGCGCCGCGACCTGGCGTTCGTGCACCGCTACTGGCCGGTGGTGCGGGCCGGGCTGGACTGGGCGGTGTCGCTGCAGCTGCCCTTCGGCGGCATCGCCTGGTCGCAGGAGTGGGAGGACGACCGGCCTGCGCGGGTCAACGCCGAGGCGCTGGTCGCAGGCTCCTCCAGCATCCACCACGCGCTGCGCGCCGGCGTGGCGCTCGCCGACCTGGTCGGCGACCCGCAGCCGGAGTGGGAGCTGGCGGGCGGGCGGCTCGGCCACGCGCTGCGTGAGCACCGTGACCGGTTCCTCGACAAGTCCGAGTTCTCCATGGACTGGTACTACCCGGTGCTCGGCGGGGCGGTCCGTGGTGAGGCCGGCCACGCGCTGCTCGCGTCGCGCTGGGGCACCTTCGTCGAGGACGGCCTCGGCATCCGCTGCGTGAGCCAGAACCCGTGGGTGACGGGAGCGGAGACCTGCGAGCTGGTGCTGGCGCTGGACGCGCTCGGCGACCGCGAGCGCGCCGTCCGGCTGCTCACCGACATCCAGCACCTGCGCCACGAGGACGGCTCCTACTGGACCGGCTTCGTGTTCCCGGAGAACGTCAACTGGCCGGGGGAGCAGACGACCTACACCGCCGCGGCGGTGATCCTGGCCGTCGACGCGCTGTCGCTCTCGACCCCGGGCGCGACGATCGTGCGCGGCACCACGCTGGCGGCCCCGTTCGCGGAGATCGGGCTGGAGTGCGGCTGCCCCACGGACTCAGCCGACCGCGTCTCCCGGCGCCCCTGAGGTCCGCCGCAGCACCCGCACCGAGCCCAGCGCCTCCTCCTCGGTGAAGGCGCCGCCCGCCAGCGCCCGCAGGTAGAGCTCGTACGGCGGCCGCCCGCCGTCGGCGGGGTCGGGGAACACGTCGTGGATCACCAGCAGGCCTCCGGGCGCCACCCAGGGCGCCCACCCGGCGTAGTCGTCGTGCGCCGGCCGCTCGCCGTGCCCGCCGTCGATGAAGAGCATCGAGAGCGGGGTGCGCCAGTGGTCGCTGACCGTGCGGGAGGCCCCGACGACGGCGACCACGACGTCCTCGAGGCCGGCCGCCTCGATCGTGCTCCGGAAGACCGGCAGCGTGTCCATCCGGCCGGTGCGCGGGTCGACGAGGGTCGGGTCGTGGTGCTCCCACCCGGCCTGGTTCTCCTCCGAGCCACGGTGGTGGTCGACCGTGAAGACCGTGCCGCCCACCTCCCGGGCCGCGGCGCCGAGGTAGACCGCGGACTTGCCGCAGTAGGTCCCGACCTCGAGCACCGGCCCGTGGGGGAGCCGCTCGCGCGCGAGCCGGTGCAGCAGCAGTCCCTCGTCGTCGGGCATGAACCCCTGGGTCGTGCGTGCCTGCTCGAGCTGCTCGTCGGGGGTCACGGGGCGAGGCTAGTTGCCGAGGTGGGGACCAGGTCGCGCAGCCGGGCCAGGGCGTCACGCGCGTGGGACTTCACCGTGCCGACCGAGATGCCGAGGGCGTCCGCCGTCTCCCGCTCCGTGAGGTCGTCGTAGTAGCGCAGCACCACCACGGCGCGCTGCCGCGGGCTGAGGGTCGCCAGGGCCCATTCGAGGAGGTCGACGTCGTCGGGGTCGCCCCGCTGCGTCGCCGGCCGGTCCGGCAGCTCGGCATGGGGCACCTCACGCCAGCGCCGTCGCCGCCAGCGGTTGGTGACCTCGCGGGCCAGGATCCGGCGCACGTAGGGCTCGGGCCGGTCGGCGATCCGGTTCCACGCCCCGACCGCCTTCACGAGGGTGACCTGCACCAGGTCGTCGGCGTCGTGGAGGTCGCCGGTCATCAGGTACGCCGAGCGCAGCAGCGCTGCCCGGCGCGCGGCGACGAACTGCTCGAACCCCTCCCGCTCGTCAGGGCGTGACACGTCGGCGCCACCCCCACAGCGCGAGCAGGCCTGCGAAAGCGATCGAGGTCCAGCCTGCCGCCACCCAGCGCGGGTCGAGCGGCGTCGGTGGGGCCGGACGGTCGACGACGGGCGAGTCGAGGAGGGCGGAGGCCCACTGGACGGTCCCGAACGAACCATCGGGAAGCCGCACGAGTGGCTCGGTGTCGCCCGTGAGGGCATCAACCCGGTAGACGCCCATGCCCAGGCCTCGTCGCACGGGCTCGGAGCGGCGGGTGACAACCAGGGACTCGTCGTCGATCCAGCCGTCGACGCGGAAGGCCGCGTCGGCCGTCTCGAGGCGGCGGGGGGCCCGCGGGCTGTCCAGCGGGACCACGACGACGTCGTTGGGCGTCCGGTCGTCGGGCTGGCGCCAGACACCGGCGATGCGGGTCCCGTCGGGGCTGATCGCGTTCCCGCTGCCGTAGACGATCGGCAGGCGTCGCGGCAGGGGACGCAGCGTCCGGGTGTCCGGATCCAGGTCCTTGAGCCGAGAGAACCCGCGAACCGCGACGTGTCCGTCGACCGGGACGCCCCAGTCGTCGACACCCTGCCGGGTGCCCTCGTCCCAGCGTTCCGGCTCGGGGGCCGCGATGTCCCACAGCCACGTTGTCTGGTCCACGCCCATGGACTGACGGATGCTCGGCCCCTCGTCACCGACGGCGAGCTGGTAGTGGCTCACGACCAGGGTCGTCGCGTCGACCCAGGCCATGGTGTTCGGTGAGAGGCCGTGCTCGCTCGCGAAGGTGTGGCGTGCGAGGGTCCCGTCGACGGTGTCGTAGACCGCGACGCGTGAGAGCGGAGCGCCGCCGCCGTCGCCCGTGTTGGGTGTGCCTGTCACCGGTCCCGCAGCCCAGTAGGCGACGTGCCGGCCGTCCGGTGCGAGCGTCGGCTCCTCTGCCCAGCCCGCGGTCCAGCCGGGTAGGTCGAGGAACCGGTAGTCACCAGTGGCTGCCGAGACCGTCACGATGCCGGATGTCGTGCCCCGCCAGGTGCGTCGGGTCGCGCTGCCCATCGCGATCACCTGTCCCGGTGGGCCCACCTCGTCGGTGCCGGGCAGCCACGGGCTGGGCGACCAGATCCGTGACGGCAGGCCCGCAGGGGCGTCGGCCGGGGCAGGCTCCAGCGGCGGCCCGGCCCGGTCGACGGCGACACCGGTGAGCACCGCCAGACCGAGCACGGTGCCGGCGGCAATCGCCGCCGTACCGACCCGCAGCCGCCTCCGGTAGCGGGTGCCCCGGTCCCACAGCTCGCCACCCGTGGGGCCGGGCTCGGCCCCGGTGCGCTCGGCCAGGCGGGCCAGCTCGTCGTGCAGGCCGGGTGGTGTCGTGGTCACACTTCCTCCGTCGGTCGGGGTGCTCCACCCCTTTCCACGCCCCGAGCCTGCCGGACGGAGGGGGCGGATCCCGACCTTTCTAGACCGCGTCGGTGATCCGGGTGCGCAGCTCGTTGACGGCCAGCACCGCGAAGGCCAGCGCGATCAGCACCAGCACGACGTTCGACCAGGCCTTGTTGCGCCACTCCTGCGGCACCCGGTCGCTGTTGAGGATCCACAGCAGGGTGACGGCCAGGAACGGCATGAACAGCGCCCCGAGGACGCCGTAGGCGAGGATCAGCCAGACCGGCTCGCCGATCAGCAGCAGCACGATCGGCGGGAGGGTGAGCCACGCGACGTACGCCTTGTACCAGGGCCCGGAGCTGCCGCGCTGCGGGTCGTCGACCGCCAGCCCCCGGGCGTGGCCGACGAAGTCGGCGAACATCAGCGACACCCCGTTCCAGACCCCGATCAGGCTGCTCATCGCCGCCGCCCAGAAGCCGACGAGGAAGAAGGTGCCCATGGTCTGGCCGTAGCGGTCCGCGAGCACGTTCGACAGGTCGAGCAGCCCCTGGTCGCCGGTCTCGATCGCGATCTGTGCGGAGTAGAGCAGCTCCGCGCCGACGATCAGGGTGGCGGTGACGAACACGCCGGTCACCACGTAGGCGACCCGGTTGTCGATCCGCATCAACCGCATGTGGCGGGGCGTGGTCCAGCCCTTCTCACGGATCCAGTACCCGTACGCCGCCAGCGTGATCGTGCCGCCGACGCCGCCGGCGAGGCTGAGCACGTAGAGGATGCCTCCGTCGGGGATGGTGGGGACCAGTCCGGTGAGCATCTCGGGGAGGTTCGGCAGCGTCACCAGGGCGGCGCCGACCATGGTGACGAACATGATCCCGACCAGGGTGGCGCAGACCTTCTCGAAGATGCCGTAGCGCCCGGCGAAGACGAGGCCCGCGCCCACGAGGCCGGAGAGGATCCCCCAGGTCGTGACCGAGAGTCCCGGGAACAGCGAGTGCAGCGGGAGCCCGGTGCCGGCCATGGCCGCGGCACCGTAGACGAAGCCCCAGACCACGATGTAGGGCCCGAAGTAGGCGGTGGTCCACCAGCCGAGTGAGGACCACCCCTCGTAGATCGTCTGGCCGCTGGCCAGGGTGTAGCGGCCCACGCCCTCGACCAGCACGACCTTCATCACGCACCCGAGGACCACGCACCACAGCAGGGCGTAGCCGTACTTGCTGCCGGCGACGAGGGTGGCGACCAGGTCGATCGCGCCGACGCCGGTCGCGGCGACCACGAGGCCCGGACCGATCAGGGTCCAGCGGGGGGTCTGGTTGGTGGAGGTGTCAGTGGATCCCGAGATCGACATGCGCGGCACGGTACCGAACCGGGGCCGCCACGGCCGAGGACGCGGAACCCCGTTGCCGTTGTCGGTGGTCGCTGGTTGGCTCGGACCATGGCCTCTCGGACCTCCAACTTCTGCCTCGACGCCCACGACCCCGCCGCCCAGGCGCGCTGGTGGGCGCAGGTGCTCACCGACTTCACGCTGCCTGCCCCGGAGGAGCAGGAGGACTACGACGAGGAGGCATGGCTGCTCGGACCCGACGGCCGGGAGATGATCTTCCTCCGGGTGCCGGAGCCCAAGACGGTGAAGAACCGGATGCACGTCTGCCTGCGTCCCACCGACCGCACCCGCGAGCAGGAGGTCGACCGGCTGCTCGGCCTCGGCGCGAGCCTGGTGGCCGACCGGCGCACCTCCCCCGACCGCGGCTGGGCCGTGCTGGCCGACCCCGAGGGCAACGAGTTCTGCGTGCTCGTCCCGGGGCGCGAGGAGGAGGAGTGATGGAGACCCAGCAGCAGGTCCTGCTCCACTACCTGCAGGTCGCGCGCGAGGCGGTGGTCTGGAAGCTGGACGGCCTCAGCGAGTACGACGTCCGCCGACCGCTCACCCCCACCGGCACCAACCTGCTCGGGATCGTCAAGCACCTCGGCTACGTCGAGCTGGGCTACTTCGTGGAGTCCTTCGGTCGTCCGATGCCGGTCCCCTCCCCGTTCGACGACCCCGAGGCCGATCCCCACGACGACCTGGTCGCCTTCGCCGAGGAGACCCGCGAGGACGTCCTGGCCCGCTACCGGCTGGCCTGGGAGGAGAGCGCCGTGACCTTCGCCGAGCACGACCTGGACAGCGTCGGTCAGGTGCCGTGGTGGCCCGAGGGACGCGACCGGGTCACCCTGGGCCGGCTGCTGGTCCACGTCGTCGCCGAGACCAACCGGCACGCCGGCCAGCTCGATGTCCTCCGCGAGGGCCTCGACGGCGCGGCCGGGATGCGCCCCGACATGAGCAACCTGCCCGAGGGCTACGACTTCCCCGGCCACGTCTCCCGGGTCCAGGAGATCGCCGACCGGTTCCGCTGACCGGCGAAAACCACTGGCCCGCAGTCGCGACCGGCGTCATCCTGAGCAGGTGGAGCTGCACGAGTTCGGTCCCGACGACGCCGCCGCGGTCGCGGCGTTCGTCGACGTGCGCAACGCCGCCGCCGCGCTCGACAGCCCCTGGTCGAACCCGCTGACGCCGTACCGGCTCGCGATGGACCTGCGCCACGGCTGGGACGGCGAGCCGGACCGTGCGTTCCTGGTCGAGGAGGCCGGCACGACCGTCGGTCAGGCGACCCTGGGCGCCAGCGAGTGGGACAACCTCGACCTCGCCTGGCTCGGCGTGGTCGTCCATCCCGACCACCGGCGACGGGGGATCGGTCGGGCCGCGGTGGCGGCGCTGCACGAGGAGTGCCACCGGATCGGCCGGCCGCTGGTCGGGACGAACTGCTGGGACGGCACGGGTCACCAGACCTTCGTCGAGGCGCTCGGCTACGAGCAGAAGTCGCGCGCGATGAACCGGCGCCAGCACCTCGACGAGCTGCCGGACGGCCTCCTCGACGAGCTGTGTGCGGAGGCGGAGCCGTTCGCCCACGACTACGAGCTGCTGCGGGTCGCGGGGCACAGCCCCGAGCCGCTCCTGCAGGAGCTGGTCGCCGTCGCGGAGTCGATCAACGACGCGCCCCTCGACGACCTCGAGTTCGAGGACGAGGTGTACCCGCCGGAGCGGCTGCGCGCCTTCGAGCACGCCCAGATCGAGAGCGGACACCGGCTCTACCGGGTCCTCGCCCGGCACCGGACGACCGGCGAGCTCGCCGGCCACACGGTGGTCGCCGTCGACGCGGAGCGTCCCTGGCTCGGTGTGCAGGAGGACACCAGCGTCGTCCGCGAGCACCGGGGCCACCGGCTCGGGTTGCTGCTCAAGGCCGACCTCGGGCGGTGGCTGCGCGACGTCGAGCCGGAGCTGCGCACCCTCGACACCTGGAACGCCGAGTCCAACGACCACATGATCGGCGTCAACGAGCGGCTCGGCTACCGCGTGCTCGGCCGCGCCCTGGAGTTCCAGCAGCGGCTCGACGCCACGACCGGCTGACGCAGCGCACGGTCGGAGGGAACGACCGGGGCTGCCGGGACGTCCTACCCGTATGCGACTCCTCGCCCTGCTGGTGACCGGTGTGCTGCTCGCGGCGTGCGGAGGCTCGTCGTCCGAGCGGTCCGCTCCCCGGACCCCTGCACCCTCCACCGACGCCCCCACGGACGCGCCCGTCCCCTCGCTCCCCGGGGGCCGAGCCGGTCCGACCCGACCCGGGCCGAGCGTGGTACCCCACCGTGACCAGGGCGTGACCCGCTCCGGGCCGGTCGCGCTGCGCGCCCCCTGCGAGCGCGGTGTCCCCGGGTTCGCCTTCGACGGGACCGTGACCGGGATCGACGGGGGGCAGGTGACCTTCGAGGTGCACGAGACCTTCGGCGAGACCGACCTGCCGGCGACGACCGTGGTCACGCTCGGCGCGCCGGTGTCTCCCGGACCCAGCGAGACGTCGCCGTCCTACTCGGTCGGCACCCGGCTGCTGGTCAGCGGCGACGACGGCACCGCCTGGGGCTGCGGCGCGACGCGCTACTACGACGAGGCCACGGCCGCCGAGTGGCGGTCGTAGAGCCAGACCACCTGGTAGCCCGCCAGCCGCACCGCACCGTCCCGCAGCGCCGGGGGTGCGTCGCCGATCGCGTCGTGCAGGCCGGGCGCGTGCAGGCCGAGCCAGTGGAGCACGTCGTCGGCCACCCAGCGCTCCTCGCCGGTGACGTTGGCCGCCATCAGCAGCGGTCCCTGCGGGCCGCGGCGCACGACCAGCAGCACCCCCGGGTCGCGGGGATCCCAGACCTCCGTCGGGTGGGCCGCGTGCAGCGGGGGCAGCGTCGCGCGGACCGCAGCCAGCTCCCGGATCCCCTCCAGCACGGGCCACCGGTCGGCCGGGACGTCGGGCAGCCCGTCGGACCGCCACGGCATCCGGGGCCGGTGGACCCAGCGGTTGTCGTCGGCGTGGGCCGGGTCGTCGGCCCAGCCGTGGTCGTTGAGGAGCCCGACCTCGTCGCCCATCCACAGCACCGGCAGCCCGCCGAAGCCGAGCATCACGGCGTGCAGCAGCAGGATCCGGCGTACGGCCGCGGGGTCGCCGGTCTCGAGCCCGGCCAGCGACGCGAGGGAGCCGGAGACCCGGCGGTCGCCGGTCGAGGGGTTGTCCTGGAAGGCGAGGCCGCGGGCCCACGAGCCGGGGAACTCGCCGGTGTACCAGGCGGACAGGAAGCGGCGGTGCGAGGCACCGTCGAGCCCCGCCTGCCAGGCGTCGGTGTCGTCGATCGCCCAGCCGATGTCGTCGTGGCAGCGGGCGTAGGTCAGCCACGACGTCGTCGAGGGCGGTGGCGGCAGCTGCTGGAGCGCCGTCGCGGCGAGCCCGACCTCGCCCGTCGCCAGCATCGACCACAGCTGCACCATCAGGCTGTTGTGGTAGGCGAGGTCGGAGACCCGACCGGCGTGCTCGCCCACCCCGAGGTAGGCCGGGAGGTCGGCCGGGCCCACGATCGCCTCGGCCTTGAACACCACCGCGGGGCAGGCGATCCGCGCGACGTCACGCAGCAGCCGGGTCAGCTCGTGCACCTCGGGCTGGTTCTGGCAGTCGGTGCCGAGCCGCTTCCACAGGAACGCGATCGCGTCCAGCCGGAACACCTCGACCCCGAGGTTGGCGAGGTGGCACACGACCTCGGCGAGCTCGCAGAGCACGTCGGGGTTCGACCAGTCCAGGTCCCACTGGTAGTCGTGGAACGTGGTCCAGACCCAGGCGTCGAGGTCGTCGTCCCAGGTGAAGCTGCCGGGGGCGAAGGTGGGGAAGACCTCGGGCAGCGTCCGCTCGTAGGCGTCGGGCTGCTCCCGGTCGGGGAAGGTGAGGAAGTAGGCCCGCTTGCCGGCGTCCCCGGCCCGGGCGGCCTCGGCCCAGGCGTGCTCGCGGGCGACGTGGTTGAGCACCAGGTCCAGGCACAGGCTGATGCCGTGCTCGCGCAACCGCGCGGTGAGCGCCCGCAGGTCGTCGGTGTCACCGAGGTCGGGCCGCACGGTGCGGTAGTCGGCGACCGCGTAGCCACCGTCGTTGGGCGGCGGCCGCGGCGTCAGCAGGGGCATCAGGTGCAGATAGCTCACCCCGAGGTCGCGCAGGTACGCCGCGTGCTCGCCGACGCCGGTCAGGGTGCCGCCGAACCGGTCGGCGTACGCCGCGTAGCCGAGCATCCCGGGCCGCTGGAACCAGTCCGGCTCCGCCAGCCGTCGGGCGTCGAGCGCCCGCAGGTCGGCCGGTCGGGCGGCGTGACCGTCCCGGGCGATCGCCACCAGCCGGTCCGCGAGCGCCGCGACGCCGGGGCCGTCGAGTCCGGGCCAGACCCGTGCGATCCCGCGCAGCAGGTCCGGTCGCCAGAGAGCGACCCGGACGTCGAACGTCATCGGCCACGCGCCCGAGTATGGCGAAGACCACGCCGACTGTCGTCGGCAGGAGGCCCCGGCGACGGGCATGATCGCGGAATGCCCGAGGCCTCCTACCTGCTCACCGTCGCCGAGGTGCGACCCGAGACCGCCGACACGGTCTCGGTGGTCCTCGACGTCCCGGACGACGTGGCGGAGCAGTTCGCCTTCGCCCCGGGGCAGTTCCTCACCCTCGCGATCCCCTCCGAGCAGACCGGGACCGTCGCCCGCTGCTACTCGTTGTGCGTGCCGCCGGGGGAGCCGCTGACGGTGACGGTCAAGCGCACCGCGGGCGGCTACGGCTCGCGCTGGGTCCACGACCGGCTCCGGCCCGGGACCCGGGTGCGGGTGCTGCCGCCGAGCGGGATCTTCACGCCGAAGGACCTCGACGCCGACCTGCTGCTGGTCGCGGGCGGCTCCGGGATCACGCCGCTGATGTCGATCCTGCGGGCCGCCCTGCGCGACGGTGGGGGTCGGGTGGTGCTCCGCTACGCCACCCGCGACCGGGCGTCGGTGATCTTCGCCGAGGCGCTCGACCGGCTCGCCGCCGAGCACCCGGACCGGTTCGACCTCGGCTACTGGCTCGAGTCCGAGCAGGGGATGCCGACCGGGGCCGACGTCCGCGCCGTCGCCGCCGCGCACGCGTCGTACGACGCCTTCGTCTGCGGGCCGGCGCCCTTCATGAAGCTGGTGACCGGCGTGCTCAAGGACCTCGGGTTCCCCCGGGCCCGCCGCCACCAGGAGCGGTTCGTGTCCCTGGGCGGGAACCCGTTCGACGAGCCCGCCGGCTGAGGGTCACCAGCCTCGCTCGCGCCACTGCGCCAGGTGGGGGCGCTCGTCGCCGAGCCGGCCGTCGTCACCGTGCCCGGGGTAGAACCAGGTGTCGTCGTCGAGGACGTCGAAGACCTTGTGCTCGACGTCGTCGACCAGCTGGGCGAAGGCGGCGGCGTCGCCGAAGGTCGCCCCGACCCCGCCGGGGAACAGCGAGTCGCCGGTGAACAGGTGGTCGTGGCCGCCCTCGCCGTCCGGGTCGGAGTAGCGCAGCGCGATCGACCCCGGCGTGTGGCCGGCGATCGCGATCACCTCCAGCGTGCAGTCGCCGACCGGGACGGTGTCGCCCTGGCCGACCCGGCGGGTCACCGCGACGCCGGTCTGCTCGGTGATCGCGTCGGCGTCCGGCGTCCCGGCCACGACCGCGACGTCGGGGTGGGCGGCCACGACCTCGGCCAGCGCCCGGTGGTGGTCCCAGTGCTGGTGGGTGGTGACGACCGCCGTGAGCCGGGCCTCACCGATCAGCGGGAGGAGGACCTCGGGCTCGGCCGCGGCGTCGATCAGCAGCACGTCGCCGGTGGTACGGCAGCGCACCAGGTAGCAGTTGTTCGACATCTCCGGGTCGACCGCGACCTTGGTGATCGCCACCCGGTCGAGGGTGCGGGTCTGGGCGGGCCCGCCGGGGGCGACGTCCCCGGTGTAGGTCATCACCAGCCCCCGATCGTCGGCAGCTCGCCGCGGCTGCAGGTGACCAGGGGCGAGGCCTCTCGGCCGGTCAGCCACCACGCCACCTGCCGTACCGGCCCCGTCACGGCGGGGGCGTCCTCGCCCACGCCGCCGACGTCCCAGGTGTGCTGGCTGTCGAGGGGGGCGACCCGGAAGCCGTGCTCCGGGTCGAGCCGCTTCACCATGCCGTCGACCACCAGCTCGGCGAAGGCCTGCGGCCAGTCGTCGGGGGAGTAGCCGCACCCGAGGTCGGCGTGGTGGATCTCGACCTCGCGGAGCCGCATCACGGGGATCGCCGCGAGCGGCAGCGTCTGGCCACCCGGGGTCCGCTCGAAGCGTGCCTCCCACCCGTCCGCGGGGACGGCGAGGGCGGCGTCCGTGAACTGGGTCAGGGTCGTCAGCAGCCGCTCCCGGAGGACGGCCGGCTCGGCTCCGGCGAGATCGGTGATGTCCTGGTCGCGGCTCGCCTGCGACTCGTACATCGGCACCTGCTCCTGGTCGAGCTCCCCGCCCAGCACGGCGTGCAGGGCCTCGCCGTTGAGGGCGAGGTGGGCCACCACGTGGGCGCGGGTCCAGCCGGGGAGCAGCGAGGGGGCCTGCCAGTCGTCACCGTGGAGGCCGTCGACGGTGCGGGCGAGCCGGCGCTCCGCCTCCGCCAGGTCGTCGAGGTCGAGGTCGTGGGTCATGGACACCATCCTGCACCCGCCCCCGAGACCCCCCACCACCCGAACGCGCGAGGCGGTTGTCAGTACCCGCCCGTAGGCTGGGGCGGTCGACGCGCCGGGTTGCACCGCGCGCGACGACGTACGAACATCTGTTCGACCGACCAGTACGACGACGGGACCGCAGTGGCCGACCAGCTCATCATCCGGGGCGCCCGGGAGCACAACCTCAAGGACGTCTCGATCGACCTCCCCCGGGACGCGCTCATCGTGTTCACGGGCCTCTCCGGCTCCGGCAAGTCCAGCCTGGCCTTCGACACCATCTTCGCCGAGGGCCAGCGCCGCTACGTCGAGTCGCTGTCCGCCTACGCCCGGCAGTTCCTCGGCCAGATGGACAAGCCGGACGTCGACTTCATCGAGGGTCTCTCCCCGGCCGTCTCGATCGACCAGAAGTCCACCTCGAAGAACCCCCGCTCGACGGTCGGCACGATCACGGAGGTCTACGACTACCTGCGCCTGCTGTTCGCGCGGATCGGCCACCCGCACTGCCCGACCTGCGGTGCGCCGATCGAGCGGCAGACCCCGCAGCAGATCGTCGACCGGGTGCTGGCGCTGGAGGAGGGCCGACGCTTCCAGGTGCTGGCCCCGATGATCCGCGGCCGCAAGGGCGAGTACGTCGAGCTCTTCAAGCAGCTCCAGACCCAGGGCTTCTCCCGTGCCCGCGTCGACGGCGAGACCCGCACGCTCGACGACCCGCCGACGCTGGACAAGCAGAAGAAGCACACGATCGAGGTGGTCGTGGACCGGCTCTCGGTCAAGGAGTCCGCCAAGCGACGCCTCACCGACTCGGTGGAGACCGCGCTCACCCTCGCCGGCGGCCTGGTGGTGCTCGACTTCGTCGATCTCGACGCCAAGGACCCCGGGCGCGAGCTCCGGTTCTCCGAGAAGATGTCGTGCCCCAACGAGCACACCATCGACACCGACGAGCTCGAGCCCCGCTCGTTCTCGTTCAACTCGCCCTTCGGCGCCTGTCAGGAGTGCCACGGCCTCGGGACCCGGCTCGAGGTCGACCCCGAGCTCGTGGTCCCCGACCCGGCGGCGGCGCTGGGTGACGGTGCGATCCAGCCGTGGAGCCAGGCCCACGTCGCCGACTACTTCCAGCGGTTGATGGGGGCGCTGGGCGAGGAGCTCGGCTTCGGCCTCGACACCGCGTGGCAGGACCTCACCGCCAAGCAGCAGAAGGCGCTGCTGTGGGGCCACCCGACCAAGGTCCACGTCGTCACCCGCAACCGCTACGGCCGCGAGCGGTCCTACTACGCGCAGTTCGAGGGCGTCCAGAGCTACATCGAGCGTCGCCACCGCGAGGCCGAGTCCGACACCAGCCGGGAGCGGTTCGAGGGTTTCATGCGCGAGGTGCCGTGCCCCGCCTGCGGTGGCTCGCGGCTCAAGCCGGTCTCGGTCTCGGTCACGATCGGCGGGCGCAACATCGCCGAGGTCTGCGCGCTGCCGATCAACCAGAGCGCCGAGTTCCTGCGCGGCCTGGACCTCTCGCCGCGGGAGAAGCAGATCGGCGAGCGGGTGCTCAAGGAGATCCTCGAGCGCCTCAACTTCCTGCTCGACGTCGGGCTCGACTACCTCAGCCTGGACCGGCCCTCCGGCTCGCTGTCCGGCGGCGAGGCGCAGCGGATCCGGCTCGCCACCCAGATCGGCGCGGGCCTGGTCGGCGTCCTCTACGTCCTCGACGAGCCCTCGATCGGCCTCCACCAGCGTGACAACCACCGGCTGATCGAGACCCTGGTCCGGCTCAAGGAACTGGGCAACACGCTGATCGTCGTCGAGCACGACGAGGACACCATCCGGGTCGCCGACTGGGTCGTCGACATCGGGCCCGGCGCCGGTGAGCACGGCGGCCAGGTCGTCCACTCCGGCTCGGTCGAGGACCTGCTGACCCATCCGGACTCGATGACCGGCCAGTACCTCTCCGGGCGCCGCGAGATCCCGGTGCCGGCCGTCCGCCGGCCCCGCACCACCGGACGCGAGCTGGTGGTCAAGGGCGCCCGCGAGCACAACCTGCAGGACATCGACGTCGCCTTCCCGCTGGGCGTCTTCGTGGCCGTCACCGGCGTCTCCGGATCCGGCAAGTCGACCCTGGTCAACGACATCCTCTACACCTCCCTGGCCAAGCAGCTCTACCGCGCGCGCACGGTCGCGGGGCGCCACCAGAAGATCACCGGCGTCGACCAGGTCGACAAGGTGATCCACGTCGACCAGTCGCCCATCGGCCGCACCCCGCGCAGCAACCCGGCGACCTACACCGGCGTCTTCGACCACGTCCGCAAGCTCTTCGCCTCGACCCCGGAGGCGAAGATGCGCGGCTACCTCCAGGGCCGGTTCTCCTTCAACGTCAAGGGCGGCCGCTGCGAGGCGTGCTCGGGCGACGGCACGATCAAGATCGAGATGAACTTCCTGCCCGACGTCTACGTCCCGTGCGAGGTCTGCCACGGCGCCCGGTACAACCGCGAGACGCTGGAGGTCCACTACAAGGGCAAGACCATCGCCGAGGTCCTCGACATGCCGATCGAGGAGGCCGCGGAGTTCTTCGCCGCGGTCCCGGCGATCGCGCGCCACATGACGACGCTCACCGAGGTGGGGCTCGGCTACGTCCGGCTCGGCCAGCCGGCGACGACGCTCTCCGGCGGCGAGGCGCAGCGGGTCAAGCTCGCCAGCGAGCTGCAGAAGCGCTCGACCGGCCGGACCGTCTACGTCCTCGACGAACCGACCACCGGGCTCCACTTCGAGGACATCCGCAAGCTGCTCGGGGTGCTCAACGGTCTGGTCGACAAGGGCAACACCGTGCTCGTGATCGAGCACAACCTCGACGTCATCAAGACCGCCGACTGGTTGGTCGACATGGGTCCCGAGGGTGGGTCGCGCGGCGGGCTCGTCGTCGCCGAGGGCACGCCGGAGCAGGTCGCCGACCACCCGGAGAGCCACACGGGCACGTTCCTCAAGCCGCTGCTCGAGGGGCGGGAGGCCGCGCAGCCCCGGCGCAAGAAGGCCGCGTCCACGGCCCCGACGGGCAAGCCGGCGGGGAAGGCGGCGACCCGGTCGGCGGCACGCGCCCGGGTCGCGAAGCAGTCCTGAGCCGACGCCACGGCCGTTTTCGTCCTGCACGGTAGCGTCACGTTCAACGACTCCCGACCACACCGCCCACCGAGGAGACCTCATGACCACGCACGGACTCGGTCGACGACGCGCCCTTGTCGGAGCGGCCGGCGTCGGCCTCGGGCTCCCGGTGCTCGCGGCCTGCGGCGGTGACTCCGCCGACGACTCCGCCGAGGATCCGACCGCCGATCCCGGTGCCGGCGGCGAGTCGGACGGGCAGTCGGGGGACGGGGCCGGTGAGGTCCTGGGCGCCACCGACGACGTGCCGGTCGGCTCCGGCACGATCTACGCCGACCAGAAGGTGGTCGTGACCCAGCCCAGCGAGGGCGAGTTCAAGGCCTTCACGGCCGTCTGCACCCATCAGGGCTGCCTGGTCGGGCAGGTCGAGGGGGAGGAGATCCTCTGCCCCTGTCACGGCAGCCGGTTCTCCACGGCCGACGGCTCGGTCATCGACGGACCGGCGACCGCGCCGCTGGAGGAGGTCGCGCTCTCCGTCGAGGGTGACCAGATCAGCCTCGGCTGAGCGCGGCGGCACGAGCCCGCCACGCGGGGGAGCGTGACGGACCCGTGGCTGGGGGGAGGGCTCAGAGGTCCAGCGGGCGCAGGACCTCCGAGATGCCGTGGGCGATCTGCGGGTTGCCCTTGTTCAGGTTCTTCTGCGAGCGACGCACGAACGCGTTCCGGGCGTTGGTGTCGACGTCGATCAGGTAGACCTTGCGCGCCTTCTTGCGGAAGTCGACCCGCAGCGTCGCGCCGTTGGCCGTGGTCAGCTCGGCGCCGTCGGCCCGCTTGGCCTGGCGGTAGGTGATCGGGGCGCCGGGAACCACGTGGTAGAGCAGCACGCTCTCGATGGTGTCGAGCCCGACGGTGGAGAGCAGCTCGTAGGTGCGCTCCTCGCTTCGCGCCTTGGTCCCGGTGAGGGCCTTGACCAGCTTGCGGAAGGCGCGGTCGGTCGGGGCGAAGGCGGTCAGCTCGAACGAACCGTCCGCGAGGACCGCGACGTCGCTGTGGGGGTTGTACGCCAGCACGTCGTTGACCGCCTGGTCGAGGATGTCGAAGTCCTTCCAGGCGTTGTCGAACTCGAGGCCGTCCGCGGCCAGGACCTCGGCGATGCTCGGATGCACCGAGCCGCTCGACGTGCCCGGGGCTGCCTGGGCGGCAGGGGCGACGGCGAGCGCGCTGGCGACCAGGGCGAACGAGGCCAGCGGAGCGGCGGCGGCCCGCAGCAGGCGGCGGGGGCTGTGACGGTGGTTCATGGTCCCTCCCGGGGAAACGTGGTGTGGTGGGCATCACCATACATAAACAAAGACCTAAACACAATGTATAAGTAGTCGGTGGGGGTCGGGTGGCACGGTGCGGCCGGCGTCGGTGGTCGCCCGTAGGGTTGAGCCGTGGCCAGTCCTGCGTCGTACCGCCCCCGGCCGGGGTCCATCCCGACCCAGCCGGGCGTCTACCGGTTCCGCGACTCCGGCGGCCGCGTGATCTACGTCGGGAAGGCGAAGAACCTCCGCGCCCGGCTCTCCTCCTACTTCCAGGACGTCGGCAACCTCCACCCGCGCACCGCGACCATGGTGACCACCGGCGCGTCGGTGGAGTGGACCGTGGTGAAGACCGAGGTCGAGGCGCTGCAGCTGGAGTACTCCTGGATCAAGGAGTACGACCCGCGCTTCAACGTGAAGTACCGCGACGACAAGTCCTACCCGTGGCTGGCGGTCACGCTCGGGGAGGAGTTCCCGCGCGTGATGGTCGGTCGGGGTGCGAAGAAGAAGGGCACCCGCTACTTCGGCCCCTACTCCCACGCCTGGGCGATCCGCGAGACCGTCGACCAGCTGCTGCGCGTCTTCCCGATGCGCTCGTGCAGCAACGGCGTGTTCAAGCGGCACGGCCAGATGGGCCGACCCTGTCTGCTCGGCTACATCGGCAAGTGCGCGGCGCCCTGCGTCGGCCGGGTCAGCGCCGAGGAGCACCGCGAGATCGTCGACGACCTGTGCGACTTCATGGCCGGTCGCACCGCCGGGTTCGTCAAGCGGATCAAGGCGGAGATGTACGCCGCCTCCGAGGCCGAGGACTACGAGCGGGCCGCGCGGCTGCGCGACGACCTGGGGGCACTGGAGAAGGCGCTGGAGAAGCAGGCCGTCGTGCTGGGCGACGGCACGGACGCCGACATCATCGCCCTGGCCGAGGACCCGCTGGAGGTCGCGGTGCAGGTCTTCCACGTCCGCGGCGGCCGGATCCGGGGGCAGCGGGGCTGGGTCGCCGACCGGGTCGACGAGGGCGACACCGGCGACCTGGTCCAGGACTTCCTGCTCCAGCTCTACGGGCCGGCCGAGGAGGACCCGGAGCTGGTGCCCCGGGAGGTGCTGGTGCCGGCGCTCCCGCCCGATGCCGACGTGTTCGAGGAGCTGCTCAGCGAGCTGCGGGGGAGCCGGGTGCAGCTGCGGGTGCCGCAGCGCGGCGACAAGCGCACCCTGCAGGAGACCGTGGCCCGCAACGCGACGGAGGCGCTGGCGCTGCACAAGACCAAGCGGGCCAGCGACCTCACCACCCGCAACCGGGCGCTGGAGGAGATCCAGCAGGCGCTCGAGCTGCCCGAAGATCCCGCTCCGGATCGAGTGCTACGACGTCTCCAACCTCCAGGGGACCGAGGTGGTCGCCTCGATGGTCGTCTTCGAGGACGGCCTGGCCCGCAAGTCCGAGTACCGCCGGTTCGTCATCCGCGGGGAGTCCGGGGACACCGAGGTCGGCCAGAACGACGTCGCCCACATGCACCAGGTGATCACCCGCCGGTTCCGGCGGCTGCTCGACGAGCAGGGTCGGTCCGAGAGCGTCGTCACCGAGTCCGGGCCGATGCTCGTCGACCCCGAGACCGGCCGTCCCCGCAAGTTCGCCTACGCCCCGGGGCTGGTCGTGGTCGACGGCGGCCCGCCGCAGGTCGCCGCCGCCCGTGACGCGATGACCGAGCTGGGCTTCCAGGACATCCCGGTGTGCGGGCTGGCCAAGCGGCTCGAGGAGGTCTGGGTGCCCGAGGAGGAGGACCCCGTGATCTTCGCGCGGACCTCCGAGGGTCTCTACCTGCTGCAGCGGGTGCGCGACGAGGCGCACCGGTTCGCGATCACCCACCACCGCAACCGCCGCTCGAAGTCGATGGTGGAGAGCCTGCTCGACGACGTCCCGGGCCTCGGCGAGGTCCGTCGCAAGACCCTGATCAAGCACTTCGGGTCGCTGCGCAAGCTGCGAGCCGCGACGGTGGCGGAGATCGCGCTGGTCCCGGGGATCGGGCAGCGCACCGCGACGGCGATCAAGGATGCGGTCTCGGGCGACGAGCGCTTGACTGTGCAGGTCAACACCGCGACCGGCGAGATCCTCGAGGAGGGCTGATGGACGAGCAGACCCCGGCGACGCCACCGAGCGCCACCGGCACCGCGTCCAGCACCGCCGAGCTGGTCGTGGTCACGGGCATGACCGGGGCCGGTCGCAGCACGGCCGCCAAGGAGCTGGAGGACCTCGGCTTCTACGTCGTGGACAACCTGCCGCCCTCGTTGCTGCGCGACGTCGTCCGCCTGGTCGACGAGAACCGCGGCGTGCAGCAGCCCATCGCCGTCGTCGTCGACGTCCGCTCCGGCTCCTTCTTCCAGTCGCTCACCGCCAACCTCGCCCGGGGCGCCACCGGCCGCAAGGCCACGCTGCTCTTCCTCGAGGCCGGCGACGACGTGCTGGTGCGGCGGCAGGAGGCGGCCCGTCGCCCGCACCCGTTGCAGGGCACCGGTCGGCTCCTCGACGGCCTGCAGCGCGAACGCCTCGTGCTGGGCGACCTCCGCAGCAACGCCGACCTGGTCATCGACACCACCAGCCTCAACGTCCACCAGCTCACCGAGCGGATCCGGCAGGCGTTCGGGGCCCCTGAGCAGATCCGGCTCAAGGTCACCGTGACCAGCTTCGGCTTCAAGTACGGCATCCCCGTCGACGCCGACTTCGTCGCCGACATGCGGTTCCTGCCCAACCCGTTCTGGGTGCCCGAGCTGCGCGAGCTCACCGGGCGGGACGAGGAGGTCTCCGACTACGTCCGCGCCCGCCCGGGGGCCGAGGAGTTCCTCGCCGGCTACCTCCCGGTCCTCGCCGGCGTGGCGGAGGGCTACCTGCAGGAGGGCAAGCGGTTCATGACGGTGGCGATCGGCTGCACCGGCGGCAAGCACCGCAGCGTCGCGATGACCGAGGAGATCGCGGCCCGGCTGGCCGCCCAGGGCTACGACGTGCGGGCCCGGCACCGCGACCTCGGGCGGGAGTGACGTGCGGCCGACCGCCCAGTCGGCCGTCGCCCTCGGGGGCGGACACGGCCTGCACGCATCCCTGACGGCCCTGCGCCGCCTCCACGACGACCTCACGCTCGAGGAGGTGACGGCCGTGGTCACCGTCGCCGACAACGGCGGCTCCTCCGGGCGGCTCCGCGGGGAGTTCGGGGTGCTGCCACCCGGGGACCTGCGGATGGCGCTCGCCGCTCTCTGCGGCGCCGACGACTGGGGCCGCACCTGGGCCGACGTGGTCCAGCACCGGTTCGCCGGTGAGGGGGAGATGAACGGTCACGTGATCGGCAACCTGCTGATCGTGGGCCTCTGGGAGCGGCTCGGCGACCACGTGCTGGCCCTCGACTGGGTCGGCCGGCTGCTCGGCGCCCACGGACGGGTGCTGCCGATGTCGCTCACCCCGCTCGACATCACCGCCACGGTGCGCGGCACCGACCCGGCCCACCCGCGGGCGCTGACCCGGGTGCGGGGCCAGGTCGAGGTGGCCACCACCGGCGGCGAGATCGTCTCGATCGCCCTCGACCCGCCCGACCCGACCGCCTGTCCGGAGGCGGTCCAGGCGATCCTCGAGGCGGACTGGGTCGTGCTCGGGCCGGGGTCGTGGTTCACCTCCGTGATCCCGCACCTGCTGCTGCCCTCGCTGCGCGACGCGCTCGAGCGGACCACCGCCCGGCTCGTCGTCGTGCTGAATCTCGAGCCACAGGACGGCGAGACCGTGGGCTACGGCCCCGAGGACCACCTCGGCGCCCTCCTCGAGCACGCCCCGGACCTGCGGATCCACACCGTGCTCGCCGAGCGGACGACTGTCGCGGACGTCGAGGGACTGGCCTCCGCGGTCGCCTCCGCGGGGGGCGAGCTGGTGCTCTCCGACCTCGCCGAGCGCGACCAGGAGGGCCGGGTCATGGCCCGCCACGACGTGGACCTGCTGGCCTCCGCCTACCGCGACATCTTCGAGGCCTGAGTCGGGACGAGCCCTGCTCCCGCAAGGGGTCCTGCTGCCGCTGGGGGTTGTTGACGCGCGTGCGAGACTCTGCCCCATGGCGATGACGGCTCAGGTGAAGGCGGAACTGGCCAACACCCCCATCACGAAGACCTGCTGCCGCAAGGCGGAAGTGGCCTCGATGCTCCGGTTCGCCGGAGGTCTCCACATCGTGAGCGGTCGGATCGTCGTGGAGGCCGAGCTCGACACCGGTGCCGCGGCCCGGCGGTTGCGCAAGGACATCGCCGAGGTCTACGGGCACCACTCCGACGTCGTGATGGTCCAGGGCAACGGCATCCGCAAGGGCAGCCGCTACCTGGTCCGGATCGTCAAGGACGGCGAGGCGCTCGCCCGGCAGACCGGTCTGCTCGACCAGCGCGGCCGCCCGGTCCGCGGCCTGCCACCGGCGGTCGTGTCCGGCGGCAGCTGCGATGCCGTGGCCGCCTGGCGGGGTGCGTTCCTGGCCCACGGCTCGCTCACCGAGCCGGGCCGGTCCTCCTCGCTCGAGGTCACCTGTCCGGGACCGGAGGCCGCCCTCGCCCTGGTCGGCGTGGCCCGCCGGCTCGGCGGGATCCCCGCCAAGGCGCGGGAGGTGCGCGGCGTCGACCGGGTCGTGATCCGCGACGGCGACGCGATCGGCGCGCTGCTCACACGGCTCGGGGCCCATGAGTCGCTGATGGCCTGGGAGGAGCGCCGGATGCGGCGCGAGGTCCGCGCCACCGCCAACCGGCTGGCCAACTTCGACGACGCCAACCTGCGGCGCTCGGCCCGCGCAGCCGTCGCTGCCGGCGCCCGGGTCGAGCGGGCGCTGGAGATCCTGGCCGACGAGGTCCCGGACCACCTCCGGCTCGCCGGCCATCTGCGCCTGGAGCACAAGCAGGCCTCGCTGGAGGAGCTGGGCGCCCTGCACGACCCCGCCCTCACCAAGGACGCGATCGCCGGCCGGATCCGGCGGCTGCTCGCGATGGCCGACAAGCGTGCCGAGGATCTCGGGATCCCCGACACCGAGGCATCGCTCACTCCGGACATGCTGGTCGAGGACGGCTGAGGACCTAACACAGGTTGGATCGATCCAACGTTACCGATCCGTACCTGGGACGGTGACCTCCTGACCTCGTGACGTCCACCACCTCACGCTAGGGTCGGGGCGTACCGACCCGTCCACCCAGGAGTCTCGCTGTGACTGTTCGTGTAGGCATCAACGGCTTCGGCCGCATCGGCCGCAACTTCTTCCGCGCCGTGCGCGCCTCTGGCGCCGACATCGAGATCGTCGGCGTCAACGACCTCACCGACAACGCCTCCCTGGCGCACCTGCTGAAGTTCGACTCGATCCTCGGCCGGCTCGACGCCGAGGTCTCGAGCACCGACACCTCGATCATGGTGGGCGACCAGGAGATCTCCGTCTCGGCCGAGCGCGACCCCGCCAACCTGGCCTGGGGCGACCTCGGGGTCGACGTCGTGGTCGAGTCCACCGGCTTCTTCACCGACGCCACCAAGGCGCGAGCCCATGTCGACGCCGGCGCCAAGAAGGTCATCATCTCCGCGCCGGCCTCCCACGAGGACCTCACCGTCGTGATGGGCGTCAACCACGAGCTCTACGACCCGGCGCAGCACACCGTGATCTCCAACGCCTCGTGCACCACCAACTGCCTGGCGCCGATGGCCAAGGCCCTCCACGACGAGTTCACGATCGTCAAGGGTCTGATGACCACCATCCACGCCTACACGGCCGACCAGAACCTGCAGGACAACATCCACAAGGACCCGCGGCGCGCCCGCGCGGCCGCGCTCAACATGGTCCCGACGTCCACCGGTGCCGCGAAGGCGATCGGTCTGGTGCTGCCCGAGCTGAAGGGCAAGCTCGACGGCTACGCCATGCGCGTCCCGGTGCCCACCGGGTCGGCCACCGACCTCACCTTCGAGGCGGGGCGCGAGACCACGGTCGAGGAGGTCAACGCGGCGATCGAGAAGGCGGCCGACGGCCGCTTCCTGCGGTACTCCACCGACCCGCTGGTCTCCACCGACATCGTCACCGACCCGGCGTCGTGCGTCTTCGACGCGCCGATGACGAAGGTGATCGGCAACCAGGTCAAGGTGCTCGGCTGGTACGACAACGAGTGGGGCTACTCCAACCGTCTCGCCGACCTGATCACCCACATCGGCGCCACCCTCTGACGTGGCCGGAATCGACTCGCTGGGGGACCTCCGCGGCAAGCGGGTGCTCGTCCGGTCCGACCTGAACGTCCCGCTCGACGGGGCGCGGATCACCGACGACGGCCGGATCCGGGCCAGCGTGCCGACGATCCGCAGCCTCGCCGAGGCAGGCGCGCGGGTCGTCGTGACCGCGCACCTGGGTCGTCCGAAGGGCGAGCCGGACCCGGCGTACTCCCTGGCGCCCGTGGCGGCGCGGCTCGGTGAGCTGCTCGGTGCCGACGTGGCGTTCGCGACCGACACGGTGGGCCCGAGTGCGTCCGAGACGGTCGCGGGCCTCGCCGACGGCCAGGTCGCGGTGCTGGAGAACGTCCGCTTCAACGCGGGCGAGACCAGCAAGGAGGACGAGGTCCGGATGGCGTTCGCCGGCGAGCTCGCCAAGCTGGCCGACGCCTTCGTCTCCGACGGGTTCGGTGTCGTCCACCGCAAGCAGGCCTCGGTCTACGACGTCGCGCTGCAGCTCCCGTCCGCGATGGGCGGACTGGTGGCGGCCGAGGTCGACGTGCTCCACCGGCTGACCGCGGAGCCCGCGCGTCCCTACGTCGTGGTGCTCGGCGGTTCCAAGGTCTCCGACAAGCTCGGCGTCATCGACAACCTGCTCGGCAAGGCCGACCGGTTGCTCATCGGCGGCGGCATGGTCTTCACCTTCCTCGCGGCGCAGGGCCACGAGGTCGGCAACAGCCTGCTCGAGGCCGACCAGCTGCAGACCTGCCGCGACTACCTGCAGCGGGCAGCCGACACCGGCGTCGAGATCGTGCTGCCCACCGACATCGTGGTCGACACCGCCTTCCCCTCCGGGGACCGCGAGCCCGAGCCGCGCGTGGTCGCGGCGGACGCGATCCCGGCCGACAGCCTCGGCCTCGACATCGGTCCCGAGTCCGCCACGGCCTTCGCCGAGGCGGTGCGCGCAGCCCGTACCGTGTTCTGGAACGGACCCATGGGCGTCTTCGAGACCGACGCGTTCGCCGCCGGCACCCGTGCGGTCGCCGCGGCGCTGACCGAGGTCGACGGGCTGTCCGTGGTCGGTGGCGGCGACTCCGCGGCCGCCGTCCGCACCCTCGGCTTCGACGAAGCCCGCTTCGGCCACATCTCCACCGGGGGAGGGGCCAGCCTCGAGTACCTCGAGGGCAAGGAGCTTCCCGGCATCGCAGTGCTCGACCGGCCACTCCCCACACAGCAAGGACCCCACTCGTGACCGTCGCCCGGACTCCGCTGATGGCGGGCAACTGGAAGATGAACCTCAACCACCAGGAAGCGGTGGTGCTCGTCCAGAAGCTCGCCTGGACGTTGTCGGACAAGAAGCACGACTACCGGCAGGTCGAGGTGGTCGTGGTGCCGCCGTTCACCGACCTGCGCTCGGTGCAGACCCTCGTCGACGGCGACCAGCTGCTCGTGAAGTACGGCGCCCAGGACGTGTCGCTGCACGACTCCGGTGCCTACACGGGCGAGATCTCGGCGGGCATGCTCGCCAAGCTCGGCTGCTCCTACGTCGTGGTCGGCCACTCCGAGCGCCGCGAGCACCACGGGGAGACCGACGAGGTCGTCAACGGCAAGGCCCGGCAGGCGCACACCGCCGGGATGACGCCGATCGTGTGCGTCGGCGAGGGCCTCGAGGTCCGGCAGGCCGGCGAGCACGTCGCCCACACGCTCGCGCAGGTCGACGGCTCGCTGGCGGGCTTCACCGCCGAGCAGGTCGCCGGCCTGGTCGTGGCCTACGAGCCGGTCTGGGCGATCGGCACCGGAGAGGTGGCCACGCCCGACGACGCGCAGGAGGTCTGCGCCGCGATCCGGGAGCGGGTCCGTGAGGTCCACGGCGACGCCGCGGCGGACGGGCTGCGGATCCTCTACGGCGGGTCGGTCAAGGCCGCGAACGTCGCGGGCATCATGGACCGCAACGACGTCGACGGTGCCCTGGTGGGCGGCGCGAGCCTGCAGGTCGACGAGTTCGGTGGAATCTGCCGTTTCTACGACATGCCCCTGCTGTGAGCGGCCGGGTGTGACGTAGGCTCTACGACCGTGACAACGCTCTTCACGATCCTGCTCGTCCTCACGAGCCTGATGCTGATCCTGCTGGTCCTCCTCCACAAGGGACGGGGCGGCGGGCTCTCCGACATGTTCGGCGGCGGCGTCTCCAGCTCGCTGGGTGGCTCCTCGATCGCCGAGCGCAACCTGGACCGGATCACGATCGGCATCGGCGCGATCTGGTTCGCCTGCATCGTCGCGCTGGGCCTGATCATGGCCTACCAGGGAGCCTGAGATGGCCGGCGGCGGGAACGCGATCCGAGGCAGCCGGGTCGGTGCCGGCCCGATGGGCGAGGCCGAGCGTGGCGAGGCCGCCCCCCGCCAGGCCGTGGCCTACTTCTGCTCCCACCAGCACCGCTCGGTGGTGACCTTCTCCGTCGAGGCGCAGGCACCGGAGTCGTGGGACTGCCCCAAGTGCGGGCTCCCGGCCAGCATGGACTCCGACAACCCGCCCCCCGCACCCAAGATCGAGCCCTACAAGACCCACCTGGCCTACGTGAAGGAGCGCCGCTCCGACGCCGAGGCCCAGGACATCCTCGACGAGGCCCTGCAGCTGCTCCGCTCCCGCCGCAAGTCCGGCGACCTCATCCTCTGACCCGCGAGTCGGCTCTTGTCGACGCGGTGAGGTGCCGAGTCGGCGCTTGCTCGCGCTGAGAACGGGCGAGGCGGCACCTGCTCACACGATGATCCGACGTGCGGCGGCCAGCCGAGCGCGGCGGGCACCCTCGCGCAGCATCCGCTCCGCGTCGGCGTGTACGCCGAAGACGTCGGCCTTCACGAACGGGTCGACGATCCACGCGTGCTCCGCGACCCGCGCGCGTCGCCACCGGTCGTGGGCGCGCTGGTCGGGCGAGCTGTGCCACTCGGCTCCGTCGTACTCCGCGCTGTAGCGCAGCTCCTCGTTGGCGATGTCGAGGACGGCGAGCAGCGCACCGTCCGCGAAGACCTCGACCTGGCAGCTCGGCTCGGGCAGTCCGGCAGCGATCCAGCGCAGCCGCAGCACCGACTCGCCCGGCGAGGCGGCGCCGCCGTCGGCGAGGGGCGTGAGGAGTCGGAGGTGCGTGACCCACCGCTGTCCCCGGAACCGGCCGACCCCGTGGATCAGCTGCTCGCGGTCGAAGCCACCGAGACGCAGCATGGCGTCGAGCCCGGCGATGCCGGGTTCCAGGTAGCGCTGCCGACCGAGGTCCCATGCCGTGCGGACCCGGGTGGTGACGGGGATGCCATCGACCTCGGTGATGTCCTCGTCCAGAAGTGCGCGTTCGCCGCTGTCGACGAGGTCGTTGCGCAGTCGGCCTCTGCCGGACGGCCGGAACACCGAGATCGGCTGGAGGTGCAGGTGCTCGTTGGGGGCGAGGACCATCTCGGCCCCGTGGAGCCAGCCGGCGTGGCGATCGCAGAGCACGGCGTCGTCTGGCACCGCCAGCCGGATGCACTGTGCCCGCAGCCGCGGTGAGTCGCCGGCCTGGGTGGCGAGGTAGACGCCACGTACCGGGCGGCGCAGCAGCGCTGCTTCCACCAGGTCGGTGAGGTGGCGGGCGGTGAGCCCTTCCCGGCGGGCGTCGTGCACGCTGAAGGGTTGGTCGGTCGGAAGTGGGAAACGTTCGTCGAGGAAGGGGGCGTCGAGCCAGGGCGTGATCTTCATGCCCTGGTCGTGCCCGACGGCGCGGTGGTTCACGACGCAGCGGGCGACGACCTGGGGACGACGGGCGGCGAGGCCGCGCTGTGGACGGCAGGCGGCCCGGCAGGTCCCGCCTCGTCGTACGAGACGGTGAGCAAGCGCCGACTCGGCCCTCGTCGCGGTGATCAAGTGCCGACTCGGCTCTCCGGACGGTGAGCAAGCGACGAGTCGCGCTTAGAGGTGGGAGGCGGCGGGGCGGTCGAGGAACCAGGTGAGCTCGGTGGCGGGACGGTCGGGGGAGTCGGGGGTGGCCTGGACGCCACGGACGCCGCGGGCGGGGGTCTCGTGGACGTCCGAGCCCGGCGAGCCGTCCTCGGCCAGGGCGCGGGCCACGGCCTCGGCCTTCTCCTCACCGCTGACCACGAAGAACACCGCGCGGCTGCGGTCGAGCGCCGAGAAGGTGAGGCTGATCCGCTCCCGCGGTGGCTTGGGGGAGTCGGGGACGGCGACGGCCACCTGGTCGTCGACGTCGAGCGCCGGGTGGCCCGGGAACAGCGAGGCGACGTGACCGTCCGGACCGACGCCGAGCATCAGCACCTCGAACCCGCCGGCTCCGTGCTCCCGCAGCTCCTGCCCGTACGCCGCAGCGGCGTCCTCGAGCGACAGCCCGGAGTCCGTGGCCGGCGCCTCGTGGATGTGTGCGGGATCGACCCCCAGCGTGTCGAGGAACCCGGCCCGCGCGGAGCGGGCGTTGCGTTCCTCGGAGTCGGCGGCGACGTAGCGCTCGTCGCCCCACCAGAACACGACCCGGGCCCAGTCGACCTCACTCTGGGGACCGAGCCGGCCGAGCTCGGTGTGGATCCGCTCCGCGATGCTGCCGCCGGTGAGCCCGACCTGGGGCACCTCGCCGCGGTCCTGGGCATTGGCCAGCCGCCGCAGCACCTCGCCGGCGACGGTGGTCGCGAGGGCAGCGGCGTCGTCGTGCACCTCGATCATGGCGCGGCTCATGACGCGTCCATCGTCAGCAGCCGCTTGGCCGTGGCGGCGTAGACGTCGTCCTCGTCGCTCCAGCGCAGCTCCTCGGCCAGCAGCTCGGGGAGCTCCCGACGCTTCAACGCGACTGGCCGGTCGGGCCGGTCGGGGGAGCTGAACACGGCAAGCCGGCCGTCGGTCCGCGCGATCCGGATGTCCCCCTCGGCCGTCTCGAGGACCACCTCGGTGATGCCCGGCCCCTGCGAGGTGGCGCGCTCGGCGCTGACCCGCAGCCGGTCGCAGAGCCAGGCGAGCAGCAGGTCGGCGCTCGGGCTGATCCGCTCCGCAGCCACCCGCACCTTCGTGACCTTCAGCGGCTGCTGGTCCAGGGCGGCGGCGAGCAGCGCCCGCCACGGTGTGATCCGGGTCCAGGCCAGGTCGGTGTTGCCCGGGGCGTACGTCTCGCACTGGCCGCGCAGTGCCTTGAGCTTGCCGCGGGAGACGAAGGCCGAGTCGGTGATCCGGCGCTTGCCGAGCCTGCCGAGCGGGTCGCCGGCGGGGTCGGCGGGGTGGTCGGTCGGCCACCAGACGACGACGGGGGAGTCGGGCAGCAGCAGCGGCAGCACCACCGACTCGGCGTGCTTCACGACCTCGCCCTTGAGCCGGATCAGCGCCGTCTCGCCGGACCAGCCCTGGCCGATCCCGACCTGGGCGTTGATCTCGGCCGAGCCGCGACCGTCGCCGTGGATCACCCCGATCACGCGGGCGGGGTGCTCGCGCGAGGCCTCGCGGGCGGCGGCCATCGCATCGGCCGCGTCCTCCTCGTCGACCACGACCACCAGCGTCATCACCATGCCCATGGCCGGGGAGCCCGCCTTGATCCGGCCCCGGACGAACTGGGCCGCGATCTGGCTGGCGTTGGTGTCGGTGAGCTCGATCATCTACGGCCTCCTCCAGGTCCGTCCGTCGCGCGCCAGCATGGCGTCGGCGGAGGCCGGGCCCCAGGTGCCGGCCTGGTACAGCTCCGGTCGGCGCTTGCCGCGGGCGTCCTGGCGGGCCCAGTGGTCGAGGATCGGGTCGAGGATCTGCCACGACAGCTCGACCTCCTCGTGACGCGGGAACAGCGGCGGGTCGCCCAGCAGCACGTCGAGGATCAGTCGTTCGTAGGCCTCGGGGGAGGACTCGGTGAACGCGCCGCCGTAGGCGAAGTCCATGTTCACGTCGCGGATCTCCATCGAGGTTCCGGGCACCTTGGAGCCGAACCGGACGGTCAGCCCCTCGTCGGGCTGGATCCGCATCACCAGCGCGTTCTGGGTCAGCTCCTCGGTGGCGCTGGCGTGGAACGGCAGGTGCGGCGCCCGCTTGAACACCACGGCCACCTCGGTCACGCGCCGGCCGAGCCGCTTGCCGTGGCGCAGGTAGAACGGCACCCCGGCCCAGCGGCGGTTGTCGATGTGGAGCGTGATCGCGGCGAAGGTCTCGGTGGTCGAGGAGGCGGGGATCCCGTCCTCGTCGTGGAAGCCGGGCACCTTGACGCCACCGGACCAGCCCTCGGCGTACTGGCCGCGGGCCGTGGTGAGGTCGAGCCGGCGCGGCAGCGAGACGGCTCCGAGCACCTTCTGCTTCTCGATCCGCAGCGAGCTCGCCTCGAAGTCGGGAGGCTCCTCCATCGCCACCAGCGCCATCAGCTGCAGCAGGTGGTTCTGGATGACGTCGCGGGCGGCGCCGATGCCGTCGTAGTAGCCGGCGCGGCCGCCGATGCCGATGTCCTCGGCCATCGTGATCTGGACGTGGTCGACGTAGTGGGAGCTCCAGATCGGCTCGTACATCGCGTTGGCGAAGCGCAGCGCCAGGATGTTCTGCACCGTCTCCTTGCCGAGGTAGTGGTCGATCCGGAACACCGACCCGCTCGGGAAGACCTGGCTCAGCACGTCGTTCAGCTCGCGGGCCGACGCGAGGTCGTGCCCGAACGGCTTCTCCACGACGACCCGCCGCCAGGTGCCGTCGTCGCCGTCTGCCAGCCCGTGCTCCTGCAGCTGCTGGACGACGTCGCCGAAGAACTTGGGCGGGATGGAGAGGTAGAACGCGTGGTTGCCGCCGGTACCGCGCTCCTGGTCGAGCTGCTCGATGGTCCGCCGCAGCTGGTCGAACGCGGCGTCGTCGGAGAAGTCGCCGGGGACGAACCGGAACCCCTCGGCGAGCTGTCGCCAGACCTCCTCCCGGAACTCGGTGCGGGCGTGCTGCTTCACCGAGTCGTGCACGATCTGGGCGAAGTCCTGGTCGGCCCAGTCGCGGCGCGCGTAGCCGACCAGGCTGAAGCCGGGCGGCAGCAGGCCACGGTTGGCCAGGTCGTAGATCGCGGGCATCACCTTCTTGCGGGCCAGGTCCCCGGTGACGCCGAAGATCACCAGGCCGCTGGGCCCGGCGATCCGGGGGAGCCGACGGTCCTCGGGATCCCGGAGCGGGTTCCCGCGCATCAGCTGCGGTTCCTCCGGTAGTAGTCGATGAGCGAGCGGGTCGAGGGGTCCTGGGCAGCCAGCGCGTCGGCGTCCCCGGCCACGGCGGGCGTGACCTGCTGCGCCAGCTGCTTGCCGAGCTCCACGCCCCACTGGTCGAAGCTGTCGATGCCCCACACGACGCCCTGCACGAAGGTGATGTGCTCGTAGAGCGAGATCAGCTGGCCGAGCACGGAGGGGCTGAGATCCGGCGCCATCACCGAGGTGGTGGGCCGGTTCCCGGCG
The DNA here is from genome assembly GCA_963795215.1 of uncultured Actinomycetota bacterium. GTDB lineage: Bacteria > Actinomycetota > Actinomycetes > Propionibacteriales > Nocardioidaceae > Nocardioides. Next base: position 89,995 of record CAWCGW010000001.1, read on the forward strand.
AAGACCCGGGCGCTCACGAGCGCCTCGTCGGTCCCCTCGGCCCGCACCTCGTCGGCCGACTTCCCGAAGGCCAGCGCCTTGGTCTGGGCGAAGAAGTTCGCGAGGAACAGGTCGTGGACGTCGGTGTCACCGTCGCGGAGCGGGTAGGCGGGGCGCGCGACCGCGATGAAGTCGGCCGGCACCAACCGGGTGCCCTGGTGGATCAGCTGGTAGAAGGCGTGCTGCCCGTTGGTGCCGGGCTCCCCCCAGAACACCTCTCCGGTGTCGCTCGTGACCGGGGAGCCGTCCCAGCGCACGCCCTTGCCGTTGGACTCCATCGTCAGCTGCTGGAGGTACGCCGGGAACCGGTGCAGCAGCTGCGCGTAGGGGAGCACGGCGTGGGTCTGGGCGTCGAGGAAGTTGGTGTACCAGACGTTGAGCAGGCCCATCAGCGCCGGCACGTTGCGCGCGGTCGGCGTGGTGCGGAAGTGCTCGTCCATCGCGTGCATGCCCTCGAGCAGCTCGGAGAACCGGTCGGGACCGATCGCGACGACCAACGAGGTGCCGATCGCGGAGTCCATGGAGTAGCGCCCGCCGACCCAGTCCCAGAAGCCGAACGCGTTCTCGGGGTCGATCCCGAAGTCGGCGACCTTGTCCAGGGCCGTCGAGACGGCGACGAAGTGCTTGGCCACCGCCTCGGCCTCGTCGTGGTCCGCCAGCCCGTCGAGCAGCCAGGCCCGGCAGAGCCGCGCGTTGGTGAGCGTCTCCAGGGTGCCGAAGGTCTTGCTCGACACGATGAACAGCGTGGTCGCGGGGTCCAGGCCGGTCAGCGTGGTGGCGGCGTCGGTCGGGTCGATGTTGCTGATGAAGCGGCACTCGAGCCCCTCCTGGACGTACGGCGCCAGCGCCTCGTACGCCATCACCGGACCGAGGTCGGAGCCCCCGATCCCGATGTTGACGACCGTCCTGATCCGCTCACCGGTGACGCCCGTCCACTCACCGGAGCGGACGCGCTCGGCGAAGTCGTAGACCCGGTGGAGCACGTCGTGGACGTCCCCCACGACGTCCTGGCCGTCGACCTCGAGCGTGGCGTCGGAGGGCAGCCGGAGGGCGGTGTGGAGCACCGCGCGGTCCTCGGTGACGTTGATCCGGTCCCCGCGGAACATCGCCTCCCGCCGGCTTTCGAGCCCGACGGCCTCGGCGAGCTCGACGAGCGCCGCCAGGACGTCGTCGTCGAGCAGGTTCTTGGACAGGTCGACCCACAGGTCGGCGGCGGTCAGCGTGAACCGCTCCACCCGCCCGGGATCGGCGTCGAACCAGGCCCGCAGGTCGGGCTGGAGGCCGTCGGCGATCCCGGCGAGCCGGGACCACGCGGTCGTGGTGGTGGCGTCGACCGGCGCAGTCCCCGCGCTCATGAGCGGGCCGCCTCCAGCGAGGCCGACAGCGTCGACTGCAGCTGGTCCCAGGCGACGACGAACTTCTCGACGCCCTCCTCGAGCAGGACCTCGATCACGTCGTCGTAGTCGATCCCGGCGTCGGCGAGTGCCTGCAGGTGGGCCGCCGCGTCGTCGTAGAACGGGCGGACCCGGTCACCGCGCACCTCGCCGTGGTCGGCCACGGCGTCGAGGGTCTTCTCCGGCATGGTGTTGACCGTGTCCTCGACCACCAGGTCCACGACGTACATCGTGTCGTCGTAGTCGGGGTTCTTGACCCCGGTGGAGGCCCACAGCGGCCGCTGCCGGCGCGCGCCCTCGGCCTCGAGCCGCTCCCACCGCTCGCCGGCGAAGAACTCCTCGAACATCGAGAAGGCGAGCCGGGCGTTCGCGATGCCGGCCTTGCCGCGCAGCGCCGGGTCGGTGCCGGGGCCCTCGGTGGTGGCCTCGAGCCGCTTGTCGATCTCGCTGTCGACGCGGGAGACGAAGAACGACGCCACGGAGTGGATCTGCGCCAGCTCGTGCCCGTTCTCGAGCGCCTGCTCGAGCCCGGCGACATAGGCCTCCATCACCGAGCGGTACTGGTCGAGCCCGAAGATCAGGGTCACGTTGACCGAGATCCCGGCCGCGATCGTCTCCGTGATCGCCGGCCAGCCCGCGGGGGTGCCGGGGATCTTGATGAGCAGGTTGGGCTCCCCGACCGTGTCCCACAGCTCCGCGGCCTCGGTCACGGTGGCGTCGGTGTCGTGGGCCAGCCCGGGGGACACCTCGATCGAGACCCGGCCGTCGACGCCGTCGGTGGCGTCGAAGACCGGCCGGAGCACCTGGCATGCCTCGCGGACGTCGTCGGTGGTGATGGTCCGGGTGGCGGCGTCGACGTCGGCCCCGGCAGCGGCGAGCTCCCGGACCTGCGCGTCGTAGCGCTCACCGTCGGCGAGCGCCGCCTGGAAGATCGCGGGGTTCGAGGTCACGCCGACGACGTTGCGGTGCTTCACGAGGTCGGCGAGGTTGCCGGTCTCGAGTCGCTCGCGGGACAGGTCGTCGAGCCAGATGGACACGCCGGCCTCGGCCAGCTGCTGCAGTGGGTTGGTGGACATGGGGTGTTCCTTCCCTCGTGGTTGCGGCGGGTCGGGCCGGGTCTCAGCCCGCTCGACGGATGCTGTCCTCCGCGGCGTCGGCGACCGCGTCCGCGGTGACGCCGAGCTCGCGATAGATGCGCTCGTAGGCGGCCGAGGCGCCGTAGTGCTCGATCGAGACGATCCGGCCGTGGTCGCCGACCACCTCGCGCCAGCCCTGTGCGATGCCGGCCTCGACCGAGACCCGCGCCTTCACGGTGGGAGGCACGACCGTCTCGCGGTAGGAGGCGTCCTGCTCGTCGAACCACTCCCGGCACGGCATGGAGACCACCCGGGCGCGGACGCCTCGGCCGCGGAGGATCTCGCGCGCCTCCACGGCGAGCTGCACCTCCGACCCGGTGCCGACCAGGACCACGTCGGGCTCGCCGGAGCGGCCGTCGAGGTCGGGTGCGTCGAGCAGCACGTAGCCGCCGCGGTGGACGTTGCTGGTGTCGGACCAGTGCTCACCGCTCGCAGCGTCGTCTCCTCGCGGGAAGACGGGGACGTTCTGGCGGGTCAGGACCAGGCCGGCGGGCCGGTCGGTGTGCTGCATGATCGCCCGCCACGCGGCGGCCGTCTCGTTGGCGTCGGCCGGCCGTACGACGTCGAGCCCGGGGATGGCACGCAGGGCCGCGAGGTGCTCGATCGGCTGGTGGGTGGGGCCGTCCTCGCCGAGGCCGATGGAGTCGTGGGTCCACACGTAGGTGACCGGCAGCCCCATCAGGGCGGCGAGCCGGACCGAGGGCCGCATGTAGTCGGAGAACGTGAGGAACGTCGCCCCGAACACGCGGGTGCCGCCGTGCACGGCGATGCCGTTGAGGATGGCGCCCATGCCGTGCTCGCGGATGCCGAAGTGGAGCACCCGCCCGGCGTACGGGTCGGCGGACCACATGTCGGTGGACCGGATCTTGGGTGCGAAGGACGGGGCGCCGGCGATGGTGGAGTTGTTGGACTCCGCCAGGTCGGCCGAGCCGCCCCAGAGCTCGGGGACCCGGCCGGCGATGGCGTTGAGCACGGCACCGGAGGCCTTGCGCGTGGCGACCCCCTTCGGGTCGGCGTCGAACGTCGGGACGTCGGTGTCCCAGCCCTCGGGGAGGGTGCGGGTCTGCAACCGCTCGTAGAGGGCGGGGTCGGCCGACGGCTTGCGGGTCCAGGCGGTGTACCGCTCCTGCCAGGCCGCCTGGTCGGCCTTGCCGCGCTCGACGGCCTGCCGGGTGTGGGCCAGCACCGCCGGGTCGACCTCGAAGGTCTGGGCGGGGTCGAAGCCGAGCACCTGCTTGGTGGCCGCCACCTCCTCCTCGCCGAGGGCGGAGCCGTGGGCCTTGCCGGTGTTCTGGGCGTTCGGGGCGGGCCAGGCGATGATCGTGCGCAGCACGACCAGGCTCGGCTGGTCGGTGACGGCCTCCGCCCGCTGGAGGGCGTGGTGGAGCGCCTCGACGTCCTCGACGTACTTCTCGCCGTCGTTGGTCCAGTCGACGACCTGCACGTGCCAGCCGTAGGCCTCGTAGCGCTTCGCGACGTCCTCGGACAGGGCGATGTCGGTGTCGTCCTCGATCGAGATCTTGTTCGCGTCGTAGATCAGGGTGAGGTTGCCGAGCTGCTGGGTGCCGGCGATGGAGGAGGCCTCGGAGGAGACGCCCTCCTGGATGTCGCCGTCACTGGCCACGCAGTAGACCTGGTGGTCGAAGACCGACTCGCCGGGAGCGGCGTTGGGGTCGAGCAGGCCGTGCTCGCGGCGCGCGGCCATCGCCATGCCGACCGCGTTGCCGATGCCCTGTCCCAGCGGCCCGGTGGTGGTCTCGACGCCGGCGGTGTGGCCGTACTCGGGGTGACCGGGGGTCTTGCTGTCCCAGGTCCGCAGCGACTTCAGGTCCTCGAGCTCCAGGCCCCAGCCACCGAGGTAGAGCTGGATGTAGAGCGTCAGGCTCGAGTGGCCGCAGGAGAGCACGAACCGGTCGCGGCCCGGCCAGTGCGGGTCGGCGGGGTTGTGGCGCATCACCTTCTGGAACAGCAGGTACGCCGCCGGGGCCAGGCTCATCGCCGTCCCCGGGTGGCCGTTGCCGACCTTCTGCACCGCGTCCATCGCGAGGACGCGGGCCGTGTCCACCGCCTTGTCGTCGAGTTCGGACCAGTCGAGCTTGCTCACCATGTCTGCCGGGGATTCCTCTCGGGTGTCTGGACGGTTCCGCCTCACGTGCGAGCCTACTCACCGGTGGCGATAGACTGCGAGCCGCACCAGCGCACCCTTCTGCTGAGGACCACCCTTGACCTACGTCGGCCACCAGGCCCCTGCGATCTCGCAGCAGCCACCGGTCCGCGCGAGCCTCAAGGACGTGGTCGCCGCGTACGTCGGGCTCACCAAGCCGCGCGTCATCGAGCTGCTGCTGCTGACGACCGTTCCGGTGATGTTCTTCGCCGCCCGGGGCGTCCCGCCCCTCGGACTGGTGGTCGCCACCGTCGTGGGCGGCACGCTCTCCTCGGGGTCGGCGTCGGCGCTCAACTGCGTCTACGACCGCGACATCGACGAGCAGATGCGCCGCACCCGGCGACGGGCGCTGCCGCGCCACATCGTCTCGCCGGTGTCGGCGACCGTCTTCGGTGTCGCCCTCGGCGTGCTCGCCACCGTGGTGCTGTGGACGTGGGTCAACCCGCTCTCGGCGCTGCTGGCCCTGGCGGCGGAGCTGTTCTACCTCGTCGTCTACACCGTGCTGCTCAAGCGCCGGACCACCCAGAACATCGTCTGGGGCGGCCTGGCCGGCTGCTTCCCGGCCCTGATCGGCTGGACGGCCGTCACCGGTGAGCTGGCGTGGCCCCCCGTCGTGCTGTTCCTCGTCGTCTTCTTCTGGACCCCGCCGCACACGTGGGCGCTGGCGCTGCGCTACCGCGAGGACTACGCGAACGTCGACGTCCCCATGCTCCCGGTGGTCGCGAAGGCCCAGGCCGTGGGCCGCCAGATCGTGCTCTACAGCTGGGCGATGGTCGCGACCTCGCTGCTGTTGTGGCCGGTGGCCGGCACCGGGTGGGTCTACCCGGCCGCGGCCACCGTGCTGGGGGCCGGGTTCCTGCTCGAGGCGCACCGGATGTGGCGGCGCACCCGCGGCACCGAGGACCTCGCCGCGATCCAGCCGATGCGGCTGTTCCACTCCAGCAACCTCTACCTCTCGCTGCTGTTCGTCTCGGTCGCGCTCGACCCGCTGCTCACCCGCTGAGCGCCGGTCCCCGGTCCGCGGCGACAGCCGCCCGGGCAGGGTCGGAGAAGAAATCGAGAAAGTTCGGGGATCGGGGCAACCGAACCCGGACCGGCCGCGTCTATCCCTCTGACAGCGGTACTGGCCGGCCACGGGGGTCCGGTTCAGGCCGCTGTCGCCATTTCCTCGTCGGCGGCCGTCGACGCGGCCCGGGGCCGGGTCGCGAGCAGCGCCCACGTCATCGCGGCGGCCACCAGCGCCGCCCCCAGCAGGTGGAGACCGACCAGCACGATCGGGAGGTCGGTGACGTACTGCACGAAGCCGATCACGCCCTGGGCCAGCTCCACGACGAGCAGTGCCACCGCGGCACGCCGGGCGAGGGACCCGGCGACCAGCGCGAGGGCGACGCTGAGGCCGAGCAGCAGGAAGACGGCGTCGGCGTGCAGCTGGCTGACCTGGAGCGGGTCCAGGCCCGTGCGCGGGGAGTCGGTGTCGCCGGCGTGGGGGCCGGAGCCGGTCACGACCGTGCCGAGGTAGAGCACGGCCCAGCCCGCGACGAAGGTCGCCAGCCCGAGCCGGCGTACGCCGGGGGCGGAGCCCGGCCGCGCCGGCCCCCGCACCTCGTCGAGCAGCGCCACGCACACGCCGATGATCGCCATCGACACCAGCAGGTGGAACGACACGATCCACGGGTTGAGGTCCGTGAGCACGGTGACGCCGCCGATCAGGGCCTGCGCCGGCACGCCGAGCGCGATCACCGTGGCCAGCCACCAGGGCCGGGTGTCGGAGCGGTCGGCGCGACGCGCGAGCAGGGCCGCGACCCAGCAGGCGATCGCGACGGCGGCCAGCACGAAGGTCAGCGTGCGGTTGCCGAACTCGATCACCCCGTGGACGCCGAGCTCGCCGTGCGGGACGTAGGACTCCTCGGTGCAGCGCGGCCACGTCGGGCAGCCGAGGCCGGACCCGGTCAGCCGGACGGCGCCACCGGTCACGACGATGCCGATGTTGGCGACCAGGTTGGCGACCGCGAGCGGCCACAGCAGGCGCGGACGGGTCCTGGTCATCGGTCCCCCCAGACTGCCGCGGCGGGGTCGCGCCGCTCGGCGCGGGCCTGACCGCGTCGCACCAGCACGACGCCGCAGAGGATCAGGACGACGGCTGCGGCGTCAAGCACCACGAGTGGCTCGCCGACGAGGAGCCACCCGATCGCCAGGGCGACGACGGGCGGGATGTAGGTCGCGCTGGATGCGTTGACCGCGCCGAGGGCTCCGACGAGGTAGTAGTAGAGGACGTAGGCGACGCCGGTCCCCAGCAGGCCGAGACCGATCACCACCCCGACGAGGGCACGGGAGTCGCCGGCCAGGTCGCCGATCCCGTCGAGGTCGGTCAGGGCGAGCAGGGTGAGCAGGGCGAGTCCGATCTGGTAGGTCGTCAGCGCTGCCGGGGCGACCCCCAACGGGGTCACGAAACGCTTGGCGTAGACGAAGGAGAGGCCCACGCTCGCGGAACCGAGCAACATGAGGGCGACGCCCACGGGGTCGACCCCGCCCGTCGACTCCCACGGCCGAGCCACGAGCAGCACGCCGCCGAATCCAACGAGGATGCCGAGGAGTCTCACGGGCGTGACCTGCTCGCTGCGGAGGAACGCGAAGGCGCACGCGAACGTGAAGAGCGGGATGGCTCCGCTCAAGGCGCCGGCGATGCCGGAGGGCAGCAGGGCGGTGCCGGCGGCGAACGCGAAGTAGTAGACGGTCGTCGCCAGCAGGGACATCACCAGGAAGTGGTGCAGGTGGCGCGTGTGCCGCCACGACAGCGCCCGGCGTGCCAGGGCGTACGCCAGCACCGGCAGGAAGCCGAAGAGCACCCGGAGGAAGGTCACCTGCCCGGCGCTGATGGTGTCGGACGCCCACTTCATGAAGATGAAGTTGCTCCCCCAGATCAGGCCGAGCGCCGCGAAGGCCAGGCCCGTGGGGCGCAGCAGGGGGTGCGCCCGGCCGGTCACTCCCATCGGAAGCTCTTGGCCGTCAGGACCGTGCCGAGGACACCCCACGCCAGCAGCACCAGCAGCGCGGTGCCGGGGAAGCTGCCGCCGGGGGCGAGCACGGCGCGCATCGCCTCGCCCAGCGCACCGGAGGGCAGCCACTGCGCGACCGACCCCCAGCCGCCGTACGACGAGGCGGGCAGCACGACGGCCCCGCCTGCGAGCAGCAGCAGGTAGACCAGGTTGGCGGCGGCCAGCGTGGCCTCGGCACGCAGCACCCCGGCGACCAGCAGGCCCAGGGCCGCGAACGCGAAGGTGCCGGCCAGCACCGCGGCGAGCAGGCCGGGGAGGTCGACGCCGGGCTCCCAGCCCATCGCGAGGGCCACCCCGCCGATCACCAGCAGCTGGCCGAGCTCGACCAGCAGCAGCGCACCGACCTTGCCGAGCAGCAGCCCGGAGCGGGGGAGGGGGGAGGCCCCGAGCCGCTTGAGCACCCCGTAGCGGCGCTCGAAACCGGTCGCGATCGCCAGCGAGGTGAACGCGGTCGACATCACCGCGAGCGCCAGCACGCCCGGGGTGAGCACGTCGACGGCGCGGCCGTCGAGGTCCAGGCCGATCCTGGCGGCGCCCAGGACGCCACCGACGAGCACGATCACGGGGATCACGACCGCCAGCAGCAGCTGCTCGCCGTTGCGCAGCAGCAGCCGGGACTCCATCGACGCCTGGACCCAGACCATCCGCGGCAACGGCGCGGCACCGGGCCGCGGGGTGAAGTCGGTCATGTGGTCAGCTCCCGACCGGTCAGCTCGAGGAAGACGTCCTCGAGGGTGCGCCGACCCAGCGCCAGGGTCTCCGGCAGCACGTCGTGCTCCTCGCACCAGGCCGAGATCTTGGCGAGCGTCGTGGAGTCGGCCGGGCCGGTCACGAGCAGGCTGACCTCGTCGAGCTGACGGACCTCGGTGCGCTCGCCGAGCCGTTGCCGCAGCGAGGTGGGCGCCCCCGTGGGAAAGGGCCTGGTGACCACGAGCCGGATCGTCGAGACCTCGCCGCCGCGGGTGAGCTCCAGCGGCGTGCCGCTGGCGATCAGGGTGCCGTGGTCGATGATGTGGACCCGGTCGGCGAGCCGCTCGGCCTCCTCGAGGTAGTGGGTCGTCAGCACGACCGTCACCCCGTCGTGGCGCAGCTCCTCCAGCAGCGCCCAGGTGGTGCGGCGGGCCTGCGGGTCCATCCCCGCCGTGGGCTCGTCGACGAAGACCAGCTCCGGACGCCCCACCAGGGCCATCGCGAGCCCCAGCCGCTGCTTCTGGCCTCCGCTGAGCCGGCGGTACGGCGTCCGGCCGCACTCGCCGAGGCCGAGCCGGTCGGCGAGCATCCCGGTGTCGAGCGGGTGGGCGTGCAGCCGGGCCACGTGGTCGAGCATCTCGCGGGCCCGGACCCCGGACCAGGCGCCGCCCTCCTGCAGCATCACCCCGATCCGGGGGAGCAGCTCCGCGCGGTCACGGCGCGGGTCGAGCCCCAGCACCCGGACGCTGCCCCGCTGCGGCGCGCGGTAGCCCTCGCAGGTCTCCAGCGTGGTCGTCTTCCCGGCGCCGTTGGGCCCGAGCACCGCGGTGATGGTGCCACGGTCGACGGTGAGCGAGAGCGCGTCGACCGCCAGGGTGTCGCCGTAGCGCATCACCAGGCCGTCGACCTCGACGGCGGGGGCGGAGGTCGGCACCGCGCCAGTCTAGGAAGCGTCCTAGACCTCCACGTCGTCGGGAGCCTGCTCGTCGCCGAGCGCGGCGGCCAGCGACGGGTCGTCGAAGGCGGAGGGGGGCTCGCGCCACGGGTCGCCCCCACCGGCGGCGGCCGCACGGATCGCGGCGTGGACCCGCATCGGGGTCGCCGGGACGTCGACGTGGCGCACCCCCAGGTGGGAGAGCGCGTCCACGACGGCGTTCTGGACCGCCGGGGTCGCGCCGATCGTGGCCGCTTCCCCGATCCCCTTCACGCCCAGGCTGTTGTGGGGCGTGGGCGTCTCGGTGCTGTGCGCCTCGATCGAGGTCGTGTCGGCCGCGGTCGGCATCGGGTAGTCGGCGAAGGTGGAGGTCAGCGGCGTGCCCTGGTCGTCGTAGACGAACTCCTCCCACAGCGCCTGGCTGATGCCCTGCACCGCGCCGCCGTGCTGCTGACCGGCGACGAGCAGCGGGTTGACCACGCGGCCGCAGTCGTCGACCGCGACGTGGCGCAGCGGCGTCACGAGGCCGGTCTCGGTGTCGACCTCGACCACGGCGACGTGCGAGCCGAACGGGAAGGTCGAGTGCTGCTGCTCGAAGTCGGTGGTGACCGCCAGCTGCTCGTCGCGCTCGGTCGCCCGACGGGCGACGTCGGGCCAGCCGACGGCGTGGCCGGGGACCCCGCGCACGGCGAATCCCTCGTTCCCGAGCTCGACGTCCTCGGGCGCGGCCTCGAGCAGGTCGGCCGCCAGCCGCCGCGCCTGCGCGACCAGCTCGACCGCGGCCTGCTCGACGGCCTGGCCGCCCATCTGCAACGACCGGGCGCCGCCGGTCCCGCCACCGCGGGGAACCGTCGCGGTGTCGGACTGCTCGTAGCGGATCCGGTCCACGGGGATCGCGAGCCGCTCGGCCGCGATCATCGAGAACGCCGTGGCGTGCCCCTGGCCGTGGGCGGAGGTGCCCGACCGCACCGTCGCGGTGCCGTCGGCGTGCACCTCGACGTGGCCGAGCTCGCTGCCGCCGAAGCCGGTGATCTCGACGTACGACGCGATGCCGATGCCCAGCTGCCGCGGGTCGCCGGCCTCCCGCCGCCGGGCCTGCTCGGCGCGCGCACCCTCCACGTCGGCGAGCCGGAGCGCCTCGGTCAGCGGCAGGTCGTAGTCGCCGGAGTCGTAGGTGCGACCGGCGAAGGTCTGCCAGGGGAACTGGTCGGGCTGCACGAAGTTGCGCCGCCGGATCTCCTCGGGGGCGAGGCCGAGCTCGTCGGCGGCGAGGTCGAGGACCCGCTCGAGCAGCGCGGCGGCCTCGGGGCGCCCGGCGCCCCGGAACGCCCCCACGGGGGCCGTGCTGGTGACCACCGAGAGCCCCTCGTAGCGGACCTGGGGGATGACGTAGGGCCCCTGCGCCATGGTGCGGGTCGAGCCGGAGGCGAAGCTGCCGCCGAAGCCCGCGTAGGCGCCGCAGTCGCCCAGCACGCGGGCGCGCAGGCCGGTGATCCGGCCCTCGCGGGTCAGCCCCAGCTCGGCGTACTGCACCTGCCCGCGGCCGTGCATCGAGAGCATCGCCTCGGACCGGGTCTCCGCCCAGGCGACGGGTCGCCCGACCAGGAGCGAGGCCAGCACCACGGCGGCGTGGTCGGGGGAGATCCCGGCCTTGCCGCCGAAGGCACCGCCCACGTGGGGGGCGACGACCCGGATCTGCGTGTGGTCCACGCCCGTCAGCCGCGCGAGCAGCCGTTGGCCGAGGTGCGGGTGCTGGGTGGAGAGCCAGACCGTGAGCCGGTGACCCCGGGTGTCGCCGGTGGGGTCGGCGAGCACGGCGTTGCCCTCGATGGGGGCCGTGGCCAGCCGGTTGTTCTCGATCCGGGCCCGGACCACGACCTCGGCGTCCGCGAGCGGGTCGCCGGTGTCGGGTCGCCGGATCGCGACGTTGCGGGGCAGCTCGTCGTAGAGCTGGGGCTGGCCCGGCTCGGCGGCGAGCTCGAGGTCGACCACCGTCGGCAGCGGCTCGTAGTCCACGTCGACCAGCTCCGCGGCGTCGACGGCCGCCGCACGGGTCTCGGCCACCACGAGGGCGACGGGATCGCCGACGTACTGCACCCGGCCGCGGGCCAGCGGGTACCGGTCGACGGCGTCGTTGCTGGTGGCGAACATCGGGACCGGTCGGTCGCCGAGGTCGGCGGCGGTGAAGACCCCCACCACCCCCGGGGCGGCTGCGGCCTCGCCGGTGTCCAGGAGGGTGACGTCGCCCCGGGCGAACGGGCTGCGCACGAACACCGCGTGCAGCACGCCTGCGGGGAACCGCTCGTGGTCGTGGGCCAGGTCGTCGACGAAGGTGCCGCGGCCCGCGACCAGGTCGGGGTCCTCCACGCGACGGACGGCGGTGCCGAGGATGGATCCGGGAGGGGTCACGGGCTCACCCTAGGACCGGACGCCACGCCCGGGGAGCGTCCCGGAGGGTTAAGGGTGGCCTTACTTGAAGCCGCCGCTCCATTAACGGCACACTGGTGTTGTGGAATTCGGAGCGGAGCACGGGCGAGAGCAGCGAGGTGACCAGCCGACGCGCGAGCGGGTCGCCCGTTCGATCCTCGTCGACGGCCCCTCCACCGCTGCGGTGCTGGCCGAGAAGCTCGACCTCACGACCGCCGCCGTGCGCCGCCACCTCGACCACCTCGTCGGTGACGGCACGCTCGAGGCGCGCGACCAGAAGGTCTACGGCTCCCGCGGTCGGGGCCGCCCGGCGAAGGTGTTCGCCCTGACCGAGGCCGGCCGCGACGCGTTCGACCAGCAGTACGACGACCTCGCCTCCGAGGCGCTGCGCTTCCTCGCCGAGACCGCGGGCGAGGAGGCGGTCGTGGAATTCTCACGGCGTCGCGTGGCGTTCATCGAACGTGACTACGACCGGCTCGTCGCCCAGGAGCCCGAGATCACGCCCGCCGAGGCGCTGGCCCGGGTGCTGAGCGACGAGGGCTACGCCGCGAGCGTCCGCAGCCTGCCCGTCGCCCAGGCCGGCGCCCAGCTGTGCCAGCAGCACTGCCCGGTGGCCCACGTCGCCCAGGAGTTCCCCCAGCTGTGCGAGGCCGAGACCGAGGCCATCGGTCGGATCCTCGGCACCCATGTCCAACGACTCGCGACCATCGCCCACGGTGATGGTGTCTGCACGACCTGCATCCCGGCCAGCAGCCGGGACGTCCCCAAGGAGAGGAAGACCCCGTGACCTCCATCGAGGAGCTCAACCCCGGACTGAAGGGGATCGGCCGCTACGAGTTCGGCTGGGCCGACAGCGACGCCGCCGGCGCCGCCGCGACGCGCGGTCTCAGCGAAGAGGTCGTGCGCGACATCTCCGCGAAGAAGGACGAGCCGCAGTGGATGCTCGACCTGCGGCTGAAGGGCCTCAAGCTCTTCCACCGCAAGCCGATGCCGACCTGGGGCTCGGACCTGTCGGGGATCGACTTCGACAACATCAAGTACTTCGTCCGCTCCAGCGAGAAGCAGGCGCAGACGTGGGAGGACCTCCCCGAGGACATCAAGAACACCTACGACAAGCTCGGCATCCCCGAGGCGGAGAAGCAGCGCCTGGTCTCCGGTGTCGCCGCCCAGTACGAGTCCGAGGTGGTCTACCACTCGATCCGCGAGGACCTCGAGGAGCAGGGCGTCCTCTTCCTCGACACCGACACCGCGCTGCGGGAGCAGCCGGAGCTCTTCCAGGAGTACTTCGGGACCGTGATCCCGGTCGGTGACAACAAGTTCGCCGCGCTCAACACCTCGGTGTGGTCCGGCGGCTCGTTCATCTACGTCCCGCCGGGGGTCCACGTCGACATCCCGCTGCAGGCCTACTTCCGGATCAACACCGAGAACATGGGCCAGTTCGAGCGGACCCTGATCATCGTCGACGAGGGCGCCTACGTGCACTACGTCGAGGGCTGCACCGCCCCGATCTACTCCTCCGACTCGCTGCACTCCGCGGTCGTGGAGATCATCGTGAAGAAGGGCGGCCGGTGCCGCTACACGACCATCCAGAACTGGTCGAACAACGTCTACAACCTCGTCACCAAGCGCGCCACCTGCGAGGCCGGCGCCACCATGGAGTGGGTCGACGGCAACATCGGCTCCAAGGTGACGATGAAGTACCCCGCGATCTACCTGATGGGCGAGCACGCCAAGGGCGAGACGCTGTCGATCGCCTTCGCGGGCGAGGGTCAGCACCAGGACGCCGGCGCCAAGATGGTCCACGCCGCGCCCCACACGTCGAGCTCGATCCTGAGCAAGTCGGTGGCGCGAGGCGGTGGCCGGACGTCCTACCGCGGCCTGGTCCAGGTCAACGAGGGCGCCCACGGCTCGAAGTCCAACGTGCTCTGCGACGCGCTGCTCGTCGACCAGGTCAGCCGGTCCGACACCTACCCCTACGTCGACATCCGCGAGGACGACGTGTCCATGGGCCACGAGGCGAGCGTCTCGAAGGTGTCCGAGGACCAGCTGTTCTACCTGATGTCGCGCGGCATGACCGAGGAGGAGGCGATGGCGATGATCGTGCGCGGCTTCGTCGAGCCGATCGCCAAGGAGCTCCCGATGGAGTACGCCCTCGAGCTCAACCGCCTGATCGAGCTGCAGATGGAGGGCGCGGTGGGCTGATGCGCCGGAGGCGCACAGCCCAGCTCGCCCGTCGGTGGTTGAGGTGCGAGGGCCGTCAAGGCCCGAGCCTCGAAACCCCGTAACTAGACACGTAGAGAGCAACCACTTTGACTGCAACGGAAATCGTTCGCGACGCGCTCGAGGTCGAGCGCGTCGAGAGCCACCTGAACCCGCCGGCGTCCTACGACCTGGCCGACCACCCGGTGCCGACCGGCCGTGAGGAGACCTGGCGCTTCACGCCGCTCAAGCGGCTGCGCGGGCTCCTCGACGGCGAGGCCTCCGACGCCGCGCTGACCTGGCAGACCAGCCTGCCCGAGGGCGTCACGATGCCCGTGATCTCGAGCGCGGAGGCGCGCGAGCAGGGTGCCCTGCCGCCCAACGAGCGACCGGCCGCCCTGGCGATGGAGCTCTCGGGCGGCTGCCGGGTGATCGACATCCCGGCGGACTTCTCCTCCGACGAGCCGATCCTGGTGACGCTGCACGGCGAGGACGCCGACGCGGTGGTCTGGAGCGAGCTGCTGGTGAAGGTGGGCAACCACGCCCGCGCCACGCTCGTGCTGACCCACACCGGCTCCGCCCGCTACTCCGCCGCCACCTCGGTGGTCGTCGGCGACGGCGCCGACCTGACCATGGTCAGCATCCAGGACTGGGACGACGACGCCGTGCACCTCGGCCGCGACGCCCTCCGGGTCGGCCGTGACGCCACGGTCAAGCACGCCGCGCTCTCCTTCGGCGGCGACCTGGTCCGGATGCACGCCAACGTCGAGTACGCCGGCCCCGGCGGCTCCGCGGAGCTGCTCGGCCTGTACTTCGCCGACGGCGGCAACGACGGCTCCAGCGGCCTGGGCCGCGGCCAGCACATCGAGCACCGGCTCTTCGCCGACCACACCGCGCCACACACCCGCAGCCGCGTCAGCTACAAGGGCGCGCTGCAGGGCGAGGGTGCCCACACGGTCTGGGTCGGCAACGTGCTGATCCGCAAGATCGCCGAGGGCATCGACACCTTCGAGGAGAACCGCAACCTGGTCCTCACCGACGGGTGCCAGGCCGACTCGATCCCCAACCTGGAGATCGAGACCGGTGAGATCGACGGGGCCGGGCACGCCTCGGCCACCGGCCGGTTCGACGACGAGCAGCTGTTCTACCTGCGCTCGCGCGGCATCGACGAGCACGAGGCCCGCCGGCTGGTCGTGCACGGCTTCTTCAACGACCTGATCCGCAAGGTCGGCGTGCCGGCCATCGAGGAGAAGCTGATCGCCACCGTGGAGGCGGAGCTCGCCAAGAACGTCATCGGGAAGGCGATCTGATGGCCTTCGAACCCGCCTGCGCGCTCTCCGACATCCCGACCGACGAGGCCCTCGGCGTCAACATCGGCGCCTACGGCGTCGCCATCGCCCGTGACGGCGACGAGGTCTTCGCCGTCCAGGACCTCTGCTCCCACGCCGCCGTGGCCCTCAGCGAGGGCGAGGTCGAGAACTGCACCGTCGAGTGCTGGTTGCACGGCTCGAAGTTCGACCTGCGCAGCGGCAAGCCCACCGGACTGCCGGCCACCGAGCCCGTGGCCACCTTCCCCGTAGAAATTCGTGAGGTCGACGGCAGCGCCACCGTCTACGTCGACACCGAGACCACCCTGAACGGAGTCACCCCAGCATGAGCACGCTCGAGATCAAGGACCTGCACGTCAGCGTCGACACCGAGGACGGCCCCAAGGAGATCCTCAAGGGCGTCACGCTCACCATCTCCTCCGGGGAGGTGCACGCGATCATGGGCCCGAACGGGTCCGGCAAGTCGACCCTGGCCTACTCGATCGCCGGCCACCCGAAGTACGACATCACCTCCGGCACCGTGACCCTCGACGGTGAGGACGTGCTCGCGATGAGCGTCGACGAGCGCGCCCGCGCCGGCCTGTTCCTCGCGATGCAGTACCCCGTCGAGGTCCCCGGCGTCTCCGTCGCCAACTTCCTGCGCACGGCGAAGACCGCCATCGACGGGGAGGCCCCCAAGCTCCGCACCTGGGTCAAGGACGTCAACGGCGCCCTCGGACAGGCGGGCCTGGACCCGACGTTCTCCCAGCGCAACGTCAACGAGGGCTTCTCCGGCGGTGAGAAGAAGCGCCACGAGATCGCCCAGCTCGAGCTGCTCGACCCCAAGGTCGCGGTGCTCGACGAGACCGACTCCGGGCTCGACATCGACGCCCTCAAGGTCGTCTCCGACGGCGTCAACCGGTTCGCCGACGCCAACGGCAGCAAGGACAAGGCGGTGCTGCTGATCACGCACTACACGCGGATCCTGCGCTACATCACGCCCGACCACGTCCACGTGTTCGTCGCCGGCCGGATCGCCGACCAGGGCGGACCGGAGCTCGCCGACCAGCTCGAGGCCGAGGGCTACGACAAGTACGTCAAGGCGGCGGCGGTCTGATGACCGTCCCCGGCCTGCTCCCCGATCTGGAGGTCCTGCGCAAGGACTTCCCGATCCTCACGCGGACTCTCGCGGGTGGGCAGCCGCTGATCTACCTCGACAGCGCCAACACCTCGCAGAAGCCGCAGTGCGTGATCGACGCGATGGTCGACCACCTCGAGCGCCACAACGCGAACATCTCGCGGGCGATGCACCAGCTCGGTGCCGAGTCGACCGAGGCGTTCGAGCACGCCCGCGACCAGGTGGCGGCGTTCGTCAAGGCGCCCTCGCGCGAGGAGGTGATCTTCACCAAGAACGCCTCCGAGGCGCTCAACCTGGCGGCGAGCACCCTCGCCTGGGCCGGACCCCACCAGGTCGGCCCCGGTGACGAGGTCGTGATCACCGAGATGGAGCACCACTCCAACATCGTGCCGTGGCAGCTGCTCACCGAGCGGACCGGCGCCACGCTGCGGTGGTTCGGGCTGACCGACGAGGGACGGCTCGACCTCTCGGACCTCGACCGGCTGATCACCGAGCGCACCAAGGTCGTCTCGCTGACCTGGGTGTCGAACATGCTCGGCACGATCAACCCGGTCGCCGAGATCGCGCGGCGCGCCCACGAGGTGGGAGCACTGGTGGTCGTCGACGCCTCCCAGGCCGTCCCGCAGCTCCCGGTCGACGTCCTCGCCAGCGGCGCCGACCTGCTGGCCTTCACCGGCCACAAGTGCGTCGGACCCACCGGCATCGGCGTGCTGTGGGGACGGCGCGAGGTGCTCGAGGCGCTGCCGCCGTTCCTCGGGGGCGGGGAGATGATCGAGACCGTCACCATGGAGCGCTCGACCTACGCCGGGATCCCGCACAAGTTCGAGGCCGGGACCCCGCCCATCGTGGAGGCCGTCGGCCTCGGCGCTGCGGTCGACTACCTCGGCCACGTGGGCATGGAGCGGATCCACTCCCACGAGCAGGCGATCACGGCGTACGCCCTCGAGGGGCTGCAGACGGTCCCGGGCCTCCGGGTGCTCGGGCCGCTCGACGCCGCCGAGCGCGGCGGCGCGATCAGCTTCGAGATCGACGGCGTGCACCCGCACGACGTGGCGACGGTGCTCGACACGCGCGGCGTCGCCGTGCGGGCCGGCCACCACTGCGCCAAGCCCGCGCACGCCCGCTTCGGGGTGCAGAGCTCGACCCGGATGTCGTCGTACCTCTACACGACGCCGGGGGAGATCGACGCACTCGTCGAGGGGCTGCTCTACACCCGCGACTACTTCAAGGTGGGATGACGCCGTGAGCAACGAGCTGGACTCGCTGTACCAGGAGATCATCCTCGACCACTACAAGCACCCCCACCACGCCGGGCTCCGCGAGCCCTACGAGGCGGAGGTCCACCACGTCAACCCGACGTGCGGGGACGAGCTGACGCTGCGCGTCCACGTCGAGGGAGGGACGGTCGCCGACGTGTCCTACGACGCGGTCGGCTGCTCGATCTCGCAGGCGGCGACGTCGGTGATGTCCGACCTGGTCATCGGGAAGTCCGTCGAGGACGCCATGGCCGTGCAGGACACCTTCCTCGCCCTGATGCAGGGCAAGGGGCAGGTCGAGCCCGACGAGGACGTCCTCGAGGACGGTATCGCGTTCGCCGGCGTGGCCAGGTTCCCCGCCCGCGTGAAGTGCGCGCTGCTGCCCTGGATGGCCTGGAAGGACGCCACGAACCGAGCACTGGAGGAGAAGGCATGAGTGACCAGACGACCGACCAGACCCACGCCGTGGACCACGGGGACCTCCCCGAGGTGCCCGAGGCGGCACCGGCCGGCGGTGGCACCGCGACGGTGACCAGCGAGGACGTCACCGAGGCGATGAAGGACGTCGTCGACCCCGAGCTCGGGATCAACGTCGTCGACCTCGGCCTCGTCTACGGCGTCCACCTCGACGAGGACAGCAACGCCGTCATCGACATGACCCTGACCTCGGCGGCCTGCCCGCTGACCGACGTCATCCAGGACCAGACGCGCTCCGCGCTGGAGGGCCTGGTCGCCGACGTCCTGATCAACTGGGTCTGGATGCCGCCGTGGGGGCCGGACAAGATCACCCCCGACGGTCGCGAGCAGCTCCGCGCGCTCGGGTTCAACGTCTGAGCACCGCGGACCGCACCGCCGACCGCACGTCGGTGCGCACCGTCGGGGTCGAGGAGGAGCTGCTCCTCGTCGACCCCGCCTCGGGTGACCCGCAGGCGGTCGCCGCCGCGGCCCTGCGCCGCTCGGAGGAGTCCTCCGACGAGGGGGCCGGTGTCGAGGGCGAGCTGATGCAGCAGCAGCTCGAGACCGGCACCCGGCCCGTCGCCGACGCCGGCGAGCTGCTCGCCGAGCTCCGGGGCTGGCGGACCCGTGCCGACGAGCACGCCCAGCGAGCCGGAGCGCGGGTGGCGGCACTGCCGACCTCGCCGCGCCGGGTGGTGCCGCGGACCACGCCCGACGAGCGCTACCGCGAGATCGCCGACCAGTTCGGCATCACCCAGGCCGAGCAGCTGGCCTGCGGGATGCACGTCCACGTCTCCACCGCGTCCGAGGAGGAGGCGGTCGGGGCGCTCGACCGGGTCCGGCCCTGGCTGCCGGTGCTGACCGCGCTCTCGGCCGGCTCCCCGTTCTGGCAGGGGCTCGACACCGGCTACGCGAGCTTCCGCAACCAGCTGTGGCGCCGGTGGCCGTGCGCCGGGTCGCCCGGGCCGTTCGGGACGCCTGCGACGTACCACGCGCTGGTGGCGGAGATGGTCGCCACCGAGGGGATCGTCGACGACGGCATGGCCTACTTCGACGTCCGGCTGGCCCGCGGCTGGCCCACGCTCGAGCTCCGCGTCGCCGACGTGTGCCCCCGCGTGGAGGTGGCCGCCCTGGTCGCGGTCCTGGCACGTGCGCTGGTGGAGCGCGCCGCCCGGGACTGGGACGCCGGGACGCCGACCCCCGACCTCAGCCCGATGACGGCCTCGCTGATGACCTTCCGGGCCGCCCGGTCCGGTCTCGGCGGCGACCTCGTCGACCCGGTGACGCGGCGTCCGCGTCCGGCCGCCGAGGTGGTGGCGGCGCTCGTGGCGCACGTCCGCGAGCCGCTGGCCGAGGCGGGCGACACCGACCTCGTGGACGACGTGGTGGGGTCGCTGCTGCGCGACGGCACCGCTGCCGACCGGCACCGCCGGGTCGCCGGCGCGGACCTCGACCTGGTCGCAGTGGTCCGCGACACCGTGGCGCAGACGCACGCCGGCTGAGCGCCCCCGACGTAGCGTGTGGCCATGAGTGATGCCGAGGACCCGGTCGAGCCGCGCAGCGACGAGGTCGAGGCGTTCTGGAACGTCGCGCGCTTCCACGCCAAGCTCAACACGATGCCCAGCTACTTCGGGCCCACGCCGCTGGAGTCCGTGCCGCCCCCGTCGTGGAGCTTCGGCGACGACACCGAGCTGGCGGCCCTGCTGGCACGGGGGGAGGCCACCCTGGTCGGCGCCCGGGCGGAATACGGCGAGGAGCTCCCCGAGCACGGCGCCCTGGGCATCGTCTGCGACGAGGCCGGTCGGCCCCGGGCGCTGGTCGCGACCACCGAGGTCGCGGTCACCGACGAGCGGGTCTCGGAGCTGCTGAGCGTGGTCTGGGCCCCCGACGAGGCGTGACGGGGCCGCGCGCGCACTAGAGTCACCGTCATGGACGACGTCGGGCGCCGCAGCTACCTGCTCATCGACGGCGAGAACCTCGACGCCACCCTCGGCACGCAGATCCTGGGACGCCGGCCGATGCCGGAGGAGCGGCCGCGCTGGAACCGGGTCCTCGAGCACGTCGAGCAGCGCTGGCAGCAACCCGTGCAGGGCCTGTTCTTCCTCGCCGTGGCCGGGGAGATGCCGATGGGCTTCGTGCAGGCGATCATGTCGATCGGCTACCGCCCGGTCCCGCTGCAGGGTGAGGGCAAGGTCGTGGACATCGCGATCCAGCGCACCCTGGCTGCGCTGGCCGAGCGGGACGACGACGTGGTGCTCGCCAGTCACGACGGCGACTTCCTCGACGACCTCGCCCGGCTCTGCGGCGGCGAGCGCCGGGTGGGGCTGCTGGGCTTCTCGGAGTTCTACAACGCCGGCTTCCGGGACCTGCCCGGGCTGGAGCTGATCGACCTCGAGTACGACGTCAAGGCCTTCACCACCCCGCTGCCGCGGGTCCGGGTGATCCCGATCGACGAGTTCGACCCGCTCGACTTCCTGTGAGCCCGTCCGGGTCGGAGCTGCTCGTGCCACCCGAGCGCCTGGTGCGCTGGGTGGACAACTTCGGCACCCGACACGGGGGCGTCGAGCTCTCGGTCGACGGTGCGCTGGTGGGGCTCGCGCCCGACGGCTCGACGTTCCGCGCCCACCTTCCCTTCGCCGGGTCGTACGCCGGAGCGGCCGATCCGGCCGCCGTGGCAGCGGCTGCGCTCGCGCCGCCGCTGTGGGGGGTGCTGCTGGTGCGCAAGGGCGGCTTCGCCGTCGCCCGGCTCGCCGGCCCGGAGCTGGTCGAGCACAAGATCGGCCAGCGGCACGTCCAGGGACGCACCAAGGCCGGCGGCCAGAGCCAGCAGCGGTTCGCCCGCCGCCGGGACAACCAGGCGCGGGCGGCCTACCAGGCCGCCGCCGACCACGCCGCCCGGATCCTGCGCCCCGGCCCGCTCGTCACCGGCGGCGACCACGCCGCGGTCGAGGAGGTGCTGGCCGACCGTCGGCTCGCCGGGATGCAGGTGCTGGAGCCGTGGCTCCCCGTCCCCGACCCCCGCCGCCAGGTCCTCGACCAGGCGGTCCGCGACGCCCGCGCCCTGCGCCTCAGCGTCCACAACGCGTGACCCGTCAGGGGGTCTCGCCGAACGCGAGCGGCTCGCGGGTGCAGAGGTAGGTGGCCCAGTGGAGGGTGCGAGGGGTGCCGTCGGGGTCACGGGTGACCCGGAGCAGCTCACCCCGCTCGCGGCCCGAGACGGTGCGGTAGAGGTCCTCGCCCACCGGGGCGAAGACCGAGGGGGCCTTGTCGGCCGGCAGCTCGGCGTGGCGGGCCTCCAGCCGGCCCTGCCGGATCGAGAACACGAAGGGCGAGCCCTCGCTGAACCAGGTGCCGCGCAGGCCGGTCAACGCGGGCGGCAGCGACGTGCCGGGCTCCCAGGGGGCGTCCTCGACGGGGTCGTGGGTCAGCACGTGCTCCCCGAGCTCGATCGCGAACGCGGCCGGGTCGGGAGGCGTGGAGGAGCCCAGCAGCGTGATCCCACCGGTGCCGGACTCGCGGTGGGTGAACACACCGGTCACGTGGCCCGGCATCCCGCCGGTGTGCCCGACCCAGGTGCGTCCGGCCGGCGACCGGGCGAGGAAGAAGCCCAGCCCCATCGCCCCGGTCCAGCCGTCGAGGTCACGCAGCACCTGCGGCTGGCACATCTCCTCCATCGTGTCGGGGGAGAGAACGGCGGGGTCGGGGGCGGCGACGAACGCCGACCACCGCGCGAGGTCCTCGGCGGTGCTGGCGAGCGCGCCGCACGGCGCCATCGCGCGCAGGTCGATCAGCGGCTCGGGACGGGGCACGTCGTCGAACGGCGGGACGTAGTAGCCGGTGGCGTGCGGGCCGTCGTCGAACCCCACGGAGGTCCGGCGCAGCTCGAGCGGGTCGAGCAGCCGGTGCCGCAGCGAGGCCTCCCACGGACGCCCGTCGAGGCGGGACACGAGCTCGCCGAGCACGGCGTACACGACGTTGGAGTAGTGCCACCGGTCGTGCGGGCGCCCGACCGTCTCGATCTCGGCGAACCCGCGCATCAGCTGCTCGGTGTCGGGCTGGACGAGGGTGGCCCAGATGTCGCCCACGGGCTCGCGCTGCAGGCCCGAGACGTGGGCGAGGCCCTGCCGCACGGTGAGGCCGTGGGGCACCTCGGGCAGGTGGTCGCTGACGCGGTCGTCCAGCGACAGCCGGCCCTCGTCGCGCAGCTGCAGGACCATCACCGCGGTGAAGGTCTTGGTGTTGGAGGCGACCAGGAACTGGTCGTCGGACCGCGGCGCCCCGGCCTCGGCGACGTCGCGCCGGCCGATGCCCTCGCCCCAGACCAGCTCACCCCCGCGCTGCACCGCGGCGAAGAGCCCGGGGACCCGGCCGGTCCGTTGCCGGTCCAGGGCGATCCGTCGCAGGGTCCTGGTCGTGTCGTCGCGCAGGGGAGTGCTCACCGGCGCGACGCTAGCCCAGGTCCCGACGGGTCGGTCGACAGCGACGCGCCCTCCCGACGCCCGGCGTGCGACCAGCGCCGTCCCCTACGGTGGAGGACGTGACGAATCCCGTGGAGATCCGCGGCCTGGTCAAGACCTTCGGCCGCACCCGCGCCCTCGACGCCCTCGACCTGACGGTCGGCGCCGGTGAGGTCCACGGCTTCCTGGGACCGAACGGCTCGGGGAAGTCGACCACGATCCGGGTGCTGCTCGGGCTGCTGCGGGCGGACGCGGGGGAGGCGCGGCTCCTCGGCGGCGATCCCTGGCGCGACGCTGCGGCCCTGCACCACCGGCTGGCGTACGTCCCCGGCGACGTGAACCTGTGGCCCAACCTCACCGGTGGCGAGGTGATCGACCTGCTGGGCCGGATGCGCGGCGGGCTCGACCGCGACCGCCGTGATGCGCTCGTGGGGCGCTTCGGGCTGGACCCGACGAAGAAGTGCCGCAGCTACTCCAAGGGCAACCGGCAGAAGGTCGCCCTGGTCACGGCGCTCGCGGCCGACGTCGAGCTGTTGCTGCTCGACGAGCCGACCGCCGGCCTGGACCCGATCATGGAGTCGGTGTTCACCGAGTGCATCGAGGAGTTCCGCAGCGAGGGGCACGCCGTGCTGCTCTCCAGCCACATCCTCGGCGAGGTGGAGCGGCTCTGCGACCGGGTGAGCATCATCCGCGAGGGCCGCTGCGTGGAGAGCGGCACGCTCGCCGAGCTGCGCCACCTGACCCGCACCACGGTGTCCGCCGAGCTCGAGCGCCCGGCCGCCGCGCTGGAGGAGCTGGCCGGCGTGCACGACCTCGTCCCCACCGGCCACGGGGTGCGGTTCGAGGTCGACACGGCCGCGCTCGACCCGGTCCTCGGCGTGCTGCGCGAGGCCGGGATCCGCACCCTCAGTGTGTCGCCGCCCACGCTGGAGGAGCTGTTCCTGCGCCACTACGGCGACCGGGACGCAGCGGGGTCGCCGTGACCGCCGTGCTGCTGCGGGCCTTCCTGCGGCGCGACCGCTGGATGATCCTGTGGTGGGTCGTGGCGGGCACCCTCCTGTACTGGAGCCAGGCGGTCAGCGTGAAGGGGCTCTACGCCACCCAGGCCGAGTTCGACCGCGCGGCCGCGCTGATGGCGTCCAACCCGGCCCTGATCGCGATGGCCGGACCGGCCCGGGCACTGGACACCGTCGGCGGCCAGGTCGCGTGGCAGTCGACCGCCTTCGGGGCGATCCTCGCCGGGCTGATGAGCATGTTCCTCGCCGGGCGCCACACCCGGGCGGAGGAGGAGTCCGGTCGCGACGAGCTGCTGCGGGCCGGCACCGTCGGGCGCCGCGCGACCACCACCGCGACCGTCGGCGTCCTGCTGGTCGCCAACCTGCTGCTCGGGGCGGGTGTCGCCCTGAGCCTGGTCACGGTGCCACTGGCCGTCGTCGACTCCGTCGCCCTGGGTGTGGGGGTCGCGCTCTGCGGCCTGGTGTTCGGCGGCGCGGCGCTGGTCGCCGCCCAGCTCACGGCCAGCACCCGCACGGCGTACGCCGCGACGGGGGCGGTCATCGCGGTCGCCTACGCCCTCCGAGCGGTGGGGGACCTCGACCGTCCGATCGCGACCTGGGCCAGCCCGATCGGGTGGTACCAGCAGATGTACGCCTTCTCGGGCCTGCGCTGGTGGCCGGCGCTGCTGCTGGTCGTCGCCGCCGTCCTCACGCTCCTCGTGGCGTACGCGGTGCTCGACCGTCGCGACTGGGGTGCGGGCGTGGTGGCCGCCCGACCGGGTCGGCCACGCGGCAGCGACGCGCTCGGCCGCCCGGCGGGCCTGGCCTGGCGGCTGCAGCGCGGGGCGGTCGTCGGGTGGTCGCTCGGGCTGCTGGCGACCGGGCTGTCCTACGGCTCGATCGGCAACGACGCCGGCGACCTGATCGGCGACAGCGAGGCGGCGCGCCAGATCATGGCCGCGGGAGGCGGCGACCTGGTGGCCGGCTTCTACGCGATGGCGATGGCGATACTGGCGCTGCTCGCGTCGGGGTTCGCGATCTCCTCGGTGCTGCGGCCCCGGGCCGAGGAGGACGCCGGCCACGCCGAGGCGGTCCTGGCGACCGCGCGGTCACGCACCTCGTGGTTGCTGGGCCACGTCTCGGTGACCGTCGGCGGCTCGGTCCTGGCGCTGGGCCTGGGTGGACTCGGCCTGGGCGTCGCCGACGCCCTGGTGAGCGGTGAGCCGGCCGCGGTGTGGCGGCTGACCTGGCAGACGCTGGCCTGGCTGCCGGCCGTGCTGGTCCTGGCGGGCCTCACCCGGCTGCTGTACGGCGTGCGCGCGCGGCTCGCGGGCCTGGGCTGGCTCGGCCTCGGGTCGGCCGTCGTGGTCCTGGTGCTGGGTGAGGTGCTGCGGTTCCCCGACTGGCTGCGCGCGGTCTCGCCCTTCGAGCACCTCGCCAGCCTGCCGGTGGAGCCCTTCGACGCCACGGCCTTCGCCCTGGTGCTCGGGCTCGCCGCGCTGATGTCGTTCGCGGGCTGGTTGGCCTTCCTGCGGCGCGACGTCGGCTAGCGTCGCTCCCATGTGGGAGCCGGAGCCGGACTGGCATCCGCTGCCGGGAGGCACCGGCACCTCCACCGTGGGCGTGTGGCGTGCCGCGGTGGGGGAGCAGCCCGTCGTGATCAAGCGGCTGGCGCGCCCCGCACCGCACGACCCCGGGGAGCTGTCGGACCCCGAGCACTTCGCCTACTGGCGGCGCGAGGCCGACGTGCTCGACACCGGCATCGTCTCGGCGACCGAGGGCCTGCGCAGCGCCCCCGCGGCCGTCGTGGAGGACCCCGAGGGGATCACGATCACCCGCGAGTGGGTCGAGGACGCCGCCACGAGCGGGCTGTTCGTCGCCCGCGGCCTCGCGCGGTTCACCGGCAGCATGACGGTGCGGCCGCGGTTCCTCGCGCGCCACCAGCTGCGCGACCGGCTCGCCCGCGTCGAGCGACGCGGCGGCTGGCCCACCCTCGCCCGCACCTCGGTGGCCGACGTGGCCGACCACCTCTGGCTGCGGCGCACGACGATGCTGGAGCGGGCGGCCGCCTTGCCGCAGGTCACCCAGCACGGCGATGCCACCCACGTGAACCTGCTCGGCCGCGACGGTGACCGGGTGGTGGCCGTCGACTGGGCCACGCTGGGGGTCGACCACGTCGGGAGCGACCTCGGGCTGCTGTCCCTCGGCGCCCGCGAGGAGCTCGAGCCGCTGCTCGAGACCTATCTGCTGGGTCTGCCCGAGCGGTTCGCGAGCGCCGACGAGGTGGCCCTCGGCGCCCGGATCACGGCCGTCTACACCGCCCTCACGCGAGCGGAGTGGGCGCTGGAACGGGTCGCCGGCGGCGAGGGCGCGCTGGCCGCGAAGTACCGCCACCCCGCGGTCGCGCCGCACCTGCGCACCCTGCAGCGGCAGTTCCCCCAGATCGAGGCGCTGCTCGCCGACTGACCTGGTGTCGTGTGTGCCTGAGACCGGTCCAGAGACCGTTCACAGGCACACGGGACGCATCACAGGGAGGAGGCGGCGAAGGTGTCGCAGGCCTCGAGGGAGTGCTCGGTGTAGCCGACCATGAACCAGCGCTGGCGCTGCTCGGCCGAGCCGTGGGTCCACTCCCGCTGGTTGACCCGGCCGGTGGTGCGGTCCTGGATCCGGTCGTCGCCGACCGACTTCGCGGCGGCGATCGCCTGGTCGACGTCCTGGCGGGACAGCTCGGCGATCAGCGGTTCTCCGCCGGAGTCGTCGGTGCCGGTGGCGTTGGCGGCCCACATGCCGGCGTAGCAGTCGGCCTGCAGCTCCAGCCGCACCGCGTCGCTCTCCGGCCCCTGCTGGGTGCGGACCCTGCCCATCGTGCCGAGCACGTTCTGGAGGTGGTGGCCGTACTCGTGGGCCAGGACGTAGGGCTCGACGAAGTCACCGGCCGGACCGCCGAGCTGCTGCTCGAGGACCTCGCGGAAGAACGTGGTGTCGAGGTAGATCCCCTCGTCGACGGGGCAGTAGAAGGGACCGACGTCCGAGGTGGCCCGGCCACACCCGGTCTCGACCGCGCCGGTGAAGGTCTGCATGACCGCCTCGGGGCGGAAGTCGGTGCCCGACTGCGCGGGCAGCGCCTCGCTCCAGTAGTCGGTGAGCGAGTTCTCGACGGCGACCCGGGCGCAGTCGCTGCTGGTGTTGGCGTCCTCGCCGGTCCGGCAGTCGTCGTAGCGACCGCTGTCGTCGCCCTGCACGCGGCTGAGGTCGACGGGGCTGCCGGGCACCTGGGAGCCACCGAGGCCGCCGAGGCCGCCGCTCCCCGTGCACTGGGTCAGCACCAGGAAGACCACGACCGCCAGCACCATGCCGAGCGCGCTGCCGCCCTTGGCGCCGGTGGGGACGGGGATCCGCATGCCGCTGCTGCCGCCCCCGAAGCCGCCACCCCGACCACTCGAACGTCCGCTGTCGCGCACCCGGCTGGTGTCCAGCCGGGCCTTGGGGTTGAAGCGCACGTGCTGCTCCTCCTGGTCCGCCGATTGCGGGCGGCTCCGCCTGCGCGCCTAGGCTAGCGACCCTGATGATCACCGCCCAGCAACTCGAGGTCAGGGCCGGGGCACGACTGTTGATGGACGACGTCAGCTTCCGGGTCGCGGCCGGCGACAAGGTCGGTCTCGTCGGCCGCAACGGCGCCGGCAAGACCACGCTCACCCGCATCCTGGCGGGGGAGGGCCTGCCCGCGTCCGGTTCCGTGCACGCCACCGGCGCGGTCGGCTACCTGCCCCAGGACCCGCGTACCGGCGACCCCGAGGTGCTCGCCCTGAACCGGATCCTGTCCGCCCGCGGGCTCGATGACGTGGTCCGCCGGCTCCGCGACGCCGAGGCCGAGATGAGCAGCGACGACCCGGCGGCGCGAGAGCGGGCGATGAAGCGCTACACCCGCGCCGACGCTGAGCTCCACGCCGGCGGTGGGTACGCCGCGGAGTCCGAGGCGACCCAGATCGCGCACTCCCTCGGCATCGCCGACCGGATCCTGGCCCAGCCGCTGCGCACGCTCTCCGGCGGGCAGCGGCGCCGCGTCGAGCTGGCGCGGATCCTGTTCTCCGGCGCCGACACGCTGCTGCTCGACGAGCCGACCAACCACCTCGACGCCGACTCGATCGTGTGGCTGCGTGACTTCCTGAAGAACCACAAGGGTGGGCTGGTCGTGATCAGTCACGACAACGCGCTGCTCGAGGCCACCGTGAACCGGGTGCTGCACCTGGACGCCAACCGCGCCGAGATCGACGTCTACAACATGGGCTGGCGCGCCTACCTCTCCCAGCGCGAGACCGACGAGCGGCGACGCAAGCGCGAGCGGGCCAATGCGGAGAGCAAGGCGAAGGTCCTCACCGACCAGGCCAACAAGATGCGTGCCAAGGCGAGCAAGGCCTCCGCCGCGCAGTCGATGCTCAAGCGGGCCGAGAAGATGGTCTCCGGGCTCGAGGGTGAGCGCCGGGCCGACAAGGTCGCGCGGATCAAGTTCCCGGCGCCCGCCCCCTGCGGCAAGACGCCGCTGACGGCGGCCGAGCTGTCGAAGTCCTACGGCTCGCTCGAGGTCTTCACCGACGTCGACCTCGCGATCGACCGGGGCAGCCGGGTGGTCATCCTCGGGCTCAACGGCGCGGGCAAGACCACGATGCTGCGGATCCTGGCCGGCGTCGACCAGCCCGACACCGGCGACGTGGTCCCCGGCCACGGGCTCAAGATCGGCTACTACGCCCAGGAGCACGAGACCCTCGACACCGGCCGCACCGTGCTGGAGAACATGCAGCACGCGGCGCCGCAGCTGACCGACAGCGAGGCGCGCAGCGTGCTCGGCTCGTTCCTGTTCTCCGGCGACGACGCGCACAAGTCGGCCGCGGTGCTCTCCGGCGGCGAGAAGACCCGGCTGGCGCTGGCCAGCCTGGTGGTCTCCAGCGCCAACGTGCTGCTGCTCGACGAGCCGACCAACAACCTCGACCCCGCCTCCCGCGAGGAGGTGCTGGCCGCGATCCGGGAGTACGCCGGCGCGATCATCCTCGTCACCCACGACGAGGGGGCCGTCCGGGCGCTCGAGCCCGACCGGGTGCTGCTGCTCCCCGACGGCGACGAGGACCTCTGGTCCGAGGACTACGCCGACCTGGTGTCGCTGGCCTGACCGCTCGCGGGAGTCGTCGGGGGTGCCGTCAGGGGTGACTGCAAGGATGCGGGCATGACTCCCGACGAGCTCGACGCCGCCGGCCTGCGCTACGAGCTGGAGGGTCCGGTCGCGACGATCACGCTCGACCGGCCCGAGGTCCGCAACGCCCAGACCCCCACGATGTGGCGCGCGCTCGCGCGGCTGGGGGAGGAGATCGCCGACGACGTGCGGGTCGTGGTCGTCCGCGGCGCCGGGCAGTCGTTCTCGGCCGGGCTCGACCGGGCGATGCTCAGCTCCGGTGGCGGCGACGGGCAGGAGACCGTCGCGGGCCTGCTGGCGATGGACGACGAGCAGATGGCGGCGACCATCGACGACTACCAGCGTGGCTTCACCTTCCTGCGCGACCCGCGGTTCGTCTCGATCGCGGCGGTGCAGGGCCATGCTGTCGGCGCCGGCTTCCAGCTGGCCCTCTCCTGCGACCTGCGGGTGGTGTCGGAGGACGCCCAGTTCTCCATGAAGGAGTCGTCGCTGGGCCTGGTGCCCGACCTGACGGGAACAAAGCCGCTGGTCGAGAGCGTTGGCTACGCCAGGGCACTGGAGATCTGCGTCACGGCGCGGATGGTCGGTGCGGCCGAGGCGGTCGGCATCGGGCTGGCCGCGCTGGCCGTTCCTCCCGACCAGCTCGACGCCACCGTCGCCGATCTCGCAGCGGCCCTCACCGCCCCGGCCCACGGAGCGGTGTCGGAGACCAAGGCGCTGCTGCTCGCGGCGAGCGGACGCGGCCTGGAGGAGCAGCGGCGGTTCGAGCGCGAGGCGCAGGTCCGCCGGTTCCGTGAGCTGGCCCGGCTGATGGCCGGGCAGGACTGAGGGCCCGAGGGGCCGACTGAGAGGAGGGGCCCGTGTCGCTGTCGACAGGGATGGGACCGGCCTGGCGTCACATGCGCACCGACCGGGACGCCGGCAAGCAGCGCATCGAGCGCGGCACGGTCCGCCGGGTGCTGGGTTTCGCCCGCGCCCACCGGGCGATGATCGCCGCCTTCCTCGCGGTCACGGTCGTCGACTCGGTGCTGGTCGTGGCCAACCCGCTGCTCATCCAGCGGATCGTCGACGACGGCATCGCCGCCGGTGACCGCGCCCTGGTGACGCAGCTGGCGCTGCTGATGGCGCTGGTGGCCGTGGTCGGTGCCGTGCTGTCCATCGTCGGTGGCTACTTCTCCTCCCGGATCGGGGAGGGCCTGATCTTCGACCTCCGCACCCGGGTCTTCGGCCACGTGCAGCGGCAGTCGCTCGCGTTCTTCACGCGCACCCAGACCGGCGCCCTGGTCTCGCGGCTCAACAACGACGTGATCGGTGCCCAGCGGGCCTTCACCTCGACGCTGTCCAACACCGTCTCGAGCGCGATCTCGGTCGTGGTGGTCGGCGTGACGATGCTGGCGCTGTCCTGGCAGGTCACCGTGCTCTGCCTGCTGCTGTTCCCGATCCTGCTGATCACCTCCCGGTGGGTCAGCGGCCGGCTCGCCGGGCTCACGCGCGACCAGATGGACGGCAACGCCGACATGGGCAACGCGATGACCGAGCGGTTCAACGTCGGCGGCGCCATGCTGCTCAAGCTGTTCGGGCAGCGGGGCACCGAGGACGCGCTCTACTCGAGCAAGGCCGGCCGGGTCCGCGATCTGGGGGTCCGGATCTCGCTGCTGACCCGGGTCTACACCGCGGCCGTGCTGCTCGTCCCCGCGCTGGCCCTGGCGCTGGTCTACGGCGTCGGCGGCCACCTGGTCATCGACGACGAGCTCAGCGTCGGCAAGCTGCTGGCGCTCGGCACCCTGCTGGTCCGGCTGCTGGGCCCGATGCAGAGCCTCTCCAACGTGAGGATCGACGTGATGACCGCGCTGGTCAGCTTCGAGCGGGTCTTCGAGGTGCTCGACCTGCCCTCGACGATCCGGGAGCGGCCCGACGCCGTGGACCTGCCCGCGGAGGCCGCGACCCTGGAGTTCGACCGGGTCGGCTTCACCTACCCCCGGGCCGACGAGATCTCCCTCGCGTCCCTGGAGAGCCTCGCCCGCACCGAGTCGCGTGACTCCGGGCCGGTGCTCCACGACATCAGCTTCGAGGCCGCGCCGGGGCAGATGGTGGCGCTGGTGGGACCCTCCGGAGCCGGCAAGACGACCGTCACCCACCTGGTCGCCCGGCTCTACGACGCCGTCAGCGGCACCGTGCGGGTCGGGGGCGTCGACGTCCGCGAGGTGACCCTCCAGTCGCTCGAGGACGCCGTCGGCTACGTCACCCAGGACGCCCACATGTTCCACGACACCATCGGGGCCAACCTGCGCTACGCCCGCCCGGGGGCCAGCGACGACCAGCTGTGGTCGGCGCTGGAGGCCGCACAGGTCTCGACCCTCGTGCGCGGGCTCCCGGAAGGCCTGGAGACCGTCGTCGGCGACCGGGGCTACCGGCTCTCAGGCGGGGAGCGGCAGCGACTGGCCATCGCGCGGCTGCTGCTCAAGGCGCCCGCGATCGTCGTGCTCGACGAGGCGACCGCCCACCTGGACAGCGAGTCCGAGGCCGCGGTCCAGCGTGCGCTAGACGCGGCCCTGGTCGGCCGGACCTCGCTGGTCATCGCCCACCGGCTCTCCACGGTCCGCAACGCCGACACCATCCTGGTGCTCGACGGTGGCCGGATCGTCCAGCGCGGCACCCACGCCGAGCTGCTCGCGGAGGGCGGGCTGTACGCCGACCTGTACCGGACACAGTTCCTCGAGGACGTGGCGACGACGTAGGTTCTGGGCATGGACCTGGAGCTCGCCGACCGTGTCTTCGTCGTCACCGGGGGCGCCCGCGGCCTGGGCCGCGCGACCGCCGAGTGCCTGGTCGCCGAGGGGGCCAGGGTCGTGCTCTCCGGCCGGTCGGGGGAGTCGCTGGCGGAGGCCGTGGCGGAGCTCGGTGAGGACCGCGCGACCGGCCTGGTGGCCGACAACGCCGACCCGGCGACACCCGGTCGGCTGCTGAGCGCCGCCCGTGACCGCTGGGGCCGGGTGGACGGCGCCCTGGTGTCGGTGGGCGGCCCGCCGACCGGGTCGGTCACCGGCACGACCGACGAGCAGTGGACCGGGTCGTTCGAGACCGTGTTCCTGGGCGCGGTGCGGCTGGCTCGCGAGATCGGCAGCGCCCTGCCGCACGGCGGCTCGCTCGCGCTGGTCCTCTCCAGCAGCGTCCGGGCGCCGCTGACGAACATGGCGATCTCCAACGGGCTCCGGCCGGGGCTCGCGATGGTCGCCAAGATGCTCGCCGACGAGCTCGGACCGCAGGGGGTCCGGGTCAACGCGCTGCTCCCGGGCAGGGTGGGCACCGAGCGGGTGGCCGAGCTCGACGCCGCGACCGGCGACCCCGACGCCGCGCGCGAGCGGGCGATCGCCGGCATCCCGCTGGGACGCTACGGCGAGCCGGAGGAGTTCGGCCGAGCCGCGACCTTCCTGCTCTCGCCGGCCGCGTCATTCCTGAGCGGCGTGATGCTCCCGGTCGACGGCGGCATGCTCCGCGCGCTCTGAGGCGTCCGGCGGTGGGCGGCGCGAGGTGCGGCGCTCGTCCCACGCGAGGTAGCCGAACCCGAAGAGGGCCAGCATCCCGAAGAACCACCACTGCAGCCCGTAGAAGAAGTGGGGGCCGTTGTCGAGCTCGGGCAGCTCGGGAGGCTCGAGCGCCGCGGCGGGCGCCGGGTCCTCGGCGGCGAGGTCGACGAACCCGTCGTGGAGCCGCAGTCCCAAGGCCTCGGCCAGGGTCTCGCTGGACACCGCCCGCGTGGACCTGTCGGCCACGGCGGTGCTGTCGCCGGTCCCGTCCCGGCGGACGTAGCCGGTGACGGTCACGGTCCCCGACGGGGGCTCCGGCACCTCGGCGGCGCTCACCTCGCGGGCGTCGGTCTGGACCCAGCCCCGGTCGACCAGCACGGCCTCGCCGTCGTCGAGCAGCAGCGGGACCACGACGTCGACGCCGGGTGCGCCGTCGCGGGTGCGGTAGCGGACGATGACGGTGTCCTCGACGGCGTACCGGCCCGTGGCGGTGACGGTGCGCCACTCGTCCTCGGCGTCGACCTCGCCGTCCAGCGGCATCACGTCGGCGACGTCGGCCGGGGGAGCGCTCTCGTTGCGCTCGATGATGGCGTTGCGGGCCTTGCGGTCCTCGAGCCGGTGGAACTGCCACTCGCCCAGCCACCACGCGCCCCACGCCAGCAACGCCACCGTGATCCCGAACAGGACCCAGCGGCGACTGGCCAGAAAGCCCCACGAGCGCACGCTGCGAGGCTATCTGGCAGGTGATGGTGCCTGACCCCTGCCCGCCCCGGCCGTACACTCGGCCAGGTGGACACCATCGCGCTGGAAGACCGCTACGGCCGCGTCGCGAAGGACCTGCGGGTCTCGCTGACCGACCGCTGCAACCTGCGGTGCTCGTACTGCATGCCGGCCGAGGGGCTGGACTGGTTGCCGGGCGAGGAGGTGCTGAGCGACGACGAGGTCGTGCGGCTCATCGACATCGGCGTCCGTCGGCTCGGGATCCGTGAGATCCGGTTCACCGGCGGCGAGCCGCTCGTGCGCCGCGGGCTGGTCGACATCGTGCGTCGCACCAAGCAGGTCGACCCGACGGTGGAGGTCAGTCTCACCACCAACGCGCTCGGTCTGGAGCGCACCGCACGGGCGCTGGCCGACGCGGGTCTCGACCGGGTCAACGTCAGCCTCGACACGGTCCGTGGCGAGACCTTCCACACCATCACCCGCCGTGACCGGTTCGACGACGTCATCGCCGGGCTCGCCGCCGCCCGTGCGGCGGGGCTGACGCCGGTCAAGATCAACGCGGTGCTGCTGCGCGGCACCAACGACGACCAGGCGCCGGAGCTGCTGCGCTGGGCCCTCGCCGAGGGCTACGCGCTGCGCTTCATCGAGCAGATGCCGCTGGACGCCCAGCACGACTGGAGCCGCACCGAGATGGTGACGGCCGAGGAGATCCTCGCCAGCCTGGAGCGGGAGTTCGCGCTCACCCCCGCGTCCGAACCGCGGGGGAGTGCCCCTGCCGAGCTGTTCACCGTGGACGGCGGTCCGGCGACCGTCGGCGTCATCGCCTCGGTCACCCGCCCGTTCTGCGGCGACTGCGACCGGGTCCGGATCACCGCCGACGGCCAGGTCCGCAACTGCCTGTTCGCCCGGGAGGAGTCCGACCTGCGGCTCGCCCTGCGTGCCGGCGCCACCGACGAGGAGCTCGCCGAGCGCTGGGTCGCCGCGATGCGCGGCAAGCGCGCCGGCCACGGGATCGACGACCCCACCTTCCTGCAGCCCGACCGTCCGATGTCGGCCATCGGCGGCTAGGTCACACGGTCCGGCGCCTCGCCGACCGGGACCACGTCACGCAGGAAGCCCCGGGCGCCGAGGAAGTCTCCGAGCGTGCTGCGGTGCTCACCGCACGCCGTCCACACCTTGCGGCGCTCGGGCGTGTGGAGCTTGGGGTTGTTCCAGAGCAACGCCCACACGGCGTCGGCCTGGCAGCCCTTGGCGCTGCACACGGGCCCGCTCTCGGTCTCACCCGCGGCAGTCTCGGCACTCACGTCCCCATGCTCGCACCGGCCGGGAGCAGGAGCGGTGCCGGGGCCCGAAGGCACCCGGCACCGCGGTGAACTGCGACGGGGGAGACACAGTTCGCTCCGAAGTTTCCTGCGCCGGACCGGTCGGAGTCAACTCCTGTCGGAGTGGCCCAGACCTTCGGATCCAGCGCCGCCGGAGAGCTGCGGCCGGTCAGGTTGGCCGTCGGCGAGCGCGAATCCGTCGGACTTCGTGGCGACGGCGTTGGCCATCACCACCGCGATGTAGGGCAGCACCAAGGCGCCGGCCACCAGGACCCAGCGCAGCCAGCCGGTGGTCACCACGGCGCCGACGAAGCAGACGGTGCGCAACGACATCGAGAGCAGGTAGCGCCGCTGACGCGCCGCGATGTCGGCGTGGCGACTCGAGGACGCGGTCGTGATCCGGATGGCGCCCTCGTCGTGCCGCATGTCCTCCAGCGTACGTCGCTAGGGTCGAGAACCCACGACCACGCAGATCCCCGCAGGAGGGCCCATGTCCAACCGCACCTACCGCGTCACCGAGATCGTCGGCACCTCGACCGACGGCGTCGACCAGGCCGTCCGCAACGGCGTCGAGCGAGCCGCCAAGACCTTGCGCCACCTCGACTGGTTCGAGGTCACCGAGATCCGCGGCCACGTCAAGGACGGGACGGTCGAGCACGTCCAGGTCGGGATGAAGGTGGGGTTCCGACTCGAGGACGAGTGATTCGGCGTACGCACCGGTAATCACTAGCGTCGATCGACGTGAGCCACGAACCCCGATCGGTCCTCGTCACGGGCGGCAACCGCGGCATCGGCCGCGCCATCGCCGAGGCATTCCTCGCCCAGGGCGACCAGGTCGCCGTCACCAGCCGCAGCGGCGGCGCGCCCGAGGGCGCGCTCGACCTGGTCTGCGACATCACCGACCCGGCCGCCGTCGACGCCGCCTTCGCGCAGGTCGAGGAGCAGCACGGCCCGGTGGAGGTGCTGGTGGCCAACGCCGGCGTCACCGCCGACACGCTGCTGCTGCGGATGAGCGAGGACGACTGGTCGCGGGTGATCGACACCAACCTCACCGCGTCCTTCCGGCTCGCGAAGCGGGCGGCGAAGGGGATGCTGCGGCTGCGGCGCGGGCGGATCGTGTTCATCTCCTCGGTGGTCGGGCTGCTCGGCTCGGCGGGGCAGGTCAACTACGCCGCCTCGAAGGCCGGCCTGGTCGGCATGGCACGCTCGCTCTCGCGCGAGCTGGGGTCGCGCTCGATCACGTCCAACGTCGTGGCCCCCGGCTTCGTCGACACCGACATGACCGCCGTGCTCACCGACGAGCAGAAGGCGACGATCAAGCAACAGGTGCCGCTCGGCCGCTACGGCACCCCCGAGGAGATCGCCGCAGCCGTACTGTGGCTGACGGGCGACGGCGGCGGCTACGTGACCGGAGCCGTGATCCCGGTCGACGGCGGACTCGGAATGGGGCACTGAACTGATGGGCATCCTGGACGGCAAGACGATCCTGGTCGCGGGCGTGACCATGGACAGCTCGATCGGCTTCGCGACCGCCAAGGTGGCGCAGGAGCAGGGCGCGACGGTCCTGATCTCGAACTTCGGCCGCGCGCTCGGCATCACCCGCCGGATCGCCAAGCGGCTCCCGCAGGAGCCGGTGGTGCTCGAGCTCGACGTCACCGACGAGGAGCACCTCGCGGGGCTGGAGGCCGCGGTGCGCGAGCACGCCGACCGGCTCGACGGCGTGGTCCACTCGATCGCCTACGGCAACCCCGAGACCCTGCTCGGGGGCAAGTTCCTCGACGGGCCGTGGGAGGACGTCGCACAGGCGGTGCAGGTCTCGGCGTACTCGCTGAAGTCGCTGGCGGTCGCCTGCCGGCCGCTCATGACCTCCGGGGGCTCGGTCGTGGGGCTGACCTTCGACGCCACGACCGCGTGGCCGGCCTACGACTGGATGGGCGTGGCGAAGGCCGGGCTGGAGTCGACCTCGCGCTACCTCGCCCGCGACCTCGGCCCGGACGGGATCCGGGTCAACCTGGTCTCCGCCGGTCCGCTGCGCACCCTGGCCGCCAAGGCGATCCCCGGCTTCTCCGAGCTCGAGGACCTGTGGTCCACGCGCGCGCCGCTGGGATGGGACAACGCCGACCAGGAGCCCACCGCCCGCGCGGTCTGTGCGCTGCTCTCGGACTTCTTCCCCGCGACCACCGGGGAGATCGTCCACGTCGACGGTGGCTTCCACGCGATGGGCGCCTGAGGGGCCGTCGCACCGCCCGGCGGCCGGGCCAGCGCCGCGGTCACCCCTTCGGTAGCCTCCGCGGGTGACCTCACTCGTCGAGCTGCGCGTCCTGGAGGGGCCCAACCTCTACTTCCCGCGGGCGGCGGTGAAGCTCACGCTGGACATCACGGGGCTGGCCGACGCGCCGACCACGACCGCGGAGCGCTTCGCGCGCCGGATCGGGCTCATCGACGCGCGCCCGGGGGAGCCGGGCAGCGGCTTCCGGCAGCGCTTCGCCGCCCGGGCGGTGGCACGGCTGGTGCGCACGGTCGCGGCCGAGAGCGGTACGGCGCGGCTGGCGGTGCGGGTGCGCCCGACCAGCGACCCCCACCGGCTCGTGGTCGCCTACCCCTGGCGGCGCCGGACCCGGGCGCAGGTGATGGGCCGCGCGGTCGCCGGGGTGCTGGACGCGGTGCCGGGGGACGACGTGGAGGCGGCGGTCGCGCGGGCGGCCGAGGAGGTGCGCGGATCGGCGCCCGGTGACGGGCCGACCACGCTCACGCCCCGGGTCCCGGTCGTGGCCGTGACCGGCACGAACGGCAAGACCACCACCAGCCGGATGATCGCCCACATCGCGCGCACCGACGGCCGGCTCGTCGGGTGGTCCAACACCGACGGCATCTACGTCGACGGCGCGCTGGTCGAGGCGGGTGACTACTCCGGTCCCAGCGGGGCCGGCCGGGTGCTCGCCCACCCGGAGGTCGAGCTCGCGGTGACCGAGACCGCCCGCGGCGGGATCCTGCTCAAGGGCATCGGCCTGACCCGCAACGACGTCTCGGTGGTCACGAACGTCTCCGCCGACCACCTCGGAATGCAGGGCATCGACACCGTCGACGAGCTGGCGGAGGTCAAGGCGGTGGTCCCGCGGATCACCCGCAAGGAGGGCTGGGCGGTGCTCAACGGCGAGGACCCCCGCGTCTACGCCATGCACGCGACGATCAAGGCGCAGCCGTGGGTGTTCTCCCGCGACCCCGACTCCCCGGCGGTCCGCGAGACGCTGTCGGCCGGCGGTCGGGCGACGACCGTCATCGACGGCTGGGTCTCGGTGCTCACCGCGCAGGGCGACCCCGACCCGCTGGTCGAGCTGGTCGACGTGCCGATGACACTGGCGGGGCTGTCGCACTTCAACGTCGAGAACACCCTGGCCGCAGCCTCGGCCGCCCTGGCCGTGGGGATCCCCCGGGCCTCGGTGATCGAGGGGCTGCGCAGCTTCCGCCCCGACTCCGAGCACAATCCCGGCCGGATGAACGTCTTCTCCCTGGCCGGGACCACGGTCGTGGTCGACCTGGCCCACAACGAGGCCGGGCTGGAGGCGCTGCTCGAGATCATGGCGGGGGTACGTCGGCCCGGCGGCCGGCTGCTGCTCGGGCTCGGTGTGGTGGGTGACCGGCAGGACGACCTGATCGAGAGGCTCGGCGAGATCGGCGCCATGGGCTCGGACGTGCTGGCGATCTGCCACAAGGAGAAGTACCTCCGCGGGCGCACCCGCGAGGAGCTGGCGGCGCTGATGCGGGCCGGGGCGGAGCACGTCGGCGTGGTGGACGTGCCGACCTACGAGACCGAGGTGTCCGGGCTGGCGGCCCTGGTGGACCAGGCGCTCCCGGGTGACGTGGTCGGGCTGATGTGCCACGCCGAGCGCGACGCCGTCTACGCCTGGCTCGCGGAGCGCGGTGCCACCCCCGACTCCGCGGAGACGCTGGCCGACAAGGTCCGGGCGGCCCGTGGCTGAGGAGCTCGAGCGGCTGCCGCGGGCGGCCGCGGGCGGCGTGGTCGGCTCCGAGCGGGTGCTCTGGCACGGTGACGCCGAGGGCAGGTTCCAGATCGGGTCGGTGACCAAGGTCTTCACGAGCCTGCTGCTCGCCACCTACGTCGTCGACGGGGCGCTGGAGCTCGAGCAGCGCGTCGACACCCTGGTGCCCGAGCTGCGTGGCTGCGCGGCCGGTGACGTGACGCTGGAGCAGCTGGCCACGCACACCTCGGGGCTCCCGCGGCTGCCGCCGGGGATGTGGCGCGACGCACGGGCCCACCGGTCCGACCCGTACGCCGAGGTCGACCACGACCGGCTGGTCGCGTCGGTGCGGCGCACCCGCCCCCGACCGCGGGCCCGGACGGCGTACTCCAACCTCGGCGCCGGCCTGCTCGGTCACGCGCTCGCGCGCTGGTCCGGGTCCGGCTACGACGACCTGGTCCGCGAGCGGATCTGTGTCCCGCTGGGGATGCACGTGACCACCTGCCACCCCTCCCTCGAGCTGCCCGGGCACCGCCGCGACGGCACGCAGTACGCCGGCACCTGGCACTTCGACGCGCTGGCCGGGGCCGGGGCGCTGTGGTCGACCGTCGGCGACCTGCAGCAGTTCCTCGGCGCCCAGCTGGAGCAGCCCGCCGGGGGGCTCGGCGAGGCGATCCGGCTGACCCACCAGGTGCGGGTCTCCGCGCGTCGGCTCGACCAGTGCCTGGGCTGGGTGCGGCTGCACGGCCGGCACGGTGAGGCGCTGCTGTGGCACAACGGCGGCACCGGCGGGTACCGCAGCTTCGTGGGCGTGCAGTCCGCCGGTGGCGTCGCCGTGCTCGCCGCCAGCGACCGGTCGGTCGACCGGGTCGGGATGCGGTTGCTGCGCGGCCTGGGTCAGCCCTCCGCGGGCGCGTAGTCCGGGTCGGCCGCGGGGGCGTCGTCGCTGGCGCCGGCGCCGGCGTAGGCCTGGTGCGACCAGTTCTCCAGCTCGCTCATGACCGCGGCGTGCTGGTCGACGCAGAACACGAGCAGGTCTCCCTTGTTGGCGCGGCTCATCGCGTGCCGGACCGCCTCGATCTCCTCGAGCACGACCTCGACCTGCTTGCAGCGGGCCCCCTCTTCGAGTGCCGTCTGCACGCCCTGGCGGACCAGGTCGGCGACCTCGCCGCGGGGACGACCCCGTAGCGCCTCGTCCTCGCGGACGACGACGACGTCGAAGTGCTGGGCGGCGATCTGGCCGAGCTCGACCATGTCCCCGTCCCGCCGGTCGCCGGCGGTGGCGATGATGCCGATCCGCGAGGGCCGCGCGAGGTCGTGGGAGGAGGAGAGCGAGTCACCGACCCGGTCGACGAAGTCACCGAGCATCCGCATGCCCGGGGCGTTGTGGCAGTAGTCGACGATGACGTTGACGCCGTTGACCTCGACCTCGTTGAGCCGGCCGGGGGAGAGGTAGTAGTTCGTCGAGAAGGTGCGCAGCCCCTGCCTGATGTCGTGCAGCGGGGCGCCTGCGGCGAAGGCCGCGGCGGCCGCGGCGAGGGTGTTCTGGACGTTCATCCGGGCCCGGCCGCCGAAGGTGGCGGGCAGCAGGTGGGTCCAGGCGAGCTGCATCTCGCGACGACCGTGCCGCACGACGATCATCTCGCCGCGTTCGGAGGGGTTGAGGACCAGCGCCTTGCCGCCGCGGCGGCAGTGCGCGTCGATCATGTCGCGCACCTCGCTGCCGGGCTCCTCCATCGAGAACCAGACCACCTCGCCGCTGCACTTGCGGCGCATCGCGCGCACCAGCGGGTCGTCGGCGTTGAGGACGGCCGCGCCGGTGCGCGGCACCGCCTCGACGATGACGGCCTTCACGTCGGCCAGCTGCTCGACGGTGTCGATGCCCCGCAGCCCCAGGTGGTCGGGCTGGACGTTGAGGACGACGGCGACGTCGTTGCGCTCGTAGCCCAGGCCCTCACGGAGGATGCCGCCGCGGGCGACCTCGAAGACGGCGAAGTCCACGCGGGGGTTCTGCAGCACCATCCGCGCCGAGCGCGGACCGGAGGCGTCGGCGCGGATCAGCAGCCGCTCGTCGATCACGACGCCGTCGGTGGAGGTCATGCCGACCTTGCGTCCGAGCCCCTTGAAGATGTGGGAGATCATCCGCGAGGTGGTGGTCTTCCCGTTGGTACCGGTCACCGCCACGATCGGGATCCGCGACGTCGCGCCCGGCGGGAACAGCATGTCGACGACGGGCTTGGCGATGAACTGCGGCTCCCCGATGGTCGGGTGGGTGTGCATCCGGAACCCCGGGGCGGCGTTCACCTCGCAGATGGCGCCACCGGTCTCGCGGACCGGCTCGGTGATGTCGGGGCAGATGAAGTCGATGCCGGCGATGTCCAGCCCGATCATCCGCGCCGCCTCCTCGGCGATCTCCACGTTCTCCGGGTGTGCCTCGAAGGTCCGGTCGATCGAGATGCCGCCGGTCGACATGTTGCCGGTGAGCGCCAGCCTGACCATCTCGCCCTCGGCGGGGACCGACGTGAGCGTGTGCCCCTGGGCGGAGAGCACCTCCTCGGCGGCCGCGTCGACCTTGATCCGGGTCAGCACCTTCTCGTGACCGACGCCGCGGCGCGGGTCGGCGTTGGTGTCCTCGACCAGCTGCTCGACCGTCGAGGTGCCGTCACCGACGACGTGGGCGGGCACGCGCTCGGCGATCGCGACCATCCGGCCGTCGATGATCAGGCAGCGGTAGTCCTTGCCGGTCACGAACGACTCGACGATCACCGAGCCGCGGCGGGACTGCTCCTCCGCGATCGGGAACGCCTCCCGTACGGCGTCCTCGTCCTCGAGGTCGAGGCACACCCCCCGGCCGTGGTTGCCGTCCAGCGGCTTCACGACGACGGGGTAGCCGATCCGGTGGGCGACCGACACCGCCTGCTCGGCGCTGCGCACGGAGTCCTGCTTGGGCACGGGGAGCCCGGCGGCGCCGAGCAGCCGGGTCGTGAGGTCCTTGTCGGACGCGATGTCGACTGCGATCGAGGACGTCTCGGAGGTCATGGTGGCGCGGATCCGCTTGGCGTGGACGCCCTGGCCGAGCTGCACGAGCGAGTGCTGGTTGAGCCGGATCCAGGGGATGTCGCGCGAGACCGCCTCGTCGACGATCGCCTGCGTCGAGGGTCCGAACGCGGTGCGCTCCGCGCGCCGGATGAACGCCTCGAGCTCGGTGTCCCAGTCGAAGTCGGGGTCGCCCTCGACCAGGTGGTTCACCAGCCGTACGGCGAGCCGCCCGGCCGCCAGGCCCACCTGCTCGTCGACGTAGCCGTAGATCACGTTGTAGACGCCGTCGCGACCCTTGACCTGCCGGGTCTTGCCCCGGCGGATGTCGTGGCCGACGACCTGCTGCAGCGCCAGCGCGCAGTGCTCGGCCACGTGACCCAGCCAGGTGCCCTCGTTGAGCCGCTCCACGAAACCGCCGCGGCGACCACGCGAGCAGGAGTGCTCCCGCAGCCCGGGGAGCATCTGCAGCAGGTGCTCGGTGAAGTCGGGCAGCGTGCTCGTCGGGAACTGCTCGAGCGAGCCGAGGTCGACGACGAGGTGGATCGCCCGTTCGTAGGACCAGATGTTGGCGCCCCGGTAGACCCGGGTCTCGAGGATCCTGAGGTCGGGGGTCGGTCGTTCCGTCATCGGGCGGCTCCGTCCTGGGGAGGGGTGGGCATCTGCTTGCGCGTGCGCGCCTGGCGGCGGCGCAGCGTGGTGGGGGAGACGTCGGAGGCTGCGATGTCGCGGGCCATCCGGCGCAGGTCCTGCTGGGCCTCGGCGAGCTCCGCCGCGTCCTCGGGGTCGACCCTCGGGACCTGGGGCACCAGGGCCCGGGCGTCGAGGTCGAACACCGAGCCCTCCGGCAGCACGTGGAGGACGACACCGCTGGCCAGCAGCGGGCTGGAGCGGGTGGCCTCGTAGGCGTTGGTGACCATCCGGGCGGGGTCCATCACCGTGACCGACCCGCGGCCCAGGACCCGCATCGTGCGGGTGCCGTCCTCGAAGGTGACGATGGCGGCGGTGTCCTCGTCGACGCCGAGCCCGAGCAGCTGCGGGGAGTGGGACACGATCATCATCAGCCGCCCGTAGCGGTTGCGCTGGTCGAAGTGCTGGTCGACCACGGCCCCCTCGAGCAGCCCCAGACCGGCCGCGACCTGGGTCATCCGCTGCTTCGGGGTGCTGCCGGGTCCGCCGAAGGCGACCATGTGCGAGGACTGGATGCTCGCGCCGGCCGACGTCCCGGCCACGACGGCACCGCGCCGGTGGGCCGCCAGGATCGCGTCGCCGACGGGGGTGCCGCTGACGATGGCGGAGAGCTTGAGCTGGTTGCCGCCGGTCATGAACAGGCCGGTGCACCGCTCCAGCCGGGCGACCAGCTCCAGGTCGTGCGCCTCCTCCCGCGACTCCGGGCGCACCGCCTCGACGTCGGCGGCACCGAGCGAGCGGAACAGGGCGTCGTAGACGCCCAGCACCTCGTGGCCGATCGAGGAGGCGGTGGGGATGACGACGATGCGGGCGTCGGGCCCGCCGCACGCGGCGACGAACTCCTTGAGGATGGCGCGTTTGCGCAGCTTGTCCTCCGCACCGCCGATGATCATGAGAGGTCCCGGCATGACAGGGAGGCTAGCGGGCTGCAAGGGTGGTCCGGTGCAGCAGTCACGTCGTCTGGTCATCGTGCGTCACGCGCAGGCCGAGCAGAGCGGGCCCACGGACCTCGAGCGGGCGCTTGCCGCGTCCGGGCACGACGACGCCCGCGCCGCCGGATCCTGGCTCGCGGCGCAGGACGTCCGGCCCGACCACGCGCTGGTCTCGGACGCCCTGCGGGCCCGGGAGACCTGGGCCGGGCTGGCCCGGGGAGCGGGCTGGGACGTCGAGCCCGAGCTCTCCCGGCTGCTGTACTCCGCCGAGCCGGACACCGTCCTGGACCTGCTGCGCGAGTCGCCGCCGGAGGCGGAGGTGGTGGTGGTGCTCGGCCACAACCCGACGATGGCCTACCTCGCCAACCTCGTCGACGACGGCAGCGGCGACGACGCTGCCGCCACGGAGCTCACGACCCGCGGCTTCCCGCCCTGCTCGCTCGCGCTGTTCGAGTACGCCGGCGGCTGGACCGACCTCGACGCCGCGTCGGCCCGGCTCACGGCCTTCCACGTCGGCCGCGCCTGACGGGGCCCCGCTGCGGGGCCGGCGTCACAGGGGAGGCGCGGGCGTGACGACGCCGGCCTCGGCGTCGGCGGTCTCGATCTCCTCACGGGAGATGCCGAGCAGGTACATGATCG
The DNA here is from genome assembly GCA_963795215.1 of uncultured Actinomycetota bacterium. Lineage (GTDB taxonomy): Bacteria > Actinomycetota > Actinomycetes > Propionibacteriales > Nocardioidaceae > Nocardioides. Next base: position 133,674 of record CAWCGW010000001.1, read on the forward strand.
CGTCCAGGTAGGGCACGCTGACCGAGGTGTCGGCCGCCTCGCGCACCACCGGCTTGGCGTTGAAGGCGATGCCGAGCCCCGCCGCGTTCAGCATGTCGAGGTCGTTGGCGCCGTCGCCGATGGCGATCGTGGCCTCGAGCGAGACACCGACGGCGGCGGCGAACTCGCGCAGCGCGGTCGCCTTGGCGGCCCGGTCCACGACCTCGCCGACGATCCGGCCGGTGAGCCGCCCCTCGGTGATCTCGAGCTCGTTGGCGCGGGAGTAGTGGATGCCCAGGTCCTCGGCGAGCCGGTCGGTGACCTGGGTGAAGCCGCCGGAGACCAGGGCGAAGCGGTAGCCGAGGCGGCGGAGCACGCGGACCATGGTGCGGGCGCCGGGCGCGAGCACCAGGTCGTCGTACACCTGGTCGAGGGCGGAGGCGGGTACCCCCTCCAGCAGGGCGACGCGCCGGCGCAGCGACTCCTCGAAGTCGAGGTCGCCGGCCATGGCCGACTCGGTGACCCGGGCGACCTCCTGCTCCTGGCCGGCGTGGGCCGCGATCATCTCGATCACCTCGCCCTGGATCAGGGTCGAGTCGACGTCGAGCACGATCAGCCGCATCCCGCGACGCAGCAGGTTGGCCGGCTGCACCGCGACGTCGATGCCCTGGGTGGCCGCCTCGACGGCGAGCAGGGTGCGCAACCGCTCGGGGTCGGCGCCCGAGACATGGAGGTCGATGGCGGTGACGGGGTAGCGCGCCATCCGCTCCATCCGGTCGATGTTCGCCCCGCAGTCGGCGATCCGTCCGGCGACGGCGGCCATGTGCGTCGCCTTCAGCGGGGCGCCGAGGACGGTCACGTGGGCCCGGCCCTCCCGTCGGCCCTTGTTGTCGCCGACCCCGCGATCGACGTCGACCGCCATGTCGAGCGCCGCCGCGGTGCGCTCCACGTCGTCCCGCAACCGCTTCCAGTCCCGCGGCGCGGTCACGAGGACACCCAGGATCAGCCGGCGCCGCAGCACGATCTGCTCGACGTCGAGGACCACGACCCCCGCCCGGGTCAGGCTCTCGAACACCGCCGAGGTCACCCCCGGACGGTCCTTGCCGCTCAGCGTGATGAGCAGGGTCTTCGCCGGGTCGGTGCTCTGGTCCGCGTCCATGTCGGGACGAGGTTACCGGCTCCGGGCCCTCACGCCGGGGGCCAGGCCTCCGGCGAGCAGGCCGCCACGAGCGCCCGTCGCGCCGCGCGCTCGAGGGGCAGCAGCGCCTCCCGACGCTGCCTCGCCTCCGTCGCCGAGACGGCGGCGCCGTCGTCGGCGAGCGCGAGGTCGACGATCGCCTGCGCAGTGAGCGCCCGGCCGGCGAGGTCGACGCACCGGGCGGGGGTGCCGGGCGGTGCGGACACCCGCTGGGCGTGCCCGTCGAGGAACAGGTCGGCGGCCTCGGGGCGCCAGCGCGCCACGTCGAGGGCGGCCAGCGCGCGGGCGGCCGCCAGCGTCGAGCCCCGCAGGTCCCGGTCGGCCTCGCCGACGTCGGGGAGCTGGCGCCTGGCCGCCTCGGCGGGGTGCCAGGTCACGACCTCCTCGCCCTCGGCGGGCACCAGGCCGACCCCCGCCTCCGCACACACGACGGCCTCGCCGTGCTCGAGCGCGAGGGCGTTGAAGGCGCGAGGACCGCCGAGCCCGAGCGGGTCGCCCTCGACGGGCAGCGCGAGCCCCGCTCCGGTGGCACCGGCCGCGCGCCACCGGCCCAGCGCCACGGGGAGCAGGCCACCGTCGGCGAGCAGGTGGAGGCGCTCGTCGGCACCGAGCGCGTCCAGCAGCAGGTCGGTCACGACGTGCCCGCGCAGCCACGCGGTGCTCCACCACGCCAGCACGGCGGAGGTCGGAAGCGGAGGGCTCACGGCCCGCGACGATACGCGCCGCCGCGCCGCCACCGGCCGCCCCCTCTCCGCACCGGACCGGTGGATAGGGTGACCGCCATGTCGGCCGTCCTCGAGTTCGCAGGTGTCACGGTGCGGCGTGGGCAGACCACGCTGCTCGACGGCATCGACTGGACGGTCGAGGCCGACCAGCGCTGGGTGGTGCTCGGCCCCAACGGTGCGGGGAAGACGACGCTGCTGCAGGTGGCCTCGGCGCAGGTGCACCCGACCGCGGGCGTCGCCGGCATCCTGGAGGAGGTCCTCGGCACGGTCGACGTCTTCGAGCTGCGTCCCCGGATCGGCCTGACCTCCGCCGCCCTCGCCGAGCGGATCCCGCGCTCCGAGCGGGTCCGTGACGTCGTCGTGTCCGCGTCGTACGGCGTGGTGGGCCGGTGGCGTGAGGCCTACGACGGGCTCGACCACGAGCGCGCGGAGTCGCTGCTCGTCGAGGTCGGCGTGGCCCACCTCGTCGACCGCACCTTCGGCACGCTGAGCGAGGGCGAGCGCAAGCGGGTGCAGATCGCGCGGTCGTTGATGGCCGACCCCGAGCTGCTGCTGCTCGACGAGCCGGCGGCGGGACTGGACCTCGGCGGGCGCGAGGACCTGGTGAGCACGCTGTCGGTGCTGGCCCGCGACGAGGACTCGCCGGCCACGGTGCTGGTGTCGCACCACGTGGAGGAGATCCCGCCCGGCTTCACCCACGCGCTGCTGCTCCGGGAGGGACGGGTGGTGGCCACCGGCCCGATCCCGGAGGTGATCACCGAGGCCCAGCTCTCGGAGACCTTCGGGATGCCGCTGCAGGTGCACGAGGAGGACGGGCGGTTCACCGCGCGTCGGCAGTCCGGACGGCACGCCGGACGACCTGCTGCAGGATAGGGTCGAACCATGGACGAGTTCTTCTCATGGTTGGGTGACAACCAGTGGAGCGCCTGGCTGAGCCTGGCCATCGTCCTCGGCGTGGCCGAGATGGCCAGCCTCGACCTGGTGCTGGCGATGCTGGCCGCGGGTGCGATCGGCGGCATGTTCTCCAGCCTCGTGACCGACCTGGTCCTGGTGCAGAGCCTGGTCGCGATCCTGACCGCGGTCGGGATGCTGGCGCTGGTGCGGCCGAACCTGGTCCGCCGGCTCCACACCGGCCCCGAGCTGCGGCTCGGCCACACCAAGCTGATCGGCAGCCAGGGGATCGTGACCCGCACCGTCACCTCCCTGTCGCCCGGCGAGGTGAAGCTGTCCGGCCAGGAGTGGTCGGCACAGCCGTACGACGAGACGCTCACGATCGAACCGGGGGAGACGGTCGAGGTGCTGGACATCCGCGGCGCCACGGCCTACGTCCACCCGGTCCCGAGGATCGGGCCCTGAGCATGACCGACCGGGCCCGACCACCGACCGACGGAGGAGACCGATGACCCTGCTCATCGTGGTGGCACTGCTGGCGTTGTTCGCCGTGGTGCTGCTCTCGAAGACGATCAAGATCATCCCGCAGGCGCGGGCCGGGATCGTCGAACGATTCGGCAAGTACCAGCAGACCCTGGACGCCGGCCTGAAGACGGTCGTGCCGTTCGTCGACAAGGTCCGCTACCTCATCGACCTCCGCGAGCAGGTCGTCAGCTTCCCGCCGCAGCCGGTGATCACCGAGGACAACCTGACGGTCTCGATCGACACCGTCATCTACTTCCAGGTGACCGACCCGGTGGCGGCGACGTACGAGATCGCGAACTACATCCAGGCCGTCGAGCAGCTCACGATGACCACGCTGCGCAACATCGCCGGCGGCATGGACCTCGAGCAGACGCTGACCAGCCGCGAGGAGATCAACGTCGGGCTGCGCGGTGTCCTCGACGAGGCGACCGGCAAGTGGGGGATCAAGGTCAACCGGGTCGAGGTCAAGGGCATCGACCCGCCGCCCTCCATCAAGGACGCCATGGAGAAGCAGATGCGTGCCGACCGCGACAAGCGGGCGCTCATCCTCACCGCGGAGGGCCAGCGCCAGTCGGCCATCCTCACCGCGGAGGGCAACAAGCAGTCCTCGATCCTCAACGCCGAGGGTGACCGGGAGTCGCAGATCCTGCGGGCCCAGGCCGACCGCGAGTCCCAGATCCTGCGGGCCCAGGGTGAGGGCCAGGCGATCCAGACCGTCTTCCAGGCGATCCACGACGGTCAGCCCGACCAGTCGCTGCTGGCCTACCAGTACCTGCAGATGATGCCGAAGATCGCCGAGGGCGACGCCAACAAGGTGTGGGTGATCCCCTCCGAGATCACCAAGGCGCTCGAGGGCCTCGGCTCCTCCGTGCACGAGATCGCGGGCATCCCGAAGGACGCCACGCCGCGCACCCGTGTCGACATGGGCCCGACCGAGCCCCAGCTGCCCCAGTCCTCGGACGCCGGTGCGAGCGCCGCCCAGGTCGCCGTCCAGGAGGCCATCGAGGCCGCCCAGGCAGCCGCCAACCCGGGCAAGTCCACCAAGGCCTCGGCGCCGCCCGAGCCGCCGGCGCCGGATGACGCGCCGCCGCCGCAGGGTCCGCCCTCCCCGGGGGAGCCGCCCGCCCAGTGACGGCGCCGGAGATCGTCGCGATCCTGCTCGCCGGGGTCGCGGCCGGCACCATCAACACCGTGGTGGGGTCGGGAACGTTGATCACGTTCCCGACCCTGCTCGCGTTCGGGGTCCCACCGGTGACGGCCAACGTGTCCAACACCGTCGGCCTGGTCCCCGGCTCGCTGTCGGGCGCCGTGGGCTACCGGGCGGAGCTCGCGGGCCAGCGTGCGCGACTGCTCCGGCTCGGGTCCGCCTCCGTTCTCGGCGGGGTCGCGGGGGCCGGGCTGCTGCTGTGGCTGCCCTCCGAGGCCTTCGACACCGTGGTCCCGGTGCTGATCGGGCTCGGGGTGATGCTGGTCGTGACCGGCCCGGCGATCTCGCGACGGGTGGCCGCGCGGGCGGAGGCTCGCGGCGGGCTGCCGGCCCACGGCGCGTGGTGGGTCTGGCCGGCCGTGCTCGCCACCGGTGTCTACGGCGGTTACTTCGGCGCCGCCCAGGGGGTGCTGCTGGTCGCCGTGCTCGGCATCGGGATCGCCGACACGCTGCAACGCCACAACGCCACCAAGAACGTGCTCGCCCTGCTGGTCAACGGGGTCGCGGCCGTCGTCTTCATCCTCGTCGCCGACGTCGACTGGGCGGTGGCGGGGCTGATCGCCGCGGGCGCCACCGTCGGTGGCCAGCTCGGCGCCACGGTCGGGCGGCGGCTCCCGGCGCCGGTGCTCCGCGGGGTCATCGTCGCGGTCGGCCTGACCGCGCTCGTGGTCTTCCTGCGCTCCTGAGCCGTCGGCTCAGGAGCGCTCCACATAGGCCCGGTGCCACCGGTCGAGCTCGTCGTAGACCCGGGTCCGCGGCTCGGCCCGCGACAGCGTCACGTCGTGACGGGCGCCGGGCACCGCCACGTAGGTGACGTGGCGGCCCAACGAGCTCGACCAGCGTCGGATCTGCTCCACGTCGAGCACGACGTCGTTGGCGTGGACCTCCTCGCCCATCTCGCGCGGCCAGGCCGACGAGGCCGAGGAGAGGACGAGCACCGGGCACCCCACGTCGAGGCCGGCCTGGAGCCGGGCGTGCCCCTGCCGTACGGCCCGCAGCCAGCCGACGAAGACGGGGAAGGACAGCAGCGGTTTGAGCTCGGTGTCGAAGTCCCACTCGCCGTGGTGGTCGCGGTGCAGGCTCCGGGCGTAGTGGCCGTCCACCCGGCGCGGCACCGTGCGGTACGGCGCTCGCCGGCCGAGGCGGTTGACGAGCACCGTGCCGACCGTGCGCACCAGGGTGCTGCCCTGCATGTCCAGCCAGGGGGAGTTCAGGACCATGGCGGCGACCGCCGGCTGCCGGGCGTCGGCCCACAACGACGTCGTGAGGCCACCGGTGGAGTGGGCGCTGAGGACGACGTGGTCGTGCCCGTCGCGCGCGGTCACGCGGTGCCAGGCCGAGTCCAGGTCGGGGAAGTAGTCGGTGAGGTCGTGGGCGAAGTGGGGGGACTGGTGCGGCAGCAGCGACCGGCCGCACTTGCGCAGGTCCAGGGCGTAGAAGTCGTAGCCGCGGGCGAGCCACCACTCGGCGTACTCGGTCTGGAAGAAGTAGTCGGCGAACCCGTGCACGTGGAGCACCGCGCGGCTCCCCGGCTGCTCGCCCGCCAGCCGCCGGACCAGCGTGGCCACCACGGGGCCCTCGTCGTCGGGCGGGAAGGAGATGGTCTCGGCCGTCCAGGGCTCGCCGAGGACGTCGGTGGTCGGGGGCACGAGCCGATCCTAGGGCGCCGGCGGCAGCGTCAGGCCGCCTTTGACATCGGCAAAGCCTCGGCGCGGGTGGTTTCGGCGACCACGGCCCCGGGTAGGGGCACGGGGCTTGAGTGAACAGGCGTCCCACGACGCCGACGACCGATCTACACACACGACGGGCCGGCCGGGGGCCGGCCCTGGGGGGAACATCTTGAAGAACATCTGTGCCTGGGCGCGCGCCGGACTGCCGGCGCTCGCCCTGCTGTTGATGGGGACGGTCTTCCTGCCGAGCCCCGCCTCCGCCCACCAGGGCGACATCACCGCGGTGGCCGAGTGCCAGCCGAACGGGACCTACCTCGTCACCTACACGTTGTCGTGGTCGAGCGTTCCCGAGGCCGCCTACGGCACCCGTCTGCTCACCCGCGAGGACACCGACGGGAGCTTCGACGGCGGGTGGGAGTCCCAGCCCGCCTCCTACCAGTGGACCGACCGGGGTGCGATCACCTCGGCCCAGGGGTCGCTGACGTGGACCGACACCCTGCCCGGCACCACGCTCGGTGCCGGCCGGTGGGAGTACGCCTGGCTGGACTGGTCCAACGGCACCACCGCGAACCGGTTCCACGACACCCGCGTGGAGGACCTCGGCGGTGACTGCGAGGACACCACGCAGCCCGAGGCCGTGACGGTCGAGGCATCGTTCGGTGACAACGCGTGCATCGGCAACGAGTACACCGAGCCGACGCTCGACGCGCCCGACCACCCCGGCACGACGCACGAGGTCACCGGCCAGGTCGCCCCGGGTTCCACGGTGACCGTCACCTACACCGCCCAGGACGGCTACGTGATCGAGGGTCCGAGCACCTTCACTCACGACTACCCGGCGACCCCCGCGTCCTCGACGGACTGCGAGCAGCAGAACCCGCCGGAGCCCGTGGTGCGCGACCGGTCCCAGACCCGGACCGACTGCGAGGGCGTCGAGACCCGCTCCTGGGAGGTCGTCCGCGAGTACGTGTGGAACGGCGAGGAGTGGGAGCTCGGCGAGCCCGAGGTCCGCAACGACACCGGCTGGGTCCTCGTCCGCGCCCTGACCGCCCAGGAGCGCCGGGAGCTCGGCTGCGTGGAGGTCAAGGGCGAACAGCAGGTGAACAACGGTTCACCGAGCGTCCCGGCCGAGGTGGCACCGACCGCCGGTGCTGCCGGTGCCGCCGCGGCCTCGCCGGTGGTCCCGACCGCGGTCGACGCCGGTCTCGGTGGGGCGGTCTCCGATGACGCCACCGACGCCACCGGCGCCGCCGGCGTGCGGTGGCCGGCACTGCTGCTCGCCGCCGCGGTCCTGCTCGGTCTGGCCGGGGGCTCACGGCTGCGGGTGCCGGGGGAGCGCCGCTGAGGCGGTGGTCCTGACCGGTCGGGCCCACCGACCGACGGCGCGTGACCACGACGAGGGGTGGCCCGGAAGGGTCACCCCTCGTTTTCCCCCACATTGGGTAACAACGGTCCGACCGTTGGTCCACAGTCCCGCCACGGCAGGTCCATAGCGGCAGGTCACGGCCGACGACGTCCCTAGAGTCACGCTCAGCATCGACGATGCTGCGCCCGGTCTCCGGGCGGTGGGCAATTCCCGGGCTGGCGGTGGGGGCCGTCGGACAAAGTGGGGGGAAGAGGAAACAATGCTGAGGGTCTACTACAGCGTCCGCAACGTGGTGCTCGCCATCGCGCTGCTCCTGGCAGGGATGGCGTTCATCGCCAGCCCCGCCTCGGCGCACCAGGGCAACATCACCGTCCAGTCCAAGGAGTGCGTGGACTCGGACACGATCAAGGTCACCTACCGGGTCTCCTGGAGCTCGGTCCCGACCGCGGCGCAGAACACGCACGTGTTCAGCCGCACCGGTACGACCAGCTTCAACGGATCGTGGGACGACTCGGCCGCCAACGCGGCCGCGTGGGCCACGTCCGACCGCGGAGCCGTGGGGTCGAACTCGGGCAACCGGACCTGGACCGTCGAGCTCGACAAGTCCCAGTTCGGGGGGAGCAACCAGGCCAGCGGTCCCTGGGAGTACGCGTACTTCCCGTGGACCAACGGCAACACCGGCTCCCGTTTCCACGACACCCGGGTCGAGAACTTCGACTGGGCCAGCTGCGTGGCCCAGGACGCTGCCGCGGCCGTGAGCACCGAGGCTCCGACCTGCGAGCGCGGTGAGAAGCTCGTCTACGGCGCCCTCAGCAACGCCACCTTCTCCGGAACTGCCAACGGCACCACCGGTCCGGGCGACTACCGGGTGACCGCGACCGCCACGGCCGGACACCAGTTCCCCGGTGGTTCCACCACCAAGAGCTTCTCGGGCCGGCTCGCCGGTCCGCTGGGCGGCGACGCCGACGGGTGTGCCGCACAGGATGCTGCTGCCGCGGTGAGCAGCAAGGCTCCGACCTGCGACACCGGCGAGAAGCTGGTGCTGGGCAGCACGACGTTCGCGAGCTGGGGCACCCCGTCGCGGACCGAGGGTCCCGGTGCCTACGAGGTCGTCGCCACGGCGACGTCCGGTCACCGGTTCGCCGACGGCTCGAAGACCAAGACCTTCTCCGGTCAGCTCGCGGGCCCGCTGGGCGATGACGCCGACGGGTGTGCCGCACAGGATGCTGCTGCCGCGGTGAGCAGCAAGGCTCCGACCTGCGACACCGGCGAGAAGCTGGTGCTGGGCAGCACGACGTTCGCGAGCTGGGGCACCCCGTCGCGGACCGAGGGTCCCGGTGCCTACGAGGTCGTCGCCACGGCGACGTCCGGTCACCGGTTCGCCGACGGCTCGAAGACCAAGACCTTCTCCGGTCGCCTCGCGGGTCCGGTCGACGCCGACACCGACGCGTGCGCCACGCCCGATGCTGCTGCCGCGGTGAGCACCCAGGCCCCGACCTGCGACACCGGCGAGAAGCTGGTGCTGGGCAGCACGACGTTCGCGAGCTGGGGCACCCCGTCGCGGACCGAGGGCCCCGGTGCCTACGAGGTCGTCGCCACGGCGACGTCCGGTCACCGGTTCGCCGACGGCTCGAGGACCGAGACCTTCTCGGGCCGCCTCGCGGGTCCGGTCGACGCCGACACCGACGCGTGCGCCGCGCCCGATGCTGCGGCCGCCGTGAGCACCACGAAGCCGACCTGTGAGATCGGCGAGACGCTCGTCTACGGCGGCATCGAGAACGCCACGTTCTCGGGGACGCCTGACGGGACGGTCGGCCCCGGGGCCTACTCCGTCGTCGCCAACGCCGACTCGGGTCACCGGTTCGCCGACGGCGGGCGGACCAAGACCTTCTCCGGCCTGCTCGACGGTCCGCTGAGCGTCGACGACGACCGGTGCGCCACGGCGGACGCCGCTGCCGCAGTGAGCCAGACCGCCGCGTCGTGCGACTCCGGCGAGAAGCTGGTGCTGGGCAGCACGACGTTCGCGACCTGGGGCACCCCGACGCGGACCGAGGGTCCGGGCGCCTACGAGGTGGTCGCCACGGCACTGGCCGGTCATCGTTTCGACGACCAGGCCCGGACCAGGACCTTCACGGGTGAGCTGGCGGGGCCGATCGACGCTGACGACGACCAGTGCGCCGAGCTCGACGCCGCCGCTGCGGTCGCCACCGCGGCACCGCAGTGCGGTGTCGGTGAGACCCTGGTGCTCGCCGACCCGACCTTCGCCAGCTGGGGTTCGCCCACGCTGGCCGAGGGCCCGGGTGACTACGAGGTGGTCGCGACCGCCGACGCGGGTCACCGGTTCGACGACGGTGAGCGGACCCGGACGTTCACGGGCACGCTGGCCGGTCCCGTCCCCGACCTCAACGGACCGGACCAGGAGGGATGCGACATCCCCGAGCAGCCGGAGCCGATCCAGCGCGAGGTCGCCGGGATGGAGGCCTCCTGCGAGCTCGGAGGCGTGACCACCTGGGTCGACGTCTACACGACCGCCTACGTCTGGAACGAGGAGACGTTCGCCTGGGAGCTCGGCGAGGAGACCGGACCGGTCCGCACCCAGGAGGAGTTCGAGGAGTACACCGCCCAGCAGTACGAGGACGCGTGTGTCGAGGTGAAGGGCGAGGAGGAGGACACAGACGAGTCGGACGACGAGACCCTGCCGACCGTCGAGGTCCAGGGCGCGCAGGCGCAGGCGCAGGTGCCGACGGCGGTCGACGCCGGTGACGGCGCGGCGTCCGGTCCGCTGGGACTCGGCTCGTCCCGCAGCTCGCTGTGGATGCTCGCCGTCGTCGGCGGGCTCGGCCTGATGGGTTTCGCCGGCGTTCGTCGGCGGAAGGTGGCGGACCGGTAGCCCACGACCGGACGCCAGGGTGAGCCGGTAGCCCACGACCGGCTCCCCCGAGGGGCGGTCACCGCGACAGCGGTGGCTGCCCCTCTCCCGTGCGCGCAGCAGAGCGACGGATCGGTGGCACCCACGGGCACCGATCCGTCGCGCCGCTCAGAGGTGGTGACCGGTGAGGTCACCAGACGACGTGCGGGGGCAAGCAGGCAGCCCACCACCGGCTTGCCCCAGAGGGTGACCCGCTGTGCACGGCGGGGCCCTCCTGCACGTCGCGGATCAGGAGACGTCGCCGAAGTTCAGGACGCCGATCGTGCGGCCCTGGCCGTCGACCCTGACGCCGACGCCGGCCCAGCGGGCGCGAGGCTTGAGCAGCACGGCCCGGTGGCTCGGGGAGTTCAGCCAGGCGCGGACGGCGACCTTCGGGGTGAGGCCGACACCGCGGACCAGGGTCTCACCGGTCCAGGCGAGGTCGCACTTCTTCAACACCTTCGTCTGGTCGCGGTGCACGAAGCTGCCGGTCTGCTTGATCCGGCGCGACCAGCTCTCGGACGTGGCGTCCACGCAGGACTGGAAGTAGCGGACCCGCTCCAGGTCGTGCCGCGCCCGGACCCGGTTGATCTTGTTCAGCACCCGGTTCTCGAACTCCTCGAGGTTCCTGAGCGGGTCCTTGTCGGGGTCCGCAGCCGGGGCGAGCCAGGTCTTGGCGTTCGCCGGCGCCGCCAGCAGTGCCGCGGAGCCGGCCACGAGGGCCACCGCGAGCAGGACCGTGGACAGGAGTCGGGCGAGGTGTCGCATGGGGGGCTCCGTGTGCTCTGGCCACCGGGGGGTGGCCTTGTGGGCTGCGACCGCTGGGTGGGCGACCGAGTGCTGGTCGAGGGGGGATCGACCAGCGACTGGTGGCGACCGGCGGGGGGAGCCGGGCGCCAGGTGTTGACTTCGTTACTTCCGATGTCGACATCCACAGTTTGGTAACAGGACGGTCCTTCCGGCAATAGCCCTATCGGGCCATTTCCGGCCTGGGGGGATCCTCGAAGCCACGAGATTCCACTCGATGCCGGATACTGGGGGCATGTCGCAGGAGCGGGGGCCGCGCACGCGGCGCGGGTGGGTCACCGGGGTGCTGCTGGTGGCCGGACTGGTGCTCGTGCTGGCCGGCGGCGCCGCCTGGTGGGCCCAGCGCCCCACCTCAGCCTCCACCCCCGCCCCCACCACGGGTGGGCAGCCGACACCGTCCGAGGCCACCACGCTCGCACCCCAGGAGGTCGTCGAGCCCGTGACCCTGCCGCGGGCGCAACGCGTCCGGACCGAGCCGGGGGCCCCGCAGCAGCTGCAGGTCCCGGCGCTGTCGATCGACGCCCCCGTGATCCCGATCGGCGCGCCGGGCGGGGTGCTGACGCCGCCGGCGGATCCGCAGACGCTCGGGTGGTGGGCCGACGGCGCCCGGCCCGGGGCGTCGCAGGGGTCGGCCCTGGTGACCGGGCACACGGTGCACACCGGCGGTGGTGCCATGGACGACCTCGAGCAGCTCGAGCCCGGCGACCGCGTGTGGATGACCACCGGGCGCGGCCGGATCGGGTACTCCGTGCAGGCAGGTGAACGTGCTCGGCAAGGGCGAGCTCGCCGAACGTGCCCAGACGATCTTCGACCAGGAGGTCCCGGGCCGACTGGTGCTGATCACCTGTGAGGACTGGGACGGTGTCGACTACCTCAGCAACGTGGTCGTCACGGCGACGCCGATCGCCTGATCGACGGTCTCAGTGCTGGTAGGTGCCGTGCAGGACGGCCCGGCCGAGGGTCTTGAACGCGAGGTTGAAGCTCATCACGGCGTTGGAGGCGTCGGCGTCGATGCCCAGTGACTCCTCGCCGACCGCGTGCACGACGAAGAAGTAGCGGTGCGGCTGGTCGTCCGGGGGCGGGGCCGCCCCCATGAAGCCGGCCTGGCCGCCGTCGTTGCGGAGCATGAACGCGCCGCCGGGGAGGGGCGACCCGGGCGCGCCCGCCCCCACGTCGAGGGAGGTGACGTCAGCGGGGAGGTCGACCAGCGCCCAGTGCCAGAAGCCGCTCGGCGTCGGGGCGTCGGGGTCGAAGCAGGTGACCACGAAGGACCGGGTGCCCTCCGGCGCGCCCGACCACGCGAGCTGGGGCGAGGTGTTCCCACCGTCCGCCACCTGGGCCTCCGAGAGCGGCTGCCCGTCGGTGACGTCGTCGCTGGTGACGGTGAAGGCGGGCCGCGGCGGCAGCAGGTCGTAGGGGTTCGGGGTGACCGGTCGCTCGATCGTCTTGTCCACACTCATGACACCGACACTACCCAGCCCCCGACTCGGGGAGAATCACCCCGGTGAGCGTCCTCCACGACCCCCCGCCCTACCCCGTCGGCCTCCGGCTCCGCGGTCGGCGGGTCCTGGTGGTGGGCGGTGGTCACGTCGCTCAGCGCCGGGTCCCGGCGCTGGTCGCGGCCGGTGCGGACGTCGTGCTCGTCTCGCCCGAGGTCACCCCCGCGCTGGAGGGGATGGCGGGTGAGATCCGGATCGTGCTGCGACGCTTCGAGGACGAGGACCTCGAGGGGGCCTGGTACGTCGTCGCGACCACCGACGACCCCGAGGTCAACGCGCGCGTGCTCGCCGGCGCCGACGCGCGTCGCACCTTCTGCGCGCGGGCCGACGACGCGAGCGAGGCCTCGGCGTGGACCGCCGCCTCCGGTCGGCACGGGCAGGTGACGGTGTCCGTGCTCGGCAACCGCGAGCCGCGGCAGTCCGCGACGCTGCGCGACGACATCCTCGCCGCGCTGGCCGACGGTCGGTTGAGCACCACCGGCGCCCTGGACCGTACGCCGGGGGTGGTGCTCGTCGGGGGCGGTCCCGGCGACCCGGAGCTGGTCACGGTGGCCGCCCGGCACGCACTCGCCTCCGCGGACGTCGTCGTCGCCGACCGGCTGGCTCCACGTGAGCTGCTCGACGAGCTGGGCGGCGACGTGGAGCTGGTCGACGTCGCCAAGCTCCCGCGGGGCCGCTCGGCGCTGCAGGAGGAGATCAACCGGGTGCTCGTGGACCGGGCGCGGGCCGGCAAGCGGGTCGTGCGCTTCAAGGGCGGCGACGCGTTCGTCTTCGGTCGCGGCTACGAGGAGGTGCTGGCCTGCCGGGAGGCGGGAGTCCCCGTCACCGTGGTGCCGGGCCTGCCGAGCCCGGTCGCGGTGCCGGGCGCGGCCGGGATCCCGGTGACCCACCGGGGGGTGGCCCACGGGTTCACGGTCCTCAGTGGCCATCTGCCGCCGGGCCACGCCGACTCGCTGGTCGACTGGTCGGCCGCGGCCCGGATCGGCGGGACACTGGTGCTGATGATGGCGGTCGAGAACGCGCCGGTGATCGCGGCGGCGCTGCTCGAGCACGGCCGCGACCCGGCGACCCCGGTGGCGGTCGTCTGCCAGGGGACGATGCCCACCGAGCGCACCGTGCTCGCCACCCTCGGCACCCTCGCCGAGGCCCTGGCCCGGGAGTCGGTGCAGCCGCCGGCGATCATCGTCGTCGGGGAGGTGGTGGCGGTGGCCCACCCCACGGCGTTCCCCGCTGCGGGTCGGGGGGACTGATGGCCCACCTGGTCGAGATCGACGACCCGGCCGACCCCCGGCTCGGTGACTACCGCGACCTGCGCGACGTCGAGCTCCGCAAGAGCCTGGAGGGGGAGCGCGGCCTGTTCCTCGCCGAAGGGGAGAAGGTCGTCCGCCGGGCCGTCGAGGGCGGGTTCGTGGCTCGCTCCTTCCTGATGGCGCCCCGCTGGCTCGACGGGCTCGCCGACGTGCTCGCCACCAGCGAGGCGCCCTGCTACGTCATGCCCGAGGCGCTGGCCGAGCAGGTCACCGGGTTCCACGTCCACCGCGGTGCCCTGGCCTCGCTCCACCGCCGCCCGCTGCCGGACGTCGCGGACGTCCTCGCCGGCGCCCGGTCGGTGCTCGTGCTCGAGGACGTCGTCGACCACACCAACGTCGGCGCGATCTTCCGCTCCGGCGCCGCCCTCGGCTTCGACGCCGTGCTGCTGGCGCCGCGGTGCGCCGATCCGCTCTACCGTCGGGCGGTGAAGGTCGCGATGGGGACGGTGTTCAGCCTCCCGTGGACCCGGCTCCCGGACTGGTACGACGCGCTGCCGGACCTCTCCGCGCGGGGCTTCACCACCGTCGCCCTGACCCTGGCGGCAGACGCCGTGCCGGTCGAGCAGGCCGTGGCGGGTGTGGACCGGCTGGCGCTGGTGCTCGGCTCGGAGGGCCACGGGCTCTCGTCGCGGTGGGAGCAGACCGCCGACCGGCGCGCGGTGATCCCGATGCGGGCGGGCATCGACTCCCTCAACGTCGCCGCCGCCAGTGCGGTGGCCTGCTACGTCGCCGCCGCGCGCTGAGCCGGGGACGTCGCCGCGTTGGTCACGATCGCGTCACGGAGTGACCGTTCGGTCCCCCGACCATTGACGGGCGTGAGGTTCGACACGTAGGACCGAGGTCCACCGTCCTCGCGGGACGGCTCTCGGGTGGAACCTGCCGAGGAGTCATGTCCTGCCTGACTCTCGGGGAGAACCCAGACGTGATCCGTCGAACCATCGCGACGTCCGCCATCGTGGCGTTGACGCTCGGCATGGCTCCCGCCGCGACAGCGGCGCCGGGCCAGTCCAGCCCCCTGTCCCCGCCCGAGCTCGAGCAGGCCACGGCGCAGGTCGCCGGCACCAGCGAGAAGGGCACTGTCCTCTCCCTGGGGGAGCGCTCGGGCCGCGAGCTCTATCTCGTCCAGCTCGAGGACGCTGCCGTCCCGGCCTACACCGGCGGGGTCGAGGGACTCCGGGCGGTGCAGGCCGAGGGTCGTTCCTACGACGCCACGGCCGCCCGCGAGCGTGCCTACCGCGGCCATCTCGAGGCCGAGCAGGCCGACCTGGAGCGGCAGATCCGCGACCTCACCGGCCGCGCCCCGCAGATCCGGTTCCGCTACACCGACGCGGTGAACGGCATCGCGGTCCGGCTGACCAGCGCCGAGGCCCAGCGGGTCGCCGGCCTGGCCGGGGTCGCGGCCGTGCAGGTCGACGAGGAGCGAGAGCTGCAGACCGACGTGGGCCCCGAGTGGATCGGCGCTCCCTCGATCTGGGACGGCACCGCCACCCCCGACGGCACCGGCACCGAGGGCCAGGGGGTGGTCGTGGGTGTCCTGGACTCCGGGATCAACCCCGCCAACCCCTCCTTCGCGGCCGACGTGCCCGCGGTCGAGGGCCACGACGCCTACGTCGTGGAGAACCCCCGCGAGGGCTACTACGGCGTGTGTGACGAGGGGTCGGCGGTCTTCATCGCCGACTGGGGCTGCAACGACAAGCTGATCGGCGCCTGGGACTTCGCCCCCGGCGACGGCACCAACCCCTACGACGAGGACGGCCACGGCACGCACACCGCGTCCACCAGCGCCGGCAACTGGGTCGAGGCGACCACCTACAGCACCGAGGCGGACCCGGCCGAGCGGTTCGAGGCGACGCGGGTCATCAAGGGCGTCGCGCCCCGGGCCAACGTCATCGCCTACGACGTGTGCGCCGGCGGCTGTCCGCTGACCGCCATCGTGGCAGGGATCGACCAGGCGATCGCCGACGAGGTCGACGTCATCAACTACTCCATCGGCAGCGCCGCGGCGTCCAACCCCTGGACGGACGCCGACGCGCTCGGCTTCCTCAACGCCCGTGCCGCGGGCATCGACGTGGCCACCTCCGCAGGCAACGCCGGACCCGGCGCCGCGACGGTCGGATCCCCGGCCGACGTCCCCTGGATCACCTCCGTGGGCGCCACCCAGCACAACCGGCAGTGGCAGGCCTCGGTCGAGGACATCACCGCCGACGGCGGTGCGAGCCACCCCGACATCGACGGGCTCGCCTTCGCCAACCCGACCGACCAGGCCTACCCGCTGGTCG
This sequence comes from uncultured Actinomycetota bacterium, assembly GCA_963795215.1. Classification (GTDB taxonomy): domain Bacteria; phylum Actinomycetota; class Actinomycetes; order Propionibacteriales; family Nocardioidaceae; genus Nocardioides. The sequence goes on from CAWCGW010000001.1 coordinate 150,038, forward strand.
ACGCCGCGGACCTCGGCAGCCCGCTGTGCCTCGCCGGTGAGCTCGCCGGGGAGGACCTCACCGGCCAGATCGTCGTCTGCCAGCGCGGCTCCACGGGCCGGGTCGAGAAGGGTCAGGTCGTGGCTGCGCTGGGCGCCGAGGGCATGGTCCTCGCCAACGACGAGGCCAGCGGCGACTCGCTCAACGCCGACCCGCACGCCCTCCCCGCCGTCCACATCACCTACGCCGACGGGGTCGAGCTGCGCGAGTGGATGGCCGGCGTCGAGGGTGAGCAGGCCTCGCTCTCCGGCGGCCAGGAGCACATCGGCGACGACGTCGCCGACATCGTGGCGGGCTTCTCCAGCCGTGGACCCAACCGCGCCGTGGAGCTGGTCAGCCCCAGCATCTCCGCGCCGGGCGTGGACATCCTCGCCGGCAACGGGACCGACAACGAGGTCAGCTGGGGCTTCATCTCCGGCACCTCGATGGCCAGCCCGCACGTGGCGGGCTCGATGGCCCTGGTCTCGGCCGCCAACCCGGACTGGACGCCGGCGGAGGTCCAGTCGGCGCTGATGACGACCTCGTTCACCGACGTGACCGACACCGACGGCAGCGACGCCGACTGGTTCGACATGGGCTCGGGCCGCGCGGACCTGACGAAGGCCGCGGACGCCGGGCTGGTGCTCGACGAGACGGAGGCCGACTACCTCGCCGCCGACCCGACCCTGGGTGGCGACGTCAAGGAGCTCAACACGGCCAGCATGGCCAGCTCGCAGTGCCTCGAGGAGTGCACGTGGACCCGCACGGTCACCGGCACCTCCACCGGGAGCGGCGAGTGGACCGCCACCGGCGCAGCCGTCAGCGACGGGATCTCGGTCACGGTCGAGCCGGCGACCTTCTCGCTCGCCGAGGGCGAGACGCAGGAGATCACGGTCACCGCCGACGTCGCCGGTGCGCCCACCGACGACTACCTCTTCGGCACCGTGGTGCTCACCCCGGCCGCGGGCTCCGACGCCCCCGAGGCGCACCTGCCCGTGGCGGTGCTGCCCTCCACCGGCGTCATCCCCACCGCGATCGACATCGACACGCGTCGTGACGCGGGCTCCCAGGAGTCCGACCCGATCGAGGCCGTCGAGATCACCGACCTGGACATCGAGGCCAACGGCCTGGTCCGGGCGGACTCCGAGGAGCTGGCGATCCCGCAGGACACCACCAACACCGATCCGTTCGACGGCAACGGGACCGAGGTGGTCGAGGTGACGGTGCCCGAGGGCGCGACGCGGTTCGTGGCCACCCTGCAGAACGCCACCGCCCCCGACTTCGACCTGTTCGTGGGAACCGGTGAGGTCAGTGACGAGAACGTCGTGTGCAGCAGCGCCTCGGGCGGTTCGGCCGAGAGCTGCGACTTCCCGCTCGACGAGGCCGACGCAGGGGAGTGGTGGGTGCTGGTCCAGAACTGGGAGGCCAGCTCTCCCAGCGCGACGGACACGGTCGACCTCGAGACCGCGGTGGTCGGCGGCGACGCCGGGAACCTGCGGGCCGAGGGACCGGCGACGCAGCCGGCCGGTGAGCCCTTCACGATCCGGACGTTCTGGGACGAGCCCCGGATGCGGGCCGGTCAGACCTGGTACGGCTCGCTCTCGCTGAGCTCCGCGCCGGGCGGCACCGACATCGGCACCATCCCGGTGACGGTGAACCGGTTCGAGGACGACGTCACCAAGTCGGTCGACCGCGATCGGGCCGAGCCCGGGGACACCCTGACCTACACGGTCGAGGTGCAGCCCAACGTCACGCCCGAGGACCTGACCTACACCTTCCGCGACCGGCTGCCGCAGGGCACGACGTACGTCGAGGGCTCGGGTCCCGAGGGCGCCACCGTGCAGAACGGCGTCCTCACCTGGGAGCACACGATGCTCAGCCCGGCAGGGGCCGAGGGTTCCTATGACATCACCACCAGCGCGCAGGACGAGGACTGTGTGAACCCGTGGTCCGGTGACGCCTCGTACCTCGACGTGCACGAGTTCGGCGACTTCCGTGACGCCTCCGTCGAGGGGGACGGCACCGCGTGGACGTTCGCCGGCGGGTCGGAGTTCGGGTTCTACGAGGAGACCTTCCCCGGCCTGACGATCACCGACGACGGCTTCCTCGTCTACGACGCCGACAACTACGCAGGCGACCCGGGCACGCCGCAGTCGCTGCCCGACCCGGCGCTGCCGAACAACGTCGCCGCCTTCCTGTGGCAGGACATGCAGGTCGTGTACGAAGCCGGCACCCAGGCGGGCGTCAGCCTGGTGAACCTGGGTGGCGGCGTCGCCTCGATGGCGCAGTTCGACGACCTGCGGCTGGCCGACGACCCGTCGGGCGAGCAGGGCCTCTACGACGTCCAGGTGCTGCAGTTCGCCGGTGACCGCGATGTCTTCGTCACCTACGGCCCGACCACCGGACCCGTGGACGGCGTCACCATCGGCACCGAGGACGCCGAGGGCGACCGGGGCACGTCCCTGGTCGACGCCGGTGACGCGTCGGCGGTGGTCGTGGAGGACACGGTGGTGTGCATGGCCTACGCCGGTCCGGACCTCGACTCCCAGACCTTCACCTACCAGGTGACGGTCGACGACGACGTGCGGGAGGGCACCGACCTGGTGAACGTGCTCACCCACACCGTGGACAACCCGGGCTCGAAGCGGGACCAGGAGGTCACCGTCACCACGCTCGACGGCGGCGTCGCGGCGCCCGCGGTGAAGGTCAGGACCCTGCGTGACGCCCGGGAGCCCAACAAGGACGGTCGGGTCGTGTTCGTGCGGCCGCGGTCCGCGGTGGGCGAGCGGCTCACGGTCGAGTACGACCTCGGCGGCAACGCCGTGCGGGGCCGCGACTTCCGGGGCCTCAACGGCGTCGTCACGTTCCCGCGGGACAGGCGGCGGGTCGGCCAGAACGTCCGGGTGGTCAACCGTCCCGGCAACCAGGGAGTGCGCAGGCTCCGGATCTCGCTGGTCGAGGGCGCCGACTACGTGGTCGGTGACCCCGCGAGCACCGTGGTGAAGATCCGCGACGCCCGACGGCGCCGCTGATCCGAACCGCACCGGACCGACCGGCCGGCCATCCCTCGGGTGGTCGGCCGGTCGGTGGTCCCGGAACCGGAGCCGGGTGCGTACCGTCCCACCGGTGGCCATGAATCCTGGAGGAAGCGATCCGATGACGACGCGCACCCACGCACTCACGACCACCGCCCTGCTCCCAGTGCTGCTCCCCGTGCTTCTCGCCGTGCTGCTGCTCGGTGGGTGCGGGGCCGAGCGGCAGCAGACCGCCACCGAGCCCACGGAGGACACCATGTCCAGCACCAGCCCCGCCCCGGGGGCCGACAGCCCGGCCGCCCGGGCGGCCACGGCGAGCCTCGCCGGCCGCCTCGGCATGGGTGAGGACGAGGTCGTGGTGACCTCGGTCGAGGAGGTGACCTGGAAGGACGGCAGCCTCGGCTGCGCCGAGCAGGGCACCATGTACACCCAGGCGCTGGTCGACGGCCAGCGCATCGTGCTGGAAGCCGGCGGCGAGACCTATGAGTTCCACGCCGGAGGCGACCGCGAGCCGTTCCTGTGCGAGGAGCCGACCGAGTGACGCGACCCTCGCCGAGTGACCGGGGAGGCTCTCAGGCGGGCCACTCGGCGGGGTAGTCCTCGACCGCCTTGTCGTGCTCCTTCTGGAGCTTCTTGCGGAGCTTGGTCGGCAGCCGGTCGCCGAACACCGTGCCGCGGGTGTGGTCGGTCTCGTGCTGGAGGCAGCGGGCCAGCAGGCCGTCGCCGGCGAACGAGACCGGCTCACCGTCCAGACCGGTCCCGGTGACCGAGGCGCGGTCGGGGCGCGCGCACTCGACGAACGCGCCGGGGAAGGACAGGCAGCCCTCGTCGGCGACGTCGAGCTGGCGTTCCTCGCCCTCGGGCACGCTGACCTCCGGGTTGCACACCACGCCCACGGTGCGCCGACCGCTGTCGTCGGGGCAGTCGAAGACGAACACGGCCACGTCCTCACCGACCTGGCAGGCGGCCAGGCCGACGCCGTCGGCGGCGTACATCGTGGCGACCATGTCGGCGACCAGCTGGCGCAGCGAGTCGTCGTAGGCCACCACCGGCCGCTGGGCGCGGTGCATCACCGGCGTGCCCCACCGCGTGATCGGCCGCACCGTGCCGCCCTGGGGCAGGGGTCCGTGGGGGGCGTGGAGGCTCTCGTCGGGCTCGTCGTGCATGCCGTGAAGCCTAGGGTCGCAGCCATCTGGGCCTGTGACCGGGCACACGGGACGCGGCCGTGACGGAAGGTGTAACTCGGAGTTACATTCGGGCATGCCCCTCACCAGGAACCTCAGACCCGGCGGGAAGCACGGCCTCGCCAGCGGGGAGACGCGCGATCCCCTCGGGCTCGCGGTCGCCGCGTTGAGCCGGATGGCCCAGAGCGACCTGCTCGACCGGATCGGACTGCGGCGGCAGGCCGAGCAGACGGTCTTCACCGTCACCCGCGGCGGCTTCCGGGCGGCGACCTCTGCGGGGCGCAGCTTCGCCAGGGCCGGGTCGGTGCGGAGGGCCGGGGTCCGAGTGCCGCCCGCCGCCCCCCAGGGCGTCTTCGACCTCACCCCGACCGAGGACGAGCAGATGCTGGTCGACGTGGTCGGCGAGTACGCCGCGGAGGTGCTGCGTCCGGCAGCCGCGGCGGCCGACGACGCGTGCGAGGCGCCCGCGTCGGTCCTGGCCGCGGGCCAGGAGATCGGCATCTCGCTCCTCGGCGTCCCGGAGGCCCTCGACGGCATCTCCGAGGAGCGCTCCGCGATGGCCGGGACCCTGGTGGCCGAGGCGCTCGCGCACGGCGACATGGGGCTGGCGGTCGCCACCCTCGCGCCCGGCTCCGTGGCCACGGCGCTCTCGCTGTGGGGCACCGAGCAGCAGCAGCAGACCTACCTGCCGGCCTTCACCGGCGACGACGTCCCCGTGGCGGCGCTGGCGCTCACCGAGCCGCGGGTGCTGTTCGACGTGCTCGAACCGGCGACCACCGCCCTGCGTGACGGGGACGAGCTGGTGCTCGACGGGGCCAAGTCGCTGGTGGCCCGCGGTGCCGACGCCGAGCTGCTCGTCGTCGGCGCGATGCTCGAGGGCCACCCGGTCCTGGTCCTGGTCGAGGCGGCCACCGCAGGCCTCGCGGTCGAGGGTGACCCCGCGATGGGCGTCCGCGCCGCCTCCCTGACCCGGCTCACGCTCGACGGCGTCCGGGTCCCCTCGGACGCCGTGCTGGGCGCGAGCGACGGATCCACCTACACCGAGTGCGTGCGGCTCTCCCGGCTCGCGTGGTGCGCGCTCGCGGTCGGGACCGGTCAGGCCGTGCTCGACTACGTCACGCCCTACGTCAAGGAGCGCGAGGCCTTCGGCGAGCCGATCGCCCACCGCCAGTCCGTGGCGTTCGCGGTCGCCGACATGGCGATCGAGCTGCAGGCGATGCGGCTGCTGACCTACAAGGCAGCGTCCCGCGCCGCGGCCGGCGAGGACTTCTCCCGCGAGGTCGCGCTCGCCCGCACCCTGTGTGCCGACAAGGCGATGCGGATCGGCCTCGACGGCGTCCAGCTGCTCGGTGGTCACGGCTACGTCAAGGAGCACCCGGTCGAGCGCTGGTACCGCGACCTGCGGGCCATCGCGGTCATGGAAGGAACGGTGCTGGTCTGATGATCCACCTCGACGACCCGCGGCGGCTCCGGACGCTGCGCGACCAGGCCCACCAGGTCGCGATGAACATGCTGCGCCCGGTCTCCCGCAAGTACGACCGTGCCGAGCACGCGTACCCCAAGGAGCTCGACATGCTCGCGGCGATGATCGACGGGCTCGCCGAGTCCGGTGCCGGCGAGGGTGCCGGCGCCTCCGGCGTGCGTCGCGAGGCGCCCCCGGAGGAGCGGTCGGGGGTGCGGAACGGCGCCCACCTGGCCTCGGTGATGTCGATCGCCGAGATGTGCTGGGGTGACGTCGGCCTGTTGCTCTCGATGCCCCGCCAGGGCCTCGGCAACTCCGCGATCGCCTCGGTCGCCGACGACGAGCAGCTCGCGCGGTTCGGTGACACCTGGGCCGCGATGGCCATCACCGAGCCGGGGACCGGTTCGGACTCGGCCAACATCGCGACCACGGCGGTGCTCGACGGCGACCACTACGTCATCAACGGCGAGAAGATCTACGTCACGGCCGGCGACCGCGCCGACAGCGTGGTCGTGTGGGCGACCCTCGACAAGAGCCTGGGTCGCGCCGCGATCAAGTCGTTCGTGGTCGAGAAGGGCACGCCCGGCATGGTCGTGGAGCGACTCGAGCACAAGCTCGGGATCCGCGCGTCCGACACCGCGGCCATCACCTTCACCGACTGCCGGGTGCCGAAGGAGAACCTGCTCGGCTCGCCCGAGGTGGACGCCAGCCAGGGCTTCGCCGGTGCGATGGCGACCTTCGACAACACCCGGCCGCTGGTCGCGGCGATGGCGGTCGGCGTCGCCCGCGCCTCGCTCGACCTCACGACCGACCTGCTGGCGCAGGCGGGGGTCCGGGTCGACCACGACCGGCCGGCGCAGCTGCAGCACGCGGCCGCGGCACGGCTGCTCCAGCTCGAGGCCGACTGGGAGGGCGCCCGGCTGCTGACCCTGCAGGCGGCCTGGCTGGCCGACAACCACCGGCCCAACTCGCTGGAGGCCTCGATGGCCAAGGCCAAGGCGGGGCGGGTGGGGTCCGACGTGACCCTCGGCTGCGTGGAGCTGGCCGCCTCCCTCGGCTACTCCGAGAGCGAGCTGCTGGAGAAGTGGGCCCGCGACTCCAAGATCCTCGACATCTTCGAGGGCACCCAGCAGATCCAGCAGCTGATCGTGGCTCGGCGGCTGCTGGGCCTCAGCAGCGGCCAGCTGAAGTAGCGGCTCAGTCGCGGGCGAGCCGCGCGGCCACGTCCGCGGGGGTGGAGTCCACCAGGCCGGGCTCGGCCTGCTGGTCGATCGAGGTGACCGGGGCGGTGCGGGGCGCCGGCCGGGGCGGGTCCACCGGGGCCGGGTCGAGTCCGAGCTCCTCGGTGACGTTCACGGGGGTGGGGTCGGTGCCGAGCCCGACGGGCGCGGGCTCCTGGTCGCGTGCCGGGACGACGTCGACGGTCTCCCAGGCGGGCGCGGGGCCGGTGGCGCGCTGGCGGGCCACGGACACCGAGCCCCGGACGAGACCGACCGCACGCGCGGCCACCTTCACCGGCAGCGTCACGACCTCGGCGGCGAGGTGGGACAGGGACGGGAGGGACTGGGACACGGCGGGCTCTCCTCGAGGACTGGGGAACAGGCGACGGGCACGGACGCCCGGCTCTCCACCGTACGTCCGTGCCCGAAGCGGGGTTCCCACGGCTCAGGAGACCACCTTGAACGGGTCGTGCTCCGCGAGGATCTTCTCGACCCGGGCCTGGTCGAGCCGGGCGTAGACCGACTGGTTCTCCTGCGAGTCGCGGACGCACTTGGCGAGGGTGAACGCGGAGGTGGTCAGGTACATGACGCCGAGCCCGAGGAAGGCGCGGATCCAGGGGTCCACCGGGAGGTAGAAGACGGAGAAGACCATGGTGAGCAGGGCCACGGCGAAGGAGACGCCGGCCTGCAGGAAGAAGGCGTTGGTGTTCTTGGACGGGTTCGGAGTGCTCATGCCGAGAAGCATCCGGCCAGGCGGGGGACCGGCGCACCCGCCCCGCTACTGGGCCCCGACTGAGTAGCCGCACACAGATCGGTGCGTGGGGCACACTGACCCGGTGGCCACCTCCGAGGACCGTCGTGACCTGATCGCCCACGTGCTCGACGACGCGTTCGCGCCGTTGATGGCGGCCGACCCCGCCGCCTTCCGCGGCAAGTTCCGCAAGATGGCCAGCGACCCGCACGCCTTCTACCGCGGCAGCGCCTGCCTGTTCTACGCCGACGTCACCGCGGAGGAGGACCCCTACGCCGACGCCCGGTCGGGGCGGATCTGGATCCACGGTGACCTGCACGTGGAGAACTTCGGGACCTACCTCAACTCCGACGGCCGGCTGGTCTTCGACGTCAACGACTTCGACGAGGCCTACCTCGGCCGCTTCACCTGGGACCTGCAGCGCTTCGTGGCCTCGCTGGCGCTCGTCGGGTGGCAGAAGGCGCTGCCGGAGGAGGACGTGCGGCGATTGATGGGGCGGTACGTCCGCGCCTACCTCTCACAGGTCGACGAGTACCGCCGCAGCGAGGACGACGACGACTTCGCCCTGCACCTGGAGAACACCTCGGGCCCGATCCGCGACGCGCTCGTCGCGGCCCGCTGCAACCGGCGTGCCGACCTGCTCGACCGGACCACCGTGCTGGGGGAGGGCGTGCGGCGGTTCCGCCACGACGGCACGGTGCGCGAGCTGAAGAAGACCGAGCGCGCCAAGGTCGTGAAGGCCTTCGCGCGGTACCTGGAGACCATCCCGACCGACAAGCGGTTCGACCGGACCCTGTTCTACGAGCTCCGGGACGTCGTGGGGAAGTCCGGGTTCGGCATCGGGAGCGCGGGCCTCCCGGCGTACAACCTGCTGGTCGAGGGCTTCAGCCAGGCCCTGGACAACGACGTGGTGCTGTCGATGAAGCAGGCCAACGTGCCGGCGGTGAGCCGGTTCGTGGACAGCGCCGGCATCGAGGGGTACTTCGAGCACGAGGGCCAGCGCACCGCGGTCAGCCAGCGGGCCCTGCAGGTCCACACCGACCCGCTGCTCGGCCACACCACGCTCGACGGCGTCGGGTTCGTGGTCAGCGAGGTCTCGCCGTACGAGGTCGACCTCGACTGGTCCGACCTCACCGAGCCCGACGACATCGCCGAGGTCGTCGACCTGCTGGGGCGCGCCACCGCCAAGATCCACTGCGCGTCCGACGAGGACAGCGAGCAGGACCTCGTGGACTTCCAGGTCGAGGACGCGATCGCCGACTCGCTGGACCGGCGGCGCAGGGAGTTCACGGACTGGCTCACCGACTGGGGGATGGCCTACGGCGACCGTGTGCGGGAGGACCACGCGCTGTTCGTCGCCGCCTTCCGCGACGGTTCGATCGGGGTCTCCGCGACCTGACCCGTGACCTCCGGCGGGTAGCGACGTTGTCCCAGTCACACATCGGGACACCAGGAGGACACCTTCATGCGTCGTGCACCACGACTTCTCGCCGCTGCCGCACTGGCGGCGACCGCCCTGACCCCGGCGCTGTCGGCGCCCAGCGCCGGCGCGGCCCCCGCACCGGTCGGGGCCGAGGTCTCGGACCACCTGGCCGAGCAGCTGCCGACGCTGTCGCTGGGCGAGCGGACCACGGTCATGGTGCACGGCACCGACCTGGCTGCGGCCGACCGTGCGGTCGCCGCCACCGGCATGACCCGGGCGATGAGCTTCGACACGATCGGCGTCGTGGTGGCGCGGGCGACGCGCTCGCAGATCGCTGCGGCCCGACGGCAGCCCGGGGTGACCTACGTGGAGGGCAACCAGCCGATCGAGTTCTCGCAGTACACGTCCCACACGGCCACGCGCGGCGCCGAGGCGATGCAGACCCTCACCGGTGCCGACGGCACCGCCCTCACGGGCACCGGGACCAGCGTCGGCGTCATCGACTCCGGCGTCGACCCCACCCACCCCTTCCTGACCGAGGCGGACGGGTCCTCAGCGGTCGTGAGCAACAACAAGACGGTGTGCGACCCCTTCGAAGCGTTCTGCGAGGTCGTGAACCTGCCGAACAACGTCGACACCGACACCCTCTCGGTCGGCGGCCACGGCACCCACGTCGCGGGCATCGTGGCCGGTCGGCCCACCGAGCTCCCCGACGGGACCACGCTCCACGGTGCGGCCCCCGGGGCCAAGCTCGTCTCCCTGTCCACCGGTGCCGGTCTCTTCATCATCGGCGCCGACACCGCCCTGAACTGGGTGCTGGAGAACCACGAGGCCCCGTGCGGTGAGGGTGTCCCCGCCTCGGTGTGCCCGCCGATCAAGGTCACCAACAACTCCTACGGACCCAGTGGCGGCGGGGAGTTCGACCCCCAGTCCGCGACCGTGAAGCTGCAGCGGGCGCTGGCGGCGGAGGGGGTCGTCACCGTCTGGGCTGCCGGCAACGACGGGGGGAACGGCTCCGAGAGCCTCACGAACCCGCCCGGCCAGGACCCCACCGGCGGCATCCTCAGCGTGGCCTCGTACCACGACCTCGAGACCGGGACCCGCGACGGGGAGCTCAGCGACTTCTCCTCCCGCGGCCTGGCGAGCGACCCGTCGACCTGGCCGGACCTCTCGGCGCCGGGCGACACGATCACCAGCTCCTGCCGGGTCTACCTGCCGATCTGCAGCACCGGGCTCGACCCGGTCGCGGGTGGCGACTACAACACCATCAGCGGCACCTCGATGGCCGCACCGCACGTGGCCGGCATCGTGGCGCAGCTGTTCCAGAAGTCGCCGGCTGCCACCCCCGCCCAGGTCGAGCAGGCCCTCACCTCGACCGCCCACCGGTACGCGTTCGGCGCCGCCTACACAGGCGGGTCCTCCTACGACAAGGGTCACGGCCTGGTCGACGTGGTCGCGGCCGCGGGCGCGCTGCCCTGACCCACCCGCCAGCCTTCTCCGGGGAGATCACGCCGGGCGCCGAAGCGCCCGGCGTGACCTCCGTGGGGGCGGGCTCAGCGTGAGCTGTTGGCCGTCCTGCCCCTGACGACCCCGACGAAGGCCTGGGTGTCCTCGCCGTCGCGGTCCACGCGCCAGGCGAGCCCGACCGTGGTCCACTCCAGGTCGGTCACCGCGCGGCTGGCGACGTCCTTGCGGTGGAACAGCCGCGCCACCGACATCGGCACGATCACGACGCCGCCACCCGACGCGACCACCTCGATCGCCTCCCGCTCCGACATCGCCGGCCAGTCGAGCTGGTCGGCGTCGGGGGTCCAGCCCGAGACGTGCGGGCGCACCAGCTGCTCGTCGGCGAGGTCGGCCAGGTCGACAGCGGTCGCGGCGGTGACGAAGTGCTCCGCGGGCACGACCACCACCGGCTGCTCGTCGTACAGCGGGATCAGGTGGAGCCCGTCGCGGTCGACCGGCAACCGGACCAGGCACAGGTCCAGGGAGCCGTCCCGGAGCATCTGCTCCTGGTCGTCCTCGGCCACCGGGACCAGCTCGAGCGGCTCGGCGCGGCGGGACCGCCAGGCGGCCGCCCACTTGTCGGGGGTGGCGCCGGTGACGAAGCCGACGCGCAGGGGGACTGCCATGTGCCGACCGTATCCGGTCCAGGAGATGCCACGACCCGACAACTTCCGTGGCGATGGCCGCGTCTCACCCGGGTGCGGAGGACGATCCTGGCCTGGGGGCCGATGCTGGCGATGCTGATCCCTGTCCTGGCCGGGGGACCGGCGGACTCCTCGACCCCGGCGCCGAGCGGCACCGTCGAGGTGAGCGCCGAGGGTGCCCGACGCCCGCCCAACATCGTGGTGGTGATGGCCGACGACATGCGGGTGCGGGACCTCCGCTTCGCACCCCGGCTTCGCCGGCTCGTGGCCCGGCGGGGGATCAGCTTCGAGAACTCCTTCGCGCCGTACCCGTTGTGCTGTCCGGCCCGGGCCTCCTTCCTCACCGGAGTGCACGCGCACCGGCACCACGTCTGGTCCCACGAGAAGCCCTGGGGCTACCAGCGCTTCGACGACTCGCGCACCCTCGCGACCTCGCTGCGACGAGCCGGCTACCGCACCGGGTTCGTCGGCAAGTACCTCAACGGGTACGGCCCGCACGACTCGCTCGTCTCCGGGCGGGCCTCCTACCGCTACGTGCCGCGGGGGTGGACCGACTGGCGTGCGGCGTTCGAGGACCCGGACGTGCCGGGGATCCACGGGGGGACGTACTACTACTTCGACACGCCCTACAACGTCAACGGTCGGGTCGACAACCGCTACCGGGGGCGCTACCAGACCGGGGTCATCGGCGACTTCTCGGTGGGGATGGCGCGGCGCTTCGCCGGCCACCGCGCCCCCTTCTTCCTCTACGTCAACTACGTCGCCCCCCACCACGGGGCGCCGGTGGAGCGGGACGACCCGCGGGTCCTGGTGGGCCGGGACGGGCGGCGCCGCACGATGCTCACGCCGGCGCGCCCGGACAGGGTGAAGGGACGCTTCGACGGCGTCGTCCGCCGCGGTGCGGGCGTGCCGCGCGGCGGCGGACCGACGGAGGCCAGCGTGCGGGACAAGCCCGGTGCGCTCGGGCGGCTCCCCGAGCTCACCGCTCGCGAGCGGCGGGCGCTGCGCGACACCACCCGGCAGCGGGCCGAGTCGATCTACGTGATGGACCAGCAGGTCCGCCGGCTCGTGGCCACCCTCAAGAGCACGGGGGAGTGGCGGCGCACGGTGTTCGTCTTCACCTCCGACAACGGCTACCTGCTCGGGGAGCACCGGATCCTGCAGGGCAAGATCTGGGGCCACGAGCCCTCGCTGCGGGTGCCGATGCTGGTCACCGGCCCGGGGATGCGCGGCCGGGGCGAGGCCGGTCATCGGCGCTCCGACCCGATCACCACCGTCGACCTCGCGGCCACCGTCCTCGACCTCGCCGGGGCGCGGGCGCCCTACCGACCCGACGGCGTGAGCAGGGTCCACACGCTGACGGAGGGCGACCAGGGCTGGACCACCCCGGTGCTGCACGAGGCGCTCCACACGGGCGGACGGCAGGGCGGCGACTTCGACGACGTCCGGACCGCGATCGGGATCCGCACCTCGCGCTATGCGCTGCTGCGCTATCGCAACGGGGCCGAGCTCTACGACCTCGCCGACGACGCCGTGGAGAACCGCAACCGGTGGCGCTCGGAGGCCTACCGCGAGGTGCGCTCGGACCTGATGGCGGTGTGGCGGGAGATGAAGGACTGCCGGGGGCAGGCGTGCCAGGTCGTGCTGCCCGACTCGCTCGCAGCCGGGGTGGTCGAGAACCGGCGCCGGACCAGGGCCTACTGGCGGCAGGTCGACCGCGTCTACGGCTGGTGAGGCTCCGGGGCGAACGAGAGCCCCCGTTCGCGCAGCGCCTCGCCGAGGCGGTCGAGGGCGATCGGGCCCACCCCGTGGAGGGCCACCAGGTCGGTCTGCGTCCACGCGGTCAGCTGCTCGAGGCTCTCGACCTGCCGGGCCCGCAGCGCACGGGTGGCGGGGGCGCCGATCGAGCGGGGCAACGGGGACCCCGCGGGCCGAGGCGCCCGGTCGCGCGGCGGGCCGCCGTGGTCGAGCACCGCCTCGCCGCGGGGCGAGAGCCGGTAGCCGATCGCCAGCGACTCGGTGAGCCCCCTCTCCTTGAGCTTGCGCACGTCGGCCTTCCACGCGAGGGTCTCGCGGCCGAGCTCCGCCGCCAGCTCGGGGGCGCGGACGCCGGGGGACCGGTCGATGACCTGCAGGGTCGCTCGCGTCCAGGGGCCGTGCGTCGAGGCCGCGTCGAGCCGGTCGAGCCAGGACCGCAGCTCCTCGATCTCCTCGGACCCGGGCACCTCCTCGCGCAACAGCTCGCGCGGATCGGCGCCGGCGTACGCGAGGGTGACGCGGAAGACCGGCCGGTCGGGTCGGTGGGCCAGGGCCTGCTTCAGCGCGGCCAGGCTCGGGGCGCCGGCGCGCCGGGCGTCCTCGGCCCGGAGCGCGGACAGGGCGACCCGCTCCACCCCGGTGACCTCGACCAGCCCGACGCCGGTCCGCATCCGGGTGCCGACCCTGACCCGCGGACGGTCCCACCGGCGGAAGGCGAGGTCGAGGGTGCCGGCCCTGATCGCCGCGAGCTCGGCAGGTCGGATCATCACCCCGCCATCCCACCACGTCCTCGCGGGCCGGTGAACGGGTAGCGTCGCGCAGCGTGCACTTCCTCCACGACGTGACGCCGGACCGCGACCTGACCTACGACGACGTCTTCATGGTGCCGCGGCGCTCCGGCGTGGCCAGCCGGTACGACGTCTCGCTGGCCACCAGCGACGGCACCGGTGCGACCCTGCCCCTCGTGGTCGCCAACATGACGGCGATCGCCGGCAAGCGGATGGCCGAGACCGTCGCCCGCCGCGGCGGCCTCACCGTGATCCCCCAGGACATCCCGGTGCCCGTCGTGGCCGAGGTGGTGCGCTACGTCAAGCAGCGCCACCTGGTCTTCGACACCCCCATCGAGCTCGGGCCGCACCAGACCGTGGCCGAGGCGCTGTCGCTGATCCCCAAGCGGGCGCACCGGGCCGCGGTCGTGGTGTCCGAGGGGCGCCCGGTCGGCGTGGTCACCGAGTCCGACTGTGCCGACGTGGACCGGTTCGCCCAGGTCGGACAGGTGATGCGCGGGATCCCGGTGACGGTGTCGGCCGCGGCCGGGGCGCGCGAGGTCTTCGACGCCGTGGACACCGCGCGGGCCCCGCTCGCCGTGGCCGTCGACGACCGCGGTGGGCTCGTCGGCGTGCTCACCCGCACCGGAGCCCTCCGCGCCACGCTCTACGACCCGACGGTGGACGCCCACGGACGGCTGCGCACGGCCGCGGCGATCGGGCTGGGCGGCGACGTCGCGGCCCGCGCGAGTGAGCTGGTGGCGGCCGGTGTCGACTGCCTCGTCCTCGACACCGCCCACGGCCACCAGGACCGGATGGTCGCCGCCCTCGGGGCCGTCCGTGCCCTGGACCTGCCCGTGCCGGTGGCGGCGGGCAACGTGGTCTCGGCCGAGGGGACGCGGACCCTGCTGGAGGCGGGTGCCGACATCGTCAAGGTCGGCGTCGGCCCCGGTGCCATGTGCACGACCCGGATGATGACCGGCGTCGGGAGGCCGCAGTTCAGCGCCGTCGTCGAGTGCGCTCGGGTGGCACGCGAGCAGGGGAGGTCGGTGTGGGCGGACGGCGGCGTGCGGCACCCGCGCGACGTGGCGCTCGCCCTGGCCGCCGGTGCCGGTGCGGTGATGATCGGGTCCTGGTTCGCCGGGACCCACGAGTCGCCCGGCGACCTCCAGCTCGACGCCGACGGCCGCGCCTACAAGGTGTCCTTCGGCATGGCGTCGGCCCGGGCCGTGGCGAACCGGACCACCGCCGAGGCGGCGTACGACCAGGCGCGCAAGGGGCTCTACGAGGAGGGCATCTCCTCCTCCCGGATGTACCTCGACCCGGCCCGTCCGGGCGTCGAGGACCTGATCGACCAGATCTGCGCCGGCGTACGGTCCGCGTGCAGCTATGCCGGCGCCGCTGACCTCGAGTCGTTTCACGAGCGGGCGGTGGTGGGGGTGCAGTCCGCCGCGGGGTTCCACGAGGGACGGCCGCTCGAGACGTCCTGGTGACCTCGCCAGCCGGGGATCAGTCGCCGAACCAGGCGTCCGCGAGCGCCCGGTCCATCCGGGAGTCGAAGCCGCCCTCGGCGCTGTTCCAGTAGATCGCCCACGCGAAGCCGCCTGCCGAGAGGACCGCAGCCCGCATCGCCGCGGTGTTCTCCAGCCGGGTCGGGTCGCTGAACGGCGCACCGGTCTCCGCCAACCCGGTGGCCGCCACGCCGGCCGTGCTGGCGGCCGCTGACATCCGGGCCGCCAGGGTCTCCGGGTCCTTGCCGCTGCCGTAGTAGGCGTCGAAGGCGAAGACGTCCACGGTCCCCGGCGGCGGGGTCCAGTCGGCGACGTCCCGTCCGGAGGAGTCGTCCAGGGTGTGCGCCTGGAGGATGCTCGTGGGGATGCACCCGGCGGCGCGCATGACCCGGGACTGGCGCACCCACTCGGCGCGGTAGTCCGCAGCCCAGGTGTCGTAGCTCGCCGTCCCGGGTGACCCGTGGTCGTCCTCGGGCTCGTGGTGGTAGGCGGTGTAGACGGTGAGGCGGTCGGGGATCGCGGCGAGGAACCGGCGGATGGCGCCCACGTCGGTCTCCTTCCAGGAGATCACGAAGGTGCGGACACCGTCGTCGAGGGCCTCCCGGACCGCGGCGTGGGAGGTGAAGCTGGTGTCGTCGAGCAGCTGGAAGAAGACCCGGGCCACCTCGGCCCGACCTCCGTACACGCCCTCGTGGACCAGCGGGTCCGTCGTGTAGTTGGCCCCGAACAGGGTGTCGGCCGGGGACGGGGACGAGGGTGTCGACGTGCCCGGATCGGCGGAGGCGTCGGTGGTCGTCACGACCAGGCGGCCGGAGAGCGGGCTGAGCGGCTGGTCCCCGTCGACGGCGCGGACGCGCACGTCGTAGGAGGTGCTCGGCTCCAGTCCGGTGAGGACGACCGTGCTGCGGTTGGTCCAGGCGCTGCGACCGGCGCCCGTGCCCTCGGTGGGCGACCAGACGACCCGGAAGAACGCGGCGTCTCCCCGGGGGGCCCACGCGACCTGCGCACTGGAGGGGCCGGCCGTCACGAGGCGGAGGCTGGTCGGGGCAGGCAGCTCGGCCTGCGTCGGTGTCCAGGGCCGCCAGAGCAGCAGGGCCACCGCCAGCAGGACGCCGGCACCGATCCCCAGCAGTCGGCGTGCACTCATGCAGAGGTGCCTACGCGGGCGCCCGGCACCGACGGCGGGGGTGGGCTGGGTTTACCCAACCTTGGGGGGGCGTTGCTCTGGCTCAGCTCCCGAACCACGCGTCGGCCAGCGCCTCGTCCATCCGGCCGTCGTAACGGCCCTCCACGCTGTTCCAGTAGTTCGCGAAGGTGAAGTTGCCGGCGGCGATGACCGCGGCACGCATGTCACCGGTCTTGGCGAGCCGGTCGGGGTCGTTGCCGGGAGCGCCGGACTCGGCGAGACCCACCTGCGCGATCCCGGCGTCGCGGGCGGCCGCGGTGATGCGCCCCACCTGCGTGGCCGGGACCTTGCCCTTGCCGAAGTAGGCGTCGAAGGCGAAGACGTCGACCGTGCCGGGCGGCGGCGTCCAGTCGGCGACGTCGCGACGAGACCTGGCGTCGAGGGTCCAGGCCATCAAGATGTTGGTGGGCACGAAGCCCTCGGCGCGCATCAGCGGCGACTGGATCGTCCACTGGCGCTTGTACTCCGTCGACCAGGCGCGGTAGGTCGCCGACCCGGGGCTGCCATGGTCGTTCTCGGGTTCATGGTTGAAGGACGAGTAGATCGTGAGGTCGTCGGGGATGCCGGCGAGGAAGGCCCGGATCGCCTCGACGTCGGTGTCGATCCAGGAGATCACGAAGCTGCGAACCCCGTCGGCGTAGGCCTCCTGGATCGACGGGTCGTCCATGAAGTTCACGCCGGCGAGCCTCTGGAAGAACACCCGGGCCACCTGCGCCCGGCCGGCGTACACGCCCTCGTCGATGCGCGGGTCGTCGGTGTAGTTGGCGCCGAAGACCGTCGTGGTCGGGGGCTCCTCCTCGCCGGGCGGTGGCGGCGGGGGTGGCGGTGGGGGGGGCGGCGACGTTGACAGGGTGCTGGTGGTGACGGTCGCGGAGAAGGGACTCACGGCCTTGCCGCCCTCGACCACCCGCACCCGCGCGTAGTAGGTGGTGTCGGGGCTCAGGCCGGTCAGGGTGAACTCGGTGTTCGACGTCCACTTCGCTCTGGCACCGCTCCAGGTCGGACTGGTGCTGTAGACGAGTCGGTAGCGCGAGGCCCCCGTCGGGGCGGACCAGGCGAGGCTCAGGCTGGTCGCCGTGCGGTCCACGGCGCGCAGATCGCTCGGCGCGTCCGTCGCCGCGGTCGCGGCGGTGGGCACGAGCGCGAGGACCGCGACGACGGCGGCGATGAGCAGGAAGCGGAGGAGGCCGGGCACGGCGTCATTGTGTGTTCGAAATGACGGCCGCACCAGACCTCCTCAGCGCTTACCCAACTTTGGGGTGCTCGCTCAGCTCCCGAACCAGGCGTCCGCCACCGCGGGGTTCATGCGGCTGTCGTAGCCCCCCTCGGCGCTGTTCCAGTAGGTGGCGAACTCGAAGCTGCCGGCCGCCAGGATGGCGGCCCGCATGGCGACGGTGTTGGCCAGTCGCGTGGAATCGCTGACCGGCGCGCCGGTCTCGCCGAGGCCGGTCCGGTCGACTCCGGCGTCGCGGGCGGCCTGCGCCATCCGCTGCACCAGTGCCTGCGGCACCTTGCCCTTGCCGTAGTAGGCATCGAAGGCGAACACGTCCACGGTGCCCGCCGGCGGGGTCCAGTCGGCGACGTCGCGCCCGGAGGACTTGACCAGTGTGTAGGCCATCAGGATGTTCGTCGGGATGAACCCCTCGGCGCGCATCACCGGCGCCTGCTGCGCCCACTGCCTCCGGTACTCCGCCGACCAGGCGTTGTAGGCCGCCGACCCGGGGCTGCCGTGGTCGTTCTCCGGCTCGTGGTTGAAGGAGGTGTAGACCGTCAGGTCGTTCGGGATGGCCGCGAGGAAGGTACGGATCGCCCCGAGGTCGGTCTCCTTCCAGGAGATCACGAACGTGTCGACCCCGTCGGCGAGCGCCTCGCGGACCGCGGCGTTGCCCGAGAACCTCGCGCCGTCGAGCTGCTGGAAGAACACGCGGGCCACCTCGGCGCGCCCGGCGTACACCCCCTCGTCGACCCGGGAGTTGGTCGTGTAGTTGGCCCCGAACAGCGTGCCGTTCGGTCGGGGGACCGGGTTGATGGGTGCGGGGGGCACTGCCGGCTCCTCCCCGCCGGGGGTGGTGGAGACGGTGACCGTCTCGGAGAACGGCCCGACCGGCTGCTGCCCGTCGACGGCCCGGACCCGCACGTAGTACGTGGTGTCGGGGTCGAGGCCACGGAAGCTGACCGTGGTGCCCGAGGTCCAGCGCACCAAGCCGGTGCCGGGGGTGGGGTCGGCACTGAGGGTCGCGCGGAACAGCTCGCCCCCTTCGGGTCGGGACCACTCGACGTCGACGTTCGTCCCGTTCGCGACAGCCCGGACGTCCTGCGGGGCGGGCACGTCCGCGGCGGCCGCCTCGGTGACCTCGAGGGCGGTCGGGGTGAGCGGGTCCGCCCAGCCGGCGGTGGGCACGGCGAGCAGCAGGGCCGACGCGGCGAGGAGTCGGGAACGGCCTCCGAGGGCCCAGGGACGGGGCTGGTGACGCCGGCCGATCATGAGGCCACCCGGTCCCGCTCGGGACGGATCGCGGGCGTGGCCGCGGCGTTTACCGAGGATTGGGGAGCACCATCTGCCTCAGCATGTGAGACGAGCGTCCACGTGAGGGCACGACGGCAGGCGTCTCGGCCTGGCACGCGCCGGGTCCGGGCAGGGCGGCAGGTGAGGGTGGGGGCGCCCCGACCGGCACGGGCGTGGCCACGAGCCACGACCGTCGCGTCGGTCCGCGGGGACGCCGGCATCCGCGCAGGTGAGAGGGGGTTCCGCTGGATCGTGCCGGGACACGAGTGGCGTTCGGCGAACGCGGCTGCGAGAGCCCGGGGGGGCATCACGTGGTGGGGCATGGGTGAGTACTCCGTCATGGTGTCGGGGGTGGGGGATGAAGCTCTGACCCCATGACTGTGCCGCGGATGACGCTCCGGCGCTGTCTGTGACGTCGTGTCACACCCCGTCTCCGGTGCCCCCGGGGACGGCAACGAACCCGAGGCCGCGAGGTTCCCCACGGAAGCAGTCTGCAGCCGTCGTGGGAGGGACCTCCGCGGTTGCCGCTGCGCCCGTCCACCGAGGACGACATCTGGCGGCCCGCCAGGAGGACTGAACCCAGCGAGACGGCGCCTTGACCAGGACATGAACATCCGAGACCACCTCTCCTCCCGAGATCACAACCGTTGGCGGACGACGCTAGGTGGCCCACCTTGCGGATTCCCGGTGCGGCGCGGGCCGGGCCTGACGCCCGGGGCCCGCAAGGCTTCCGCAAACCCCGGCCCCGAGCAGCGGGTCTCCGGGGCCGTCGCCCATCAGGAGGAGTACTTCAAGCGGATCGGTCCTGCACGGGCATCAACCGCTCCCACCAAGCCACCACAGACCGATCGAGACACCAGTGGCTGCGTCAGCACGGGCTGCAAACCCGATGGTGAGACCCAGCAACGTCGCCACCAGCATGACCGCCAGCAGCCATGTCCAGACGTTGTTGAACTTGTACCACTTCTTCTCGTTCACGGCATTCCTTCCGAGAGGAACCAGAAAGGGGAGCCCCTGCCCACCGCGACGGGGTAGTGACCGGAGTCGATCAGTGTGAACGGTAGCCCGACCCAGACCCAGGCAGCTCTCAGCGGCTCCTGTGACGCATGTCTGGATCCAGGGCTCTCAGACCAGGGCGACTGGCGGGATGATCTGTGGCCCTCCGTGTCCGCGTGGATCCTCTCCAGCTCCTGGCCCATGCGCCAGGCCGTCCCACGTCGACCAAGGTCCTGCCGCCATCGTTCCTCCGGCCTCTTCGGGCGTCGGATACCTCGCTACCTGGACGGCCGTGCTGCCAAGGCGTTCCCCGACGCAGAAAGAAACCGCCTCTGACCCGATACTGCAGGTCAGAGGCGGTTTCTGGTGGTGTCCGAGGGGGGACTTGAACCCCCACGCCCTAATACGGGCACTAGCACCTCAAGCTAGCGCGTCTGCCAATTCCGCCACCCGGACGAGTGCGGTGAAAAGATAGCAAAGGGCCGACCGGACTCCTGCATCGGGGAGACACCCGGTTCCGTGTCAGGATCGGGGCATGGGCATGGGCACGGGTGAGCGACAGGGACCAGGGACAGACACCACGGCGTACGACCCCGCGGCGGAGGTCGTGGAGCTGTGCCGGGACCTGATCCGGATCGACACCTCCAACTACGGCGACCAGTCCGGACCGGGGGAGCGCAAGGCGGCCGAGCACGTCGCGACCCTGCTCGACGAGGTCGGGGTGGAGTCGACGGTCGTCGAGGCCACGCCCGGTCGCACCAGCCTGATCGCCCACTGGGGCGACCAGTCCACGGACCGACCGCCGCTGCTGCTGCACGCCCACCTCGACGTCGTCCCGGCCGCCGCCGAGGACTGGCAGGTCGACCCGTTCTCGGGCGAGGTCCAGGACGGCTACGTGTGGGGCCGCGGGGCGGTCGACATGAAGGACTTCGACGCGATGCTGCTCTCGGTCATCCGCGCGCGGAACCGGGCCGGGAAGCTGCCGCAGCGGCCGATCGTGCTGGCCTTCACCGCCGACGAGGAGGCCGGCGGCCACCACGGGGCGCAGGTCATGGTCGAGCAGCACGCCGAGCACTTCGAGGGCGTGACCGAGGCGGTCGGTGAGGTCGGCGGCTTCAGCGCGACCGTCCGCGGCCGCCGGATCTACCTCGTCGAGGCCGCCGAGAAGGGCATGGCCTGGATGAAGCTCACGGCCCGCGGCCGCGCCGGCCACGGCTCGATGATCAACCCCGAGAACGCCGTCACCCGGATCTCGCAGGCCGTGGCCCGGATCGGCGGCCACGAGTGGCCGGTGCGGCTGACGCCGGCGATGGAGGTGCTGCTCGCCACCGTCGGCGACCTGGCGGGCACCGAGGCGACCCCCGAGAACGCCGAGACGCTGGTCGAGGAGTTCGGCAGCGCGGCCCGGATGCTCGGAGCGGTCATCCGGCACACCACGAACCCCACGATGCTGGGCGCGGGCTACAAGGCGAACGTGATCCCGACCGAGGCGACCGCGCACGTCGACGGCCGGTTCCTGCCCGGCTACGAGGACGAGTTCTTCGCGACGCTCGCCGAGCTGGTGGGCGAGGGGATCGACGTCGAGTACCTCTCCAACCAGCAGCCCTGGGAGACGCCGTACGACGGTGACCTGGTCGAGGCCATGCACCGCTCGTTGCTGGCCGAGGACCCCGACGCGCTCGTGGCGCCGTTCCTCATGAGCGGCGGCACGGACGCCAAGCACTTCCGCAAGCTCGGGATGCGCTCCTACGGCTTCACCCCGTTGCGGCTGCCGGCCGACCTCGACTTCACCGCCCTCTTCCACGGCGTGGACGAGCGGGTGCCCGTCGACTCGCTGGAGTTCGGCGCCCGGGTCTTCGACCGGTTCCTCGACCAGGTCTGACCCCGCGGCGCCAGGGGCGCGGCGGAACCACCCCTCGCCGGGAGCCACCGGCGGGTGGCGCAGGAGTGACCGGTCAGATCGGCTGGGGGTCCCCGAACCACACGGTCTGCTGTTGCCGGATGATCTTGCGTCGCAGCACCACCCGGCGGGTGCCGTCGGAGCGGATCTGGACCCGGTCGAGCTCCCAGCCGCCGTGCTCGGCACGGTCGACGAGCATCCGGGTGACCGCGTGGCGGGAGAACTCCCGGGAGAGGGTCAGCTTCTCGAACTGCCACTCGACCCCGGGGCGGAGGGGACGCTCGGTGGGACGGGCCGCCACGCTCAGTACCCCGACACGTCGTCCAGGGCGGCGACGAGCTGGTCGGGCAGGGAGAGGTCCTCGGTGGCGAGGGCCGGCTGCAGCTGGGCGGCGGTGCGCGCACCCAGCAGCGGGGCCACCACGCCCGGGCGGTCCCGCACCCAGACCAGGGCGACCTGCAACGGAGTCCAGCCCAGGCCGTCGGCGGCGCGGGTGACCGCCTCCACGATGCCGGCGGTGCGTTCGGAGAGGTGGTGCTCGACGAAGCTGGCGAAGTGGGGCGACGCGGCCCGCGAGTCCGAGGGGGTGCCGTGGCGGTACTTGCCGGTCAGCACCCCACGCCCCAGCGGTGACCAGGGCAGCAGGCCGAGCCCGAGCGCCTGGGCGGCCGGGATGATCTCGGCCTCGGCGTCGCGGTGGAGCAGGGAGTACTCCACCTGGGTCGAGGCGAGCGTGGCGCGGCCCGGCACGGCGCGCTGCCAGGTCGCCGCCTGGGCGGTCTGCCAGCCGGTGTAGTTGGAGATGCCGACGTACGCCGCACGGCCGCTCGTGATCGCGAGGTCCAGGGCCGACAGGGTCTCCTCGAGCGGGGTGTCGTCGACCCAGGTGTGGACCTGCCACAGGTCGACGTGGTCGACGCCCAGCCGGCGCAGCGACTCGTCGAGGGTGGCGAGCAGGTGGCCGCGCGAGGCGTTGGTGACCCGCTGCCCCGTCCGGCGGGAGATGCCGGCCTTGGTGGCGATCACGACCTCGTCGCGGGCGACGACGTCACCCACCAGGCGCCCGATCAGCTCCTCGGAGGCTCCGTCGCCGTAGCCGGCGGCCGTGTCGAGCAGCGAACCACCGGCCGCGACGAAGGAGGACAGCTGGTCGCGGGCCTCGTGCTCGTCGGTGTCGCGTCCCCAGGTGAGGGTGCCCAGACCGAGCCGGGAGACCTTCAGACCCGTGTGTCCCACGGCGCGTTGCTGCATGGCGGAAAGGCTATCCGTAGGGTTGGCGATCGTGTGGGACCTCCTCAAGGCCGTCGTGCTCGGCACCCTCCAGGGCCTGACCGAGTTCCTCCCGATCTCCAGCAGCGCGCACCTGCGGATCTTCCCCGAGCTCCTCGGGTGGGGCGACCCGGGCGCCGCGTTCACGGCCGTGATCCAGATCGGCACCGAGCTCGCCGTGCTGCTCTACTTCCGCAAGGACATCTGGCGGATCGCCACGGCATGGGTGAAGTCGCTCGTCCGGCCGGAGTACCGCGGCCACCTCGACTCCAGGATGGGGTGGTTCATCATCATCGGCTCGCTGCCGATCGTGGTGCTCGGCATCCTCCTCAAGGACGTCATCGAACGCGACTTCCGCAACCTGTGGATCATCGGCACCACGCTGATCGTGCTCGGCATCATCCTCGGTGTCGCCGACCGGCTGGGCTCGGAGAGCAAGAAGATCAAGCAGCTCTCGCTGCGCGACGCGGTGCTGATGGGGGTCGCACAGGCGTGCGCGCTGGTGCCCGGCGTCTCCCGCTCCGGTGCGACGATCTCGATGGGGCGCTTCCTCGGCTACGAGCGGGAGGCCGCGACCCGCTACGCCTTCCTGCTCGCCATCCCGGCGGTCGTCGGGGCGGGGCTCTTCGAGCTCCAGGAGATCCCGAACGGGGAGAACACCTACGGGTGGGGTCCGACGGTCGTGGCCACGGTGGTGTCCTTCGTGGTCGGGTACGCCGCGATCGCGTGGCTGCTGCGCTACGTCTCGACCCGCTCCTACCTGCCGTTCGTCCTCTACCGGATCGGGCTCGGCACGCTGGTGTTGGTGCTGCTGGGCGCGGGTGTGCTCAGCGCCTGAGCCGGCTACAGCCAGCCGGAGCGCTTGAAGAACCAGAGCAGCCCGGCCGAGGTGCCGACCATCAGCAGCAGCGCCCACAGGTAGCCGAACTGCCAGTGCAGCTCGGGCATGTGGTCGAAGTTCATGCCGTAGACGCCCGCGATCAGGGTCGGGACGACGACCAGGGCGGCGCCGGCCGAGATCTTGCGCATGTCGTCGTTCTGCTGCACCGAGATCCGCGCCAGGTGGGCCTCGAACGCGGTGGACAGCAGCCCGTCGAGCTCGTCGACGGTGTCGGCGCAGCGGCTGAGGTGGTCGCCCACGTCACGGAAGTACGGCGCAGCGTCCGGGTCGATGCCCCGGACGGTGCCGGTCGCGAAGCGGCCGATGGGGTCGCGCAGGGGCAGGATCGCGCGGCGTACCTCCGCGAGCTCGCGCTTGAGGACGTAGATCCGCACCGAGTCGTCCGTGCGGTTCTCGGAGAAGACCGACAGCTCGACCTCGTCGACGTCCTCGACCAGGGAGTCGCAGACCTTCTCGTAGCCGTCGACGACCTGGTCGCAGATGGCGTAGACGACCGCCGACGGCCCGTGGGCGAGGACCGCCTCCCGGGCCTCGAGGTCCACCCGGGCCTGGCGCAGCGCGGCACCCTCGCCGTGGCGGACGCTCACGATGAAGTCCTCGCCGACGAACAGGTTGATCTCCCCGGTCTCCACGGCGTCCTCGGCGTCGACGTACCAGAGCGTCTTGAGGACCAGGAACAGCGTGTCGTCGTAGCGCTCGAGCTTGGGGCGCTGGTGGGCCTTGATGGCGTCCTCGACCGCGAGGGCGTGCAGGTCGAAGGCGCCGGCGACCTCGGTCAGCTCCTGCTCGTCGGGCTCGTGGAGACCCACCCACACGAAGTCGCCGGGAGTGCTGCTGGCACGCATCGCGGCCAGGTCGGCGACGTCGCACTCCACGGGGACGCGGGTGCCGGCCCGATAGACGGCGCTGTCGACGATCACACGGGCGAGGCTAGCCCCACCATCCCCCCTGGACGCCCCAGTACAGTCCGCGACATGGCAACCGTGGTGCTGGTGCGACACGCCCGCTCGACCGCGAACGCGAGCGGCGTGCTGACCGGACGGCTCAAGGGCGTCCACCTCGACGACACCGGGCGCGGCCAGGCCGAACGGGCAGGTTCCCGGCTCGCGGCGGTGCCCCTCGCCGCCCTCGTGAGCAGTCCGCTGGAGCGCTGCCGCGAGACCTCCAAGGCCCTCGCCGCCGCCCAGCCCGCCCCGGTCAAGGTGACCACCGAGCGCGGCCTCGTCGAGTGCGACTACGGGGAGTGGCAGGGACGGCCGCTGAAGGAGCTGGCCCGCGAGAAGCTGTGGCGGACCGTGCAGCAGAACCCCGCGTCGGTGACCTTCCCCGGTGGTGAGGCGATGGCGGCGATGTCGGCGAGGGCCGTGGCCGCGATCCGGCGTCACGACGCCCTCGTCGAGGCCGAGCACGGCCCCGACGCCGTCTGGGCCGCCGTCAGCCACGGCGACCTGGTCAAGGCGATCCTGGCCGACGCGCTCGGCCTGCACCTGGACCAGTTCCAGCGGCTCCACGTGGACCCGGCGTCGATGTCGGTGGTGCGCTACGGCGGCGGCGCGGCGTACCTGCTCCAGAGCAACAGCCACGAGGGCGACCTGGCGTGGCTGGCCCCGAAGGGACGGCGGAAGGCGCCGCGGTCCGGCGTCGTCGGCGGGGGCGCCGGCCCGGCTGGAGCGGGTCACTAGGGTGGGCGACGTGCCGATCGTCCACTCCTTCGACCCGCCCGAGCGCTTCGTCGCCGGAACCGTCGGTGCGCCGGGCGAGCGCACCTTCTTCCTGCAGGCCCGCGAGGGTGTACGCGTCATCTCCGTGTCGCTGGAGAAGCAGCAGGTGCTCGCGCTCGCCGAGCGCATGGACCAGCTGCTCGACGAGCTGATGCAGGCCGACACCCGTGAGGTGGTGCCGGCCGTCGCGCCCCTGGACCTCGAGGACTCCCAGCCGCTGGAGCAGCCGATCGAGGAGGAGTTCCGGGCCGGCACGATGACGCTGTCGTGGGACCCCGACGACGAGCGGGTCGTGGTCGAGGTGTTCCCCTTCAGCGAGGCCGCCGTCGTCAGCCCGGACCAGCTCGACGAGGACGTCGAGGAGCCGGAGCCGGACGAGCTGCTCGTCGTACGCCTCCCGCCCGCGGCGGCCCGGTCGTTCGTGCAGCGGGCCGAGAAGGTCGTCGACGCCGGGCGCCCCAGCTGCCCGTTCTGCGGTGGCGCCATGGATCCGGCGGGTCACCTGTGCGTGCGCGCCAACGGGTTCAAGCGCCGCGACCCGTGACTCTGCTCGACGGGGAGCTGAAGCTCCACGGCCGGATCATGCCGGCGTCCAACGCGACGTTCGTGGGGGAGGTGGCCGGCGTCCAGGTCGTCTACAAGCCGGTCGCGGGGGAGCGGCCGCTGTGGGACTTCCCCGACGGGACGCTCGCCCACCGTGAGGTGGCCGCCTACCTGGTCTCCGAGGCCACGGGGTGGGACGTCGTGCCCCACACCTTCCTGCGCGAGGGCCCCCACGGGTTGGGGATGGTGCAGGAGTGGCGCGAGCCGGACCCGGAGCAGGCGGCCGTGACGATCGTGCCCGAGGGCGAGGTCCCCCAGGGGTACCGGCACGTGTTCGACGGGGTCGACCAGCACGACGCCCCGATCTCGCTCGTGCACGAGGACTCGGCACCGCTGCGGCGGATGGCGGTGTTCGACGTGGTCGTCAACAACGCCGACCGCAAGGGTGGCCACGTGCTGGAGATGCCGGACGGGCACCGGTACGGCGTCGACCACGGCGTGGCCCTCCACCACGAGCCGAAGCTGCGCACCGTGCTGTGGGGGTGGGCGGGCGAGCCGCTGCTCGAGGAGGAGCGCTCCGGCGTACGCCGGGTGCTGGAGGCGCTCAGGGGGGACCTCGGGGAGGAGCTGGCGCACCTGCTCGACCCACCGGAGCTCGACGCGCTGGCCTACCGCTGCCGGGGCCTGCTGGACGGCGGGCGGCTGCCGCTGCCGCGCGGTGACTGGCCGGCCATCCCCTGGCCGCCCTTCTAGGCGGCCACGGATACCCTCCTCCCATGCGAGCGTGGACCGCCCCGGACCTGCCCCGGCTGCCCGAGACCGGCCCGTCGGTGAGGATCCACGACACCGCGACCGGCGGCCTGGTCGACGTCACGCCGGCCGAGGGGCCGGCCCGGATGTACGTCTGCGGGATCACGCCCTATGACGCGACCCACCTGGGCCACGCGGCGACGTACCTCGGCTTCGACCTGCTCAACCGGGCGTGGCGCAACGCCGGGCACGACGTCCGCTACGTCCAGAACGTCACCGATGTCGACGACCCGCTGCTGGAGCGCGCCACGAAGGTCGGGGTCGACTGGGTCGCGCTCGCGGAGCGCGAGACCGAGCTGTTCCGCCAGGACATGTCCGCGCTGCGGGTGCTCCCGCCCGACCACTACATCGGCGCGGTCGAGTCGATCCCGCTGGTGGTCGACCTGGTGGGGAGGCTGGACGCGCTCGGCTCGGTCTACCGCGTCGACGACGACCTCTACTTCTCCGTCACCGCCGACGAGACGTTCGGCAGCGTCTCCGGCTGGGACCGCGAGCAGATGCTCGCGGTCTTCGGCGACCGCGGCGGCGACCCCGAGCGACCCGGCAAGAAGGACCCGCTCGACTGCATCCTGTGGCGGGCCGAGCGTCCCGACGAGCCCGCCTGGGACAGCGCCCTCGGTCGCGGACGTCCGGGGTGGCACATCGAGTGCACCGCCATCGCCCTGGCCCACCTCGGGCACGCCGTCGACGTGCAGGGCGGCGGCAGCGACCTGGTGTTCCCGCACCACGAGATGTGCGCCGCCGAGGCCCAGGTCGCCGAGCCCTCCCACCGGTTCGCGCGGACCTATGCCCACGCGGGCATGGTCGGCTACGACGGCGAGAAGATGTCGAAGTCGCGCGGCAACCTGGTGTTCGTCAGCGCGCTGCGCCACAGCGACGTCGACCCGATGGCGATCCGGCTCTCGCTGCTGCGACACCACTACCGCGCCGACTGGGAGTGGGTCGACGACGAGCTCTGGCGCGCCGTCGACTCCCTCGCCGAGTGGCGTCGCGCGCTCGCCCTCGGCGCCGGCGCCCCGGCGGCCCCCGTCGTCGTCGCCGTCCTCGACGCCCTGGCCCACGACCTCGACGCACCCCGGGCCCTGGCCGCGGTCCAGGAGTGGGTCGACGCCACCCTCGGCCACGGTCGGCTCGCCGACACCAGCGACCCCCACGCCTCCCTCACCGTCCACCGACTCCTCGACGCCGCCCTCGGCCTCTCCCTGTAGCCCCTCCGCGCCGGGCGGCGTGGGTCCGCCGATTGGTCCCCAACGACAGTGTTGCGGCTCGATTTCTTGCCGTTGGGGACCAATCGACAGCACGCGGGCCTGTCGCAGGAGCTGAGACCCTGCGTCGGGAATGCGGACGGCGAGGCATCGGTGGAGACTGTCGATTGGTCCCCAACGACAGCTCGACGGCCCCGAAGCTTGCCGTTGGGGACCAATCGGCGAACCAATCAGCGACCCTCGGCGCCCGCGGACACCCGGGGGCGGGGAGGTCAGTCGTCGTCGGGACGGTTGCGCTTGAGGTAGCGCTCGAACTCGCGGGCGATGGCCTCGCCGGAGGCCTCGGGGAGGTCGGCGGTGTCGCGGGTCTCCTCGAGGGCCCGGACGTAGTCGGCGACGTCCTCGTCCTCCTCGGCGAGCTCGTCGACGCCACGCTCCCAGGCCCGCGCCTCCTCGGGGAGGTCGTCGAGCGGGATGCTGGTCTCGAGCAGGTCCTCGAGCTGACCGAGCAGCGCGAGGGTGGCCTTGGGGCAGGGCGGCTGAGCGACGTAGTGCGGCACGGCCGCCCAGTACGACACCGCGGGGATGTCCAGCTTCACGCAGGCGTCCTGGAGCACGCCGACGATGCCGGTCGGCCCCTCGTACGTCGACTGCTCCAGCTTGAGCCGGTCCACCAGGTCGGGTTCGGTCGCGGTCCCGGTCACCGGGATCGGCCGGGTGTGGGGCGTGTCGGCGAGCAGCGCGCCGAGGGTCACCACCAACCGGCCTCCGAGCTCGTCGGTCGCGGCCAGCACCTCGGCGACGAACTGGCGCCAGCGCATGCTCGGCTCGATGCCACGGACCAGGATCACGTCGCGGTCGAGGTCCGGGGGAGAGGCGACCGCGATCTGGGTGCTCGGCCAGGTGAGTCGTCGGTAGCCGTTGTCGTCGGTGGCGACGACGGGCCGGTTGACCTGGAAGTCGTAGAAGTCCTCGGGGTCGACCGCCCCGACCACCCGGGCGTCCCACACGCGGATCAGGTGGTCGACGGCGGAGGAGGCCGACTCGGCAGCGTCGTTCCAGCCCTCGAAGGCCGCGATGACGATGGGGTCGACCAGCTCGGCGGCGTCCTCGATCTCGATCACCCGCCCACCCTAGAACCCCGCCGGTGGTCCGCCGTGGCGATTTCGCAGGGTGCGGCGTCGGCTGGGACCATGACGGCGGTGTCAGCATCCGGGAACGTTGTCCACGTTTCGGACGCCCTGCCTAGGCTGGTTGGCATCTCGGACCGAGAGGAGAGTCGTGCCCGCACCTGCGCAGCGTCCTGACGCGACCGAGGAGCTGTCCGCCCTGCTGGGCGAGCGGATCCTCGTGATCGACGGCGCGATGGGCACCCTGATCCAGGGGCACCAGCTCGGCGAGGCGGACTACCGCGGGGAGCGCTACGCCGACCACGGGCACGACCTGCGCGGTGACTCCGACGTCTTGTCGCTGACCCAGCCCGAGATCATCCGGGAGATCCACCGCGCCTACCTCGACGCGGGCGCGGACATCGTCTGCACCAACACCTTCACCGCCTCCAGCATCTCCCAGGCCGACTACGGCCTCGAGGACGACTGCTACGAGCTGAACCGGACCGCGGCGGCGCTGGCCCGGGAAGCCGCCGACGTGGTGGCGACCCCGGACCGGCCCCGCTTCGTCGCCGGCTCCCTCGGCCCGACGAACCGGACCGCCTCGATCTCGCCCGACGTCAACGACCCGGGTGCGCGCAACGTGAGCTTCGAGGAGCTCGTGGCCTCCTACCTCGAGGAGGCGGAGGGCCTCGTCGACGGCGGCGCCGACCTGCTGCTGGTCGAGACGATCTTCGACACCCTCAACGCCAAGGCGGCGATCTTCGCCCTCGAGACGCTCTTCGAGCAGCAGGGACGCCGCTGGCCGGTCTGGCTGTCCGGCACCATCACCGACGCGAGCGGGCGGACCCTGTCCGGCCAGACCACCGAGGCCTTCTGGAACAGCGTCCGCCACGTCCGGCCGCTGGTGGTCGGCCTCAACTGCGCGCTCGGTGCCGCCGACCTGCGGCCCTACGTCGCCGAGCTGTCCCGGATCGCGGACTGCTTCGTCTCCGCCCACCCGAACGCAGGACTGCCCAACGAGTTCGGGGAGTACGACGAGACGCCCGACCAGATGGCGGCCGTGCTCGGCGACTTCGCAGGCGCCGGCCTGGTCAACCTGGTCGGCGGCTGCTGCGGCACCACCCCCGAGCACATCTCGGCGATCGCGACCGCCGCCAAGGGCGCCTCACCCCGCCCTCCGGCAACGCCGGCGCCGGCGCTGCGGCTCTCCGGCCTCGAGCCGTTCACGGTCGACGCCGACAGCCTGTTCGTGAACGTGGGGGAGCGGACCAACATCACCGGCTCCGCCCGGTTCCGGAACCTGATCAGGGACGGCAACTACGACACCGCGCTGTCGGTCGCGGCCCAGCAGGTCGACAACGGCGCGCAGGTCATCGACGTCAACATGGACGAGGGGATGATCGACGGCGTCGCCGCGATGGACCGGTTCCTCAAGCTGGTCGCCAGCGAGCCCGACATCTGCCGCGTCCCCGTGATGGTGGACTCCTCGAAGTGGGAGGTCATCGAGGCCGGGCTGAAGTGCGTGCAGGGCAAGCCGATCGTCAACTCGATCTCCATGAAGGAGGGCGAGGAGAAGTTCCGCGAGCAGGCCCGGCTGTGCCGCAAGTACGGCGCCGCGGTGGTCGTCATGGCCTTCGACGAGGACGGCCAGGCCGACAACCTCGAGCGCCGCCAGACGATCTGCGAGCGGGCCTACCGGATCCTCGTCGACGAGGTCGGCTTCCCGGCCGAGGACATCATCTTCGACCCGAACGTGTTCGCCGTCGCGACCGGTATCGAGGAGCACGCCTCGTACGGCCGGGACTTCATCGAGGCCACCCGCTGGATCAAGCAGCACCTCCCCGGGGCGCTGGTCTCCGGCGGCATCTCGAACGTCAGCTTCTCCTTCCGTGGCAACAACCCGGTCCGCGAGGCGATCCACGCCGTGTTCCTGTTCCACGCCATCGGGGCCGGCCTGGACATGGGCATCGTGAATGCCGGTGCGCTGGTGGTCTACGACCAGGTCGACCCCGAGCTGCGGGAGCGGATCGAGGACGTCGTGCTCAACCGACGCCCCGACGCGGGGGAGCGGCTGCTCGAGGTCGCCGAGCGGCACAACAAGGCCGCCGCCGAGGAGGGACCCACGACCGAGGAATGGCGCAGCCTGCCCGTCGGCGAGCGGATCACGCACGCGCTGGTCAAGGGCCTCGACGGCAACGTCGAGGCCGACACCGAGGAGCTGCGGGCGGAGATCGAGGCGCGTGGGGGGCGGCCGATCGAGGTGATCGAGGGACCCCTGATGGACGGCATGAACGTCGTCGGCGACCTGTTCGGCGCCGGCAAGATGTTCCTGCCCCAGGTGGTCAAGAGCGCGCGCGTGATGAAGAAGGCCGTGGCCTACCTGATCCCCTTCATCGAGGAGGAGAAGGCCAAGGACCCCGCGCTGGCACGGCAGAAGGACACCAACGGCACCGTCGTGATGGCCACGGTGAAGGGCGACGTCCACGACATCGGCAAGAACATCGTCGGCGTGGTGCTGCAGTGCAACAACTACGAGGTGATCGACCTCGGCGTGATGGTGCCGGCCCAGAAGATCCTCGACGCCGCCCGCGAGCACGAGGCCGACGTGATCGGGCTGTCCGGGCTGATCACGCCCTCCCTGGACGAGATGGTGACGATGGCGTCGGAGATGCAGCGCCAGGGGTTCGACATCCCGCTGCTCGTCGGCGGTGCCACCACCTCGCGCGCACACACGGCCGTGAAGGTCGACCAGAAGTACGACGGGCCGGTCGTCTGGGTGAAGGACGCCTCGCGCTCGGTGCCCACCGTCGCCTCGCTGCTCCACGAGTCCCGACGCGAGAAGCTGCTCTCCGACGTCCGGGCCGACTACGACAGCCTGCGGGCCCGGCACGCGGCCAAGCACGACCGGCCGCTGGTGTCCCTGGCCGACGCCCGTGCGAACGCGACCCCGATCGAGTGGGAGGGCTATCGGCCACCGCGCCCCCGGCTGCTGCTGCAGCAGGACCACGACGTCTCGCCGGTGATCGGGCAACGCGGAGGGACCCAGCACCTGCGGGTCTTCCGCGACTACGACCTCACCGAGCTGCGGCGCTACATCGACTGGCAGCCGTTCTTCAACGCCTGGGAGATGAAGGGGTCCTTCCCCGACATCCTCAACAACCCCGCGACCGGGACCGAGGCGCGCAAGCTCTACGACGACGCCCAGGCGATGCTCGACCGGATCGCCGCGGAGAAGTGGCTGACGGCCCACGGCACGATCGGCCTCTTCCCCGCCAACAGCGTGGGGGACGACGTCCACGTCTACCTCGACGAACAGCGCGACAGTCCCCACCAGGTGCTGTCGATGCTGCGTCAGCAGGGACAGCACCGCTCCGGCGTACCGAACCGCTCGCTGTCGGACTTCGTCGCGCCCCGCAGCACCGGCATCCGCGACTACCTCGGCGGCTTCGCCGTCACCTCCGGGCACGGCACGGCCGAGAAGATCGCCGAGCTGCGCGAGCGCCTCGACGACTACGAGGCGATCATGCTCGAGGCGCTGGCGGACCGGCTGGCCGAGGCGTTCGCCGAGCGGCTGCACCAGCGGGTGCGGAAGGAGGCCTGGGGCTATGCGGGCGACGAGCACCTCGACCAGCTCGGGTTGCTCAAGGAGCAGTACCGCGGGATCCGCCCCGCCCCCGGCTACCCGGCCTGCCCCGACCACACCGAGAAGCAGAAGCTGTGGGAGCTGCTCGACGTCGAGAACGCCACCGGCATGCAGCTGACCGAGTCGATGGCGATGTGGCCGGGCGCCTCGGTCTCGGGTTGGTACTTCTCCCACCCGCAGTCGCAGTACTTCGTCGTCGGACGGCTCGGCCGCGACCAGGTCGCCGACTACGCCGAGCGCCAGGGTTGGACGCTCGCCACCGCCGAGCGGTGGCTCTCGCCGAACCTGGGGTACGACCCCGATGAGTGACGCCGAGTGGCGTCGATTGGTCCCCAACGACAACAAGAACGACCGATCTGCTGCCGTTGGGGACCAAACGGCAGACCCCCGCGGCTGGCCGGCGGCCGTGCTGTGGGACATGGACGGCACCATGGTCGACACCGAGCCGTACTGGATCACGGCGGAGTTCGCCCTGGCGGAGCGGTACGGCGGGAGCTGGTCGCGTGAGCACGCGCTGACGCTGGTCGGCTTCGACCTGCTCGACTCCGGGCGCTACATCCGCGAGCACATGGCGATCGACCTCGAGCCTGCCCAGATCGTCGAGGAGCTGCTCGACAGCGTGGTCGCGCAGGTCGAGGCGGAGGTGCCGTGGCGTCCGGGTGCGCGCGAGCTGCTCGCCGCGCTGGCGGAGCAGCAGGTGCCGTGTGCCCTGGTGACCATGTCCTACCGGCGGTTCGTGGCGCCGGTGCTGGCGGCGCTGCCACCGGGGACCTTCGACGTGGTGGTCACCGGGGACGCGGTGAGCCACGGCAAGCCGCACCCCGAGCCGTACCTGAAGGCCGCGCGCGAGCTGCGGGTCGCGCCCGCGGAGTGTCTCGCGATCGAGGACTCCAACACCGGCGCCCGGTCGGCGGAGTCGGCGGGGGCGACGGTGCTGGTCGTGCCCAACCACGTCCCCGTGCTGGAGGGCCCGCGGCGCGTGTTCCGCGACACCCTGAGCGGCCTGCAGCCCGCCGCGCTGTGCTCGCTGCGGGTCGGGTGCCCGGGGTGAGGGTGGCCGCCGCGCGCGCCGGGACGCCTATCCTCGGCGGGTGAGGCTCCTCCGCAACCCGCTGGCGCAGTTCCTGCTGGTCGGTCTCCTCACGATCCTGGCCGTGCTGCTGCTCACCAGCAGGCTGGCCGAGCAGGCCGCGGAGGAGGAGGCGCTCGCCGAGGCACGCCGGCTCAACGCGGTGCTGGCGCGCTCCGTCGCGGGGCCGGGCATCGGGCGCGGGCTCGTCGAGGGGAACGCCGGCGCCATCGATCGCTTCGACCGGCGGATCACGGCCCGGCTGCTCGTCGGCGACGTGGAGCGGGTCAACATCTGGGACGGGTCCGGCCGGGTGCTGTACTCCAGTGCCACCGACCTGATCGGCTCCACGTTCGCGCTCGACGAGGCCCAGCGCGCCGTGCTCGCCCGGGGCGGCACCGGGCACGAGCTCTCGGACCCGCAGGACCCCGAGAACCGCGCCGCCCTCGAGCCCGACGACCCCGAGGAGCCCGACCCCCAGCAGGTGCGGCTCTTCACCCGGATCCCCGGGGCCCAGGGCCGCGCTCCGCTGCTGTTCGAGGCCTACTACACCTTCAGCGACATCGAGACCCGGCGCGAGCAGATCTACTCCTCCTTCCGCTGGATCACCGTGGGTGGGCCGCTGCTCCTGCTGCTGCTGGTCACCCCGCTGCTGTGGGGCATGATGCGGCGCCTGACCCTGGCCGCCACGGAGCGGGCGCGGCTGCTCCGCTCGGCGCTGGACGCCAGCGACGCAGAACGGCGCCGGATCGCGCGGGACCTGCACGACGGCGCGGTCCAGGACCTCGCCGGTACGGCCTACTCGGTCTCGGCACTGGCTCGCCAGCCCGACCTGCCACCCGCAGTGCGGGAGCGGCTGGACGAGGCTGCGGCGGCGATGCGCTCGGGCCTGACGGCGCTGCGCTCGCTGCAGGCGGAGATCCACCCGCCCGACCTGCACGCCGCCGGCCTCGAGGCGGCCCTCACCGACCTCACCGCGCCCGCGGCGGCCGCCGGGGTGCAGGTCTCGGTGAGCGTGTCGGGCGCCGAGCGGGTCTCCGAGACCCGCACCGCGCTGGTGTGGCGGGTCGCCCAGGAGGCGGTCCGCAACACGCTGCGGCACGCACGCGCCTCGACCCTCGCCGTGACCGTGCGCGGGGACGGGCAGGACGTGGTGCTCGAGGTGGTGGACGACGGCGTGGGCTTCGACCCCGCGACCCCGCCCCGCAAGCACAGTTTCGGGTTGCGGGGGCTCCGGTCCCTCGCCGACGACGCGGGCGGCTCGCTGGTCGTACGATCTGCGCACGGGGACGGCACGACGGTGCGGTTGGAGGTGTCCGGCACGTGAGTGAGGGCAGGATCCGGGTCGTCCTCGTCGACGACCACGCGACGATCAGGGCCGGCCTCGAACAGCTGCTGGCCGGCACCGAGGACCTGGAGGTCGTGGGCTCGGCCCACGACGGGACGAGCGCGGTCGCCCTGGTCGGTTCGCTGCACCCCGACGTGGTGCTCATGGACCTGCAGATGCCCGGGGTCGACGGCGTTGCCGCGACCCATGCGATCCGCGCCACCCTGCCGGATGTCGACGTGCTCGTCCTGACCTCCTTCTCCGACAGCGAGCGGATCGTGGCGGCGCTCGACGCCGGAGCGGTCGGCTACCTGCTCAAGGACGCCGACCCGGAGGACGTGCTGCAGGGCATCCGGGCCGTCAGCCGCGGCGAGTCACCACTCCATCCCAAGGCGGCGCGGCAGCTGCTCGGGGCGCGCACCGGGTCGACCAGGGTGGAGCTGACCGGCCGCGAGACCGAGGTGCTGCGGCTGGTCCGCGAGGGGCTCGCGAACAAGGAGATCGCCCGCCACCTCGGGCTCAGCGAGCGGACCGTCCAGGCCCACCTCACCTCGGCGTTCGCCCGGATCGGAGTCGCCGACCGCGACCAGGCCGCGGCGTGGGCCGGCGGACAGGGGCTCTGAGGGCGCCCGTGCGGCGGGGCCGGGTCAGTCGACGTCCTCGGCCGTGAGCGCTCCCGGGTCGGTGGTCGCGTCCCGGGGGAGGGGAGGCGGGGTCCCTCCCCACTCCGGGCAGAGGGACCGGTGGGCGCACCAGTCGCACAGCCGTGACCTGCGGGGACGCCAGTCGCCGGTCGCGGTGGCCTCCGCGATCGCCCGCCAGATCGCCTCCACCTTCCGCTCCGTGGCGAGCAGGTCCTGCTCGTCGGGGACGTAGCGGACCAGCTCCCCGCTGCCGAGGTAGACCAGCTGGAGCATCGCGGGCACGACGCCGCGGGTGCGCCAGAGCACCAGCGCGTAGAACTTCATCTGGAACAGCGCTTGGGCCTCCCAGCCGGCGGCCGGCGCCTTCCCGCTCTTGTAGTCGACCACGCGCAGCGCCCCGTCGGCCGCGATGTCGAGCCGGTCGACGAAGCCGCGCAGCAGCAGCCGCGAGTCGAGCAGCGCCTCGACGTAGAGCTCCCGCTCCGCGGGCTCGAGCCGGCGGGGGTCCTCGAGCTGGAAGTACCGGTCCAGGACCGTCCGGCACCCGGCCAGCCAGCTGCCGACCTCGGGACCCTCGGCACCGAACATCTCCGCCAGCGCGGGCTCGGCCTCCTGCAGCGCGGACCAGGACGGCGCCAGCAGCGAACCCGCCCGCTCCGGGGTGCGGTCGGCCGCGGGGAGGTCGAAGAGGTCCTCCAGGACCTTGTGGACCAGG
Source organism: uncultured Actinomycetota bacterium (assembly GCA_963795215.1). Taxonomy (GTDB): domain Bacteria; phylum Actinomycetota; class Actinomycetes; order Propionibacteriales; family Nocardioidaceae; genus Nocardioides. The sequence goes on from CAWCGW010000001.1 coordinate 186,864, forward strand.
GTGCCGCGGACCGCGTCCGGGCTGGGGGGCTCGGGGAGCTTGTCGATGCTGCGGAAGCGGTAGCGCAGCGGGCAGGTCAGGAAGTCACCCGCCCGGCTGGGCGAGAGCGCCCCGAGCACCTCGACACCGTCCACGGGCGTCGACAGCGCCGGCGCGGGGGAGTCGTCCACGGTCATGGTGCCCAGCCTAGGTGCGTCCTGTGACAGCGGCGCCGGCCCTGATCGCCCGACCGCGGCGGTGCGGGTCGGCGGGTGGTGCTCGGATACCCTCGAAGGGTGCCCGATCCGTCCCCCGCCAGGCCCGCCGAGGGCTCCGACGAGCCCCGTCCCCCGGGGACGTTCCGGATCGGTTCGGTCGCCGGGACCGACGTCCAGATCACCTCCTCCTGGTTCCTCGTCGCCGCCCTGATCGCCTTCGTGATGGCGCCACGGGTCGACCTCGTGGAGCCGGGCCTGGGTCCCTGGAAGTACGTCGCGGGCTTCCTGTTCGCCGTCGTCCTCTACTTCTCCGTGCTGCTCCACGAGGCCTCCCACGCGGTGATGGCCAAGCGCTACGGGTTCCGGGTCTCCTCGATCACGCTCCACTTCCTGGGTGGCATGACCGCGATCGAGGGCGAGGCCCGCCGCCCCCGCGAGGAGCTGATGATCGCCGTCGTGGGGCCGCTGACCTCGATCGCGGTCGGCATCGGGGCCGCGGCCCTGTGGTTCGTCACCCCGGACGGCCTGCTGCGCCTCGCCGTCGAGGGCCTCGCCGGTGCGAACCTGCTGGTCGGTGTCCTCAACCTGGTGCCGGGCCTGCCGCTCGACGGTGGCCGCGTGCTGCGGGCCGTCGTGTGGAAGGCCAGCGGCAGCATGCACACCGGCACCCTCGTCGCCGGCTGGGGCGGGCGGCTCACGGCGGTCGCCGTGATGTCCTACCCGCTGCTGATGGAGGCGGCCTTCGGCGTACCTCCGGACGTGCTCGACTTCCTCCTCGCCTTCGTCATCGCGCTGTTCCTGTGGACCGGGGCGAGCGCGGCGATCACGTCGGCCCGGATGCGGCGCAAGCTGCCGGCCCTCGTCGCCCGTGAGATCGCCCGCCGGACGATCACCGTGCCCGACGACCTCCCCCTCGCCGAGGCCGTACGCCGGGCGCGCGAGGCCCAGGCCGGCAGCATCGTCACCGTGACCAGCGCCGGCCGGCCGGTCGGACTGGTCAACGAGGCCGCGGTCGTGGCGACCCCTGAGGAGCGCCGTCCGTGGGTGGCCGTCTCGACCGTCAGCCGGTCCCTCGACGACGGCCTGAGCCTGCCGGCCGGCCTGGCCGGCGAGGACCTGGTGCGGGCGATCGGCCGCACCCCCGCCGCCGAATACCTTCTCGTGGAGGACGACGGCATGATCTACGGCGTGCTGAACACCGCCGACCTCGACCGCGCCTTCCGGGAGGTGGGCCAGCGTGGCTGAGCCGACCCAGACCAGCGCCCCCGACGTACCCCCCGAGGCCTGGTCCGGAGTCCACCGCGGCCCGTTGCGGGCCGGCGAGTGGGTGCGCCTGACCGACTCCAAGGGCCGTCGCCACAACATCTGCCTCGAGCCCGGCAAGCGGTTCTTCTCCAACCGCGGCCACCTCGAGCACGACGAGCTGATCGGGCGCGACGAGGGCTTCAGCGTGCCCTCCTCCGCGGGCGGGCAGTACCTCGTGTTCCGGCCGCTGCTCTCCGAGTTCGTGGTGTCGATGCCGCGTGGTGCCGCCGTCGTCTACCCGAAGGACGCCGCCCAGATCGTCGCGATGGCCGACATCTTCCCCGGCGCTGACGTCGTCGAGGCGGGGGTCGGGTCGGGCGCGCTCACCTGCTCGTTGCTGCGGGCCGTCGGCCCGCACGGCCGGGTCTCCTCCTACGAGCGACGCGAGGAGTTCGCCGACGTCGCCCGACGCAACGTCACCCAGTTCTTCGACGGTGACCACCCCGCCTGGCAGCTCACCCTCGGCGACCTCGCGGAGGAGCTGCCCCGCTCCGGGGCGCAGGTCGACCGCGTGATCCTGGACATGCTGGCCCCGTGGGACTGCGTCGACGCCGTCGCCGGCGCGCTGCGGCCCGGCGGGATCGTGTGCGGGTACGTCGCGACGACCACCCAGCTCTCCCGCTTCGTCGAGACCCTGCGCGCCCACGGCGGCTTCACCGAGCCGGCGGTGTGGGAGTCGCTGGTCCGCGACTGGCACGTGGAGGGGCTCGCGGTGCGCCCCGGGCACAAGATGATCGGCCACACGGCCTTCCTCGTGACCTCGCGCCGGATGGCGCCGGGGGAGCGAGCCCCGTCGAAGAAGCGTCGCCCCGCGCCCGGTGCCTACGGCCCCGACTACACCGGTCCGCGTCCGGCCGACCTGCCCCCGCAGCAGCTCGAGGAGCCCGACGACTCCTGATTTCCCGGTCCCGAGTCGTGGTGTCTGCCCTACCGCACATCGCCGACGCGGGTAGGGTCGATCGCGGGAGGTGACGCCGATGTCGTCAACCGAAGACCAGCCGTACGGCGAGCAGAACCGCACGCCCCAGGAGCTCATGAGCCAGGTGCGTTTCCTCGAGGCGGAGGTGACCGACCTGCGCCGCCGGCTCAGCGACGCCCCCGGGCACTCCCGGTCCCTGGAGCTCCGGCTCTCCGACACCCAGCGGTCGTTGTCCGCGGTCACGTCGCAGAACGAGCGCCTCGCCCAGACCCTGCGCGAGGCCCGCGACCAGATCACCAAGCTGAAGGAGGAGGTCGACCGGCTCGCCCAGCCGCCGGCCGGCTTCGGCACCTTCCTCGCCCGCAACGAGGACGACTCCGTCGACGTGTTCACCGGCGGTCGCAAGCTGCGCGTCAGCGTCAGCCCCGCGGTCGACCTGGACACCCTCGTGCGAGGCCAGGAGGTGATGCTCAACGAGGCGCTCAACGTCGTGGACGCGCTGGCGTTCGAGCAGGTCGGCGAGGTGGTGATGTTCAAGGAGCTGCTCGCCGACCGCGAGCGCGCCCTGGTCATCGCCAACGCCGACGAGGAGCGCGTCGTACGGCTGGCGGAGCCGCTGCGCGAGGAGACGCTGCGGGCCGGCGACTCGCTGCTGCTGGACTCGCGCGCCGGATACGTCTACGAGCGGGTGCCGAAGTCCGAGGTCGAGGAGCTGGTGCTCGAGGAGGTCCCCGACATCGCCTACGAGGCGATCGGTGGACTGGCGGGCCAGATCGAGCAGATCCAGGACGCCGTCGAGCTCCCCTACCTCCACCCCGACCTGTTCAAGGAGCACCAGCTCAAGCCGCCCAAGGGGGTGCTGCTCTACGGTCCGCCGGGCTGCGGCAAGACGCTGATCGCCAAGGCGGTCGCCAACTCCCTCGCCAAGAAGGTCGCGGCGAAGACCGGCCAGGAGGGGAAGTCCTACTTCCTCAACATCAAGGGCCCCGAGCTGCTCAACAAGTACGTCGGCGAGACCGAGCGTCACATCCGGCTGGTCTTCCAGCGGGCACGTGAGAAGGCGAGCTACGGCACGCCCGTGATCGTGTTCTTCGACGAGATGGACTCGCTGTTCCGCACCCGCGGCTCGGGGGTCTCCTCCGACGTCGAGAACACCATCGTCCCCCAGCTGCTGAGCGAGATCGACGGCGTCGAGCTGCTCGAGAACGTGCTGGTCATCGGCGCCTCCAACCGTCCCGACATGATCGACCCGGCGATCCTGCGGCCGGGCCGGCTGGACGTGAAGATCAAGATCGAGCGGCCCGACGCCGAGGGCGCCCGCGACATCTTCAGCAAGTACCTCACCGCGGACCTGCCGCTGCACGCCGACGACCTCCGCGAGTTCGGCGGCGACGCCGACGCGACGGCGGGCGGGATCATCCAGCGCACCGTGGAGCGGATCTACACCGAGTCCGCGGAGAACCAGTTCCTCGAGGTCACCTACGCCAACGGCGACAAGGAGGTCCTCTACTTCAAGGACTTCAACTCCGGCGCGATGATCCAGAACATCGTGGACCGGGCCAAGAAGATGGCGATCAAGGACTTCCTCGACCTCCACCAGAAGGGGATCTCGGTGCGCCACCTGCTGCAGGCGTGTGTCGACGAGTTCAAGGAGAACGAGGACCTGCCCAACACCACGAACCCGGACGACTGGGCCCAGATCGCCGGCAAGAAGGGCGAACGGATCGTGTTCATCCGCACGCTCATCACCGGCAAGCAGGGCACCGAGCCGGGGCGCTCCATCGACACCGTCTCCAGCACCGGCCAGTACCTCTGAGCATGACGACGGGCGGGGACCCCCTGGAACGGGGCGAGGTCGAGGCGGTGCTGGAGACCCGCCGCGAGCTCGGGGCGACCTACGACGCCGCCCTGGTCGACTCCTTCGCCGAGCGGATCGAGGCGGCCGTCGCCGCACGGGTGGCGGGGGAGATCGCCGCCCGCGAGCGCGGGGACGAGGTCCAGCAGTCGGGGGGCCAACGGCAGCTCGCACTCGGAATCGTCTCCGCCGGCGTCGGGGTCCCGGTGACCGCCATCAGCCTCGCGGTGGAGGGTGGCCTGACCGGGCTGGTCGCGATGATCGTGGGCTGGGGCGGGCTGGTGGGGATCAACATCGCCCACGCCGTCCAGTCCCGCGCACGGGGCTGACCCCGGTCCCGCTGGTTCAGCGAACGGGACGGGCGTGCAGCAGGTACCCGTAGGACCAGGGGCGAGCCAGGGAGGGCCCCTCGAGGTAGGACGTCTCGAGGTGGTCGATCGCGAACCCCGCCGCCTCCACCAGGGCCGGCACGTCCCGGCTGAGGTGGCAGCCACCTGCGACCCGGCGCTGCACCGGGTCCAGCCGGCGCTGCCACCGGGCCACGGCCGGGTCGGGGGCGAGCCCGTGCTCGAGCACGCACAGCACCCCGTCGGGCCGCAGCACCCGGCGGACCTCCGCGAGCGCCAGCGCCGGGTCGGGGATCGTGCAGAGCGAGAAGGTCACCAGCGCCGAGTCGTACGACGCGTCGGGCTCGGCGAGCTGCTCCCCGTCCAGACCCCGTCGCTCGACGGGGAGGTCGGTGCGCGCACGACGCCGCTCCGACAGCGCCCAGCCGACGTCGGAGGGCTCCACCGCCGCGACCGAGGTGACGGCGGGCGGGTACCAGCGCAGGTTCAGCCCGCTCCCGAACCCGATCTCCAGCACCGCCCCCCGCAGCGGGGCGCACACCTGCGCGCGCAAGTCCTCGACCTCGTGGCCCCGCAGCGCGCGGTCGGCCAGCCGGGGGACGACGTGGTCGGTCCAGACACCCATGCGGGTGAGACTAGGGCCCGTCGGGCGACCACTAGGCTCCGGTCATGAAGTGGTTGCTGCTGATCGTGGTCGTCGTGGTCGTCGTCGTGTTCGTGGTGCCGCGGCTGCGGAAGCGCTGAGGCCTCGCCCGCGCCGACCGCGCGAAGAGCGCTGGCCGAGCGAGACGGGCTATGGACCGACGCGGGTCGGGCGGGGAGATTGGGCCCCGTGAACCCGGGCAAGGGATCCCGGGCACGACGGAGGGACACCCATGACCGCACGCGCCACCCGCCTCGCCGCCGCGCTCGTCGCCGGCGGCGCGCTCGTCCTCGGCCTGCACGGCCTCACGACGCCGACGCAGGCCGCACCCGACCAGGAGGACGCGCCGGCGGCGACCCGCGCGGAGCGGGCCGGGGGAGCGGTGTACCGGGTCCGGCCGTTCGGAAAGCGGCTGCGGCCCCAGCACCCGCAGTACTACACGGTGAGGCTGCCCCGCTCGGGCAACTACGAGGTCACCCTGCGTGGCTTCCTCAACTTCGAGTCCGGCCCCGCCTCGTACCAGTGCTACGTCGTGGACAAGCGCAAGATCCTGGCCGACGACCTCACCGGGTACTACGTGACGGCCGTCGGCGACAGCGCGAGGGGCTTCGACTACGGACCGGACGAGTCGATCGACGTCAGCCTGAAGAAGAAGCGGCCGCTGCTGGTCGCCTGTGCCAGCGAGGACGCCGTGCTCGACGTGCTCAAGCCGATCACCGTCACCTTCGAGCGCAACGGTCCCTTCAAGAACCTCCGCGCCACCGCGTTCACCCCGCCCCCCGCGCGGCCCGGCCTGTTCGACGGCCTGCGCTGAGCGCGACCCCCGGCCGGTCGGTCCGGCTCGTCGCCGGGCCGGCCGCGTAGGCTCGTGCCATGAGCGTGCGCCGGGTGATGGGGACCGAGGTCGAGTACGGCATCTCGGTCTCCGGCCAACCGCTGGCCAACCCGATGGTCGCCTCCTCCCAGGTGGTCAACGCCTACGCCGGCGCGACGGTGAAGGCCCGGCGCGCCCGCTGGGACTTCGAGGAGGAGTCACCGCTGCGCGACGCCCGCGGGTTCGACATGTCGCGGCAGGTCGCCGATCCCTCCCAGCTGACCGACGAGGACCTCGGCCTCGCGAACGTGATCCTCACCAACGGCGCCCGGCTCTACGTGGACCACGCCCACCCGGAGTACGCCACGCCCGAGGTGACCTCACCCCTCGACGTGGTGCGGTGGGACAAGGCCGGCGAGCTGGTGATGCTCGACGCCTCGCGTCGCGCCAGCCAGCTGCCCGGCGGGGCGCCGATCAACCTGTACAAGAACAACACCGACAACAAGGGTGCGTCCTACGGAGCCCACGAGAACTACCTGATGCGGCGCAAGACGCCGTTCGGCGACATCGTGCGCCACCTGATCCCGTTCTTCGTGTCGCGGCAGGTGGTGTGCGGGTCGGGCCGGGTCGGCATCGGGCAGGACGGGCGCAAGGACGGCTTCCAGATCAGCCAGCGCGCGGACTACTTCGAGGTCGAGGTCGGCCTGGAGACGACCCTGAAGCGACCGATCATCAACACCCGCGACGAGCCCCACGCCGACCCCGAGCGCTACCGCCGGCTGCACGTCATCCTGGGTGACGCCAACCTCGCGGAGATCTCGACCTACCTCAAGGTCGGGACGACCGCCCTGGTGCTGGCGATGATCGAGGACGGTTACCTCGACCGCGACCTCACCGTCGAGGGTTCCGTCGGGGCGTTGCGCGCCGTGTCGCACGACCCGACGCTGCGGCAGCTGGTCCGGCTCACCGACGGGCGCAGGCTGACGGCCGTGCAGCTGCAGCTGGAGTACCTCGACCTCGCCAAGAAGTACGTCGAGGACCGGTTGGGCACCGACGCCGACCCGCAGACCCTGGACGTGCTGGCCCGGTGGGAGTCCGTCCTCGACCGGCTCGAGCGCGACCCGATGCTGTGCTCGCGCGAGCTCGACTGGGTGGCCAAGCTGGCGCTGCTCGAGGACTACCGCTCCCGCGACGGCCTGGACTGGTCGCACGCGAAGCTGCAGCTGATCGACGTCCAGTACTCCGACATCCGGCCCGAGAAGGGTCTCTACCACCACCTGGTGCGCCTGGGCCGGATCGAGCGGCTCCTCTCCGACGACTCGGTCGAGGTGGCGATGCACGATCCGCCGGAGGACACCCGCGCCTACTTCCGCGGCCGGTGCCTGGAGAAGTACGCCGACAGCGTCGCTGCCGCCTCCTGGGACTCGGTCATCTTCGACCTGCCCGGTCGCGAGTCGCTGCAGCGGATCCCCACCGTCGACCCGCTGCGCGGCAGCCGGGCCAGCGTGGGGGAGCTGATCGACCGCTGCGAGACCGCCGCCGACCTGTTCGAGGCACTCACGCACTGACCGCCCGGCCCGCGGTGTCTGCCTGCCACGGCTGGCGGTCGGCGCTAGGGTCGTGGCATGGCTCAGGAGCAGAAGCAACCGCGCAAGGCCCAGGAGGCCGAGGAGGCCTCCGAGGCAGCCATCGAGACCGACGTGTCCGAACGCAAGGAGGCGCTCGACGACGACGTGGACTCGATCCTCGACGAGATCGACGACGTCCTGGAGAGCAACGCCGAGGACTTCGTGAAGTCCTTCATCCAGAAGGGTGGCCAGTGACCGACTCCCGTCTGCCGGCGGCCTACCTGCGACCCGGCACCTCGTCCTTCAGCGACTTCCTCGCGGACGCGGCGCCCGACCTGCTGCCGGCGCGCCGCTCGGTGCCGCCCGGCCAGGCCGGGGAGCTGGCGCCCCACGCGACCACGATCGTGGCCGCGACCTTCCCCGGCGGGGTCGTCATGGCCGGCGACCGCCGCGCAACCATGGGCAACGTCATCGCGCAGCGCGACATCGAGAAGGTCTTCCCCGCCGACGAGTACTCCAGCGTCGGCATCGCGGGCGTCGCCGGGCTGGCGGTGGAGATGGTGCGACTGTTCCAGACCGAGCTCGAGCACTACGAGAAGATCGAGGGCACCACACTGTCGATGGACGGCAAGGCCAACCGGCTCGCCACGCTGATCCGCGGCAACCTCGGTCTCGCGATGCAGGGCCTCGCGGTCGTCCCGCTGTTCGCCGGGTACGACCTGACGAAGAGCCAGGGCCGGATCTTCAGCTACGACGCGACGGGCGGGCGCTACGAGGAGACCGCGTTCCACTCCGTGGGCTCGGGCTCGCTGTTCGCCCGCGGCTCGCTCAAGAAGCTCTACCGCGACGACCTCGACGAGGAGGGCGCGGTCACCGTCGTCGTCCAGGCGCTCTACGACGCCGCCGACGACGACTCCGCGACCGGCGGCCCGGACCTCACCCGGCGGATCTTCCCGGTCGTCCACGTGATCACCCCCGCGGGTGGCCGACGGCTCCCCGAGCCCGAGGTCGCGGCGGTGGCCGACCGGATGATGGCCGGCCGGATGCAACGCCCGGACGGGCCGGCCGCGGCGTACCTGACGGGGGGCGGTGCGTCGTGAGCATGCCGTTCTACGTCTCTCCCGAACAGCTGATGAAGGACCGGGCCGACTTCGCGCGCAAGGGCATCGCCCGGGGCCGCTCCGTGGTCGCTGTCCAGTTCGCCGACGGGATCCTGTTCGCCTCCGAGAACCCCTCGCAGGCGCTGCACAAGGTCTCCGAGATCTACGACCGGATCGCCTTCGCCGCGGTCGGGCGCTACAACGAGTTCGAGAACCTGCGGATCGCGGGCGTGCGGCTGGCCGACATGCGGGGCTACGCCTACGACCGTCGCGACGTCACGGGGCGCGGACTCGCCAACGCCTACGCGCAGACCCTGGGCACGATCTTCTCCTCCGGAGGAGAGAAGCCCTACGAGGTGGAGATCTTCGTCGCCGAGGTCGGCGACAGCGCCGCTGACGACCAGATCTACCGGCTCACCTACGACGGCCAGGTCGCCGACGTGCACGGCTACTCCGTGATGGGGGGTGCCGTCGAGACGGTGGCCTCGTTCCTGGAGTCGAACTACCGCGAGGGACTGGACCTGACCGAGGCGCTGCGGCTCGCCGTCGGCGCGCTCGGTCACTCCGAGTCCGAGGACCGCTCGATCGCCGACACCGACCTCGAGGTCGCCGTGCTGGACCGCACCCGCGCCCAGCCCCGCAAGTTCCGTCGGGTGCGACCGGAGGACCTGCGACAGATCCTCGGGGAGCGCTGGCCGGTCCCCGCCGGGTCTCCGGGTCCCGCGGCCTCCACCGACCCCTCGGCCGACAGCACCACCGACCCCACCGACCAGGTGAGCGGCTCCGTCGCCCCCCTCGAGGACCCCGTCACCGGCGAGCCCACCCCGCCGCCCTCCGATCCCGCCACCCCGCCCGACCCCCCCGTCGCACCCCCCGTCGACCCCCAGGACCCGCTCGCCTGAGCGCTGGCAGTCCCTGTGACTGCCGATTGGTCCCCAACGGCAACGAATCAGTCGCCTAGCCGCCGTTGGTGACCAATCGGCAAGCCCCTCATCCACAGATCGCGGGGACCCCCTCGCAGAACGGGGGGTCGGCTGTCCATCCTGTGTGCCATGTACGAGGGAGACGGACCCGGCCCGCCGGTGCGCGGCCACGTCAGGAGGGCGGACCACCGCCGGGTGTCGCACGGTCTGTTCCTCGAGGTGGATCCGCGAGCGGCCGACGGGTCGGAGGCGGAGGTGTTGCGCGAACTCGCCGCCTGGCTGCTGGTGTTGCCCGAGGACGCCGCGTTCACCCATCTCACCGGCGCCTGGCTGCGGAACTGGCAGCTTCCGCAGGTGCCCGAGCGGACCCCTGTCTTCGCAGCCATGGGGCGGCTGGCTGCCCGCCCGCGACGCGCTGGCCTGATCTGCTCCCGTCTGGAGCGAGCCGGTGCGGTGACGAGCGCGAGGGGGCTCCCGGTCGAACCGGCCGAGGAGATCCTGCTCCGTGCCGCTCGCGATCTCGGGCTGCTCGACCTCGTGGTGCTGGTCGACTCCGCCCGTCGGCTCGGGGACGTCGACGCCGCCGCCATGACGGAGGTCCTCGCGAGCCGGCGCCCGGGCGTACGACTGCTGCGCGAGGCGTGGCGGCTCTCCTCCCCGAAGGCGGAGTCCGCGATGGAATCGGTGCTGCGGATGTTCCACGAGGCCATGGACATCCCGGTCGAGCCCCAGGCGCAGCTGTATGACGAGGCGGGCAACAAGGTCGGTGTCGCCGATCTGAGGGTCGTCGGCACGAACCGGATCCACGAGTACGACGGGGCTCACCACCGGGCGCAGGGTCAGCAGCGCACCGACCTCCGGCGGGGGCGCGGGCTCGCCGCGACGGCCTACGACCGACGCGGCTTCACCCTCGACGACCTGCTCAACCACGCCGCGGTCGTCATGCACGAGATGGACCGTGACCTGGGCCGGGCCCACTCCCGTCGCCGTCTCGGCAGGTGGCGAACTTGGCTGGGTCAGTCTCTCTACTGCGAGGTCGGCCGGCAGCGGGTGCTGAACCGCTGGAGGCGGCAGATGAACCACGCCGAATGGTCAGGAACGACACGACCGGGGGCCTGATCGGCGCCGTTGGGGACCAATCGACGGACATCAGCGCGGCAGAAGTACGAGGCAAGCGCCCGCCACCGCCCTAGGGTGGGGTCATGGACCGGCGGATCTTCGGGATCGAGAACGAGTACGGCGTGACGTGCACGTTCCGCGGGCAGCGCAGGCTGAGCCCGGACGAGGTGGCGCGCTACCTGTTCCGCAAGGTGGTCAGCTGGGGCCGCAGCAGCAACGTGTTTCTGCGCAACGGTGCCCGGCTCTACCTCGACGTGGGCAGCCACCCGGAGTACGCGACGCCGGAGTGCGACGACATCTCCGAGCTGGTGGCGCACGACAAGGCGGGAGAGCGGGTCCTCGAGGGGCTGTTGCTGGACGCGGAGCAGCGGCTCCACGACGAGGGCATCGCCGGAGACATCTACCTGTTCAAGAACAACACCGACTCGGCCGGCAACTCCTACGGCTGTCACGAGAACTACCTGGTCAACCGCGCCGGGGAGTTCAGCCAGCTCGCCGACGTCCTCATCCCGTTCCTCGTGACCCGCCAGATCATCGTCGGGGCCGGCAAGATCTCCCAGACCCCACGGGGCGCGAGCTTCAGCGTCAGCCAGCGCGCCGAGCACATCTGGGAGGGGGTCAGCAGCGCGACCACGCGCAGTCGACCGATCATCAACACCCGCGACGAACCGCACGCCGACGCCGAGCGCTACCGCCGGCTGCACGTGATCGTGGGCGACTCGAACATGAGCGAGACCACCACCCTGCTCAAGGTCGCCACGTGCGACCTGGTGCTTCGGATGATCGAGGAGGGCGTGGTGATGCGCGACCTCACGATGGAGAACCCGATCCGGGCCATCCGGGAGATCTCCCATGACGTCACCGGACGACGCAAGGTGCGACTCGCCAACGGTCGCGAGGCCAGCGCGCTGGACATCCAGCACGAGTACTTCTCCAAGGCTCGCGACTTCGTGGATCGCCGCGAGCTCCGTACCCCCGTCATTGACCAGGCCCTGGACCTGTGGGAGAGGACCCTCAAGGCGGTGGAGTCCGACGATCTGGGTCTCGTCGATCGTGAGATCGACTGGGTGATCAAGTGGAAGCTCATCGAGCGGTACCGCGCCAAGCACGGTTTGCCGTTGGGTCACCCGCGGATCGCGCAGCTCGATCTCGCCTACCACGACATCCACCGAGGCCGGGGGCTGTACTACCTGCTCGAGAAGCGCGGTGCCGTCACTCGTGTCACCAGTGACCTCAAGATCTTCGAGGCGAAGTCGGTGCCGCCGCAGACCACCCGCGCCCGGCTGCGTGGCGAGTTCATCCGCAAGGCGCAGGAACGCCGCCGCGACTTCACGGTCGACTGGGTCCATCTGAAGCTCAACGACCAAGCACAGCGCACCGTGCTGTGCAAGGACCCGTTCCGCGCGTACGACGAGCGGGTGCAGCGGCTGATCGACGGCATGTGAGGCGCGCCCTTCGGCGCGGGGGCCTGCCGTTGGGGACCAATCGACAAGGCAACGGCGCGCTCGCGTGTCGTTGGGGACCAATCGGCGGGCCCACGGACCGCCCAACGCCGGGGCTGGTTGTCGCCCCCGGCTAGGGTGAGCGGCGCCGTTCGAGAACTGTCTACGCAAGGTGCCTCCCCGTGATCCGTCGTTCCCTCGCCCTGCTCCTCACCCTGCTCCTGGGTGCCGTGCTCGTCGCCTGTGGCGACGACTCGGGTGGTTCTGAGGGGAACGGTGGTGGGTCGGGCATGGACGCGGTCCAGATCGAGGGTGAGGTGGGGTCGGAGCCGGAGGTCACGTGGGACGGCGAGATGCAGGCCGACGAGATCGAGACCGAGGTCGTCTCGGAGGGCGACGGCGACGAGATCGGCTCGGGCGACTCGGTCTTCGCCCACATCTGGCTCGGCAACGGCTTCGAGCAGGAGAAGGCCTACAGCACCTACGACGCCTCGGAGCCGCAGCTGCTGACCGTCGACGAGAAGAGCCTGAGCCCGCTGTTCCTGGAAGGGCTGGAGGGGCAGACCGTCGGGTCGCGTGTGGCCATCGCGGCCTCGGCCGAGACCGCCTTCGGCGAGGCCGGTAACCCCCAGATCGGGATCGGCAACAAGGACAGCGTGCTGACGGTCATCGACATCGTCAGCACCGTGGCCGACGGGCCCGAGGGCGAGCAGCAGGACGCCCCCGCCTGGGTGCCCTCGCTCACGGGCGGTGACGAGGCGCCCACCGGCTTCGACTTCTCCGGTACGCCGAAGCCGACCGGCAAGCTCCAGAGCGCGGTCCTGGTCCAGGGTGAGGGTGACGTCGTCGAGAAGGGGCAGAGCATCGCCGTCGACTACCTCGGCCAGGTCTACGGCGGCAAGGAGCCCTTCGACGAGAGCTACAGCGCAGCGCCGACCTCCTTCCCGATCGGCGTCGGCCAGGTCGTCAAGGGGTGGGACCAGGCGCTGGTGGGCCAGACCGTCGGCAGCCGGGTGGTGCTGGCGATCCCGCCCGCCCTGGGCTACGGCAAGGGCGGGAACGAGCAGGCCGGCATCAAGGGCACCGACACGCTCTACTTCGTGGTGGACATCCTCGGCGTCGCGTGACCTGCGACCGGTAGCGTCCTCGCCATGGCGGCGGAGAAGAGCGAGCGACTGCTCAACCTGCTCATCATGCTGTTGATGCAGCGCCGCTTCATCGCCAAGGACCGGGTGCGCGAGATCCTCTACCCCGGGTCCACGGACGAGGCGTTCGAGCGGATGTTCGAGCGCGACAAGGACGACCTGCGCTCCCTGGGCGTCCCGATCGAGGTCGGCCAGCTCGACGCGTACTTCGACGACGAGCCGGGCTACCGGATCCGCTCCGACGAGCTGCAGCTCCCGCAGATCGAGCTCACCGCCGACGAGGCCCAGGTCGTCGCCCTGGCCACGAAGGTGTGGGAGCACGCCCGGCTCGCCGAGGCCACCAGCGACGCCGTCCGCAAGCTCGGCGCCGCCGGAGTCCCCGTCGACGTGGCGGCGCTCGACCTCGTCGAACCCCGGCTCGGGGCCGACGAGCCCGCCTTCGACGACTTCTGGGAGGCGGCGCGCGACCACCAGGTCGTCGAGTTCGACTACCAGCGACCCGGCGCCGAGGTCGCCACCCGGCACCTCGAGCCCTGGGGCGTCGTCCGCTACTCGGGGCGGTGGTACGCCGTGGGGCTGGACCGCGACCGCGGGGCCGAGCGGGTCTTCCGTCTCTCCCGGGTGCGTGGCGCCGCGCGCCGGGTCGGCCAGCCCGGTGCCTTCGCGGTGCCGGCCGGCGTCGACATCCGCGCCGTCGCCCGCCGCCTGGCCCCGGCTCCCGTGGCCACGGTCCCGGCGACGCTGCTGGCCCGTACCGGTACGGGCCACCGGTTGCGGCGCGCCGCCGACCGGGTGGAGACCGAGGTCCAGGGACCCGACGGCAGCAGCGGCTGGGACCGGCTGTTCCTGGACGCCCCCGGCTCGGACCTCGCCTCCGACGTGCTCGGGCACGGCCCGGACGTCGTGGTCGAGGCTCCCGTGGAGCTGCGGGAGCGGGTCGTCCGCCGGCTGAGCGCGCTGGCGGCGGGGGAGACCCCGTGAGCGGCGGCGCACGCGAGCAGGTCGCGCGGCTGCTGACGCTGGTGCCCTACCTGCACCGTCGCGGCCAGGTGAGCGTCGAGGAGGCGGCCGCGGTCCTCGGCGTCCCCGGCGAGCAGGTCGTGCGCGACGTGAAGGTCCTGTTCATGTGCGGCCTGCCGGGCGGCTACCCCGACGACCTGATCGACGTCGACCTGGACTCGCTGGAGAACGACGGACTGATCCGGGTCTCCAACGCCGACTACCTCGCCCGCCCGCTGCGGCTGACCGCCACCGAGGCCACCGCCGTGATGGTGGCCCTGCTGGCGCTGCGCAACGGGGTCGGTGCCGACACCCGTGAGGTCGTCGACCGCACGCTCGCCAGGCTCCAGGCCGCCACCGCGGGGGCGGGTACGGTCCCGATCGACCCCGGGGTCGAGCCCGAGCCGGCCGACCTGGCGCGTCTGCGTGCCGACCTCGAGGGCGCGGTGCGCGAGGGCCGGCAGGTCCGGCTGACCTACTGGGTCCCCGCCCGCGACGAGGAGACCGAACGGGTCGTGGACCCCCGCGGGGTGGTCTCCGCCCACGGGGCCGCCTATCTCGCCGCCTGGTGCCACAGCGCGGAGGACGACCGGCTGTTCCGGCTCGACCGGATCCACGCCGCCACCGTGCTCAACGCCCCGGTCACCCGGGCGGCTCCGCCGCCGCAGGAGCGCGGGGGGAGCCTCAGCGAGGACCTGTTCGGGTTCGACGAGCGGGCCCAGCAGGTCACCCTGCGGCTCGCCCCGTCGGCCCTGTGGGTCACCGAGTACTACCAGGTGCGCGACACCCGCCCCCAGCCCGGCGGCGGCGTCGAGGTCGACCTGCTGGTGGCCGATCCCCGGTGGCTGGAGCGGCTGGTGCTGCGGCTGGCCCCCGAGGCGACGGTCGTGGCCCCGGTGGCGTGGGCCGAGGGGGTCGCGGCGCGCGCGCAGGCCGCGCTCAGCAACTACTAGGCGTGCGGCGTAGGATGGCGACGAACACCCCGACACCGAGTGAGGACCCGATGTACCTGATGATCGGAATGCCCCAGGGAGCCGAGTGGCTGGTGATCCTGGCGATCGTGGTGCTCGTCTTCGGCGCTGCCAAGCTGCCGGACCTGGCACGCGGGACCGGCCAGGCCTTGCGCATCTTCAAGGCCGAAACCAAGGGACTCAAGGACGACGACGACGACGCGCAGGACCAGCCGGAGCCACCGGCCCAGCTGCCGACGTCGACGGTCGAGGACACGCCGCCGACCGTGCAGCAGGACCGCACCACCGACGACCACCGCGCCTGATCCGCCGCCGCCTTCCGCACGCTGGTGATCCCGCGACTCCTCGCACTCTTCCGCGGCAAGCCCCACCACCCGGTCGGTGACGACGGGCGGATGGCACTCTCGGACCACCTCCGAGAGCTCCGGGCGCGGATCCTGCGCACCGTGGTGCTGATGCTCGCGGTCCTCGTGGCGTCGCTGTTCTTCTTCGACATCCTCTTCGACCTCGTCTACGGGCCCTACATCTCCGCCCAGCGGACGCTGCCCGACGGCGCCAGCATCGCCACCACCAACGGCGCCGGCGGCGGCCTGATGCTCTACCTCAAGCTGTGCGGCTTCGCGGCCGTGATCGGTACCAGCCCCTACTGGCTCTACCAGATCTGGGCGTTCATCCTGCCCGGTCTGCACCCGCAGGAGCGACGCTGGTCGCGGGTCTTCGCCGCCATCGCTGGCCCGCTGTTCGTGGCCGGGGTCGTGCTCGGCTACGTCACGCTGCCGAAGGGGCTGGAGATCCTGATCGGTCTCAACCCCGAGGGCGTGACCAACCTCGTGGAGTTCAGCGAGTACCTCCAGTTCTTCTCCCGGACGATCCTGGTGTTCGGGCTGGCCTTCGAGATCCCGCTGTTCGTGGTGCTGCTCAACCTCGCCGGGGTCGTCTCCGGCAAGAGCCTGGGGCAGCACCGTCCCTGGATCATCATCGGCATCTTCATCTTCGCCGCGGTCGCGACCCCGTCGGCCGACCCGTTCACGATGACGTTCATGGCGGTGCCGATGGTGCTGCTGTTCTTCGTCTCCGAGCTCATCGCCCGCTACAACGACCGACGACGTGCCCGCCGCGGTGTCAACGCGGGCCTGTCCCCTGACGAGGTGTCCCCCCTGTGACGATGACCGACGTCGATCCCTTCGACCTGCCCGAGTGGCTCGTCGACGACGACATCGTGTGGGAGGGCGACCAGGGCCTGCGCGGCGAGCACCGGGTGACGGGCAGCTTCCGTGGCGCGCGCGACCACCTGGCCTGCGCGCTGCTCGCGGTCGACGAGGCCTATCCCGCCCCCGTCGCCACCGACGACGTCCGCACCCGGGCCCACCAGGCCTGGCACCACGGCCAGGTGCTGCTGGTGGAGGAGGGCCGCACGCTCACGCTGGTCGTGCCCGGCCGCGACTTCGACGCCGAGCTGGTCCTGGAGTCGATCGCCCGGTTCGCCAAGGCGGTCGGCGCCTCGCCGGACCGCTACGCGGTGCTGCTCACGATCGGTTCGGAGCGCCGCTAGGCTCGCGACGTGCCCCGTGAGATCGCCCTGCTGACGAATCCCACGTCGGGCAAGGGCCGGGGCGCCGCGGCCCGCGCCGCTGCGCTGCCGCGGCTGCGCGACGCCGGCTTCGTCGTCCGCGACCTGCACGGCAGCGACGCGGACCAGGCCCTCGACCTGGCCCGGGAGGCGGTCGCAGACGGGGTCTGGGCGCTGGTGGTCTGCGGCGGGGACGGCATGGTCCACCTCGGCGTCCAGGCGGTGGCCGGCACCGACACCCACCTCGGCATCATCCCGGCGGGCACCGGCAACGACGTGGCCCGCTACGTCGACGTGCCCCGCAAGGATCCCGCGGGCGCGGCGGACCGGATCGTGGCCTCGACGCCGCGCCGCATCGACTTGGCGAGGTCGGGGTCCCGGTGGTTCGTGACGGTGCTCGCCGCCGGCTTCGACGCGATCGTCAACGAGCGGGCCAACGACATGACCTGGCCGCGGGGCCAGCTGCGCTACAGCCTCGCCGTCCTGGCCGAGCTGCGCACCTTCCAGCCGATTCCGTACGTCCTCGAGCTCGACGGCCGCACCCGTCGCCTCGACGCGATGCTCGTGGCCGTCGGCAACGGCCCCTCCTTCGGCGGCGGTCTGCGCATCACCGAGGGCGCGCTGCTCGACGACGGGCTGCTCGATGTCGTGATCATCAAGCCGATGAGCAAGGGTGGCCTGGTGCGCACCTACCCCCGGCTGTTCACGGGCAGCCACGTCACGCACCCCCAGTACGAGCACCACCGGGTCCGCTCGGTGACCATCGCCGCCCCGGGGATCGTGTCCTACGCCGACGGCGAGCGGTTCGGTGCGCTGCCCCTGACCATCGAGTGCGATCCCGGAGCGCTGAGCATCCTTGGCTGACCAGACCCCCGACGAGCAGCTGACCCCGGCCGCGGCGTACGCCGCCGACCGCTCGCGCCGCCAGTACCCCGTCCTCGCCGACTTCACCGGTCACTACCGGTTCGGGCTCGACGACTTCCAGGTCCGCGCCTGCCGCGAGATCGAGGACGGCCGCGGGGTCCTCGTGGCCGCGCCGACCGGTTCCGGCAAGACGGTCGTGGGCGAGTTCGCGATCCACCTCGCGCTGGCCACCGGCCGCAAGGCCTTCTACACGACGCCCATCAAGGCGCTCTCGAACCAGAAGTACCACGACCTCGTGGAGCGGTACGGCGCGGAGCAGGTCGGCCTGCTCACCGGCGACAACACCGTCAACGGCGAGGCGCCGGTGGTCGTGATGACCACCGAGGTGCTGCGCAACATGCTCTACGCCGGATCCCGGACCCTGCTGGGCCTGGGGTTCGTCGTCATGGACGAGGTCCACTACCTCGCCGACCGCGACCGGGGGGCGGTGTGGGAGGAGGTCATCATCCACCTGCCCGACTCGGTGTCCCTGGTGTCGCTCTCGGCGACGGTCTCCAACGCCGAGGAGTTCGGCGAGTGGCTGCAGACGGTCCGCGGCGGTGGCGTCACCACGATCGTGGAGGAGCGGCGCCCGGTGCCGCTCTACCAGCACGTCATGGTGGGCAAGCGGCTGCTGGACCTGTTCGCGGACTCCGACGTCGACGCGGCGGCTGGCTTCGTCAAGGAGGGCACCCCGGTCAACCGGGAGCTCGAGCGGGTGGCCCGGGACGACTGGGCGAGCAACCGGATGCGGGACCGTCGCTCCCCCCGGGGGCGGTCACAACCCGGCGGCAGCCGCGGCGGCAAGCAGGTGGGGAACGGTCGTCGGGTCTGGATCCCGAGCCGGGTCGACGTCATCGAACGTCTCGACCGCGAGGGCCTGCTGCCGGCGATCGTGTTCGTCTTCAGCCGGGTCGGCTGTGACGCGGCAGTGACCCAGTGCCTCTCGGCCAACGTCCGGCTGACCTCGCCGCAGGAGCGCGACGAGATCTACGAATACGTCGAGACCGCCTGCCGCGACCTCCCCGACGAGGACCGGCACGTCCTCGGCTACCACGACTTCCTCGACGGGCTCACCCGCGGCGTCGCGGCCCACCACGCCGGCATGCTCCCCGCGTTCAAGCAGGTCGTGGAGCAGCTCTACGTCCGGGGCCTGTGCAAGGTGGTGTTCGCGACGGAGACGCTGGCGCTCGGCATCAACATGCCGGCACGGACGGTGGTGATCGAGAAGCTGTCGAAGTGGAACGGCGAGACCCACGCCGACCTGTCACCGGGGGAGTACACCCAGCTGACGGGGCGCGCCGGCCGGCGCGGACTCGACGTCGAGGGCCACGGAGTGGTGCTGTGGCAGCCGGGGCTGAACCCGCGGGAGCTGGCCGGCCTGGCCTCGACCCGCACCTACCCGCTGCGGTCCAGCTTCCGGCCGTCGTACAACATGGCCGTCAACCTGGTCCACCAGTTCGGTCGGGCGCGCTCGCGGGACCTGCTCGAGCAGTCCTTCGCCCAGTTCCAGGCCGACAAGGCCGTGGTCGGGCTCGCCCGCCAGCTGCGCAAGAGCGACGACGCCCTCGCCGGGTACGCCGAGGCCGCGACCTGTCACCTCGGTGACTTCATGGAGTACGCGCGGCTGCGGCGCGACATCTCGGAGGCCGAGAAGAGCGCCGCCCGGCAGCGCAAGGCCGACCGTCGCTCCGAGGCTGTGGAGTCGTTGCGTCGGCTGCGTCCCGGCGACGTGATCATCGTGCCGACCGGCAAGTTCTCCGGCTTCGCCGTCGTCATCGACCCGGGCACGGGGGGCGGGCCCGGCGAGGAGCCACGGCCCTTCGTCGTCACCGCCGGGCGGCAGGCCCGACGACTGGCGGCGATCGACTTCCCGACGCCGGTCGAGGCGGTGACCCGGTTGAGGGTGCCGAAGTCCTTCAACGCGCGCAACGCCCACGCCCGCAACGACCTCGTCGCGGCGCTGCGCAGCCGCACCCACGACCTGACCCCGCCCCCGACCCGACGGGAGAAGCCGGACGCCTCCTCCGGCGACGAGCGGGTCGACCGGCTGCGGGGTCGGCTCAAGGAGCACCCCTGCCACCAGTGCCCGGAGCGCGAGGACCACGCGCGCTGGGCCGAGCGGTGGTTCAAGCTCGACCGGGACGCCGCCACCCTCCGGGCCCGCATCGAGCGGCGGACGAACACCGTCGCCCGACAGTTCGACCGGGTGTGCGAGGTGCTCACCGCGTTGGGCTACCTCGAGGGCGACGCCGTCACCGAGCAGGGAGCCCACCTCCGACGGCTGTACTCCGACAGCGACCTCGTCGCCGCGGAGGCGCTGCGCCGTGGGTTGTGGGACGGCCTGGACGCTGCCGGGCTCGCGAGCGTGCTGTCGATCCTGGTCTTCGAGGCCCGGCGACCCGACGACGCCGCATCGCCGCGGCTGCCCGGGGGCGAGGTGCGGGAGGTGATCGGGCAGATGGTCCGGGTGTGGGGCGAGCTGGACCAGCTCGAGCGCGACCACCGCCTCGACTTCCTGCGCCAGCCCGACCTGGGCTTCGCGTGGGCGGCGCACCAGTGGGCACGCGGCGCGGAGCTCGACGACGTGCTGACGGTCACCGACCTGGCGGCCGGCGACTTCGTCCGCTGGATGAAGCAGCTGCTCGACCTCACCGGCCAGGTCGCCGACGCCGCGGGGGCCGGGGCCCTCCGGGACACCGCCCGGGAGGCGGTCCGGCTGCTCAAGCGCGGCGTGGTCGCCTACTCCTCCCTCGGCTAGGAGCCGGACTACCCCTGGGACCGCAGGGCGGCGGCGATCGCGTCGCTCACCGAGGCGTCGCCGCCGACCAGGTTCCACTGCCGTCCCACGGTCCGGTCGTCGTCCAGCACCTCCGCGATGACCGCGGCGACGTCGGCCCGGGAGACCTCGCCCCGGGAGACGTCCTCGCCCAGCTCGACCGACCCGGTGGCCGCGTCGTCGGTGAGCCGGCCCGGGCGCAGCACGGTCCAGGCGAGATCGGAGTCCCGAAGCGCCGTGTCGGCGTCCCGCTTGGCCTCGGCGTAGGCGCGCCAGACCGGGTCGGTGTCCTCGGGGAGGGGCTGGTCGACGCCGATGGCGGAGACCTGGACGAACCGGCTGATCCCGGCGGCACGGGCACCGGCCA
Source organism: uncultured Actinomycetota bacterium (assembly GCA_963795215.1). Lineage (GTDB taxonomy): Bacteria > Actinomycetota > Actinomycetes > Propionibacteriales > Nocardioidaceae > Nocardioides. The sequence goes on from CAWCGW010000001.1 coordinate 207,830, forward strand.
CGGACTTCAGCGAACCGCCGAGGTCGACGGAGCGCTTGCGCTCGACGCTGCCGTCGGGGCCCCCGCCGGCAGCGAACACCACGGCCCCGCAGCCCTCGAAGGCGCGGGCGAAGCCGTCCTCGTCATCCGCCTCGATGTCGAGCATCCGCGCCTCGACCCCCTCGGCCTCGAGGGCGTCGGCCTGCTCCTTCTTCCGGACCAGGGCGACTGGCTGGTGGCCGGCGTCGAGCAGGCGAGGGTGGAGGAGGCGGGCGATCTGGCCGTGGCCTCCGACGACAGCGATGTGAGTCATGGCTCCACGCTACGAGGGTGGGTCAACGTGAGCGCAGCGTCTCCAGCAGTCGCTCCACCGGGCCGCCGAGGTTGAACTCCTCGGCCAGGGCTGCGACCAGCTCGGGGTCGTGGGGCTCGCGCGGCAGGGTGGCCGCCACGTCGCCGAGGTCGAGGTCACGGGCGACGGCGACGACCTGGGGGGCGACGGCGAGGTAGTCGGCGGCGTCGCGCAGCTTCGAGCGCGGGTTGGGTCCGAGGTCGGAGTCGGGGTCCGCCACGGCCGCCAGGATCCCCGCCATGTCCCCGAACCGGTCCAGCAGCGTCGCCGCCGTCTTGTCGCCGACGCCCTTCACGCCGGGCAGACCGTCCGAGGCGTCGCCCCGCAGGGTGGCGAGGTCGGCGTACTGGTGCGCGTCGACGCCGTACTTCTCGCGTACGACCGCATTGGTGACCCGCTCGTGCCGGCCGACACCGCGCGCGATGTAGAGCACCCGCACCTCGGCCTCGTCGTCGACGAGCTGGAACAGGTCGCGGTCGCCGGTGACCACGTCGACGGGCATCCCGGCGTCCGTGGCCAGGGTGCCGATCACGTCGTCGGCCTCGTAGCCGTCGGCGCCGCTGATCGCGACGCCGAGGGCGTCGAGGACCGCCCGGATGAGCGGCACCTGCTGCTCGAGCGGGTCGGGCACCTGCTCGAGGTCGGGCTGGTCGGCGCGGGTCGCGACCACGCGGTGGGCCTTGTACGTCGGGATCAGGTCGACGCGCCACTGCGGGCGCCAGTCGTTGTCCCAGCAGCACACCAGGTGGGTCGGCTGGTAGTCGCCGACGAGGCGGCTGATGAAGTCGAGCAGGCCGCGCACGGCGTTGACCGGCGTCCCGTTCGCCGCCTTGATCTCGGGAACCCCGAAGAAGGCACGGAAGTACATCGAGGCCGTGTCGAGCAGCATCAAGCGCTGGGGGGCGGTCACGAGCCGCATCCTGCCACGCCCCACCCACTACGCTGGCGCGCGTGACGACCGCCCCGCTGGAGACCACCGACCGCCGCATCCTCGAGCTGCTCGCGGTCGACGGCCGGATGTCCTACACCGACCTCGGCAAGTCCACCGGCCTGTCGACCTCCGCGGTCCACCAGCGGGTGAAGCGGCTCGAGCAGCGGGGGCTGATCACCGGCTACGGCGCCACCGTCAACCACGACGAGATCGGGCTGCCGCTCACCGCGTTCATCTCCATCACCCCGATCGACCCCGCCCAGCCCGACGACTACCCCGATCGGGTCCGCGCCATCGAGTCCATCGAGTCGTGCTGGTCGGTCGCCGGCGACGAGTCCTACATCCTCAAGGTCCGCGTCCCCACCCCCGCGGACCTCGAGGACCTCCTCGCCCGGATCCGTTCCGCCGCCAACGTCTCCACCCGCACCACCATCGTGCTCTCAACGCCGTACGAGAACCGGCCGGTGACGTAGACCCGTGGTGGTTTCCCCGCCCGGGCGGGGAAACAGTGACATTGCACCGGAACCATCCCGTGCCAAGTCATGGACTCGCCCGCCAGGTTCATGCCCCCGGGCGCTGCCGGGAGTCGAGGATGCGACGGATGCGTGCGGCCGTACGTGTGGGGTGGGCCAGGTCTGCCCAGGTGATCCTGATGCACACCCACCCCGTGAGCTGACAGATCCGCTCTTCCCGCCGCTTCTCGCGCATCACGAAGTCCTCGAGGCTCTCGCCCGGCCTGCGGTGCTGCTGGTACTTGATGCGCCCGTCGAACTCGAGGAAGACCCCGCGGTCGGGCCATCCGAAGTCGGTGTAGGCGAACTCGTGCCCGAACTCGTCCAGGATCGGGATCTGCACCTCGGGACGTGGCAGGTGCTGGTCCCAGCACAAGAAGAGCGTGCGTGACTCCGCCACGGACTCGATGCGGGGATCTGCCAACCGCTGGACGATGGTGGCGGTGAGGGTGCCGGGCCAGTGCTTGAAGGCGTCCACTTGCTCTGAGAGCTGCTCGGGCGTGAGGTGTCCGTCGTGCATCAGGCCGTTGATGGCCACCAGGGCAGGCTCGACGGTGGTCATCGTGGTGACCTCGACGGCACACCGAGCGGCGACGGAGATCCGGATGTCGTTCACGACCTCGACGTGCTCCTCGCCGAGCTCGCCGCGGTGGTGGCTGATCCCGGCCTCGCGTCTCCCGGACCGACCATCGGTCCGCGTCACGTGCACCTCGTCGAGCGGGATGCCCCAGACCGGGACCCGGCGCTCGACGGCGCTCGAGACGTGCGTGGCCACGGCCGAGGGATGGGCTCGACGCAGCACGGCACGGACCAGCACCCGGTACCGATCGAGCTCGTCGAGCGAGCACCACAGGGCGCCGTCGACGTATGAACCGTGCCTGACCCGGTGCAGCTGACCACGCCGCACCAGAGCCTGGATCTGGTTGTCGGTGAAGCCCTCCTGGAGCAGCTCGCGCCGCAGTACGACCGCACCGGTGAGGTCTCTGCCGTTGTCGGAAGCCATGGCGGGAGCGTGCCCACCTCGGGGCCCCCGAACACGGGCGCCCCAGCAGGCTGTGGACAACCGATCAGCAGGGCTCGACCAGCAGCGTGGTGCTGCATGGACTGTGTGCGCGAGTCCGTGACATTGCACGGTTTGTTTGCGTCACGAAGTCATGGTTTCCCCGCCCGGGCGGGGAAACCACACCTGCCTCAGTGCGCCTGCAGGGCGGCGAGCCGGCGGGAGGCCTCGGCGACCTCGGCCGCCTTCAGGGCGGACTCGTCGAGGCGGCCGTGCTCCTGCCACCAGGCCTGGCCGGCGGGGGGGAGGGTGTGGATCGGGTCGTAGTACTCGTAGGTGCGCTCGAGGGCGGCGGGGTCGGCGGCCTCGAGGGAGGTGCGGTAGTTCTTGGTCCAGTAGGAGATGCCGCGCTCGGTGTCGTAGTCGGCGAGCTGGTGGACCCAGCGCTTGCCGACGAACGGCACGTCGCACACGATCCGGGGCGTGGCGAAGCCGGGGAGGTAGCCCATGATGTGGTGCTGCAGCCGCTGTGCGTCGGCGACCGAGACCCGCCAGTGCTCCGAGTACGGGATCATGTCGCACATGTAGAAGTAGTAGGGCATGATCTGCGCGCCGTCGAGCAGCCGGAAGCACAGGTCGAGCAGCGCGTGGGGGTCGGCGTTGACGCCGTTGAGCAGCACCCCCTGGTTGCGGACGTCGCGGATGCCGGTGTCGAGCATCGCCCGGGTCGCCTCGGCCACCAGCGGCGTCACCGAGTTGGCGTGGTTGGTGTGGGTGTGGATGGCGATCGACACGCCCCGCTCGCGGGCGATCGTGGCGACCCGCTCCATCCCGGCACGCACGTCGTCCTGCAGCCAGTGCTGCGGCAGGCCGATCAGCGCCTTGGTGGCGAGCCGGATGTCGCGGATGTTCTCGACCTCCAGCACCCGGGTGAGGAAGTCCTCCAGCCGGGGCCACGGCATGTTGGCCACGTCGCCGCCGGAGACCACGACGTCGCGCACCGACGGGGTACGGCGCAGGTAGTCGAGCATGTCGGCGATCCGGTCGTTCGGCTTGCCGCCGAACTTCAGCTTCTCGATCGTCGGCGTGGAGTTGCCGACCAGGTCCATCCGGGTGCAGTGGCCGCAGTACTGCGGGCACGTCGGCAGCAGCTCGGCGAGCACCTTGGTGGGGTAGCGGTGGGTCAGCCCCTCGGTGGCCCACATGTCGTGCTCGTGGAGCGAGTCGCGGGTGGCGTGCGGGTGGGAGGACCAGTCGGTCCGGCGGTCGGAGAGCACCGGGATCATGTAGTGCCGGATGGGGTCGGCGTAGAAGGCGTCGGTCAGCGAGCCCGCGCCGCGCGGCTCCTCGGCCGGCGCCATGGTGTTCATCATCTGCGGCGGCACCAGCATCGACATGGTGGCCCGCTCGGCCTGGTCGCGCTCGAGGTCGGCGTAGAAGCTCTCGTCGAGGAGGTCGCCCATCAGCTCGCGCAGCTGCTTGACGTTCTTGACGCAGTGCGCGCGCTGCCACTGCACCGACGCCCACTCCTCGGCCGTGACGTCCTTCCAGCCCGGGAACCGGGTCCAGTCGGGCTCGACCAGCTCCACGCGGGAGTAGGGATAGGGCTGGCCGGTCTCCAGACCGATCGCCGTCTCGATGCTCATGTGGACCAGCGTAGGCGGCAATTATCCGGCCTGTCGAATGACGCGCCGAAATATTTGTCGTTAGAGTGCTCCTGTGCGAGTAGAAGTTGCCAGCGACCCCACCGGACTGCACCGCGTCCTGGACGAGGGGACGGTCCTCCCGCAGGCCGCCCAGCGTCTCGACGCCCGCCACGAGCTGTGGCCCGACGAGGTGCGCGTGCGCGTCGAGAGGGTGAACCTCGACGCCGCCTCGTTCCGCCAGCTCGAACGCAAGCACGGGGGTGACGGCGACGCCGTGCGCGCCGAGGTGCTCGCGATCGTGGCGGAGCGGGGCAAGATGCAGAACCCCGAGACCGGCTCCGGCGGGATGCTCGTCGGGACCGTCGAGGAGGTGGGGGAGGAGTCCCCGCTCGGCCTCCGGGTCGGCGACCGCGTCGCCACCCTGGTCTCGCTGACCCTGACCCCGCTGGTGATCGAGGACGGCCTCGAGCGCTGGGACGGAGCCGGGGAGCAGGTCCCGTGCGACGGCTACGCCGTGCTCTTCGGCCGCTCCATCGCGGCGGTGCTGCCCGACGACCTCGCCCCCGAGCTCAGCCTCGCGGTCATGGACGTGTGCGGAGCCCCGGCGCTGACTTCCCGCGTCGTGCGTCAGTACGACGCGCCGGTGGTGGCCGTGATCGGCGGTGCGGGCAAGTCCGGTTCGCTCAGCCTGGCGGCCGCCCGCGACGCCGGGGCCGGGCGCGTGGTCGGTGTCGTGCCCCACCAGGCCGAGGCCGACGTGCTCACCGGTGCCGGCCTCGCTGACGCCGTCGTGATTGCCGATGCCCGCGACCCGATCGCACTGCGCGACGCGGTGGCCGCGACCGGGGGAGCAGCCGACGTCACGATCGTCTGCGTGGACGTGCCCGGCTGCGAGGGGGGCGCGATCCTCACCACTGCCGAGGGAGGCACTGTCATCTTCTTCTCCATGGCGACCTCGTTCTCCGCTGCCGCACTCGGCGCGGAGGGGCTGGCCGCGGACGTGACGATGCTGGTCGGGAACGGCTACGTCCCGGGCCACGCCGACTATGCGCTGGAGCTGCTCCGCGGTCATGCCGGCGTTCGCCGTCTCTTCGAGGACCGGATCGCGGGGGAGAACCGGTGAGCGCCCGCACTGTCGGCCGGCTCGAGCTGGACGCCGCCCAGGTCAAGCAGGCGCGCGCCCTGGCGCGCACGGTCGGCCGTCCGGTCGTCTCGATGGCCAAGAAGCACACGACGGTCTCGGTCGAGCGAGCGACGCTGCGGCTGGCCGGGCTCTCCGGGGCCGACCCCGACGGCACGCCCTGGGTCAACCGGCTCGCCGACGCCGTGCGCGCCGACGTGGGCCTCGAGCACGGTCTCGCGCTGCCGGTCTGGGACGCCCTGCGCCGCGGCGAGGCCGAGGACCTGCTGACGCTGGCCCAGAAGGCCAGTGCCGGCTCGGTGCGGTTCACCCTCCCGGAGGGCCGCGACGCCACCCGCGCGACGACGGCCTCCCGCCGCGCCGTGGGCGCCGGCATCCGCCAGATCGACCGCCGCCGGACCGAGCGGGAGCGGCTGATCGCCAAGGTCGGCGACGCCCCGCGCAAGCCGTGGATCTACCTCATCGTCGCCACCGGCGACATCCACGAGGACATCCCCCAGGCCCAGGCGGCCGCCCGCGAGGGGGCCGACGTCATCGCGGTGATCCGCTCGACCGGGCAGTCGCTGCTCGACTTCGTGCCCGAGGGCGCGACCCGCGAGGGCTTCGCCGGCACCTACGCCACCCAGGAGAACTTCCGGCTGATGCGCGCGGCGCTGGACGAGACCTCGCGCGAGCTCGGCCGGTACGTGCGGCTCACCAACTACGCCTCGGGGTTGTGCATGCCCGAGATCGCGGCCCTGGCGGGCCTCGAGCGGCTCGACATGATGCTCAACGACTCGATGTACGGGATCCTGTTCCGCGACATCAACCCGGTCCGCACCTTCGTCGACCAGCGCTTCAGCCGCCAGGTCCACGCCCGCGCGGGCATCATCATCAACACCGGCGAGGACAACTACCTCACCACCGCCGACGCGGTCGAGGCGGCCCACACGGTGACGACGAGCCAGCTCCTCAACGAGTACTTCGCGAAGGAGGCCGGTCTGGAGGACTGGCAGCTCGGGCTCGGGCACGCCTTCGAGATCGACCCCGACGTGCCCGACTCGTTCCGGATGGAGCTGGCGCACGCCATGCTGGCGCGCGACCTGTTCCCGAAGGCGCCGCTGAAGTGGATGCCGCCGACCCGCCACATGACCGGTGACGTGTTCCGCGGCTACCTCCTGGACGGCTTCTTCAACCTGGTCGGGGCGCTGACCGACCAGAGCATCCTGCTGGTCGGGATGATGACCGAGGCCGTGGTGACGCCGTGGCTCTCCGACCGCGACCTGGCGCTGCAGAACGTCCGCTACGTCATGAACGCCGCGGGCAACCTGCACGAGGACTTCCGCCCGGCACCGGGCGGCTTCATCGAGCAGCGCGCCCGCCAGGTGCTGGGCGAGAGCATCGAGCTGCTGGAGGACATCCGCGGTCACGACAACGGGCTGCTCGACGCGATCGCCGACGGCACCTTCGGCCTCATGAAGCGGCCCTCCGACGGTGGCCGAGGGCTCGACGGCGTCGCCCGCAAGGCTCGCGACTACTACAACCCCGCGACCGAGATCCTGGAGGAGAAGTGATGACGGGCCCGATCCGGCCGTACGGCGACACCACCGGCGACGGGATGGTGCAGCTGTCCTTCACGCTGCCGATCGCGCACTCCAAGGTCGCCGACGGCGCAGCCGTCCAGCTCGCCAACAAGATGGGCATGGACCCCGCGCTGGTCGTGCACAGCAAGCCGATGGGGGAGGGCTTCACGTTCTTCGTCGTCTACGGCCGCGTCAACCACCTCGTCGACCCCAGCCTGGTGCAGGTCGTCGAGCGCGACTACCCGCTGCTGACTCCGAAGGAGGCCAACGCCGCCATCAAGCGCTCGCTGCGCCGCCGGATGGTCGTGGTGGGCGCCTGCATCGGCACCGACGCCCACACCGTCGGGATCGACGCGATCCTCAACATCAAGGGGTTCGCGGGGGAGAAGGGCCTGGAGTACTACCGCGAGGTCAAGGTCGTGAACCTCGGGGCCCAGGTCTCCGTCCCGCAGCTGGTCGAGCGGGCGCTGGCCGAGAAGGCCGACGCCGTGCTCGTCTCCCAGGTCGTCACCCAGCGCGACGCCCACCTGTTCAACACCCGTGAGATGTCGGCGGCCTTCCGCGAGGCCTACCCCGCGGCGCGGCGACCGCTCCTGGTCGTCGGTGGGCCGCGTTTCGACGAGGCCATGGCCGAGGACCTCGGCGTCGACCGCGTCTTCAGCCGCGGCACCACGCCCGGCGAGGTGGCCTCGTTCATCGTCCACCGGATGACCGGCCGCGCCGGCACCCCGACCAGGAAGGCCTCGTGATGGCCTCGACCGGCTCGACCCCCGACGGGGCGAGGCTGGGGATGCGCGTCGTCCACCGTCGCTACGTCCCCTACTCCCACGCCCACTACGCCGGGAACCTGGTCGACGGCGCCTACAGCCTCGGCCTGTTCGGCGACGTCGCCACCGAGATGTGCATCGTCACCGACGGCGACGAGGGCCTCTTCGCCTCCTACGCCGACGTGCAGTTCCGCGAGCCCGTCCGGGCCGGCGACGTGCTGGAGGTCAGCTGCGAGGTGACCCGGGTCGGCACCCGCTCCCGCGAGCTGTCCTTCGAGGTGCGCGTGGTGGCCCGCGGCTCTGCCACGGCCGAGCGGCCGGGGGCCGCGCAGGTCCTCGCCGACCCGCTGCTGGCGACCACGGCGACCGGGACGGTGGTGGTCCCGGGCTGAGCTCGGTGACCACCCTCGGTGTGTCGCCGCGCGACACGCCGCGACCAGCAGATTTTGCTGTCCCGGATCGCGGCCCCGGCCCCGGCGCTGACCTGCGAGAACGGGCGTTGCCGCAGGTCAGCCGTGGGTTGACAGCAGCGGGGTCCGCGACGAGGGTGCTCGGTGTTCGCCCTGGCAGGTCACGTCGGGTGGACCGGCGTTCGAGTGGTCGCATCCGCGGTGGCTCACCAGCACCAGCGGACGTGATCCGCGCAGGCCGGTCGGCCCCGTGTGGGCGGGCGTGGAGGGGTCTACCGGTTCCCTAGACAACTTCTCGAGTGCGGCAGCCAGTCGTCCTCGGGTCGGCCCGAAGGACACGGTGGACCCCTCCGCCCTGCCACGGCCGCTGCCCGGGCGCCGGGTAGCGTGACCCTGTGCTCCTGAGGACCGGTTGCGCCCTGCTCGCCGGAGCCGTGCTGGCGCAGGCGTTCGAGCCCGTGGGGCTCGCGGTCCTCCTCCCGCTCGGCGTCGCCGGCTTCGTGCTGTGCGTGCGCGGCCTCCCCGCCCGGCGGGCCTGGCTCCCGGGTCTGGCCTTCGGCATCGGCTTCCAGTTCGTGCTGCTGTTCTGGATGCGGGTGGTCGGTCCGGACGCCTGGCTGGCCCTCGCCTCGCTGCAGGCGGTGTTCCTCGCCCCGCTCGGTGCGGTGACGCCCTCGCTGCTGCGGCTACGGGGCGGCCCGGTGTGGGTGGCTGCGGCCTGGGTCGCGGCCGAGACGATCCGCTCGGGCTGGCCCTTCAGCGGCATGCCCTGGGGCCGGCTGGCGTACGCCGTGGCCGGGACGCCCTGGCAGCAGGGGCTGCCGTGGTGGGGCATGACCGGGGTCTCGTTCCTGCTGGCCCTGCTGGGGGTCGTGCTCGCCGGGCTGGTCGTCCCCGACGGGCGTCGCCGGCTGCCGCTGGTGGCCGGTGCCGCAGCCGTCGCCGCCCTCTCTCTGCTGCCGGCCCTGGCGCCCTACCAGCCGGCGCCGGTGGGGGAGCGCAGCGTCGCGGTCGTGCAGGGCGACGTGCCCGGCGACGGCAGCAACATCCTGCTCGACCCGTTGCAGGTGACCCTCAACCACGTGGACGCGACCGTGGAGCTGGCGGCCCGGATCCGGGCCGGGGAGGCAGAGCGTCCCGACTTCGTGGTCTGGCCGGAGAACTCCACCGCCTCCGACCCGTTCGCCGACCCGCCGGTCAACGCCGGGATCCTCACGGCCAGCCGGGCGATCGGGGTTCCGATCCTGGTGGGGGCGATGGTCGACGGCGGCGAGGAGCACGTCCTCAACCAGGGCATCGTCTGGGATCCCGAGACCGGGGCCGGCGACCGCTACACCAAGCGCCACCCGGTCCCGTTCGGCGAGTACATCCCCTGGCGCGGTGTCTTCGGGTCCACCTTCGGCAAGCTCGCCCTGATCCCGCGCGACATGAAGAGCGGCACCCGGGCCGAGCCGCTCACGATCGACGGCACCGAGCTCGCGGCGGCGATCTGTTTCGACGTGGCCTACGACGACGGCATCCACGAGCAGGTCGCGGCCGGCGGCGAGCTCGTGGTCGTGCAGACCAGCAACGCGATGTTCATCCACACCCACCAGATCGACCAGCAGTTCGAGATCACCCGGCTCCGGGCGATCGAGACCGGCCGTGGCGTGCTCGTGGCCGCCACCAACGGCGTCTCGGGGATCATCGCCCCCGACGGGACGGTGCTGCAGCGGGCCGACACCCGCACCCGCGCCGTGCTCGAGGACCAGGTCGTGCTGAGCGACGCGCTCACGCCGGCCGTGCGGATGGGGCCCTGGCCCGGGCGGGCGGCCCTGGCCCTCACCGTCCTCGGCCTCGCGCTGGTCCTGCTCGCGTATCGTCGAGCGCACCCCGGGAAGGAGGTGGGCGATGAGCGGGCGCGAGCCGCTGGGACGGACCGTGATGGTCGTCCCGACCTACAACGAGCGTGACAACCTCGCCTGGATCCTGGGCCGGCTGCACGCCGCCGAGCCGGACCTCGACGTGCTCGTGGTCGACGACTCCTCACCCGACGGGACGGGGGTGCTCGCCGACGAGCTGGCCGCCGCCGACCCGCGGGTCCACGTGCTGCACCGCACCGCCAAGGGGGGCCTCGGCGCGGCGTACCTCCACGGCTTCCGCTGGGCGCTCGACGCCGGCTACGACGTGATCGGGGAGATGGACGCCGACGGCTCCCACCAGCCCGAGCAGCTGCACCGGCTGCTGGAGGCGTTGCCGGATGCCGACCTCGTGATCGGCTCCCGGTGGGTCCCGGGCGGCTCGGTGGTCAACTGGCCACGCCGGCGGGAGGCGCTGTCCCGCGGGGGCAACCGCTACGTCCGGCTGCTGCTCGGCATCGACGTGCGCGACGCGACCGCCGGCTTCCGGCTCTTCCACCGCACGACGCTGGAGAAGATCGACCTCGACTCCGTGCGCTCCACCGGCTACGTGTTCCAGACCGATCTCGCCACCCGCACCGTCCGCAGCGGGCTGGCCGTGCGCGAGGTGCCGATCGAGTTCGTCGAGCGGACCCGCGGCGACTCCAAGATGACCGGGGCCGTCGCCTGGGAGTCGCTGCGCCGGATCACGGCATGGGGGTTGCGTGAGCGCCGCGACCAGCTGCGCCAGCGGCTCGGCGGGCTGCTCGACCGCTCCGGGCGGGGCCGACCGTGAGCCGCGGACCCGGACTGCGGCTGGTGCTGGTGCTCGCCTTCGTCGGAGTGCCGCTGCTGGAGATCTACGTGCTCGTCCAGGTCGGCCAGGTGATCGGCGCCTGGTGGACGATCCTGCTGCTGGCGGTGATGAGCGTGCTCGGGGCGGTGCTGGTCCGCCGGGAGGGCGGCCGGGCCTGGCGAGCGCTCACCGACGCGCTGCGCACCGGCCGGATGCCCGCCCGCGAGCTGGCCGATGGCGGACTGATCCTGGTCGGCGGCACGCTGATGCTGACCCCGGGCTTCGTGACCGACGCCCTGGGGGTGCTGCTGATCCTGCCGTTCACGCGCCCGGTCGCGCGCCGGCTGCTCACCGGGGTGGTGTCCCGGCGGCTGCTCGCCGCCGGCCCGCCGCCGACTGGGCCCCGAAATGCACCGAACCCCGGCCCCACGGATGGTCCCGTGGTCCGGGGCGAGGTGGTCGACGACCCCTGAGCGAGGTGTCGGCGGAGCCTCGGCTCAGCCGACCTTCTTCTTCCGGGCCGACGCGCGGTGCAGGTGGGCGGGGCCGATCTCGCCACCGCGGAGCAGGTCGAGGCGCTCCTTGAGGATGTCCTCGAGCTCCTTCTCCGAACGGCGCTCGAGCAGCATGTCCCAGTGGGTGCGAGCCGGCTTCTCGGCCTTCTCCTCGGGAACGATGCCGGAGGTCGACAGCGACGCTGCGCCGCAGCGCGGGCACTCCCACGTCGCCGGGACGTCGGCCTCGACCGACATCGTGATCTCGAACTCGTGACCCCGCTCGCAGCGGTAGCCGGCCTGCTGGCGCGCGGCGAACTCGATGCCGCGCTCGTCCTCGAAACTCTGGCCCCCGAGCCGGGCACCTCGCAGTGTGCGCTCCGCCATGAGCCACCTCCTCAGATTGCGTTACCCCCGTCGGCCGGTCGCCATGGGGAGTGATGATCTCCGCGACCGGTGGACGACGTGGTGCGTCGTCCTTGCCTACAACGGTACGGGGCATCTCAAGATTCCCTTGAATCGTGCTGGCCCGCCCCACCCCGCCGGGTGGGTGTCCCGGGTCACAGGTCTCAGAGGGTGCTGGGGGCCGTGTTCCCAGCCTCCCGGATGCCGCGCGCGGTGTCGACCCGGGCCAGCAGCACCGCACCGATGACGAAGAAGACGACGAGGGCGAACAGGGCGGGACGGTAGGACTCGGTGGCGTTGTAGACCAGGAAGAACACGATGCTGCCGAACCAGGACGTCCCCCGGTCCATCGCGTGGTAGAGGCTGAAGTACTCCGCCTCCCGGCCCCGGGGGATGAACAGCGAGAAGTAGGACCGGGCCAGCGCCTGGGTGCCGCCGAGGACCACCCCGATGGCGACCCCGAGCGCCAGGAACGGGCCCGGGGACTGCTCGGGCAGGAACAGTGCGGAGGTGACGATCAGCATCCACACCACCAGACCGGCGAGGATCGTGCGCTGCGCGCCGATCTGGCCCGCCAGTCGGCCGAACCCGATGGCCCCGCCGACGGCGACGAACTGGACCAGCAGGTAGGTGCCGAGCACGAACCCGGTCTCGAACCCGAGCTCCTCGACGCCGTAGACCGAGGCCTGGCCGATCACCGTCTGGATGCCGTCGTTGAAGAACAGGTAGGCGAGCAGGAAGGTCAGGGCCACCGGGTAGTTGCGCAGGTCCTTCAGCGTCACCCACAGCTGTCCGAAGCTGCGCTGCAGGACCCCGCCCTCGACCACGGCCACGTCGACCGGGGGCCGGTTGCGGATCCCGCGCCAGGGGATGAAGGTGAACCCCGCCCACCACACCGCGGCCGAGAGCAGGCTGACCCGGACCGCCAGCGCCTCGTCCATGCCGAAGGTCTCCGGGGCGCTGACGACGACGAAGTTCAGGGCCAGCAGCAGCCCGCCGCCGGCGTACCCGTAGGCCCAGCCGCGCGAGGAGACCCGGTCGCGCTCCTCCTCGGTGGAGATCAGCGGCAGGATCGCGTCGTTGAAGACCGCCGAGGCCCCGAAGCACAGGTTGGCGAGGATGAACGCCACGATCCCGAGCTGCCAGTTGTCGCCGGTCATGAAGAACAGCAGTGCGGTGAACGCAGCGCCGGCCCAGGCGAAGCCTGCCAGCAGGTCCTTCTTGCGCTCGGTGCGGTCGGCGACGGCGCCGAGCAGCGGGAGCAGGAACGCCGAGATGACCGTGGAGATCGGGACCACGAGCGCCGGCAGCGAACCCGGCAGCAGCTCGAGCCCGAGGAAGCCGACCCGGCCGTCCGCTCCGGCGTCGTTCTTGGCGATCGCGATCAGGTAGGGGCCGAAGAGGACACCCGCGACGGTCGTGGAGAAGGCGCTGTTCGCCCAGTCGTAGAACGACCAGGCGCGCTGCTCGCGGGCGCGGTGGAGGGGCTCGAGGTCGGCGATGCCGGGCGGTGTGCTCATGGTCGTCCCCTCCACTGCCCGCGGGAGGCGAGCACGTCCTTGAGTATGTCGGTGCGGTCGGTCATCAGTCCGTCGACACCACGGTCCAGCAGCTCGATCATCTCGGCCGGCTCGTCGATCGTCCATGAGTGCACGTGCTTGCCTGCGGCGTGCGCCCGCCGCACCAACCGCCGCCCGGTCACGGTCAGCGGGCCGCTGCGGTGGGGGACCTGGAAGGCGGCGAACCGGCCGGAGACCCGCTGGGCGAGGCGGGCCGGGAGCAGCAGCCACACCACCACCTCCAGCGGGCTGGCCGAGGTGGCCACCCGGCCGCCGGTGAGCCGTCGGAAGCGGGCGAGCCGCCGGTGGGAGAAGGACCCCACGAGCAGCCGGTCGTGCAGTGCGCGCTCGGCCACGAGGTCGGCGAGTGCGTCGACGGTCGCGTCGGACTTGAGGTCGACGTTGAAGCAGGCGCCGGGCAGCGCCTCGAGCAGCATCGGCAGCGTCGGCACCACCTCCCGGCCGCCGATCCGCGCGCGCGCCACCTCGGCGTACGTCAGGTCCTCGAGCGCGCCGCGCAGGTCGGTCACCCGGTCCAGCACGCTGTCGTGGAAGGCGAGCAGGACGCCGTCCCGGGTGAGGTGGACGTCGGTCTCGAGGTGGTCGTAGCCGAGCGCATGGGCGTGCCGGAACGCCGCCAGCGTGTTCTCCAGGCCCACCAGGTCGGGATGCGCGGCCCCGCCGCGGTGGGCGAAGGCCAGCGGGGGAGGGGAGCGGTCGAGGAAGGGGAAGCCCGTGCCCGGGCGCGTGGGCTGCGTCACGAGCGGCAGTATCCACCGCGAGCCGGGGTGTGGACGTGGGGCCCGGGGAGTACCGTCGCGACATGGACGCCATGACCTGCCCCCGTTGCGACCAGGAGATGGACAGCAAGACCCTCGGGTCCGGCCGGGTGAACAGCTGCCCCGACGGGCACGGCGTGTTCCTCGAACGGATCGAGCTGGGCAACCTGATCGAGGCCGAGACCGACTGGCACCGCAACGCGGGTCAGCACACGGCACCGCTGCCCCGGATCACCCCGGACATGACCGCGCCGCCGGCCGCCAAGCCGCCGCCGCGCGCGTGGGTGGAGACGCTCTTCCGCTGAGCCGGGCTCGCGGCCGCCGGCTCAGATGTCGCGGAAGGTCTCGATCTGGGCGCCGAGCAGGTTGAGCCGCTCCGCGAGGTCCTCGTAGCCGCGGTGGATGACGTAGGTCGAGCGGAGCACGGAGGTGCCCTTGGCCGCGAGCATCGCGAGCAGCAGGACCACGGCCGGACGCAGCGCCGGCGGGCACATCATCTCGGTGCCGGTGAAGCTGCTGGGGCCCTCGACCATCACCCGGTGCGGGTCGAGCAGCTTGACCCGGCCACCGAGCTTGTTGAGGTCGGTGAGGTAGATCGCGCGGTTCTCGTAGACCCAGTCGTGGATCAGCGTCTGGCCCTGGGCCACGGCGGCGATGACCGCGAAGAACGGCAGGTTGTCGATGTTGAGCCCGGGGAACGGCATCGGGTGGATCTTGTCCAGCGGCGCGTGCAGGACGCTGGCGTGGGTGGTGAGGTCGATCAACCGGGTGTGGCCGTTGCGGGCCACGTACTCCTCCGAGCGGGTGTACTGGAGGCCCATCTCCTCCAGCAGGGCCAGCTCGATCTCGAGGAACTCGATCGGCACCCGCTCGATGGTGATCTCCGAGCCGGTCACGATCGCCGCCGCCAGCAGCGACATCGCCTCGATCGGGTCCTCGCTGGGGGCGTAGTCGACCTCGAGGTCGATCTGCTCCCGGCCGGTGACGGTGAGCGTGGTGGTGCCGATGCCCTGCACCTCGACGCCGAGCCGCTGCAGGAAGAAGCAGAGGTCCTGGACCATGTAGTTGGACGAGGCGTTGCGGATCACGGTGGTGCCGGGGTGGAGCGCGGCCGCCATGAGCGCGTTCTCGGTGACCGTGTCGCCGCGCTCGGTGAGCACGATCGGACGGCGGGGGGAGACCCGGCGGTCGACCTCGGCGTGGTAGCTGCCCTCGGTGGCCTTGACCTCGAGCCCGAAGGGCCGCAGCGCGGACATGTGCGGCTCGACGGTGCGGGTGCCGAGGTTGCAGCCGCCCGCGTAGGGGAGCTCGAAGCTGGCGCGGCGGTGGAGCAGCGGGCCGAGGAACATGATCACCGAGCGGGTGCGCCGGGCGGCCTCCTCGTCGATGTTGTCGAGGTCGAGCTCGGCCGGGGGGATGATCTCGAGGTCGTTGTCGTCGTTGAGCCAGCGGGTCTGGACGCCGAGGCTGTCGAGCACCTCGAGCAGCCGGTTGACCTCCTCGATCCGTGCGACCTTGCGCAGCGTGGTGCGACCCCGGTTGAGCAGCGAGGCGCACAGCAGCGCGACGCCGGCGTTCTTGGAGGTCTTCACCTCGATCGTGCCCGACAGCGTCGTGGGGCCGGTGACCCGCAGGTGCGTGGGCCCGGCGCCGAGCGCGACGATCTCGGAGTCCAGGGCGGAGCCGATCCGGGCGAGCATCTCCAGGGAGAGGTTCTGGTGCCCCTTCTCGATCCGGTTGATGGCAGACTGGCTCGTGGACAGGCGGTCAGCCAGCTGCTGCTGGGTGAGCCCGCGGTGCTTGCGGGCGTCACGGATCAGGTTGCCGATGCGGCCCTTGTAGTCCTCGGTCATGCCGGCCACGTTATCTCACCTGTGAGATAGCGCAACCATCGTCGCGGCGGACCGCCCGGAGGCACCGGCGTGCCTGCAAGGATGGCGGACATGCGTGCCACCACCATCCACGGGGCCCGGGACATCCGGCTCTCCGACGTCCCCGTCCCGACCGTCTCCGCCGCCACCGACGCGATCGTGGAGGTGGTGGCCGGATGCATCTGCGGCTCGGACCTGTGGCCCTACCGGGGGGAGAACCCCGTCGATGCCGGCTCCACCATCGGCCACGAGTGCGTCGGGGTGGTGCGTGAGGTCGGCAGCGAGGTCCGAGACTTCACCGAGGGTGACTTCGTCGTCGTCCCGTTCGTCCACTGCGACAACACCTGCGCCCACTGCCGCCACGGTGCGCAGTCGGCCTGCGCCGAGCAGGGCTGGACCGAGAGCGGTCAGGCGGAGTTCAGCCACGTCACCCATGCCGACGGCAGCCTGGTGAAGACCGACGGGATGCCCGACGAGGCCTTGATCCCGTCGCTGCTCTCGCTCTCCGACGTCATGGCCACCGGCTGGCACGCCGCCGTCTCCGCCGGCGTCAGCAAGGGCGGTACGGCGGTCGTGGTCGGCGACGGCGCGGTCGGCCTGTGCGCCGTGATCGCGGCCCAGCAGCTCGGGGCCGAGCGGATCGTCGCCATGTCCCGCCACGCGCCCCGGCAGGAGCTCGCCCGGGCGTTCGGCGCCACCGACGTCGTCGCCGAGCGGGGGGAGGAGGGCGAGGCCCGCGTCCTGGAGCTGACCGACGGGATCGGCGCCGACTCGGTGCTGGAGTGCGTGGGCACCGGTGCGTCGATGGAGACGGCCTTCGCGATCGCGCGCCCGGGCTCCACCGTCGGCTTCGTCGGCGTGCCGCACGGCGTCGAGCTGCCGGTGCGCCGGATGTTCCAGAAGAACGTCGGGCTCGCGGGCGGCATCGCGCCGGTCCGCCGCTACCTCCCCGAGCTGCTCGACCTGGTGCTCACCGGCGCCATCGACCCCGGCCGGGTCTTCGACCTCACGCTGCCGCTGACAGAGGTGGCCGAGGGCTACCGGGCGATGGACGAGCGCCGCGCGATCAAGGTCCTGCTCCGGCCATGACCGCCCTGGTCCTGGGTCCGCTGCTGCGGTACGTCGGCCACGACTGCGCCGCGGTCTGGGTCGAGACCGACGGTCCCGACACGGTCACCGTGCGGGCCGGCGAGCACGAGGCACGCGCGGCCACGTTCGCGGTCCACGGCCACCACTACGCGCTGGTGGAGCTGACCGGGCTCGAGCCGGGCACCCACACGGCGTACCAGGTGCACCTCGGCGAGCAGCAGGTGTGGCCGGAGCCGGACTCGGCCTTCCCGCCCTCGGTGGTGCCCACCCTCGAGCCCGGCAAGCCGCTGCGGCTGGCGTTCGGGTCGTGCCGGGTCAGCGTGCCGCACGACCGCGACGGCACCGAGACCTTCGGGGTCGACGCGTTGCGCTCCTACGCCCTGCACATGGCCTCGGACCGCAGCGAGCGGTGGCCCGACCTGGTGCTGCTGCTCGGGGACCAGGTCTACGCGGACGAGACGACCGAGGAGATGCGCGACTTCATCGCCGCGAGGCGGAGCCTGGAGGAGCCGCCGGGCGAGGAGATCAAGGACTACGAGGAGTACGCCCACCTCTACGCCCTCGCGTGGTCCGACCCCGCGAACCGGTGGCTGCTCTCGACGCTGCCGAGCGCCATGATCTTCGACGACCACGACATCCGCGACGACTGGAACACGAGCTGGACGTGGCGCCGCCAGATGGAGGCCACCGACTGGTGGCACGACCGGATCGTCGGCGGCCTCGCCTCGTACTGGGTCTACCAGCACCTGGGCAACCTCGGTCCGGCCGAGCGGGCACAGGACCCGCTCTGGCAGCGGGTGGTGTCCCACGAGGGACCCGGTGAGCTCGACCTCACCGCCGAGATCGACGCCTTCGCCGACCGCACCGACCAGCACGCCGACGCCTACCGGTGGAGCTACTCACGCGACTTCGGTGACCAGGTCAGACTCGTGGTCCTGGACTCGCGCGCAGCCCGGGTGCTGGAGCCGGAGCAGCGCTCGATCATCGACGCCACCGAGATGGAGTGGCTCGACGGCCGGATGCAGGGTGGGTTCGATCACCTCCTGATCGGGACCTCGCTGCCCTTCCTCATGGCGCCCGGACTGCACCACGCCGAGGCCTTCAACGAGGCCATGTGCGACGGGGTGTGGGGCAGGGCCGGTGCCTGGGTCGGCGAGCGGCTGCGCCAGGCGGTCGACCTGGAGCACTGGGGCGCCTTCCAGCAGGGCTTCCAGGAGGTCGCCGGCCTGGTGCTCGAGGTGGCCTCCGGCGCCCGGGGCGAGGCGCCGCAGACGGTCACGTTCCTCTCGGGCGACGTCCATCACAGCTATGTCAGCACTGCCTGGCCCGACCCCGAGGTCACCGGGACGAGGGCGACGAGCCGGATCGTGCAGGCCGTGTGCTCGCCCATCCGCAACCCGCTGCCGGCGGCCATGCAGCGCGTGACCACCTGGGGCACCCGACCCCGGCTGGGGCGGGTCATGGGCCGGCTGGCGACGCGGGCCAAGGTGGCGCCCCCGCCGCTGGCATGGCGGATCGAGCGCGGCCCCTGGTACGACAACAACCTCGCCGTGCTCGAGGTGCGGCCCGCGGGGGGCCTGGACCTGCGGTGGCACGCCGGGGACGTCGAGGGCCGCCCCACGCAGTCCCCGGTGCTGCGGACCGTGGCCGAGGTCGGGATCGACCCGCCCGGCCGCTGAGCCGCGGGACGGGGGCCCGGGGACGGAGCAGGGGAGAGGGGTCAGCCGACGAGCTGGCCCGGCATGCCGACCGGGACGCAGGCGCACGTGTCGGAGCACGCGAGATAGGTGTGCACCGCGTGCCCGCACCGCCGGCAGGGCAGGTCGTGGGAGAGGTGCTCGGAGGCGGATCCGCTACCGGATCGGTGACTGGTCTCGACGGTGTCCCACATGGCTCTACGACCTTCTTCGACGGCGTCCTCGGGGGGTGGACGTACTCACCGTAGGAGCGCGGAGCGCCCCTGCGTGGCAGACCCGCCGGAAGTTGACTAGAGGGGACTAGCCGGCCATGACCCGGACGGGGGCCGCGCCGTCCGGACGGAGGAACGGATAGCCTGCGACCGTGGTCCCGGATCCCACCGGCGGCGGCCCCACGGTCAGGGACGCCACCCCCGCCGACGGCGCTGCCTGCGCAGCCCTCTACGCGCCGTACGTCGTGGGCACCACCGTCAGCTTCGAGGAGCAGCCGCCGGACGCGGGGGAGATGACCGCCCGGATCGCGGCTGCCCAGCAGCGTCACGCGTGGCTCGTCGCGGAGCGGGAGGGGCGCCTCGTCGGCTACGCCTACGGCGGCGCGTTCCGCGCCCGCCCGGCCTACCGTCACAGCTGCGAGGTCAGCGTCTACGTGGACGCCGACGCGCGCGGCGGGGGCGTCGGGAGCCTGCTGTACGCACGCCTGCTCGAGCGGATGCGGGACGCCGGCATGCGGGTCGCCGTGGCGGGGGCGACGATGCCCAACGACGCGAGCGAGCGGCTGCACCGCCGTCTGGGGTTCGAGGAGGTCGGGATCTTCCGGGAGGTGGGCTTCAAGCACGGCCGGTGGTGCGACGTGCGGTGGTTCCAGAAGTCGCTGGTCGAGCAGCGCTGAGCCCGGCCCTCGGCTATCCGTCGAGCTCGGCCAGCGCCTCGAGCAGCCGGTCGACGTCGCCGTCGTCGGTGTAGGGGGCGAGCCCGAAGCGCACGGCGCCGGTCGGGCCGAGGCCCAGCCGCTGGCAGGGCTCCCACGCGTAGCAGGTGCCGGAGGAGACGCTGACGCCCCGCTCGCCGAGGAAGGCGTGGACGGCCGCCGGCTCGTGGGCGTGGAAGGAGACGTACAGGGTCGAGGTCCGCTCGGCGGCCCGGGACCAGACGGTGGTGTCGGCGCGCGCCGTCAGCGCCGCCTCGATCCGGGCGCCGAGCACCGCCTCGTGGGCCTCGAGGGCGGCGTACGTCCCGGCCAGGGCCGTGCGTCGGTCCGCCGCGGCCGCGGGGTCGATCCCCGCCAGGAAGTCCACCGCGGCGGTGACGCCGGCCAGCTGCTCGTAGGGCAAGGTGCCGAGCTCGAAGCGCTCGGGCACCCGGTCGGGCGACGGCACCAGCTTGTCGGGGTGGAGCCGCTCGAGGAGGGCAGGGTCCGCGGCCAGCACTCCGAGGTGCGGCCCGCCGAACTTGTAGGGGGAGCAGGCGTAGAAGTCGGCGCCGCTGCCGGCCAGGTCGGGCAGCACGTGGGCGGCGTGGTGGACGCCGTCGACGTGGACCAGGGCGCCCGCCTCGTGGGCCAGCGCGGCGAGGGTCGGGACGTCGGGCAGCGTGCCGAGCACGTTGGACGCGGCCGTCACCGCCACCAGCCGGGTGCGGTCGGAGAGCACCTCCGCGAGGTGCTCGGGCCGCAGCTCGCCGGTGTCGGGGTCGAAGTCGGCCCACCGCACGGTCGCGCCGACCGCGGCGGCTGCCTGCACCCAGGGCCGGACGTTCGCGTCGTGGTCGAGCCGGCTCACGACGACCTCGTCGCCGGGGGACCAGGTGCGGGCCAGGGTGCGCGCGAGGTCGTAGGTCAGGGCGGTCATGCTGCGGCCGAGGACGACGCCGTCCGGCTCCGCCGCGAGCAGGTCCGCCAGCGCGGCGCGGCAGCCGGCCACGACCTCCTCGGCGGCGCGCTGGGGCCGGCTCAGCGGTCCCCGGTTGGAGAGCGGGCTGGCCAGCGTGGCCGCGACCGCGTCGACCACCGCCCGCGGCACCTGGGTGCCACCGGGCCCGTCGAAGAAGGCCTCGCCGCCGGCGAGGGAGGGGTAGTGGGCGCGGACGGCGGCCACGTCGTGGGCCGGGGAGGTCGCGGAGGTCGTCATGCCCTCTTCGTAGCACCTCCTGCCACGGACGTCGCGAGCCGTCCCGCCACGCTGCGTCGTGTGGCACGATCGCGGCCGTGACCGGCAGCACCCGTCCGAGCCAGGGGAGGGGCCCCGCATGACCCAGCCCGCCGACAGCCACGACCTGATCCGCGTCCACGGCGCCCGCGTCAACAACCTCCGGGACCTCACCGTCGAGATCCCCAAGCGCCGGCTCACGGCGTTCACGGGCGTCTCGGGGTCGGGCAAGAGCTCGCTGGTCTTCGCGACGATCGCGGCGGAGTCGCAGCGGCTGATCAACGAGACCTACAGCGCGTTCCTGCAGGGGTTCATGCCGTCGCTGGCCCGGCCGGAGGTCGACCGGCTCGAAGGCCTCACGACCGCGATCATCGTCGACCAGGAGCGGATGGGCGCCAACCCGCGCTCGACGGTCGGCACGGCCACCGACGCCAACGCGATGCTCCGGATCCTGTTCAGCCGGGTCGGGAAGCCGTACGTCGGCCCGCCGTCGGCGTTCGCCTTCAACATCCCGACCCGGGTGGCGAGCGGGGTGATGAAGACGGAGAAGGCGGGCGGACGCGAGGAGAAGAGCGTCGTCCAGAACGCCGTGTACCAGGGCGGCATGTGCCCGCGGTGCGAGGGCATGGGCAGCGTGAACGACGTCGACCTGACCGCGGTCTACGACGCGTCGAAGTCGCTGGCCGAGGGCGCGCTCACCGTGCCCGGCTACAGCATGGACGGCTGGTACGGGCGGATCTTCGCCGGCGCGGGTCTGCCCATGGACAAGCCGATCGGCTCCTACACCAAGAAGGAGCTCGAGAAGCTCCTCCACGCAGCCCCGACCAAGATCAAGGTGGAGGGGATCAACCTCACCTACGAGGGCGTGATCCCGAAGATCCAGAAGTCCATGCTGTCCAAGGACGTGGAGGCCCTGCAGCCGCACGTGCGCCGGTTCGTGGAGCGGGCGGTCACCTTCACCACCTGCCCGGACTGCGAGGGCACCCGGCTCACGCAGGAGGCGCTGTCGGCGACGGTGCGCGGCAAGAACATCGCCGAGCTGTGCCAGATGCAGATCAGCGACCTGGCGGAGTGGATGCGCGACCTCGAGGAGCCCGGCATCGCCCCGCTGGTCAGCGGGCTGCAGCACCTGCTCGACTCGTTCACCCAGATCGGTCTCGGCTACCTCTCGCTCGACCGGCCCGCCGGCACGCTGTCCGGCGGCGAGGCGCAGCGCACCAAGATGATCCGCCACCTCGGCTCCTCGCTGACCGACGTCACCTACGTCTTCGACGAGCCGACGATCGGGCTGCACCCGCACGACATCGAGCGGATGAACGACCTCTTGCTGCAGCTGCGCGACAAGGGCAACACAGTGCTGGTCGTGGAGCACAAGCCCGAGACCATCGCCATCGCCGACCACGTCGTCGACCTGGGGCCGGGCGCCGGCAGCGACGGCGGGACGCTCTGCTTCGAGGGCACGGTCGAGGGGCTGCGCGCCAGCGACACCGTCACCGGCCGGCACCTCGACGACCGGGCCCGGCTCAAGGACGAGCTGCGGGAGCCGAGGGACCAGCTCGAGGTGCGCGGGGCCGACACCCACAACCTGCAGGGCGTCGACGTCGACATCCCGCTGGGGGTGCTGTGCGTCGTGACCGGGGTGGCGGGGTCGGGCAAGAGCTCGCTGATCCACGGCTCGGTCGCCGACCGGGACGGCGTGGTGGTCGTGGACCAGGGAGCGATCCGGGGATCGCGACGCAGCAACCCCGCGACGTACACCGGGCTGCTGGAGCCGGTCCGCAAGGCGTTCGCCAAGGCCAACGGCGTGAAGCCGGCGCTGTTCAGCTCCAACTCCGAGGGCGCCTGCCCGGCGTGCAAGGGCGCGGGCGTCATCTTCACCGAGCTGGGGGTGATGGCGACGGTGGAGTCGCCCTGCGAGGAGTGCGAGGGGCGCCGGTTCCAGGCCTCCGTGCTGGAGTACACGCTCGGCGGACGTTCGATCGCCGACGTGCTGGAGATGGCCGTCGCCGAGGCCGAGACGTTCTTCGCCGAGGGCGAGGCCGCGACCCCGGCGGCCCACAAGGTGCTGGAGCGGTTGGTGGACGTGGGATTGGGTTATGTCAAGCTGGGACAACCGCTCACGACCCTCTCCGGCGGGGAGCGGCAACGGCTGAAGCTCGCCACGCACCTCGGCGACAAGGGCGGGACCTACGTCCTGGACGAGCCCACGACCGGCCTGCACCTCGCCGACGTCGAGAACCTGCTGGCGCTGCTGGACCGGCTGGTGGCAGCCGGCAAGTCGGTGATCGTGATCGAGCACCACCAGGCCGTGATGGCGCACGCCGACTGGATCATCGACCTCGGGCCCGGCGCCGGACACGACGGCGGCCGTGTCGTCTTCGAGGGAACGCCCGCCGACCTGGTCGCCGACGGCGCCACCCTCACCGGTCAGCACCTCGCGGCGTACGTCGCGTCCTGAGGTGGCTGTGGGCTGAGCCGGTCCCTGGGACCTGTCGTTTGGTCACCAACGACGGACATTTCGCCCCGTTCTGCGTCGTTGGTGACCAAACGACAACCCGGCGGGGTGCCCGAGAGGGGCTCAGGAGGGGTGTGAGCCCCCGCTCGCCCAGCCTGGACATATCGCCGATAAGCGACATTATGTCAACATGCCCAGACGTGCCCGGCGTCCCGTTCCCCCGCGACCGGTCCCCCCGCCCGCTCAGGATCCCGAGACGAGGGTCCTGATCGCCTGGTCCCGGGTCAGGTGGTCGAGCACCTTCACCTCGGGCGCCTCGAGCATCCGGTAGGCGGTGAAGAAGGCGTCCAGCTCCTCGCGGAACGCCTCGGAGAGGTCCGAGAGGTCTCGCAGGTGGTCGGCGTGGTGGTCGCGCTCGGGCACCGCCAGCAGCTTGGTCTCCTCGATGTCCCCGACCTGGAGCAGGTAGGCGCCGATGATGCGGCACGGCATGTGGACGCCGGGGAACGTCGCCTCCTCGATCAGCACCAGGGCGTCGAGGGCGTCACCGTCCTCCCCGTCTGCACCGACGACGTAGCCGTAGTCCCCCGGGAACCCGGCGGGTCCGCCGAGGCGACGGTCGAACCAGATCGTGCCGTCCTCACCGGCCTCGTACTTGTTGCGGCTGCCCCGCGGGATCTCCACCACGACGTCGCAGTGGCCGGACTCGTGTCGTGCTCGTCTGTCGTCAGTCATCCCTGGCAACGTAGCCGGGTGCCGGGGTGGCGTCACATCGCGCGGACCCGCACCAGCACCCCGATCTTGTCGATCCGGTGCTCCGGGTTGTCGAACTCGTCGGCCCAGTAGTTCCCCGCGGCGTGGTCCTCGGGTGTCGCGCACGTCGACAGGGTGAGCATCGCCCGGGTCGGCCGCACACCGGGTCGCCCCGGGACCGCGGCCCGCTGCTCACGCAGGGAGCGGGGCGAGCGGAACGAGGTCTCCCGGGTCGCCACGATCCGGTAGACATAACGTGACCCCCTGCTCTCCACGTGCACCAGGTCCCCGCGCTGCAGCCGTGGCAGGTAGCGCAACGGCATCGTCGAGGACAACCGGTGCCCCGTCACCTGGTAGTTGCCGACGCCGCCGGGTCCGGTGCCACCGGTCGGTCCGTGCGGGCTGGCCAGGCTGCCGTCGTCCTGGAGCGCGGTCCCCCGCGCGTCGTCGGTGCGCCCGCGGTAGGGCACGACCACCAGGTCGCGCAGTCCCAGGGCCGGCACCGTCAGCCGCGCGGCCGCCGGGCGTCCGTCCGAGGGCTCGGGGCCGCGCTCCTCCCGGGGTGACCGACCCCGTGCCTCCGGCTCGGCGCGGGTCGGCTGCGGTGCCTCGACGCCGGTGCCACCGGAGCGCGGCTGCGCGAGCGGAGCCGGCTCCGCCGCACAGCCACCGAGGAGCAGCGCCGGCGTCACCACGCCCAGCACCACGCCTCCCAGCCGGATCCTCACGTCCTCGACGGTACGCCGCGGCGCCGCCCGCCCCCGGATGAGCCAGCATGGCGGGGTGAACCCGGCCACCCCCTTCCTGCACGTCGACACCGAACGGCTCGACCGCAACCTGGCCCGCACCGCCCGGCGGGCGGCCGAGGCCGGAGTCGCGCTGCGCCCGCACGTGAAGACCCACAAGTCCCCCGCGATCGCCCGCCGTCAGCTCGCCGCCGGCGCCGGAGGCCTCACGGTCGCGACCATCGGCGAGGCCGAGGTGTTCGTCGACGCCGGCTGTGAGGACGTGCTGGTCGCCTACCCGCTCTGGGTCAGCGAGCAGGCCGCCGACCGGCTCCGGGCCCTGGCCGACCGTGCCCGGATCACCATCGGTGCCGACAGTCCCGAGGGCGCCCACCGCACCGCGGACCGGCTGCGCGGGACGGGCGTCGAGGTGCTCGTGGAGGTCGACTCGGGCCACCACCGCTCCGGGGTGGCTCCCGCCCAGGCCGGAGCGGTGGCCGCGGCTGCGGCCGGCCTCACCGTCGCGGGGGCCTTCACGTTCCCGGGGCACAGCTACTCCCCCGACACCCGGGTCACGGCCGCAGCCGACGAGGCCGCCGCCCTGTCGACCGCGGCACGGTCGCTGCGCGAGGTCGGCGTCGAGCCGACCGTCCTCAGCGGGGGCTCCACCCCGAGCCTGGCCCACAGCGACCTCGACGTCCTCACCGAGCTGCGCCCGGGCGTCTACGTCTTCGGCGACGCCCAGCAGTGGGAGCTCGGGACGCTCGGCCCCGACGACGTGGCCCTGACCTGTCACGCGACCGTGGTCAGCCACGCCGGCGGCCGGCTCGTCCTCGACGCGGGGAGCAAGGTCCTGGGCGCCGACCGCGCGGCGTACGCCACCGGCTTCGGCCGGCTCCTCGACCACCCCGACGCCCGGGTCGTGCTGCTCTCCGAGCACCACGCGGTCGCCGACCTGGCCGGCGCTCCCCTGCCCGCCCTGGGCAGCACGGTGCGGGTGGTGCCCAACCACGTGTGCAACGCGGTGAACCTGGTCGACACGCTGTGGGCGTCCGGACCCGACGGACCGCTGGAGGGCTGGCCGGTGGCGGCCCGCGGACGCAACGGCTGAGTCCTCGCCTACAGTCTGCGCCATGCGACTCCGCCCCCTGCTCGCCGCTGCCGTGCTGCTCCTCCCCCTCGCCGCGTGCGGCGAGGACCAGTCGACGACGACCGCCAGCGACACCCCGCCCGCGTCCGAGGACGCCGAGACCACCGAGTGCGAGTACGTCGAGGGCGGGGCGCCCCCGGCCGCGGAGGTCGAGCCCCCGGACACCACGGCGGTCGCGGAGGGCGATATCCCGGTGACGCTCGAGACCTCGGCCGGCGAGCTCGAGCTGAGCCTGGACGCCGCCGCCACCCCGTGCACGGCCCACTCCTTCGAGTCGCTGGCCGAGCAGGGCTACTTCGACGGCACGTCCTGCCACCGGATGGTCACCAGCGGCATCAAGGTGCTGCAGTGCGGCGACCCGACCGGCAGCGGCAGCGGCGGGCCGGGCTACTCCTTCGCCGACGAGCTCAGCGGCGAGGAGACCTACCCCGCGGGGACGCTCGCGATGGCCAACGCCGGTCCCGACACCAACGGGTCCCAGTTCTTCATCGTCTACGGCAAGACGCCGCTGCCTCCCGCGTACGCCGTGTTCGGGACGGTCAGCGACGACACCGTCGCCGCCATCGAGGAGGTCGCCGCCGACGGCACGACCCCGCCGGGCGACGGGACGCCGAACACGCCGGTCGAGATCGAGTCGGCCACGGTCGGCGGCTGAGCGCGACGCTCAGGCCGGCGGTCGGGCCTGGGGGTACTCCACCGGCTCGCCGAGCGCGACGGTGCGGCTGACGCTGCACAGCCGGTCGCGCGTCTGCTGGAGGGCTCGGGGCATCACCTCACGTGCGGCGTCGCCGGCCTCCCCCTCGGGGAAGCTGACGTCGAAGGTCACCTGCAGGTTCGCCAGGTGGTTGCCCTGCTCGTCGCGGACCTTGTCGCCGGAGGCGACGACCCGGAAGGACTCAGGGTCGGCGCGCTTGCCGGTGATCAGCTCCACGTCGATGGCGCTGCAGCCGGCGATGGCGGCGAGCAGCATCTCCACCGGGGTGAAGTCGGGGTCGTCTCCCCCGCTGCCGAAGAAGGTCTCGCCACCGCGGGCGTTCGTCGCCTTGTAGCGACGGTGGCCGATCTTGGTCAGCTCGATGCTGCGCGCGGTGTCCGACGAGGGTGCTGGGGTCCCGGTGGTCATGGCGTCAGCCTGCCACGACCACGACGGCGACCCTGCCTCACTCCCCCGCGCGGCGACGCAGCCAGCGGCCCCGTCGGTTCCGGGTGCGGGAGAGCTCCACGGTGCGCAGCAGGGCGATCTCCCGATCCGTGTGAGTCCGTCCGTCGACGATCCCGTAGGACAGGTACTGCGTGCTCATAGTGGTGTCTCTCTCCCTTGCTCAGAAGCAATTTGGTGTAAGAAGTGCTGCCGCGTTTGCGACCCTTACATCATAGGACGCCCGCAGTCGCCACCCGGCATCCGCGAGGGGGTGACGTCGCACACCCCGTCGAGAGCCTCCTTTCCACCGGGGACGCCGACGGGCCGGGCGCCCGCGGGCACCCGACCCGTCGGTCGTCGGCGATCAGGAACGGGTCAGCGCACGACCCTCACCGGGAGGTGCTTGCCGCCGCGGACGACGAGGTCCTGCGGGGCGGAGGTCGCTCGCGAGAACTCGTCGGAGTCGCCCTTGCCCACGTCCATGACCGCGACCACCTCGTCGTTGCGCGCCATGCCGTCGACCACCTCGGAGATCTCCGCCGGGGTCTGCGCGTCGTAGAGGTCGCCCTCCCACAGCGAGGCGCCACCGACGACCTCGAGCCAGCCACCCCGACGCGTCCTGTGCGGCACGTCGAGCCTGAGCGGCACCATCGCGGAGCCGTCGACGCTCTCGATCCGGGCACGCAGCCGGACGGCGCCGCCGGGGACCGCGACCACCGGTCGACGGCGGTTGACGGTCAGCCACTCGCCGCCGCGCCTCTGCTCCACGCCCTTGAGCCGGTAGCTCGAGACCTCGTCGGTCACGTCCGCCGTGGCCGTGATGCTCTCGATCGTCACGTCCTCCATCGAGGAGAGGATCCACACCATGTCGGCGATGTCCCAGATCCCCTCGAAGGCGATGTCGTAGGAGGAGGTGTAGCGGTCGTCGAAGCCGATCTCGAAGGGCCGCCCGTCGGCGTCGGTGCCGGTGATCGCGAACGTCGCGGCCTCCGTGCCGCCCTGGATGGCGTCGACGACCACGTCGTGGTTGGCCAGGATCTGGCTGAAGGTGATGTTGGCGTTGTAGTCCTGGACGAGCGAGGCACTACTGCCGGTGCGGTGACGATCGCCGTAGCTGACGGTCGACTCCACGTCGGTCTCGTCCGGGGTCTCCCCCAGGGT
Source organism: uncultured Actinomycetota bacterium (assembly GCA_963795215.1). GTDB lineage: Bacteria > Actinomycetota > Actinomycetes > Propionibacteriales > Nocardioidaceae > Nocardioides. The sequence goes on from CAWCGW010000001.1 coordinate 236,226, forward strand.
GCCGCTGATCCCGGTGAGCCGGTCCTGGTCGATGGTGCCGACCGGGGTGCCCATGTTGGCGACCTTGAAGCTGGTGATCAGGTCCTTCTGCACGAAGACGGCGTCGGCCGGCATCATGCCGAGGCTGGTCCTGCCGCCGTAGGTCATCGGGTGGCCGAAGCCGACCAGCCGGTCCCCGCAGACGCTGGTCACCGTGCCGACACCACCGGCCGTGATGTCGCCGTAGGAGAGGGCGGCGCCGAGGTTGCCGCCGGCGACCAGGTCCTCCGGCCCGGCGTCGACGCTGCTCGAGGCCGCACCGGCCGACCGCAACCCCCGGGTCTGCAGGTAGTCGGGACCCTTCTTCCTCATCTGCCTGATCCGCTGCTGGCTCAGCCCGGAGACGCCGACGGTCATGGGCAGCTGCCGGAAGCCCTCCCGCGCCTGCGAACGGGTCACGTCGCTCTCGGCGGCGATCGTGCGCGCGTCCTTCGGGCTGACCTCGACGGCGCGCGCCGGCGCGGCCGGGGCGCCGAGGTAGTCGTCCATGTCCTCGTACGGCGTGACGCCCGCGATCCCCGACGGACCCCAGGAGAGGCCGTAGGCGACAGCGCCCAGGAGGCGGCCGTCCTCGGCGTACACCGGGGAGCCGGACATGCCCGCCCAGATGCCGTTCCTGTCGATCGCGGTGTCACCCGCGGGCGTCTCGAAGTCGACCATGACCATGTCGAGTCCGGGCGCGATGCCGCCGTCGATCTTGCCCAGGACGGTGCCGGTGAACGCCACCGGCGTGGTGCCCCGGACCACGGTCATGGTCGTCACCTGGTCGTCGACCAGGTCGCCGAACTCGGCCATGGGGTAGGGCGTGTCGCAGTCGCCGGGCGCGGCCGAGGCCGGTGACGTGACGACCGACGCTGCTCCTCCGAGCAGCGCCAGGCCCGTCACGAGCGCAGCCGCACCGCGGCCACGGGTGATGGTGGTTCTCATGGACGTTCTCCCTCTCCGAGATGAGCCCGAAGGGCCCCCGTTGTCGACCGGTAGGACGTCGAGATCGGGCAAGTGGTCGCCCCGCACCTCCCGGCGCTTGGATTGTGGTCCGCCCCGGGCCCTCGTGCATGAGGTTGTGGGCTCAGCGATGGTCTCGATCTGGTCACGACGGCTGCGCCCGGTCGCCCCCTAGGCTCGACCCGTGAGCACGGTGGAGCGGCCGGGACCGACGGTGAGGGTCAACGTGCGCGAGCACGTCGGCGACCAGGTCCGGCAGCACGAGGACCGCGTCGTCGCGGAGGAGCCGCTGGAGCTGCGGCTGACCTGGCCCGGCACCCCCGCCCACCGCACCTGGGTGACGATGCGGTCCCCCGGCCACGACTTCGAGCTGGCGGCCGGCTGGGCCGTCCACGAGGGCCTGGCCACCGCTCGCACGATCCGGTCGGTCGCCTACTGCACCGACGAGGACCTGACGCCGCAGCAGGAGTTCAACGTCGTCACGGTGGCCCTCGACATCGCTCCGCCACGCCCGACGACGGCACGCCACGCGGGTCACGCCTCGGGGTCCTCGGCCTGCGGGGTCTGCGGGAAGGACAGCATCGAGGACGTGCTGACCATCCCCCGCGGCCCGGCGTGGGAGGGCCCGACGGTCACCCCGGACGTCGTACGCCGGTTGCCGCGCCTGCTGCGCGAGCAGCAGCGGGCGTTCGCCGCGACGGGGGGCGTCCACGCGGCGGGGCTGGCCACCGCCGACGGCGAGCTGCTCGTGATCCGGGAGGACGTCGGTCGGCACAACGCCGTCGACAAGGTCACGGGTGCTCGGGCGCTGGCGGGACAGCCGCCGGCCGAGGCGGCACTCGTGGTCAGCGGCCGCGCGGGCTTCGAGCTGGTCCAGAAGGCGGTGGCCGCGGGGGTCGGAGCGCTGGTCGCGGTCGGGGCGCCGACCTCGCTCTCGGTCGCGCTGGCGGCCCGTGCCGGCATCGCGCTGTACGGCTTCACGAGCGCTGACCGGGTCGTCCGCTACACCTGATCCGGGGCCCGCGGGACCCGTACGTGGTCTCGTGGGCGGTACAGGACTTGGTCCGCGCCCAGGTCTTTGCGACGGTGGAGGGGCAACCGCACCCCATCGGAAGGCAGACATGCTCATCCTCACCGACAACGCGACCGCCGTGGTCAAGGGCTTCGCGGACCAGATCCCCGAGGCCTCGGGCCTGCGCATCACCAGCGGCGACAGCGACCAGCCCGACCTCGCGGTCTCCCCGGCGGCCACGGCCGAGCCGGGTGACGCCGTGGTGGAGCAGGACGGCGCGACCGTGTTCCTCGACGAGAGCGCCTCGGTGCTCCTCGACGACAAGGTGCTCGACGCCCGCGTGGACCAGGAGGGCAACGTCGAGTTCGGTCTCGGTCAGCAGCCCGACGCCGGTCTCGCCGAGGCCTGATCCCCGGTCCGATCCCCTGTCCGGCCCGGGTCGCGAGCGGCCCGGGCCGGGCAGCCGGCGGCGTGGGTCCACCGCGGTGTCGGTGCCTCGTCCTACCGTCGTCGCGTGCGCATCCTCCACACCTCCGACTGGCACCTGGGCCGGTCGTTCCACCGTGAGGGACTGCTGCCCGCCCAGGCCGGCTTCCTCGACCACCTGCTCGAGGTGGTGGAGAGCGAGCAGGTCGACCTCGTCGTCGTCTCCGGCGACATCTACGACCGGGCCCTGCCCCAGGTCGAGGCGGTCGCGCTCGCCGACGACACCTTCGCCCGGCTGGCCGCCTCCCGGGCCCGGGTGGTGCTGACCAGCGGCAACCACGACAGCGCCCGACGGCTGGGCTTCGGGTCCCGGTTGATGGACGCAGCCGGGCTGCACGTCCGCACCGACCCGGGCGCTGCCGCCGTTCCGGTGATGCTCGAGGACGACCACGGCCCGGTCGCCGTCTACGGCCTCCCCTACCTCGACCCCCAGCTGTTGCGCGAGCCGTGGTCACTGCCGGGTCGTTCGCACGAGGCGGCGCTGGCGGAGGCGATGCGACGGGTCCGGGCCGACCTCGCCCGGCGGGCCCCGGACACCCGCTCGGTCGTGATGGCCCACGCCTTCGTCGCCGGGTGCGCGCCCAGCGACTCCGAGCGAGACATCAGCGTCGGCGGCGTCTCGCTGGTCTCCGCCGACGTCTTCGACGGCGTCGACTACACCGCCCTGGGCCACCTCCACGGTCCCCACGTGGTGACCGACACCGTCCGCTACAGCGGCTCGCCCCTGGCCTACTCCTTCTCCGAGGCGGACCAGCGCAAGGGCAGCTGGCTGGTCGACCTCGGCGGGGACGGCCGGATCTCGGCCGAGTTCGTCGAGGCCCCGGTGCCGCGACCGCTGGCGGTGCTGCGGGGACCGCTCGAGGAGCTGCTCGGCGATCCCGCGCTGGCGGGCCACGAGCGCTCCTGGGTGCAGGCCACCCTCACCGACGACCTGCGGCCACCGCAGGCGATGGCGCGGCTGCGCGAGCGGTTCCCACACGCGCTCACCTTGCTGTTCGACCCGCTCCGGCCCGAGCGGGGTGCCGCGCCCGCCGCTCGCGCCTCGGGCCGGTCCGACCACGAGATCACCCTCGACTTCGTGGCCGACCTGCGGGGCGTGCCTGCCACCGACACCGAGGCCGCCCTGCTGCGCGACGCCGTCGATGCCTGCTGCACCGCGCCCGAGGCCGACCGTTGAGGATCCACCGGCTCCGGATCCAGGCCTTCGGCCCGTTCGCCGGCGAGGTCGAGGCCGACGTCGACGCGCTCAGCGAGGCCGGGCTGTTCCTGCTCACCGGTGCGACCGGCGCCGGCAAGACCAGCGTCCTCGACGCGATCAGCTTCGCCCTCTACGGCGCGGTCCCGGGTGACCGCCAGATCGCCAAGCGGCTGCGTGCCGACCAGGCGGCTCCCGGAGTGGCGCCCCAGGTCACCCTGGAGCTGACGCTGGCCGGCCGCCGGCTCCGCGTGGACCGGTCGCCCGGCTGGGAGCGGCCCAAGAAGCGCGGCACCGGGACGACCACCCAGCAGCCCTCGGTGCTCGTGCAGGAGCGGGTCGACGGTGAGTGGGTGCCTCGGGCGACCCGGCTCGACGAGGCCGGCCACCTGCTCGGCGACCTGCTCGGCATGACCCAGAGCCAGTTCTGCCAGGTGCAGCTGCTGCCGCAGGGCCGGTTCCAGACGTTCCTCCGTTCCGGGTCCGACGACCGCCAGCGGCTGCTCCAGCAGCTGTTCCGCACCAGCCGTTTCGAGGACGTCGAGGCGTGGCTGCGGGAGCGGCGTCGCGCCCTGGGCCGTGAGTCCTCGCGCCACCAGGAGCAGGTGGCCGCGCTGACCAGTCGGGTCAGCGAGGCCGCCGGGGTGGGGCTGCCCGAGGAGTGGGACCTCCACGCGCTCGCCGCCCGCGCCGAGAGCGTGGCGCGGTGGTCCGGCGACCTGCTCGCAGGCGCCGCCCACGACGCCGGCACCGCGAGTGTCGACCTGACCGACGCCGTGGGCCTCGACCGAGCCGCCAGGACCCGGCTCGACGACGGTCGCCGGGTCGCGGAGCGGCAGCGACGTCATGCCCGCGCCGCCGCCGAGCACGCCCGGCTGCTCGAGGGCTCCGAGGAGCATGCCGCCGACGGTGCGCGGCTGGAGGCGGGCCGCCGCGCCGCAGCGGTGCTGCCGCTGCTCGACGAGGCGACGCGGACGCACCGGTCGCTCGAGGAGGCCCGGGGCCGTGCCGATCACGACACCGTCGCCGCGGCCCGGGTCCTCGACGCCGACCCGGACGGCCTGGGAGCCGAGGAGCTGACCGCCCACGCCGCCGAGGCGACCGACGCCGCCGCGCGTGCCCGCGCCCACCTGCCCCAGGTCGCCGAGCGGGACCGGCTGCGCCGTGCGGTGGCCGCGGACCGCGCCCGGCTCGTCGAGCTGACCGCCGAGCTGACGGCGGTCACCGGGGAGGCCGAGTCGCTCCCCGAGCAGCTGCGGCAGCGGCGGGCGGCCGAGGCGCAGGCGCAGCGCGCCGCCGACGGGGTCGAGGCGGTCGAGCGCGAGGTCGTCGCCGTGCGCGAGCGCCGCGACGCCGCGCGCTCCGTCCTCGACCTTGTGGCCCGCCGGGTGGAGGCGGCCGACCTGCACCGCGGCAGCGTCGATGAGGCCCAGGCGCTGCGCGAGACCTGGCTGGAGCTGCAGGAGGCCCGCCTCCACGGCATGGCCGCCGAGATCGCCGGCGGGCTCGCGGTGGGGGCCGGGTGCCCGGTGTGCGGCAGCGCCGAGCACCCCCGGCCCGCCGAGCCGATCCCCGGCGCGCCCGACGCCGAAGCCGTGCGCCGGGCCCGGTCCGCGGTCGACGACGCCGAGGTGACCCGCCACGCGCGGGAGCTGGCGGTGGCCGACCTCGACGCCCGGATCGGTGCCGCCCGGGAGCGCGCCGGTCACCGCTCCGTGGCGCAGCTCGACGCCGAGCTCGCGTGCCGTGCCGAGCACGCCGAGCAGGTGCGGGCCCGGGCGCAGACCCTGCCCGACGAGACGGCCCGACGCGAGCAGCTCGAGCTGCGCCAGGGACGGCTCCACGCCCGCGCCGTCGCCCTGGCCGGTGAGCAGGCGGGGCTCGCGACGGCCCTGGCCGAGCGCGAGGAGCGGCTGGACACGATCCGCGTGGCCCTCGAGGGGCTGCTGGCCGACTCCGGCCACGAGACGGTCGCCCAGCTGCTCGCGGCCCTCGAGCGGGCCGCGACCGCGATCACCGCCGCGGCACGGTCGGTGGCCGCCGCCGACCGGAGCCGCGCCGAGGCGGCTGCCGCCCTCGCGCGGGCGACGGAGAGCGCCCACGCGGCCGGCTTCGCCGACCCGGAGGAGGCACGGGCCGCGGCCTCCTCGGCCGGCGACCTCGCGCAGCTCCAGGCCCGCGTCGATGACCGTCGCGCCCGGGTGGCTGCGGTGGAGTCGCTGCTCGCCGACCCCGAGCTCCGGGCCGCCGCCGCGACCGAGCCCCCGGACCTGGACTCGCTGGCAGCCGACCAGGCCGCCGCGGCGAGCCGGCTCGACACCGCCCGCGACCGCGCGACCAGCCTCGTCCGGCGCCACCGGCGGCTGGTCGGGCTCCACCAGGAGCTGGCCCGGGCGCTCGCGGCCTGGGCACCCGTCCGGGCCGACCACGAGCTCGCCGACCGGCTGGCGACCCTCCTCGACGGCACCTCACCCGACAACCGGCTGCGGATGCGGCTCTCCGGCTACGTGCTGGCCTTCCGGCTCCGCCAGGTGGTGGCCGCAGCCAACGAACGACTCACCGTGATGCTGGACGGTCGCTACCGGCTCGAGCACGCCGGCGACCGCGGCGCCGGCGAGACCCGTGGCGGGCTGAGCCTGCGGGTCCGCGACGAGTGGTCCGGGGAGAGCCGCGACCCCGCGACCCTCTCCGGCGGGGAGACCTTCGTGGTCTCCCTCGCCCTGGCCCTCGGGCTGGCCGACGTCATCACCCACGAGGCCGGCGGTGCCGAGCTCGACACGCTCTTCGTGGACGAGGGCTTCGGCACCCTCGACGCCGACAGCCTCGACCACGTCATGGACATGCTCGACACGCTGCGCGACGGTGGCCGGGTGGTGGGCGTCGTCAGCCACGTCGCCGAGCTGCAGACCCGGATCCCCACCCAGCTCCACGTCGAGAAGCGCCGGACGGGGTCCACGCTCCACCAGCACTGCGTGGGCTAGCGTCTGGCCCATGACCGGAGCCGTGCTCGATCCCTCCTTCCTCGCGCTCCCCCACCGCGACCTCGGCGATGTCGCACTCGCCCGGGCCCGCGAGCTCGGGGTCAGCCACGCCGACTTCCGCTTCGAGCGGATCCGCTACCAGCACCTCGGCGTCCGCGACGGCGTGCTGCAGGGAGCGGCGGACTCCGAGGACCTCGGGTTCGCGGTCCGCGTCATCCACCGCGGCGCCTGGGGCTTCGCGGCCGGGGTGATCCTGACCTCCGAGGAGGCCGTCGCCGTGGCCGAGCGTGCGGTCGCCGTGGCCGTCGTCGCGGCCGCGATGACCACCTCGCCCGTCGAGATCGCCCCCGAGCCGGTCCACGCCGACGTGGAGTGGGTCTCCGCCTACGACGTGAACCCGCTGGAGGTCCCCACCTCCGAGAAGGCCGCGGTCCTCATCGACTGGACCGAGCGGCTGCGCCGGCACTCCGTCGTCGAGCACGCGACCGCCTCGCTGCAGCAGGTGCAGGAGAACAAGTACTACGCCGACCTCACCGGGACCCGCACCACCCAGCAGCGGGTCCGGCTCCAGCCCCACTTCGAGGCGATGGGTACCGACCAGGGCTCGGGCGTCTTCGACTCCATGTCCTCCATCGCACCGCCGGTGGGCCGGGGCTGGGAGTACCTCACCGACGGGAGCCACGACTGGGACGCCGAGCTGGCGGAGGTGCCGGAGCTGCTCGCCGAGAAGCTGGCCGCCCCCACGGTGGAGGCCGGCACGTACGACCTGGTGATCCACCCCTCCAACCTGTGGCTGACCATCCACGAGTCGATCGGGCACGCCACCGAGCTCGACCGTGCGCTCGGCTACGAGGCCAACTACGCCGGCACGTCGTTCGCCACCTACGACCAGCTCGGCACGCTGCGGTACGGCTCCCCGGTCATGAACGTCACCGGCGACCGCACCGTCGAGCACGGGCTCGCCACCGTGGGCTACGACGACGAGGGCGTGGCGACCCAGTCGTGGGACATCGTGCGTGACGGGGTGCTCGTCGGCTACCAGCTCGACCGCGCCATGGCGCACCTGAAGGCCGAGCTCAGCCCGGACCATCCCGGGGGCCGCTCCAACGGCTGTGCCTACGCCGACTCCCCCGGTCACATCCCGATCCAGCGGATGGCCAACGTCTCGCTGCAGCCCTCCTCCGACGACGTCTCCACCGAGGACCTGATCGGCCGCGTCGAGCGTGGCCTCTACGTCGTCGGCGACAAGTCGTGGTCGATCGACATGCAGCGCTTCAACTTCCAGTTCACCGGACAGCGGTTCTTCCGGATCGAGGACGGCCGGCTCGCCGGCCAGGTGCGCGACGTCGCCTACCAGGCCACGACGACCGACTTCTGGGGGTCGATGGAGGCCGTCGGCGGCCCGGACACCTGGGTCCTGGGCGGCGCCTTCAACTGCGGGAAGGCCCAACCCGGGCAGGTCGCCGCCGTCAGCCACGGCTGCCCGACCGCCCTGTTCCGCGACGTGCGCATCCTCAACACCACCGACGAGGCAGGCCGATGACCACCAACACCTGGACCCCGCAGTCGCTGGTCGAGCACGCCCTCGCGACCTCGACCGCCGACGAGTGCACCACCATCGTCCGCGACACCACGCAGGCCAACCTGCGGTGGGCCAACAACACCCTCACCACCAACGGCGTGATGCACGCGGTCGACGTCACCGTGATCTCGTTCGTACGCCGCAGCGGGGGTGTGTCCTCCGGCTCGGTGAGCGGCAGCGCCACCACCCAGGCCCAGGTCAGCGAGCTCGTCGCGGCCGCCGACGCCGCCGCCCGGGCCGGCTCGCCCGCCGAGGACGCCCAGGACCTCGCCACCGGTGAGGCGGCGGCCGACTGGGACGACGCCCCGGTCCCCACCGACATCCACGTCTTCGACCGGTTCGCGCCTGCCCTCGGCGAGGCGTTCGGCACGGCGGGCGACGCCGGGCGGGTCCTCTACGGCTTCGTCAGCCACGCCCACACCACGACCTACCTCGGGTCGACGACCGGGCTCCGGCTGCGCCACGTCCAGCCGACCGGCCACTACGGCTGCACCGGCAAGGACGCCACCTTGACCCGCTCGGCGTGGGTCGGCGGCGCCACCCGCGACTTCTCCGACGTCGACGCCTTCGCCATGGACCAGGCGCTCGCGCAGCGGCTGGGCTGGGCCGAGCGGCAGGTCGAGCTCCCCGCCGGCCGCTACGACACGATCATGCCGCCGAGCGCCGTGGCCGACGTGATGATCGACGCCTACTGGTACGCCGGGGGTCGCACCGCCCACGAGGGCCAGTCGGTCTACAGCCGGCGCGGGGGCGGCACCCGGGTCGGTGACCGGATCGCCCGCGAGGGGGTCACCCTGTTCTCCGACCCGGCCCACCCCGGCCTGGAGTGCACGCCCTTCGTCACGGCCACCAGCTCCGACAACGAGCAGTCGGTCTTCGACAACGGGCTGCCGCTGCAGCGCACGGACTGGATCGCCGACGGCACCCTGACCTCGCTGATCCAGACCCGCCACTCGGCCGGGCTCACCGGGCTGCCGGTCACCCCTTACGTGGACAACCTGGCGCTGGAGGTCGAGGGCGCCACCGGCGGGATCGAGGAGCTGGTCTCGGGCATGGAACGCGGCCTGCTGCTGACCTGCCTGTGGTACATCCGCGAGGTCGACCCGCAGTCGCTGCTGCTCACCGGGCTCACCCGCGACGGCGTCTACCTCGTCGAGGACGGCGAGATCACCGGGGCGGTCAACAACTTCCGCTGGAACGAGAGTCCGGTCGACCTGCTCACCCGGTTCAGCCACGCGAGCCGGACGGTGCCGAGCTTCAGCCGGGAGTGGGGCGACGACTACTTCTCGCGCACGGCCACCCCGGCGCTGCGGATCCCCGACTTCAACATGTCGAGCGTCTCCCAGGCCCGCTGACCTCAGCGGCGCGGGTGGCCGCCCGGGATCGGTGCGTCCGGGTCGTAGGGCGTGCGGGTGTAGATCCAGGTGGCGCACTCGAGGTGCCCGATGCTGCCGTCCTCGCGCCGATGGACGTGCAGCACCTCGCCACGGTGGTAGCCCTCGACCCCCACGAGCCGCGAGCCCACCAGCACGAACCGGTCGCGCATCGGTCCGGTGAGCGCGACCAGGTCCAGGCCGTCGTTGTGCCACCGCGCCTCGTGGGCGGTGTTGCCCCAGAACCACAGCCCGGGCAGGCCGGCGGCCTCCGGTGGCACCGTCAGGGTCGGGCGCCACGGGGTCGGCACGTCGTCGATGAAGTCGCCGTCGATCAGGTCGAGGGCGAGCTGGTGGCTGTCGATCCCGGTGGTGGCGTTGGTGAGCGCCACCGCGCCGATCCCCGAGCCGGGGTCGACCACCAGTCGCGCCATGTAGCCCGGCATCGAGCCCCCGTGGCCGACGAGCACGCCGCCGGCGTTCGCGGAGATCTGCAGCCCCAGGCCGTAGTCCCCGGCGACCGGCACCGTCATCTCGTGCAGGGTCGAGGGGTCGAGCAGGTCGGGCCGGCTGCCGGCGAGGAACTGTCCCCACAGCACCAGGTCGCCGACGGTCGACCAGAGCTGGCCCGCAGGCGCCATCGCCCCGGTGCTCGCCAACGGCTCGAGGGTGCGGACGCCGGTGAAGTGGTCGACGCTCCAACCGGGCTGGGCGTGCGGCCGGGGCAGGTACGAGGTCTGCGTCATCCCCAGCGGAGCCAGCAGCACGTCGGCGACCAGCTGGCGCCAGGAGCGACCCGTGACCCGGGCGAGGACCTCGCCGAGGAGGCCGTAGCCGAGGTTGGAGTAGTGGAAGTACGTCCCCGCCGGGGCCACGCGCCCCGAGCCGTCGTGGGCGGCGGCCAGCGCCGCGAAGTCGCCGCCACGCGAGCGCTCCCACCACGGACCGCACGGCTCGCTCTGCATCCCGGAGGTGTGGCTGAGCAGCTGCCGGACGGTCGTCTCGGCGTACCCGACGTCACCGAGGTGGCGGCCGACCGGGTCGTCGAGCGAGAGCAGGCCCGCGTCCCGGGCCTGCATCACGAGCACCGCCGTGAAGGTCTTGGTGATCGAGCCGATCCGGTACTGCCCGACCACGCCCGCGCAGGATCCGGAGGCACCCTCCCAGACCACGCCGTAGCGGTCGAACACGGCCCCCACCACGGACGTCAGCCGCCCCGTCGCCTGGGCGGCGTCGAGGCAGACCTGCCGTCGTTCGGTCATGGGACGACCCTAGTCGCGGGTCAGGCCGGGGACTCGGAGAACGCCTCGGGTGGCGGACACGCGCACACCAGGTTGCGGTCGCCGTAGGCCTGGTCGACCCGGGCGACGGGCGGCCAGTACTTGTCGGGGTCGATGCCGGTCGGGAAGACCGCGAGCTCGCGGTCGTAGCCGCGCTCCCACTCCCCCACCAGCGCCCGCGAGGTGTGCGGCGCGTGGCGCAGCGGGGAGTCCTCGGCCGTCCACTCCCCCGACGCCACCCGGTCGATCTCGCCCCGGATCGCGATCATCGCCTCGACGAACCGGTCGAGCTCGCCGAGGTCCTCGGACTCCGTGGGCTCGACCATCAGGGTGCCGGCGACCGGGAAGGACATCGTCGGTGCGTGGAAGCCGTAGTCGACCAGCCGCTTGGCCACGTCGTCGACGGTCACGCCGGTGGTCTTGGTCAGCGGCCGGACGTCGAGGATGCACTCGTGGGCGACCAGCCCGTGGTGACCGCGGTAGAGCACCGGGAAGTGCTCGTCGAGCCGGGAGGCGACGTAGTTCGCCGCCAGCACCGCCACCGAGGTCGCCGTGGTCAGGCCCGCCGCTCCCATCAGCCGGACGTAGGCCCAGGAGATCGGCAGCACGCCCGCGGAGCCGTACGGCGCGGCGCTGATCGGGCCGATCCCCGCCCGCTTGCCGGCCTCGGGGTGCATCGGGTGGGAGGGGAGGTACGGGGCGAGGTGCTCGCGCACCGCGACCGGACCGACCCCGGGGCCGCCACCGCCGTGGGGGATGCAGAAGGTCTTGTGGAGGTTCAGGTGCGAGACGTCGCCGCCGAACTCCCCCGGCCGCGCGTGACCGAGCAGCGCGTTGAGGTTGGCGCCGTCGACGTAGACCTGGCCGCCGTGCTCGTGGACGGTGTCGCAGAGCTCGCGGATGCCGTCCTCGTAGGCGCCGTGCGTCGAGGGGTAGGTCACCATGATCGCGGCCAGGGTGTCGGCGTGCTGCTCGCACTTGGCGTGCAGGTCGGCGAGGTCGACCGCACCGTCGTCGGCGGCCGCCACGACGACGACCTTCATGCCGGCCATCACCGCGGAGGCGGCGTTGGTGCCGTGGGCGGAGGAGGGGATCAGGCAGACGTCGCGCTGCGCGTCGCCGTGGGCCCGGTGGTAGCCGCGGATCGCCAGCAGCCCCGCCAGCTCGCCCTGCGAGCCGGCGTTCGGCTGGATCGAGACCCGGTCGTAGCCGGTGACGGTGGCCAGCCAGTCCTCGAGCTGGGCGACCATGGTCTGGTAGCCCAGCGCGTCCTCGGCGGGCGCGAACGGGTGCAGGTCGGCGAAGCCCGGCAGCGAGACCGGCTCCATCTCGGTGGTCGCGTTCAGCTTCATGGTGCACGAGCCCAGCGGGATCATCCCGCGGTCCAGCGCGTAGTCGCGTGCGGAGAGCCGCCGCAGGTAGCGCAGCATGGCGGTCTCGCTGTGGTGGGTGGAGAACACCTCGTGGGTCAGGAACGGCGTGCTCCGCCGCAACGACTCCGGCAGCGCGTCGGCGGTGGCCCGGTCCAGGTCGTCGAGGTCGATCCCCTCCTCGGCGCCGAAGGCCGCGAGCACGGACGCCACGGTGCGGCGGCCGGTGACCTCCGAGGTCGAGAGCCCCACCCGGTCCTCGTCGACGAGCCGCAGGTGCAGCCCCGACTCGCGGGCGGCTGCGACGACCGCCGCGGCCCGGCCCGGCGCCGAGACGACGACCGTGTCGAAGAACTCGGCGTGCTCCACCTCGTGGCCGGCCTGCTGCAGCGCTGCGGCCAGCACCGCGGCGTACCGGTGGGTGCGGGTGGCGATCGCGCGCAGCCCCTCGGGTCCGTGGTGGACGGCGTACATCGAGGCGACGACGGCCAGCAGCACCTGGGCGGTGCAGATGTTGGAGGTGGCCTTGTCGCGCCGGATGTGCTGCTCCCGGGTCTGCAGCGCCAGCCGGTACGCCGGACGGCCCTCGGCGTCCACGGAGACACCGACCAGCCGGCCCGGGAGGTGGCGCTCGAGGCCGGCGGCGACCGCCATGTAGCCCGCGTGGGGTCCGCCGTAGAACAGCGGCACCCCGAACCGCTGGGAGGACCCGACGACGACGTCGGCCCCCAGCGTGCCGGGTGCCTCGAGCAGGGTCAGTGCCAGCAGGTCGGCGGCCACCACGGCCAGGCCGCCCTGCTCGTGCGCCGCCTCGATCACCGGCCGCGGGTCCCAGACCCGGCCACTGGCGCCGGGGTACTGGACGAGCACGCCGCACACCGGCCCCTCGGGCAGCCCGGAGGCGAGGTCGGCCACCTCGACGTCGATGCCCATCGCCTCGGCGCGGGTGCGGATCACCTCGACGGTCTGCGGGAGCGCGTCGGCGTCGACGACGAAGGGGCCCTGCGAGGTGCGCTTGGCCCGGCGGACCAGGGTCATCGCCTCGGCCGCGGCGGTGCCCTCGTCGAGCAGCGAGGCGTTGGCGGTGGGCAGGCCGGTCAGGTCACCGATGACGGTCTGGAAGTTCAGCAGCGCCTCGAGCCGGCCCTGGGAGATCTCGGGCTGGTAGGGCGTGTAGGCGGTGTACCAGCTGGGGTCCTCGAGCACGTTGCGCCGGACCACGGGCGGCGTGCGGGTGGGGTGGTAGCCCAGCCCGATCATCGACTCGGCGGGCCGGTTGTGGGCGGCGAGGTCGCGCAGCTCACGGGCGACGGTGGCCTCGTCGGCTGCGGGGGGCAGCGCGAGGGTGGCGTCGCTGCGGATGGAGGCGGGCACCGCGTCGGCCATCAGCGCGTCCAGGGAGGCGTAGCCCAGGCGCTCCAGCATGGTGGCGACCTGGTCGGCGCCCGGGCCGACGTGGCGCTCCACGAAGGGCAGGGCGGCGTCGAGCCCGTCGAGGGTGGGGTGGTCTGACACGGGTGGCTCCTCGGATCGACAGCAGTCGGATCGAATCGGCCTCCCCCTCTGTCGACCGCGGCCCTCGTGCACCGCAGGCTCCAGAGTTGCCTGGTCCGCGCGGTCCTGGCGCCTGAGAGGTTCCGGGGAGGATTTGCCCCTTCGGCGCTCCGCCACCCCGGCCGTGGCCGGGTGCGGAGACTCTCCCGCACGGGATAAGTCAGCGGCCCCAACCTACCACTGGAGGTCGGGGCCGCTGACGGACGAAGCGGGGTGCGGAGGCAGCCGGTCCCCTCAGCCGGTCTGCCGAGCCGCGCGGCGCGCGGCCAGCTCGTCGCCGGCGGTGGGGCCGGCCGCGGGCTCCTCGGCCGCGGTGCGCTCGCTGGGCAGCTCGGCGAGGGTGCCCTCGATCTCGCGCCAGACACCGCCGATCGCGATGCCGAAGACGCCCTGGCCGCCCTGCAGCAGGTCGATCACCTCGTCGTTGCTGGTGCACTCGTAGACCGAGATGCCGTCGCTCATCAAGGTGACCCTGGTGAGGTCGTCGGTGCCGCGCTCGCGCAGGTGCTGCACCGCGGTGCGGATCTGCTGCAGCGAGATGCCGGCGTCGAGGAGCCGCTTGATCACCTTGAGGATCAAGATGTCGCGGAAGGAGTAGAGGCGCTGGGAGCCCGAGCCGCTGGCGCCCCGGACGCTCGGCTCGATCAGGCCGGTGCGGGCCCAGTAGTCGAGCTGGCGGTAGGTGATGCCGGCGGCGTTGCAGGCGGTGGGGCCGCGGTAGCCGGTGTCGCTGGGCAGCGGGGACACGTCGTCGCTGAAGAGCAGGCCCTGCTCCTCCGCCGTCTCGGCCGCCTCCAGCGCCGCCTCGACGTCGGCGCCGTGCGCTGCGTCCTGGTCGAACTCGTTTCCGGCCACGCCGTCCTCCTGAGCTACTCCGTTGTGCGTAACTCTCGGGGGAAGAACCGGACCGCGTGCTCACCTGACCACAACGGTGGAGTTACAACAGAGACAGTTCACCGTAGGCCCGTCTCCCCGGGTTGTCCACGACGGCCGCGGCGTGTCGCAACCCTCAACCTCAAGGTGAGGGTGAGGGTGAGGCCCGGGTGGGTCAGGTCAGGAGGGCGCTTCGAAGTCGTCCGGCGTGACCTGGTCGAGGAACTCGCGGAAGCGCTCGACCTCGTCCTCCTGCTCGGCAGGCACGGCGAGGCCGACCTCGTCGAGCACCTCGTCGCTGCACACGATCCGGGACCCGGTGCGCAGCGCCAGGGCGATCGAGTCGGAGGGCCGGGCGCTGACCTCCGCGCCGGAGGCGAGCACCAGGGTCGCGTAGTAGACGCCCTCGCGGACGTCGGTGATCCGGACCTCGGTCAGCTCGTCGCCGGTGGCGGCGAGCACGTCCTTGAGCAGGTCGTGCGTCAGCGGTCGCGGCGGCACCACGCCCTGCTGCGCGAAGGCGATCGCGGTGGCCTCCACGGCGCCGATCCAGATCGGCAGGTAGCGGTCGCCCGAGACCTCGCGCAGCAGCACGATCGGGTTGTTGGAGGGCATCTCGACCCGGACACCCATCACGTCGACTTCGCGCACGCCGTTCACCCTACCCCCGCCACCACGGCGAGGGCCCGGCCCGGGGGCGGGCACTCAGGAGGAGCGCAACCCGGACTTCACCAAGGTGGCGTGGAGCCGCACCGAGAGCGCCGCGATCTCGCTGACGGTCTCCTCGGCCCGGGCCTTGGCGCCGGCGTCGCGACCGCGCTTGTGGGGCGCCACGACCTGCTCGACCAGGCCCACCTCACGGTCGGCCGCGGTCTTGAAGGCCCGCAGGTGGCGTGGTTCGAAGCCGTAGTCGGCGAGCTCCCGCGCGGTCCGGGCGATCACCAGAGCGTCGGTGTCGTAGTGCCCGGTGCCCGCCCGGGGCACGATCAACGCGAACTGCTCGAGCTGCTCGAGCAGCTCCTCGTCCACGTCGGCGATCTTGAGCAGCTCCTTGCGTGAGAGCCGCACGTCGTCGGTGCGCCGGAACGACTCCTTGCTCGGCAGCCCGTCCTCGGCCAGCGAGACCTTGGGGACGGTGGGCACCACCGAGTCGATCGGCGGCGGCTCGAGGCCGCGGTCGATGGCGTCGAGGTGCTCGCCGATCACCTTCAGCGGCAGGTAGTGGTCGCGCTGCATCGTGAGGATGTAGCGCAACCGGTCGACGTCGGCCGCGGTGAACTTGCGGTAGCCGGCCGGCGTCCGCTCCGGCTTGATCAGCCCCTCCGCCTCGAGGAACCGGATCTTCGGGATGGTGATCCCGGAGAAGTCGGGTCGGAGCCGTTCGAGCACCTCCCCGATGTTCATCCTCGCCCCGGGGGCGTTCGCCGGGTTGATCCCCCGCGCCTGCGACATCACTCGCCCGGGTGGCCCGAGAAGAACACCAGTCGGTACTTGCCGATCTGCACCTCGTCACCGTCGCTGAGCCGGACCTTGTCGATCCGGTCGCGGTTGACGTAGGTGCCGTTCAGGCTGCCGGCGTCGGCGACGGTGAACTGGTCGCCGTCCCGGCGGAACTCGGCGTGACGTCGGGAGACGGTCACGTCGTCGAGGAAGATGTCGCTGTCGGGGTGCCGCCCGGCGTCGACGGCGTCGGTGTCGAGGAGGAACCGGCTTCCGGCGCCGGGACCGCGCTGCACCACGAGCAGCGCATGGCCCGGAGGCAGCGCGTCGACCGCGGCGGCGTCCACCGGGCTCAGCTGCCGGTCGGAGGTGTCGGTCTTCTCCTTGGACACGCCGAAGGTGATGGTCGCCGTGGACTCCGCCACCGGCTCACCGGCAGCCGCACCGCCCGCGGAGTCGGGGGTGACGAGCTTGGTCCCGCACTGGGCGCAGAACCTCGCGTCGTCCGGGTTCTGGCGACCGCAGTTCGTGCAGTACGGCATCGGTGCTCCTTCCCGGGGGCGCACCCGCAGGATCACGAAGGGTGACCGTGAGGTTGACGGTTGGTCCGAACCTATCAGCCCGTGACAGCCGGGCAACCGGTGATCGTCCGAACCCGCACGGTCCGGCGGCCGCAGGCTCAGCCGTCCAGGCTGCCCTGGTAGGTGGTGGCGTCCATCAGCCCGGCGACGGCCTCGGAGTCGGCCGGGACGAGCTCGAAGAGCCAGCCGGCGGCGTACGGGTCGTTGTTGACCAGCTCGGGGGTGGCGTCGAGGGCGTCGTTGCGGGCGACGACCTCGCCGGTGACCGGCGCGAAGATGTCGCTGACCGACTTGGTGGACTCCAGCTCCCCGCACGGGGAGCCGACCTCGACCTGGTCGCCCACCTCGGGCAGGGAGACGTAGACGATGTCGCCGAGGGCGTCCTGGGCGAAGTGGGTGATCCCGATCCGGACCGAGCCCTCGCTCTCACCGGGGACGCGGACCCACTCGTGCTCGGCGGTGTACTTCAGGTCGTCGGGGTACACAGGGGCTCCTCTGGTCGACGGGCCGGACCGGGAGGCGTCCCGGGCCGGTAGGGCAGGCTATCCAGCAGGCGTCACGGCGCGCTGCCCGGCTCGGCGAACTGCGGACGGACCGGCTCCGCGATCGCCTCGATGTCCAGCGAGGGCAGCTCCTCGACCGTGACGCTCGCGCCGTTGACGCGCAGCTGGTCGATCGGGCCGTCGGGGAAGGTCATGCCTCCGCGCAGGGTGGCGGGGTCGCCGATCACGTCGATGACGTACGGCGGCTCGAGCAGCACGCCGTCGACGTAGAGCCCGCCCACGGCGTCCTCGAAGGACGTCGAGGCCACGACGCGCACCTGCCCGTTGACCTGCATCGCCTCGGCGAACGCGGCCCGCATCTCCTGCACCGTGTCGAGCATCGAGCCGATCGTGACCGGACCGGTCTCCTCGGTGATGGTGATCCGGATGCCGGGGCCGGTGACCGGCACGACGCCGGCGAGCACCTCGAGGTTGTCGATCTCGGTGCGTGCCTGCTCGAGGGCGGCCTGCTGGGCGCTGGTGTCGTTCTGGAGCCGTGACCTGGTCTCCTCGAGGCGCTGCAGCTCCGCCTCGGCCCGCTGCGTGGTGCCGGCGAGACCGGCGAGGACGTCGATCAGCTCCTGCTCGCCGTACCCGGCGTAGGTGTCGTTGACCTCGTAGGAGCGCACCTGCGTCACGGCCGCGAAGCCGAGGGCGGCCAGCAGCACGCCCACGACGACCTGGCTGCGGCTCGGCGTGCGCAGCGCCTCGATCAGCCGGCTCCGGGCCGTCGGTCGTGACGGCGGCCCCGGCGCCGGGCTCTCCTGGTCGGGTCGCGGCTCAGGCATGGAACAGGTGGCGGCGGATGGCCGCGACGTTGGAGAAGATCCGGATGCCGAGGACGACGATCACGCCCGTCGAGAGCTGGCCGCCGACGCCCAGCTGGTCCCCGAGGTAGACGATGGCGGCCGCGATCACCACGTTGCTCAGGAACGAGACCACGAAGACCTTGTCGTCGAAGATGCCGTCGAGGTAGGCCCGCAGTCCCCCGAAGACCGCGTCGAGGGCGGCGACCACGGCGATGGGCAGGTAGGGCTCGAGACCCAGCGGGACGTCGGGCTGGAAGAACAGCCCGACCACGATCCCGATCAGCAGACCCAGTGCGGCGATCACGATCCTCCCTCCTCTACCCCTTCGGTCCGCTGGTCAGCGGTACCGCTCTGCACGTGACTGAGCCGTCGCTCCCGGGCGCCCGGGATGGAGAGCTCCTCGACATTGTCCATGTCCGTCACGAAACCGAGCTGCTGGGCCAGCGCGAAGAACTCCGCGCCGTGCGACGTGGCCAGCAGGTCTGCCTGCAGCGTCCGGGTGTCACCGATCGCCCGCACGACGTACGGCGGCGACAGCGGCACCGTGTTGACGTGGATCGCCCGGCTCACGTTGCGGATGGCCCCGAGCGGGTTGAGGCGCTGGCTGTTGATCGAGATCGCCTCGGCCCCGGCCTCCCACAGGCCGTCGGCGAGCTTGGCCAGGTCGGAGTCGCGCACCTTCTGGATGTCCCCGCCGTCGGGGTTGTCGTCGATGACGATCCGGACCCCCTGCCCGGTGACGGGGTAGTAGCCGGTGTCGACCTGGAGCCGGCGCAGCCGGGAGACCGTCTCCTGCCGGTCGGCGGTGAGCGTGGCGACCCGGTCGGTGAGGGTGCGGTTCTCGCGGGTGGTGTCGGCGATGGCGGCCTGCTGGTCGGCGAGGTCCTCGCGCGACTCGTTGATCCGCGCGACGAGGGTGGCCCGGCCGGCGTCCTCGACCGCCTCGTTGCGGGAGTTCTGCACGGCAGCCACGCTCACCAGCAGTCCGAACACCACGACCGCGACGGCGGCCAGCAGCCGCGACCGGGGCGGCTCCGCCGACGCCCCGCCGGTGCCCTCGCGGGCACGGCGCTGGGCCACCGACCGGTAGTCCTCCTCCAGCGCCTGCTGGGTGATCAGGGTCAGCAGCGGGGTGGTGACGTGCTCGGGCAGCGGCCGGTCGCGGGGGTCAGCCATCGGGGGCGACCGCCCGGCGTGGAGTGGTCTGGACGAACCGGTAGACCTGGTAGGCGTAGAGGATGCCGGCCCACCAGTACAGGCCGATCCCCCAGCCCGCGAACGCCCACCCGAAGACGTCGGCCAGGGTGGCGAGGGTGCCGTCGCCGTCACCGAGCAGCAGCAGCGGGAAGGCGTAGAGCAGGTTGAACGTGGCGGCCTTCCCGAGGAAGTGGACCGGCAGCGCGCTGAAACCGCGGGTGCGCAGGATCGGGACCAGGATCCACAGCAGGGCGTCGCGCAGCGGGAGGATCAGTGCCACCCACCACGGGATGATGTCGCGGAACGCGAGCCCGATGACCACGGCGAGGATGTAGAGCCGGTCGGCGACGGGGTCCAGGACCTGACCGAACCGGGAGAACTGGTCCAGCTTGCGGGCCAGGAAGCCGTCCAGGTAGTCGGTGAAGCCCGACACGGCGAGGAGCAGCAGCGCCCAGCCGTCGGCCTCGGGGCCGAGCACCAACCAGAGGAAGACCGGGACCCCGGCGAGCCGAAGCATGCTCAACAGGTTCGGCACGGTCCACACGCGCTCCTCGGTGCTGCGCGTCGCGTCGTCCGCCAACGTGGTCCCCTGTGGTCCTTCTGCTCGGTGCCCGGTGCGCTGGCCACCCTATCCGCAGGGTGCCGGTCCCCCGTCAGGCCGGTTCGTCGGCGTGTGCCGCGTCGCGGATCTCGCCCACCAGCTCCTCGATCACGTCCTCCAGGGTGGCGATCCCGAGCACCCGCCCGTCGGGCTCCACCACGACCGCCATGTGGGCCCCGCGCGCACGCAGCTGGGTCAGCGCGTCGTGCAGCAGATCGGTGACCCGGACCGGTGCGAAGGGCCGGAACCACTTGTCGTCGACGACCCGGTCCCGGCGTTCCTCGTCGGTCTCGAGCACGTCCTTGATGTGCAGGTAGCCCAGCAGGTCCCCGCTCTCCCCCTCCACCGGGAACCGGCTGTAGCCGGTCGCCGCGCACAGCGCCTCGACGTCCGCGACCGTGGCGCCGCGCTGCAGCACCGTCAGCTCGTCGACGGGCATCAGCACTCCCGCCACGGTCTTCTCGGTGAAGCCGAGGGCGCCGGCGAGCCGGCCGTACTCCTCGTCGGCCAGCAGCCCCTCACCGCGCGACTCCTCGACGAAGGCTGCGACCTCCTCACGGGTGTACGCCGAGCTGACCTCGTCCCTCGGCTCGACACCCATGGCGCGCAGCGTCCCGTTCGCGATCGCGTTCAGGCCGCGGATCACCGGGCTGAGCACCGTGATCACACCCATCATCGGCGGACCCAGCACCAGCGCCGCGTTCTCGGGACCGGCGATGGCGATGTTCTTGGGCACCATCTCGCCCAGCACGACGTGCAGGTAGACCACGACCATGAGGGCGATCGCGAAGGCGATCGGGTGGACCAGGGCGCCCGGCACACCGAGCCGTTCGAAGAGCGGCTCGAGCAGGTGGGCCACCGCCGGCTCCCCGACGGCGCCGAGGCCGAGCGAGCAGATCGTGATCCCCAGCTGGGCACCGGCCATGACCAGGCTGACGTTCTCCATCGCCCGCAGCGTGGTGCGTGCCATCCGGGAGCCGGCCTGCGCGCGGGGCTCGATCTGGCTGCGCCGCGCCGAGATCAGCGCGAACTCGGCGCCCACGAAGAAGGCGTTGGCCGCCAGCAGCACGACCGCCAGCAGGATCGCCGCTCCGTCACTCATGGGTGTCCACCGCCGTTCCCGAGACCTTGCTCGGACGTCGCTTCGGCGCGGCGCCCGGCTCCGTGTCGGGCACGGGGTCGCCCTCGTGCAGCCGGAGCGTGAGCCGGTCGATCCGGCGGCCGTCCATGTGCAGGACCGTCAGCGAGGCAAGCTGCTCGCGCGGCTCCTCGGGGTCCGAGCGGTCGGGCACGAAGACCTCTGCGACGTCCCCCGACTCGGGGAGCCGTCCAAGCACCCGCAGCACGAGTCCGGCGATGGTGTCGTAGTCCTCGTCCTCGGGGAGCTCCACGCCGGTGACGTCCTCGACCTCGTCGGGGCGCAGCAGGCCGGAGAGGATCCAGCTGCCGTCACGTCGCTGCCGGGCCCGCGACCCCAACCGGTCGTGCTCGTCGCTGATGTCGCCGACGATCTCCTCGACGACGTCCTCGAGCGTCACGATCCCGGCATGGCCGCCGTACTCGTCGAGGACCACGGCCATCTGGAAGCCGTCCTGGCGCAGCAGCGCGAGCAGCGGGTCGAGCCGGATCGTGTCGGGCACGACGATCGGCCGGACCATGATGTGCTTCACGCGCGTCGTGGCACGCTCGGAGACCGACAGCGCCACCGCGTGCTTGACGTGGACGGTGCCGACGACGGTGTCGTCGTCGTCGAGCACCGGGAAGCGCGAGTGACCGCTCTGCCGCGCGAGGTCGATGATCGCCGCGGCCCGCTCGGACGCCTCGAGCGTCGTGGTCCGCACCCGCGGGGTCATGATCTCCCCCGCCGTGCGGCTGCCGAACTCCACCGAGCGCTCCATCAGCTCGGCGGTCTCGACGTCGAGCGTGCCCTGGTCGGCCGAGCGCTGGACCAGCGAGGCCAGCTCCGCCGAGCTCCGTGCCGAGCGCAGCTCCTCCTGGGGCTCGATCCCCAGCCGGCGCACGAGCGCGTTGGCGGACCCGTTCAGCAGCGCGATCAGCCAGCGGTTCACTGCCGTGAACCCCCGCATGAACCGCTGGGTCGCTCGGGCCGTCTCCATCGGCCGCGCGATCGCGAGGTTCTTGGGGACCAGCTCGCCGAACAGCATGGTGAGCACGGTGCTCAGGGCCAGGGCGAACGTGATCGCCACCGGACGCACCGCGCCCTGCGGGAGCCCGGCGGCCTCGAGCGGTCCGTCGATCAGCCGCGCGATCGCCGGCTCGGCGAGGAACCCGATCGCCAGGTTGGTGACGGTGATCCCGACCTGCGCGCCGGACAGCTGGGTGGAGAGGCTGCGCAGCGCGCGCTGCACGCCCTGCGCACCGGCGTCGCCCTCACCGGCGACCCGGTCGACCTGACCGCGGTCGACGGTGACGAACGCGAACTCCGCAGCGACGAACATGCCACAGGCCAGCACCAGCAGCAGCGAGGACCCGAGGAGCACCCACTCGGTCATGCGACGTGCCCCCGGTCGACGGGTCGGGGATCAGGTGGCGAGCAACGACTTTGAGAGCCGTCCATCAATACTCGTGGATCCTTCGATCGGGGTCGGACCGGACCACTGTACTGAGTTGGGTGATTCCGGGGCGATTCGCCGTCGCCCGACCTAGGCTGGCCCCCTCACGGCCACCCCCCGGGCCGTGGAGCCAGGAGCCCCCATGCCTGTCACCTCCCCTGACACCCGCCGACCGCTGTCGGCCTCCGCGCGCCTGCTCACGAGCAGGTTCTCCTACGGCGTGACCCCCGCGCTGACCCGTGAGGTGCAGGCGCGAGGCGGTGCCCGCGCCTGGTTCGAGTGGCAGCTCCGGCCCGGCCGGATCAAGGACCGCGGGGTCGCCGGGCTCGCCAGGTGGTGGCCCGGCCTGGCCTTCTCGGGGGCGGAGTCCTGGCAGCGCCAGGTCGACGGAGTCGAGGCGGGCTGGGAGCTGACCGCCAACTACCAGCGGTGGCTGCTCCAGCGGCGGCTGCGCAGCCGCCGGCAGGTGCTCGAGGTGATGACCGAGCTGTGGGAGCACCACTTCAACGTCCCGGCCAACGGCGACGCCCAGTTCGTCTACCGCAAGGGGTTCGGCGACACCGTCCGCAGCCACGCGCTGGGCTCGTTCGAGTCCCTGCTCCAGGCCGTGGCCACTCACCCGGCGATGCTGATCTACCTCAACCAGGCGGTCTCCACCAAGGCCCACCCGAACGAGAACCTCGGGCGGGAGCTGCTCGAGCTCCACACCGTCGGTCGCGGCCAGCACTCCGAGGACGACGTCAAGAACTGTGCCCGGGTGCTCACCGGTCACAAGGTGGACCTGTGGCGGACGTGGGCGGTCTCCTACGAGCGCTCCTGGCACTGGACCGGCCCGGTCACCGTGCTCGGCTTCACCGACCCCAACGCCGACACCGACGGCCGGGACGTCACCCGGCGGATGCTGTCCTACCTGGCCCACCACCCCGCCACCGCCGAGCGGGTGGCGCGCAAGCTGGCGGTGAAGTTCGTCTCCGACGACCCACCGGAGGGCCTGGTGCAGCGGCTCGCCGAGGTCTACCTCGAGCACGACACCCAGATCCGTCCGGTGCTGCGGGCCCTCGTGGACTCCCCCGAGTTCCGCGGGTCCGAGGGGCTGAAGGTCCGCAACCCGGTCGAGGACGTGCTGGCGGCGTACCGGGCCCTGGGGGTGCGGATGTCCCGGCCCACCGACGACTCCAGCGGGGCCAACGCCATCTTGTGGCAGTGCGCCTCCGTCGGGGTCTACCCGCACGGCTGGCCGCGACCCGACGGGTTGCCGC
Source organism: uncultured Actinomycetota bacterium (assembly GCA_963795215.1). Taxonomy (GTDB): domain Bacteria; phylum Actinomycetota; class Actinomycetes; order Propionibacteriales; family Nocardioidaceae; genus Nocardioides. The sequence goes on from CAWCGW010000001.1 coordinate 259,918, forward strand.
TGGCGAACCGGGCGTGGACCACCCCGGCTCGCGTGATGGCGTCCATGCAGGTGCACTACACCCTCTCCGGCGGCTGGTGGCCCACGGTCGACACGACCTACCGGAAGCCGGTGGCCTGGGCGCCCTCCTATCCGATCCGCTTCGACCGGCTCGTCCAGCACCTGTCCCGGCGGTTGCTGGGCAGGCGTGCGACACCCGAGCTGCTGCAGGCGTGCTGCGAGGCCGTCGGGGTGGCGGCCGGCGAACGGATCACGCGCCGACACGCGTTGGTGCGCTGGGGCATGCCCCGGCTGCTCACGACCTTCCTCGACTCCCCCGACTTCTACGCGCGGTGACCGCCATGACCTCCACTCCTGATCCCACTGCTGATCGCAGCTCCTGCTGCAGCGAGTACGCCGCCGTGTCCCGCCGCGGGTTCCTCACCGGGACCGCGGCCCTCGTCGGCACCACCACCCTGTTCGGATCGACGTTGCTGACCGTGGCGCCGGCCGCTGCCGCGGCGACCGGATCCACGCTGGTGGTGCTGTCGCTGCGCGGGGCGGCCGACGGACTCTCGCTGGTGGTTCCACATGGCGACCCGGTCTACTACCAGGCTCGCCCGCGGATCTCGGTCCCGTCGCCCACCCTGGTCGCCTCCGACGGCTTCTTCGGGCTGCACCCCGGCCTCTCCCCGCTGCTCCCGCTCTGGCAGGCGGGCAAGGTCGCGGCCGTCCACGCCACCGGGCTGCCCGCCCCGAACCGCTCCCACTTCGCCGCCATGGAGGAGGTGGAGGACGCCGACCCCGGGTCGAGCGCCCGGGTGGGCTGGCTCAACCGGCTGCTCGGCGCCGACAGCGACGACTCGCCCCTGCAGGCGTTCGCGGTCGGCGGCGGCGTACCCCCCACCTCGCTGGTCGGCACCGAGGCGTTCCTCTCGGCCGACTCGGTCGAGGACGTCGAGATCGCCGGCGACGACCAGTGGGACACCGAGGGTCGGCGACTGCGCTCGCTGCACACGCTCTGGGACGGGCACCCGTCCCCGCTCGCGCCTGCCATGGCGGCGACCTTCCGGGCCGACCGAGCCTTCCAACCGGTGCGCGACACCTCGCCCGACCCCGCCCACGGGGCGAGCTACGGGCGGTCGGACCTCGGGAAGGCGCTGCGCACGGCCGCACGCGTGATCAAGGGCGACGTCGGCACCCAGGTGATCACCCTCGACCACGGCGACTGGGACATGCACACCGACCTCGGGACGCTCGAGTGGGGCCGGATGCGCCGCCTGAGCGACGAGCTCGGCACCACGCTGGCCGCCTTCTTCACCGACCTCGGCAACCGCGGCGAGCAGGTCACGGTGGTCGTCCTCAGCGAGTTCGGCCGGCGGGTACAGGAGAACGCCAACTACGGACTTGACCACGGCTACGGCAACGCGATGTTCGTGCTGGGGGCCGGGGTCGCCGGAGGCCGCTTCTACGGCCGCTGGCCGGGGCTGAGCAACGACCTCGACGCGGACCTGCTGGTCACCACCGACTACCGGTCGGTGCTGGCCGAGGTCGTGTCCTCCCGGTTCGGGGTGAGCACGGCCAGCGTGTTCCCGCAGTTCCAGCCCGAGTCGCTCGGGCTGATGCGAAGCGGGTGACCGACCCCGCGACGACGGAAATCACCCGACAGGGTGAGGCAGCCGTCCCACCCCCGGCGCAGACTCTCAGCCACGGGGGCCCACCGAAACCGGCACAGCTGTGGCGGGGTCGAGGGTCCCCGGCCACGTGCCGGGGACCCTGGGCCGTCCCCACCCCCTCTCCCCCGGCTTGCCAGGCACGCTGGCACGGGCACCCGGAGCCGCCCACAGGGCTGCCGATTGGTCCCCAACGGCAAGAATCCGGGCGACAGACCTGCCGTTGGGGACCAATCGGCAGGGTCTACGTCGCCGGGGAGCACGGACGGCCGGACCCGCGAGGGGGTCCGGCCGTCCGGGTCGTACGGGGGATGCGGGTCAGCGCAGGTCGAACCGGTCGGCGTCCATGACCTTGGCCCAGGCGGCGACGAAGTCGTGGACGAACGTGTCGCCACCGTCGGCGCTGGCGTAGACCTCCGAGATCGCCCGCAGCTGCGAGTGCGAGCCGAAGACCAGGTCGACGGCCGTCGCGGTCCAGCGCAGGTCACCGGTGGCGGCGTCACGGATGTCGTAGACGTTCTCCTGGTCCTGCGAGGCCTTCCACTGCGTGCCCGGGGAGAGCAGGTTGACGAAGAAGTCGTTCGTCAGCTGGCCCTGGCGGTCGGTGAGCACGCCGTGCTCGACGCCGCCCGCACCGAGGGCGCGCATGCCACCCACGAGTGCGGTCATCTCGGGAGCGGTGAGGCCGAGCAGGTAGGCGCGGTCCACGAGCAGCGTCTCGGGCTGCAGCTTCTCGCCCTCGCGGACGAAGTTGCGGAAGCCGTCGGCGCGAGGCTCGAGGTAGCCCACCGACTCGACGTCGGTCTGCTCCTGGGTCGCATCGGTGCGGCCCGGGGTGAAGGGCACCGTCAGCTCGACGCCCGCGTCCGCGGCCGCCTTCTCCACGGCCGCCGCACCGCCCAGCACGATCAGGTCGGCGAGCGAGACCCGCTTGCCGCCGGACTGGGCCGCGTTGAAGTCCTGCTGGACCTGCTCGAGCGCGCCCAGCGCCTGCTGCAGCTGCTCGGGCTGGTTGACCTCCCAGCTGCGCATCGGCTCCAGCCGGATCCGGGCGCCGTTGGCGCCGCCGCGCTTGTCGGTACGCCGGAAGGTGGCGGCCGAGGCCCAGGCGGTCGTGACCAGCTGCTGCACGGACAGGGCATCGAGCAGCGACGTCTTGAGCGCGGCGACGTCCTGCTCGTCCACGAGCTCGTGGTCGACGGCGGGGACGGGGTCCTGCCAGGGCTGGGCCTCGGGCACCCACGGTCCGAGCAGGTGCGGCCCGACCGGCCCCATGTCGCGGTGCAGCAGCTTGTACCAGGCGCGCGCGTAGGCGTCGGCGAACTCCTGGGGGTTCTCCAGGAACCGGCGGGAGATCTGCTCGTAGACGGGGTCGACCCGCAGCGCCACGTCGGTGACCAGCATCGTCGGCCGGTGCTTCTTCTCCGGGTCGAAGGCGTCCGGGATGATCTCGGGTGCGTCCTTGGCGACCATCTGCTTGGCGCCCCCGGGGCTGGTGGACAGCTCCCACTCGTAGCCGAAGAGGATCTCGAAGTAGCGGTTGCTCCACTCGGTCGGTCGGTCGGTCCAGGTGACCTCGAGGCCGGAGGTGATGGTGTCCGCGCCCTTGCCGGAGCCGTGGGTGCTCAGCCAGCCGAGGCCCTGGGACTCCAGCGACGCCCCCTCGGGCTCGGGGCCGACGTGGTCGTCGGCGATCCCGGCACCGTGGGTCTTGCCGAAGGTGTGGCCACCGGCGATCAGCGCGACGGTCTCCTCGTCGTTCATCGCCATCCGGCCGAAGGTCTCGCGGATGAAGTGGGCCGCGGCGACGGGGTCACCGCTCCCCCGCGGGCCCTCGGGGTTGACGTAGATCAGGCCCATCTCGGTCGCGCCCACGTCGTCGACCATCGAGGTGTCGGTGGCGTACCGCTCGTCGCCGAGCCAGGTGTCCTCGGGGCCCCAGAAGATCTCCTCGGGCTCCCACACGTCCTCGCGTCCGAAGGCGAAGCCGAAGGTCTCGAAGCCCATCGACTCCATCGCCACGTTGCCGGCGAGGACGATCAGGTCGGCCCAGGAGATCTGCTGGCCGTACTTCTGCTTCACCGGCCACAGCAGGCGGCGGGCCTTGTCCAGGTTGGCGTTGTCCGGCCAGCTGTTCAGGGGCGCGAACCGCTGGCTGCCGTCGCCGGCGCCACCCCGGCCGTCGTGGACCCGGTAGGTCCCGGCCGCGTGCCAGCTCAGCCGGATCATCAGCCCGCCGTAGTGACCGAAGTCGGCCGGCCACCAGTCCTGCGGGGTGGTCAGGGTCTCCACCAGGTCACGCTTGAGCGCCTCGACGTCCAGCGACGCGAACGCCTCGCGGTAGCTGAAGCCGCTCGGAAGCGGGTTGCCGGCGGGGTGGTGCGGGTGCAGGACGGAGAGGTCGAGCTGGTGGGGCCACCAGTCCTTGTTCGTGCGCGGTCGGTGCCCTGTCGGGGTCGGCGCGTCGATGGCGGGGTTCTCGCTCTCGCTGCCGTGGGCGGTGACGCCGCCGTGGGCAACCGGGCAACCGCCCTGGTCCTGGCTCTCGGTCATCGGGGTCCTTCCGATCGGGATGGGAACTGTGCAGTTCGGTCAGGCAGGTGGTCGGGCAGGTGGTCAGGCAGGTGGTCACGCAGTCTGGTCAGGACGGTGGATCAGGCGACCGGGCCGGAGCACCGCGCGCACGTGCCCCAGTAGACGACCTCGGCCTCGTCGATCGTGAAGCCGTGGTCCTCGGAGGCCGTGAGGCACGGGGTCGCGCCGACGGCGCAGTCGACGTCGGCGATGGTGCCGCAGGAACGGCACACCACGTGGTGGTGGTTGTCGGCCACCCGCGCCTCGTACCGGGCGACCGAGCCCGACGGCTGGATCCGGCGCAGCAGACCGGCGGCGGTCAGCGCCCGCAGCACGTCGTAGACCGCCTGGTGGGACACCTCCCCCAAGGCCGCCCTCGAGGCGGCGAGCAGTGCGTCGGTGTCGGCGTGCGGGTGGGCGTGCACCGCGTCGAGGACGGCGAGCCGCGGACGCGTCACGCGCAGCGACGCGCCCCGCAGCATCTCGGCGAGCTCCTCGGTCGTGGGCACGGCACGACCCTTCCACGCTTTCTTGAACGGGTCAAGAAAGCCGGAGGTCGTGTCGACCCGTGGCTGCGGCGATCAGCCCATCGACTTCTGGCCGTCGATCGACTCCCGGAGGATGTCGGCGTGGCCGGCGTGCTGGGCCGTCTCGACCGCGATGTGGGCGAACGTGCGGCGGGCCGACCAGGTCGCCCCGGGCTCGAACCACGGCGCCGCCGGGAGCGGCCGGCGCGCCGCGAGGTCCACGGTGGCGACGAGCGCATCCGTGGCCGCAGCGACCTGGTCGTAGCGCTCGAGCAGACCGACCAGGGACTCGCCCTCGAGCATCGCGAAGCCGTCCTGGTAGGCGACCACCTCCGGCGGCGGGTGCTGCCAGTCGATGTTCGCCCAGTCGATGTCGGGCATCGGGCCGGGGCCGTTCACCACGAAGCCGGCCCACTCGGCCTCGGTCTCCGCGACGTGCTTGAGGAGACCGCCGAGGCTCAGGTCGCTGACGGTCGGACGACCCCGGGCCTGGTCGTCGGTGAGGCCGCTGAGCGTGTGGCGGAACAGGGCGCGGTGCTTGCAGAGCAGCTCGAGCAGGTCGGCGCGCTCGTCGGGGCTGCCGGTGGGGTCGTGGTGAGTGGTCATGACGCCACGGTAGGAGCGCCTCCGGTCAGTTCCTGACCGCTGGCCCGAGCGGGTGAGGACTGTCGGCACCCCGGGCTGCTAGCGTCGTCGGACCGCTGGCCACCACGGCCGGCCAGTCACTCCCGGGAGGGACCTTGAACACCCGTACCATCGCCATCATCGCGCTCATCCTCGTCGTCATCGTGCTGCTGTTCCTGTTCATCTGACGCGACCCGAGCGCAGCACGACGAAGGCCCGCAACCGCGATCCGCGGTGGCGGGCCTTCGTGGTGTCCCGGGTCCAGCGCGCTCAGCCCGGTCGCCGCGTCCGGTGGCGCAACGGCCCGGCGAAGGCGTAGAGGCCGGCGCCCACGGTGCCGAACACGGCGAGGTGGCCTCCGAGCAGCTGGACCGCCGCGAACGAGGCGACGGTGCCCTGGGCGGCCAGCACCCAGCGACGCACCTGGCTGCTGGCGGCTCGACCCGTGCAGCACCAGCTGGCGAAGTGCTCGCAGTTGTTCCTGACCAGGTGGTAGTCCCGGGAGCCCAGTCGGGCCTCCGCGCTGCGCACGGTGGTCTCGGGGTCGAGCCGGTCCACGTGGGTCCGCACCCGGACCTCGGAGCCCGAGGCGAAGACGTCCATCGAGGTGCGGCCGATGTGCCGCAGCCGACCGCGGGGGCCGACGTGGTGGATGACCGTCCCGTCGCCGCAGTCGATCCCGTGGTGGGTGTAGTGACGGCCGCGCTGGACGTAGAGGTGGTCCCCACGAGCCATGTCGCCACACCCTCCCTGATCGATTCCGCCGCAGCGGCACGATCCTAGCCCGGTGGTGCACCGTGCCACGCCATCACCGCAGGACCGGGCCGAGGCGGTGAACACCCCGTAGGCTCGGCGACACCATGTCCTCCCGCGCACTTCGCCTGCTCGTCGACGCGACGCTCCGCGCGCTCGCGATCCTGGTCGGGCTCGTCGGCGCTGCCATCGTCACCTTCAACCTGCACATCCTGGTCGGGCTCGAGGAGGGCTATGCGGCGAGCCCGGCCGAGGTCTGGGACTTCTCGCCCGTGCTGGTCGCGGTCGATCTCGCACTGCTGGTCGCCGGCCCGGTGCTCGGTCTGCTCGTGCTGGCGAGGATCCGCCCGCGGGGCGGGCCCACGGCCTGACCAGCGGCGCTCGTCCCTCGCGCCCCGTCAGGGCACCGAGGACTCGGTGACCGGCTCCGGCCGGATCACTGCCCCACGCGGTCCCACCCACGCCGGCCGGGTCGGCTGCCGAGGTCGTCGTCGCGAGACCGGTAGACGACGTAGGGGCGCGTGAGGTACCCGAGGGGTGCGGAGAAGACGTGCACGAGCCGCGTGAACGGCCACAGCGCGAAGAGGCCGAAGGCCACCAGGGCGTGCAGCTGGAAGCCGACCGGCGCGTCCGCCATCAGACCGGCGTCGGGCTGGAAGGCGAGGAAGGACCGGTACCAGACCGAGACGCCCTCGCGGTAGTTGTACTCCCCGCCGAGGGAGAAGATCGACCCGGCGATGGTGTTCCACATGCCCAGCACGATGGCGGCACCGAGGAAGGCGTACATGACCTTGTCCATGGGTGTCGTGGCGCTGAAGACCGGTCCGACCGTACGGCGGCGGTAGATCAGGATCGCCATGCCGACCAGGGCCAGGAGCCCGGCGACGAGCCCGCCGACCACGGCGACCAGGTGGTAGAGGTGGTCGTCGACCCCGACGGCCTCGGTCCACCCCCGGGGCACGAGCAGACCGATGACGTGGCCACCGAGGACCCCGAGCATGCCGAAGTGGAAGAGCGGCGACCCCAGCCGCAGCAGCCGGTCCTCATAGAGCTGGGAGGAGCGGGTCGTCCAGCCGAACTTGTCATAGCGGTAGCGCCACACGTGCCCGATGACGAAGGTCGCCAGGCAGAGGTAGGGCACGATGACCCACAGGAAGGTGCTCATCGGGGGGCTCCTACGGGGAGGGTCGATCCGGCGATGAGGGCGGGGCCGGCGGACGGGCTCAGCGCAGGGTCGGCGCCGTAGCCGCCCAGGCCGACCTGCTCGGCCGGCGGCCCCTGCTCGATGAGACGTCGGACGGCGTCCGCCTCCTCGCCCGCGAGCTCGGGCAGGGTGTCGCAGAGCGCGCGGACGACGCCGTGCCAGGGCGAGCCGACGGTCCCGTCGCGGTTGCGCCAGCCGGCCAGCGCGAGGCGCAGCATCTCGACTCCGGCGCGGTGCTCCTCGAGCAGCCGCCGCGCCGCGTCGGCGTCGATCGTCGCGCCGAGCTGGAGGACGGCGCACAGGTGGTCCGGGAGCTCACCGCAGTCCTCGTCCCACTCCGCGCCGGCGTCGCGGTAGGCCTGCTTGAACTGCACCAGCGCGGCGCCCCGGCGCCGGGTGTCGCCGTACGCGTAGTAGGTCAGGTAGAGCGCGCACCTACGGGTGTGGTCGAAGGTCTCGACGTACTCCTCCTGCAGCGACCGGAGGTCGTGGGAGCGCAGGTGGCTCAGTACCCCACCCAGCGGCTGGTTGCCCGGGACCAGCGCCTCGAGGTCGTCCAGCGAGGCGAGCAGCTCGGCCGTCGGGTAGTCGAGGAGTGTCGAGCAGACGGCCCAGACCGCACGCTCGTCGGTGCGGTGTGCATGCCTGCGCGAGAACCGGGAAATCACTGCTCACCGCCGATGTCCGACGAGCGCGGCGGGAACAGGCCCTGGGGGGTCCCCCGGCCGTCCCAGTTCAGCAGGTTGACCCGGCCGGCCGAGGAGCCGCCGCCCACCAGCTCGTCGCTGGTCTCGGCGGTCTGTCGGTCCCGGAGCATCCGGAAGTTCTCCACGGCGACCGGGGTCGGGTACCCCGAGCCCTCGCCGAGGAGGTCCTGCTGGCCGCCTCCGTAGTCGCTCACGGGACAGTCGGTCGCGAGCTCCTCGAGGGCGTGCGCCTGCTCGGCGTGCGCCGGCGGGATGACGTAGCGCTCGTCGTACTTGGCGATCGCGAGCAGCCGGAACATCTCGTACATCTGCTCCCCGGACAGGCCCACCGCCTCGGCGATGGACTCGTCGGGGTCGCGACCGAGGTTGAGGTCGCGCATGTAGGACCGCATCGCCGCCAGCTTGCGGAGCACCCGGTCCACGGGGACGGTGTCGCCGGCGGTGAAGAGGTTGGCGAGGTACTCCACCGGGATCCGCAGCGCCTCGATCGCCGCGAACAGGTTGCCCCGGTCCTCGGCGTCCTCGCCGGTCTCCCTGACCACGTCGACGACCGGAGACAGCGGCGGGATGTACCAGACCATCGGCATGGTGCGGTACTCCGGATGCAGCGGCAGCGCGACCTCGTAGGTGTTGATCAGGGCCCAGACCGGCGACTTCTTCGCGGCCTCGATCCAGTCCCCGGGGATGCCCGCCGCCTCGGCGGCACGCTGCACCTCGGGGTCCTCGGGGTCCAGGAAGCAGGCCCGCTGCGCGTCGTACAGGGCGTGCTCGTCCTCGATCGAGGCGGCTTCGAGGACCCGGTCGGCGTCGTAGAGGACCAGCCCGATGTAGCGCAGCCGGCCCACGCACGTCTCCGAGCAGACGGTGGGGATGCCCACCTCGACACGCGGGTAGCAGAAGGTGCACTTCTCGGCCTTGCCGGTCTTGTGGTTGAAGTAGATCTTCTTGTACGGGCAGCCGGACACGCACATCCGCCATCCCCGGCAGCGGTCCTGGTCGACGAGCACGATGCCGTCCTCGGAACGCTTGTAGATCGCGCCCGAGGGGCACGACGCCGCGCACGACGGATTGAGGCAGTGCTCGCAGATCCGCGGCAGGTAGAACATGAAGGTCTGCTCGAACTCGAGCCTGACCTTGTCCTCGATGCCCTGGAGCATGACGTCCCGGGCAGCGTGCTCCTGGGAGCCGCCGAGGTCGTCGTCCCAGTTGGCGGACCACTCGACGTTCATGTGCTTGCCCGAGATCAGCGACGTGGGTCGGGCCACCGGGAAGGTGTCGCTCTGGGGCGAGTTGAGCAGGGTCTCGTAGTCGTAGGTCCAGGGCTCGTAGTAGTCCTGGATCGAGGGCAGCTTGGGGTTGGAGAAGATGGTGAGGAGCTTCTTGATCCGACCGCCGGCCTTGAGCGCCAGCCGACCGCTGGGCTTGCGGACCCAGCCGCCCTGCCAGGTCTCCTGGTCCTCGTAGGTGCGTGGGTAGCCCAGCCCGGGACGGGTCTCGACGTTGTTGAACCAGACGTACTCGGTGCCGGTGCGGTTGGTCCACGCCTGCTTGCACGTCACCGAGCAGGTGTGGCAGCCGATGCACTTGTCGAGGTTCATCACCATGGCCATCTGCGCCATCACACGCATGTCAGTACTCCACCTTCGTCGTCCGCTTCCGGATGCTGGTGACCTCGTCGCGGTTGTTGCCGACCGGGCCGATGTAGTTGAAGAAGTAGGCGAGCTGCGCATAGCCGCCGACCATGTGGTTGGGCTTCATCAGGATCCGGGTGAGGCTGTTGTGGATGCCGCCGCGCTTGCCGTCGCGCTCGGTGAGGGGGACGTCGATCAGCCGGTCCTGGGCGTGGTGCATGTAGACGGTGCCCTCGGGCATCCGGTGGCTGACGATGGCCCGGGCGGCCACGACGCCGTTGCGGTTGACCATCTCGATCCAGTCGTTGTCCTCGACGCCGATCTTGGCCGCGTCGCGGTCCGACATCCACACCGACTGACCGCCCCGCGACAGCGACAGCATGAAGAGGTTGTCCTGGTACTCGGAGTGGATGGACCACTTGTTGTGCGGCGTGAGGTAGCGCACCGCCACCCCCAGCTCGCCGGTGGATCCGATCGCCGGCTCGTCGAAGAGGCGGGTCATGTTCAGCGGTGGCCGGTAGACCGGGAGCATCTCCCCCATGCCGAGGAACCAGTCGTGGTCGACGTAGAACTGTTGCCGACCGGTGAGGGTGTGGAAAGGCTTGAGCCGCTCGATGTTGATCGTGAACGGCGAGTAGCGGCGCCCCCCGGACTCCGAGCCGGACCACTCCGGGGAGGTGATCACCGGCACCGGGGCGACCTGGGTGTCGGCGAAGGTGATCTGCTTGCCCTCGTGCTCGGCGGCCAGGTCGTGCAGCTGGGTGCCGGTGCGCTTCTCGAGGAACCGGAAGCCCTGGGTGGCCAGGTGTCCGTTCGAGACGCCGGCGAGGTGGAGGATCGCATCGGCCATCTGCACGTCGGTCTCGACCTTCGGCTGGCCGTCGCCGGCTCCGCCGTGGGCGACACCGTTGCGGTGGCGGAGGATGTCGACCTCGCGGGTGACGTCGTACGCCACGCCCTTGGTCAGCATGCCGACCTTCTCCAGCAGCGGGCCGATCGACGTCATCTTGTCGTAGACGGCCGTGTAGTCGCGCTCGGCGACGGCGATCACCGGCATGGTCTTCCCGGGCACGGGCTCGCACTCCCCCAGCCGCCAGTCCTCCACCACTCCGTGCTCGGCGGCCATCGCCTCAGGGGTGTCGTGCCACAGCGGTTTGGCGATCACATCCCTGCGGGTGCCGAGATGGGTCTCGGCGAGCTCGCTGAAGCGCTTCGCGATGGTCTTCCACGCCTCCCAGTCCGTCCGGGTCTGCCACGGTGGCGCGATCGCGGGGTTGAAGGAGTGGACGAAGGGGTGCATGTCCGTGGTCGACAGGTCGTGCTTCTCGTACCACGTGGCCGCCGGGAGCACGACGTCGCTGAAGATCGTGCTGCTGGTCATCCGGAAGTCGATCGTCATCAGCAGGTCGAGCTTGCCCTCGGGTGCCTCGTCGGCCCAGATGACCGTGCTCGGGCGCTGCTCCGGCCCCGCCTCCCGTGCCGTGGCAGCACTGTCGGTGCCGAGCAGGTGCCGCAGGAAGTACTCGTTGCCCTTGGCCGAGCTGCCCAGCAGGTTGGAGCGCCACAACGAGAGCACCCGCGGGTGGTTGTCGTCCGCCTCGGGGTCCTCGACCGCGAACCTGAGCCGCCCCTCCTTCAGCTCCCGGGCGACGTACGCCGGCGCCTCGAGTCCGGCAGCCTCCGCGTCGTCGGCCAGCTGGAGCGAGCTGCGGTCGAAGGTGGGATAGCTCGGGGTCCACCCCAGCCGGACCGACTGCGCCAGCAGGTCCATCACCGTCCTCCCGGCGAAGATGCCGGTGCCGGCGTCGAGGTCGTCAGCCCTGAAGGTGTCGTAGCGGTACTGGGAGGTGTTGACGTACCAGTAGGCCGTCTGGTTCATGTGCCTCGGCGGCCGCTGCCAGTCCAGGGCGAACGCCAGGTGCTGGAAGCCCATGATCGGGCGGATCTTCTCCTGCCCCACGTAGTGGGCCCAGCCGCCGCCGTTGCGGCCCTGGGTGCCGGTGATCGTGGTGAGCAGCAGGATGGCGCGGTAGATCTGGTCCGCGTGGAACCAGTGGTTGACCCCGGCGCCGAGCAGGATCATGCCGCGGCCCTCGGTGTCGATCGCATTCTGCGCCCACTCCCGCGCCAGTCGGGTGACCTGGGCCGCCGGGACGCCCGTGTGCTGTTCCTGCCACGCCGGGGTCGCCGGCACCGTCACGTCGTCGTAGGACTCCGGCCAGACCCCGGGCAGCCCGTCGCGACCGACGCCGTACTGGGCGAGCACCAGGTCGAGGACCGTGGTCACCAGCCGGTCGCCGACCCGGGCCACCGGGACGCCACGGCGCTCGTAGGCGACCTTCCCGTCGGCGGCATCGAAACGGGGCAGCTCGACCTCGACGTTCTCGGGCGCCGCGCCCTCGGTGGTGTCGTACAGGGTCAGCGCCGGATCGATGTCACCGAGGTCCAGGTTCCACTGACCGAGTCCCTCCTCGCCGTAGCGGTGCCCGATCGAGCCGCGTGGGATCCGCACCTGACCTGTGGTCGCGTCCATCACCGCCGGCTTCCACATCTGGTTCTCGGAGCCGCCGTCGGGGTGGTCGATGTCCCCTGCGACGAGGTACTTCCCGGGCCGGTAGGTCCCGCCGCCCTGCGGCTCGAGACAGACCAGGTAGGGCAGATCGGTGAACTGCTTGTTGTAGCCGGCGAAGAACGACGGCAGGGAGTCGACGAAGTGCTCCTTGAGGATCACGTGGCCCATCGCCATCGCCAGCGCGCCGTCGGTGCCCGGCGCCGGGGCGACCCACTCGTCGGCGAACTTGACGCTCTCCGCGTAGTCGGGTGCGACTGCCACCACCTTCTGGCCGCGGTAGCGCGCCTCGGTCATCCAGTGGGCGTCCGGGGTGCGCGTCGTCGGCACGTTGGAGCCCCACATGAACAGGTAGCCGGCGTCCCACCAGTCGCCCGACTCCGGCACGTCGGTCTGGTCACCGAACATCTGGGGGGAGGCGTTGGGCAGGTCGGCGTACCAGTCGTAGAACGACAGCATCGGGGCGCCGATCAGCTCCAGGAATCGGGAGCCCGAGGCGTAGGAGACCGGGGACATCGCGGGGATGGGGCTGAAGCCGGCGATCCGGTCCGGTCCCCAGCGCTTGACCGTGTAGACGTGGGCGGCGGCGACGATCTCGGCGACCTCGTCCCAGCTGGCCCGCACCAGTCCGCCCTTGCCGCGCGCCTTCTTGTAGGCCCGCGCCTGCTCCTCGTCCTGGACGATGGAGCCCCAGGCCACGACCGGGTCGCCGTGCCGCTGCTTGGCGGCGCGGAACAGGTCCAGCAGCACCCCGCGCACGTAGGGGTACCGGACCCGGGTGGGGCTGTAGGTGTACCAGGAGAACGCCGCACCGCGGGGGCAACCGCGCGGCTCGTACTCGGGCCGGTCCGGGCCGGCGCTGGGGTAGTCGGTCTGTTGCGCCTCCCAGGTGATGATCCCGTCCTTGACGTAGACCTTCCACGAGCAGGAACCGGTGCAGTTCACGCCGTGGGTGGAGCGCACGACCTTGTCGTGGCTCCACCGGTCCCGGTAGAAGGCGTCGCCCTCCCGACCACCTTTCTTGTGCAGGGTGCGCTGGTCGTCGCTGACCTCCGCCTTGGTGAAGAACCGGCGCCCCGAGATCAGGGCCTGCTGCATCGGGCTGTCGAGACTCATCCAGCGACTCCTCGTCACGGGCGGCTGACGGATAGTGGTCGGTCGCGCCAGAGGGGTCGTCCGTCCCGACCTCTGGTCCCTACAGTCACAAGACCCGGAGCGACCGGCAAGAGGTCCAAGGTCCCTGGCGGGGAGGACCCTTGGACCGTGTTCTCCGGTGCAGCCACGTGAGCGAATAACGGTGCACACCCGCTCGGCGCGACCGCGCCCTTCGGCCCGACTGATCAGGGGGGACTGATGACGGCCTCGCCTTCCGCCACCCGGGTCGATGCTCCCGAGGGCCCCGGCGAGAGCGGCGCCACCCGGGTGCTGGCACTCTCCACGGTCGGCTTCACCCTGATGTTCGCGGCCTGGCTGATGTTCGGCATCCTCGGCAAGCCGATCAGCACCGAGTTCGGGCTCTCCGAGGTCCAGCTCTCCTGGATCATCGCGGCCGCGGTCCTCAACGGCTCCCTGTGGCGTCTGCCCGCCGGGGTGATCACCGACCGGGTGGGCGGGCGCAAGGTGATGACCTTCCTGCTGCTGGCCTCCGCCGTCCCCGCCTACCTGGTGTCCCGGGCCGACTCCTACGCGATGCTGCTCGTCCTGGCCTTCTTCGTCGGCTTCGCGGGGAACTCCTTCAGCGCCGGCATCGCCTGGAACTCGGCCTGGCAGCCGCGCGAACGCCAGGGTTTCGCGCTCGGGCTGTTCGGCGCCGGGAACGTGGGTGCCTCGGTCACCAAGTTCGTCGGTCCCCCGCTGATCGCCGGGACCACCGTGGGCGCCACCTACTTCGGGATCTTCCCCGGTGGGTGGCGCTTCGTCCCCGTCCTCTACGCCGCGCTGCTGGTGCTGATGGCGGCGGCCACCTGGTTCCTGGCGCCGCGGCAGGATCGCGCTCCTGGTGCCTCGCAGCCGCTGGTGCGCCAGCTCGCGCCGCTCAAGCAGCTGCGGGTGTGGCGGTTCAGTCTCTACTACGTGGCCTTCTTCGGCGCCTATGTGGCGCTGGCCGCCTGGCTGCCCACCTACTACATGGACAACTTCGACGTCTCCCTGCAGACGGCGGCCTACCTGACCGCCACCTACATCTTCCCCGCCTCGCTGCTGCGCCCCTACGGCGGCTGGCTCTCCGACCGCTTCGGCGCCCGTCGGGTCATGTACTGGTCGCTGAGCACGATGCTGGGGGTCACCGCCCTGCTGATGATGCCCAACGGCCACCTCGTCATCGACCACGCCGACGGTCGCGCGACCGAGCACCTGGCCTACTCCCTGGGGGTCGCCCCCTTCGCCCTGCTGGTCTTCGGGCTCGGGTGTGCGATGGGCGTCGGCAAGGCCGCGGTCTTCAAGCACATCCCGGAGTACTTCCCGGACAACGTCGGCGCCGTCGGCGGGCTGGTGGGGATGCTGGGCGGACTGGGCGGGTTCCTGCTGCCGCCGCTGTTCGCCTACACCAAGGCCTGGTCAGGCTTCCCGACGAGCACGTTCTTCGTCCTCTTCGTCCTCACGGTCGTGTGCTGGACCTGGATGCACTGGACGGTCGTGCACATGCTGCACACCGAGTCGCCGGAGCTGGCGCGACACATCGAACGGCCGACCGAGGCCCGTGAGGAGACACTGGTATGAGCACCGCGGCACGCAAGGACTCCGGTGAGTGGTTGGAGTCCTGGGATCCCGAGGACGAGGCCACCTGGGACTCCGGGCTCGCCTGGCGCACGCTGTGGATCACCACGTTCTGCCTCACCCTGGCGTTCGTCGCCTGGTTCCTGCCGAGCGCGATCATCCCGAAGCTCAACGCGCTGGGCTACAGCTTCAGCACCTCCCAGCTGTACTGGATGGCCGCCATGCCCGGACTCTCGGCGGGTCTGTTCCGTCTGGCCTGGATGACGCTGCCGCCGATGCTCGGCACCCGCAAGATGGTGTCGCTGACCTCGCTGCTGCTCATCGCTTCCACGTTGGGCTGGGGCGTCCGCGTGCAGTCCCCCACCGCCCCCTACTGGGAGCTGATGGTCCTGGCCTTCCTGGCCGGCATCGGGGGCGGCGCGTTCTCCGGCTTCATGCCCAGCACCTCCTACTTCTTCCCGCGCCGGATGCAGGGCACCGCGCTGGGCCTGCAGGCCGGGCTGGGGAACTTCGGCGTCTCGCTGGTCCAGCTGCTCACGCCGTACCTGATCGCGGTGTCGTTCTTCGCCTTCCTCGGCGGCAGCCAGGAGCTCACCACCGCAGGCAAGGAGCCGCAGCAGGTCTGGTACCAGAACGCGGCGTTCGTGTGGATCCCACTGATGGTGGTCGGCGCGGCACTGGCCTGGACGATGCTCAAGTCGGTGCCCGTGAAGGCCAACTTCCGACAGCAGTTCGACATCTTCCACAACACCGACACCTGGCTGATGACGCTGCTCTACATCATGACGTTCGGCACCTTCTCCGGGCTGGCCGCTCAGTTCGGGCTGCTGATGTCGAACCTGTACGGCGCCGGCAACGCCGCCATCGTCAGCGGCAGCGGCGCCACCGCCACGCTCCTCATCGACGGGTACTCCGTGCCGGACCCGGTGAAGTTCGTCTTCCTCGGGCCGCTGATCGGCGCCGGCGCCCGCGTGGCCTTCGCGCCCCTGACCGACCGGATGGGTGGCGCGGTCTGGACCCTGATCTCCGGGCTCGGCCTGATCGGTTCCATCGCCTACACCCTGCCCGCCCTCACGCCCGACCTGACCTCCGCCGCGAGCCTGGACTCGAACTTCGACCAGTTCCTGTGGGGGATGCTCGCGATCTTCCTGTTCGCCGGCATCGGCAACGCCTCGACCTTCAAGCAGATGCCGATGATCTTCGAGCGTCGGCAGGCCGGTGGGGTGATCGGCTGGACGGCAGCGATCGCGGCGTTCGGACCGTTCTTCTTCGGGGTCGGCATCACCACCATCGGCGCCACCGCCTTCTACTCGGTGGGCATCGCGTGGGCAGTGATGTGCGTGGCCATCACGTGGATGCGGTACGCCCGGAAGGGGGCCCCGCGCCCGAGCTGACCTCCTGCGTGGAGAGCGGCACCTGGTCCGCGACCCTCGCGAGCAGCGGTCCCGCGACCCCGAGCAGGACGACGTACGCCGAGGCCAGCGGCCCGACGTCGGTGTGGCCCGCGGCCACCGCCAGTCCCGCGATCACGAGGGAGAACTCGCCCCGGGCCACCAGCGCGGTGCCGGCTCGCAGCTGGCCGCGCCTGCCTACCCCGGCCCGGGAGGCGGCATAGCCACCGGAGGCGATCTTCGTCGCGGCCGACACCGCGCCGAGGGCCAGCGCGGGGAGCAGGTAGGGCGCCAGGGTCGCCGGGGCGACCGCCAGGCCGAAGGAGAGGAAGAACATCGCCGCGAACAGGTCCCGCAGCGGCCGCAGCACGGTGCGGGCACGCTCGGCGGTCGCGCCGGGGATCGCCAACCCCACGAGGAACGCGCCGACCGCCGCCGAGGCGTCGACCACGTACGTCGTGCCGGCGACGACGAGCATCAGCCCCAGCACCCGCAGCAGCACCTGCTCGTCGTTGTGGCGGCCGAGCAGCCGCTCGAGGTGGTGCCCGAGCAGGCGGGTGGACAGCAGGACGAGGATGACCAGACCCAGCGCGACCGCGACCGCGACGCCGGCGGTGGCGGCACTGCCGCCGGCGAGGACCACGACCAGCAGCGGCAGGTAGACGGCCATCGCGATGTCCTCCAGGACGAGGACCGACAGCACCACCGGCGTCTCGCGGTGGCCCATCCGGTTCAGGTCGCCCAGCAGCCGCGCCACGATCCCCGAGGAGGAGATCCAGGTGATGCCCCCGAGGGCCACGCACGCCTGCCAGTCGTAGCCCAACAGCACGCCGGCGAGGAACCCGACCGGGGCGTTGAGCAGCAGGTCGACCACACCTGCCCCGGCGTGCCGGCGCAACGTGGCGGTGAACTCGGTGGCCGAGAACTCCAGGCCCAGCATGAGCAGCAGCAGCAGGACCCCGATCTCCCCGGCCGCTCCGACGAACTCCGCGGTCGCCTCGACGTCGTGGATACCGCCCTCGCCGAGCATCAGCCCGGCCAGCAGGAAGAACGGGATGGGAGACAGGTCCACGCGCTGGGCGATCGTGCCCAGCACCGCGAGCGCCAGCAGCAGCGCCCCCAGCTCGATCAGGAAGACTCCCACGACTCAGGACCTAGCCGACGAGGACGTCGCGGGCGCGATCGATCCCTCGCTCGGTGCCGACGACGACCAGCGAGTTCCCGCCGAGCAGGACCTCGTCCGGTGTCGGGGACGGGACGACCACGTCTGCCTTGACCACCGCCACGATCGAGACTCCCGTCACGGTCCGCAACCGGGTCTCCCCGAGGGTTCGCCCGTCGAACTGCGATCCGCGGGCGATGTCGATGGTCGCCGAGGCGAGTCCGGGCACCTCCCGGCTGAGGTCGGCGAAGCGTTCGACGATGCGCGGCGCCCCCAGGATGTCCGCGAGCGCCTCGGCCTGTTGCCGGTTGAGGGTGAACAGCGTCTCTGCGGCGTCGGGGTCCGACTTCCGGAAACAGACCACGTCGAACTCCCCGTCGCGCCGGGCGACAATGCCGACGTCGTGACCGGACGCGGTCGTGAACTCGTAGCGCACCCCGACGCCGGGGAGCAGGACCTCGGTGACCTCCATCCCCGCAGTCTCCCCGACACACCGCTGCCTCCACCAGCGACCCCGCCGCAGGGGTCCGACGAGCACCCCGTCCTTCAGGCCCGTCGGTCCGCCGCCTCGACTCCCCCCGGAACTGTGGCGGTGTTCTTGGTCGGGCCGGGGCCGCGCACCGATCGGGCGCAGGAGAGAACGTCAGAACGAACAGGTGACCCCGCTCGAGCAACCAGCGCCTGGTACCTGGGGCTGGCCGTCACCGGGGTCCTCGGCTTCCTGCTGGTACGTCCCGAGGTCTTCGCCGAGGGCGACGCGGCTGCCACGCTCGCGAACCTGCAGGAGAAGCAGGCACTGGCCCATCTCGGTGTCCTGCTGGAGATGGCCGTCGTGGTCACCCAGTCGCTCGCCGCGATCTGGTTCTACAAGCTGTTCCGAGGGATCCGCACGGCCGCCGCGGTCTCGATCGCCGCGTTCGGGCTCGTCAACGCGGTGGCCATCATGGCCAGCGCCGTGTTCATGGCGACGGCATCCGCGGTCGCGGCGGATGCCTCCCTCGCGCCTGCGGGGGACGCGGCCGCGACCGTGGGTCTGCTGTGGCAGCTCAGCACCGACGCCTGGGGCATCGGCGCCCTGTTCTTCGGACTGTGGCTCATCCCCATGGGCTGGGTGGCCATCACGACGGCGCGGTTCCCGAAGGCACTGGGGTGGATCCTGGTCGTCGGTGGCGTCGGCTACCTGCTCAGCAGCGTCGTGGGCTACGGCTTCGTCGACCCACCCAGCGTGCTGGTCGAGGGTCTGGCGTTCCCGGCCACGATCGGTGAGTTCTGGATGATCGGGTACCTCCTCGTCCGAGGGATCAGACCTGCGCCTGTTGAATGAAGCCGCCCGGGCGCGCCCAGGTCGTCGGGCCAGGTCTCGGCCACGCCCTCTGCCCAGCGCCCAGTCATCGACCATCCGCCGGACCACGGGCAGGAACCGACCGGTCAGGATCGCCACGCCATGGTGCTTCGGGCCTGTGGAGACCACCAGGACCCGTGCCGTCGGATACCGTCCGGATAGGGGGACCACCTCTTGCGTCACTCCCCGAGGAGTCGCCGTGCACCACGAGCTGCGGACCGAGATCGACATCGCCGCGCCGGTCGTCGCCGTCTGGGAGACGCTGACCGATCTGGCCGCCTATGCCGACTGGAACCCCTTCATCGTCTCGGCCGAGGGCAGGGTCGAGGTGGGCGAGCGGCTCAGGAACCGGATGCATCCTCCGGGGGGCAGGCCCCTCACCTTCACGCCCACCGTCACCGTGGTCGAGCCGCACACGACCTTCGAGTGGCTGGGGCGGCTGGGGCTGCCCGGCCTCTTCGACGGGCGACACCGCTTCGACCTGGCTCCGTCGGCGAACGGCGGCACCACGATGAAACAGAGCGAGCAGTTCGACGGAGTCCTCGTCCGGCTCATGCGCAGCTCGCTCGACACCCGGACGCGCGCCGGGTTCGAGGCCATGAACGCCGCGCTGAAGGCCCGCGTGGAGAGCACGCTCGGGCACTCCGCGTGACTCCCCCGTCGATGCCCGGATGGAACCTCGCGCTGCGGTTCCTGCTCGAGCTCGCGGCTCTGTCCGGGATTGCCGCAGCCGCGTGGCAGCTCGCTGCGGGCCCGGTCCGCTGGGTCGTCGTGGTGGTGGTACCGGTCGCCACGGCGACTGTCTGGGGCGTGTTCAACGTGCGCGACGACCCGAGCCGGTCCGGCGCGGCCCCGGTCGCGGTCGACGGCGTGGTCCGGCTCGCCGTCGAGCTTGCGGTCCTGGGTGGCGGAGCCGTCGCGGTCGGCTTTGCGACGCGGCCGGAGCTGGGCCTGGCGATCGCCGTGGCGATCCTCGGCCACTACGTCGCCTCGCGTGACCGGGTCCGGTGGCTGATCCAGCAGCCCAGGGCTCCGCGCGGGTCGACGCCGCGCTCAGCCACCCGCAGTCGCAAGATCACGGGGTGACCGCGCAGGTCTGGGTCAGCGTGCCTGCTCCGGGCTCTGCTCGGCGTCCTCCGGCGCGGCCGGGACCGGGTCCGGGACGGGTGTCCGAGCGGTGATGAGCTCGTTGAGGTAGCGCAGCACCACAGCCAGCACCGCGACGGCGGGCACGCCCAGGAAGGCGCCCGCGACGCCGAAGAGCGTGGAGCCGAGGACGATCGTCAACAGCACCACGCCGGCGTGCAGGTTGAGGCTCTTGCCCTGCAGCCAGGGCAGCAGCAGGTTCCCCTCGAGCTGCTGGACCAGCACGACGATGCCGAGGATGACCAGTGCCGCGACCCAGCCGTTCGCGACCAGCGCGACCAGGACGGCGACGACACCGATGGTGATGGCGCCGATGATCGGGGCGAAGGCCGCGACGAAGGTGAGCACGGCCAGCGGCAGCGCCAACGGGACCCCCACGACCAGCAGTCCGATGCCGATCAGGGTCCCGTCGATCAGGCCCACCAGCGCCTGCGTGCGGACGAACTGGCTGAGGGTCGTCCAGGTCCGCTGGGACACCTCGACCAGGTGGTCACCGGCGTGGGACCCGGTCAGGTCCTTGAGCCAGGGAAGGAACCGGCGCCCGTCCTTGAGGAAGAAGAACGACAGGACCAGGGTGAGCAGCAGGTTGATCAGGGCACTGGTGATCGCACCGACGCCGACCAGCACCCCGGAGGCGATGCTCGACGCACTGGATCGCAGCCGGTCCTGCGCCGCCTGGACGACCGCGTCGACCTGGGTCTGGGTGACGTCCAGGTCACTGTCCTGGACCCACCGCTCGACCTCGCTCAGCCCGTCCGAGGCGCTGAGGGCGATCTCCTCCACCTGGGAGCCCACCGACGGTGCGATGAACATGATCACCACGGCCACCACGGCGAGGGTGCCGAGGATGGCGCCCAGGGCGGCCAGGGCCGGCGAGAGCCGGAGCCGGACCTCCAGCCAGCGGGCGGGAGGCTCGAGCACGGTGGTCAGGATCAGCGCGAGCAGGAGCGGCAGCAGGATGCTCCACAGCTGGGAGACGACCCAACCCAGCAGCACGGCGCCGATGACCACGATGATCCACCGCAGCGTCCAGCGCGAGAGCCAGACGACTCCCGCTCCGATGATCGCCTCCCGACCGGGCGGCTGGTGCGTCGTCGTCCGGTCCTCGTCATCGAGCATCCCTGCATCCTGCCTCACCGTCAGCACCGGCACCGCAACCGCGGCGGAATCGCCGGCAGGCCCGTCAGGAGGGGTCGCGTCGGATGGGCAGCTCCGGCATCGGGACGTGCTCAGCGGCCGAGTCGCGCCGCTCGGCGAGCCGGTCGCCCAACCGCCCCGCCCACCAGCTCGCGCTCAGTCCGTGGGCGAGGATGCTCAGCAGCACGGTCCAGACCGCGATGTCCAGGATCGTGTCGGCCCCCGCGCCCTCGAGCTCCTGGGAGACGAGCAGCGCGAACAGGATCGAGGCCAGTCCGCGAGGGCCGAACCAGCCGACGAACAACCGGGTCTCCAGCAGGGTTCCGGAGCGGGCCAGGGCGAGCAGCACGGGGACACCGCGCACGACCGTCAGCGAGGCCACGGCGTACAGGCCGATCTGCCAGGTCAGGTCCGTGATCCGAGGAGCGGCGAGGGCGGCCCCGAAGATCAGGAACGTCAGCGACGTCAGGAGCTCCCCCTCGTCCTCGGTGAAGTCCTGGACGTCCGCGCAGTGCGAGGTCGCCACCCGGGCGAACGCGAGGCCGGCCACGAAGGAGGCGATGAAGCCGTTGCCGCCGAAGACCTCCGCTCCGCCGAAGGCCCCGGCGGCCACCGCCAGCACGGCCAGCTGGCGATAGGTTCCCGCCACGGCACCGGACGCCGCGCGTCGCTGCAGCAGCCACCCTCCCCCGGCGCCGGCGAGCACCCCCATCGCGAGGCCGAAGCCGAGCTGACGAGCGACGAACTCGCCCCAGGCCCCGGCCCCGGTGACGTCCGCCTCGGCCGCCGAGAGGGCCAGCAGGACCGTGACGACGGGGACCATGATCCCGTCGTTGAGCCCGCTCTCCACGTTGATGGTCTGCCGGATCCGCACCGGGAGCCGACGGTCACTGACCACCGCCTGCCCGAGCGCCGCGTCGGTGGGGGCCAGGACGGCGGCGACCAGACCCGCCTCGACCAGCGTCAGGTCGTCGAAGAGCAACGCAGCCACCCCTGCGCCCGCCACGATCGTCAGCGGCAGCCCGATCGCGAGCAACCGGAGGGGCAGCACCGCCTGCCTGCGCAGCGCCCGCAGGTCGATCCGCGCGGCGTCGGTGAACAGCACCAGCACCAGCGTGCCCTCGACCAGCACCGAGACGACCTCGCTGTCCAGGCTGAGGTCCCACCAGTCCGCGCCGGCGGTCCCCACCAGGAGCCCGACCGCCGCGAACGCCATGGGGGCGGTCACCGGAGACATCGAGGACCGTTGGGAGAACATCGCGAACCCGAACACCGCCAACGCCACGACCACCAGCTCGACCATGCGTCATGGTGACACGGGGACCGGCCCTCTCATCCTCCCGAAGGCTCCTGGTGGACGACCACCAGGGGGCAGCCTGCGAAGTGCAGCAGCTGATGGGTCACCGATCCCACGGCCAGGCCATGGAAGCCACCTCGGCCTCGCGAACCCACGACCAGGAGGTCCGCCTTGTGGGAGGCATCGGTGAGGACCTGCACCGGGTCGCGTCGATGGACGTGAACCTCGACCGCGACCTCGGGAAACTGGGGCCGGAGCGGCGCGAGCCAGCTGTCGACCTGCTGACGGCGGTCGGCAACCTCCTGGTTGTCCTCGGGTAGCGGGCGAAGGAGGTGCCGCGGCCATCCCTGGGGCAGTCCCACGGCGTTGACCACGCGCAGGTGGGCCCCGCGCAGATGCGCCTCCTCGAAGGCGTGCGCGAGCGCGCGCAGAGAATCAGGAGACCCGTCGGTGCCCGCGACGACGCGACCGTGCCCCGCGGCGGCGTGCCCGACCACCACCACCGGACAGGGGGCGTGCCCGACGGTCTGGAGGGTCGTGGAGCCCATCAGCATGTTCCCGACGTTCTCGCCCTTGGCTCCCAGCACCACGCTGTGGGCGTTCGGCGCCTCCGCGCGCAGCACGTTCGTGGGCGTGCCCATCGGCATGTCGGTGGTGATCTCCAGGTCCGGGTAGGCCTCCAGGGCCAGCGCCGCCGCGTCCTGGAGCGCCACCCGCCCATGCCGCTCGGCCTCCTCGAAACGCCCGGGCGGGAAGAAGGGGAAGTCCCCGTCCCACCGGGGCAGGGCGTGGACCAGCCGCAGTGTGCCGCGACGGAGCGTCGCGTCATGTGCCGCCCACATGACGGCTCTCAGGCTTCGGCCCGATCCATCGATTCCCACCACGGTCGGCTTCATCATCCCGCTCCTGTTCCGTGCCCTCACCGCGCTCGCGGGAGGCTCGCCTGCTCTCCTCCTGCCTACCCGTCGAGCGCGCCCGCGCGTAGAGGCCTTGGACTCCGGGCAAGGGGCACGTGGTCCCAGGTCGTGTCAGCGGCGTCCGAAGCGGAAGTAGATCAGGGGCCCGGCGCCCGCCCCGTTGACCAGGGTGATGGCCGATGCCCAGAGGATCTTCGAGCCCCGCACGTCTTCCGGGCGTCGCCGTCCGAGGTCGACGAGGGCGGCGACCTTGAGCAGACCCTCCACGACTCCCGTCAGGACGAGCACCCGCCGAACGCGCGGGTCGAGCTCCTGCCACGTCTTCTTCGCCATGGGCACACCCTGCGCCCTGTCGCCGCCCACGGCAAGCGCGTCGGGGACCGTCCCAGGGCGGACCCGTCACCTGCCGAGGACGGCGCCGAGGCGGGTCACGGCGGCAGTCTCGGCATCGTGGATCTCGGCCAGGTGCCTGCTCATCTCGGTCAGCATCGTGGCGAGTCGGCCCTCTCCCAGTGGCGGGACGTCGGAGTGCTCGGCCCGCAACCGCCACAGCTCGTCGGCGGCCGCGGCGCGTTCAGCAGCACCCGCGTCGCCCTCGGCGATCGCTCCGGTGACCGTGGCGGTGAGACTCCGCAACCGGGCGACCGCCGGCACGTCGTCCGGCAGCGCCGTCTCGGCGAGGGCGTGCCAGCGGTCGGCGATCTTCCGCCATCCCGGCGCCTCGGCGGCCAGCGCCGGCTCGTCGAGCACCACCGCGGCCTGCTCGAGCCCGTCGGCGAACAGGCCCCGCAGGTGCCCGCCCTCCATCCCCGCGGGCTCGACTCCCTCCCAGACGCTGGCCAGCGCCTGCAGCAGTCCGCGTCGGTCGGCGAACACCGTCGGCCACCCCTTCGCGGCGCGGGGGTCGACGAGCAGGCGTCCCCACTTCCGCCACGCGGGCAGCGCGAAGGAGGCTGAGGTCCCGCCGAGGTGGTCCACGCCGGCCTCCAGCCCGGCACGCACGGCGGCGCGGAGCCGGTCCGCCGGTATCGCGGTGCCCCGCTCGCGGACCACGAGCATCGTGTTGCGGTAGCTGCCCACCCGGGCCCGGGCCCGGTCGAGGTCCTCGGCCGGCACCGTCAGTGGCGCCAGCGTCCGGTCGTCGAGGTGGACCCGACCACCGGCAGCGGCGTAGGCCACGACCGGATGTCCGCCGTGCCCGTCGAGGAACGAGGGCAGGTGCCAGTAGCCGAGGTGGAAGCGGTCCGGCCAGACGATCGCCGGGTCCCCGGCCTCCAGCGTCGAGGCCAGCGCCCGGGCCGCGCCGGCGGCGCCGCCGGTGCGGGACCAGGCGACGTCGAGGCCGAGCCGGTCGACCGTCGTGGCGAGCCGACGGTCGAAGTACTGCCAGGAGTGGGTGAAGCCGAGGGTGACGACACGGCTGTCGTCGTGGGCGAACTCCCAGAGGATGTAGCCGGCGCCGAGCCCACCGCCGATGACGAGGACCAGCGGCTCGGTCAGCGGGCCGTCCGGACCGGTGACCCCGCGGTGCGCGAGCACGTTGACCAGCGCCGCGGTGTCCGGGTCGGTGCCGCCGCGCAGGGCCCATCCGGCATCGACCTGTGCGGCCGTGTCAGCGGTAGCGCCGACGACGTGGGCGCGCGCGACGGCGTAGCGCTCGCCGGTGCGGGCCATCCGGGCGCGCACCCGGGCCTTGAGCTGCTTGGTCGTGGTCATGGTCGGACTCTCCCGGCTGCGCCCGCGACGTCGGCTCCACGCGCCGTACGCCGCCGCAGCCGTGGCATCCGAGGTGTGACTGGACGTCCGGGCCGTGCAGCGCCTCGAGGCTCTCGTGGTCCCCTTTGCCCCGCGACGCCGGCCCGCGTGGAGGACCGGTCTGGGGTTGTGCGTGAGGCTCGCCTGACGATCAAGATACACCGGGACGGGCCCGCGACCCGACGACCGCGGCACCCGTGCGGCAGCGCCCGTCGTCAGTCGATCGGCTCCACCCAGGCGGCACGCCAGCTCGGCGCCTCGGACTGCTGGGTGTAGTAGCGGGTGTCGCGCACGATCGACCCGGCTGTATCGAGCTCGAAGACGGCGACCACGTGCCACACGTCACCGGCGTACTCGTTCCTCCCCTCGACGACCCACACCTGCCCGGACCCCACGACCCTGCGCACCGTGATGGTCGGGGGGACCGGGAACGCCTCCTGCATCGCACGCATGGCGTCACGTCCCCGGATGCGTTCGCCCGACTGCGGCATCTCCATCACGTAGTCCTCGTGGCGGAGCTGGTACTCCGCCTCGGGGGAGAGCCCGTCCCCCGTCAGCCCGAAGAGGAGGTCGATGCCCTCGCGCATCGCCGCGGCGTCGTCGTCCGCCACCGCCCGCCGGAACAGCCCGCGCACCGAGGAATCGCGCATCGCTCGGCCTCCTCGCCGGCGCGCCTGGCGCTCCCCGGCCAGACCATGGTGCTCCTCCGTCCGCGGCGTCATCGGTCCAGACCTCCCGTCTCCGGAGCACCCCGCGTCGCGACCGTCCTGGGGTCCGATCTTCTCACCTGACCCGGTGCCCCAGACGCGACTGCTGCCGATGTCCACGGAGACCGTGGCGAACTGGCGCGCGGCGCGCACCGCGGTCGGAGCGACCCTCCCCCAGGTGACCGCGCCCGACGTCCTCGAGTTCCTCGAGATCCTGGTCGACGAGGTGGCCGTCGGCGGTGTCGCGCTCGGGCGCACGTCGACCGATCCCCACCCGGGGGTCTCGATCCGGCTGCTCGAGACGACCCTGGCCGACGACGACGCCACGCACTGGGTGGCCGTCCTCGAGGCCATCGAGCAGCGCGCACGTGCCCTGGGCGCGAACACCGTCGTCACCGCCGTACCGCCGCGGCTCGCGGGGGCGTTCCAGCAGGCCGGCTTCGTCGCCACCATGACGGGCGTGGGCACTACGCTCGAGCCCGGCTCGGGCAGGCTGACGCCGGCCACGGACCGGGTGGTGCTGCGGCCGATGAGCGAGACCGAGCGGCGCCAGTTCGTGCCGGAGGCCAGAGCGTTCCTGCGCACCGGGATGCAGCGGGCAGGTGTGCTCGCCGGCGCCGAGGCCCCGATGGACCCCGTCGAGGAGCGGCTGGCCGCGCTGACCGACGACCCACCACGCGAGGAGGTCCTGCTGACCGTCGTCGTCGACGGGGCCCCTGCCGGCCGTTGCTGGGGCACGCTGGTCGAGCACGCGGACGGCGTCGACCTCGTGATCAACACCGTCGACCTCCTCCCGGAGCACCGTGGTCAGGGCCTGACCCGGCTGGTGCTGCCCGCCCTCGAGACCTGCGTCCGCGAGTGGGGGCTTCGCGAGGTCCGCGGACGGATCTACGGCCACATGTCCGACGCGCGCAGCACCCTGGCCTCGTGGGGCGTCGGTGTGGACGAGGTCCACCTGCGCAAGGACCTCCGCCACCCCCCTGGGTGACCCGGGTCGGTTCGCCTGCGCCGGTCCCCCCGGCAGACCTACGCTGCACGGGTCCGGGGCATACGAGTGCGCCGGGGATCCTTCCGGAGGACTTGTGAAGCGCAGCATCACCCGCGACCTGGCCATCAGGGCCGTCAGCGCCCTCGCCGTGACCGGCGTGTCCCTGGCCCTCATCCCCACCGCCAGCGCCGCCGGCCCTGGCGTGGAGCTGCTGAGCCAGTTCACCGGATTCGCCTCCACGACACCGGACGGCTCCGGCACCGGCACCCGTCTCAGCGCGTTCGTCGACGACCCCGACGCCGAGGTGATGTTCCAGGTCAATGCCGACCCTGAGGCCAGCGAGAGCGACCCGGGCTGGCGCGATGTGTCGGAGACCGCCCAGGTCGGGCGGTTCGCCAGCGCGAACTGGAACGGCTCCGACGCGCTCGGTCGCTCCTACGTCGGCGAGCGGGTGGCCCTGCGCGCCGTGGCGAGCAGCGTCGGCGGCGAGTCGTACGCGGTCCGCAACAACGTCGAGATCACGGGCGGTCGGTCCGTCGACAGCGTGAGCATCACGACCTCCTCGGCCCCCTACTTCACCCAGCCCTACGCCGATTCCGGCCGCATCTCGACCACGATCCCGGTCGCGGGCGCGACGTCCGCGACGGAGGGGACCGTCGAGCTGTCCGCCTGGCGCGACAGCGAGGGCAGCTTCGCCGGCCAGACCGCGGCCGAGGTCGAGCCTGCCTCGTTCAAGGTCCCCGGCTCGACGGAGTTCCGCGACGCCGGGCGCTTCCTCGGCACCCTCGAGGTCACCCCCTTCGACCTCTCCGAGGGCGTCGTGGCCGTCGGCGCCGAGCGCGGCTCCGACGACGTCGCCCCGGTGTCGCTCACCCCGCAGACCATCGGCAGCATGTCCGCGAGCTTCGCCCAGGCCGTCCGGCCCGGCGACCAGGGTGACGTCACGGTCCGGGTGTCCGACGGCAACGGGATCGCGGTCATCGGCGCGGAGGTGCGACGCCTGTCCGACGCTGGCCGTCGTGGGCTACACCGACCATGACGGTGTCGTCACCACGACCCAGGACGGCGGCAGCACCGAGGAGTACTACGCCAATGCGACCGATGCGGACGCCTTCGACGCCGCGGACGGTGACGTGCAGTCCGGACCGGTCACGGTCGAGACCTACGAGCCAATCGCGTCCTACGTCGACGCCGTCCTCGGCGACGGGGAGGCCTTCGACGTGGACGAGTACGGCCCCGGCGACCTCGCGATCCGGGTGCTGGACGCGCAGTCCCGGCCCGTCGGCGCCGGCGAGAGCGTCTCGTACAAGATCTACCCGAGCGACGAGGACGCCCCCTCGACCTACGCCACCGCACTCACGAACGCCGACGGCGTGGCCGTCGCCGACTTCTCGGCGGACGGCGCGAGCGGCTCCTACACCTTCGCCGCCGTCCTCACCTCGCAGGAAGGCAGCACGTCCGACCAGCTCCGGACCTTCACCACCGGCCAGGCGAGCGTGCTCCTCAGCCCCCGGGCGAACACCGTCGTGAAGACCGCCGGCGGTCAGGTCGACTACTTCGGGCGCCTCGTGGTCGAGGGAGAGCCGCTCCCCGGACGGCGCGTCGACGTCTCCTACGAGCGCGGCGTCGAGGTCGTCCCGGGCAACCGGCCTGACGGAGCCATCGTGACCGCCGACGGTCGGCGCCGACTGCGTACGTCCGTGACCACGAACGACAACGGCAGCTTCCGCGTCACCGTCGACGACAAGGCCGAGGCGCCGCAGGCGTCCGAGGTCGGCGGCGCGCTCGCCGCCACCACGGGCGACACCGTCGCCACCGACCAGTCCACGGTCGCAGGCAACGCCAGGACCGTGCCCAGGAGGTCAGACCTTGCCGCGCAGGATGCGGTGGAAGTAGGTCGACGGCAGGGCGTAGCGGTCCGCCACCCAGGTGGCGCGCCGGGGGCGGACGAGGTCGGGGAAGGGCACCGAGGGTGCCGGTCGGCCGTCGCGGTCCACCTCGACCAGCATCAGCTGGTGTCGACCCACCGTGATCGGCATGACGGTGTACCCGTCGTAGTGCTCGTAGGACGCCGGTCCAGTGGCACCGAGGTTGTGGGCGAGCACCGCGACCTGCTTGCGGAGCGCGCCGCCCGACGGCCTGATGCCGAGGTCGGCGACATCACCCAACGCCCAGACCGACGGATGCCGCCGGTGTCGCAGTGTCATCGGGTCGACGTCGACCAGGCCGGCCGGCGTCGCGCCGGCCAAGTCGCTCTCGGCAACCCAGCGCGGGGCCCGGTAGTGCGGGACGACGTGGGCGTAGGCCACGTCCGCCAGCTCGTGGTCGCCCTGAGGAGTCGTCACGCTGACCCGGCGTCCCGCGAGCTGGGTGACGGTGGCGTCCCTCAGGACCTGCACGCCGTACGACGCCAGCGTCCGCTCGAGCCGCCGGTCGGCGGCCGGAACGCCTAGGGGCGTCGGTCCCGGGAGGACCAGGTGCACCTCGAGGTCGCGCAGCACCCCGGAGCGCCGCCAGTGGTCACAGGCCATGAACAGCGGCTTGAGGGCGGTCGCTCCGCAGGGCGCCGGCTCGGGAGGCATCGAGAAGACGACACGGCCTGCGGTGAGGTCCCGCAACGCCGGCCACACCCGCGGGGCGCTCTCGACGACGAAGGTCGAGCCCGCCCAGCCGGCCGCGTAGGACTCCCCCAGGCCGGGGGTGGCCTCCCAGTCCTCCTCGAGGCCGGGGCAGAGGACCAGCGTGGTGCAGGTGATCTCGCGGCCACTCCGTGTCAGCACACGCATGGCATCGGCGTCGACGGACACCACCTCGTCCTGGATCCACGTCGCGTCCTGGGGCATCACCGCCGCGGCGGGCCGCTCCAGGGCGGTCATCGTCGCCTCGCCCGAGCCGACGTAGTTGAGCAGCGGCCGGTAGCGGTGCACCGACTCCGACTCCACCACGGCGACGTCCGGCGCACCGTCGCGGAGCAGCCGGGCGGCCAACGAGATCCCGGCGTTGCCGCCCCCGACGATCACGACCTCGTAGTGCTCCATGCGTCCTCCCGAGTCGTCGCTGTCTGGTGACCCGAACCTAGCGTCGGGTGTCAACAGCCCCGACCTGGGACAGCAAGTGTTGGCTCCGGACGCGGCGTTGGAGCCACGGGACGCGCGTATCGTCTTTCGGTGGATCCTTCGGAACCGCACCGGGGAACGGAGCGGGAGGTCCTGCAGGTAGGCGCCACCCGCACGCCGCTGCTCGAGCGGCTGGCACCTCGGTGGCGACTCGGCGGCGTTGCCCTCGGTGCCCTGGTGCTGGGCGTCATCGGTGGTGGTGGCGCGGCCTGGTGGTGGAACGAGCAGCGGCCCCCCGAGACGCGAGCGGCCACCGGGCCGGCGGCGGCCGGGACGGAGGTGCGGCTCATCCTCAGCCGGGTCGCGACGCTCACACGACCTGAGGAGCGGCTCGGTGCCGTCGGGGACTATCCGTTGCGGATCGACGCGGTGCTGCTGCACAGTCGGGGTCCCGGCACCGCGACGGTCACGAGGATCCATCGCCCGGGCACCAGCATCGCGATTCGAGCTGAGGAACTGCCGGTCGCCCTCTCCGCGAACCGCTCGTTCGAGCGGGTGCGACTCGAGGTGACCCCGCGAGACTGCCGGCTTGCGACCGAGTGGACGCCGAGCTCGCAGCCGTTCACCCTCACCTGGCGAGACGAGCAGGGAGACGTCCACACCGACACCGGCGGAGATCACGACGCGTCGTTGGAGGTCAGGATGCTGGAGTACTTCGACCGGGTCTGTGGCAGCGCTGCCACCTCCTAGGCAGGCAGCTGGAACGGCGACGGGTCGGCGGGGTGAGGGACAGTCCCACGCTCATCCCTCGCCGCACACGTCGGCGCTGAAGTCCTGGGCACTGCGCCCGACCAGCTCCTCCGTGTCAGGGTCCGGGTCGTTGGTGTAGACGGTCCCGGGCTTCATCGCGGCGACGTCCTCGCCGCGGAACGTCACCTGGCTGAGCACCTCACGGTCACCCTCGCCGACCGCCGTCGCGATGTACCCCCGATCGACGACGATCTCGACGGACTCGCCTGCCCACGGGCCCGCGGGCGCGCCGAGGACCAGCTCGCTCGTTCCGGGCACCGGCTCGTCCGAGATCCACGCCGCGACCTGCTCGTTCTCCTCACCCTCGGTCAGGCCCTGTCGGTCGAGGGACAGGTCCACCCGCGTGGCCGTCCCCGTGCACGCCTCCACCACGACGACCGGTCCCTGCTCCGCATCCACGGTCACTCCCAGCGCACCGATGACCTCGACGTCGGGAGCGATGCAGCCGGTCAGGGAGGCGACCACGACCACCAGCCCCGCCAGCGCTCCGGTGTTGGTCACGTCAGTCCCCCACCCGGCCGGTGTCGTAGGCCCACATCGCGATCTCGACCCTGTTGCGGGCGCCGATCTTCGTCAGCAGGCTCGCGACGTGGGTCTTGGCGGTCGTCAGGCCGATGAAGAGGTCGGCCGCGATCTCGGCGTTCGTGCGGCCACGGGCGACCAGCGCCAACACCTCCTCCTCGCGGTCGGTGAGCGGCTCGATCGGTTGGGTACGTCGCCTCGCCGGTTCCCTGGCGGCCAGGGTGGCCAGCAGCCGCCGGGTGATGTTCGGCGCGATCAGGGCATCGCCGACCGCCGCGGCGTGCACCGCCTGGACGAGCAGCTCGGGCCCGGCGTCCTTGAGGAGGAAGCCCCGGGCGCCGGCCCGCAGCGCACCGTGGACGTACTCGTCGAGGTCGAAGGTCGTGATCACCACCACCGCGAGGGGATCCACGACGCCCCGCCCCGCGAGGAGCTCGGTCACCTCGATGCCGTCGAGGCCGGGCATCCGGATGTCGACCAGGCACACGTCGGGGTGGAGCCGACGCGCCAGCTCGACCGCGGCGTGGCCGTCCGCGGCCTGGCCCACGACCTCGATGTCGGGCTGGGCGTCGAGGATCATGGACAGGCCGGTACGGACCAGGTCCTGGTCGTCGGCCACCAGCACGCGCACCGTCATCGGCCCACCTCCGTCGGCAGCTC
Organism: uncultured Actinomycetota bacterium; assembly: GCA_963795215.1. Taxonomy (GTDB): domain Bacteria; phylum Actinomycetota; class Actinomycetes; order Propionibacteriales; family Nocardioidaceae; genus Nocardioides. Next base: position 291,763 of record CAWCGW010000001.1, read on the forward strand.
GGCGTCCACCGACCACCCGCCCTCCGGTGCCGGCCCGGCGGCGAGGGTGCCGCCGAGCAGCTGCACCCGCTCCGTCATCCCCAGCAGCCCGAAGCCGTGGCTCGCCGGCCGCGCCGGGTCGAGCCGGCCGTCGTCGGTCACGCGCAACCGCAGCCGCCCGTCGCCCTCGACGACCCGGATCTCCACCCGTGAGGCGTGGCGGGCGTGGCGCAGGGCGTTGGTCAGCGCCTCCTGGGCCAGCCGGTAGACCGCGGTGTCGACCTGGAACGGTAGTCCGGCCAGATCACCGGCCAGCTCCACGTCGACGACCGGGTCCGGGTCGAGGCGGGCGAGGGCCATCAGGTCGGCGACACCGGGCTGGGGGGTGTACTCCGCCGGCACTGCGTCGCGCAGCACCCGGACCGTGGCCCGCATCTCCGCGAGCGTCCGCGACGCCTCCACCTCGATGACCGACAGCGCCTCGAGCGCCGCCTCAGGGCGCTGCCCGGCCATCGCCCGTCCCGCCTGCGCCTGCACGGCGATCGCCGAGACGTGGTGGGCGACCACGTCGTGCAGCTCGCGCGCGAGGCCGACCCGCTCCTGGCTGCGGACCTGGTCCAGCGCCCGGCGCCAGCTCTCGGCGCGGTAGCGGAACGCCGCTCCGGCCGCCACCGACGCCGCGAGGATGGCGACCCCCCCGAAGAGCTCGACCAGCCCGGTGTAGTCGGCGATCGTGCCGACCACCGCAGCCACCAGCACCACCGCCAGCCCGATCACGATCTCGCGTCCTGAGCCCCAGCGCACGAGCGCGTAGACGAGCACCAGGACGTAGACCATCGTGTTGAGGCCGAGCGCCGGGACCCCGCCCGCCAGGCCCGCCAGCGTCAGCACCATCGCGGTGCCGAACGGCGACCACGACACAGGCCAACGGGTGGGTGCGCCGCCACAGCAGCACCGGGGCGAGCCCGACCGCCACGACCGTGACGAGGGGCCGCCAGGTGACGTCGTCGCGGAACACCCCTTCGAGCAGCGCCGTCACCATCAGCACCCCGACCAGCACCCAGTCGCGCGACACCCGTGCGGGAGCGTCCGCTGCGCGGGGCTCGGCCCACAGGGAGCGCACGGCGTTGCTGATCACCCACCCAGCCTAGGGTCCGGCGAGGCCTCGGGGACCGGCCGAAAGAACGACGCCCTGGTCGTTCCGATGGCCGAGGCGGGTCCGGCCCGGACGCCGATGTGCCCCGGCCGGCGCTCCGCGAGCGTGGGGACACCGGGCGCCGGTGCCCGGACCACGAGCAAGGAGCAGGGCCATGTCGCAGTTTCTGTACCGCTGGGGGCGCTGGTCGGCCAGCTTCCCCTGGATCGCCGTCGGGGCCTGGGTGCTCCTCTCCGTGCTGGTGGTCGCCGCCTCGGCCGGCTTCGGGAAGCAGCTGGACGACTCGATGACGGCGCCCGGGACCGACTCCCAGGCCGCCGCCGACCTGCTGGCGAGCGCCGACAGCGGCGCCGGCGGGCTCACGGCGTACGTCGTCGCGACCCCGGCGCAGGGCAGCGAGACCTTTCCGGACTCCCCGCAGGCCAGGGCGGACCTGGACCGGCTGGAGACGGCCGTCGCTGACCTGCCGAAGGTGCTGGGCACGAGCGAGGAGGTCTCTCCGGACGGCCGGGTGGCCCTGGTGCGGGCGCAGTACCCGGAGATCGGAGACCTCGCTGTCTCCGACCTGGACGCGCTCAAGACCGTCGTGGCGGGATCGAGGGAGTCCTCGTCACTGCGGCTCGAGGCTGGCGGCGACCTCTACTTCAGCTTCGAGCAGCCGCCCGCCAACGTGAGCGAGCTGATCGGTCTCGTGGTGGCGGCGGTGATCCTGCTGCTCGCCTTCGGGTCGCTGCTGGCCGCGGGCCTGCCACTGGCGGTGGCGCTGTTCGGGCTGCTGGTCGGCGCCAGCCTGATACCGCTGATCGGGCTGCTGGTCGACGTCCCGGTCTGGGCGTCGGTGATCGGGGCGATGGTCGGGCTCGGCGTGGGCATCGACTACGCGCTGTTCCTGGTCTCCCGGCACCGGGAGTTCCTCGCCGCGGGCCTGCCTGTCGTCGAGTCGGTGGGCCGGGCGATGGCGACCGCCGGCCAGGCCGTGGTCTTCGCCGGCGGCACCGTCGTCCTGGCGATCCTCGGGCTGGCCTTCACGGGGCTGCCGTTCATCGCGGCGGCCGGGGTCGGGATCTCGGCGATGGTGATGGTGATGGTGCTGGCGTCGACCACGCTGCTGCCGGGTCTGCTCGGGCTGGCCGGGAACCGGGTCGCAGCCCGGACGCAGCGCCGGTGGCGTCGCGATCGCCGATCGGTGCTGGCGGCGAGGCCGGCGGCCGACGCTGCCGTGCGGCGGTGGTCGCGCTGGGGGGCGCACGTGTCGCGGCACGCGGTGGCGTACGCCGTGGCCGGCACCACCCTGATGCTGGCACTGGCCGCTCCGGTGATGGCGCTGCGGCTCGGGCTGCCGGACCAGGGCTCCTACCCGCAGGTGCGGACCGAGCGGCAGGCCTACGACCTGATCGCGGAGGGGTTCGGCCCCGGGGCGACCGGCCCGATGGTCGTCGCGGTGGACGTCGCCGGGGACCCGTCGGTCGTGGCGCCGCTGGTGCGGGCGCTGGCCGCCGACCCGGGGGTGGCGTCGGCGGTCGTGGCCCCCGCGGCCGCGGGGTCGGAGGTCGTGGTGATCCTCACCGAGCCCACGACCTCTCCGCAGGACGCGGCGACCGCGCGGACGCTGGAGCGGCTGCGCTCCGAGGTGCTCCCGGCCGCCCTGGCCGGGAGCGAGGCGACGGCACACATCGGTGGCTACACGGCCGCCATGTCCGACCTCAACCAACGCGTCCAGGACCGGTTGCCGGTGCTCGTGGTCGCGGTGGTGTCGATGTCCTTCCTGCTGCTGATGGTGCTGTTCCGCTCGGTCCTGGTGCCACTCAAGGCCGCGGTGATGAACCTGCTGAGTGTCGCGGCGGCGTACGGCGTGCTGGTGATGGTCTTCCAGTGGGGCTGGGCGGCGAGCCTGATCGGGCTGGAGTCGACGATGCCGATCATCTCGTTCATCCCGCTGTTCATGTTCGCGATCCTGTTCGGGCTGTCGATGGACTACGAGGTGTTCCTGCTGTCGCGGGTGCGGGAGGAGTACCTGCGCACCGGAGACAACGACTACGCCGTGGTGCGCGGGCTCGGGGTCACGGCGCGGACCATCTCGTCGGGGGCGGCGATCATGGTGGCGGTGTTCGTGGGCTTCGGGTTCGGCGACGACCCGGTGCTGAAGATGATGGGCTTGGGCCTGGCGACCGCGGTGTTCCTCGACGCGACGTTGGTCCGGCTGATGCTGGTGCCGGCCACGATGAAGCTGCTCGGAGACGCCAACTGGTGGCTCCCCGCGTGGCTGGACCGGCTGTTGCCGACGTGGGGTCTGGAGGGCGCCGGTGCCGAGCGTCCCGCGCATCAGGAGCCCGACCCGGAGCCACGCGTCCCCCAGCACCCGGTACCGGCTCGGTAGTACCACACTGTCGGGGTGCAGACCTTTCTCCCCTACGCCGACTTCGAGCGCTCCGCGCGCGTCCTGGACCGGATGCGGCTCGGCAAGCAGCGGGTGGAGACCATCCAGGTCGTCCGCGCCCTGACCTGGCCGGAGTACGGGTGGAAGAACCACCCGGCGGTCCTCATGTGGGAGGGGTTCGAGGAGGCGCTCGGTCGATACGGGTTCGCGTGCTGCGAGGCATGGACCGACCTCGGCTTCGGGGACACGTGCGCGCTGACGATCGGCACGGACCTCCGGGCGGCCGGCATCGAGACGGTGCGCACCCAGCTCGAGCTTGCTGCCGCGGACGCGCTGCCTCCCTGGCTCGGAGACGAGGCGGTGCACCGCAGCCACCAGTCAGCGCTCGTGCGCAAGGATCACGAGCACTACGCGCCGCTGTTCCCGGACGTCCCGGACGACCTGGCCTACGTCTGGCCCGTCAGGTCCCCGTCGGTCGTCGCCGCCGAGGCACGCAAGGCTGCCAACGCTGAACGACGCAGGCACCGGCAAGGCCAGCAGGCGGCACTCGAGGCAGAGCAGCGACACCGCTCGCGCAGCCGTGCCGCGAAGAAGGGCTGGCAGACAAGGCGTCGGAACGACGCCCGACCTCCGACCTCGTGACGATGCTCAGCCGCGCGGCGTCCCCGGGATCCGACGTTCGCGGCTCGAGGACCCGATGGGCGTCGTCTCCGCTCGAGCTAGGCAGGTCCTTGCGCAGCGAGGAACGCCAACACTGCGAGCACGCGGCGGTGGGTCAGCCCGTCGTCCAGCAGGTCGAGCTTCTGGAACACCGCACGCATGTGACTCTCGGCGGTGCGTTCCGCGCAGCCCAGCTCGTCAGCGATGCGCGCGTTGGTCTGGCCCTCGGCTGCGAGCGCCAGGACCTGGCGCTCGCGGGCACTGAGCGCATCGAGCCGCGAGGCCCGGACCGAGTCACCGACCAGTGCGCGGACCACGGTCGGGTCGACCGCGGCGCCACCGGCAGCGACCGACTCCAGAGCAGCCAGGAACTCGTCGAGCGCCAGCACCCGGTCCTTGAGCAGGTAGCCGAAGCCCGGTTGCCCCAGCAGGTGCGTGCAGTGTCGGAGCTCGACGTGCTGGGAGAGCAGCACGATCTTCAGGTCGGGGTCCTCGACGCGAAGCGCCGAAGCTGCCTGGGCTCCGTCTCCGCCGGAGCCCGCGGGCATCCTGATGTCGGCGACCACGAGGTCGGGGCGCGCGCGCCGGACCTCGGCCACGAGCTCGTCTGCATCCGACACGGCGCGCACCGCGTGTCCGGCCTCGCGCAGGATGCGCTCGAGGCCCTCCCGGAAGAGCACGCCGTCCTCGGCCACCAGCACCTCCATCACAGCAGGGCCTCCACGAGCGTCCCGCCGCCGGGCGGGCTGACCAGGCTCAGGCTCCCGCCGAGCGAGGCCACCCTGTCCCGGAGTGCTGTGAGCCCGCCGATCGGGTCGACGCCGCCGATGCCGTCGTCCTGGACCCGGACCACCGCACGCCCGTCCCGCCGTACGATCTCGACGGAGATCGTGGAGGCGTGGGCGTGCTTGAGCGTGTTCGCGACGGCCTCGGCGGCGACGAAGTACGCGGTCTGGGCGAGCGTCTCGTCGAGCATCTCCCCGTCCAGTGCAGGGTCGACGCGCAGGGTGAGCGGTATCGGCGTCGAGTCGCGCAGCGCGCCCAAGGCGGGCCCGAGACCGTCGTCGAGGCGGGCCGGCCGGATGCCCTGCGAGATCCGGCGCAGCTCGGAGACCGTCTCCGCGAGCTGCGTGATCGCCACCTCGACATCGTGGTGCTCGGGAGATCCGCTGAGCAAGCCTGCCTGGGCGGAGCGCAGTCGGATGCCGATCGCCAGCAGCGTCTGCTGCGCACCGTCGTGCAGGTCGCGCTCGAGCCGCCGCCTCTCGGTCGAGGCTGCCACCTCCAGGCGTTCGCGACTGGCTTCCACCTCTGCCAGGGCTGAGCGGAGACCGGCACGCAGGCGTGCGCTCTCGAACGCGCTCCAGCAGGTGCGGGCCGCCTCCTGTGCCAGCCGTCGCTGGCGGGTGCTGGGGCGCGTGAGCTCCACCGCCCCGATCGCGGCCTCACCCGCGCGCAGCACCACGTCGGCACGCACGTCGGTCGGCACGCCCGAGGGGTCGACCAGGCCGCCGTGGCCCGGCATCGCGAGGCCCACGCGCAGGCCGGGATCGCGAAGCAGGCGTCGCAGCACGACCTGCACCTCCTCGGGCTCTCGGTTCCCGAGGTGCACGTCGGCGGCGAAGTCGCGCACAGCGCCGAGGAGCACGGTGCGCTCCCGGTCGAACAGGGCCGCGCTCCAGCGGTGGGACCACCGATAGGCCGGCATCAGCACCAAGGCGGTAGCGAACGCGGCGGCGCCGGTCTGGAGGCCGGTCGTGTCCCGGACCACTCCTTGGACGAGCACCACGGTCGCCGCCCACATCAGCGCGGCGACCGAGAGGGTGACCACCACTGCCACGGTGTCGCCGAGCAGCCGGTCGATGTCCCACAGGTCGTGACGGACCACCGCGATCGCCACCGCAGCAGGCACCAGGACGTACACAGCCACCAGGAACGCGGCGTAGCCGACCTCGGCCGGAACCGGGTCCGGGACGGTCAGCCAGCTCGCCGTCATCAGCACGAGGACGCAACCGGCGGCCAGCAGCAACCACCTCGCTTGTCGCCGCTCGTCGGCACCGCCTCGCCGGGACCGACGTACCAGGTCGACCGTCGCCACGGCCAACGCTCCGACCAGAGCCGTCAGCCCCACGACGACCACCGGGACCCGCCATCCCGCGAAGTCGCCGCTGGTGCGCGTCCCCCAGTTGCCGACGAGGATCAGCAGGGCCGCGGTGGCGCCGGCGACCAGCGCCCAGATGGCCGGACGTCGACGCAGGGACTCCGCTGGGAAACGCAGCAGGAGCAGCAGGAACCCGGCGAGCTGCCACGGCCAGATCGCCTGCACGAGCGGGCCGGCGACCTCGGCGCCGGGCCATGGTGCCGACGAGGTAGTCGAGGCACCCCACTCCTCCACGGCAGGCACGGCGACGGCGAACGCCGAGATCGTCGCCAGAGCCGGCGGCACCGGGCTCGTGCGGACCCGTCGAGCGATCAGCCAGGCGAGCACCAGACTCGCGCCGGCCACGACGACCTCCGCGCCCACCCGCGCCACCTGGGCCTCGTCCGACAGCGCGGCGGCGACGACGAGCACACCGCCGGCGGTGACGTAGAGAGCCGTCAACGCCGCGAGAGCCAGGTTGGTCGGGCGCGGGCGCACGAGCCACAGTCTGACCGGTCAGCGACCGGCGCGCCTACGTGTTGGCCCGTACGGATGATCCGGCCGGGTGACGAGGGTCCACCCCGATGCCCGGCCGTCTCCGCCCGAGCACACTTCCACGTGTCCGCCCCTCCGACACCCGAAGAAGGCGCTGTCACCATGGTCCTCGTCCTCGCCGCCCTTGTCGCGTTCCCGCTCGGTTTCCTGCTGCGGGACCGACGTGCCGCGTTCCTCACCTTCGGGCTCGCGTTCGCCCACGTGTTCACCTTCCAGACCGCCCAGCTCGTCCTGGAGGCGACCCGGGGCGCCGACGAGGCCTTCGGTGACCTCTCCGACCCCGGGTGGGACTGGTTCGGTGACACCATCGGTTACTTCGTCTTCACCACCGCGATCTACGCCGCAGGTCTGGCCCTGGTCGCCGCCGGCCACGCCGTGCGCCTCCGACGCGCTCGTCAGCTGGTGGACGTCAGCCGCGGATGAGCAGCGTCCAGAGCACCGGCCCGTACCACCGGGCTGCGAAGTCGTAGACCGCAACGCCAGCAGCGAGGGACGCGCGGGGATCGGGCTCCACGATGCACCTCCGCGGTCGACCGCTTGTGGCATGATTGTGGCATGAGTCGCACACGCCTGAGCACGACAGTGGACGCAGGCCTCCTCGCAAGCGCCCGCAAGGCATCCGGAAAGCCGGACTCAGCGCTGGTCGACGAGGCCCTCGCTGCGTTGCTGGCCCGCCATCGTTCGGCCGAAGTGGACGCCAGCTACGCCGCCTACGACGCGCACCCGCTCGACGAACCCGACGAGTGGGGTGACCTGGCCTCGTTCCGACGGGCGGTTGCGGCCTCATGACGGGCCTCCCCGGTCGCGGGGAAGTGTGGTGGTGTGAGATGCCGGAGATCGGCCGCAGACCCGTGGTCGTTCTATCTCGCGACGCCGTCATCCCGCGCCATCGGCGCGCACTCATCGCTCCGTGCACGACCACCATCCGGGGCCTCCCCAGCGAAGTCGTGCTCGAGCCCGGAGACGACCCGGTGCCGCTTCGCTCGGCGGTCAACCTGGACTCGGTCGAGAGCGTTTCGCTTGCGGTCCTCGTCGACCGTCTTGGACGCCTGGCCGATGCCCGCATGCGCGAGGTCTGTGCCGCCCTGGGGGTCGCCGTCGCCTGCACAGGCTGACCTGCGACCACCTGCCACCAGGGATCGACAACGAAGACTGCCTCTGATCTGCGTTTCCGCAGGTCAGAGGGAGTCTTTCGGTCGGGCGACAGGATTGCGAACCGCGACCCCTCGACACTGAGCAAGGAGGCGGGCGTCGCCTGCTCCCTCCTGGGAACCCGCTCTGACCTGCGACGACTCTGCCCGCTGGCCTTGCCCCCTGGTGTTGCGGAAAGGAGCCCCGTTGGCCCTGATCTTGAGGGGGTCCTCGGCCAGTGAACGACCAGCTCTGTGAGCTGAGTTGCCTTGGTCGGCCCCTCGGCGCCGGACGGCCCGGGACCTTCGGCCCCTCCCTGCAGGACATGAGCATCTGCCCGCCGGGGCGGTGCACGGCTGGAGTGGAGGAGTTCCCACACCCCAAGGAGACTTCCATGAAGGCCGCCGTCGTCCCCCAGCTCGGAGCGCCACTCGAGATCCGTGACGTGCCCATCCCTGACCCCGGCCCCGGCCAGGTGCTGGTCAGGATCGAGGCCAGCGGTCTCTGCCACACCGACATCCACGCCGCGCGTGGCGACTGGCCGGTCAAGCCCAAGATCCCGCTCATCCCCGGTCACGAGGGCGTGGGACTCATCGTGACCCTCGGCAGCGGCGTGGAGACCCTGGCCGTCGGCGACCGTGTGGCCCTGCCCTGGCTGGGGGACGCCTGCGGCCATTGCCGCTACTGCGTCGCCGGCTGGGAGACCTACTGCACCAGCCCGCAGTACATGGGCTACACCATGGACGGCTCCTACGCCGAGTACGCCGTTGGCAACGCCTCCCACGTCGTCAAGGTCCCGGCGGCAGTCTCCTCCCTGGATGCCGCACCGCTGACCTGCGCCGGCGTGACGACCTACAAGGCGCTCAAGGTCGCTCACCCGCAGCCCGGAGAGACCGCCATGGTCGTGGGCATCGGGGGCCTCGGCCACCTGGGTGTTCAGTACGCGAAGGTCTTCGGCACCACCACCGTGGCCGTGGACGTCGACGACGCCAAGCTTCAGCTGGCCAAGGACCTCGGCGCCGACCACGTCGTCGACGCCCGAGGTGACCAGGCTGCCCAGTTGGCCGCGCTGGGCGGGGTCGATGTCGCTCTGGTCACCGTGCCCTCACCCCAGGCCATGCGTGCCGCCCATGCATCGCTCAACCCCAACGGCCGCCTGGTCATCGTGGGTCTGCCCGCCGACAACCGCCTGGAGATCCCGGTGTTCGAGACCGTCCTGAAGGGCATCAGCGTCATCGGCTCACTCGTCGGTACCCGCAACGACCTCCACGACACCTTCGCGCTACACGCCCAGGGCCGCACCCGAGTGGTGGCCAAGGCACGCAGGCTCGATGACGTCAACGCATGCTTCGAGGAAGTGCTCGCCGGCGACGTACCGGCCCGGCTGGTCTTCGACCTCTCGTGAGCCTCCCACTCGGGACTGATCGTGGCGGCAGGACATGCACCGGTCCTGACGGCAACGTCCGAGACGCCGCGAGCGGTGACCGCTGAGGCAGAAGGACTGTCCTCGATGGGCCGAACGGCCCTGCTCGGTGACTTCGGTCTGAAGCAGTCTTGAATTCAGACACTGGTCGACGGTTGGCAAAGGTGGATCCTGATGGCGACGACGATTCCGGTGCGGATCGAAGCGGAGCTCGATCAGCCAGCGAGCCGCCGGACTGGCCTGCTGGCCGGTGGGGGCGCACTGCTGCCAGTCGGCGCGATCGTGCTTGTTCTCGCGATCGTCTCGGCGGGCCGAGCACGGCCAGAATCGGTATCGATCGACGGCAGCCTGGGCAGCTCCTACCGGGAGCCGCAGTGAGCATCATGGACACCAAGGCGTTCGACCAACTGATCACGGCAGCGGCTCGCGCGCCGTCCTCGCACAACACCCAGCCGTGGCGCTTCCAGCGCGAAGAGGACGGCATCGTCCTCTACGCCGACCGGACCCGGTCCTTGCCGGTGAACGACCCGGACGATCGGGAGCTGACGATCAGTTGTGGCGCGGCCTTGTTCAACCTGCAGGTCGCCGCGGCCGCGGCTGGACTCCGACCAGTTGCCGAGGCCCTCCCTGGGGCCGAGGAGGAGGACCGGCTGGTCTCCGTGCGCATGCACTCGGACACGGCCAGCAACCTCGACCCGCTGAGCCAGCTCAGCAATGCGGTCTGGGACCGGAGAACTCATCGGGGGCCGTTCTCCCCGGGCCGGCTCACACCCGAGGTGATCGAAGCGCTGGACGAAGCGGCCGCTGAACACCGCGTGCTGCTGCGGTGGCTCGAGCCCACGACTGAACGGGCGAGCGTCGCCGAGCTGGTGGCTGCGGGAGATCGAGTCCAGTTCGCCAACCCAGCGTGGCGCCGCGAACTGGCGTCGTGGATGCGTCCACGGCGACGTGGAGACGGGCTGGTCGTCAGGCCATTCCTTGGCATTGTCACCAGGTTCGTCGTCTCGCACTTCGACGTGGGCAGGACAACGGCCGGCAAGGACGCCGCTCTACTTCGCGACGCCCCCCAGGTCGCGGTGCTGGCCACTAGCGATGACCAGCGGGCCGACTGGCTCACCGCGGGGGAGGCCCTTCAACATGTCCTGCTGGTGGCCGCCACCCAAGGGATCGCGGCCGGGTATGCGAACCAGCCGTGCCAGGTGCCTCGACTGCGGTCACGGCTTCGGGGCTCCCTGGCGCTCGAGGGGACCCCGCAGGCCGTCATCCGTTTCGGCGTCGCGACCACAGCAGGACGCCAGACGCCACGTCGACCAATCGCCGAGATGGTCGCGTCCTCGGCCAGGGAGAAACTCCGATGAGGGAGCTTGTCCGCTGGAGCGTCGTCGTCATCGTCGTTGCCCATGGCCTGGTCCATCTGCTGGGCGCAGCGAAGGGTTTCGGCTGGGCCGAGGTGTCTGCTCTGAAGCAATCGATCAGTCCGGCGCTGGCTACCTGTCGGCTCGCCGCGGCACTGGTGGTGATGGCCGCCGGCGTACTGCTCGGCGTGGGGGTCCGGTGGTGGTGGATGGTCGGTGCGATCGCCGTGGTGGCCTCCCAGGCGGTGATCTTCACCGCGTGGGGCGACGCGAAGGCGGGGATCCTCGTCAACCTTCTCCTCATCGTCGCCGTCATCCACGGCTATGCCTCTCAGGGCCCCGGGAGCTACCGCACCGAATACCGCCAACAAGTCAGGGCTGCGCTGGCACGGTCCACCCAGACCACCACGGCCACCCAGGTGGTGACCGAGTCCGACCTGACTCACCTGCCGGAGCCGGTTGCTGCCCACGTCCGTCGCTCCGGCGCCGTCGGCAGGCCGCACGTCACCGCGTTCCGGGCACGCATCCACGGACGGATCCGCGCCACCCCTGACGGTCCGTGGATGAGGTTCACCGGGGAGCAGGTCAACACCTACGGACCCGGCCCCAGGCGGCTGTTCTTCATGGACGCGACCAAGCTCGGGCTGCCGGTCGACGTGCTGCACACCTACGTCGGCCCCAGCGCCCGGATGCGCGTGAAACTCGCATCCCTCGTGCCGATGGTCGATGCCCGCGGGCCGCAGATGGACCAAGCCGAAACAGTCACTCTGTTCAACGATCTGTGCCTGCTGGCTCCCGCCGCGTTGGTCGACGCCGCCGTCCACTGGCAACCGATCGACACCCATCACGCTCGCGGAAGCTTCACCAATGGTGACCACACCGTGAGCGCCGATCTCATCTTCGACGACGGCGGAGACCTGGTCGACTTCGTCTCCGACGACCGGCTCCGCGTCGCCCCCGACGGTGTCAGCTTCGCTGCCCAGCGGTGGTCCAGCCCGGTACGCGGCCACCGCACCTTCGACGACCGGCGGGTGTGCGACTACGGAGAGGGACGGTGGCACGCCCCCGCCCCCGAGGGCGAGTTCGTCTACCTGGAGTTCCATCTCGACGATGTCTGGTTCGACCTGCGAACCGCGGAACCGATCGACACGCACAGCGATGTGGACGGAACGCGGGTCGCGGCGACCGGCGAGGTGCCGTTCGTCGCCACATCGTCCATGGACCGGGGCAAGCATCCCTCGGAACCACGATGAAGGCCGGGTTCTGATCGACATGCCGGCGGCGAGCGACGACCAGGGAACGCGCGGGAAACCGGCGAGACCTGGACCGCGAACGCATCGGACCAGCCACGAGCAGTTGTTGGCCGGCGCCCTGTTGGCCCTCGCTACCGGGGTCGCGACCACGTCGCTGCTCGGCCCGCTGGTCCTTGGATGGGTCGACTACCACGTCGTCGGCGACGTCGAGAACCAGGTGATCGGCGGGGACCTTGCGGCCTTGATCCTGGTCGCGCCGATCTGCGTGTCTTCAGGCGCGCTCGTCCTACGTGGACGGAAAGCGGGACCGGTGTTGGCGCTCGCCCCGACGGCGTTCGTGATGTACCTCTACACCCAGCTCGCGATCGGCGGTGAGTTCGCGGCCGTTCACGGCAACAGCGAGCGTGCCTTCCCACTGCTGCTCGCGCTGACCTGGATCGCCGGCGCCGGGTTCGTCCTCGCGTGGCGAGCAGTCGATGCGACCGCGCTGCCCGAGCCCCCCGACGCGCTGCGTCGGTCGATCGGCGGTGCGCTCCTCCTGGTCGCAGTGTTCCTCGCCTTCGGACTCCACCTGCGCGGCGTGATCGACGTCCTCGGCGGCGCCCCGTACGGCGTTGAGTACACCCAGGGACCGACCGTGTTCTGGGTCGTGAAGTGGATGGACCTCGGCCTCGTCGTCCCTCTGACGCTCATCACCGCGGTGGGGGTCCTGCGACGCGCTCCGTGGTCAAGGCTGCTGGTCTACGCCGTGGTCGGCTGGGCCGCGCTGCTGGGGACCGCCGTGGCGGCCATGGGGCTGGTGATGGTGATCAACGACGACCCGGCCGCAAGCCCAGGGCTGGCCGTCGGGTTCGTCGCGTTCGCCGGTGCGTTCCTGGCTCTGGCCGGCTGGCTGTTCCGTCCGCTCCTCCACCAGACGTGACGCAGGGGCCATCCGCCCACCACCGGGGTGACCTTCGGCTCTGACACCGCTCGAGCCGTCCTTGGACCATGGGAGTGCACCATCCGCGGCCGACGCCAAGGAGGCGACATGCACGTCCGGTCGGAAGACCACCCCACCACGGCCCTCACCAGGACGTCAGGACAGTGGCTGGTGGCGGTGTTGCCGGCGACCGCGGCCGGGATCCTGGCGGGCTGGCTGATCCCGCGCGGTCCGATCACGACCGCGGAGGCCGTCATCGCCCTCGTCGCCGCAGTTCTGGTCGGAGCCGCCACCGGATGGTGGACTCGGTCACGCTGGGCGATGGTGCTCACGCCGGTGACGTTCATGCTGGTCTTCGAGCTGGCCCGGGTGCGGGCCGACGGCCCAACCGTCGACGGCATCCGGCTCGACGGGATGTACGGCGTGATGGCGCTGGTCGCCGGCCGCGGGGTCGACGCCGTCCTCATCCTGATGCCGATGATCGTGGGCGCGAGCTACGGCGCCGCCCTGGCCAGCCGCCGCCATCGCCCCGCGGAGGTCGAGCCGCGGCGACACGTGGTCAGGCGCACCGGACTGGGGATCGCCACCGTCGCCGTGCTGGCGCTGCTCGCTGGCCTGCTGCGCCCGGCCTCGACCGCCCCCATCCTCGATGCCGACGGCGATCCGGTCCCCGGGAGCATCTCCGAGCTCGTCGACGTACCGATCGGGGGGCACGGCCAGTCGATCATGCTGCGCGGGGTCTCCCCCGATGCCCCGGTCTTGTTGTACCTCGAGGGCGGGCCTGGGGGGACCGGGATCGGCCGGATCCGGAACTCCGGGGAGGACCTGGAGCAGTCCTTCGTGGTGGCCACCTGGGACCAACGTGGCACCGGGAAGTCCTACGACACGCTCGAACCCGCCTCGACACTGACCCTGGACCAGATGGTGCAGGACACCCTCGCGGTCACCACCTACCTGCGGGAACGCTTCACCCAGGAGAAGATCTACCTGGTCGGCAGCTCCTGGGGCACCATCATCGGTACCCTCGCGGTGCAGCGTGCCCCTGAGCAGTTCCACGCCTACGTCGGCACCGGCCAGATGGTCGACCCCTTCGCGACCGACCAGCTGATGTACACCGAGTCCATCGCCGACGCCGAGGCGCGCGGGGACTCCGGCACCGCTGACACGCTGCGGGCTATGGGGCCACCGCCCTACGACAACACACTGGACTACCCCGTGGCGATCGCCTCGAACCCCCAGTGGCTGGACTTCGAGCACGGAGCCGACTACCAGGCCAGCTCGGAGTACCCGATGAGCCTGTTCGTCTCCGAGTACACCCTCATCGAACAACTTCGCGGCATGGCCGCGATCGCAGAGACCTACGACGTGTTGTACCCGCAGCTGGCCGGCACCGACTTCCGCACCCAGGTGCCCGTCCTCGATGTGCCGGTGTACCTCGTCGAAGGGCGCCACGAGGCCGCCGGCCGCGAAACCCTGGCCGCTGAGTGGTTCGAGAAGTTGTCGGCGCCGAGCAAGGAGTACCTCTACTTCGACAACTCCGGCCACACGCCGCCCTACGACGAGCCCGGTCGGTTCGCCGAGCTGATGGACGAGGTTCTCGCCTCGACCGCGGACGGGTCGTGATGAACCGCCAACCCCGGGGATCCGGGGGACCAGGTCGGCGGACCCGGACCGCCTTGGCGCTGGTACTCGCAAGCCTTGTGCTAGGTCCCGCGGCGCTCGCGTCCACTTGGGACGCGGGCGCGCGCACGCAGACCCCCGGGATCGAAGGCGCCAGCAGCGTCCTTGCGGACCAGCTCGACGCCTCCGGGATCCCCGGTGGCGCTGTGGTCCTCGTCCATGACGGCGAGATCGAGGCCCGCGGTGTCGGCAGCAACGGGCGCGGTGACGTCGCCGCCGACACTCCCTTCGTCATCGGCTCGACCAGCAAGTCCTTCACGGCGCTCGCGGTGATGCAGCTGGTCGACGCCGGGCGGGTCGACCTGGACGCGCCGGTTCGCGACTACGTCCCCGAGTTCGAGCTCGCTGCGGGCCAGCCCATCGACGACATCACCGTGCGCGACCTGCTGCAGCAGACCAGTGGACTCGACGACCTCGCCGGTGGTCCCCTGCTCGCCTCGGCGACCGACGGCACCCCGGCCGAGGCGATCGCCGAGCTCAGGGAGGCCGAGCTCGCCTCCGTGCCTGGGACGGCCTGGCTCTACGCCAACGCGAACTACGTCCTGGCGGGCCTGATCGTCGAACGTGCCTCCGGCATGTCCTTCGGCGACTACGTGCAGCAGGAGATCCTCACCCCGCTCGGCATGACCCACAGCTCCGCCAGCACCGAAGCCGTCCGGAGTGACGACGTCCTGGCCGACGGCCACCGATTCTGGTTCGGCGTCCCAGTGGCTACCGAGCCGGCCCGACGAGAGGCCACCCTGGCAGCCGGCTACCTGATCTCCACCGCAGCCGACCTGGGCCGTTACCTGTCGCTCTACCTGGCGGAGGGACGCGGACCGGACGGCACCCCCATCGTCTCCGCAGACGGCGTACGGACCCTGCTCGACATCGGACCCGAAGCACACCTCGGCCCCTGGGCGCACGGACCCGCAGGCCAGGACTCCCGCTACGCGATGGGTTGGTTCGTCGGCGGACCCTGGGGCGAGGACGCCGTCTTCCACCCCGGCAACACTCCCGACACGACCACCATGCTCACCCTGTTCCCGGATCGGGGTGTGGCCGTCGCCGTCGTGGTCAACGCCGGCAACGAGCTGCCGGTTCCGGGCAACCCCTTCATCGCCGACAGGGTCACCCGCAACGTGGTGCACGCCGCCCTCGGTCAGCCGGTCTCGGACCTGCCCTCGGTGGGGCGCTTCTACCTCGTCTTCGACCTCGTCGCCCTGCTCCTGCTCGGCGCTGCCGCGTGGGCGCTCTGGCGGGCGCTGCGGGTCGTCGGGTCCCCGCCACCTTCGCGACACCCGCTCCGTGGCTGGGCGGGCGTCGTGCTCCGCAGTCTCGGTGCCGCGGTACTGGTCCTGATGCCGACCCTGAGCTACGGGTGGGGCGGTCTGTGGACGTGGGCGCCCGACCTCGCCGTGGTCATCGCCGCCCTGGCCCTGCTGCTCGCCGTGGCGGCCGCACTGCACGCGATCGGGTTGCTCCGGGATCGGCGCGCCACCCGCCCTGACTCCACCGCCACCGAAAGGACGACCCATCATGTATCCGCTTGAGATCACACACCTCACCAAGCGCTACGGGCGGGAGGTGGTGGTCGACGACCTCACCTTCACCGTCGCCCCCGGACGCGTCACCGGATTCCTGGGCCCCAACGGCGCCGGCAAGTCCACGGCGATGAAGATCCTGCTCGACCTCGCCAAGGCCACTCGGGGAAGCGCCACCATCGGCGGCAAGCGCTACCGCGACCTCGCCGACCCCGCACGCACCGTCGGCGTGGTCCTCGAGCCCAACGCCTTCCATCCTGGCCGCAGCGCCCGCAACCACCTCAAGGTTCTCGCCGACGGCGGCGGGTTCGCACCGGCCCGGGTGGAGGAGATGCTCCAGGCCGTCGGACTGGAACAGGTCGCCGACCGTCGCGCGGGCGCGTTCTCCCTCGGAATGCGGCAGCGGCTCAGCCTGGCCGCAGCGCTGCTGGGTGACCCACCCGTGGTCGTCCTCGATGAACCGGGCAACGGGCTGGACCCCCAAGGCATCCGCTGGTTGCGTGACCTCTTGCGCGCACGCGCCGACGCCGGTGGCACGGTGTTCGTGTCCAGTCACCTGCTCGCCGAAGTCGAGCACCTTGCCGACGACGTTGTCGTGATCAACCGCGGCCGGAGGGTGGCCGCCGGCGCGCTGGCCGACCTGCAGCACGCGGGCACCACGGTCCGCACACCGCACGCTGGCGAGCTGACCCGGGCACTCTCCACCGCCGGGGCCGAGGTCCGGCCGGGGGCGGACGGGGAGCTGGTCGTCCGCGGGATGAACATCAACGACATCGGTGACCGCGCCCTGACGGCCGGGATCGCGCTGCACGAGCTCTCCCCACAGGCGGGCTCTTTGGAGGACCTCTTCCTCGGTTGGACACAGAACGAGGCGACCGTGCCGCCCCCGCGTCAACCCATCCACCCACCGGTCAAGGAAGGAGCCTCGCGATGACCTGGCTACGACTCGTCAAGGGCGAGCTGCGCAAGCTCGTCACCACCAAGATCCTGCTCGGCTTCCTGCTCGCCCTGGTCGTCATCGCCGCCATCGATGCAGCCGCAGTTGCCTTCGGCACAGACATGGACGGCAGCAAGGCATTCATCTCCACTGCACAGGACCAGGTGTCGCTGATGGCGTTCGGCTTCAACGCCATGATCGGAACCGCCCTCTTCGGTGCCATCGCGGTCGCCCGTGAGTACGGGCACAGCACCGTCGTACCGATGTTCCTCACCTCGCCCCGGCGGCACCGCGCAGTGCTCGCCCAGCTGACCGCCGTACTGATCGCCGGCGCCGTGCTGGGACTGATCGGAGAGGCCATGATCGTGACCGCCGTAGCGCTGGCCCTGCCGAGCACCGAGTTCGCGTTCCTCGCCTCGGCCGGCGCCATCAGCCGACTGATGGCGGCCTCGATGCTTGCCGGCATGGTCGGCGCCGTCCTCGGCGCCGGAATCGGCGCACTGATCCGCAACCTCGGTGGCGCGGTCACCGTCACGGTCCTGATGCTGTTCATCGCACCGGGAATGGCGGTGCAGCTGGTCAACGAGTCCGCTTCCTGGATGCCCACCACCGTGCTGAGCGTGGTCTCCGGGGTCACCACCGAGACCAGCGTCGGTGCCGCTCTGCTGGCGCTGGCCCTCTGGGCGCTGCTCCCGGCCGCCGCCGGACTGATGGCGGTTCAGAGACGAGACGTGGTGTAGCGCCAAGAAACCTCTTACGACCGGACCAAGACCGCCACTCCTGACAACCATCAGCAACTCCCCAAGGATGTGATCACGATGCGACCCGCACGCCTCGCCGCGCTCATCGTGGGGTGCCTCCTCGCACCACTCGCGTTCACGCTCCTCCTCGGAGGAGGCGCCCTCGGCCTGGGATACCTCACCCAGCGCGACGCCGACGGCTATGTCACCACCGACACCCGGCCCCTCGGCACCAGCACCGCCGCCATCACCGCCGAGAACGTCACGGTGATCTCCGACGGCGACACTCCTCGCTGGCTGCTGCGCCTGCTCGACAGCGGCCTGCGGGTGACGGCCACTGGTCAGGGGTCAACGCCCGTCTTCGTCGGAGTGGCGTCCAACGCGGACGTCGCCTCCTACCTCGACGGGGTCGCGCACGACCGTGTCGTCGAGCTCGGCCCGGACGCGACGCCGGTCTACGAGCACGTCACGGGTGACGCCAGGCCCACGCCCCCACTCGAGGAGTCGTTCTGGGTGGCGCAGGCGAGCGGGCCCGGAGAACAGCTGCTCGAGTGGAAGCCCCAGGCTGGGAGCTGGGCGCTGGTCATCATGAACCCCGACGGCACGACGCCGGTGAGCGCCGATGCCAGCGTGGCAGTCGCGTCTGGCGCCATCGCTCCCCTGCTCACGGGCATGGTGATCGCCGGCATTCTGCTGACGATCTCCGCGGTCTGGCTGGTCGTCTGGGGGGCCGCCGGCGCCGGCTCCCCAGCACCCCGAGAAGCCTTCGCGTCGGCACCTCTGGCGGGGCGATCCGCGGCACCGGTCGCCATCGGCCGCTACCCCCTCACCCTCAACGCGCGCCTGGACACCGACCTCTCCAGGTGGCTCTGGCTGGTCAAGTGGTTCCTCGCAATCCCCCACGTCGCGGCACTGGCGTTCCTGTGGATGGCGTTCGTGCTGTTGACCGCCGTCGCCGGGATCGCCATCCTCTCCACCGGCCGCTATCCCCGCGGGATCTTTGCCTTCAACGTCGGAGTGCTGCGGTGGTCCTGGCGCGTCGCGTACTACGCCACGACCGGCGGTATCGGCACCGACCGGTATCCGCCCTTCACCCTCGATCCGAGGCCGGACGACCCGGCCACCCTCGACGTCGCCTACCCCGAACGGCTCTCCAGAGGCCTGGTACTGGTCAAGTGGTGGCTGCTGGCGATCCCCCACTACCTGATCCTGGCGCTGCTGCTGGGCTCGGTCCGCTGGACCCACCTCGGCGACAACCCGCTGGATGCCGACCTCGGCGGCGGCGCCGGGATCCTGGGACTACTGGTACTGGTCGCTGGCGTCATGCTGCTCGCCACGGCGACGTACCCCCGAGCCCTGTTCGACCTGATCGTCGGGCTGAACCGCTGGGTCTACCGCGTGATCGCCTACGCCGCCCTGATGACCGACACCTACCCACCGTTCCGCCTCGACCAGGGCGGGGCCGAGCCACCACCGGACCTGTCGCCTCCCCCGATTCAGGACGCCTCCATGGACGTGCGAGCGGGGTGAGGCAGTGAACACAGGCGCAGACATCACCCTCTTCTGGATCCCCCTCGGCGCCGGAGGACACGTGGTCCCCTGGAACGGCCGGATCTACGAAGCGGTCGCGGCCAGGGCGGCCCACCGGTCCCCGCGCGACCTCCACCACGCAGCCCTCACCGTCGGTCTCGACGGAGCCACCATCAGCATCGAGATGGGGCCGGTCTGGAACGTCCCGGACGCGGACCGCGGCGTTGTCGGCACAGGGCCGGTCGGCTCACCACTGCTCGGCCGTCTCCGGATGTTCCGGTACGAGATCCGCTGCTGGCCAGGCGGACGCATCCCCGACCTCGACCACGCCGTCGACTCACATGAGATGAGCTCGGACCGAGCACGTGCCTCCTGGGTGCTGGAGCTCACGCGCGAGGTCCCGCTCGCCACCTGGGGTCGAGACGAACAACGCGCGGGTGAGATGTGGAACTCCAACTCGATGGTCTCGTGGCTCCTCTCGCGAAGCGGACACGACCTCACCCCCGTGCAGCCACCGGTCCGCGGACGAGCACCCGGCTGGGACGCCGGCCTGGTCGCCGCTGCCCGAATCCCATCAACGCGAAGGACGAAGCCATGAAGGTCACCGAAGCACTGAACACGGCGAGGGACACCGTCACCGTCAAGCGGGTGTTCGCCGAACCCTATGAGACGGACGGCATCACCCTCATCGCCGCCGCAGCCGTGCTCGGCGGTGCCGGCGGAGGCCACGGCACGGACCCGAAGGGTCAGGAGGGAGAGGGCGGCGGCTACGCCGCCCACGCTCGACCCGTCGGCGTCTACATCATCGAGAACGGGCGCGTCTCGTGGAGACCTGCGCTCGATCTCAACAGGCTCCTGACACTCCTGTGCATGATCGCCCTCGCGCTTCTCCTACGCCGGCCACGTTCACGAAAGCAGCGTGCACCGGGTGGTTCCTAGGAGTGGCGGGGATCGTCAGCTGATGGTTGACGACGTCAACCCGCCCCGTGGGAGCACGGGCCTCGTGAGCGCGCCTGTCCTGGCGGGGCTCACCCTCGTCGTCCTCACCAAGCCGTTCGTCGGAGCTGCCCTGGTTGTCGCGCGACCCTGACCCTTGACGGCCACCACTCCAGCTCATGGCTTCGTCATCCATACGGTCCCGCACGTTGTCAGGTGATGCGCTCCGCGCAGGCGTCTCCTGTGAAGGGGTCTTTGGGTCATGCCCATCCACGACGATCACTCGTCCCGGGCGAGCGATTCGATGGGTAGTGAACCGGAACCCTCTGACCACGAGCGAAGATCACAGCAAGGCCGAGCGCAACCCGACAATCGGCGTCACGTAGCAGCAGATGCTTCCCGCGAGGTCTTGCAGGTCGGCCCCGCGGGCACCGTCAAGGACACCGGCTACGAATGGGTGACCCCACACACGTTCCGCAAGGTCAGGTCACCCGCGACCACTACATCGCCAAACCGCCTGTCTCGGCCGACCTCTCCGAGCTCCTCGAGCGGCTCGCCGAGAGCGATGAACTCGGATCCGTAGGGCGCTAAAACAGTTGACGACCAGTAGCCGACCATTCTGCAGTTCCACGTCAAGACCAGAACCGGCTCCGACCCAGCGTTTCCGCAGGTCAGAGCCGGTTTCTTCGGTCGGGCTGACAGGATTTGAACCTGCGACCCCTTGACCCCCAGTCAAGTGCGCTACCAAGCTGCGCCACAGCCCGAAGTGCTCTCCCGGGATCGCCGGTCGAGCGGTCGAAACCCTACAACAGCGCCGCGCGGCCCCGGCAATCGGGACTCGAGTGCGACCAGGCGCGGGTCAGTCGCGCCGCAGCACGACCCAGGTGAACGGCTGGACGGCGTCCCACGGGGTGTGGTGCTCCGCCCGGCGGGACTCCACCAGGGTGAACCCCTCCCCCAGCTCGCCCGCCAGTGACGCGGCGTCGTAGCGGGCGACCGGCAGTCCGGAGCACTGCTCCGGGCCGTCCTCGGCGAAGGTGCCGAGGACCGCCAGGCCGCCGGGGCGCAGCGCCGCCCGCAGCTGCGAGGCGTACGCCGCCCGCTGCCCGGCCTTGACCAGGAAGTGGAACACCGCCCGGTCGTGCCACACGTCGTACTGCTCCTCGAAGTCGTGGCTCAGCACGTCGGCCACGATGGTGGTCGCCCGCTGCCCCTGCGCCTCCAGCCGGACCGCCGTGAGGGCCAGCGCGCTCATCGACAGGTCGAGCAGCGTGACCTGCTCGACGCCCGCCTCGAGCAGCACGTCCGGCAGCATCGAGGCGCCGGCGCCGACGTCGATCACCGAGCGCGGCACGCCACCGGAGAGCACCAGCTCCGAGGAGGTCGTCGGCCTCTCCTCGTACCAAGAGACCTGGTCGCGCGGCTTCTCGGCGTACACCTGCTCCCAGTGGGCGCCCATCGGGCGTCCGCGGGGGTCGGACTCCGGTGCGCTCACGAGCGCCTCCTCTTCTCGCGGGGCCGCTGCTGAAGCACGATCGGGGTCCCCGCGAAGCCGAACTCCTCGCGCAGCCGCCGCTCGATGAAGCGCTCGTAGGAGGCGTCGAGCTTGCCGCTGGTGAAGAGCACGAACGTCGGGGGGGCGGTGCTGGCCTGGGTGCCGAAGAGCACCTTGGGCTGCTTGCCGCTGCGGACCGGGTGGGGGTGCTCGGCGACCAGGCGGCCCAGGAAGGAGTTCAGTGCGCCGGTCGTGATCCGGGTCTCCCAGCCCGCGAGCGCCTTGTCCAGCGCCGGGACCAGCCGGTCGACGTGCCAGCCGGTGCGGGCGGTGACGTTGATCCGCGGCGCCCAGCGCACCTGCACCAGCTCACGCTCGATCTCGCGCTCGAGGTAGTGGCGGCGCTCCTCGTCGACGAGGTCCCACTTGTTGAAGGCGATCACCAGGGCGCGCCCGGCCTCGCGGACGGTCTGCAGGATCCGGACGTCCTGCTCGGAGATCGAGAGCTCGGCGTCCAGGACCAGCACCGCCACCTCGGCGCGGTCGATCGCCGTGGCCGTGCGCAGCGAGGCGTAGTACTCGTGCCCGGAGGCCTCCTTGACCCGCTTGCGGATGCCGGCGGTGTCGATGAAGCGCCAGACCCGACCGCCGAGCTCGACCAGCTCGTCGACCGGGTCGACGGTGGTGCCGGCGACGTTGTCGACGACCACCCGTTCGGAGCCGGCGAGCCGGTTGAGCAGCGAGGACTTGCCGACGTTCGGCTTCCCGACGATCGCGATCCGGCGCGGGCCACCGAGCTCGGGGTCGCGGTCGGGCGGCGGCTCCGGCAGCGCCGCCAGGACGGCGTCGAGCATGTCGCCCGAGCCGCGGCCGTGCAGCGCCGAGACCGGCCACGGCTCCCCCAGCCCGAGGTTCCACAGCCCGTAGGCCTCGGCCTCGGTGCGGGTGTCGTCGACCTTGTTGGCGGCGAGCACGACCGGCTTCTTGGAGGCACGGAGGATCTTCACGACCGCCTCGTCGGCGTCGGTGATCCCCACCGTGGCGTCGACGACGAAGAGCACCGCGTCGGCCAGCGAGACCGCGATCTCGGCCTGGCCGGCGATCCGCTCGGCGAGACCCCGGGCGTCGGGGTCCCAGCCGCCGGTGTCGACGACCGTGAACGCGCGCCCGGCCCAGCTCGCGTCGTACGACACGCGGTCGCGGGTCACCCCCGGGACGTCCTCGACGACCGCCTCGCGGCGACCGATGATCCGGTTGACCAGCGTCGACTTGCCGACGTTGGGGCGGCCGACGACGGCCAGCACGGGCAGCGGCCCGTCGACGGTCTCGGCGTCGGTGGGGTCGGTCGTGTGGTCGCTCATGCTCACCTGGGTCCTTCGTCGACGAGCCCGGTCGCGGGGTCGTCCTCGGCTTGTCCTGCCGGCAGGGGGCCGGGCAGCTCGCGGCCGGTGGCCCGGCGCGCTTCCTCCAGTGTCTCCAGCAGCCGCTCCCGGAGCAGCATCGACGTCTCCCGGACCATTCCCGCCCGGCGTGGCCACGGCGCGGCCCCGACCAGCACCGGCTGCCCGAGCACCAGGTCGATCCGGGTTCCCCGAGCCGGCGTGGAGCTGATCCCGCCGCCGGGATCACGGCTGCCCAGGAAGATCGCGGGCACCACGGGGGCGCCGCTGACCAGGGCGAGGTACGCGGCGCCGTGGTGGAACCGGTGCAGCTCACCGTCCCCTCTCGTGCCCTCGGGGAAGACTCCGACCACGCCGTCCTCGCGCAGCACCCGCAGCGCGGTGCGGACGGCGCGCGGGTCGGCGGCGTACCGGTCGACCGGGATCTGCCCGGAGCGGTGCAGGACCTGACCGAGGCGGCCGCGGAACATCTCGTGCTTGGTCAGGGCGTGCACCGGCCGTGGCGCGAAGACCGCCAGCAGCGGCCCGTCCAGGACGCCGATGTGGTTGGCGGCGAGCACCACCGGCCCGAGCCGCGGGAGGCGGTCCGCGCCGTGGACCCGGACGTCCCAGCGGCGGCGCAGGTAGCGCCGGGCGGCGGGACGGAGCCCGGTCAGCATCGCCCGCGGCGGGTGGGGCATCGCGGCGCTGCTGGGTGGCTCGTGGTGGCTCACACCTGCTCCTCGACCGCCTCGGCGAGCGCCACCAACCGGGCGACGACCTCCTCGAGGGTGTACGCCGTGGTGTCGACGTGCACCGCACCGTCGGCCATCGTCAGCGGCGCGGTCGCCCGGCCGGAGTCGATCCGGTCGCGGGCCAGCAGCGACTCCTGGGTGCCCGTGAGGTCGATCGACCCGGTCTCGGCGGCCCGTCGCTCGGCCCGCGCCGCCGGGTCGGCGGAGAGGTAGACCTTGACCTGCGCCTGGGGCCAGACCACGGAGCCGATGTCGCGGCCCTCGACCACGATGCCGCCGTCGCCGATCGTCGCGCGCTGCAGCGCGAGCAGCCTCGCGCGGACCTCGGGGACGGCGCTGACCGGGGACACCGCGGCGTTGACCTCGACGCTGCGGATCGCGATGCCGACGTCGGTGTCGTCGACCAGGATGGTGGGGTCGCGCGGGTCGGTCCCGGAGACGATGTCGGGCTCGCCGCAGCACGCGGCGACCGCGGCCGGGTCGTGCACGTCGACGCCCTCGTGGAGCAGCCACCAGGTCATCGCGCGGAACTGTGCGCCGGTGTCGAGGTAGCGCAGCCCCAGCCGGTCGGCCACGCCGCGGGAGGTGCTGGACTTGCCCGACCCGGAGGTGCCGTCGACGGCGACGACGAGTCGCGAGCGGGGGGTGGGGGTCTCAGGCACCGGGGAAGCCTACCGGTGCGTGACCCAGTCCCGTGACTCGAGAGAACCCAGCAGGTGCTCGGCCCGGGCCGCCTCGACGACCAGCTCCACGAGACCGACCGGTCGGCCGGGGTCGTGGTCGATGTGCACGTCCTCGATGTTGACCCCGGAGGCCCCCGCGTCCGCGAAGAGCCGTGCCAGCTCGCCGGGGTGGTCGGGGACCGAGACGAAGACCGATCGCGTCTCGGTGGCCGGGCCACCGTGCTTGCCGGGGATCGCCCGGGTGCCGGCGACCCCGCGCGCGAGCAGGTCCCCGAGCACGCTCCGGTCCCCCGTCGTCACGGCACGCTGCAGCACGTCGAGCTCCTCGCGGACCTCGGCCAGCAGCCCGTGCAGCGCCTCGGCGTTGAGGGTGACGATCTGCTGCCACAGCCCCGGGTCCCCCCCGGCGACCCGGGTGACGTCGCGGACCCCCTGCCCGGAGAGCGCCAGGTGCGACTCCGGCGCGTGGGCCAGCCGTCCTGCGACGAGCACCGCCAGCAGGTGGGGCAGGTGGGAGGTGCGCGCCACCGCGCGGTCGTGCTCGTCCGGGCTCATCGAGACCGGCACCGCGCCACAGACCCGGGCCAGCTCCTCGACCACCGCCACCGCCTCCGGGCGTGCCCCGACGTGGGGCGTCACCGCCCACGGCCGGCCGTCGAAGAGCGCCGCGTTGGCGGCCAGCGGGCCGGAGCGCTCGCTGCCGGCCATCGGGTGCCCGCCGACGTAGCGGTCGACCAGGTCCCCCGCCGCCGCCGACACCGCCCGCTCGGGCGCGGACTTGATGCTGCCCACGTCGGTCACGACCGCGTCGGTACGCCGCAGGGCGTCGAGGATCGCACCGGCCAGATGGTCCGGTGGCACCGCGACGACCACGAGCCGCGGCCGGTCACCCGCGGATCGCACGCGCCCGGCCCCGAGGCCCGAGGCGGTGCGCAGGTGCTCCTCGGACACGTCGCTGAGCAGGGTCTCGATCCCCGCCCGGCGCAGCGCCAAGCCGATCGAGGTGCCCAGCAGCCCGGCGCCGACGATCTCGACCGGACCGGCGAGCTCCCCCGGGTGTCCCTCAGCCACGGTCGGGGACCTCGCGGGTCCGCGTCAGGTCCTTGCGCAGCGCCGCCGCGCCGTGGAGGTAGCAGTGGGTCAGGTCGGCCCGCGGCAGGTCGGTCTCGACGTGGGCCATCATCCGCACCACCCGGGGCATCGAGCCCGCGATCTCCAGCTCCTTGGCACACAGCAGCGGCACGTCGCCGAAGCCGAGCTGCCGGGCCGCGTAGGCGGGGAACTCCGAGACCAGGTCGGAGGTGGCGGTGAAGATCACCGAGATGAAGTCGTCGACCCCCAGGCCGTTGGCACGCATCACGTCCAGCACCATCTCCGCGACCCGGTCGAGCATGTGCTCGCGGTCGTCGCGCTCGAGCTGGGTGGCGCCTCGTACGGCCCGCACGGCCACGGTGTCTCCTCTCGCCGGTTCCCGCTGACGGGGAAACCCTAGTCCCGCCGGGTCGTCGGACCGTGCGCCGCTCAGCCCTCGTCGAGGGCGTCCAGCTCGGCCAGCGCCCGCTGCCACCGGTCCCGGCGCTCGGCCCGCGTCTGCTCCCACCACGGGGTCCCGCGCTCGCCGAGGCCGTGCTTTGCCAGGTCCGTACGCCGGCGGGCCGCCTGCTCGGCCGGCTCGTCCCCGGCACGGCGGGCGGTGCGGGTGCCGCTGCGTCCGCGCCCCAGGTGCGACCGCAGCCGCTCCGCGACGTCCTCCGGCAGCGCCGGGTCCTCCCGGCGCCACCGGCGCCCGTCCACGACGAGCCAGCGCTCCTCGTCCTCGGAGCCGGTCACATGTCCGCGCGGTCGAGCAGCGCGCCGAGCTCGTCGTTGGTCAGCTCCCGCAGGTCGCCCACGGGCAGCTGCCCCAGGACGACCGGACCGATGGCCGTACGCGTGAGCCGTCGCACGGGGTGGCCGACGTGGTCGAGCAGCCGGCGCACGATCCGGTTGCGACCCTCGTGGATCACCAGCTCGACGATCGACTTGCCGGCACCGACGGTGACCACCGTGGCCGCGGACACCGCGACCGGCCCGTCCTCGAGGGTGACGCCGTCGAGCAGCCGCTGCCGCGTGGCCCGGCTGACCTCGCCGTCGACCTCGGCGACGTAGGTCTTGTCGACCTCGAAGGAGGGGTGCGCCACCCGGTTGGCGAAGTCGCCGTCGTTGGTGAGCAGCAGCAGCCCGGAGGTGTCGGTGTCGAGCCGGCCGACGTGGAAGAGGCGCTCGGGACGGTCGGCGACCACGTCGGACAGCGTGCGCCGTCCCTCCGGGTCGGACATCGTCGACACCACGCCCCGGGGCTTGTTGAGCACCAGGTAGACGTGCGGCGAGACCGGCGGCAGCCGGCGCCCCGAGACCCGGATCACGGCGGTGTGCGGGTCGACCTTGGTGCCGAGCCGGGTGACGACCTCCCCGTCGACCTCCACCTCGCCACCGAGCATCAGCTCCTCGCACTTGCGGCGCGAGGCGACCCCGGACTGCGCCAGCAGCTTCTGCAGCCGGATCAGGCCCTCGTCGTCGAGCGGGAGGCCGCTCATGGGGTCGGCTGCTCGTCGGCGGGAGGCTCCGGGGCCGGAGCCGCGTCGCCGGCCGGCGCGGCCGGCGCGGAGGCGACCGCCTCGGACAGCTCGTCCTCGAAGTCGTCCATGTCCGGGAGGTAGGGAGCGATCTCCGGCAGCTCGTCGAGGCTGGTGACCCCGATCCGCTCCAGGAAGTACCCGCTGGTGCGGTAGAGCGTCGCGCCGTGCTCGCCGTCGCGCCCGGCCTCCTCGACCAGCCCGCGGGTGATCAGCGTGCGCATCACGCCGTCGACGTTGACCCCGCGGATCGCCGAGACCCGGGCGCGCGAGACCGGCTGCTTGTAGGCGACCACGGCCAGGGTCTCCAGCGCCGCCTGGGTGAGCCGGGCCTGCTGGCCGTCGAGGACGAACGCCTCCACGACCGGCGCGAACTCCTCGCGGGTGTAGTAGCGCCAGCCACCGGCGACGTTGCGCAGCTCGAAGCCGCGGCCCTGCTCGGCGTACTCGGCCGCCAGCGCGGCCAGCGCCCGGTCGACGTCGGGCACCGGGTGGCCGGTGGCCGAGGCGAGCGTGGGGACGTCGAGCGGCTGGTCGGCGACCATCAGCAGCGCCTCGAGCGCCGGCCGCAGCTCGGCGACCGCCACGTCGAGGGTGTCGACCGAGTGGTCAGTCATCGGTCTGCTCCGTCCGCTCGTCCATCCGCTGGTCCTCCTCCTGCTCGGGTGGGGGGTCGGCCCCGGCCGCCTCGGGTGCCCCCTCGAACTCGTCGATCTCGAACTCCTCGGCCTGCTCCTCGCCGCCGGTCCAGCGGACCGTCAGCTCGCCGAGGGGCGAGACCTGGTCGAAGCCCACCGCGCCCTCGCGGAAGAGCTCCAGCAGCGACAGGAACCGGGCCACCGTGGTCAGCGTGTCCGGGGAGTCGCCGCACAGGGACCGGAAGGTCATCGTGCCGGTACGCCGCAGCCGGTCGACCACCAGGGCCGCCTGCTCGCGCACCGAGACCGCCGGGGCGTGGATGTGGTGGAGGCTCAGCACCTCCTCCGGCTTGGGCTCCAGGGCCCGCGCCGCCAGCGCCGCGAACTGCTCCAGGCCGATCCCGATCAGCACCTCGGGCAGCAGCCCGGCGTACCGCTCCTCGAGGCCGACGGCCCGGGGGTGGCGGCGCGACTCCGCGCTCAGCCGGGCCTCGAAGACCCCGGCGACCTGCTTGAACGCCTTGTACTGCATGAGCCGCGCGAAGAGCAGGTCGCGGGCCTCGAGCAGCGCGAGGTCCTCCTCGTCCTCGACGTCGCCCTGCGGCAGCAGCCGGGCGGCCTTGAGGTCCAGCAGGGTGGCCGCGACCAGCAGGAACGAAGTGGTCTGCTCGAGGTCCCAGGCCTTGCCGATCACCTTGACGTGGGCGATGAACTCGTCGGTGACCTTCGACAGCGCGACCTCGGTGATGTCGAGCTTGTGCTTGCTGATCAGGCTCAGCAGCAGGTCGAAGGGGCCCTCGAAGTTGTCGAGACGGACCTCGAAGGCGGCGGGGGGCCCGTCGCCCGCCGGCGCGTCGACGGGCGCCGGCGGGTCGATCACGTCGGTCACGCCCCGATCATGCCTCGCGGAGCCGGCGGACCAGCGCGCTGGTCTCCCCCTGCTCCTCGAAGTCGGCCAGCACCATCGCGACCGCCTCGCGCACCAGCCGGCCGCGATCGACCGCGAGGCCGTGCTGGCGGCGCAGCGCCAGCCGGGTGTGCTCGAGGTCGAAGAGCTCGTCGGAGGTGACGTAGACGGTCATCTTCTCGTCGTGGCGCACCCGCCCGCTGGGCCGGCGGGTGGCGTCGGCGCCGGGGTCGTCGGCCGCGGGCTGCTCCGGCGTGTCCGGGACGGCGCGGACCCTGCCCTTGCTGGCGGCGCCGTCGGCCTGCTGCTCCTCGGTGGCGCGGAACAGGTCGTCGGCGGTGGGAAGGCTCACCCGTCGAGGCACCGGGCCGACACCTCCTTGGCGAGGTCGCGGTAGGACGCGGCGCCGGTCGAGGAGCTCGCATAGCTGGTGATCGGCTCGCCGGCGACCGTGGAGTCGGAGAACTTGATGGTGCGCCGGATGACGGTGTGGAAGACCTTGTCGCCCCAGGCCTGCACCAGCCGCTCCATGACCTCGCGGCTGTGGAGCGTGCGACCGTCGAACATCGTCCCGAGGACGCCGTCGATCTCCAGCTTCGGGTTCAGCCGCTCGCGCACCTTGTCGATCGTGGTCTTCAGCAGCGCGACCCCGCGCAGGGCGAAGTACTCGCACTCCAGCGGCACGATCACGCCGTCGGAGGCGGTGAGGGCGTTGACGGTCAGCAGTCCGAGCGAGGGCTGGCAGTCGATCAGGATGACGTCGTAGTGGGCCATCGCCGGGGCGAGGACGCGCGCCAGGGTCTGCTGACGCGCCACCTCGTGCACCAGCTGCACCTCGGCGGCGGAGAGGTCGATGTTGGAGGGCAGCAGGTCGATCCCCGGAACGCCGGAGGGGACGACGACCTCCTCGAGCGTGATGTCGCGCTCCATCAGCAGGTTGTAGATGGTGAGGTCCATCTCGTGGGGGTTGAGCCCCAGCCGACTCGACAGCGAGCCCTGCGGGTCGAAGTCGACCAGCAGCACCTTGCGGCCGTACTCGGCGAGCGAGGCGCCGAGGTTGATCGTGGTCGTCGTCTTGCCCACGCCGCCCTTCTGGTTGCACATCGAGATCACCCGCGCGGGACCGTGCTCGGTCACCGGCCGGGTCGGGCAGGTGGGGCATCGGTCGGCCCGTGGGGCCGAGCACCACGGGCTCGGGCTCGGGCTCGACGGGACGTTCGAAGGGAATGGGCTGGCTCACGCGCTCGTCTGCTCCGGGGGAAGGGTCGGTCGGGGTGCGATCGTTCGGAACGGGCGGCCGGACCAGCGGTGGCATCTGCGAGGCAGCGGTGCCGCCCCGGTTGCCGAACAGTCCCGAAAAGGACCCTTCTCCGC
>CAWCGW010000002.1:0-1414033 GCA_963795215.1 uncultured Actinomycetota bacterium
AGCCGCGCAGCACGAGCTCGGGCTTGTAGAGGTACTCCCGTGGCGGGACGGGGCGGCCGTCGATCGCATCGACGAGGGCGGAGACGGCGGCGCTGCCCATGGCGGCCACGGGCTGGCGCACGGTCGTGAGCGGTGGGTCCAGGAACTGGATCAGCCGCGAGTCGTCGAAACCGACGACCGAGGCGTCGTCGGGCACGGACAGCCCGAGCTCGCGGGCGGCGCGGACCGCGCCGAGCGCCATCAGGTCCGACCCGCACACGACGGCGGTGGCGCCCTGCTCGAAGAGCTGGCGGGCCGCGGCGGCGCCGCCCTCGACGGTGAACAGTCCCTCGGCGATCCAGCGCTGCGCCTCGCCGGGCCGTACGCCGAGCGCGGACCGGACGGCGGTGACGAACCCCTCGCGCTTGCGGGCGGCCGGCACGTAGCGCTCGGGCCCGATCGCGAGCCCGATCCGGCGGTGGCCGAGCTGGGCGAGGTGGCCGACCGCGATCGCCATCGCGTCGTGGTCGTCGGTGGAGAAGAACGGGGCGTCGATCGCGGGGGCGTAGCCGTTGACGAACACCACGGGCAGCCGTCGGTCGACCAGCATCCGGTAGCGGTCGTGGTCGGCGCCGCTGTCGGCGTGCCGGCCGGAGACGAAGAGGATCCCGGCCACGCCGTGGTCGAGCAGCGACTCGACGTACTCGTCCTCGCTGATGCCCCCGGGGGACTGGGTGCACAGCACGGGGGTGAACCGGCGCGCCGCCAGCGCGTCGTCGATCACCTGCGCGAACGCGGGGAAGATCGGGTTCTCGAGCTCGGGGACGACCAGGCCCACGAGGCCCGCGCTGCGGCGTCGCAGCCGGCTGGGCCGCTCGTAGCCGAGCACGTCGAGCGCGGTGAGCACGGCGCCGCGCGCGGCGTCGCTCACGCCGGGCTTGTCGTTGAGGACCCGGCTGACCGTCGCCTCGCTGACGCCGGCGTGCGCGGCGATCTCGGCCAGGGTTGCCATGGGCGTATGAAAGCGCGTCTGCAGACATTCTGCAAGGGCTTCCATTTCTTGCAAGGGTCTTGCTATTGTCCCGCAAACGCCGCCGACGAGGTGGGCGTCACACCCGACAGTCGCCGATCGGACCAGCCGGTCGGACCATCCGAACGGAGCACCCATGCGCCGCCTCCTTCCCGCGATCGCCGGCACCGCCGCGCTCGCCCTGACCCTGGCCGCCTGCGGCAGCGACGGTGGCGACACCGAGTCCGACGCCGCCCCGCAGTCCGACGTCGCCCCCGGCGACCTCGAGGCCGAGCTGACCTGGTGGGACACCTCCGACCCCACCAACGAGGGTCCCGCGTTCGAGACCCTCATCGAGCAGTTCAACGAGGAGTACCCGAACGTCACCGTCAACTACGAGTCGGTGCCCTTCGACGAGGCCCAGAACAAGTTCAAGACCGCGGCCCAGTCGGGCTCCGGCGCTCCCGACGTGCTGCGCGCCGAGGTGGCCTGGGTGCCCGAGTTCGCCTCGCTGGGCTACCTCTACGCCCTCGACGGCACCCCGCTGCTCGAGGAGTCCAACTTCCTCGAGACCCCGCTGTCCAGCAACGTCTACGAGGACAAGACCTACGGCGTCCCGCAGGTCACCGACACCCTCGGCCTGATGTACAACAAGGCGCTGTTCGAGAAGGCCGGCATCGACGCCCCGCCCGCCACCTGGGCCGAGGTCGAGGACGCGGCCGCCAAGCTGGAGAAGGTCGGAGCCGACGGCATCTACCTCAACTCCGGCGGCTACTTCCTGCTCCCGTTCATCTACGGCGCCGGCGGCGACCTCGTCGACACCGATGCCGAGCAGATCACCGTGAACAGCGAGGAGAACGTCGCCGGCATCCAGACCGCCCAGGACCTCGTGCAGAGCGGCGCGGCCGTCAAGCCCGACGCCAACGACTCCTACGGCACGATGATGACCCTCTTCAAGGAGGGCAAGGTCGGCATGATCATCAACGGTCCCTGGGAGACCGCGAACGTCGCCTCCGACAAGAAGTTCGGCGGCTTCGAGAACCTCGGCGTCGCTCCCGTCCCCGCCGGTGACGGCGGCCAGGGTGCGCCGGTCGGTGGCCACAACTACGTCATCTACTCCGGCATGAGCGAGGACAAGGCCGACGCGGCCATCGCGTTCGTCCAGTTCATGAGCAGCGCCGAGTCGCAGGCCTTCCTCGCCGACGAGATCGGGCTGCTGCCGGCCAACGCCGACGCCTACGACCAGATCTCCGGCAACGAGAAGGTGGCGGCCTGGGAGCCGGCCCTCGAGGTCGCGCAGCCGCGGCCGTGGATCCCCGAGGGCGGCCTGTTCTTCGCCCCGCTGGACCAGATGGCGACCGAGGTCCTGGTGCAGGGCAAGGACGTCCAGTCCTCGCTCGACAACGCGGCCGACACGTTCAAGAGCGACGTCGTCCCGGACTACTCCGAGTGACCCGCTCCTCGATCGCGGCCTGACCGCTTGAACCCCGGACGGGGGCCGGGACCCCGGCCCCCGTCCACCCGCAGGAGGACCCCCGGATGACGTCGACCGCCACCGCCCGCGAGCCGGGCCGGCTGCGCCGCAGCTTCGACCGCGACTGGTACGCGTGGGCCATGGTCCTGCCGACCGTCATCGTGCTCGGCGTCCTCGTGCTCTACCCGCTGGGTCAGGGGATCTACCAGTCGCTGACGAACCTCAACGAGGCCAACCAGCAGGAGATCATCTGCACCAAGACCCTCGGTGGTGCGGAGACCTGCGAGGAGAACCCGCGCAAGTTCGAGTTCGTCGGGCTCAAGAACTACGTCGACGTGCTCACCGGTGAGCGCGGCCAGTTCTGGCTGTGGTTCACCAACACCGTCGTGTGGACCGTCGCGTGCGTGTTCTTCCACTACACGATCGGGCTCGGCCTGGCCGTGATGCTCAACCGCGACTTCCGCGGCCGCAGCCTCTACCGGGTGCTCCTGATCGTGCCGTGGGCGGTGCCGGCGTTCGTCTCGGCGTTCGCCTGGCGGTTCATGTTCAACCAGAACTTCGGGCTGATCAACGCGGTGCTGGGCAAGGTCGGCATCGACCCGATCGCCTGGACCGACCACCGGTGGACCTCGTTGTTCACCGCGATCGTGGCCAACGTCTGGATGGGCGTCCCGTTCATGATGGTGGCGATCCTCGGCGGCCTGCAGTCGATCAACAACGACCTGTACGAGGCGGCGTCGATCGACGGCGCCTCGCCGTGGCAGCGGTTCCGGAACATCACCCTGCCGGGTCTGCGGCCGGTCAGCTCCACCGTGATCCTGCTCGGCACGATCTGGACGTTCAACATGTTCCCGATCATCTTCTTCGTCACCGGCGGTGAACCGGCCGGCCAGACCGAGATCCTCGTGACCGGAGCCTTCCGCGCGGCGTTCGAGGGGCTGCGCAACTACTCGCTGGCGGCCACGTACGGCGTCATGATCCTCTCGATCCTCGTGGTCTACGCGTCCGTCTACCGCCAGCTGCTGCGCCGGCAGGGAGAGGTGTTCTGATGGCCGGGACGACCGCCGTCGTGACCAGCCTGGGGGTCTCCCCGGAGACTGCCCCACGGGCCGGAGCCGAAGCAGGGCCGCTCCCGCAGCACCCTGTCCTCGGTCCTGCTGCACGGGACGCTGCTCTTCGCGACGTTCATCGCGCTGTTCCCCGTCGCCTGGGTGTTCCTGAGCTCGCTCAAGCCGCGCCAGGAGATCCAGCGGTCCACCATCGAGCTGTTCAACAGCCCCTCGCTCGACAACTACCGGCGGGTCCTCCTCGACACCGACTTCCCGACCTGGTTCCTCAACTCGGTGGTGGTCGCGGCGTTCACGATGGTCATCGGCATCTCGATGTCCGCCACGGCGGGCTATGCGCTGAGCCGGTTCAACTTCGCGGGCAAGCGGAGCCTGATGTGGGTCTTCCTGCTGACGCAGATGTTCCCGGTGGCGATCCTGATCGTCCCGATCTACACGATCATGGCCAGGCTCGGCCTGATCGACACGAAGGCGTCGTTGATCATCGCCTACTGCACGGTGGCGGTGCCGTTCTGCGCGTGGATGCTGCGCGGGTACTTCGACACGATCCCGAAGGAGCTCGACGAAGCCGCCGCGCTCGACGGTCTCGGCCCGTTCCAGACCTTCTACCGGGTGATCCTGCCGCTGGCCCGCCCCGGCCTGGCGGTCACGGCGTTCTACACCTTCCTCACCGCCTGGGGCGAGGTGGCCTACGCGATCGCGTTCATCCAGACCAGCGAGAACTACACCCTGGGCGCCGGCCTGAAGCAGTTCGTCCCCCAGTTCAACCAGCGCTGGGAGCTGCTCACGCCCGCGGCGATCCTGATCATGCTCCCCGCCGGCCTGGTCTTCTTCTTCGCCCAGCGCCACCTCGTCGCCGGGCTCACCGCGGGCGGCACCAAGGGCTGACCCGCGACCGGGGGATACCGTGGCCGTGATGCGGATGTTCGTGGCGCTGGTGCCGCCGGCGGGTGCGGTGGAGCACCTCGACGAGTTCCTCGCCGTACGCCGGGAGGCGGCGCCGTTCCGGTGGACGCTGCCGGAGCAGCTGCACGTGACCCTGGCGTTCCTGGCCGAGGTGCCCGACCGGCGGCTCGACGACCTCGTCGAGCGGCTGGGGCGGGCCGCGCGGCGCCGCACCCCGGTCACGACCCGGATCGCCGGTGGCGGCGCCTTCCCCGACCCGGCCCGGGCGAAGGTGCTGTGGACGGGCCTGGACCTCGACGAGGGCGGGCGCACCGAGCTCGCGCGGGCCGCGACGGGTGCCCGGGCCGCTGCGGCGAAGGCCGGCATCGCGGTGGACGGGCAGCGGTTCCGGCCGCACCTGACGATCGCCCGGACCGGTCGTCCGCAGCAGGTCTCCTCCTGGGTGCGGCTGCTCGACTCCTACGCAGGTCCGGCGTGGTCGACGGACACGGTCTCGCTGATCGCCTCCCACCTCGGCGAGGGGCCCCGCAAGCGGCCCCGCTACGAGCTCGTCGAGGAGCTGGCTGTGGGACGCCCTGCACCCTGAGCCACGCCACGACCGTGAGATGCCTGTCCCCGCCGGTCGTTGTCCCGTACGTTCGCACCCGTGAAGATCGCAGTGGCGAGAGAGACCAGGGACGGTGAGTCCCGGGTCGCGATGGTGCCCGAGCTGGTCGGCAAGCTCACGACCCTCGGCTACGACGTGGCCGTCCAGCCCGACGCGGGGAGGCACGCGCTGCTCCCCGACGAGGAGTACGTCGACGCCGGAGCCGTCGTCGACGAGGCGGCCTTCGACGGCGCGGACGTGGTGGTGTCGGTCCAGCCGCTCGACGTCGCCGCGGCCCGCTCGCTCGCCGCCGGCACGTCCACGATCTCCTTCCTCCCGACCGGCGCCGAGGGCGAGCTGGTCGCCGCGTGCCGCGACGGGGGGATCACCGCCTACGCGATGGAGCTCGTCCCGCGGATCTCGCGGGCGCAGTCGATGGACGCGCTGTCCTCGCAGGCACTGGTGGCCGGCTACCGCTGCGCGATCGTCGCCGCGGGCATGCTGCGCCGGTTCTTCCCCCTCAACATGACCGCGGCCGGCACCGTCCAGCCCGCGGAGGTGGTCGTCCTGGGCGCCGGTGTCGCCGGGCTGCAGGCGATCGCCACCGCGAAGCGGCTCGGGGCGGTCGTCCGCGCCTACGACGTGCGGGCCGCGGCCGCCGAGGAGATCGCCTCCATGGGTGCCAAGCCGATCCACCTCGAGCTCGAGACGCTCGAGGGCTCGGGCGGCTACGCCCGCGAGATGACCGAGGACCGAGCGGCGCGGCAGCGCGAGCTGCTGGCGCCGTACATCGCGAAGGCGGACGCGCTGATCACCACGGCGGCGGTCCCGGGCCGGCAGGCGCCGCTGCTCGTCACCCGCGACATGGTGGAGCAGATGGGCGCCGGCTCCGTCGTCGTCGACCTCGCGGCCGAGACCGGCGGCAACGTCGAGGGCTCGGTCGCCGGCGAGGTGGTGCGGGTCGGCAACGCGCAGGTGTGGGGCGGTCGCAACGTCCCGAGCCAGATGCCGGGCCCGGCCTCGCGGCTCTACGCCCAGAACATCGTCAACCTGCTGACGCTGATGACGGCGACGGACGAGGCGGGCACGGCTGCCTTCGCCCCCGACCCCGACGACGAGATCGTCGCCGGCGCCTGTGTCACGCGCGACGGCGCGATCCACCACGAGCCCACCCGGCTGGCCCTGGAAGGAGCCCCCGAATGAGCGAGCCCATCGTCTGGCTGACGATCTTCGTGCTCAGCGTGTTCGTCGGCATCGAGGTGATCTCCAAGGTGTCCTCGACGCTGCACACGCCGCTGATGTCGGGCGCCAACGCGATCCACGGCGTGATCCTGCTCGGCGCGATCATCGTGACCGCGCACGCGGAGGGCATCGCGCTGGTCGTCGGGCTGGTCGCGATCGTGCTGGCGGCGGTCAACATGGTGGGCGGCTTCGTGGTCACCGACCGGATGCTCCAGATGTTCACGCGGAGGAAGCCCAAGGTCTCGACCGGCCCGAGCGCCGGGGGTGCCGCGTGATCCCCACCTGGGCCCAGCTGGTCTACCTGGTCTGCGCGGTCGCGTTCATCCTCGCGCTCAAGGGGCTCTCCGGGCCTCGTACCGCCCGTGCCGGCAACCTGATCGGCGCCGCCGCGGCCGTGGTCGCCTGCGCGCTGCCGTTCTTCTACCTCGAGCGGATGGAGAACGTCCCCCTGATCCTGGGCGCGATCGCCGTCGGTGCCGTCGGTGGCGTCTACGGCGCGCGCCGCGTCCAGATGACGCAGATGCCGCAGATGGTGGCGCTGTTCAACGGCGTCGGTGGCGGTGCCGCGGCCCTGGTGGCGCTGCTGGAGCTGCAGGAGGTGCTGGCGGCCGACGCCACCGCCGCGGTCGGGTGGTTCGTGCTGGTGGCCACGGCGTTCACGGCGTTCGTCGGCTCGGTGTCCTTCTCCGGCTCGGTCGTGACCTTCGCCAAGCTCCAGGACCTGATGAGCCCCCGGCCGCTCGTCTTCCCGGGTTTGGCCGTCACCTTCGGCGCGACGCTGCTCGGCGCGCTGCTCCTGTCCGGCCTGCTGGTGGCGGAGCCGGCGCTGTGGGCCGGCATCCTGCTCGCCCTGCTCGGCCTCGCGTTCGGTCTGCTGCTGGTGCTTCCGGTGGGCGGTGCCGACGTGCCGATCGTGATCTCGCTGCTCAACGCGTTCACCGGCCTGACGGTCGCGGCCGGTGGCTACGTCCTCTCCAACACGCTGCTGCTCGTCGCCGGCACCCTCGTCGGCGCCGCGGGCACGTTCCTCACGTTGCTGATGGCCCGGGCGATGGGCCGCTCGGTCGCCAACATCCTCTTCGGCGCCCTCCGGGGCGGTTCGACCCTCGGCGGCGGCGAGGCCAGCGACCGGCCGGTGAAGTCGGCCGGCCCGACCGACGCCGCGATCATGCTCGGGTACGCCGAGCGCGTGATCATCGTGCCGGGCTACGGCCTGGCCGTCGCCCAGGCCCAGCACTCGCTGCGCGAGCTCGTCGACGTCCTCGGCGAGCGCGGGGTCGAGGTCGACTACGCGATCCACCCGGTGGCGGGCCGGATGCCGGGGCACATGAACGTGCTGCTCGCCGAGGCCCAGGTGCCGTACGAGCAGCTCAAGGAGATGGACGAGATCAACGGCGACTTCAAGGACGCCGACGTGGTCCTGGTCGTCGGCGCCAACGACGTCGTCAACCCGGCGGCGAAGACCACGCCGGGCGCCCCGATCTACGGGATGCCGATCCTCAACGCCGACGAGGCCAAGCAGATCGTGTTCATGAAGCGGTCGATGCGGCCCGGCTTCGCCGGCATCGAGAACGAGCTGCTCTTCGACGAGAAGACCACCCTGCTGTTCGGCGACGCCAAGGACACGATGGGCAAGCTGCTGAGCGCGGTGAAGGCCCTGTAGGCCACCGCGCAGGTCCCGGAGCCATCGCTCGATTCGCCTGAAACCCGGCCTCCGCGCCCGCATACTGGGGCGGTCGACCAACGGGGAGGTCCGGTGACTCGGGTTCAGGCGCGCCTCGCGTCCACGTCGGGCCTGCGCCCGACCCTGCGCCGGCAGCTGCCGACGGTGCTGCTGGCCCTCGTGCCCGCGACCGCCGTGCCGTTGCTGCTCGTCGAGCCCGGGGGCGGCGTCCCGGTGGCGTGGCCGGCGGTCGGCCTGCTCACCGGGTTGCTCCTCGTCTCCGATCCCGTACGACGCGGGAGCCACGTCGCCCTCGGTGGGCTGCTGCTCGTCGTCGCCCACCTGGTGGCCGGCCTCGAGCCGGCCGTGGCGCTGGGAGCCAGCGCCGCCACGATGACCGGCGCCGTGGTGACGTGGTGGTGGCTCCGGCGCGGGCAGGGCCGGCGCCGGGTCGGCCTGACCCAGGAGGGGGACGTCTCCCGGCTGATCGCCGCCGCGACCCTGGGCTCGGCGGCCTCCGCGGCGGCGACCGCGCTGCTGTTCGTGCTCACCGCGACCGACGGCCCCGGGCTGGCGGCCCTGGCGGTGTTCGGCACCCACTCGGCCGCTCAGCTGGTGC
Source organism: uncultured Actinomycetota bacterium (assembly GCA_963795215.1). Taxonomy (GTDB): domain Bacteria; phylum Actinomycetota; class Actinomycetes; order Propionibacteriales; family Nocardioidaceae; genus Nocardioides. The sequence goes on from CAWCGW010000002.1 coordinate 8,546, forward strand.
TGCTCCCGTTGTTCCTCGCCGGCCGCCAGTTCAAGGCGCTGGCCCCCTCCCGGGAGCGGATCGTGCAGTCGGTCATCCTGCTGGGCGCCACGGCCGCGATCTTCAGCTATGCGGCGGCCCCACCGCTGGTGTTCGCGGTGATGCCGATGTTCGGGTGGCTGGCGTTCCGCGGCACGCTGCGAGAGGCGAGCCTGCTGCTGGCCGGGGTCGCCACCGTGGCCACCGTGATGACGATCGCCGGGCTCGGACCGGTCCACGAGCTCGGGACCCGCTACGACCTCCAGCCCGAGCTGGTCACCGGCTTCCTCCAGCTGTTCCTGATCGACTGCGCGCTGATCCTGCTCCCGCTGTCGGTGATGGCGACCCAGCAGCGGCTGTCTGCGGCACGGGCCTCGGCCGGCCAGCAGACGCTGCAGCGCCTCGTGGACGCCGCCACCGGGTCGGCGGTCATCGCCACCGACCTCGACGGCATCGTCGAGGTGTTCAACCCCGGCGCGGAGACGGTGTTCGACCGCACCGCGGAGGACACGCTCGGTGCTCCCGCCGACCTCCTCTTCGCCGACGCCGAGCTGCTGCGCCAGGCGGCCCGGATGGGGACCCGGCCGCTCTTCGCCGAGATCTGTGCGGCTGCCGTGGCCGCCGGCGACGAGCGGCAGCCCTGGCACTACCAGCGCCCGGACGGCGAGGTCCGCAGCATGCTGCTGACGCTCACCTCCGTCACCGACGACCAGGGTGAGGCGGCCGGCTACCTCTGCGTCGGCGAGGACGTCACCGAGCGTGAGGCGATGCACCGGGCGCTGCTCACCGCGCTGGGACACCAGCAGGAGGCGGTGGACCGGCTGACCGAGCTGGAGCGCGTGAAGGCCGACTTCGTCGCCACCGTCAGCCACGAGCTGCGGACCCCGCTGACGAGCATGATCGGCTACCTCGAGCTGCTCGACGACGGCGAGGTCGGGGAGCTCACCGGCCCCCAGCGCTCCCTCACCGGCCGGGTGCAGCGCAACAGCCGTCGGCTGCTGCTGCTGGTCGAGGACCTGTTGCTGCTCTCGCAGATCGAGACCCGTCAGATGACGATGCAGCCGCAGTCGACCGACCTGCGCGCCGGCGTGGCCGCGGTCCTGGAGTCGCTGGCGTGCACCCTCGCCACCCGGGACCTCGAGGTCGTCTCACGGGTCCCGCAGGCCGCCGTGCCGCTCGAGGCCGACCCCGAGCAGCTGGAGCGGATGCTGCACAACCTCGTGGGCAACGCGGTCAAGTTCACCCCCGACGGTGGCCGGGTCGAGGTGGTCCTCGGCGAGACCGAGGACGCGGTGGAGGTCACGGTCCACGACACCGGGATGGGCATCCCGGAGGCCGAGCAGGAGCAGCTGTTCACCCGCTTCTTCCGGGCCTCCACCGCCTCCTCGCAGGCGATCCAGGGAGCCGGGCTCGGGCTGACGATCGTGCGGGCGATCGTCACGGCGCACGCCGGGCAGGTCACGATCTCCTCCAGCGAGGGCGTCGGGACCACCGTGTCGGTCAGCCTGCCGCGGCGGCTGCCGGCGGCGGCGCAGGTTCAGTCCGCGACGCCGTACAGCCGGTCGCCGGCGTCCCCGAGCCCCGGCACGATGTAGCCCTTCTCGTTGAGCTTCTCGTCGACGGCGGCCGTGACGATGGTGACCGGGACGTCGAGGTCGGCGAGCTCCTCCTCGAGCCGCCGGCACCCCTCGGGGGCGACCAGCAGGCAGATCGCGGTGATGTCGTTGGCGCCGCGGTCGACCAGGAACCGGATCGCGGCCGCGAGCGTGCCGCCGGTCGCGAGCATCGGATCCAGCACGTAGCACTGGCGACCGGAGAGGTCGTCGGGCAGCCGCTCGGCGTACGTCGACGCCTCGAGGGTCTCCTCGTTGCGGATCATCCCGAGGAACCCGACCTCGGCCGTCGGGAGCAGCCGCATCAGACCGTCGAGCATCCCGAGGCCGGCGCGCAGGATCGGCACGACGAGCGGCTTGGGCCGGGCCAGCTTCACGCCGGTCGTCGGCGCCACCGGGGTCACGATGTCCTTGGGGGCGACCCGGACCTCCCGGCACGCCTCGTAGGCCAGCAGCGTCACGAGCTCGTCGGCGAGCCGGCGGAAGGTCGGCGAGTCGGTCTTCTCGTCCCGCAGGTAGGTCAGCTTGTGGGCGACCAGCGGGTGGTCGACGACGTGGGTGCGCATGGGGCAGACCCTAGTGCCCGCGGGGGTCTCGGCGGCAGCCAGCCGGACCGCTCTGGACCCCCGATGCCCCCTCTGCCACTCTGGTGTCGTCGGGTGGTCCACGCGGAAGGAGTCCCGTCATGGCCGACCAGCTGGACGAGGTCGACTTCGCCCTGGCCGCCTACCGCGAGGAGGGCGCCTGGCAGGTCGTCGAGCTCGCCCACGACGTGCTCGCCGACGTCGAGACGCTCAGCCACGCGCTGCGCCGGTTCCCCGGCGACGGCGGGGCGCTCGGCATGGTCGCCGTCGACGAGGACTTCTTCGTCGTGGTCCGGGTCGCGGGCGCCCACGCCCGGGTGCTGCTCTCCGACGTCACCGCCGCCGACGAGTGGGAGCTGGCGGCCTCCGCCATCGACTTCCTCGGGCTGCCTCCGCCCGAGGACGAGGACGAGCAGGTGCCCGCCGGCGACCTCGAGCTGCTCGGCGACCTCGGCATGCACGCCATGGACCTGGCCGTGCTGCTCGACGACGTCGACCTCTACCCCGACGAGATGCTCTCCGACATCGCCCGACGGCTCGGCTTCGGGCCGCAGTTCGACCAGGCCGTCGGACTGGCCTCCGCCTGACCGCGCCCGCGATGGTCACCCCCTGGGACGCCGCCATGGGCGCGGCACTGGACGAGGCGCGCGCCGCGCTCGCCAGCGACGACGTACCCGTCGGCGCCGTGGTGCTCGACCCGGCCGGCGAGGTCCTCGGGCGCGGGCGCAACGTCCGCGAGCGCCGCGCCGACCCGACCGGCCACGCCGAGGTGGTCGCGCTGCGCGAGGCTGCGGACCGACGGGGGGAGTGGCGGCTGGACGGCTGCACCCTCGTGGTCACCCTCGAGCCGTGCACGATGTGCGCCGGTGCAGCGGTCCTGTCCCGGGTCGAGCGCGTCGTCTTCGGCGCCTTCGACGACAAGGCCGGCGCCGTCGGCAGCCTCTGGGACGTGGTCCGCGACCGCCGGCTCAACCACCGGCCCGAGGTGGTCTCCGGCGTCCGGGCCGAGGAGGCGGCCGCGCTGCTCGACGGCTTCTTCCGCGACCACCGCTGACCCCCGTCCTCCGCGGTGGTGTGGTCACTGCCGCGGGTGTCAGCCCCCGCGGGAGCAGCAACAGCACCGCGGAAGTGCCGGGCCCACGCGATTTCGACCCGCCCCACCCGCTCCGGTAGCCTTCGGCGCGGTGGCGTGTCCGAGCGGCCTAAGGAGAACGCCTCGAAAGCGTTTGTGGGTGCAAGCCCACCGAGGGTTCAAATCCCTCCGCCACCGCCAGCCACGAGACCCCGTCCGGAGTGCATCCGGGCGGGGTCTCGTGCTGTCCGGACGGTGGGCGCAACCTGCGGGGCCCCGCCCGGCGTCAGGAGGGTGCAGCCACCCCCGGACCGGGCTGCCTCCCTGACGAAGGACACCACCATGACCAGCATCCGATCGTTCCTGGCGCCGGCCGTCTCTGTCGCAGCCGCCGCTGCGCTGCTCGGCGCGCTCACCGCCGCGCCGTCGTACGCCGCCGGCGACACGACCACCATCCGGATCGGCCAGCTCGAGCGGGGCGCGGGTCCGGCCGTGCCCGTGGCGCTCGGCACCGTGATCCTGCACGGCGAGCGCAGCATCGAGGTCGACGCCCGTGAGCTCGACCTCCTCGGCACCAGCGGTGACGACTACGTCGCCGTCGTGCACGACGCCGACGGGGCGCGCGTCGAGCGGATCACGCCCGACGGCGTCCGCACCCCGCTCACCGCGCGCATCAAGGGCCAGCTCGAGCTCTCGCAGGACGGCGACCACCTCTACGAGGCCGTCGTCCGCGGCCGACGCGATGCCGTGGTGCGGGTGCGCGACACCGCGACCGGAGACCTCCAGCACAAGCGGCGGTTCGACGCCCCGGTGACGGTCGCCGGCGCCGACGCCGACGTCGCCATCGTGTCCACGACCCGCCCGGACGCCACCTACCGGTGGGACCTCGCCGAGCCCGGTGTGCTCACCAGGATGGCCCGCAAGGCGGCGTACGACGCCGACGTCCGCGCCGACCGCTACGTGATCGGCCAGGGGGACGGGGGCGAGAGGTTCTGCTCGCAGGTCCGCAGCATCTCCTCGCCCCGCCACACGACCTGGGCCACCTGCGACCACACGGTGCTCGAGATCCAGCCCGACTCACGACGGATCCTCGCCGGTCCGTCCTACCTCGACGGACCGCTGGGCTCGGTCACCCTGCGGGCACCGCGCGGCCACCGGCTGGTGGGTCTGCAGCTCCCGCGCCGCGCGACCTTCGGGGCGATCACCTGGGAGGACGGCGACCACGTCCTGGCCGAGGTCCTGACCCGCCGGCACGTGTCCTTCGTCCGCTGCGACACCGACGGCGGCTGCGAGCGGGCCAGCGACATCGAGGACACCCCGTACGGCGGGTGACCTAGCCGGGGCGACCGCGCAGCCGCACCGACAGGCAGGTCACACAACCCTCGAGCTTCTCGAACTCGGAGATGTCGACGCGGACGACCCGCAGACCGCGGTCCTCGAGGAGGGCCGCGGTCTCGGGCGCGGCGACCGACATCAGCACGGTGTCGTCGCCGAGCAGCACGACGTGGGCGCCGGCCTCCTCGGGCACGGCGAGGAACGCCTCGCCCCACACGGACGGGTCGTCGACCAGCGGCTCGTAGCCGATCACGGTGCCGTCCGGGAGCGCGGTGACCGCGGACTTCAGGTGCAGCACCTTGGTCAGGGGGACGGCCACCACCTCGACGCCCTGCGGCGCGAGGTGCTCGCGGAGCTGGGCGATGCCCTCGGCGTTGGTCCGGCCGCCCTGCCCGACCCACACGGTCGAGCCGTGCTTGAGCACGTCGCCACCGTCGAGGGTGCCGGGGGCGGCGATCCGCTCGACCCGGTAGCCGTGGGCCCGCACCGCCTCCTCGACCGCAGCCGTCTCCGGCCGGCGCTCCTCGGCGCCCGAGCGACAGACGACGGCCAGGTCGCCGTGGACGACGACCGCGTCCTCGACGAAGACGGCGTCGGGGCAGCCCTCGGCCGGCGCGACCTCGTGGGTCGTCCAGCCCGCGGTGTGCAGCGCGTCGACGTAGCCGAACCACTGCGCCAGGGCGCGGTCCGGGTCGACGTCGGCGCTCCGCTCGATGTGCGTGACGAGGCCCTCGGCGAGCCGCGTCGAGGGGCGGCGTACGAGCGCGTGGCGGGCGTGCATGTCGGGAGTGTGTCAGAACCCGCGCACGATCGGCGTCCTCAGCCGTCCGTCTCATCGGCGCGGCCGGCCAGCACCTGCTCGCGCAGGATGTCGGCGTGCCCGCAGTGCTGGGCGAGCTCGCGGAGCAGGTGCAGGTAGATCCAGCGCACCGGCAGCGGTCCCCGGCGGTTGCCGTCGACCACGTCGTCCAGCCCGTACGCCGCGGCGGCCGCTCGTGAGGCGTCGCAGGCCGCCGCGTAGCGCTCGCGCACCGAGGCGATCGTGTCGTCGCTCCCGACGACGAAGGACTCCTCGACGGTCTCGGGGATCCCGATCTCCGCGCGCGACCGCCCGGTGAACGCCTCGTCGAACCAGACCTGCTCGACGAAGGTCGCGTGCGTGACCAGTCCGAGCAGCGTCGTGGCCGAGGGGACCAGCCGGCGGCGTACCTCCTCCTCGGTGAGACCGTCGAGGCAGTCGTGGAGCGCCTGTCGGTGGTGGTCGACGAAGGCCTCGAGCTGGGCGCGCAGGGGCTGGTCGGCGGGGACCTCGTGGTGGCGGGGCACGACGACAGCCTAGGGTCGCGCGACGTGACTGCCTCCCTCTCCGTCGGCGCCGGCGACCCAGCCCTCGACGAACGTCTCAGCGCCGAGCTCGACCGCCACAACGCCGCTGCCGTGGGCCGCGACGACCTGCGCGAGCTGACCGTGCGCGTGGAGGCCGGTGGCGAGCTGGTGGCGGGCCTCAGCGGCTGGACCTGGGGCACCTGCGCGGGCGTCGGGATGCTCTGGGTCCACGAGCAGGCTCGTGGCGAGGGCTGGGGTGCCCGGATGATGACCGCCGCCGAGGAGGCGGCCCGTGGACGGGGTTGCCGCCAGCTGCTGGTCTCCTCCTTCACCTTCCAGGCTCCCGACTTCTACCGCCGGCTCGGCTACACCGAGTTCGCGCGCTCGCCGGACCTCCCGGTCGAGGGCGAGGCCGACGTCCACTTCCTCAAGCACCTGTAGCCATCGGCGACACTGCTCCTGTGAGCGTGCACACCAGCAAGGACGGTCCGGTCACCGTGGTGACCCTCGACCGGCCCGAGACGCGCAACGCCGTCGACCGGGAGACCGCGGCGGCGCTGCTCGCGGCCTTCGAGGCGTTCGACGCCGACGACAGCCAGTCCGTCGCCGTGCTGTACGGCGGGGGCGGCACCTTCTGCTCGGGCGCCGACCTCAAGGCGATGGACCAACGGCTGGAGCCGACGGGGGCCGGCCCGATGGGTCCGACCCGGCTGGAGCTCACCAAGCCGGTGATCGCCGCGATCGAGGGGTACGCCGTGGCCGGCGGCCTCGAGCTGGCGATCTGGTGCGACCTTCGGGTGGCCGCGAGCGACGCGAGCCTGGGGGTGTTCTGCCGGCGCTGGGGGGTCCCGTTGATCGACGGGGGCACCGTCCGGCTGCCGCGCCTGGTGGGCACCGGCCGGGCGCTGGACCTGATCCTCACCGGCCGCGAGGTCGGGGCGGCGGAGGCGGAGCGGATGGGCCTGGTGAACTGGGTGGTCGAGCCGGGGACGGCGCTCGACGAGGCGCTGTCCGTGGCCTTCCTGTTGGCGGGTCTGCCGCAGGACTGCCTGCGCAGCGACCGGCTCTCCGTGCTGCGCGGGGAGGGCAGCTCCACGGAGCAGGCGATGGCGACCGAGTTCCGGTTCGGGCGCGAGACCCTCGCCCACGGCGAGGCCGCAGCGGGGGTGGCCCGCTTCACCGCCGGCGCCGGCCGCGGCGGCGCCCCGGACGTCCGGGACTGACCGGCGGGTGCGCGAGGATGGGCCGGTGACCTGGTTCTCCTCGCCCGCCGACGTCGCAGGGTCCCTGCACGAGCACGGCTACCTGACCGACGCCGCCACCGCCACCACGGCCTACCTCGCGGGTGCGCTGGAGAAGCCGCTGCTGGTCGAGGGGCCGGCGGGCGTCGGCAAGACCGAGCTGGCCAAGGCGGTCGCCCGTGCCACGGGAGCAGAGCTGGTCCGGCTGCAGTGCTACGAGGGGCTCGACGAGGCGCGGGCGCTCTACGAGTGGAACTACAAGAAGCAGCTGCTGCGGATCCAGGCCGACGGGGCCCAGGCCGGTGGGACGAGCTGGGGGGAGACCCACGACGACATCTTCACCGACGAGTTCCTGCTGACCCGGCCGCTGCTCACCGCGATCCGGCGCGAGCAGCCCACGGTGCTGCTGGTCGACGAGGTCGACAAGACCGACGTGGAGGTGGAGGGGCTGCTGCTGGAGGTGCTCAGCGACTTCCAGGTGACGATCCCCGAGCTCGGCACCGTCACGGCCCTGCGCCGCCCGTACGTCGTCCTCACCTCCAACGCCAGCCGCGAGCTGTCCGAGGCGCTGAAGCGGCGCTGCCTCTACCTCCACCTCGACTACCCGGACGCCGAGCGCGAGCGGGAGATCGTCACCGGACAGGTCCCGGACCTCGACCACCGGATCGCCGCGCAGGTGGTCGAGGTCGTCGGCCGGCTGCGCGACCTGGACCTGAAGAAGTCACCCTCGATCGCGGAGTCGGTCGACTGGGCGCGCACCCTGGTCGCGCTGCAGGTCGGCAGCCTCGACGAGGCCACGATCTCGCGGACCCTGGGCGCCGTCCTCAAGCACGCCTCCGACCAGGCGCGTGCCGTCCAGGAGCTCGGGCTGCCGTGACCGGGCTCCCATGAGCGGCCTGGTCGCTCGGCACATCGACTTCCTCGAGGCGCTCCGCGGGGCGGGCCTCCCCGTCTCGCTCGCCGAGGACCTCGACGCCGTCGCGGCGCTCGGCGTGCTCGCCTGGCACGACCGGGAGACCGTCCGGGCCGGGTACGCCGCCACCGTGGTCAAGCGTCCCGCCCAGCGCCCGACGTTCGACGCCTTGTTCGACCTCTACTTCCCGCGCCTGGTCGGCGCCGGTGCCGCCGCGGCCGGTGACCCCGCGTCCGCCGACGCCGCGACGGGCGACGAGGCCGCCGAGGGGGTCCGCGACAACGCCGAGGCGCTCGCCGACGTGCGGGAGCGGCTGGGCGACGCCCTGGCCTCCGACGACCAGCGGGCCCTGGCGGCGCTCGCCGTCGAGGCGGTCGGGCGGTTCGGCGCCATGCCGGGCCGCGCTCCCGGGCTGGCCGGCTGGTCGGCGTACAACGCGCTGCGACGTCTCGACCCCACGGGTCTCACCGCCCGGATCGTCGCGGCCCTGGTCTCCGGGGGAAGGACCGAGCAGGAGGCCCGCCGGGTGGCCGGCCGTCGCGTGGGTGCCTTCACCCGGGCGACCGAGGACGAGGCCCGGCGCCGGATCGCCGAGGAGCGCGGCCCGGCCCACGTCGCCGACGTCGCGATCCGGCCGACCATCGACCGGCTCGACTTCACCGCGGCCCGCCGGGCGGACCTGGTCGAGATGCGCCGCGAGATCTACCCGCTGGCCCGCCGGCTGGCGACCCGGCTCACCCAGGAGCAGCACGCGCGCCGACGCGGTCCGCTCGACGTGCGCCGGACGGTGCGCGCCTCGCTCTCGACCGGCGGGGTGCCCCTGGTCACCCACCACCGGCCGCGCCGGCCCCGGCGTACCGAGCTGGTCGTGCTGTGCGACGTGAGCGGCTCGGTGGCCAGCTTCGCGTCGTTCACGCTGCTGCTGGTCTTCGCCCTGCGCGAGCAGTTCACCAAGGTGCGGGCCTTCACGTTCGTCGACCAGGTCCACGAGGTCACCCACCACTTCCGTCCCGGCGCCGACCTCGGCCAGGTGATGGCCGACCTCGCCGCCAGCACCACGCACGCGGCACGCTGGGGCCGCACCAACTACGGCCGCGCGTTCACCACCTTCGTGGAGCAGCACCCCGACGCCGTCGGCCCGAAGACCTCGCTGCTGGTGCTCGGCGACGCCCGTTCCAACTACAGCGACCTCGCGCTGCCGGCGCTGCGCGACCTGGCCGGTGCCGCTCGGCACGCCTGGTGGCTGAACCCCGAGCACCCGCGCCACTGGGACACCGGCGACTCCGCCGCCCGGCCCTACGGCGCGGTGGTGCCGATGGTGGAGTGCCGCAACCTCGCGCAGCTCGGCGAGTTCGTGCACGACCTCGTGTGAGCCTCCGGCGAGGGCGCCCATAACCCGGTGCCGCTGCCGCTCGTTCAGTCGACGTGGGGACGACCGTGGGTGCGAGCGTGGGAACGACGACACGTGGGCCGGCGCTGGCGCTCGCGGTGTCCCTGCTGGCCTGCCTGCTCGGCATGCCCGCCCACGCCGCCGACGGCCAGCAGCCGGTGGGCGACGTACGCCGCGCGGTGTTCGTCGGCAACAACTGGGACGGCACCGCCACGGTCCTCGACCCCGGCTCGTTCGAGCAGCTCGGCCGGCTCGACGTGATCCCCGACCGCGAGGAGCGGTTCGCCGAGATCGCGATGAACCCCGAGCGGCTGGCCTACTTCCTGGCGATCCGCGAGGCGATCGGCGAGGGCCACCACCAGTACGTCGATGACATGTACTCCTCGAACGACGGGGAGCTGCTGATCGTGAGCCGGCCGTCGTTCGCCGACGTCGTGGCGATCAGCCTCGACAGCCACGACATCGTGTGGCGGTTCCCGGTGGCCGGGCACCGCTCGGACCACATGGCGGTCTCACCGGACGGTCGGCGCGTCGTCGTCAGCGCCTCCACGGCCGACGTCGTCCACGTGCTGCGGGTCCGCGACGGCCACGAGGTCGGTCGCTTCCCGTCCGGTGGGTCACCCCACGAGAGCGTCTACCTGCGCGGCGGTCGCAGCATCCTCCACGCCAGCATCGGCCTGGTCTACACCCCGCTCGACCGCCCCGCCGCGGACCCCGCGAAGGGTGAGCGGGTCCTCCAGCTCGTGGACGCCGACACCCTCGAGGTGCGGCGCCGCTACGACCTGCGCGCGGCGTTCGACGCCGTCGGTCGCGAGGCGATGTCCACCGCGGTCCGCCCGATGACGCTCACGCCGGACGAGCGCAGGGTCCACTTCCAGGTCAGCTTCTTCCACGGCTACGCGACGATGGACCTGCGGAGCGGGAGGATCGTGGACCTCACGCGCCTGCCGAAGCGCACCGAGGAGCCGCGGGAGAACTACCTGCTCGACTCCGCCCACCACGGCATCGCGATGAGTCCCGACGGGGAGGCGCTGTGCGTGGCCGGGACCATGGACGACTACGCCGTCGTCGTCGACCCCCGCACCGGCGAGCGCGGACCGCTCCAGGTCGTGCCCGACGGCAAGCCCTACTGGGTCACCCAGAGCGAGGACGGCCGCTCCTGCTACGTCTCGTGGAGTGGCACCGACGAGGTCTCCCGGATCTCCTACGAGACCGGCCGCGTGGTCACCACGGTGCCGGTGGGCGACCACCCGCAGCGGATCCGCGGCGGGTTCGTCGCCACGGAGCTGGTGGCCGGGCTGCCCGACCACACCCCGGACGACGACGTGCAGTCGGTGTCCCCGGGTCTCCCGCTGTCGGTCGGCCGGCCCTAGCAGACCGAGGTCGAGACGTAGGCCGCCAGCCGGGCCAGTCCCTCGTCGACCTCGGCGCGCTGGCCGGCGAAGCTCAGCCGCAGGAACCGGTGGCCGGCGAGGGTGTCGAAGTCGATGCCGGGCGCCAGGGCGACCCCGGTCCGGGCCAGCAGCCGGTGGGCGAAGCCCATGGAGTCGTCGGTGAGGTGGCCGACGTCGGCGTAGACGTAGAAGGCGCCGTCGGCCGGGGCGAGCCCGGTGATCCCCATCGCCGGCAACCCCTCCAGCAGGGCCCGCCGGTTGTCGGCGTAGCGGGCCACGTGGCCCTCCAGCTCGGCGTAGGACTCGTCGGCGAAGGCGGCGACCGCCGCGTGCTGCGCCAGCGCCGGCGGGCAGATCGTGAAGTTGCCGGCCAGTACGTCGACCGGACGCCGGAGCCGCTCGGGCACGAGCATCCAGCCGATCCGCCACCCGGTCATGGAGAAGTACTTGGAGAAGGAGGAGAACACGACGGCCTCACGCGAGGTCTCCCAGGCCGATCGCGACACCGGCTGCTCGCCGGCGAGCGGGGCGTACTCGATGCCGTGGTAGATCTCGTCGGAGACCAGCTGCACCCCGTGCTCCTCGCACCAGCGCGCGATCGCGGCCAGCTCCTCGGGTCGCAGCATCGTGCCCGTGGGGTTGGCCGGGCTGGCGACGACGACCCCGGCCAGCCCGCCCGGTGCGGCGGCCGCCTCCTCGAGCTGCGCCACGGTCGGCTGGAACCGGTTCTCCGGGCCGGTGGCCAGCTCCACCACCTCGCACCCCAGGGCGGTGAGCACGTTGCGGTAGCAGGGGTAGCCGGGCCTGGCCATCGCGACCCGGTCGCCGACCTCGAACGCCGCGAGGAAGGCCAGCAGGAAGCCTCCGCTGGAGCCCGTGGTGACCACCACGTCCGCGGGGGCGACGTCGATCCCGTGCTGGCGCCGGTGGTGGTCGGCGATCCGCTCGCGCAGCTCCGGGATGCCGGTGGCGACCGTGTAGCCCAGCGGATCGCTGCCACCCAGCAGTCGGACCGCCTCCGCCCGGACCGCCTCGGGCGCACCGGTCGAGGGCTGGCCGGCGACGAAGTTGACCAGGTCGCCGTGCTCGCGGGCCCGCCGGTCCGCGGCCGCCAGCAGGTCCATCACGTGGAAGGGCGGCACGTTCGCCCGGCTGGCCACCGCGAGACGAGTCGTCATGGGGCGAGGCTACGGGCCGATACGATGGTGACCCGCCGCCCCTGCTGCACCGAGGTGACGCTTGACCTTCGACGTCCACGCGCTGGACTTGTTCCTGCTCGTGGGCAGCGCTGTCACCCTGCTGGCCATCCTCGCCGTCCGGGTCTCCTCGCGGGCGGGGCTGCCGTCGCTGCTGATCTACCTGCTGATGGGCGTGATCCTCGGCGAGGCGGGGCTCGGCATCGACTTCGACGACGCGCAGGTGGCCCACGCGCTCGGCTTCGCGGCGCTGGCGATCATCCTGGCCGAGGGTGGGCTGACCACCTCCTGGCGGGAGGTCAGGCCCTCGATGTTCCTCGGCGCCTCCCTGGCCACGGTGGGCGTCGCCGTCTCGATCACGGTCGTCGCGCTGGCCTCCCACTACCTGCTGGGGCTGCCGTGGGAGCTGGCCGTGCTGCTCGGCGCGGTCACCTCACCCACCGACGCCGCGGCCGTGTTCTCGGTGCTGCGCGTGGTCCCGCTCCCACGACGGCTGGTCGGCCCGCTCGAGACGGAGTCCGGGCTCAACGACGCGCCCACGGTGGTGCTGGTCACGCTCATCTCCACCGGGGGGCTGGCCGAGCACGGCGTGCTGGGAGCGGCCGGGATCGTGGTCTGGGAGCTCGTGGTCGGTGTCACCGCCGGCCTCGGCTTCGGCTTCGGCGGCGCCTGGCTGATGCGCCGCGCCGCGCTGCCCTCCTCCGGGCTCTACCCGATCGCGGTGCTGTCCCTGACGATGCTGGCCTACGGAGCCTCCGCCTTCGTCCACGGGTCCGGCTTCGCCGCGGTGTACGTCGCGGCGCTGGTGCTGGGCAACAAGGAGCTCCCGCACCGGGTGGCGACCCGGTCCTTCGCGGAGGGCATCGCGTGGCTCGCCCAGATCGCGCTGTTCGTGATGCTCGGACTGCTGCTCTCCCCGGGACGGATCGGGCCCTCGACCATCGGGCTGGCCCTCCTCGCGGGGCTGGTGCTGACCTTCCTGGCACGACCGGTGTCGGTGTGGGTCAGCTCGCTGGGCGCCGACCTGTCCTGGCGGGAGAGGTCGTTCCTGTCGTGGGCGGGCCTGCGCGGCGCCGTCCCGATCGTGCTCACGACCATCCCGCTCGCCGAGGGGGTCGACGGGTCGGAGCGGCTCTTCGACCTGGTGTTCGTGATGGTCGTCGTCTACACGCTGCTGACCGGTCCGACGCTGCCGAGCGTGGCCCGGTTGCTCAAGGTGGCCCGGCGCTCGGAGCCCCGCGGCCTGGACGTCGAGGCAGCCCCGCTCGACCGGATCGCCGCGGACCTGCTGCAGGTCTCCATCAGCCCGGTCTCGCAGCTCCACGGCGTCGAGGTCGGCGAGCTGCGGCTGCCCGTCGGGGCCTCGCTCTCGATGATCATCCGGGACGGGGAGACGATGATCCCCGAGCGGCGCACCGTGCTCAAGCACGGCGACGACCTGCTGGTCGTCACCCCGCGGCGGCTGCGCGAGCAGACCGAGCAGCGGCTGCGCCAGGTCTCGGGCGGGGGCCGGCTCGCCCAGTGGCTCAACCGCCCCGAGGGTCGCTGACCGGTCAGCTGACGAGCGGTCCGCAGACGGTGGCCTCGGACCTCACCCGGACCGACTTCCGGCCGGCCCTCAGCTCCTCGAACCCGTCTCCGACCACCACCTGGACACCCGCCGTGGACGGCGCCCGCTCCACGACCCGCACCTTCTTGCCGAGGTGGCTGGCGACCAGGGCGACCGCGGGGGACTGCGGGTCGTCGGTCCAGATCTGGGCGACCGCGACCTTGTCGTCCCCGGACACGTTGCCCTCCTGGCCACGGGCGAAGCCGGCCTCCTCGAAGAGGTTGAGGGTCAGGCCGGCGAGCCCGTTGCGGCTGCCGGCGTTCAGGACGCTCACGACCACGTCGCCGCGGCGGATCCGCTCACCCTCGGCGAAGGTCTGCTCGGTGCAGACGGCCGGCTCGTCGTCCCCGGGAAAGGGCTGGGTGAGGGCCGAGAGCCCCCAGGTGGCAGCCACGGCCAGCAGCACGCCCAGTCCGCCGAGGGTCAGCAGCGACCGCAACCGGGGATCCATCACGCACCCAGGATGTGCACGCGGGCGTGCAGGACGTTGCGCTGCTGCAGCGCTGCCCGCAGGGCGCGGTGGAGCCCGTCCTCGAGGTAGTACTCCCCCTGCCACTCCACGACGTGGGCGAACAGGTCGCCGTAGAACGTGGAGTCCTCGTCGAGCAGGGCGTCGAGACGCAGCGTGTCCTTGGTCGTGACGAGCTCGTCGAGCCGGATCTGGCGCGGCGGCAGCGACGCCCAGCCGCGGGACGTCAGCCCGTGGTCGGGGTAGGGCTTGCCCTGCCCCACGCGCTTGAAGATCACGAGGCGACCTTATCGGAGGGGATTAGGGTCCTCCCATGAGCGAGGAGCCGCAGACCGACCCGATCACGGCCGCGGTGACCGCCGGCTACGCGTTCGAGGGCCCCGCCCTCGAGCTCGGCGGCCTGATGCTGGACGCCTCGACGCTCGCGGAGGCCCGGGTCCGGATCCCGCTCGCGATGCTCAACCGCCACGGCCTGGTGGCCGGCGCCACCGGCACCGGCAAGACCAAGACCCTGCAGCTGCTCGCCGAGCAGCTGAGCAGCCACGGCGTCCCCGTCTTCGCCGCCGACGTCAAGGGCGACCTGTCCGGCCTCTCCACCCCCGGGACGACCGACGAGCGGATCGCGGCGCGCGCCACGTCGGTCGGCCAGGAGTGGGCGGCGACCGGCTTCCCGGTCGAGTACTACGCGCTCGGCGGCCACGGCACCGGCATCCCGCTGCGGGTGACCCTGAGCGCGTTCGGGCCGGTCCTGCTCAGCAAGGTGCTCGACCTCAACGACACCCAGGAGTCGAGCCTGGGGCTGGTCTTCCACTGGGCCGACCTCCAGGGCCTGCCGCTGCTCGACCTCGCCGATCTGCGGGCCGTGATCGGCTACCTCACCAGTGACGAGGGCAAGCCGCAGCTCAAGGAGCTCGGCGGGCTCTCGACCGCGACCGCCGGGGTGATCCTGCGCGAGCTGGTCGCGTTCCAGGCCCAGGGGGCCGACGCCTTCTTCGGGGAGCCGGAGTTCGCCTCCGCCGAGCTGCTGCAGCTGGCCCCGGACGGACGGGGCCTGATCAGCCTGGTCGAGCTGCCGCAGCTGGCCGACCGGCCGGTGGTGTTCTCGACCTTCCTGATGTGGCTGCTGGCCGACCTCTTCCACGACCTCCCGGAGGTCGGCGACATCGACCGCCCGAAGCTGGTCTTCTTCTTCGACGAGGCCCACCTGCTCTTCCGCGACGCCTCCGACGCCTTCCTCGACCAGGTGACGCAGACGGTGCGGCTGATCCGGTCCAAGGGGGTCGGGGTCTTCTTCGTCACCCAGAGCCCGACCGACGTCCCGGACTCCGTGCTCGCCCAGCTCGGCTCACGGGTCCAGCACCAGCTGCGCGCCCACACGCCCAACGACGCCAAGGCGCTGCGCGCGACCGTCAACACCTACCCCACCAGTGACTACGACGACCTCGGCGAGGTGATCACGAGCCTCGGCATCGGGGAGGCCGTGGTGACCGTGATGGACGAGCGCGGTGCCCCCACCCCGGTGGCGTGGACCCGGCTGCGCGCGCCGGAGTCACGGATGGGCCCCGCCGACGCCGACGCGATGGCGGCCACCGTCGCGGCCAGCCCCCGCCACGCGACGTACGCCGAGGCGGTCGACCGCGACTCCGCGCGAGAGCGGCTCGCGGCGCGGCTGGAGGAGGGGGCGCGCAAGGCCGAGGCCGAGGCCCAGCAGGAGCAGCAGCCGCCCGCTCCCGCCCCGCGCAGGGCTCCCGAGCCGCAGGACCAGGGCTGGCAGCACCAGGTGCTCGAGTCCGACGCGTTCCAGGACTTCCTCAAGACCGCGGGCCGCGAGATCGCCCGCGGCATGTTCGGCTCCGGCCGCCGCTGAGAGGGGCCGGGCACGCGTCACAGGTCACCGGTCACCGGTCACAAGGCCGGGTCGGTCCAGGCCGCCTGCACGGTGTCGGTGCCGCGGTCCCGGGTCACCAGCCGGCCCCGCCCGGCAGGTCCGGGGACCGGACGGAGGCTGCCGATCAGCGGCCCCTCGTCCGGGTTGCCCGCGAGCAGCAGGGCCGGTGCCGCCAGGTCGCGCAGCGTCTGCAGCACGGGCTCGTAGAGAGCGCGGGAGGCGCCCCCCGAGCGTCGGGCGACCACGAGGTGCAGCCCGGTGTCGCCGGCCTGCGCCAGCAACGGCTGCAGCGCCGCCACCGGTGAGCCCTGCTGGGTGGCCACCAGGTCGTAGTCGTCGACCACGACGAACACCTCGGCGCCGCTCCACCAGGACCGGGTGCGCAGCTGCTCGGCGGTGACGTCCGGGCCGGGCAGCCGGCGCTCGAGGTGGGTGGCGAGGTCGCGGAGCACCGGCCCTGCGTGGGCGGTGGAGGTGAGGTGGTCCAGCAGGTACTCCTCGGGCACCTCCCCGAGCAGCGAGCGACGGTAGTCCACGAGCACCACCTGCGCCCGCTGCGGCGTCCGGGTCCGGATCACCTCCCGGAGGTAGGTCCGCAGCACCCCGGTCTTGCCGGACCCCCCGTCGCCGAGGACCAGCAGGTGAGGCTCGGCGCTCACGTCGAGACCGACCGGTGCCAGCTCCCGCTCGTCGACACCGAGCAGCAGCCGGCCGGTCCCGGCCGCCGCGCCGACCGCCTGGTCGCGCACCGTGTCGAGCCCGATCTGCTCGGGGAGCAGCCGCAGCCGGGGACCGGCGGGTCCCGGCCAGGCCTCCGCGGCCCGGGTGACCAGGTCGTCGACCCCGGCTCCCAGGGAGTCGGGGAGGGGATCGCCGTCCACGCGAGGCAGGGCGCCCAGGAAGTGGAGCCCGCCCGGGACCAGGCCGCGACCGGGACGTCCGGTGGGCACCAGCCGGGCGAGCTGGCGGTCGATCTCGGAGTCCATCGCGTCGCCCAGCCGCAGCTCGAGCCGGGTCCCGAGGACGTCGCGCGTCGCGGCGCGGAAGTCGGCCCACCGCGAGGCGGCGGTGAGGAGGTGCAGCCCGAAGGTGAGGCCGCGGGCGGAGAGCTGCTGGACCTCGGTCTCGAGGTCGTCGAAGTCGGCGCGCAGCGTCGACCAGCCGTCGACGACCAGGAAGACGTCGCCGTACCCGTCGTCGGCGTCGCCCTGCGCCCGACGGGACCGGTAGGTCTCGATGGAGTCGATGCGGTGGTCCCGGAAGTAGGCCTCGCGACGCTCGACGATGCCCCGTACCTCGGCCACGACCCGACGGACGACCTCGGGCTCCGAGCGGGTCCCGACCCCCGCGACGTGGGGCAGTCGCGCCCACGGCGCGAAGCTGCCGCCACCGAAGTCGAGGACGAAGAACTGTGACTCCCGCGGGGTGGTGGTCAGCGACAGGCTGGCGACCGCGGTCCGCAGCAGCGTGCTCTTGCCGCTGCGCGGCCCTCCCACGACGGCCACGTGACCGGCGGCGCCGCTGAGGTCCACCGACAGGATGTCCCGGCGCTGCTCGCGGGGACGGTCCACGGTGCCGAGCGGCACCGTCAGCCCGGGCAGGCCGCGCCAGCGCGCCGACACCAGGCCGAGCCGGGGGTCGACGGCGAGGTCGCCCAGCAGGCTGTCCAGGGTGTCGGGGACGTCCAGCGGCGGCAGCCACACCTGGTGCGCAAGCGGACCGTGGCCGGTCATCCGGTCGACGGCGACGTCGAGCACGCAGGGCCGCTCGCCGGACGACGGCGACGTCGGTGCCGCCTCCTGCTGCGGCTCGGCCGGCCCCGGGGCCGGCACCGCGGAGATCGTGAAGGGGAGGATCCCCCGTGCGGCTCTGGCCTCGTCGCGGCGCTCGGGCGCCTGGCAGCCCGGTGGGCCGGAGACGTAGGCGGCCGTGAACCGCTGCAGCGTGGTCGGGTCGGGCTTCAGGTAGCCCAGGCCCGGCACCGGCGGGAGCTCATAGGCGTCGGCGGCGCCGAGCACCGCACGCGACTCGGCGGCCGAGAAGGTGCGCAGGCCGACCCGGTAGGAGAGGTGGGACTCCAGGCCGCGCAGCCGTCCCTCCTCGAGCCGCTGGGAGGCCAGCAGCAGGTGCAGCCCGAGCGAGCGACCGAGTCGGCCGATCGCGACGAACAGGTCGAGGAACTCCGGCTTGGCCGAGAGCATCTCGGAGAACTCGTCGACGACGATGAGCAGCGAGGGCAGCGGCGGCAGCGGCGCGCCGGCCGCACGCGCCTCCTCGTAGTCGCGCACGGAGGCGAGGTCGCCGGCCTCGCGCAGCAGCTGCTGGCGCCGCACCATCTCGCCCGACAGGGCGTCCTGCATCCGGTCGACGAGCGTGAGCTCCTGGGCGAGGTTGGTGATCACCGCCGACACGTGGGGCAGGCGGGACATCCCCGCGAAGGTGGCGCCGCCCTTGAAGTCGACCAGCACCAGGGTGAGCTGCTCGGGGGAGTGGGTCATCGCGAGCCCGAGCACCAGGGTGCGGAGGAGCTCGGACTTGCCGGAGCCCGTGGCGCCGACCACCAGACCGTGCGGGCCCATGCCCTGCTGGGCGCTCTCCTTGAGGTCGAGGTGGACCGGGACGCCGTCCTCCCCGAGGCCGATCGGCACCCGCAGCCGGTCCCGGGCCGGGCGCGGCCGCCAGCCGGTGGAGGGGTCGAAGGCGTGGACGTCGCCGAGGCCGAGCAGGTCCGGGAGGTCGCGAGGGCCGCCGGCCCGCCCGCCGGTCCCCGCGGAGTCGGCCGCCGCGACGGTGTGGATCGGGGTGAGCCGCCGGGCGAACGCCTCCGCCGTGGCGAGGTCGCACTGGTCGCCGAGCGCGGGGACCGGCTGCTCGCGCGTGCGGACGACGCGCAGCCCGACCCGGTCGCGGACGACGGCACCGGTGAGCTCCAGCCGCAACCCGGCCGGTTCGTCCCGCTCGTCCCGCTGCGGCGGCAGGTCGAGCACGGTGACCCCGGCCGGCCCGTCGGGCGGCAGTGCCACGCCGTCGGCGACCAGCAGCAGGTGGGACGCCGTCGCGTGGGGGTCGGGCAGCAGCGCCGCGAGGTCCTCCCGCGACGTGGCGACGAGGCGTCGCGGCCCGACGGCGTCGGATTCGCAGGGGCTCTGGGCGTGGGGGAGCCACTTCACCCAGTCCCAGTGGAGGAGGTGTCGCTCGTGCGCGAGCACGGCGACCACGAGCTGCTCGGGGGAGTGGAAGGCCGTCGCGGAGCAGACCATGGCACGGGCGAGGCCGCGGACGGGACCTTCCTCGCCGCGGAGCTCGACCCGGTCGACAGTGCGCAGGTCGAGCGTGAGGGGGAGGTCCGGCTGGACTCCGTGGACGGCGATCAGCCGGCGCAGGGCGACGGCGCAGACCGGGTCGACCCGCTCGCCCGGCGGACCAGGGGGAGGCACCAGCTCGGTGGAGAGCGGCTGCGCGCAGGTGCCGTACCGGACGGGCAGGACGTCGGCGCCACCGGAATCGGCACGGCCGTGCTCCCAGACCCGGGAGCCCTCCGCGGCGAGCGCGGGCAGGGACGCGGGTCCGGGGTGGCGCCAGGTGAGCGCCCGGCGCTGCTGGACGGCTGCCTGCCGGACCACCCGTCGGACGTCGGCGAGGTGGCGCAGGTAGCCGGCGCGGGCGGCCTGGGCCTGCTGGGTGCGCCGCCGGTGCTGTCGGTCGAGCTGGACCACGACGAAGCCGAGCGTGGCGAGGAGGAACAGGCCCGCGGCGAGGTAGCTGCGGGTCGCGTCCGCGCCCTGCCGTCCGGCCGTGGTGGCGACGAGGGCGATCGAACCCAGGCTGCCGAGCATCGGGATCGCGTTCATCAGGGCGCCGCCCGCGCCGTCGCCGGGCTGGACCTCCGGGGGCGGGCGCAGCACGACCCGGCCGGTGGGAAGCTCCGGCCCGTCGACCTCGGTGTCGCCACGCGTGCTGCTCACCTACCCCCCCGTCCCCTCCCGGAACGTCTCACCCTAGACAGCGGCGACGCCTCCGCAGAGGCCTCGCGCCAGGGCCTGTGGAGAACCCGTTCCCGGCGTTTCTGCCACCCGCCGCCGGGTAGGAGCCGGGGTGCCCGGGGCGGGTGAGGACTCCCGGCCGGCCGACACCGCAGATCACGCCAGCACACCCAGCGACCAGCGAGGAGCACACGAGATGGCAGGCAACCAGATGAGCATGGGCGAGGGCACGCTCCCGAGGGCGGCGCGACTCGTCGCCGACGCACACCAGGACTTCGACCGGTTGAGCAGCGAGCTCGAGGCACGGATCGCCGGTCTGCGTGGCGCGTGGTCCGGCGCCGGCGGCCGGGCGTTCTTCGGTCTGCACCAGGCCTGGACCGAGCGGCAGCAGGCCGTGGTCGGCGCCCTCGCCGAGCTCGAGGCCTCGCTGGTCGGGACCGACCGTGACCTCACCGGGACCGACGAGGCGCAGGCCTCCACCTTCAGCAGCTTCCGCAGCCGGCTCGGCTGAGCCGACCACCGGGAGGAGGAGCCCCTCGACGGAGACGACGGAGATGACGGACAACGCCGGGATGACCCGGACGCACGAGAACCGGACGCACGAGGAAGGGACCCAGGGGTGAGCACAGGAGCGGGCACAGGGATGAGCACAGGGATGAGCACAGGGATGAGCACAGGGATGAGCACAGGGATGAGCACGGACGGGCTGCGCGTCGACCACGCCGGGCTCGACCGGGCGGCGGAGGACCTCCGCGCGACGGTGGCCCGGATCGACGATCGGCTGGACCGGCTCGGCTCCGAGCTCGCGCCGCTGCGCGGCGAGTGGTCGGGCCAGGCGCAGCAGGCCTACGTCACCGCCCAGGCGACGTGGGACCGGGCGCTGCGCGAGATGCGGGACCTCCTCGACCGGACCGGCCACGCCGTCCAGGAGTCCAACGCGGACTACCACGCGGCCGACCTGCGCGGCGCCCGCAGCTTCGGGGGATGAGCCGGAGGCAGGCCACGGTGGGGACCGACCGGGGCCCCGACCTGGTGAGGGTGAGCGTCACGTCCGGGACCCGCCGGGTCGACCTGGTGCTGCCCGCGGCCGTGCCCGTCGCCGAGCTCGTCCCCGAGCTCGCACGCAGCGTGGGCCTGCTCGACGCCACGTCGGCCCACGACGGCTACCGGTTGGTGACGCAGGCGGGTCGCGAGCTCGCATCCGGCGTCGGTCTCGCCGGGCAGGGTGTCCGGGACGGTGTCGTGCTCACCGTGGTCGCCGGGGTCGACAGGTCGTCGGCGCACCGGGTCTACGACGACGTCGTCGAGGCCATGGCCGACGTCGTCGAGCACGACCTGCCGCGGTGGGGGCCGGCCCTCGGTCGACCTGCCGCGGTGGTCGGGGGCGGGTTGCTGCTCGGGCTCGGTGCGGCCGCGCTGCTGGCGTGGGGCGGCGGTGCGGCGGGCGCGTCGGCGGCCCTCGTCGCGCTCGGCCTGGTCGGTGGGGCGATCGTCCTCTCGCGCACGCGCAAGGACGCGGCAGCCGCCGTCACGGTGGCCGTCACGATGACCGTCAGATGGCTGTCACGATGGCCGCCACCGCAGCCGCGTACGCCGCCGTCGCCGGCTGGGTGCTCGTCGAGGGCCCGGTGTTCGGCGCACCGGCCGCGGCGGCGGGCAGCGGTGCGGTGCTGGTCGGCCTGGCCGCCCTGGTCGGGCTCGGTGAGGGCCGCGTCCTGCCGCTGCCCGCGGTCGTGGTGGGGTCGGTCCTGGTCGCGACCGGTCTGCTCACCGAGGCGTCGGGAGTCGAGCCGGCCCTCGTGCTGACGACCGCGCTCGTGCTGGTGGTCGCCGCCGGGGGTGCCGCCCCGCGGCTGGCGCTCGCCGCGGGGACCGGCCTCGACCAGCCCGTCACGCTCGCCGACCTCGGGACCGACGTCCGCGACGATCCCGGGAGCGAGCCCGGGTGCGTCGACGCGGACGCGGTGGGCGCCGACGCCCGGCTCGGCCACCAGATCCTGGTGGCGGTGTCCGCCAGCGTCGGGCTGCTGCTCGTCCTGGTCGCACCGTTCGCGGTCGGCCTGGGCCGCTCCGGTGCGCTCGCGGCCACGGCGAGCTGCCTGGTGGTCCTGCTGCGCGCCCGGCGCCACCGCGTCCGGTCGGAGGTGCTGGTCGGCCTGGTCTCCGGGGCGGGTGGGCTCGGCTCGGTCGCGGTGTCGGTGCTGGTGCTGCACGAGTCGTGGCGCCCGGTCGCGGCGGCCGTGCTGGTGGCTGCCGGCGCCCTCGTGCTGTCACAGGCGCTGCTGAGCGCGCTGCCCTCCGCGCGCCGCGACTGGCTCGCGGACGTCGCCGAGACCGCCGCGCTGGTGTCGTTGCCTCCGCTGCTGCTCCTCGCGACCGGTGTCGTCGACGTGGTCCGGGGCTGAGCCGGTCGTGACCACCTCGAAGGACCTCGTCGAGGCGCACTCCTTCACGCGACGACGGCTCGTGACCGCCTTCGTGTCCGGCGCGCCGGGTGGCCACGAGGTCGAGCCGGCGCGGCCCTTCCGCGCGGTCGTGGGCGGGGTCGCCCTCGGCGTGCTGCTGGTGGCGGGGGCCGCGGTCGCGCGGGTCCTCGCCCCCGGCGCCGACCCGACGTGGGCGCAGCAGCCCGGCCTGGTGATCTCCCGGGAGGAGGGCGCGGTGTTCGCGATCACCGAGGCCAGCAGCACCCCCGTGCTGCGCCCCGTCCTCAACGTCACCTCCGCGAAGCTGGTCCTCGGCCCGGACCTCGAGCCCCGGGTGGTCCCCGAGGAACAGGTCGCGGCGGAGCAGGTGGGGCGCGACCTGGGCATCGTCGGGGCGCCCCACGACGTACCCGACGTCGAGCGTCTGGCCGGGTCGGGCTGGACCGCCTGCACCGACGGGGACGACCACGGCCGGGGCGGGGTGCGGCTGGCGCTCGGGAGGACAGAGCAGGTGACGGGGTCCGCCGCCGACGGTGGCCTGCTGGTGAGCGTCGACGGCGAGACCTGGGTGGTGGCGCCAGGCCGTCCTCCCGGCACCGGGACCGGGGGCGCTCGGCGCCACCGGGTGACCGCGGCCGACCCGACCCGCCGGCTGGTCCTGCTCGAGACGCTCGGCCTCGGCACCGAGCCGGTCGCGGTCGGCCGCGACTGGCTCGGGCTGGTCCCGGAGGGGGCCGAGATCACCGCGGGCGAGGCGCTGGGGGAGACCCGCTGGCCGACGGCTCCGCTGCGCCCGGTGCCCGGCGAGCGCTGCGTGCGGCTCGTCGCCGGGCCCGGTGCCGCTCCGCGGGTGGAGGTCGTCGAGGACCCGCGGGGCGACGCCGCGGCCGCCGGCACGACGGGCGTGTCGGTGGCGGTCGAGGCGGGGTCCGGGGCGCTCGTCCGCCCCGGCGGCTGGGGGACCACCGAGGGTGGCGGCCCCGTGCTCGTCGACGCCCGCGGTGCCACCCACCCGCTGCTCGGGTCCGGCACGGCAGACCTGCTCGACTACGGCGGGTACGACGCCCCGGTGGTGCCCGAGTCCTGGCTCGCGCTGCTCGACCGTGGGGTACCGCTCTCCCGGGAGGCCGCCCTGTGCGGCCCCGCACCCTCGGGGATGCCGTGCGAGTGACGCCGGACGCACGAACGGCGCCGCCCTGCAGGGCGACGCCGTCCGAGTGGCGGAGGATAGGGGATTCGAACCCCTGAGGGCTGTTAACCCAACCCGCTTTCCAAGCGAGCGCCATAGGCCACTAGGCGAATCCTCCGCCGAGGAGAGTACCGGCACGGGGTCGGGCCGACGAAATCAGGCGGCCCCGGGGATCCGCGGCCCGGGGCTCGGGTTGGTGGCCGGGACCGGCTCACCTAGACTCGGGGCCAACCCCCCGTGCGGCGGCATCTTGCCGAACTCCCCCAGGGCCGGAAGGCAGCAAGGGTAAGCGAGCTCTACCGGGTGCACGGGGGGCCTTTTCATGCCCTGGCGCGGGTGCCGCGCCAGCGTGCTCCGGCAGCACGTGCCCGGGCCGGGCAGGGTGGTCGACGCAGGGCGGCGCGCTGTCGGGCGCGGCGGTTAGGGTGCAGTCGTGGAGTCCCCGCTCGCCCTCTATCGCCGCTACCGGCCCGAGACGTTCGCCGACGTCATCGGGCAGGACCACGTGACGACCCCGCTGCGGGCGGCGCTGGCGAACAACCGGGTCAACCACGCCTATCTCTTCTCCGGCCCCCGCGGCTGCGGCAAGACGACCAGCGCCCGGATCCTCGCCCGCGCGCTGAACTGCGAGCAGGCCCCCGTGGCCGACCCGTGCGGCGAGTGCGACAGCTGCCGCGACCTGGCGCGCGGCGGGCCCGGGTCGATCGACGTGATCGAGATCGACGCGGCGTCCCACGGTGGCGTCGACGACGCCCGCGACCTGCGCGAGAAGGCGTTCTTCGCCCCGGTGCGCAGCCGCTACAAGGTCTACATCATCGACGAGGCCCACATGGTCACCACGCAGGGCTTCAACGCCCTGCTCAAGCTGGTGGAGGAGCCGCCGCCGCACCTGCGGTTCATCTTCGCGACCACCGAGCCGGAGAAGGTCATCGCGACCATCCGCTCCCGCACCCACCACTACCCCTTCCGGCTGATCCCGCCCCGGCTGCTCGGCTCCTACCTCGCCGACCTGTGCGAGCAGGAGGGGGTGCAGATCGAGCCGGCCGCGCTGCCGCTGATCGTGCGCGCGGGCGCCGGCTCGGCCCGTGACTCCCTCTCGGTGCTCGACCAGCTGCTGGGGGGCGCCGGTCCCGAGGGGGTCACCCACGAGCTGGCGACCGGCCTGCTGGGCTACACCCCGACCGGCCTGCTCGACGACGTCGTCGACGCCTTCGCGGCCGGTGACGGCGCCGCCGTGTTCGGGGTCGTCGACCGCGTGATCGAGACCGGCCAGGACCCCCGCCACTTCACCGAGGACCTGCTGCGGCGGCTCCGAGACCTGGTGATCATCGCGGCGGTCCCCGACGCCCCCGCCACGGGTCTGATCGACGTCTCCGAGGACCAGGGCGACCGGCTCGTCGCCCAGGCGGCCCGGTTCGGGCCCGCCGAGCTGAGCCGGGCCGCCGACATCGTCGCCTCCGGGCTCACCGAGATGCGCGGCGCCACGGCGCCGCGGCTGCTGCTCGAGCTGATCTGCGCCCGGGTGCTGCTGCCGGGCGCCGACCCGACCGAGAGTGGCGTGCTCGCCCGGGTCGACCGGCTCGAGAAGCGCGCCGCCATCGCCGGTGGCACGCCCAGCCCGGCCCCGGTGCGCGAGGACCCCGCGCCGCCGATGGCCCAGCACCCGGTCGAGCAGCTGGCGGAGCCGCCGCCCGAGCCGACGCCGACGCTGCCCCCGGCCGGACCCGACGACGACGCCGAACCCGCCCCTGCCGACCCGGACCCGGAGCCCGCTCCCGCGGCCGCCCCCGTGGCGGTGCCCGACCCGGAGCCGACCCCGGCGCCTCCCCAGCCGACCGCCCAGCCGACCGCCCGGCCGACCGCCCAGCCGACCGCCGGCTCCGGGGGGCTCTCGCTGGTGGAGGTCCGCCGGCTGTGGCCCGACGTCGTCGAGGCGACCAAGCTGCGGCGCCGCGTCGCCTGGATGCACCTCACCCAGAACTCCCAGGTCGTGGCCGTCGAGGGCTCGGTGCTGACCCTCGGGTTCGCCAACGCCGGCGCCCGGGACTCCTTCGTCAACGGCGGCTGCGACGAGATCCTGCGCCAGGCCGCGATCGACGTCGCCGGCGTCGACTGGAAGGTCGAGTCCATCGTCGACCCCGGCGCCAGCGGCGCCCGACCCGATGCGGGCCTCCCGCCGTCCCTCCCGCCCACGGCCCCTCCCTCCTCGCCGACGGCCCCGGGCGGCGAGTGGTCCCACGACACGGCCCCGCCCGAGGCCGACCGCCCTCACGACGAGGCCCTCGACCAGCCCGGCGCCCCGCCGCCGGACCCGGACCCCGCCCCGCCCCGCCCCGGCACCGACCCCGAGTCGGGTGCTCACCGCGACGACCCCGACGCCGAGGGCGACGACCTCGCCGGCGCCGCCCTGCTCGAGCGTGAGCTCGGCGCCCAGGTGATCGAGGAGGTCCGGCACTCCTGAGCGCCGGACCACACCCGCCCGCCACCCGTTCCGCACCAGCCAGCCAGATCCAGACGCACACCCGACCAGGAAGGCCACACCCATGACCCAGGACCCGTTCGCCGGTCTCGGAGGCGCGCTCGGCGGGGGCGCCGGCGGGCTCGACCTCAACGCCTTGATGCAGCAGGCGCAGCAGATGCAGGAGCAGCTCGCGCAGGCCCAGGCCCAGCTGGCCGAGGCCCGCGTCGACGGCACCGTCGCCGGTGGGGCCGTGACCGTCACGGTCAACGGCGTCGGCGAGCTCGTCGGCGTCGAGATCCGCGCCGGCGGCTTCGACGGCAGCGACACCGACGACCTCTCCGACCTCGGGGACATGATCGTGGCCGCCTACCGCGACGCGAAGGGCCAGGCCGACGGCATGGCCTCCGACGCCCTGGGCCCGCTCGCCGGTGGCGGCGGCGGCCTCCCTGGGCTCCCCGGCCTCGGCGGGTAGGCGAGCGACCTTGTACGAAGGCGTGGTCCAGGACCTCATCGACGAGCTCGGCCGGCTCCCCGGTGTCGGTCCCAAGAGCGCGCAGCGGATCGCCTTCCACCTGCTCCAGGCCGAGACCGCCGACGTGCGACGTCTCGCCGACGTGCTGGTCGAGGTGAAGGCGAAGGTGAAGTTCTGCTCGGTCTGCTTCAACGTCTCCGAGGACGAGCAGTGCCGGATCTGCCGCGACCCGCGGCGTGACCCCGCGGTCCTGTGCGTCGTGGAGGAGTACAAGGACGTCGTCGCCATCGAGCGGACCCGCGAGTTCCGCGGTCGCTACCACGTGCTCGGAGGTGCGATCTCCCCGCTGGACGGGATCGGACCCGACCAGCTGCGGATCCGAGAGCTGCTGCAACGGCTCGCCGACGGCACCGTGACCGAGGTGATCCTCGCGACCGATCCCAACCTCGAGGGCGAGGCGACCGCGACGTACATCACGCGGATGCTGAAGACCCTCGGGTTGCGCGTGACGCGTTTGGCGAGTGGACTGCCGGTGGGAGGGGACCTCGAGTACGCCGACGAGGTGACCCTCGGACGAGCATTCGCAGGAAGGCGCAGTGCCGATGACTGAGGGGTGCCGATGACTGACCAGACGATCGATCCGACCGGCGTCACGCCCGCCCGGCCGTTCGCGCAGCAGATCGCCGACCAGGTGGAGTCCTTCCTGCTGGCGCTGCGCGCGATCGCCCGCGAGAACGACGGCGGACGCGCGATCTCGCTGCTGCTGCTCGAGATCTCCCAGATCCTGCTCGCCGGTGCCCGGCTGGGTGCGCAGCAGGACTTCACGCCCCCCGAGGAGTTCCAGCCCGACGTGGGTCCCGAGCCCGACGTCGACGAGATGCGGCTGCGGCTCGCCGAGATGCTCGGCGACGTCGACACCTATGGCTTCGTCTTCGACCCCTACGTGCCCGAGGTCGTCGAGAGCCAGCTCTCCGACGACCTCACCAGCATCGCCACCGACCTCGAGAACGGGTTGCGCCACTACCGCCACGGCGACGTCGACGAGGCGCTGTGGTGGTGGCAGTTCTCCTACGTCTCCTCCTGGGGCAACCTCGCCGGGGCGGCCCTCAACGCGCTGCTCTCGATCGTCGCCCACGACCGGCTCGACCTGGAGATCCCCGCCGAGGCGGAGCTGCTCGAGGTCGCCGAGGCGGTCCTGGACGGCCAGGGGGCGGTGCTGGACGGGAACGAGCCGCCCGCCTGAGTCTCGGTAGACTCAGCCACCGGCCCCGTTCCCCAGCAGCAGGAGTCAGTTCGGTGGGCAGTTCCCAGGGCAGTGCCCCAGGGGTCGTCGTGCAGAAGTACGGCGGCTCGTCGGTCGCCGACGCGGCCGGGATCAAGCGCGTCGCCCAGCGGATCGTCAACACCCGCAGGGCCGGCCACGACGTGGTGGTGGTGGTCTCCGCGATGGGCGACACCACCGACGAGCTGCGCGACCTCGCCGAGCAGGTGACGCCCCTGCCCCCGCCGCGCGAGCTCGACATGCTGCTGACCGCCGGGGAACGGATCTCGATGGCTCTGGTCGCGATGGCGATCGCGCAGCTCGGCCACAAGGCCCGGTCGTTCACCGGGTCGCAGGCGGGTGTGATCACCGACTCCGCGCACGGCAAGGCGAAGATCATCGACATCACGCCCGGACGGATCGAGCACGCGCTCGCGGATGGCGCGATCGCGATCGTGGCCGGCTTCCAGGGCGTCTCCCAGGACACCAAGGACGTCACCACCCTGGGCCGCGGTGCCTCCGACACGACCGCCGTGGCACTGGCGGCTGCGCTCGGCGCCGAGGTGTGCGAGATCTACTCCGACGTCGACGGCGTGTTCACCGCCGACCCGCGGATCGTCCCGACCGCACGCAAGCTCGACCGGGTCTCGACCGAGGAGATGCTGGAGATGGCCGCCTGCGGCGCCAAGATCCTGCACCTGCGCTGCGTCGAGTACGCCCGCCGCTACGACATGCCCGTCCACGTGCGCTCCTCCTTCAGCCAGAAGGAGGGCACCTGGATCATCCCGAAGCCCGAGGGAGCACAAGACATGGAGCAGGCGATCATCGCCGGCGTGGCCCACGACCGGAGCGAGGCCAAGATCACCGTGGTCGGCGTCCCCGACAAGGTGGGTGAGGCGGCGCGGATCTTCGAGGCGCTCGCCACGGCCGAGATCAACATCGACATGGTGGTGCAGAACGTCTCCGCCGCGGCCACCGCGCTGACCGACATCTCCTTCACGCTGCCCCGCGAGGACGGCCAGACCGCGATGGCCGCGCTCGCCCGGATCCAGAGCGAGGTCGGCTACGACAAGCTCCTCTACGACGACCAGATCGGCAAGGTCTCGCTGATCGGCGCCGGTATGCGATCCCACCCCGGCATCACCGCGCGCTTCTTCGCCGGCCTGGCCAGCGCCGGGGTCAACATCGAGATGATCTCGACCTCGGAGATCCGGATCTCGGTGATCGTCGACGAGGCCCAGGTCGACGCGGCCGTGCAGGCCACCCACACCGCCTTCGACCTCGACTCCCACGAGATCGAGGCCGTCGTCTACGGCGGGACCGGGCGATGACCCGCCTCGGCATCGTCGGGGCCACCGGGCAGGTGGGCGTCGCCATGCGCCAGATCCTCCAGGAGCGCGGGTTCCCCGCCAGCGAGGTCCGGTTCTTCGCCTCGGCCCGCTCGGCCGGCACCGTGCTCCCCTACGCCGGCCCCGGGGGTCAGCAGAGCATCGTGGTCGAGGACGCGGCGACCGCCGACCCGGCCGGGCTCGACATCGCCCTGTTCTCCGCCGGAGGAGGCACCTCGCGCGAGCTGGCCCCGCGCTTCGTCGACGCCGGCGTCACCGTGGTCGACAACTCCTCGGCGTTCCGGCTCCAGCCCGACGTCCCGCTGGTGGTGGCCGAGGTCAACCCCGAGGCGATGCAGCACGTCATCGACGCCGGGCGCGGCCTGATCGCCAACCCCAACTGCACCACGATGGCCGCGATGCCGGTGCTCAAGCCGCTCCACGACGAGGCCGGGCTGGTCCGGCTCGTGGTCTCCTCCTACCAGGCCGTCTCCGGCTCCGGCGTCGTCGGCGTCGACGAGCTGGCCCACGGTGTGGAGGCGGCCGGCGAGAAGGCCCGCGAGCTCGCCTACGACGGCCAGGCGGTGGCCTTCCCCGACCCCGTGGCCTACACCGAGCCGATCGCCTACAACGTGCTGCCGCTGGCCGGCTCGATCGTCGACGACGGGCTCAACGAGACCGACGAGGAGCAGAAGCTGCGCCACGAGTCCCGCAAGATCCTGGGGCTGCCGGAGCTGCGGGTCTCGGGGATCTGCGTGCGGGTGCCGGTCTTCACCGGCCACTCGCTGGCGATCAACGCCGAGTTCGACCGCCCGCTCACGCCTGCACGTGCACGGGAGGTGCTGGCGACCGCGGCGGGCGTGGAGCTGATGGAGGTGCCGACACCGCTCAGGGCGGCCGGCCGCGACCCGTCGTACGTCGGCCGGATCCGTCGCGACCCGGGCGTCGACGAGGACCGTGGGCTGGCGTTGTTCATCAGCAACGACAACCTCCGCAAGGGCGCCGCGCTCAACACCGTCCAGATCGCCGAGCTGGTCGCGGCCTCGCGCTAGCGTCGCAGCTCGGGGCCGCTGGGCTCCACGAACGCCGTCGTGACCCAGTGCGACAGCGCGAACGCCGCGACGCTGAGCGCGACCACGATCGGTGCCACCCATCCCGCGACCAGCACGTTGCTGAGGAACAGCAGGGCGGCCACGGCCACGAGGCCGAGGGCCAGGAAGCTGGTGCTGCCGGGATCGGGGACGCCGAACCAGCCCAGCAGCACGCGGCCGGCCACGACGACGACGACCAGCACGGCCAGCAGCAGCGGGAAGCCGGGCCTGCCGCAGCTGGAGGTGCCGCGCACCAGGTCACAGGTCTGCGTCGAGAGCCAGATCAGGCCCACCAGGAGCAGCCCCGCCACGAGCCCGGTCACCACCGAGGCGGCCATGCCGCCCAGCTGGCGGACCGACGGCCGACGCCGCGGCTCCGGGTCGGCGTCCGCCGGCGTCACCGGTGCTGCCGGTGCTGCGGCCCTGGGCGGCTCGGGAGGCGCACCCGGGGGCGGTGCGAGCGCTGGCGCTGGCTCCGCGGCGCGCCCCGCACGCGTGCGCTTGCGGCCGAAGCCGAGGGAGGGCAGCTCCAGTGACGGGCCGTCTCCCGGGTCCTTCTGCGCCATGACACCGAGTCTGCCAGATCGTGGGTCGGGCTGACGGCGTGCGGCCATCCCAGAGCCTCGGCGCGCCCTTGACTGGGCTGCGCGATGCCCCGTTGGATCAGACGATCGGCACTATCCGCGGAGCACCTGCTCGATCATGCGGAGGAGGAGACGAGATGAGCGGCACAGCCAAGGCGAAGGTCTCCATCATCGGGGCGGGAGCCGTCGGGTCGAGCATGGCGTACGCCTGCCTCATCCGGCGTGCAGCCAGGATCGTGGCGCTCTACGACGTCAACCGGCCGAAGGTCGAGGCCGAGGTGCTCGATCTGGCCCATGGCGGGCTCTACACCGGCGCGAGTGACGTGATCGGCGGTGACGACCTGGGGGTCGTGGAGGGATCTCGGGTCGTGGTGATCACGGCGGGGGCGAAGCAGAAGCCGGGACAGACCAGGCTGGCTCTCGCCGAGACCAATGTGACCCTGCTGGGAGAGCTGATGCCGCGGCTGATGTCCTACGCCCCGGAGGCCGTCTACGTCCTGGTCACCAACCCGTGCGACGTCCTCACGGTCGCGGCCGTGCGCGCCTCGGGGTTGCCCACCCACCGGGTGCTGTCCACGGGCACCATGCTCGACACCTCTCGTCTGCGCATGCTGCTCGCCCGGCGTGCCGGGGTGGCCGCGAGCAGCGTGCACGCGAACATCGTCGGGGAGCATGGGGACTCGGAGTTCGCCCTGTGGTCGCAGGCGCGGATCGGCTCGGTCCCCATCAAGGAGTGGACCCGTGCCGGCCGCGCCGTCTTCACCGGCCAGGACCTCGAGGAGATCACCGAGCAAGTGCGCACGGCTGCCTATCGCGTGATCGAAGGCAAGGGAGCCACGAACTACGCCATCGGCCTCTCCGGCACCAGGCTCG
Source organism: uncultured Actinomycetota bacterium (assembly GCA_963795215.1). GTDB lineage: Bacteria > Actinomycetota > Actinomycetes > Propionibacteriales > Nocardioidaceae > Nocardioides. The sequence continues at coordinate 40,262 of CAWCGW010000002.1, forward strand.
TGGAGGCGATCGTGACCGACGAGAACGCAATCCTCCCCGTGAGCAGCGTGCACGCCGAAGGAGTGGCGTACTCGCTGCCGTCGCTGGTGAATGCCACCGGGGTGGGCGAGGTCCTCGAGGCCTCGTTCACCGAGGAGGAGAGCGCCCAGATGGCGTCGTCAGTGGCCGCGCTGCGCGCCGCTCAGACCAGCTTGGGACTGTGAGTGACCGCAGCACCGACTCCCACGACCGCACCCGACACGGTCTCGTGTCCACCACCCGCCACCACCGGCGAGCTCATCCTCGAGCTCGTCGTCGACCCCAGCCCGGACCACCTGCCCAGAGAATGACACAGGCCCGAACCCACATCCGTGGGTTCGGGCCTTGCCGATGTCCTGAGACATCACAGTGTCGGGCTGACAGGATTTGAACCTGCGGCCTCCTCGTCCCGAACGAGGCGCGCTACCAAGCTGCGCCACAGCCCGATCGTGTCCGCCGGGATCACTCCCGGCGAGCAGGCACGGTCACCCTACCGGAGCGTGGAGCGCGTCTCGAAATCGGCCCCGACCAGCGTCAGCAGCGTCGCCTCGGGGCGGCAGGCCACCCTGATCTGGGCGTACGGAGAGGTGCCGAGACCGGCCGAGACGTGCAGCCACGACGACCCCGGGTCGCCCGGCGCGGAGGCGGCGGGGTGGCGGTGCAAGCCCTTCGCCCGGGCGGGTTCGAGGTCGCAGTTGGTGGTCAGCGCCCGACCTCCCGGCAGGCAGACCTGGCCGCCGTGCGTGTGGCCTGCCAGTACCGCGTCGTACCCGTCGGCGGCGAGCTGGTCCAGGACCCGGAGGTACGGCGCGTGGCTGACGCCCAGCCGGACGTCGGCGTCGGCGTCGGCGGGACCGGCGATCGCGTCGAGCCGGTCGTAGTCCAGGTGGGGGTCGTCGACGCCGGCGAAGGCGAACCGGAGGTCGTCGACCGCGAGGCTGCCGCGGGTGTTGGTGAGGTCGAGCCAGCCGGCGCCCGTCAGCCCGGAACGGAGCTCCTCGAACGGCAGCCGGGCGCTGTCGGTGTGGCGGGTGCCGTCGTCGGGCAGCAGGTAGCGCAGCGGGTTGCGCAGGGTCGGCTCGAAGTAGTCGTTGGAGCCGAACACGAAGACCCCCGGGACCTCCAGCAGCCCCCCGAGCGCCTCGAGGACGTGCGGGACCGACTCCCGGTGCGAGAGGTGGTCCCCGGTGTCGACGACGAGGTCCGGGGCGAGGTCGGCGAGGCTGCGGACCCACTCCTGCTTGCGGCGCTGCCCGGGAGTCAGGTGCAGGTCGCTGAGGTGCAGCAGCCGCAGCGGGTCGTGGCCGGGCGGCAGCACCGGCAGCGTGGCCTCGCGGAGCACGAAGTTCCGGGTCTCGGCCACGGCGTAGGCGGTGACCGCGGCTCCGCCGGCGACGGCGGCGCCGAGGAGTCGCAGGAGCGCAGGCATGGCCCCAGCCTGTCAGACCGCACCACCGCGATCCCGACCGGCGGGCTGCCATGATGGCGGCCATGAGTGCTCTGAAGGACCGCCTCCGCCAGGACCTGACCACCGCCATCAAGGCGCGTGACGAGGTCCGCTCCTCGACCATCCGGATGGTGCTCTCGGCCATCACCAACGCCGAGGTCGCCGGCAAGCAGGCACGCGAGCTCAGCGACGACGACGTGGTCGGCGTGCTCTCCACGGAGGCCAAGAAGCGTCGCGAGGCCGCCGTCGCCTTCGCCGAGGGAGGCCGCGCCGAGATGGCGGCCAAGGAGCAGGCCGAGGCGGCCGTGATCGCGGACTACCTGCCCGCGCAGCTCACCGCGGAGGAGATCTCCGCGCTGGTGACCCGGGCCGTGGAGCAGACCGGCGCGGCGGGTGAGGGGATGCGGGCGATGGGCAAGGTCATGGCTGTCGTGACACCGCAGACCAAGGGTCGGGCCGACGGCGGGGCCGTTGCCGCGGAGGTACGGCGCCAGCTGGGCGCCTGAGCAACAGCTCAGTCGCCGCGGCCGCCACCGCCGCCGTTGCCGCCGCCGTTGCCGCCGCCGCCGTTGCCGCCGCCGCCATTGTTGTTGTTGTTGCCGCCGCCGTTGTTCTTCGGCGGGGGCGGGACGTAGCCGGTGGAGAGGTAGAGCGTGACCGGCGCGCCGTCGAAGTAGGACTCACCGGTGCCGGGGTCGGTGAAGGCGACGGTGCCCTCGGGATAGCTGGAGTTGGCCTCGGGGCCGACGATCACGGAGAACCCAGCGTCCTCGATGATCCGGGTCGCGGTCTTGACCGACAGGCCGCCCACCGAGGGGACGGTGCCACCCTGGTCGAGCAGCGCGTTGATGTCGGGCGTGGTGAAGCTCTCGTCGTCGAGCCACTGCGCGACGACACCCATCGCCTTGCCCCACATCGGTCCGGCGGTGCCGGAGCCGGAGACGTCGTAGAGGGGGGAGCCGGCCACGGAGACGCCCGAGAGGGGGATCGGCTGGCCCTCCGAGTTCGCGCCCGCGATCATCGCCGAGGTGGCCAGGTTGGGGGTGTAGCCGACGAACCAGACGGCCTTGCCCTCCTGGGTGGTGCCGGTCTTGCCGGCGTCCGGCTGGGGGGTCGAGATGTTCTGGCCGAAGCCGCCGGGCTCCATGACGCCCTTGAGGATGTCGTTGACCGTGTCCGCAACGGCGTTCTCCATCACCTGGTTGCAGCTCTCGGCGTACTCCTTGAGCGTGTTGCCCTGGGCGTCCTCGATGGCCGTGACCGGTCGCGCCTCGCAGTGCTCGCCCCGTGCGGCGAACGTGGCGTAGGCCTCGGCCATCTCCAGCGGGCTCACGTCGGAGACGCCGAGGGTGAACGACGGCACCCGCTCCCGCTCGGGGCTGGTGAGCTTGATGCCCATGCTCTTGGCCAGCTGGTAGGGCTTGCACAGCCCGGTGATCAGCTCGAGGTTGGCGAAGAAGGTGTTCACCGACTTCTGGGTGCCGGTGTAGAGGTCGAAGGTCCCGCCGCGGCCGTCGTAGTTGGCGGGGTCCCAGACCTCGGTGCTCTGGTAGGGGCAGTCGGGCTTGCCGAACCGGCTCGAGGGGATGTTCACCTGGGCCGGGACGTTCAGCGAGTAGTCGGGCGGGACACCCTGGCTGAGCGCCTGTGCGAGCACGAACGCCTTGAACGTCGAGCCGGGCTGGAAGCCGGCGGAGTCGCCGTACTCCTGCGGGACGACGTAGTTCAGGTAGGTCTGGCCGAGCTTCTTGTCGCCACCCATCGGACGGGACTGGGCCAGCGCCTTCACGTCACCGGTGCCGGGCTCGATCATCGCCATGCCGCCGATCGCCTGGTCGGTGGCGTAGACGCGCTCACGCACAGCCGTGTCCGCGGCCCGCTGGAACCGCAGGTCGACCGTGGTGCGGATCGTGAGCCCGCCGGTGCGCAGCAGCTGCTTGCGGTCGTCGCGGGTCTTGCCCAGCGCACGGTCCTTGAGCAGGTAGCTGATGACGAAGTCGCAGAAGAACGGCGCCTGGGAGTTCACGCAGCCGTTGTTGGTGGGCTGCGGGTCGAGGCCGAGCCCCCGCTTCTTGGTCTTCGTCGCCCGCTTCTCCGGGATCACGTTGAGCTGGGCCATCGTGTTGAGCACGACGTTGCGGCGCTCGAGCGCCGCGTCAGGGGCGTTGGTCGGGTCGAGGCCGGTGGGGTTCTTCACCAGGCCGGCCAGCATCGCCGACTCCCGGAGGTTGAGGTCCTTGGCGTTCTTGTCGAAGTAGTGACGGGCCGCGGACTGCACGCCGTAGGCGCCGTCGCCGAAGTAGGCGAGGTTGAGGTAGCGCTCCAGGATCCAGTCCTTGGAGTAGGCCTCCTCGAAGGCGATCGCGTAGCGCAGCTCGCGGATCTTGCGGGCCACGCTCTCCTCGGTCGCGGCGGCGCGCTCTGCCTTGGTGTCCGCCTGGCTGACGAGGGTGAGCTTCACCATCTGCTGGGTGATCGAGGAACCGCCCTGCACGACACCGCCGGAGGCCTGGTTGGTGAGCAGCGCGCGCATCGTGCCCTTGAGGTCGAGCGCACCGTGCTGGTAGAAGCGGTAGTCCTCGACCGCGACGATCGCCTCCACCATCGTCCGCGACACCTGGCCGAGCGAGACGTTGACCCGGTTCTCGTCGTACAACGAGGCGACGGTGTTGCCGGCGCCGTCGACGATGCGCGTCTTCTGCGCCAGCGGCTCGACCGTGAGCTCGGTGGGCAGGTCGTCCATCGTGCGCGCGACGTCGCGCGCGGCCAGCCCGGCGAGTCCGGCGAACGGGATGGCGATGCCGGCGACCACGACTCCCATCACGACCGCGACGGCCGCCATGATGCCCAGGTGCGACAGCACGCGGGACCGGGGGAGACGCTCCTCGGGGGGCAGGGACATGCCCTCCACGATAACCGGGGTCACCCACCCCGACTATTCGTGACTCGTGAGAACTAGTCACTTCGGACTACTCAGGTTGGGCTGAAAGAGTCTGTCTCAGGTGCGTGTCGGTTCTTTACCTTTCAATCCGGGATCTATTCGGGAAGTCATGGGGACTCTCCGATCCCGGACGACTGTGGGGACGTCAATCATGTGGATCGAAGACTGGGCACCATCCGCCGCCTGCCGCCAGGCCTCGCCGGACGCGCTGTTCGTGCGTGGCGCTGAGCAGAACAAGGCCAAGCTCCTGTGCAAGGGCTGTCCCGTGCGCACCGAGTGCCTCGCCGAGGCCCTCGACAACCAGATCGAGTGGGGTGTGTGGGGTGGGATGACCGAGCGGGAGCGCCGCGCGCTGCTCCGCCGTCGTCCCGGTGCCTCCTGGCGCTCCGTCCTCGAGACGGCCCGCGAGGCGCAGACCTCCTCGCCCGTCAACATCTGAGGCTTCCGTCGTCCCCGCCCCGGCCGCGTGCCGGGACCGGGGGTCAGGACCCGGCGAGCAGCTCGCCGATCTGACGCAGTCCGACCAGGTCGTGGACGTCGCCGGCCAACGCCGGCACCACGGCGGTCGGAACCCGCGGGTGGGCTGCCGCGAAGCGGTCGCGCAGCCCGGCCTCCCGCTCCACCAGCCGGCAGCGGTCCGCGTGCAGCCGCAGCAGGCCCGCGGTCGGTGAGCCGTCCCGGCCCTGCTCCAGCCGTGCGTAGGCCGCCATCGCCTCGTCCGCCGGGAGCCCGCCGACCGGCGCCGGGCTGGCTCGGTTGACGACCAGACCCGCCAGCGGCATCCGGTCCTCGCTGAGACGCTCGACGAAGTACGCCGCCTCGCGCAGCGCGTCCGGCTCCGGTGCGGCGATCACCAGGAACGCCGTGCCGTCGGCCTGCAGCAGCTCGAAGGTCTTCTGCGCACGGACCCGGAAGCCGCCGAAGAGGGTGTCGAAGGCGGCGACGAAGGTCTGCATGTCGCGCAGCACCTGCGCGCCGAGGATCTTGGTCATCGCGTTCGTCACCAGGCCCACGCCCGCGGTCATCAGCCTCGCGGGCCCCTTGGCGGGAGCGAGCAGCAGCCGGATGAAGCGTCCGTCCAGAAAGCTCGAGAGCCGTTCGGGGGCGTCGAGGAAGTCCAGCGCCGAGCGCGAGGGCGGGGTGTCGACCACGATCAGGTCGTGGCTGCCGTCCGCCTGCGCCTGGGCGTGGATCTGGCCGAGCTTCTCCATCGCCATGTACTCCTGGGTCCCCGCGAAGGAGGAGGAGAGCGCGACGTAGAAGGGGTTGGCGAGGATCTGCTGCGCCTTCTCCGGCGAGGCCTGGCTCTCGACCACCTCGTCGAAGGTGCGCTTCATGTCCAGCATCATCGCGTCGAGCGAGCCGTCGCCGGCCACGCCCGGGACCGGCCGAGGGGTGTTGTCGAGCTGCTCGACGCCCATCGACTGGGCGAGCCGGCGGGCCGGGTCGATGGTGAGGACGACGACCCGGCGTCCCCGCTCGGCGGCACGCAGCGCCAGGGCCGCGGAGGTCGTGGTCTTGCCGACGCCGCCCGAGCCGCAGCACACGATGATCCCGGTGCGGGGGTCGTCGAGCAGCGCGTCGACGTCGAGGGCGGGGGCCGTGGAGGCGGCGGCCGCGAGCGGGCCGACGCGGGCCCGGGTCCCGGGGCTCATGCCATCCCCTGCTCGCAGAGCAGCTCGGCGAGCTCGTAGAGCCCTCCGAGGTCGACGCCGCCCGGCAGCCGGGGCAGCTCGCGGGTCGAGACGTCGAGCCCCGCCACGATCTCGCGCTGGGAGTCCTCCAGCCTGCGGCGTACGGCGTGGTCGGCGGCCTCGGCCAGCAACCCGTCGACGAGGTCGTCGCCGGCGTCGATCCCCACCGACGCCAGGTCCGCGGCGAGGCCCGCCCGGTCGACCCGGCCCTCGCGGACGGCCGCCAGCGCGTCCGGTCCGAGGTCCTGCGGGCGGGCCTGGTTGACGACGACGCACCCGACGGGGAGGCCGGCCGCGCGGAGCTGCTCGATCCCGTCCGCGGTCTCCTGCACGGGCATCTCCTCCAGCACGGTGACGAGGTGGATGGCGGTGCGGGGGGAGCGGAAGAGGGTCATCACCTGGTCGGCCTGGTGCTTGATCGGCCCGACCTTGGCGAGGCCGGCGAGCTCGCTGTTGACGCCGAGGAACTGGGCGATCCGGCCCGTCGGCGGCGCGTCGAGCACGACCGCGTCGTACTGCCGGGCGTCGCGGCCGCGACGATGCTGCTTGGCGGCCTCGAAGACCTTGCCGGTCAGCAGGACGTCGCGGACGCCGGGCGCCAGCGTGGTGGCGAACTCGATGACGCCGAACCGGTCGAGCGCGCGCCCGGCGCGGCCGAGCCGGTAGTACATCGCGAGGTACTCGAGCAGGGCCGACTCCGGGTCGATGTGCAGGCCGTAGAGCGTGCCGGCCCGGCCGGCCTCGCCCTGCCCGACTGCGATCCGGCGCTCGCCGTAGGGCAGCGGGTCGACGTCGAAGAGCCGGGCGATGCCCTGGCGGCCCTCGACCTCGCACAGCAGGACGTCCTGGCCCCGGCTGGCGAGCGCGAGCGCGAGCGAGGCCGCGACCGTGGTCTTGCCGGTGCCGCCCTTGCCGGTGACCACGTGCAACCGGGCACGATCCGGCGTCTGGGACCGGTCGGGGGTGGCCATGGCCCCATCGTAGGCAGCGACATGTGTGGCCGGGGGCCATACGTGACGCCCTTCACGCGAGGCTAGGGTGCAGGCGTGGACAAAGTGGTCTCGTCGGCGGCTGAGGCTGTGGCCGACATCAAGGACGGGTCGACCCTCGCGGTCGGCGGATTCGGGCTCTGCGGCATCCCCTCGGTGCTGATCGAGGCCCTGCTGGAGGCCGGCACGACCGACCTCGAAGCGGTCTCGAACAACTGCGGGGTCGACGAGTGGGGTCTCGGTCGGCTGCTGCGGGAGAAGCGGCTGCGGCGGATGATCTCCTCGTATGTGGGGGAGAACAAGGAGTTCGCGCGCCAGTACCTCTCCGGCGAGCTGGAGGTGGAGCTGACACCGCAGGGCACGCTCGCGGAGCGGATGCGGGCCGGCGGCTCGGGCATCCCTGCGTTCTTCACCGCGACCGGTGGCGGCACGCAGGTCGCCGAGGGCGGCCTGCCGTGGCGCTACGACAGCGAGGGCAATGTGACCGTCGCCTCGCCGCCGAAGGAGACCCGCGACTTCGTGGCCCACGGGGAGACCCGCGAGTTCGTCCTCGAGGAGGCGATCGTCGCGGACTTCGGGCTGGTGCGGGCCTGGAAGGGCGACCGGCACGGCAACCTCGTCTACCGCGACTCCGCCCGCAACTTCAACCCGCTCGCCGCGATGTGCGGCCGGCTCACGATCGCCGAGGTCGAGGAGCTGGTCGAGCCCGGCGAGCTGGACCCCAACCACGTCCACACCCCGGGGGTCTTCGTGCAGCGCGTGGTCGCGCTGACCCCGGAGCAGGCAGCCGACAAGCGGATCGAGCGCGTGACCACGCGTCCGAGGAGTGATTCCTGATGGCATGGACTCGTGAGGAGATGGCGGCGCGGGCGGCCTCGGAGCTGACCGACGGCTCCTACGTGAACCTCGGCATCGGGTTGCCGACGCTGGTGCCCAACTACGTCGCCGACGACGTCGAGCTGGTGCTGCAGAGCGAGAACGGCATCCTCGGCGTGGGGGCCTACCCCTACGAGGGCGAGGAGGACCCCGACCTGATCAACGCGGGCAAGGAGACGGTGACCCTGCGCAAGGGGGCCTCGTTCTTCGACTCCGCGACCTCGTTCGGGATGATCCGCGGCGGCAAGATCGATGCCGCGATCCTCGGGGCGATGCAGGTCTCGAAGGCCGGCGACATCGCCAACTGGATGATCCCCGGCAAGATGGTCAAGGGCATGGGCGGGGCGATGGACCTGGTCCACGGCGCCAAGCGCGTGATCGTGCTGATGGAGCACGTCGCCAAGGACGGGTCGCTGAAGATCCTCGACGAGTGCGACCTGCCCTACACCGGCAAGGCCGTCGTGCAGCGGATCATCACCGACCTCGCCGTCATCGACGTGATCCCCGCCTCCGAGGGCGGCGGGCTCCGGCTGGTCGAGCTCGCCCCCGGCGTGACCGAGGACGAGGTGCGGGAGAAGACCGAGCCCGAGCTGCTCTGAGGGGTCCGTCCCTCAGCTGACCCGCGGCCGACTCGCGTTCCCCGGGAGCCCGAAGTCGGTGCGGACGCCGGGGCTGAACGCCACGTGGTCGGGCGCGCGGGCGGCGAGGTCGGGCAACCCCACCGACGCGAGCAGACCGTCGTCGAGCGCGAGCACCTCCGCGTCGTGCATCGGCCAGGGCTCGTGCCGGTTGGGGACGTACAGGGTCCGGCCCCACCAGCGCACGTGCAGCCCCCACCGTGCGGAGAGGAAGTCGTCGAGCTCGGTGGGCCGGCGCCGTGCGCCCACGCGGACCGCGACGTGGCTCTCCGCCCTCCCGGGCCGTCGCAGGCGTGCGTCGTAGGAGTGGACGTCGCCGTGCACCCGGTGGCGCATCCGTGCCCAGCGGTAGGGCAGGCCGAACGCCGCGCGGGCACCGGCGACCACCGCGGCCCGGTCGGCGTCGAGGCTGAGGAACACGATGCCGCGACGCCCGGTGTCGTCGACCGAGTACAGCCGGACGTTGGTCTCCAGGAACGACCCGAACCAGGGGACGCCGGGGCCCCGGGCGATCCCCGCTCCGACCATCCGGAACGGGATCAGGCCGACGTAGGTCACCCCGTCGCGGGTGTCCGGCCGCACCCCCGGCGGCATCCGGTGGGCGACCTGCTCCGGGTCGACGGCCCAGTGCAGGAAGGTCAGGTCCAGCCAGCGCTGGTTCATCATCACCGGGCCGGACAGCTCCGGCGCGTTCGAGTCGACGGGCTCGACGCCTGCGCTGCTCACACGTCCAGCCTAGGACGACGGCGAAGTGCGTCCGCCTCGGTGGCAGGGTGGGCGGCATGCACGTCGCGCGGGTGGGGCTCACGCCGGTCAAGGGCGGTCGGCACCGCACGCTGGTCGCGGTGGAGCTGACGGGGGCCGGTCCGGTGGGCGACCGGGTGTTCGCGCTGGTCGACCCGGCCACCCGTCGTTGTCTGCGCACGATCGAGAGCCCCGCCCTGGTGCGGGCGAGCGCCTCCTGGGACGGGCGGGTGCTGTCGGTCGAGATGCCGGAGGGGCGCCACGCCGGTGTGCCGGTGCCGACGGGTGAGCTGCTGGACGTCGACTACTGGGGACGCACGGTGCGGGTCCAGGTCGTGGCCGGCCCCTGGGCTGCCGCGTACTCCGGGCTGCTGGGGCGCGAGGTCGTGCTCGGGCGTGCCGCGCCGGGCGAGGTGGTCTACGGCGGTGCGGTCACGCTGGTGACCAGCGCGTCCCTGCTGCGGCTGTCGGAGGAGGTGGGTGCGCCGGTCGACGGGGCCCGCTTCCGGGCCACGTTCGAGGTCGCGGGCGACGAGCTGACGGCCCACGGCGAGGACGGCTGGGTCGGCCGGTGGCTGCGGCTCGGGAACGCGGAGGTCCGGGTCCGGGGCGTCGTGCCCCGCTGCGCCGTGATCGACCTCGACCCCGACCTTGGGGGCCCGGACCTGGGCCTGATGAAGGCGCTCGCGGCGTACCGGATGGATGGCGGTGAGGTGGGCTTCGGCGTCGACGCGGAGGTGACGGTCCCCGGCGTCGTCGGCACGGGTGATCCGGTCGGGCTGGCGTGATGACCGTGCGCAGCGTTCGAACGCGTGTTCTAATAGTGGTAGCGCGCGGTCCGAGCCGCACCAGATGCAGTAGTTCTCCGGTCCCGCCAGGCGGGCACGCGCTCACGGAGCTGTTCTTGCGAACCGCTGGCATCGACGCAACGGGTGACTCGGCACAGCCCGGGCGAGCAGACGTCGAGCCAGCGGAGACGCGATGACCATCCAGCCCCACCTCCCTCCGGTCAGGGAGTGCGCCCAGGCGCTGGGCGCTGCCCTCGACTCGGCCGCCGGGTCGGACCCATCTTCTTGAGCACGCCGGACAAGCGGGCCGCACTCCTCGAGCTCGCACGCGCCCAGTCCCGGCTGGAGGAGCTGCGGCTGCGGGTGCTGGCCGGGGCCGAGGACGTCGCCGTCGACGCCGCCGCCCGCGACGCCGCAGCATGGCTCGCCCACCACGCCGAGGCGCTGGCCGGGGGGCGTGCCAACCGGGACCAGGCCGAGGCCGTCGTGGCGGCGCTCGAGGACCTGCCCGACGACCTCGACCCCGCGATCGTCGACCGCGCCGAGCAGGAGATGGTCCGGCTCGTCGACGAGCACGACCCCCGACGGCTCCGCATCCTCGGCCGCAGGCTGCTCCACGTCGTCGCTCCCGACCTCGCGGAGGAGGCCGAGCGTCTCGCCCTCGAGAAGGAGGAGCGACAAGCCGCCAGGCTCACCCACCTGACCACCCGCCGCAACGGCGACGGCACCACCCTCCTCAAGGCCCGACTCGCCGACGCCGTGGTCGAGCGGCTGATGACCTTCCTGCACGCCTTCACCTCGCCCCGCCGGACCGGCCGTCGTGCCGGGCAGGGCGGCGACGACCGGCGGCCCCACGACCAGGTGCTGGGCCACGCCTTCGGTGCGTTCCTCGAGGCCGCCGACCCGCAGCGGATGCCGCTCCACGGCGGCGCCGCCACCACGGTGGTCGTCACCATCGACCTGGCGGACCTTCGTGGTGGCACCGGCGTCGGACTGGTGGGGGACGAGTTGATCAGCGCCGGCCAGGTGCGGCGCCTGGCCTGCACGGCCCACATCCTCCCGATGGTGCTGGGCGGGAAGTCCGAGATCCTCGACCTCGGCCGTCACCGGCGCCTCTTCTCCCCGGCGCAGCGCAAGGCGATGGCCGTCCGGGACGTCCACTGCCGCGCCGAGGGCTGTGACATCCCCGCCGCCTGGTGCGAGGCACACCACGCGGCCGCCCCCTGGATCGCCGGTGGCAGGACCGACCTCGGCGACGGGGTCCTGCTCTGCTCCTGGCACCACCACCGCGCCCACGACCACCGCTACGACACCCGACATCACCCCGACGGCACCCTCCGCTTCCACCGACGCACGTAGACCGCGTGGCTGGTCATCACAGCTAGGTCGGTCCCGCTCGGCGACGGCGTCGGGTCCCGTTGTCGTCTGGCTCGACGGCACCCACTGCGCGGGCAAGACGACGACCCGTGCGCGCGTACGGCAGCTGATCCCTGGCCAACCGGCTTGCACTGGCTCGGGGTCGAAAGGCCCCCGCGGGGCGGACCCGCGGCCCTGTCGGTTCCACGAGCCCGCGGTCATGCTGAAGGAGTCGGGGAGGCCGACCAGGTCGTCCGGCAACCAGCGGAACCCGATCCAAGGAGGGGCCATGGCCACCATCATCATCCTGACGGTGCTCGCGATCGTCGTCGGAGTCGCGATCAACGTCTACCTGGGTGTGCGGGTCGCAGATGCGGGCCTCGGTCTGCGCATCAGCCCGACCGTCGCGTACGCGATACCGACCGGTATCGACCCCGCACCCATCAGGTCCGAGCTGTTGAAGGCCGGGTTCACCACCGGGACCGACCGTGTCGGCAACACAGAGCGCCTCCTCATCGAGTGTGAGCGGGAGGAGCGAGACCGGGTGCGCACCGCCATCGAAGGCGCCACGCTGACCGGGTACGACGGCTCCGCGGCGACGTTTGGCCACGTGACCTTCGAGGACGAGCGCTGAGTCGGGGCTGACGTCGAGTACTGACCGCCGGCGCCGTCCTCGTCTGCGACGCGGCGGCCGCATGGCCTAGCTTCCCCAAGGGGTGCCCGGCTGCTGAAAGCCAGACTGAGTGCGGACGCCGCCGCCGACCAATAGAAAGATTGGTAAGGGAAAGCCGACGGGGTCCTGCTCTGCTCCTGGCACCACCACCGGGCCCATGACGACCACGACGACCACCGGCGACTCCCCAACGGCGACGTGCGCTTCGCCCGGCGGACGTGAGCCGCGCCCGCACCCGACGGGTTCTCCCAATCCGGCCCGACACCCCGGGCGCACGCGCCACACTGGGGGGATGTCGGACGCGCCCAGCCACGCGAGCGCGTCGGCGTCGTGGGCGCAGGCGTTGCTGCGGCCGCTGGCGGCCGACGACGCTGGTGCGAGGTTCTGGGTCCGGCACGCCAAGGTCGGCGTCGCCCTCAGCGAGCTCGCCGCCAGCATCGTGCTGGTCTACGTCGTCGTCGCCGAGCGACCCCACCGCACGGCCTTCCTGGTGATCGCGCTGGTCGTGATGGCCTGCTCGCCGATCCTGCTGCTGCTGCCGATCGAGCGGTGGAGCACCAGCCTGCACGGGCCCCTGATCTTCTACGGCTGGAGCATCGCGGTCACGGTCGTCATCGTGATCGTCGGACTGCTCGACGGCGGCGCCGAGAGCCCCCTGATGTGGCTGTTCGTGCTGACGATGACCTTCGCGGCCCTGGCCTACCCGCCGCTCGGCGTGCTGCTGGTCGGGGCGCTCATGGTCGCGGGCTACCTCTCCGTCGCGGTCATCGACGACTCGCTGTCGACGGGGACGATCGTGGTCGCGGCGATCCTGGTCAGCTTCACCGCGATGACGGCGTGGGTGGCCAGCAACCACTGGGACACCTACGAGCAGCAGCGGCTGCTGACGGCCCGGCACGCCGAGCTCGACCGTGCCCGCGAGGAGTTCATCGCGACCACCAGCCACGAGGTGCGCACCCCCGTGGCCTCGATCCTCGGCTACGTCGAGCTGCTCGAGGACTCAGCGCTGGACCCCGCGGAGGTGGCCAGGTTCCTGGTCACGATCAGGCGCAACGCCGAACGGCTCAAGGACCTCTCCGAGGACCTGCTCGTGCTGTCCCACTGGGAGAACGAGGAGCGACGCAGAGCCTTCGGCGAGCAGACCCACGGTGTCGTGGACCTCGCCGACGTCTCGCAGCTCGTCGCGGAGACCCTGGCGCCCCTGGCCGCCCAGCAGGGGATCTCGCTGACCGTCGAGGCGGGCGAGCCGCTCACGGTGGCGGGGTCGCACCAGCAGCTGGAACGGGCCGTGCTCAACCTCGCCGGCAACGCCGTGAAGTACACCCCCGCCGGCGGACACGTCGTCTGCGCCATGCGGCGCGACGGGGGCGAGGCGGTGATCTCGGTCCAGGACACCGGCATCGGCATCGCCCCGGAGGAGCTGCAGCGCCTGTTCAGCCGATTCTTCCGCGCCAGCAGTGCCCGGGCCCGCTCGATCGCCGGCGCCGGCCTCGGCCTCAGCATCGCCCACGAGATCATCACCTCCCACGGCGGCCGGATCGAGGTCTCCTCCGAGCTCGACCGGGGCACCACCTTCGTGATCCGGCTGCCCTGCACGGCGCCGCCCTCGGGCGCCTCTGGCCCGTGGACCATCCCGATCCCGCACGCGGCCGACCAGGGCCGGCAACCCCGGGACACCACGTCCGAGCGGCTGCTGACCTGAGAGCGGTGGACAGGCGAAGGGCGAGAGGTGAACCCCTCGCCACTTCCAAGGTATAGCGCCACCGGGGGCTTGCAGCAAGACCCCCGTCGTGCTCCACACTCGGCGATCGTGGACGCCGTCTTCGCCCTGCCCGACCGCCTCGCGGCCAAGGCCGACCCCCGCCTGGTCGCGGTGGACGAGCAGCACTTCACCGCTGTCGCCCGGAGCCTCCAGCACTCGGTCGCCGACCTCGAGGCACGCCTCGAGGAGGCCCGCCGGGTGACCGCCCGCCACGGCACCGCGGCCCTGGAGCGTGACCAGGAGGTGCACCGGCTGCAGGCCCGGCTACGCACCCTGCGCCGATTTCGCCTCGACCTCTGCCTGGGCCGGATGGACCCCGAGGACGGCGAGCCGGTGTACGTCGGTCGGCTCGGCCTCAGCGACGGCGCGGGTCGCCGGCTGCTCGTCGACTGGCGGTCCCCGGCCGCCGAACCGTTCTTCGCGGCCACCCACGCCACCCCCCTGGGCCTGGCCAGCCGCCGCCGCTACCGCTGGACCCACGGCCGGATCACCGACTACTGGGACGAGGTCTTCACCGCCGAGGGGTTCGCCGGGCACGCCGCCGCCCTCGACGACCAGTCCGCCTTCCTGGCCAGCCTCGGCAGCAGCCGCACCGGGCGGATGCGCGACGTGCTGGGCACCATCCAGGCCGACCAGGACGCCATCGTCCGCGCGGGCTCGCGCGGTCCGCTGGTCGTGGACGGGGGTCCGGGCACGGGCAAGACCGTGGTGGCGCTGCACCGCACGGCGTACCTGCTCTACTCCGACCCGCGGCTCGGTCACCGGCGCGGCGGGGTGCTGTTCGTCGGGCCGCACCGGCCCTACCTCGCCTACGTCGCCGACGTGCTGCCCAGCCTCGGGGAGGACGGGGTGCAGACCTGCACCCTGCGCGACCTCGTCCCCGAGGGCGCGGTCGCCGTCGACGAGCCGGACCCCGCGGTGGCGGCGCTGAAGTCCTCGGCCGACCTGGTGCGCGCGATCGAGCCGGCGGTGTCGCTCTACGAGGAGCTGCCCAGCGCCGGGACCCAGGTCGAGACCCCGTGGGCCGACCTGTGGTTGAGCACCGCCGACTGGGCCGAGGCGTTCGAGGCCGTCGACCCGGGCACCCCCCACAACGACGCCCGTGAGGACGTCCGCGAAGCGCTCGTCCAGATCCTGCTCGACCAGGTCGCCGACGACCCGGAGGTCCCGCACGACCTGCTGCGCCGCGGGCTCGCCCGTCACGGTGGCCTCGCCCGGGAGCTGGACCGGGCCCTCGACCAGGCCTGGACGCTCCTCGACCCGCTCGACCTCGTGGGTGACCTGTGGACCGTGCCTGCCTACCTGCGGATGTGCGCACCCTGGTTGACGCCCGAGCAGGTGCGTGCCCTGCAGCGGGAGGACCCCCGTGCCTGGACCACCGCCGACCTGCCGCTGCTCGACGCGGCCCGGCAACGGCTGGGCGATCCGGGTGCCGGGCGCAGGCGGGCGCGGCGGGAGGCCGCACTGGCGGAGCGGCGCGAGGAGATGTCCCACGTCGTCGACCAGCTGGTCTCCCACGACGACTCCGAGATGCAGCTGATGTCGATGCTGCGCGGCGAGGACCTGCAGACCGCGCTCGACGACCCGGACGTCGTGGCGGGTGCCGACCCCGACCTGCTCGCCGGGCCCTTCGCCCACGTCGTGGTCGACGAGGCCCAGGAGCTCACCGACGCCGAGTGGCAGATGCTGCTGCTGCGCTGTCCCTCCCGCAGCCTCACCATCGTCGGCGACCGCGCGCAGGCGCGCAGCGGCTTCCCCGAGTCCTGGGAGGAGCGGCTGGCGCGCGTCGGGCTGCCCGACGTCCGGATCGCCTCGCTCAGCGTCAACTACCGGACCCCGGCGGAGGTGATGGCCGAGGCCGAGCCGGTGATCAGGGCCGCGTTGCCCGACGCCAACGTGCCGATCTCGATCCGCCGCAGCGGACTCCCCGTCGTCCACGGCAGCATCACCGACCTGGAGCAGGTCGTGGCCGACTGGGAGGCCGCGCATCCGGACGGGATCGGCTGCGTGATCGGCCACCCCTCCTACGCCGGCACCGACCGGGTCCGCGCGCTGACCCCCGCCCTCGCCAAGGGGCTCGAGTTCGACCTCGTGGTGCTCGTGGACCCGCAGGCCTGGAGCGCTGTCGACCGCTACGTCGCCATGACCCGCGCCACCCAGCAGCTCGTGGTCATGACCCAGCCGTCCACGACCCGGCTTTCCAGACCCGCCTTCCATGACCTAGCCTTCCCGGGTGTCGACTCGTGGCCTGTTCGCGGACACGCGTCCGCTGCAGGACCGCCACTTCCGCCGGCTCTGGCTCGCCAACATCGTCACCGTCATCGGGGCCCAGCTGACCGTCGTGGCGGTGCCGGCGCAGATCTACTCGATGACCGGCTCCTCCGCGTACGTCGGGCTCACGGGCGTCTTCGGCCTGGTGCCGCTGGTGGTCTTCGGCCTCTGGGGCGGGGCACTGGCCGA
This sequence comes from uncultured Actinomycetota bacterium, assembly GCA_963795215.1. Lineage (GTDB taxonomy): Bacteria > Actinomycetota > Actinomycetes > Propionibacteriales > Nocardioidaceae > Nocardioides. The sequence goes on from CAWCGW010000002.1 coordinate 56,648, forward strand.
CGTGATGGACCGCCGCACGTTGCTGCTGATCACCACCCTCGGCCTGATCGTCACCAGCGGGCTGTTCTTCGTGCAGGCGTTCCTCGGTATGGAGAACGTGTGGCTGCTGCTCAGCCTCTTCGCGGTGCAGCAGGCGTTCTTCGCGGTCAACCAGCCGACCCGGTCGGCGCTGCTGCCCAAGCTGCTGAGCGCCGACCTGCTGCCCGCGGCCAACGCGCTGAACATGACGGTCATGCAGGCCGGTGGGATCGCCGGGCCGCTCGTCGGTGGGGCGCTGATCCCGCTGGTCGGGTTCTCCTGGCTCTACGCCATCGACACCGTCACCCTGTTCGCCACGCTCGGCGCCGTGGTGGGGCTGCCGCGGCTGCCGGTCGAGGGCGCGACCGGGACTCCCGGGCTGGGGGCGGTCATCGACGGCTTCCGCTACCTGCGCGGCCATCCGGTGCTGATGATGTCCTTCGTCGTCGACCTCATCGCGATGGTCTTCGGGATGCCACGGGCGCTGTTCCCCGAGATGGCGCACGTCGACTTCGGTGGCCCCGACGAGGGCGGGCTCGCGTTCGCGCTGCTGTTCGCCGCGATCCCCGCCGGTGCGGTCGTCGGTGGCGTGCTCTCCGGCTGGGTCTCCCGGATCGACCGGCAGGGGCTGGCCGTGGTCTGGGCGATCATCGTCTGGGGTGTGGCGATGGTCGGCTTCGGGACCGCCGCGATGCTCGCGCCGGTGCTGCCCGGGATGCTGACGGTCGCGGTGCTGATGCTCGCCGTCGGTGGCGCAGCCGACATGGCGTCGGCCGCGTTCCGGACCTCGATGCTCCAGACGGCGGCGTCCGACGCGGTGCGCGGCCGGCTGCAGGGGATCTTCATCGTCGTCGTCGCCGGAGGCCCCCGGGTCGCCGACGTCGCGCACGGCGCGACCGCGGCCGTCACGGGTGCCGCCGTCGCCGCCGCCGGGGGTGGCGTGCTGGTCGTGGTCCTCACCGTGGTCGCGGCACTCGCCGTGCCGGCCTTCGTGCGCTACCGGGTCACGCGGCTCTGACCGGGTGGTCGGTCGGGTCGGCGGGGATCCCTTTCCCGACCGTCCGCACCGCCGTCACCACGGAGCCCAGCGCCGCCACGACCGCGATCCCGAAGACCGCGAGGAAGGGGTCGGCGCCCGCGCGGTCGGCTGCGGCGTACCCGATGCCGCACAGCGAGAGCGCCAGTGCCGCCCCGAGCGAGTCGGCGATGGTCAGCGCGGAGGAGTTGAAGCCGCGGTCCCGGTCGCTCGACGCGGCCAGCATGGCCACCCCGGTGCGGGTGAAGCCGAGCCCCATGCCGGCGCCCGCGACCACGAACGCGGCCCCGGCCACGAGCGGCGAGAGGTCGAGCCGCACCGCGCTCCAGAGCAGGACCGAGGCCGCCAGCAGCATCGAGGTGCCGATCACCATCGCCCGCTCGCTGGACAGCCGCCGGCCGAGCCGGGCCTGCACCTGGCTGGCCGTCGCCCACACGACGCCGACGACGGTCAGCGCGATGCCGGCGGTTCCGGGGCTGAGTCCCCAGCGCAGCTGGAGCACCAGCACGATGTAGGCCTGACCGCAGAAGAAGGCGCCGCTCATCAGGCCGCGGGTGCCGATCACGCTCGGCAGGCCCCGTCCCGCGCGCAGGGTGCCGCGCGGCGTCAGCGGTCGTACCGCCGACAGGACCACGGCGACGGCCACCAGGGCGACGACGGGGCCGCCGCGCCAGGAGGACGAGCCGAGCAGCTCCACGGTCAGCACGCCCACCGAGGCCACCAGCGCCCACACCATCCGCGAGCGCGGTGCGGCCTCGCCCGTCCCCTCCGCGCGCAACCCCGGGACGACGGGGGCGATCAGCACCGCGGCCACCAGCACCAGTCCCACGATGCCGAGGAACACCCACCGCCAGCCGACGGAGCCGGCCACGAAGGCGGCGACCCCCGGCCCGAACAGGGACGGCAGCACCCAGGCGGCGGCGAAGCTGGCGAAGATCGAGGGCCGCAGGTGGGCGGGGTAGACGACGCCCACCACGACGTACAGGCTCACGATCAGGGCGCCGGTGCCCAGGCCCTGGACGACCCGCCCTGCCACGAACACCTCCATGGTCGGGGCCAGCCCGGCGGTGAGGATGCCGAGGGTGAACAGCACCAGCGAGGCCACCAGCGAGCCGGCCGGGCCGCGCCGGTCGCACCATGCGCCCGCAGCGACCGTCCCGACGACGCCGCTGGCCAGGGCCGCGGCGAAGGCGACGGCGTAGAGGTCGAAGCCGTCCAGGTCGTTGCTGATCGTCGGCATCACCGTGGTCACGGCGAGCGCCTCGAAGGCGTTGAACGCGATCAGCGAGAAGACGCCGATCGTCGTCGCGAGGTACGCCGGCGCGAGGATGCCGCCCCGCTCGGTCCGGGTCCCGGAGCTGCTGGTCATGGTCACCGGGCATCGTCTCACCGGGAGCCGGCCTCGGGAAGCAGGGACGCCGTCGGCCGCTGGGGCCGGGTCCCGCTAGTGTCGGCACATGACCAAGTGGGAGTACCAGGTGGCGCCGATTCCGCTCCACAACGAGGCCTTGATGCTCAACAACTTCGGCCAGGACGGCTGGGAGCTGGTGGCGATCCAGACCAACGCGCAGGGCGGCCTCGTGGCCTTCCTCAAGCGCCCGGCACCCGGGTCCGGGGAGGGCTGAGCGATGGCGCATCCCGAGGAGAAGCTGGCCGAGCTCGGCCTCAGCGTGCCCGAGGTCGCCAAGCCGGTGGCGGTGTACGTCCCCGCCGTCCGCTCCGGTGACCACGTCTTCACCTCCGGCCAGCTGCCGATGCGCTCGGGCGAGCTGATGATGACCGGCAAGGTCGGCGGTGACGTCAGCACCGAGGACGCCGTCGCGTGCGCGCAGCAGTGCGGCCTCAACGCCATCGCCGCGGTGAAGGCGGAGATCGGCGACCTGGCGCGGGTGAAGCGGATCGTCAAGGTGGTCTGCTTCGTCGCCTCGATGCCCGACTTCACCGGCCAGCCGCAGGTCGCCAACGGCGTCTCCGAGCTGCTCGGCTCGGTCTTCGGCGACGCCGGCGTCCACGCCCGTTCCGCGGTCGGGGTCCCGGTGCTGCCGCTGGACGCCCCGGTGGAGGTCGAGCTGATCGTCGAGGTCGAGGGCGGCACCGACTAGTGCGACGGCCCCCGTTGCCGGACTCGCTCGTCGCCCAGGCGCGGGCGTACGCCGAGGGCTCGGCCACCCCTGCCGAGCCGCGGGACGCCGCGACCGTGGTGCTGCTGCGGCCCGGCGCGGGTGCGGACGGCTCGGAGGTCTACCTGCTCCGGCGGCAGACCTCGATGGCCTTCGCCGGCGGCATGTGCGTCTTCCCCGGTGGCGGGGTCGACCGTCGCGACTTCGACCACGCAGTGGCGTGGGCCGGCCCCTCGCCGGCGGAGTGGGCCGAGCGGCTGGGCACCGACGAGCCGATGGCGCGGGCGCTGGTCTGCGCGGCGGTCCGTGAGACCTTCGAGGAGTCGGGGGTGCTGCTGGCGGGACCCGTGGACGCCGCGGGCCACGTCGTCGCCGACACCACGGGGGAGGACTGGGAGGCCGACCGGGTCGCGCTGGAGTCGCGCGAGCTGTCGCTGACCGACTTCCTCGACCGTCGCGGGCTGGTGCTGCGCACCGACCTGCTCGGCGCGTGGTCGGGCTGGCTGACGCCGGTCTTCGAGCCGCGCCGCTACCGCACCTGGTTCTTCGTCGCCGTGCTCCCCGAGGGGCAGGTCACGCGTGATGTCTCCACCGAGTCCTCGGCCGTCACCTGGGTGCCGGTCGCCGACGCCCTCGCCCGGGTCGAGGCCGGCGAGCTGACGATGATGCCGCCGACCTGGTTGACCTGCCTCGACGTCGACCAGTTCGCCGGACCGGCCGAGGTGCTGGCCGAGGCCGGCCGGCGGACGGTCGAGATCTTCACGCCCGAGGTGGTGGGCCACGAGGGGGACTTCGTGCTCTCCACGCCGCCGCGCTACGTCGAGCTCCTCGAGCAGCGGGGCGCCGACGGGTGACCGGGACCGGCTGGCACGGGGGCTCGTTCGGCGAGCGCGGCACCTGCGTGCTCGCCCCCAACGCCGACCACATGACCCTCGACGGCACCAACACCTGGGTGCTGCGCGAGCCCGGGGGTGGCCGGTCGGTCGTGGTCGACCCGGGTCCGCCGGACCCGGGTCACCTCGACGCGGTCCGGGCGGCCGCCGGTGACGTCGCGGTCGTGCTGCTCACCCACCACCACCTCGACCACTCCGAGGCCGCTCGGGAGTTCGCGGAGTCGGTCGGCTGCGGCGTACGGGCACTGGATCCGGCGTACCGGCTGGGGACGGAGGGACTCGGGGAGGGCGACGTGGTCGCCGTCGACGGACTCGAGGTCCACGTCGTCGCGACCCCCGGGCACACCGCCGACTCGTTGTCCTTCCTGCTGCCCGCCGAGCGCGTCGTGCTCACCGGCGACACCGTGCTCGGGCGCGGCACCACGGTCGTGGCGCACCCCGACGGCCGGCTCGGCGCCTACCTGGACTCCCTCGACCGGCTGCACGCCCTCGCGGAGGCCGAAGAGCTGACCGCGATCTGGCCCGGCCACGGCCCGGTCCTCCCCGACGCCCTGCCCGTCCTCGACCACTACCTCGCCCACCGCAGACAGCGGCTCGAGCAGGTCCGCGACGCGGTCCGCCAGCTCCGGGCCGGTGGCACCGCCGACGCCACCAACCTGCCCCGCCAGGTCGTCGAGATCGTCTACGCCGACGTCGACCCCGTCCTCTGGGGCGCCGCCGAGCTCTCCGTCCGCGCCCAGCTCGCCCACCTCCAGCACGGTTGAGTTGGGCGTCCGCAACGCTCGAGTTGGGCGTGTGCATCACGTGAGCTGGGCGTCTGCCTCATCCTCGACCGGGGTTGTCCACAGCTGAGGAGATGGCAGGAGTAGCGCGCGTCGTACGGGGCAGCAATCCGGCATGCACCGCACACCGCTCCCCACCGATCCCTTCACCACGCGGGACGCCGCTCGTCGCGGCTGGTCGCGCTGCGAGCTGTCCCGGGCCGTGACCGGCGGGTTGATCCGTCGCGTGTTCACCGGCGTCTACGTCCAGGCGGACGTCGCGGACTCCACGCTGCTGCGGGCCCGGGCCGCCGCCCTCGTGATGAGCCCGCACTCCGTGCTCTGCGACCGCACGGCCGCCTGGATCCACGGGGTCAGCGTCTTCCGGTACGCCGAGCTGGAGACCCTGCCCCGCCTGGAGTCCTACGTCCTGCGCGGCCACGACCCGACCGACCGCCACGACTGCCACGGCGGGTCGCGCGACCTTCTGCCCGAGGACTGGCAGGTCATCGAGGGGGTGCGCGTGACCACGCCGCTGCGCACGGCGGTGGATCTCGCGTGCCGACTGTCCCGCCGCGAGGCAATGGCGGCGCTCGACGCGCTCGCGAGGGACTGCGGCGTCACTGTCGGCGAGATGAACCGCCTGCTGTGGCGCTACCGGCGTCGCCGCGGGGTCATCCAGGCGCGCGAGCTGGTGCCCCTCACCGACCCGCGCGCCGAGTCCAGCGGGGAGTCGTGGACCCGGTTGGCCATCCACGACGAGGGTCTGCCCCCGCCGCAGCCGCAGTGCTGGGTCGCGCGCGACGGCGTACCGACGTTCCGGCTCGACCTCGCCTACCCGCGCGCCAAGGTGCTCGTCGAGTACGACGGCGAGGAGTTCCACACCGAACCGGCGGCCCGCGAGCGGGACGAGCAGCGCCGGGAGTGGCTGCGTCGGCAGGGGTGGTACGTCATCGTGGTGACCAAGGAGTCGTTCACCGCCGAGGCCCTCGCGCGCTGGACCAGGGAGCTGCGCGAGGTGCTCCGCGAGCGCGGCGTGCACCTGAGCTGAAACACACGCCCAACTCAACCGTTGCGCACGCCCAACTCAACCGTTGCGCACGCCCAACTCAACCGTCAGCGGGCGCGACGCTGCAGGCGCTCGGGGTCCATCAGTACGACGGAGCGGGGCTCGAGCCGGAGCCAGCCGCGCGAGGCGAAGTCGGCCAGCGCCTTGTTGACGGTCTCGCGGGAGGCGCCGACCAGCTGGGCGAGCTCCTCCTGCGTGAGGTCGTGGTGGACGTGGACGCCGTCGTCGGCGGTGCGGCCGAAGCGGTCGGCGAGGTCGAGCAGCGCCTTGGCCACGCGGCCGGGGACGTCGGAGAAGACCAGGTCGGCGTTGACGTCGTTGGCCTTGCGGAGCCGGCCGGCGATCTGCGAGAGCAGGCCCAGGGCGACGACCGGGCGGCCCTCGAGCCAGCGCAGCAGGTCGTCGTGGGAGAGGGAGGCGAACGCGACGTCGGTGACGGCGGTGACCGTGGCCGAGCGCGGGCCGGGGTCGAAGAGCGAGAGCTCGCCGAACATCTGGCCGGGACCGAGGATCGCCAGCAGGTTCTCGCGCCCGTCGCTGGAGGTGCGGCCGAGCTTCACCTTGCCGTCCAGGACGATGTAGAGCTTGTCGCCGGAGTCACCCTCGTGGAAGAGGACCTCACCCCGACGCAGCCGCGTCTCGGCCATGGAGGCCCGCAGCGCGGTGGCGGCCTCGTCGTCGAGCGCGCTGAAGAGAGGTGCCTGGCGCAGCACGTCGTTGTCCACGGATCCTCCAAGGTCGCTGGTGAGGGACCTGATCCTAGCCAGTGGTCCAGGTCACAGCCGCATTCCGGGCCGTCTCGGGTCTGTCGTCGCGCCCGCATAGGCTGGCCCGCATGACGACCGAGAGCCGCACGTCGCTGGTGCGGCGTGCCCGCAAGGTCGACCGCGTGCTCGCCGAGACCTACCCCGACGCCCGCTGCGAGCTCGACTTCGACGACCCGTTCCAGCTGCTCGTCGTCACCGTGCTCAGCGCCCAGACGACCGATCGCCGGGTCAACGCCGTGCGGCCCCACCTCTTCGCCGCCTACCCCGATCCCGCGGCGATGGCGGCCGCGCCGCGCGAGCACCTCGAGCAGCTGCTCGGCCCGCTCGGCTTCTTCCGGGCCAAGACCGAGTCCGTGCTCAAGCTCTCCGCCGCCCTCGTGGAGCGCTACGACGGGCAGGTGCCGCCGACGCTCGCCGACCTGGTCACCCTCCCCGGCGTCGGGCGCAAGACCGCGAACGTCGTGCTCGGCAACGCCTTCGACGTCCCCGGGATCACCGTCGACACCCACTTCGGCCGGCTGGTGCGTCGCCTCGGCTGGACCGAGGAGACCGACCCGGTCAAGGTCGAGCACGCCATCGGCGCACTGTTCGAGAAGCGCGACTGGACGATGCTCTCCCACCACCTGATCTGGCACGGCCGCCGCCGCTGCCACGCCAAGAAGCCGGCCTGCGGTGCCTGCCCCGTCGCCCGTTGGTGCCCGTCCTTCGGCGAGGGGCCGACCGACCCCGAGGTCGCCGCGGCGCTGGTGAAGACACAGGGGCCGGCGTGAGCCGCGCGGGAGCCGGCGTCTCGGTGCTGCTCGTGCTCCTCCTGCTCCTGCTCACCGGCTGCACCGGAGCCGCCGCACCCGGCGCCGCCAGGATCGACGTCGACACCCCCGCGCTGCGCGAGGCGAAGGTCGCCGCGGGCGTGGAGCCCTGCGTCCCCGGTGAGGCCGAGCCGGTCGACGGTGGTCTGCCGGCGGTGACGCTGCCGTGCTTCGGCGGCGGCCCCGCGGTCGAGCTGAGCGCACTGCGCGGCCCGCTGGTGGTCAACCTCTGGGCCTCGTGGTGCGCGCCGTGCCGCGAGGAGATGCCGCTGCTGCAGGACTTCCACGAGCAGTACGGCGAGCAGGTGCCCGTGCTCGGCGTCGACTACCAGGACGCCCAGCCCGGGGCGGCGATGGAGCTCGCGGCCGACAGCGGCGTCACCTACCCGCTGCTGGCCGACCCGCAGGCGGCGCTCGACGACGCGGCGCCCTTCCCGCGGATCTCGGGGCTGCCGTTCCTGGCCCTCGTCGACGGCGACGGTCGGGTCGTCCACCGGGAGTTCGTCGCGCTGACCAGCCGGCGACAGCTCGAGGACCTGGTCGAGGAGCACCTCGGGGTCGCCCTGTGAGGATGACGCTGTGAGACCCGACTGGTTGCGGCCCATCGAGCAGGGCGCGCGCGAGATCTCGGTGCACGACCTGACCCGGTTCCTGCCGCCCGAGGACAGCGACCCGCGCCGTGGCGCGGTGCTGATCCTGTTCGGCGAGGGTGCGGCCGGCCCCGACCTGCTGCTCACCGAGCGGGCCCACCACATGCGCAGCCACCCGGCCCAGATCTCCTTCCCCGGCGGCTCGATCGACCAGGGCGAGACCCCCCGGGAGGCCGCGCTGCGCGAGGCGCAGGAGGAGACGGGTCTCGACCCGGCCGGGGTCGACGTCTTCGCCGAGCTGCCCGAGCTGTGGCTGCCTCCGAGCAACTTCGCCGTGACCCCGCTGCTGGCGTGGTGGGCGATCGAGAGCCCGGTGGCCGTGGTCGACCCCGACGAGGTCCACGAGGTGATGCGGGTCCCGATCCGCGACCTGGTGGGCCCCGACCACCGGATCCGGGTCGAGCACCCCTCGGGCTGGGTCGGTCCGGGCTACCTCGTCGGCGACGACAAGGACCGGGTGCTGTGGGGCTTCACCGCCGGCGTCATCGCCCGGCTCTTCGACTTCGTGGGCTGGGCCGAGGAGGTGGCGGACGCTCCCGTACGTGCGTTGCCGGCCCACATGCTGCAAGGTGATCCCACCCGGACCCTGCCTCGGCAGAACACCCGATTCGGAGAGCCTCGGTGACCGCGTGAACCTCCTCGACTGGCTGCTGGTCCTGCTGGTGCTGACCTACGCGCTCTCCGGCTACTGGCAGGGCTTCATCACCGGCGCGTTCGCGACCCTCGGGCTGCTGCTCGGCGGCCTGCTCGGCGTGTGGCTGGCGCCGGTCGCCCTCGGCGACGCCGAGCCCTCGGTGCTGGTCTCGCTCGGCGCGTTGTTCATCGTGATCCTCTGCGCCTCGCTGGGACAGGCGCTGCTGCAGTTCGCCGGGGCCAGGATCCGTTCCCGGATCACCTGGCAGCCGGCGCGGGCCGTCGACGCGATCGGCGGCGCGGCCCTCAGCGCGGGCGCGGTGCTCCTGGTGGCGTGGGCTCTCGGGGTGGCCGTCTCCGGGTCCGGCATCGCGGGCATCACCGGCCTGGTCCGCAGCTCCGCGGTGCTGGCCAAGGTCGACCAGCTGCTCCCCGACTCCGCCGACTCCGCGCTCGGGGCCTTCAACGACGTCGTCGGCTCGGGCTTCTTCCCCCAGTACCTCGACCCCTTCGCCCCGGAGCGGATCGTCGAGGTCGGGCCCGGCCCCCAGCGGCTGCTCACCGACCCCGACGTCGAGGACGCCCAGGCCTCGGTCCTCAAGATCCGCGGCAGCAACGACTGCGGTCGGGGCGTCGAGGGCTCGGGCTTCGTCTACACCGAGGGCCGGGTGATGACCAACGCCCACGTCGTCGCCGGCGTCGACGAGCCGCAGGTCGAGATCGGCGGGGACACGGTCGCCGCCGAGGTGGTCCACTACGACCCCGACCTCGACGTCGCGGTGCTGGCCCTCGACACCAGCGGGTTGCCGAGCCTGGCCTTCGACCAGCAGGTCGAGGCCCGCGACGGCGTCGCGATCCTCGGCTACCCGCTCGACGGCCCCTACGACGTGCAGCCGGGACGGGTCCGTGCGGAGCAGCGGCTGCGCTCGCCCGACATCTACGGCGACGGCAGCGTGCTGCGCCAGGTGTTCTCGATCCGCGGGCTGGTCCGTCCCGGCAACTCCGGGGGCCCGATCGTGACCTCCGCCGGGGACGTGGCGGGGGTCGTGTTCGCGGCATCGGTGCAGGACAAGGACACCGGCTACGCGCTCACCGCGGAGCAGGTCTCCGGCAGCGCCGCCGCCGGGGCGTCGACCTCCGCGCCGGTCTCGACCGGCGACTGCGCGGGCTGAGGGGCCCGAGCGGCTACTTGGTCCCCTTGAGGGCCTGGGGGATCTGCTTGCCCTGGGCGATCGCCTTGTCGGGCCCGCGCACCTGCTTGATCTTCTTGATGCCGACGAACACCAGCAGCCCTGCGAGGAGCAGGTAGAAGCCGAAGACGATCAGGAACGACCAGTGCAGGCCGAGGCCCGCCCAGTGGATGAAGTAGGCGATCGCGACCGAGAGCATGATGATCGCCAGCACCACCAGGAAGCCGGCGGCCGCGAAGAGACCGACCCCGAGGCCGCCCGCCTTGGCGCTGACCTTGAGCTCGGACTTGGCGAGCTGGATCTCCGACCTGATCAGCGTCGAGATGTCGCGGCTGGCGTCGGTGACCAGCCGCCCGATCGTGGGGTCGGTGTCACGCACGGGTTCCGGTGCCATGGGAGCGACCCTACAGTCCCGGTAGGCTGACCCTGGTGTGCCGGGAAGTCTGGTCGGCTCGTCGGCCCCCATGGCTCGGCGGTGAACGTTGACGTCACGACCGGAAGGCCCCCCATGACTCCCTCCCACGACGGCTCCAGCCAGGACCGGCCTCCCCGCAAGGGGGCGCAGGACGAGGTGTGGCGGCTCGGTCCCGTCTACACCGAGAGCGACCGCCCGCTCGCGCGCCTGGTGGCCCGGCCGGTCCGGGAGTTCCTGCGGATCGAGACGGCGGGCTCGGTGCTGCTGCTGGCGGCGGCCCTGATCGCGCTGGTCTGGGCCAACTCGCCGGCCGCGGACTCCTACGACTCCTTCTGGCACACCCACATCACCCTCGACCTGGGGGTGCTGCGCCTCGACGAGACCCTCCAGCACTGGGTCAACGACGCCCTCATGGTCGTCTTCTTCTTCGTCGTCGGCCTCGAGATCAAGTACGAGATCGTCCACGGCGACCTGCGCGACCCCAAGACCGCGGCCCTCCCGATCGTGGCCGCGATCGGCGGGATGCTGGTCCCGGCCGGGATCTACCTCGCGGTGGTCGGCGGGGGCGACGGCAGCTCCGGCTGGGGCATCCCGATGGCCACCGACATCGCCTTCGCGGTCGGCGTGCTCGGCCTGCTCGGCCGGCGGATCCCCTCGGCCGCGCGGCTGTTCCTGCTGACCCTGGCGATCGTCGACGACATCGGCGCGATCCTCGTGATCGCGGTCTTCTACACCGAGGACCTCGACCTGGTGGCGCTCGCGATCGCGATCGGCCTGCTCGGCGTGATGATGGTGATGCGCAAGCTGCGGATCTGGTCGGTGCCGGCCTACCTCGTGGTCGGCACGGGCGTCTGGCTGGCGACCCTGGAGTCGGGCGTCCACGCGACGCTGGCGGGTGTCGCGATCGGTCTGATGACGCCGGCGACCCCGCTGCTGGAGGAGGACGTGGCCCGAGGCTATGCGCAGAAGGCGCTGGCCGACCGCCAGCTCGACGCCGACGAGCTGTACCGGATGCGGTTCCTGATGGAGGAGTCGGTCTCCATCGTGGAACGGCTCCAGTCCCGGCTGCACCCGCTCTCGTCGTACGTCGCGCTGCCGGTCTTCGCCCTGGCCAACGCCGGGGTTCACCTCGGTGGCGGGGTCCTCGTCGAGTCGGCGAGCTCGGTCGTGGCGCTCGGGATCGTCGCCGGCCTGGTCGTCGGCAAGCCGCTGGGCATCGTGCTGGCCGCCTTCCTCGCCGTCCGGTTCGGGCTCGGCCGGCTGCCGGAGAAGACCAACTGGCGGATGCTCACCGGCCTCGGTGCCGTGGGTGGCATCGGCTTCACCGTCAGCCTGTTCATCGCCGGTCTCTCCTTCCCCGGCCAGGAGCTGCTCACCGAGGAGGCGAAGGTCGGCATCCTGGTCGGCTCGCTGCTCGCCGCCCTGCTCGGCGTCGCGCTCCTGCTGGCCGGGCCCGATGTCGAGACGGAGGAGTCCGGCGCAGAGTCCGGCGAGGGGTCCGGCGAGGGGTCCGGCGCAGAGTCCGGCGAGGAGTCCGGGCAGGGGTCGGACGCCGAGCCGGTGCAGGACGGTGCCTGACCGGCCCGGCGCCGGGGACGGGTGACCCGGTCGGGCCTCAGTCCTCCTCGGAGGAGCCCGACCCCTCCTGGCCCTTGATCAGGTCCATCACGGTGGAGTCGGCGAGCGTCGTGACGTCACCGACCTCGCGGTGCTCCGCGACGTCCTTGAGGAGCCGGCGCATGATCTTGCCCGAGCGGGTCTTCGGCAGCTCGGGCACGATCATGATCTGACGCGGCTTGGCGATCGCGCCGATCTCCTTCTGGACGTGCTTGCGCAGCTCCTCGATCAGCGCGTCCGGGGCGGACCCGCCCTCGTCGACCGCGGACTCGCGCAGGATCACGAACGCACAGACCGCCTGGCCGGTGGTCTCGTCGGCGGCCCCCACGACGGCCGCCTCGGCGACCTTCGGGTGCGACACCAGGGCGGACTCGATCTCGGTGGTGGAGAGCCGGTGCCCGGACACGTTCATCACGTCGTCGACCCGGCCGAGCAGCCAGACGTCGCCGTCGTCGTCCTTCTTCGCGCCGTCGCCGGCGAAGTAGAAGCCCTGGTCGGCGTAGCGGGACCAGTAGGTGTCCTTGAACCGCTCGTCGTCGCCCCACAGGGTGCGCAGCATCGCCGGCCAGGGCTTCTGCAGCACCAGGTAGCCGCCCGCGCCGTTGGGCACGGCCTCGCCGACGTCGTCGACGACCTCGGCCGCGACGCCGGGCAGTGCCTTCATCGCCGAGCCGGGCTTGGCGTGGGTGACACCGGGCAGGGGGCTGATCATGATCTGGCCCGTCTCGGTCTGCCACCAGGTGTCGACGACCGGGACCGAGTCCGCGCCGATGTTCTCCCGGTACCAGACGTAGGCCTCGGGGTTGATCGGCTCGCCGACCGAGCCGAGCAGCCGGATCGAGGAGAGGTCGAACTTCGCCGGGATGTCGTCCCCCCACTTCATGAAGGTCCGGATCGCGGTGGGCGCGGTGTAGAAGATCGTGACGCCGTACTTCTCGATGATCTCCCACCACCGGCCCTTGTGGGGGCTGTCGGGCGTGCCCTCGTACATGACCTGGGTGCAGCCGTTGGCCAGCGGTCCGTAGGCCATGTAGGAGTGCCCGGTCACCCAGCCGACGTCGGCGGTGCACCAGTACACGTCGGTCTCCGGCTTGAGGTCGAAGACCTCCCAGTGGGTGAAGGACGTGCCGACGAGGTAGCCACCCGTGGTGTGCAGGATGCCCTTCGGCTTGCCGGTGGTACCGGAGGTGTACATCACGTAGAGCGGGTGCTCGGAGTCGTGCAGCTCGGCCTCGTGCTCGGCGGACTGGCCGTCGACGGTCTCGTGCCACCACAGGTCGCGCCCGGCGTCCCAGCCGTCCTCCCCGAGGTCCTGCCCGGTCCGGCGCACGACGAGCACGTGCTCGACGTCCTGCCCCTGCTCGGCGGCCTTGCCGACCGCCTCGTCCACGGCGGGCTTGAGGGCGGAGGGCGCGCCGCGGCGGTAGCCGCCGTCGGCGGTGACGATCACCCTGGCGCCGCAGTCCACGACCCGGCTCGCGAGCGCGTCTGCGGAGAAGCCGCCGAAGACCACGGTGTGGGGGGCGCCGAGCCGGGCGCAGGCCAGCATCGCCACCACGGTCTCGGGGATCATCGGCATGTAGATCGCCACCCGGTCGCCCTTCTCGACACCGAGCTCGATCAGGGCGTTGGTCGCCTTGCACACCTCGTCCTTGAGGTCGGCGTACGTGAGGTCGCGGGTGTCGTCCTCGGGCTCGCCCACGAAGTGGATCGCCACCCTGTCCCCGTTGCCGGCGTCGACGTGACGGTCCACGCAGTTGACGGCGGCGTTGAGCGTGCCGCCGACGAACCACTTGGCGAACGGCGGGTTGGACCAGTCGAGGACCTGGTCCCACCGCTGCCCCCAGTCGAGCCGTTCGGCGGCCTCGGCCCAGAACGCCTCGGGATCGGCCTCGCCGCGGGCGTAGGCCTCCTCCGTCACGTTCGCGTGCTCGGCCAGCTCTGCCGGCGGCTCGAAGCGGCGGTTCTCCTGCATCAGGTTCGAGAGCGTCTCGCCCGAGGTGTTGTCAGCCATGTTCTGCAACCTACTCCTGGTGGGTGGGGACGATGTAACGCCGGGTTATTGCCTCTACCCCCCAGGAAATACCTGGGTGGGTGGAGCAGATAACCCGGCGTTACAGGGGATGGGTCAGCCCCTCAGAGCTCACCCTCGGCGTGCTGGGCGACCAGCTGGGTGCGGCCGGGGAAGCGGATCTCCTCGACCAGCTCCTGCATGACCGGGGACGGTTTCGTGGTGAACTTCGAGACCGTGATGGTCACCGCGAAGTTGATCAGCATGCCGACCGTTCCGAAGCCGGTCTCGGCGATGCCGAAGATGCCGTCGGAGTTCCCGTAGATGTCGATCGTCCAGAGCATGTACGCCATCGTCACGATCAGTCCGGTCGCCATGCCGGCTGTCGCTCCCGCCGCCGTGCAGTTCTTCCAGAAGATGCCGAGCACCAGGATCGGGAAGAAGCTCGCGGCTGCCAGCCCGAAGGCGAGGGCGACCACCTGCGCCACGAATCCCGGGGGGTTGATGCCGAGGTAGCCGGCCACGACGATGGCGGCCGCCATCGCGATCCGCCCCACCATCAGCTGCCGGGCCTCGGTCGCTGCCGGGTTGATCCGCTTGAAGTAGACGTCGTTGGCGACCGAGCTGGAGATCACCAGCAGCAGGCCGGAGGCCGTGGAGAGGGCTGCCGCCAGACCACCGGCGGCGACCAGGCCGACGATGGGGGCGGGCAGGCCGCCGATCTCCGGCGAGGCCAGCACGATGATGTCGTTGTTGATCAGGACGTCGCTGTAGCCCAGCACCGTGTCGGGCGGCAGCGCCGAGACCGGGCTCAGCGCCGCGTCGGACTGGGTGATCAGCCCCACGTCGGCCCAGGTGTTGAACCATCGCGGTACGTCGGAGAGCGCGGTGCCGTCGATGTCCTTGATGATCTGCAGCTTGCTGAACGCCGCCACGGACGGGGCGGTCGTGTAGAGCAGCGAGATGAAGAACAGCGCCCACAGCGCCGAGAACCGGGCGGCGCGCACGGACTTGGCGGTGTAGAAGCGGACGATCACGTGCGGCAGCCCCGCCGTGCCGAACATCAGCGCCGCGGTGATCAGCATCATGTTCAGCATGTTCGTCGAGCCGAACGCGGCGGTGTACTCACCGAGGCCCAGGTCGGCCTGCAGCCCGTCGAGCTCGGTCAGGATGGAGCCGAAGCCGATCTGCGGGACCGCGATGCCGGTCACCTTGGCCGAGACCGCGAACGCGGGGATCAGGTAGGCCACGATCAGCACGCTGTACTGCGCCACCTGGGTCCAGGTGATGCCCTTCATCCCGCCGAGCACGGCGTAGAAGAACACGATCGCCATCCCGATGATGATGCCGACCGTGGTGTTGACCCCGAGGAAGCGGGTGAACACCAGGCCGACGCCTGCCATCTGGCCGGCCACGTAGACGAAGGACACGACGATCGCGCAGAGCACGGCGATCAGCCGGGCGCTCTCGGAGTACCGGTCGCCCACGAAGTCCGGGATCGTGTACTTGCCGAACTTGCGCAGGTACGGCGCGAGCAGCAGCGCCAGCAGCACGTAGCCGCCGGTCCAGCCCATCAGGTAGACCGAGCCGCCGTAGCCGTTGCCGGCGAGGCCGATGATGCCGGCCAGCGAGATGAACGACGCCGCACTCATCCAGTCCGCCGCGATGGCGGCGCCGTTGGCCGGGGCCGGGATCCCGCCGCCCGCGACGTAGAAGCCCGCGGTGTCGGAGACCCGGCTGCGATAGGCGATGTAGATGTAGACGCTGAAGGAGGCGACGACGAAGATCGTCGTCCAGAGCTGGATGTCGCTCATGAGTGGTGCACCTCCTCCTCGTACTCGTCGACCCCGTACTGCGCGTCGAGCTTGTCCATGCGCCAGACGTAGATCGCGATCAGGATGACGAAGGTGATGATCGAGCCCTGCTGGGCGAACCAGAACCCGAGCGGGAAGCCGATGAAGGAGATGTTGTTCAGCGGCTCCACGAAGAGGATGCCGGCGCCGAACGACACCAGGGCCCAGATCGACAACAGCACGGCCATCAGCCGGACGTTCTTGCGCCAGTACTCCCGGCGCGCCTGCTCATCCATGGGTCCTCCTCGGGACTGCTGCGTGGACGTGTGGGTCGAGAACAGCAACGGGCCGGGCGGACGGTCAAGGCCCTGTCGTGGTCCCGGTCACCCTCTGCGCCGAGTGGTGGCGGCACGTCGGTCAGCGGTGATCGCGGTCACACCACGGGCCGTCGCCCGCGGGAGCCGGGGTCGGGGCGACCGCTCGTCGCGCGGGAACCGCCGCTCGTCGTACGCCGGGCGGTCCTCGGGCCACCGTCGGCGGGCCGGTGACGCCGTAGCATCGCCGCCATGAGCACCTCGGCCACGACGCGCACCCCCGAGACCCGGCGGCCCCCGGTCCCCGGCCGGCGCCAGCTCGCCGGCGCCGTCGCGATGATCGTCCTCGGCTCGTTCCTGCCCTGGATCTCGACGGCCCTCGGCTCGGTCTCCGGCGCCCGCGGGCCGGGGCTGTGGACCTTCTACGCCGCGATGCTCGGGCTGGGCGCCACGCTGGTGGCGCACCGCACGCTCGCCGTGGTGCAGGGCGCGCTGATGGCCCTGGTGGCGATCGCCATCCCGGTCTGGCAGCTCGTGCACGTGCTCACCCTCGTCGGGACCGCGGGCTGGCTGCCCGGGCCCGGCCTGGTGCTCGTGCTCGGCGGGGGCGTGCTCGCCGCGGTCGCCACCCGCCGGATGGCACTCGCCTGGGCGTGAGGCCCCGCGCGCGCTGATCAACCGCGGTCGAGCTGGACCTGCTCCGGCGTGTGCAGCCGCACCATGAAGCGGTGCACGTCGGCCGGCACCCGCGACCGGGTCGCCTTCGACACCAGCACCATCGTGGCGAAGGCCGCGGGGACGCTCCACGCCGCCGGCTGCTCCAGCAGCACGGAGGCCCAGCCCCCGCCAGGCACCGTGCCGAGCGTCCACAGCACCGCGATCCCCGAGCCGGTGCCCCCGACCAGCAGGCCGGCGACCGCACCCACCGCGGTCAGCCCGCGCCACCAGATGCCGAGGACCAGCAGCGGGCAGAAGGTGGAGGCCGCCACGGCGAAGGCGAGCCCCACGGCGCGCGCCACCCCCACCCCGGGCAGGGTCAGCGCCAGCAGGCACGGGACCAGCACCGCGATCACGCAGCCGGCACGGAACGAGGCGACGCCGCTGAGCCGGCGGCCCCGGACCGGCCGACCGGTGACGTCCTGGCCGAGCACGCCGGCGACGGCGATCGCCAGCCCGGAGGAGGTGGACAGGAACGCGGCGAACGCGCCGGCGGTCACCAGTCCCGTCAACACCTCACCGGCCGGCCCGGGGACCATCAGCCGGGGCAGCTCCAGCACCAGCACGTCCGAGCGGCCGCTGCGGACCAGGGCGTCGGCGTAGACCCGGCCGAGGGCGCCGTAGATCGGTGGCAGCAGGTAGAACACGCCCAGCAGCACCAGCACCGCCAGCGTCGTACGGCGCGCCGCTCGCCCGTCGGGGTTGGTGTAGAACCGCACCACCACGTGCGGCAGGCCCATGGTGCCGAGGAACGTGGCGACGATCAGTGAGTAGGTCAGGTAGACCCCCTGCAGGTCCCCGCCGGCCAGGGGCAGCGCCCACAGCCGCGGCTCCTGCCCCGAGGTGGTCGCGTCCACCGGGTTCGGGGCGCCGTCGGCCAGCCACACCATCAGCAGCACCATGACCGGCAGCAGCAGCGCCGTGAGCTTCAGCCAGTACTGGAAGGCCTGGACGAAGGTGATGCTGCGCATGCCGCCCGCCAGCACGTTGGTCAGCACGACCAGGGGGACCACCACCTCGCCGACCCACCGGGGCGCACCGAGGGTCGACTGCAGCGTGATGCCGGCGCCCTGGAACTGCGGCAGCAGGTAGAGCCAGCCGATGAGCACCACGAAGACGGTGCACAGCGACCGCACGCCCGGTGACCCGAGCCGGGCCTCGGCGAAGTCCGAGAGGGTGTAGGCGCCGGAGCGGCGCAGCGGGGCGGCGACCAGCACCAGCAGCACCAGGTAGCCCGCGGTCCAGCCGACCGGGTACCAGAGCATCTCGGTGCCGCGGACCAGCACCAGTCCCGCGATCCCGAGGAACGAGGCCGCCGAGAGGTACTCCCCCCCGATCGCCGAGGCGTTGAGCCGCGGCCCCACCGAGCGCGACGCGACCAGGAAGTCGCTGGTGGTCCGGGAGAACCGGAGCCCCCAGGTGCCGATCGCCAGGGTCGCGACGGTCACCAGCACCACCGCGACGACGCCGGGGACGGCCGAACCGGTCACGGGCGGTCCACGGTCTCGACCAGGTCCGCGAAGTCGGCCTCGTTGCGCTCCGCGGACCGGACGAACCACCAGGCCACGAGCGCCAGGTAGGGGTAGGCGGCCACGCCGATGAGCAGCCAGGGGAGCGGCATCCCCAGCAGCCGTACCTCCGCGATGTCGGGGGCGAGCCAGAACAGCGCCGGCAGCACCCCCAGTCCGGCGACCACCGCGAGCAGGCTCAGGACCGCCAGCCGCAGCTGCTCGCGCAGCAGCGAGCGCAGGTAGATCTCGCCCAACCGGGTCTCGGCGTCGATCTGCCCGCCGCGCGTCATCGCCGTACGCCGGGTGGGGCGCCGCGACGGGCCGGTGACCCTGACCCGCTCGGGCGGCCGGTCGGTCACGGCCGACCTCGGCGGGTCAGCACCTCGCGCAGCGCGGGGGTGTGGCGCCGGCTCACCTGGAGCACCGTGCCGGCGACGACGACCGAGCAGCGGCCGCCCTCGACCCGCAGCTCGTCGACGTGGCCGAGCGAGACCAGCAGCGAGCGGTGGATCCGGACGAACCCGGCGTCGCGCCACTCCTCCTCCAGCGACGTCAACGGCGTGCGCAGCAGGTAGGAGTCGTCGTCGGTGTGCAGCCGGGCGTAGTCGCCGTGGGCCTCGACGTAGCGGATGTCGTCGCGGGAGAGGAACCGCGTGACACCACCGCGCTCGACGGGGATCTGCTGCTCCCCGGGCGGTGACGCGGGCGACCCGCCCCCACGCTCCACCACCCGGCGGACCGCTTCGGCGAGCCGCTCCTCACGCACCGGCTTGAGCACGTAGTCGACGGCGCTCAGGTCGAAGGCGTCCACGGCATGGCCCTCGTGGGCGGTCACGAACACCACAGCCGGCGGATCGCGGAACCGGCCCATCACCTGGGCCATCTCGAGACCGGTCAGGCCCGGCATCTGGATGTCGAGGAACACCACGTCGACGTCCTGCTCCTGCAGCATCCGCAGCGCCTGGGTCGCCGAGCCGCAGGGGCGGATCTCGCCGATCCGGTGGTCGTGGGCGAGCAGGTAGACGAGCTCGTCGAGGGCCGGTGGCTCGTCGTCGATGACGAGGGCGGTGAGCGGTGCTGTGCTCATGTCGTGCTCATCGCGTGCACATCGCGTGCTCATCGCGTGCTCGGGTCCCGCTCATGCGTGCACTCCGGGGGCGAACTTGGGAACCCGCACGGTCACCTTGGTCCCGGCGCCGGGCGCGGTCTCGACCACCAGACCGTAGTCGTCGCTGAAGGCGTTGCGCAGCCGCGCATCGACGTTCCCGAGACCGACCGAGTCGAGGTCGATGTCGCCGGCGAGCGCACGGCGTACCCGCTCGGGGTCCTCCCCGACCCCGTCGTCCTCCACCTCGATCACGCACTCCTGGTCGAGGTCGCGGGCGACGATCGAGAGGTGCCCGGTCTGCTGGCCCTCCAGCCCGTGTCGCACGGCGTTCTCGACCAGCGGCTGGATGCACAGGAAGGGGACCGCGACCGGCAGCACCTCCGGGGCGACCTGGAGCCGGACCTGCAGCCGGTCGCCGAAGCGGGCCTGCTCGAGCAGCAGGTAGCGCTCGATCGACCGCAGCTCCTCGGCCAGCGTCGTGTACTCGCCGTGGCGCCGGAAGGAGTAGCGGGTGAAGTCGGCGAACTCCAGGAGCAGCAGCCGCGCGCGGTCGGGGTCGGTGCGCACGAAGCTGGCGATCGCGCCGAGGGAGTTGTAGATGAAGTGCGGGCTGATCTGGGCCCGGAGCGCGCGGACCTCCGCCTCCATCAGGCGGGTCCGGGAGGCGTCCAGCTCGGCGAGCTCGAGCTGGCCGGAGACCCACTGGGCCACCTCGTCGGTGGCGCGCACCAGCGCGCCGTTCAGGGAGCCGCTGCACACCACGAGGCCGCCCACGACGACGTCCTCGACCAGCAACGGGCTCAGCACCGCGTGGCGGCAGGGGCAGGCGGGGTCGGTGCAGGGACGCAGCGGACTGACCACGGTCTCGCCGGTGTCCACCAGCCGCGCGAGGAGCTCACGCACCTCCTGCTGGTGGTGCTGCCCCTCGCCCTCCCACGCCAGCGGGGCGTCGGTGTCGGTGAGGGCGACCGTCGCGGCCCCGAGCAGGGCGTGCAGGTGACGGATGCTGCGCTCGGCGCTGGCGGTGGTCAGGCCCTCGCGCAGCGCGGGCGAGGCCAGGCTCGCCGTGTGCAGGGCTCGGTAGGTCGCCCGGTCGACCTCGGACCCGATCCGGGTGCGGCGGCGCAGCCGCGGCCAGGCTCGCCTCATGGCGGGAGGCTACCGCCGTCGGTGCGCGACGACCGGGACGCGACGCCCGACGCGGACGGGTCAGCGGAAGTCGATGAGCAGCATGTCGGTGTCGGTGCCGTCGCTCGGGCCACCGGGACCGTCACCGGGACCGTCGCCGGGTCCGTCGGTCGGAGGCTCGCCCGGTCCCTCGGCGGAGGCCTCCGGATCGGCGCCGGGCCGGTCGTTGACCCGGGCCTTGAAGCAGCGGCAGTCGTAGGGGATCTGCATGCCGTCCATGCCGCGCCCGTAGTCGTCGTAGAGAGCCAGCACGGCGTCGAGGCGCTGCTGGCGCTCCGCGTCGTCGAGGGTCGCGACGAAGCTGCGGGAGGCGGCCATGTCCAGGATCGACTCCCGGTCGACCGGCTGCCAGAACGAGAACGTCGCGTCGTCGACGAACCCGAACAGCTCCGACTGCACCAGGGCCTCGGTGGACTCGGCGTTCTCGGTGGCGGCGCCCGCGCCCAACGCCCGGCCCAGCTTGCGGACCCACGGGATGCGCTCGTCGCGGATGTTCCAGGCGAGCGCGAGGTGACCGCCGGGCCGGAGCACGCGGGCGATCTCGGGCAGCGCCTGCGCGTGGTCGAACCAGTGGAACGCCTGCCCGGCGACCACCACGTCGACCGAGCGGTCCGGCAGCGGGATGTCCTCCGCGCCGGTGACGCTGGTCGGCACGTCGGGCAGGTGCTGCTGCAGCACCGCCAGCATCTCGGGGTCGGGCTCGCTCGCGTGCACGTCGTGGCCGAGCGCGACCAGCGGCCGGGTCAGCTTGCCGGTCCCGGCGCCCAGCTCGAGCACCGACGCCGACCGACCCGGCTCACGACCCACGAGCCAGGCCACGGCGTCACGCGGGAAGTCGGGCCGGCCGCGGTCATAGGCCTGTGCGACCCGACCGAAGGCGCGGGAGAGGCGGCTCACGTCGTCGTCCATCCCCGGCAGGCTACCTGCCGGGGCGACGCGCGCTGCTGGCTAGCCTTGGCCCACCATGAACCCCGCCCCGAGTCCTGTGCCGAGTCCTGTGCCGAGTCCTGCCCCGAGCCCCGGCGCGGCGGCCGCCACCCTGGAGCGGCTCCACGCCCTCGAGGGGGTCCCGTCGGCCCTCGCGGCTGCTCGCGACGGCATCGACGCGGTGCTGCGCGACCGGGGACTGCGGCGGACCTCCCCGGAGACGACGGCCGAGTCGCTGCTGCGGGGAGCGCACGCGAGCGCGGTGCTCGAGGGGTCCGGCTCGACCCTGGCGGACGTGCGCTCCGGGGCCGGCGACGAGACCGCTGCCGCCGCCGTGCGGGTGTCGACCGAGCTGCTGGGGCTGGCGCCGGTGCTGCGGCGTGCACCGTCGCAGGCGCTGGCCCGTCTGCACGCCCTCGCCGGGGCCGGGGCGGTCGCCGACGAGCAGCTGGGGAGGCCGCGGGACGCGGAGTCCGCGCTGCTGCTGCGTACGGTCGCGGCGCTGCTGGGCAGCGACGCCCCCGCGCTGCTGGTTGCCGCCGTCGTCCACGGGCAGCTGCTCGCGGGCGCGCCGTTCGCCTCCCACAACGGGGTGGTGGCGCGGGCGACCGAGCGGCTGGTGCTGGTGGCGCGCGGCGTGGACGAGAAGTCGCTGGTCGTGCCCGAGGCCGGACACCTGCTGCTGCGGGTCGGGTACGAGCGCCAGGCGGCCGCGCTGCGCGACGGCGACCCCGCCGGGGTCCACCAGTGGCTGCTCTACGCCGCGGAGGCCTTCGCGGCGGGTGCCGAGGCCAGCCCCGTCGTCGCGCCCTGACCGACGCCGGGCCCGACCGGGCCTTGGACATGCGAGCGGCACCCGTGTCCGAGGACTCGGGTGCCGCCGCTGACACGTGAAGCCACTGGCTACCAGGCGTGCATCTCGTAGTTGCTGCCCCGGGAATCCCAAAGACAGGCGCCCTGTAGGAAGGGTGGATCGCCGCGTGGGTACCGGGCTCACGTGCGGTCTCTGTGGAGTTTGGTACCCCCATTACGGCACGTCCGTCGCGACACTTCAAGAGCCGATGGTCACCTGGTGGAGAAGTGTCCGGAAGTCGGTCAGGACGTCGAGCGCCGTCGTCGGGCACTGCTCCAGACCAGCCCGCCGATCGCGAGCGCGCCGCCCACCGCGAGCGCGGCCAGGGTGGGCTTCGGCGGCGGCAGCGGCACCCGGCTGCGCAACGCCACCGGCTTGGTGAAGACGAGCACCGGCCAGCCCCGGGAGGCCGCGACCTTGCGCAGCTCCTTGTCCGGGTTGACGGCGTGGGGGTGGCCGACGACCTCGAGCATGGGGACGTCGGTCACCGAGTCGCTGTAGGCGTAGCTGGCGTCGAGGTCGTAGCCCCGGTCGGCGGCGAGCTCCTCGATCGCCCGCGCCTTCTCCTCGGCGTAGACGTAGTGCTCGATCCCGCCGGTGTAGCGACCGTCCTCGATCTCCATCCGGGTCGCCACCACCCGGTCCGCCCCGAGCATCTCGCCGATCGGGCCCACCACCTCGGCGCCGGAGGTGGAGACGATGACGACGTCACGGCCGGCGAGCCGGTGCTCCTCGATCAACCCGACCGCCTCGTCGTAGACCAGCGGGTCCACGATGTTGTGGAGCGTGTCGGCGACGATCTCGCGGACCGTCGCGACGTCCCATCCGGCGCACAGCTGGGACATGAAGGCGCGCAGCTTCTCCATCTGGTCGTGGTCGGCGCCGCCCACCAGGTAGACGAACTGCGCGTACGCCGAGCGCAGCACGGCGCGCCGCGAGATCAGGCCGCCCGCCTGGAACGGCTTGCTGAAGGCCAGCGTGCTCGACTTGGCGATGATCGTCTTGTCGAGGTCGAAGAAGGCCGCGGTGGGGCGGGTCACCCGGCCATCCTAGGCGTGATGACGGACCAGGAACCGTCCACAGGCGGCCCGCCGGCGCGGGTGTCCACAGGTCCCCCGACGGCGGGCCCGGTGGCCGGGCGTCCGCGGGGAGTCTCGGAGCATGGACCCACGCACCAGCTCCCCGCTCCTCGTGACCCGTGACGAGACCCTGCTCGACGAGCTGCTCCGGCTCGGCGCGGCGGCAGGGGTCGTCCCCGAGGTCGCTCCCGACGCCGTCGCCGGACTCGCCGGCTGGGCCGGCGCGCCGCTGGTCCTCGTGGGGGCCGACGTCGCCGCGGAGCTCGCCGCGCTGCGGCCGGCCAGGCGCGACGGCGTCCACGTCGTGGCGTGGGGCGGGTTCCCCGCCGAGCTGATGGCGACGGCGCTGACCCTCGGCGCGGAGAACGTCGCCGAGCTGCCCCAGTCCGGGGAGTGGGTCGTCGAGCAGCTCACGGACCTCGGCGACGGCCGACCCCGTCGGGCCCGCACCCTCGGGGTGCTCGGCGGATCGGGTGGGGCGGGGGCCACCGTGCTGGCGGCCGCCCTCGGCCAGGTCGCGGCCCACGCAGGGCCGGCGGTGGTGCTCGACGCCGACCCGCTCGGCCCCGGGCTCGACCGGGTGCTCGGCATGGAGGACCGCACCGGCGTCCGCTGGGACGAGCTGTGCCAGACCACGGGGAGGCTCGGTGCGGCGGCGTTCCGCGAGAGCCTCCCGCGCCGCGACGGGCTCGGCGTCCTCACCTGGTACGCCGGACGCCGCGGCGTGCTGCAGCCGTTCGCGGTCCGCGAGGTGCTCTCCGCCGCGCAGCGCGGCCACGACACGGTGGTCGTCGACCTGCCGCGGTGGCGCGACCCGTTGCTCGAGGAGGTGGTCGCGCGGTGCGACCAGGTGCTCGTCGTCGCGCGCCCGACCGTCGCGGGCCTGGCGGCGGCCAGCCGGGTGGCGGTGGGCCTGCCGTCCGGTCGCACCGGGCTGGTGCTGCGCGGGCCCGGCCTCGACGACCACCAGGTCGCGCAGGTCGCCGAGCTCCCGGTGCTGGCACGGATGGGCGACCAGCGCGGGCTGCTGGAGAGCGTCGACCTCGGCCTGGGGCCGGTCCGGTCGCGGCGGACCCCGTTGGCCCGGATCGCCCGCGACCTGCTCGCGCCCACGACGGTGCCGGTCGTGGCATGAGCCAGCCGGCCACGGCCGGCCTCCCGGAGCTCGTGGAGGTCGTGCGGGAGCAGCTCTCGCACGCCCCGGGGCCACTCACGCCCCACCGGGTGGCCGACGTCCTGCGGGGGGCCGGTCGTCCGGTGGGGGACGCCACCGTCCTCGCCGTCCACGAGGCGCTGCGCCGCGACGTGGTCGGCGCCGGTCCGCTGGAGCCGCTGCTCCGGCTGGCCGGGGTGACCGACGTGCTGGTCAACGGCCCCGGCGCGGTCCACCTCGACCGAGGCGCCGGTCTGGAGCCGGCGGGCGTGACCTTCCCCGACGACGAGGCGGTGCGGCGGCTCGCGCAGCGCCTGGCCGCGACCGCGGGGCGCCGGCTCGACGACGCCACGCCGTGGGTCGACGTCCGGTTGCCCGACGGCACCCGCTGCCACGCGGTGCTCGCGCCGGTGGCCCGCCCCGGCACCTGCGTCTCGTTGCGGGTGCCGAGCCGCCGGGTGCTCACCCTGCCCGACCTCGTCGCCGCGGGGTCGGTGACACCGGAGGGTGCCGACCTGCTCCGTGCCCTGGTGTCCTCCCGGCTGGCGTTCCTGGTCACCGGCGGCACCGGGGTCGGCAAGACGACGCTGCTCGCGAGCCTGCTGTCCCTGGTCGACCCACGGGAGCGGCTGGTGCTGGTCGAGGACGCCTCCGAGCTGCGCCCCGACCATCCCCACGTGGTCGGCCTCGAGGCCCGACCTCCCAACATCGAGGGGTCCGGGGAGGTCACGGTCCGCACCCTGGTGCGGCAGGCGCTCCGGATGCGCCCGGACCGGCTGGTGGTGGGCGAGGTGCGGGACGGCTCCGTGGTCGACCTGCTGGCGGCGCTCAACACCGGCCACGACGGCGGCTGCGGCACCCTGCACGCCAACTCCGCCGCCGACGTGCCCGCCCGGGTCGAGGCGCTCGCGCTCGCGGCCGGGCTCGGCCGCGAGGCCACGCACGCCCAGCTCGGCTCGGCCCTCGAGGCGGTGGTCCACCTCGAGCGGCGGGGCGGTCGCCGGGTGCTCCGGGAGGTCGCGGTGCCCGTGCGGGGCGCGGACGGTGGGGTCCGGATGGTCCCGGCGGTCCGGTTCGACGACGACGGTGTCGCCCGTCCCGGGCCGTCGGCGGGCGACCTGGAGCGGCGGTTGCGCCGGGCGGGTCCGTGACCGCCCCGTCCCTGCTCCTGGTCGCCTCCGCCGTCGCGGCCGCGCTGTGGCTCTCCCGGCCGGTCCCCGCCGCGCCGTTCCCGCGACCGGGTGCGCGCCCGGGCGCCGGGCTCGCGGTCGCGGCCGTGGCACCGCTCGCGCTGGTCGCCCCGCCGGTGCTGCCGGTGGTCGTGGCGCTGGTGGCGCTGGGCGGCCGCGAGGTGTGGCGCGTGCGCGCCCGACGCCGCGAGGCCGAGGCCACCGCGGCGCGCGTCCTCGAGGCCTGCGAGCTGGTGGCGGCCGAGGTGGCGGCGGGCCAGCCACCCGGCGCGGCGCTGGGTCACGCCTGCGGTGCATGGCCGCCGCTACGGGGTGCGGCCGAGGCGGCCGAGCTCGGGGGTGACGTGCCCGGGGCGCTGCGGCGGCTCGGGGGCGCCGCGGGGGCGGGCCAGCTGCGGCTGGTCGCCGCCGCGTGGGAGGTGGCGCACCGATCGGGCGGCGGCCTCGCCGACGCGCTCACCCGGGTGACGACCAGCCTGCGGGCCGACCGGGCCACTCGACGGTTGGTGGCCGGCGAGCTGGCCTCTGCCCGGGCGACGGCGCGGCTGGTGGCGGCACTGCCCGGCGTCGCCCTGTTGCTCTCCTCCGCCGGTGGCGGCGGCGCCTGGGCCTTCGTGGTCGGCACCCCGCTCGGCTGGGCCTGCCTGGTGGCCGGTCTCTCCCTCGGCCTGGCCGGGCTCTGGTGGATCGAGCGGATCGCCGCCGGGGTGCTGGCATGACGCCGCTGCTCGTCGGGTTGCTGACCTGCCTGGTCGTGCTGCTCGCCGGGCGCCCCCGGCCCTCCCGGTCGGAGGTGGCGGATGCCGTGCGCGTGCTCGACCCGCCGCCGGTGCTCGAGCCGGTGCCTGGTCGCGACTGGCTGGCCGGCGGGCGTCGGCTGTGGCCCGTGTTGGGGTTCTGCGGTGCCTGGGCGTTCGTGGGTGGCGCTGTCGGGGCGGTGGCCGGCTCGGTGGCCGCGGTGGTGGTCCACCTGGTCGTGGCACGGTCCGAGCCGGCGTCCCGGCGACGGGAGCGGGAGCAGGTCCGTCGGGACCTTCCCGTCCTGGTGCTGCTGCTCTCCCTGGGGCTGCGCGCGGGAGCGGCCACCGGGCCGGCCGCGCAGCGCGCTGCCGCCGCGCTGCCGGGCCCGGCCTCGACGCGACTGGCCAGGGCGGCCGACCGGCTCGGGCTCGGCGTCGACCCCCCGCGGGTCTGGAGCGAGCTCGCCGCCGACCCGGAGCTGGGTCCGCTCGGCCGGACGCTGGCCCGTGCCGAACGGTCGGGAGCCCCGGTCGCGGCGGTCGTGGAGCGGCTCGCCGACGACCTCGCCGACGACGGCCGCGCCGAGACCGAGCAGCGTGCCCGCGCGGTCGGGGTGCGGGCCGCGGTGCCGCTCGGCGTGTGCCTGCTGCCGGCGTTCCTGCTGCTCGGGATCGTCCCGTTGGTGGCCTCGCTGGTGGCGGGGTTGACCTGGTGAGGCGTCCGGTGACGAGCCACTGAGGATCCACAGCGGAGGGATCGCGCAGCGTCGTCCCCAGCTCCCGACACCCCCGTGGTGGAGGGGGTGCGCCGCGGGGAGGCTCGGGGCAGCGGGCCGCACCGTGCGGCCCCGACGGGAGGAGAACCCATGACCCAGCTCGACCTCCGGGACCGCCGCGGAGAGGCCGGCATCACCACCGCCGAGTACGCCGTGGGCACCGCCGCGGGCGCCGGCCTCGCCGGGCTGCTCTACAAGCTGCTCAGCGGTGGCTTCGGTGAGCAGCTGCTGCGCTCTCTGTTCGACCACGTGCTCGGCCTGCTGGGCATCGGATGAGCCGGCGGCCCCGGCCCGAGCGGGGTGCGGTGACCGCGGAGCTCGCCCTCGGGCTGCCGTTGCTGCTCGCGCTGGTCGCCGCCCTCGTGTGGCTGCTCGCGGTCGGGGCCGGCCAGGTCCGCGTCGTCGACGGCGCCCGGGAGGCGGCCCGCTCGCTGGCGCGTGGTGACGCCGAGTCGGTCGCGGTCGCCCGGGCCGAGCAGGTCGCGGGGGAGGGCAGCCGCGTCGCCGTCAGCTGGACGGCCTCCGAGGTCCACGTCAGCCTCACCCGCTCGGTGTCCGGGCCCGGGGGCCTGCTCGATGCCCTGCCGGGGGCACGGCTGCACGCCGTGGCCGTCGCCGCCCGGGAGCCGGAGGGCGCGGGCGAGGTGGCGCCGTGACCCGCGACCGGGGCGCCGCCAGCCTGCTGGTGGTCGCCTGTGCCGCGGTGCTGCTGCTGGTGGGCAGCGCCCTGGGTGTCGTGGCGGCGATCGTGACCGCCCACCGCGCCGCGCAGTCGGCCGCCGACCTGGCCGCGCTCGCGGGCGCGAGTGCCCACCAGCACGGTGCCGACGGCTGTGCCCGGGCCGGTGCCCTGGCCGGTGCGAACGGTGCGAGGCTGCTGGACTGCCGACTCGCGGGGGAGGACGTGGTCGTCACCGTCGAGGTGGACGGGCCGCGTTGGCTCGGCCAGCAGGCCGACCTCCGCGGCACCGCACGCGCCGGCCCGGTCGGTGGCTAGCGGCCGTGGCCGCGGCTGGGATCGGCGCTGGGATCGGGGCTGGAGGCCAGCAGCGCCTCGAGGAGGGCCACGGCCCCGGCCTTGTCGAGCGGGTTGTTCTGGTTGCCGCACTTGGGTGACTGCACGCAGGAGGGGCAGCCCTCCGGGCACGCGCAGTCGGCGATGGTGTCGCGCGTGGCGCGCAGCCAGTGGGCGGCCGCCCGGAAGCCACGCTCGGCGAAGCCGGCCCCGCCCGGGTGGCCGTCGTAGACGAAGACCGTGAGCACACCGGTGTCGGGGTGGCGCGCGGTCGAGACCCCGCCGATGTCCCACCGGTCGCAGGTGGCCACCAGGGGCAGCAGCCCGATCGAGCAGTGCTCCGCGGCGTGGGCGGCGCCGGGGACGACGTCCGGCGCGAGGCCCACCTCCTCGAGCACGGCGTCGGGGACGGTCCACCACACGGCCACGGTCCGCAGCGTCCGCTCCGGCAGGTCGAGCAGCTCCTCGCCGATCACCTCGCCGCCGGGGTGGCGTCGCTTGAGGTAGGAGACCACCTGGTGGGTCACCTCGACCTCGCCGAGGGAGAGTCGGCAGCTGCCCCAGGCCTGGTGCTCGCGCTCGGCGACCACGCTGATCTCGGTGGTCTCGCGCGCCGAGGTGGAGTAGCCCGGGTCGCCGCGCTCCAGGATGGCGACGTGGTCGTCGAGGTCGAGCTCGCGCACCACCCAGGTCTCGCCCCGGTGGAGGTAGACCGCGCCGGCGTGGGCCGAGCCGTGGGCCCGACCCCCGTCGACGGTGCCGACCACGCGCCCGGTCGCTGCCTCGAGCAGCTGCACCGCCTGCCCGCCCGCGGACCTGATGTCGGCGAGGTCGGCCGCGGCGCGGCGGTCGGTCCAGTACCAGCCTCGCGGCCGCCGGCGCAGCAGCCCGGCGGAGGTCAGCGCGTCGACGACCTCGCGGGCGGCGGGGCCGAACGCCGGCAGGTCGGCCTCGGTCAGCGGCAGCTCCTGCGCGGCGGCGCACAGGTGCGGGCCGAGCACGTGCGGGTTGTCGGGGTCGAAGACGGAGGCCTCGACCGGTCGGCCGACGAGGGCCTCGGGGTGATGGACCAGGTAGGTGTCGAGGGGGTCGTCGCGGGCCACCAGCACGCCGAGGGCGTCACCGGCGCCGCGGCCGGCGCGGCCGAGCTGCTGCCACAGCGCGGCGCGGGTGCCGGGGAAGCCGACCATCACGACGGCGTCGAGGCCGCTGATGTCGATGCCGAGCTCCAGGGCGTTGGTGGCCGCCAGCCCGACGAGCTCGCCGCGGCGCAGCTGCTCCTCGATGTCGCGCCGCTCCTCGGGCAGGTAGCCGCCGCGGTAGGCCGCCACCCGGGCCGGCAGCGAGGGGTCCACCTCGGCCAGCAGCTCCGCGGTGGTGCGGGCGACCTGCTCGACACCGCGCCGGGAGCGGACGAAGGCGAGGGTCCGGACGTCGTGCACGACCAGGTCGGTCAGCAGGTCGGCCGCCTCGGCGCTCGCGGGCCGGCGGACCGGGGCGCCGTTCTCGCCCTCCCAGGACGCGAACGGTGGCTCCCACAGCGCGAGGGCGACCTGCCCCCGGGGGGAGGCGTCGTCGGTGACCGCCCGGACCGGGAGGCCGGTGAGCCGGGAGGCGGTGAGCGCGGGGTCGGACATCGTGGCGGAGGCGAGCACGAAGGTGGGGTGTGCGCCGTAGGCCGCGCAGACCCGCCGCAGCCGCCGCAGCACCTGCGCGACGTGGGCGCCGAAGATCCCGCGGTAGTGGTGGGCCTCGTCGATCACGACGTAGCGCAGCCGGGACCAGAACCGCGACCAGTGCTCGTGGCCCGGCAGCAGCGAGCGGTGCAGCATGTCGGGGTTGGTGAGGACGTACTCGGCGTGCTCGCGCGTCCAGTCCCGCTCCTCGCGGGTGCTGTCGCCGTCGTGGGTGGAGATCCGGACGTCGAGGTCGAGCGAGCGCAACGCGGCCCACTGGTCGTGGGCCAGGGCCTTGGTGGGCGCGAGGTAGAGCACCCCGGCGCCGCGCTCGCCGCGCCGACCGCGCGCCTGGGAGGCGGCGGTGAGCGCGGGGAGCTGGAAGGCCAGCGACTTGCCCGAGGCGGTGCCGGTGGCGACCACGACGTGCTCGCCGGCCCAGGCCGCGTCGGCGGCCTCGACCTGGTGGGCCCACGGGCGCACGACACCGCGCGCGCCGTAGGCCTCCTGGACGTCCTCGGGGACCCAGGCCGGCCACGGGGCGGGTCGTGCCGGCCGGGGTGGGAGCAGCTCGAGGTGGGTGAGCCGGTCCTCGCGGCCTCGCGCGGTCGTGAGCTGCTCGAGCAGGTCGGTGGCCCACGAGGCCTGCCCTGCCGCCTCGCCCCGAGCGCCGGACCCGGCGCCCGGTGAGGGTTCGGGGAGGGGCACGGGGACGCTCACCCGGGCAGTCTCGCAAACCCCGCCGACACCCGTCGTCGGAGCGCTCCGTGCATGCGCCTGCGGACCCCCCGGTGAGGAAGTCGGTGGACAACGGGTGCCTTACGCCCCGCGGCTGCCCCCGGCGTGCTTTGATAGGCATGGAGGACGGAGCGACGGACTTCCCGTCTGAGGCTGTCGGGATGCCTCGGTCGGTGGCCCTGGGGAGATCACACGTGGACCTGACACTGACGACGCGCGAGACCGATGGCAAGACCATCGTCGCGGTCGGAGGCGAGATCGACGTCTACACGGCACCCAAGCTGCGGGACAAGATCACCGAGCTGGTGGCCGGCGGGGCGTACGACCTGGTCGTCGACATGCACGACGTCGAGTTCCTGGACTCGACGGGTCTCGGCGTGCTCGTGGGCGGCCTGAAGAAGGTCCGCGCCCACGACGGGTCGCTGCAGCTGGTGTGCAACCAGGACCGGCTGCTCAAGATCTTCCGGATCACCGGGCTGGCGAAGGTCTTCGTCATCCACGACAGCGCCGACCAGGCGCTCGCCTCCGGCTGATCCGCCCACCTCGCCCCGGTTCGTGTGGGTCGTCTCACACCTGCGTGCGCAGTGCCGGTTTCCTCTGCGTAGACTCCGCCACGTTCGTGAGACGTGAGTCACTCCCAGGAGGAAATACATGACCGGGATCAGTCCCGCTGTCGTGGAGCTCTCCGGTGGCAACTTCGTACTGGTGCTCGTCGTGCTCCTGATCGCCCTCGGCGCTCTCGGGATGGCCTACATGTTCCGCCAGGAAGTTCTTGCCGCCGGTGAAGGCACCGACAACATGAAGAACATCGCCCAGGCCGTGCAGGAGGGGGCCAACGCCTACCTGCAGCGGCAGTTCCGGACGCTCGGCATCTTTGCGGTCATCGCGTTCTTCGCGCTGCTCCTGCTGCCGGCCGATGACATGACGGTGCGGATCTTCCGCTCCATCTTCTTCGTCATCGGCGCGGGATTCTCCTCCGCCGTTGGCTACCTCGGCATGAACCTGGCGGTGCGTGCCAACCTCCGGGTCGCGGCCGCGGCCGAGAGCACCGGGCGGGAGCCCGCCATGACCATCGGCCTGCGCACCGGCGCCATGGTCGGCATGCTCACGGTCGGCCTCGGGCTGCTCGGCGCCAGCATCGTCGTCCTGGCCTTCCAGGACTCTGCTCCTGACGTGCTTGAGGGCTTCGGATTCGGTGCGGCCCTGCTCGCCATGTTCATGAGGGTCGGCGGCGGCATCTTCACCAAGGCTGCCGACGTCGGCGCCGACCTGGTCGGCAAGGTCGAGAACAACATCCCCGAGGACGACCCGCGCAACGCGGCGACGATCGCGGACAACGTCGGCGACAACGTCGGCGACTGCGCCGGCATGGCCGCCGACCTCTTCGAGTCCTACGCCGTCACGCTCGTCGCCGCGCTGATCCTCGGCTCGCAGGCATTCGGTGACCAGGGGCTGGTGTTCCCGCTGCTGATCCCCGCGATCGGCGCGCTCACCGCGGTGGCCGGCGTCTACCTGACCCGGCCCAAGGTCGGCGAGAACGGCCTGAAGACCATCAACCGGTCCTTCTACCTGTCCTCGGGCATCGCCGCCCTGGCCAGCGTGATCGTGGCCTACGTCTACCTGCCGGGCAGCTTCTCCGACTTCACCAACATCGGTGGCGACCTGGGCGGCGCCGACGGCGACCCGCGGTTCATCGCGGCCTCCGCCGTGGTTATCGGCATCGTCATGTCCGCCGGCATCCTGTCGCTCACCGGCTACTACACCGGAACCGAGTACAAGCCGGTGGAGAGCGTCGGCGAGAGCTCGCGGACGGGTGCGGCCACGGTGATCCTCTCCGGGCTCGCGGTCGGCTTCGAGTCGGCCGTCTACACGACCCTCGTGATCGGCGCGGCGGTCTTCGGCGCCTACCTGCTGGGTGGCGCCACGCTGACCGTCTCGCTGTTCGCGGTCGCGCTCGCCGGTACCGGTCTGCTGACCACGGTCGGCGTCATCGTCGCGATGGACACCTTCGGCCCGGTCTCCGACAACGCCCAGGGCATCGCGGAGATGTCCGGCGACGTCAGCCCCGAGGGCGCGCAGATCCTCACCGAGCTCGACGCGGTCGGCAACACCACCAAGGCGATCACCAAGGGCATCGCGATCGCCACGGCCGTGCTCGCGGCGACCGCGCTCTTCGGCTCCTACGCGACCACGGTCTTCGAAGCGCTGGATGACGCCAACATCGGGGTCGATGAGGCCTATCTGCTCGACTTCAGCGTGTTCAACCCGGCCGTCATCGTCGGCGTCCTCCTCGGCGCGGCCGTGGTGTTCCTCTTCTCGGGGCTCGCGATCAATGCGGTGGCCCGGGCGGCGGGCGCAGTCGTCTACGAGGTCCGTCGCCAGTTCCGCGAGATCCCCGGGATCATGGAGGGCACCGGTCGTCCGGAGTACGGCAAGGTCGTCGACATCGTCACGAAGGACTCGCTGCGCGAGCTGGTCACGCCCGGCATCCTCGCCGTGCTGGCTCCGGTCGCGGTCGGTTTCGGTCTCGGCGTGACCGCCCTGGCCGGCTTCCTGGCCGGTGCGATCGGCGCCGGAACGCTGATGGCCGTCTTCCTGGCCAACGCCGGTGGGGCCTGGGACAACGCCAAGAAGCTGGTCGAGGACGGCCACCACGGCGGCAAGGGTTCGCTGGCCCACGAGGCCACGATCATCGGCGACACCGTCGGCGACCCGTTCAAGGACACCGCCGGCCCGTCGATCAACCCGTTGATCAAGGTCATGAACCTGGTCTCGCTGCTGATCGCGAGCGCCATCGTGTCGATGAGTGTCGGTGACGACCAGAACGACGCGCTGCGCATCGTGATCGCGCTGCTGGCGGCTGGGACGATCGTCGGCGCGATCATCGTGTCGAAGCGACGCTCGTCCCAGCTCATGGAGGGTGGCGACGACACCCCGGTCGCTCCCGCGAGCGAGCCCGGCGGTCCGGTCCACGCCTGACCGACCCGCACCACGCCTCGCGGCCCCGGACGCATCGAGCGTCCGGGGCCGCGCTGCGTCCGCGGAACGGCCGGGTGCGAGGATCGCCGGGTGACCCAGACGACACGGATCGCGCTCCTCTCCGACGTCCACGGCAACCTCACCGCCCTCGAGGCCGTGCTCGCCGACGTCGACGCCCGGGGCATCACCCGGGTGATGAACCTCGGCGACTACGTGGGGAAGGGGCCGCGGGGCCGGGAGGTCATCGAGCTGTGCCGCGCCCGCTGCGAGGTCAACCTGCTCGGCAACTGGGACGACTTCCTGCCCGACCCCGACCGCGCCTTCGACAACGAGGCGCTGCGCTGGTGGCGCGACCAGCTCGGGCCCGGGCAGGGGGAGTGGTTGCGGTCGCTGCCGTTCAGCCACGACTTCTGGCTCAGCGGACGCAGGGTGCGGTTGTTCCACGCCAGCGAGGACACGGTCCACCGCCGGGTCCGCTACGTCCGGACCCAGGCGGAGTTCGAGGGGCTCTTCACCCACTCCTCGGCCACCGGGGACGGCCCGCTGCCGGACCTGGTCGGGTACGGCGACACCCACGACCCGTTCTACGAGTGCCAGCTCGAGGGCCGCACGGCCTTCAACACCGGCTCGGTCGGCAACTGCATGGGCGACCCCACCCCGATGTACTGCATCCTCGAGGGCGTCCTGGACTCCGAGGCCCCCGCCCCCTGGTCGATCGCCTACGTCCGCGTCCCCTACGACGTCGAGGCCGAGCTCGCCGCCACCCGCGACCTCGGCATGCCCGAGTACGCCGGGTACGAGCTCGAGCTGCGCCACGGTCGCTACCGCGGCGACCTGGCCGCCTGGCGGGCCGGGGAACCGGTGTCCGGCTACCACGAGCGGGTCGCCGCCCCCGCCGAGGTGGGCTCGTGACCGGGTGGGAGCCGCGGCTGCGCGAGGCGCTGCAGCAGGCCGACTACACCTACGACCGGGTCGCCGAGCTGCTCGGCCGCGCGGCCCACGACGCGCTCGCGCGCAACGAGACGACGCCGGCGCGTCGGCGTACGAGCGGCGGGTCCGCGCTGGAGACCCTGGTGCGGTTGTTCCTGCTCCAGACCGGCGTCCCGCGAGCCGCCGCCGACGCGGCGCTGCCCGGCCTGGTCGACGAGCTCGTCGGAGACGGCTTGCTCGAGGTCCGGGGCGGCGAGGTGGTGGCGCTGCTCGACTGCCGTCCCTACGCCGACGACGACCGCGACCTGTGGGTGCTGAGCGACCTCACGCCCGGCCTGGACGGCGCCCCGACCGCGGTCGGCGCGGACCACGTGCTCGGCATCAGCCCGGCCTCGACGTCGCTGGCCCAGCTCACGCTGCGCCACCCGGTGGGCCGGTCCCTCGACCTCGGCACCGGCTGCGGCGTCCAGGCCCTCCACCTCGCCGCCCACAGCGGCACGGTCGTCGCCACCGACGTCAACGCCCGGGCGCTCCGGCTGACCCGGCTCAACGCCGCCCTCAACGAGGTCGACAACCTCGACGTGCGCGACGGGTCGCTGCTCGACCCCGTCGCGGGCGAGCGTTTCGACCTGATCGCGACCAACCCGCCCTTCGTGATCAGCCCGCCGGGTGGTCGGCGGCTGGTCTACCGCGACAGCGGCCTGCCCGGCGACGAGGTCGTGGAGCGGATCGTCCGCGAGTCGCCGGCCCACCTCGAGCCCGGCGGCTGGTTGCAGGTGCTCGCCAACTGGGCGGTCCTCGGCGACCGGCCCTGGGACGAGCGGCTCGCCGGCTGGCTCCGTCCGGACTGCGACGCCCTGGTGGTGCAGCGCGAGGTGCTCGACCCCGCCTCCTACGTCGAGCTCTGGCTCAAGGACGCCGGCGTCCACGGCGCGCCCGACTACCTGCAGCGCTACGACGCGTGGCTGGCCTGGCTGGAGCAGCAGGGCGTGACGGGCATCGGGTTCGGCTGGCTCGACGTCCGGCTGCGCGACGACGACCGACCCGGGAGCCACCGGCTGCTGGACTGGCCGCACGCGGTGGAGCAGCCGGTCGCACCCGCGATCGCGGCGTGGGGCGAGGTCGTCGGCACCACGGTCGATCCCGGCGAGCTGCTGCTGCGTCGTGCGGACGTGCTGCAGGAGACGGTGGGCCCGCCCGGCGCCGCGGACCCCGAGGCCGTGGTGCTGCGCCAGCAGCGGGGCCTGATGCGGGCGCGCCGGGCCGACACGGTCGAGGCGGCGCTGGTGGGTGCCTGCGACGGCGACCTCACCGTCGGCCAGGTGCTCGACGCCCTCGCCCAGCTGCTGGACCGGAGCGCCGAGGAGCTGCGGACGGCGTACCTGCCGGTCGTCGGGGAGCTGCTCGAGGAGGGCTTCCTGCACCGCTCCTGAGCCGTGGCCGGTCGCGGGTGAGGGCGGGATTGACATCTCGCGCTACCGTGATCCGCCGTACGCCCCCGCTCCCCAGCCCAGGAGAAATCCCGCCCGTGCCCCACAAGCTGGTCATCGTCGAGTCGCCCGCCAAGGCCCGCAAGATCGCGGAGTACCTCGGCTCGGGCTACGTCGTCGAGTCCTCCATCGGCCACATCCGCGACCTCCCGACGAGCGCCGCGGACACGCCGGCGAAGATCAAGGACGAGCCCTGGGCCCGGCTCGCCGTCGACGTCGACCACGGCTTCGAGCCCCACTACGTGGTGCCGCGCGACAAGAAGCAGCACATGACGAAGCTCAAGAAGCTGCTCAAGGACGCCGACGAGCTCTTCCTCGCCACCGACGAGGACCGCGAGGGCGAGGCCATCGCGTGGCACCTGCTCGACGAGCTGAAGCCGAAGGGCATCCCCGTCAAGCGGATGGTCTTCCACGAGATCACCAAGCCGGCGATCCTGGCCGCCGCCGAGAGCCCCCGTGAGCTGGCGATGGACCTCGTCGAGGCCCAGGAGACCCGCCGGATCCTCGACCGCCTCTACGGCTACGAGGTCAGCCCGGTGCTGTGGAAGAAGGTCATGTCCGGCCTCTCCGCCGGTCGCGTGCAGTCGGTGGCCACCCGGCTGGTCGTCGACCGTGAGAAGGAGCGGATGGCGTTCCGGGTCGCGTCGTACTGGGACCTCGAGGGCACCTTCGACGCCGGCAGCGCCCACGAGCAGCGGATGTTCCCGGCCCGGCTGCACAGCCTCGACGGCCACCGGGTCGCCCGCGGCGCCGAGTTCGGGGACGACGGGGAGCTCACCGAGCGCGCCCGCAAGGCCGGCGTGGTGCACCTCGACCGGGCCCGTGCCGAGGCGCTGGCCGCCGGGCTGGGAGACACCGCCTTCGACGTCCGCTCGGTGGAGTCCAAGCCCTACCGTCGCTCGCCGTACGCCCCGTTCCGGACCACGACCCTGCAGCAGGAGGCCTCGCGCAAGCTCGGCATGAGCTCCAGCGTGACCATGTCGGTCGCCCAGCGGCTCTACGAGAACGGCCACATCACCTACATGCGCACCGACTCGACGACGCTGTCCAGCGCCGCCGTCGGTGCCGCCCGCGACCAGGTCCGCGAGCTGTACGGCGCCGACTACCTGCCCGACACCCCCCGCGTCTACGCGAGCAAGGTCAAGAACGCCCAGGAGGCGCACGAGGCGATCCGGCCCGCGGGTGACTCCTTCCGGACCCCCGCGCAGACCGGCCTCACCGGCGAGCAGTTCCGGCTCTACGAGCTGATCTGGATGCGCACCGTCGCCTCGCAGATGAAGGACGCCGTCGGCCAGTCGGTGACGATCCGGCTCGGCGGCGCGGCCGGCAGCGGTGAGGACGTCGTGTTCTCCGCCAGCGGACGCGTCATCACCTTCCACGGCTTCCTCAAGGCCTACGTCGAGGGCACCGACGAGGGCAAGCAGAAGGACGACGCCGAGACCCGGCTGCCCGCGGTCGCCGAGGGTGACGCCGTCAGCGCCGCGTCGGTCAGCGCCAACGGCCACGACACCAAGCCGCCCTCGCGCTACACCGAGGCCACCTTGATCAAGGAGCTCGAGGAGCGGCAGATCGGCCGGCCCTCGACGTACGCCTCGATCATCGGCACCATCCTCAACCGCGGCTACGTCTACAAGAAGGGCACCGCACTGGTCCCGGCGTGGCTGGCCTTCTCCGTGACCAGGCTGCTCGTCGAGCACTTCCCGCGCCAGATCTCCTACGAGTTCACGGCGCTGATGGAGGACATCCTCGACGACATCGCCGGTGGCCGCCGCGACCGCACCAGCGAGCTGGCGGAGTTCTACTTCGGCTCCGGCGACGTCGATGGTCTCAAGACCCTGGTCAACGAGCTCGGCGACATCGACGCCCGCGAGCTCGCGACCTTCCCGGTCGGGCCGCCCGAGGACGGCATCAACCTGCGCGTGGGCCGCTACGGCCCCTACCTGGAGGGCACCGAGGAGAGCGCGTACGCCGGGAAGCGGGCCAACGTCCCCGAGGACCTGCCGCCCGACGAGCTCACGCCGTCGAAGGCGCGCGAGCTCTTCGCGAACCCCGCCGGCGAGGAGATCGAGCTCGGTGAGCACCCGGAGACCGGGCTGCGGGTGGTGGCCAAGAACGGCCGCTACGGCCCCTACGTCACCGAGCAGCTGCCCGAGGACGCGCCCAAGAAGGACAAGCCGCGCACCGGCTCGCTGTTCGCCTCGATGAGCCTGGACACGATCACGCTCGAGGACGCCGTGCTGCTGCTCTCGCTGCCGCGCGTCGTCGGCACCGACCCCGAGTCGGGCGAGGAGATCACCGCCCAGAACGGCCGCTACGGGCCGTACCTGAAGAAGGGCACCGACTCCCGCTCCCTGGAGTCCGAGCCGCAGCTGCTCTCGATCACGCTCGAGGAGGCGCTGAAGATCTACGCCCAGCCCAAGCAGCGCGGCCGCGGTGCGGCGACCGCTCCGCTCAAGGAGCTCGGCAACGACCCGGTCTCCGGGCAGCCGGTCGTGGTGAAGTCGGGCCGGTTCGGCGAGTACGTCACCGACGGTGAGTTCAACGCCACCCTGCGCCAGGGCGACTCGGTCGAGTCGATCACCATCGAGCGGGCGGCCGAGCTGCTCGCCGAGCGGCGCGCCAAGGGACCGGCGAAGAAGACGGCGAAGAAGACGGCCAAGAAGGGCGCGAAGAAGTCGCCCGCCAAGAAGACCGCCAAGAAGACCGCGGCCAAGAAGACCGCGAAGAAGACCCCGGCGAAGAAGTCCTGACGGACGCCGACGGCCGGCCCGCTCATGCGTCACCGCGCGCCCGTAGGGTGATCCCGTGAGCCTGCCCGAGCCCCCCGCGACCTGGACCGACACCGGGGTGTTCGTGTGCCTCGAGGGCGGCGAGGGGGCGGGGAAGTCGACCCAGGCGAAGGCGCTCGCGGGCTGGCTGACCGAGGCCGGCTTCGGCGTACGTCTCACCTTCGAGCCGGGGGACACCCCGGTCGGTCGCGAGCTGCGCCGGATCGTGCTCGACCCGGCGACCGGGGACCTCGCGCCGCGGACCGAGGCGCTGCTCTACGCCGCCGACAAGGCCGAGCACGTCGAGACCGTGGTGCGTCCCGCCCTGGCCCGGGGGGAGGTGGTCGTCA
Organism: uncultured Actinomycetota bacterium; assembly: GCA_963795215.1. Lineage (GTDB taxonomy): Bacteria > Actinomycetota > Actinomycetes > Propionibacteriales > Nocardioidaceae > Nocardioides. Next base: position 95,932 of record CAWCGW010000002.1, read on the forward strand.
CCGACCGCTACGTCGACTCCTCGCTGGCCTACCAGGGCGCCGGGGGGCTGGAGGCCGCCCGTGACGACGGGGGCCTGGAGCGGATGCTGCGCTGGGCCACCGACGACCTGCGCCCCCACCTCACCGTGCTGCTCGACCTCGAGCCGCAGCAGGGGCTGGGCCGGTTCACCGGGCGCGACCGGATCGAGCAGCGCGACCTCGACTACCACCAGCGGGTGCGGCAGTCGCTGCTCGGCCTCGCCGCCGCGGATCCCGACCACTACCTCGTCCTCGACGCCCGCCGTGCCGTCGACGAGGTGACCGCCGCCATCCGCGCCCGGGTCGAGCCGCTGCTCGGGCAGGCACGTCGATGACCGCCGCGCAGGTGCCGCTCGTCCGCGGCAGCGTCTGGGAGGACCTGGTCGGGCAGCACCGCGCCGTGACCGCGCTGCGCCGGGCCGCCGACGGTCACGGGATGACCCACGCCTGGCTGTTCACCGGCCCACCCGGGTCGGGCCGCTCCAACGCCGCGATCGCGTTCGCGGCGGCGCTGCAGTGCGACGGCGACCCCCACGGCTGCGGGCAGTGCCACGAGTGCCGGACGGCGCTCAAGGGCTCCCACGCCGACATCCGGGTGATCCGCACCGAGAAGCTCTCCATCGGCGTGGACGAGGTCCGCGGCCTGGTGCGCAGCGCAGCGCTCGCCCCGGTGGGCCGCCGCTGGCAGATCATGGTCGTCGAGGACGCCGACCGGCTGACCGACCAGGCCTGCAACGCCCTGCTGAAGGCGATCGAGGAGCCGACCGACCGCACCGTGTGGATGCTGTGCGCGCCCACGGTCGAGGACGTGCTGCCGACGATCCGCTCGCGGTCGCGGCTGGTGTCGCTCACGACGCCGACCGCCCGCGACGTGGCCGACTTCCTGGTCCGCGCCCACGACGTGCCGCCCGACCTCGCGGCGTACGCCGCCCGGGCCAGCCAGGGCCACATCGGCCGGGCCCGGGCGCTGGCCCGCGACGAGGAGGTGCGGGACCGGCGCGAGCAGGTGGTCGCCGTGCCGGCGACGCTGACCACGCTGGGCGCGTGCCTGACGGCCGCGACCACGCTCACCGAGACCAGCAAGGCGGAGGCCGACGCCATCACCGGTGCGCTCGACACCCGCGAGCGGCAGGACCTCGCCGAGTCCTACGGGGTGGTCGAGCGCGGCCGCCGCCCCCGGGAGTACGCCCCCGCGCTGTCCGCCCTGGAGAAGGCCCAGAAGACCCGGGCCAAGCGACGTCACCTCGACGTCGTCGACCGCGCCCTGATGGACCTGGCCTCGGTCTACCGCGACGCGATCGCGATCGCCGCCGGGGCGCCGGGCGACCTGGTCAACGAGGGTCGCCGCGCCGAGATCACCACCCTGGCCGAGCGGTCCAGCGCCGAGCTCAACCTGCGCCGGATCGGCTGGATCTTCGAGGCCCGCGAGCAGATGCTGGAGTTCAACGTGCCCGTCCCGCTGGCCCTGGAGTCGATGATGCTGGCGCTGAAGCTGCCCGACGGGGCACGCCGGTGAGGCGGCTGGTCGCGGTCCTGCTCGTCGTCGCCGTCGTGGCGGCCGGCGCGAGCTACCTGTTCGCAGCGCTGCCCTCGGGCAGCGACGACGGGTCCACCCCCGTCGAGGTGGGGCCGCCGCCCCCGGTCGAGGCCGGCGCCGACGAGCCGCCGCGGCGTGCGCTCGCGACGTTCTACGACCAGGGGCTGAGCTGGCAGGCGTGCGGCGACCACGAGTGCGCGCGGCTCGAGGTGCCCCTCGACTACGACCGCCCTGGGGGCCGCACGATCGAGATCGCCGTGCTGCGGGTGCCGGCGACCGGCGAGCGCCGGGCCTCGCTGGTGGTCAACCCCGGCGGACCGGGCTCACCCGGCACCGCGTACGCCGCCCGGGCGGTCGACGTCTTCGGCGAGCGGGTGCGCCAGCACTACGACGTGGTCGGCTTCGACCCCCGCGGCACGGGGCGGAGCGCCCCGGTCGACTGCCTCTCCGACGCCGAGCTGGACGCCTACCTCGCCGCCGACCCGAGCCCGGACACCGGGGCCGAGGTGACGGCGCTGGTCGACGGCGTCGAGCAGCTCGGTCGGGGTTGCGTCCGCGACGACGCCGGACTGGCGGCGCACGTCTCGACGGTCGAGGCGGCCCGCGACATGGACGTGCTGCGCGCCGCGCTCGGCCAGCGGCACCTCGACTACTTCGGCGCCTCCTACGGCACCAAGCTCGGTGCGACCTACGCCGAGCTGTTCCCGCGACGGGTCGGCCGGCTGGTGCTCGACGGCGGCGTCGACGTCTCGCTGCCGTCGCGCCTGATCAGCCTGGAGCAGGCGCGCGGCTTCGAGACCGCGCTGCGCGCCTACGTCACCCACTGCGTCGAGGAGGTCGACGGCTGTTTTCTCGGTGACTCGGTCCAGGGCGGCCTGGACCGGATCACGCAGTTCCTCGCCGAGGTCGACGAGCAGCCGCTCCCGACCACCAGCGGCCGCGACCTCACCACGGGCCTGGCGTTCTACGGGCTGATCACCCCGCTCTACAACCGGGCCAACTGGTACGTCCTCAGCGCCGGGCTGCGGTCGGGCTTCGAGGGGAACGGCGACGTGCTGCTCAGCCTGGCCGACGCCTACGCCTCACGGCTCCCCGACGGCAGCTACGGCGACAACTCCTCCGAGGCGTTCCCCGCGATCAGCTGCCTCGACGACCCCTCCTCGGTGCCGCCGGAGCGGGTCGCGGCCGAGGTCCCGGCCTTCCGGGAGGCCTCGCCCTCGCTCGGAGAGGTGTTCGCCTGGGGCCTGGTGGGGTGCAGCGGCCAGGTGGCGACGTCGACCGAGCCGCCGCTCAGCATCGACGGGGCGGGTGCGGCGCCGATCGTGGTCGTCGGCACCACCCGCGACCCGGCGACGCCCTTCGCGTGGTCCGAGGCGCTGGCCGAGCAGCTGGAGTCGGGGGTACTGGTGAGCCGCGACGGTGACGGGCACACCGGCTACCACGTCGGCAACGCCTGCGTCGACGACGCGGTCGAGGACTACCTGCTGGAGGGCACCGTGCCGCAGGACGGCCTGGCCTGCTGATCCTCAGCGCGGGCTGACGGGCTCGGCGATCGCCTGGATCCGCCTGGTCGCCAGCTCGATCATCAACCGGGCCGCGGGGGAGAGCGTGGCGCCGGCGCGGTGCACGATGGCGAGGGTGTCGAACTGCCGGGGGCGCAGCGAGGCGAGCCCCGCTCCGGGCGCGAGCCGGGGCAGCAGCTGCTCGGCGGCACCGCGCGGGATGACCGAGTCGGCGAACCCCATCCCCACCAGCTCCACCGCGGTCTCCACGTCCTCGACCTCGATCCGCGTCGTCGGGTTGCGGCCGGTCTCGTGGAGCAGCTGGCGCAGGATGGTCCGGGTGGAGTCGTCGGCGCGCCACGTCGTCTCCGGCATCACCAGCGAGGCCTGCGAGAGCCGCAGCGCGGTGACCGGCGAGGTCAGCCGCTCGGGGTCGGCGCTGATGTAGACCAGCTCGTCGCGGGCCACCGGAGTCACGGCCATGCCCTCGCTGCTCACGGTGGGGACGGCGATCATCGCCGCCTCCAGCCGACCCCGCCGCAGCTCGTCCTGGACCTCGTTGGAGTTCTGCCCGATCAGCTCGACCCGGACGCCGGGGTGTTGCCGGAGCACGTCGGCGACCAGCCCGGCTCCGGCGTAGAGCCGGGCGGTGCCGAACATGCCGAACCGGATCGTGCCGGTCTCGAAGGTGGTGACGCTCTGCACGGCACGCCGCGCCTCCTCTGCGGAGGCGAGCGTGCGCTCGGCGTGCGGACGCAGCGCGTCGGCGACGGTGGTGGGGACCACGCCCCGGCCGACCCGGCGGAAGAGCTGGGCCCCGCAGGACTTCTCCAGCGACCGGATCTGCTCGGAGATCGAGGGCTGGGCGTAGCCGAGCTCCTCGGCCGCGGCGGTGAGTGAGCCGTACTCGTAGGTGGCGAGGAAGCAGCGCAGCTGATGGAGCGAGAACATATAGGCATCTCCTTGAGGTCCTTCTGGAAACGGAGACTACCTCTATGTCTTCCGTTGCCAGAGAATGGAGTCGTTCAAGTAGACCCCATCCCCCCGGAGGAGGATCCCGTGTTCAGCCACCACTGCACCGACTGCGACCGCACCCAGCTGATCTTCAGCAGCCAGGTCACCGACCTCACCAACCACGAGCTGGGCATCGTGGTGTCCTTCCGCTGCTGGTGCGGCTCCGAGCAGACCAAGCTCACCGGCCGGCGCGCCGAGGACGTCCGCACCGCCGTCGCTGCCTGAGCCGACCACCGCCGCGCACCGCGGTTTGGCGGCGTGGCTGCGGCCTCCGTACACTTCCCCGGGTTGTCCGGGTCGTGGTGCACGACGTCCGGCAGCACGCCGCCTTAGCTCAGTCGGTAGAGCGATTCACTCGTAATGAATAGGTCGTCGGTTCGATTCCGACAGGCGGCTCCGAGTTCGGCCCCTGACCTGCAGCGATGCAGATCGGGGGCTTTCTCTCTCGTGCTGCCCTCCGGCGTCGAGGCTATCGGGGGCCCGACCAGGCGTGCGTCGCCATCGTCGACGAGGTGACGTCTGACCGGGTGCACCTAGGCGGAGTTCATCACCGCGTAGCCGACGAACACGGTGCACCCGAGCGCAGTCGTCAGCAGGCAGCCCAACAGGACAGCCACGCCGATCGCCCCGCGCCGCGTCACGCCGCCACCGAGCGCCGCCAGCATGGCCGCCACGGCGATGCTGATCTTCAGCCACTCTTCGAAGTCGCTGGTGGACCAAGTCCGGCCTGTGGTGTCGTCCACGATCGCCCAGATGACCAGCGCGCCGATCGCCTGCGCGGCGAGGCCGAGGAGCGCCGCCCGGCCGAGCGATGCCGAAGAGGAGTGGCCGACGGCCCCCTCCTGCGTCGGTTGTCCTAGCCGCATGCCATGAGTATGGGGGCTTCGCCGGGACAGGTGATGCATCGTGGCAGCGTCCGTGGCAACGTCCGTCCGCCTATCGTCCGTTGTCGCGACTCAGACGCTGCAGGTCGGCTATCTGAAACGAGAGACTCGCGACCTGGTCGGGCTCGTCTGAGGCGACCGCCGCGTCCAGCTGCTGCCGAAGATGTAGCAGCTGACCCTGCACGTGGGTCTCGAACTCAGTCACGGTCCACCCCTTTCGTCATGGCGCGAGTGCCTGGATCCGTCGCCGTGCCACCTGCGGGTGCAGTGCTGGGACGGCACCCCCGAGGACGGGCGAGCTCGCGGTGATGACTCTCAGACGCGCACGGCTTCCGCCAGGTTGCGTTCTTCCCGGATCAGCTGTCGAGAGAGCGCAGCGGGCGTGCGTGAGCGATCACCCTGCCTCGCGTGGATGGCGGTGGAGCCCGGGTTGGCGCGACGGGAAGGTGCGGTGTTGGCTGGAGCGGTGGGACACGAGGACGTGCCGGTGGCGCAGGGGATGCTGGAGGTCAGCGGCGGAGACCGGCTCTACTGGGAGGAGTGGGGCTCACCCGCAGGCGTTCCCGCGCTCTACCTCCACGGGGGACCGGGAGGTGGACTGGGGGCGAGCCGGTACCGCGAACGGTTCGACCTCACGACCACGCGTGTCATCGGTTTCGAGCAGCGTGGCTGCGGACGTTCGACACCGCACGCCTCGGACCCGTCGGTGACCCTGGACGGACAGACCACGACGCAGCTGATCGAGGACATCGAGCACCTCCGCACCCACCTCGGGGTCCCTGCGTGGCTGGTCAACGGAGCCTCGTGGGGCTCGACGCTCGCCCTGGCCTACGCGCAAGCCCACCCCGACCGGGTCCTGGGCATCGTCCTGTACGCCGTCACCACCACCAGCCGACGCGAGGTCGAGTGGATCACCGAAGGTGTCGGCATGATGTTTCCGGAGGCCTGGGACCGCTTCGCCAGCCACGCCGAGCACGCCGGTGTCGGCTACCGCCGCGGCGACGGCCGACTGATCGACGCCTACGCGCAGCTGATGGCCTCACCCGAGGAGTCGGTCCGCGAGGCCGCCTCCCAGGAGTGGGCGCTGTGGGAGGACACGCACGTCTCGATCGGCGCGGGTGGACTTCACCGGGACCCGCGCTGGGCCGACGACCGGTTCCGGCACGCCTTCTCGAGGCTCACCGCCCACTACTGGTCCCATGACGGCTTCTGCCACCCGCCGATCCTGGATCGCACGGACCGGCTCCGGGGGATCCCCGGAGTGCTCATCCACGGCCGCCGCGACGTCTCCTCACCGCTCCGGACAGCGTGGGAGCTCCACCAGAGGTGGCCCGACTCGACCCTGCTGGTGGACGAGGGTGAGGGACACGGGGGCTTCTCGATGGTGCAGGCCTGGCGCGACGCGAACGGACGGCTCGCGTCCGCACAGAGGAGACCGTGACCTCGGACTCGGCATCGGCCTCGAGCGGTCGCGCGACGCCGTGCTGACGGCAGCTGCTGGTTCCCCTGACGTCACGGCCGGGTTCGGACGAGTCTCGGTCGAGGTGCCCGCGAGCGATGGCGCCTCTCCCGCTCCCGAGCGGCTACGACGTGCGCATGTCGATGGCGCTGGCCATACGGGCAAGGTCGGACGGTGGGAACAACTCCGCGGGCCAGACGCCCAGGACCGGGGACCCTGTCTGCTGGAGGAAGACCCAACCGCCACTGGATCGAAGCGATGCGATCCCGTCGAACGACAACGTGGTCTCAGCCACGGGGCCGCGCAGCACCAGGGAACGCTCGCCGATGACTGACTCGAGCACCACGCCCTCGCGCAGCCGCTGACGGAAGAGTCGCCGATTCAGGAGATAGCCGATCCCCAGGACGAGGCCAGCGATGCCGAGCGTGGGAACGAGTGCGTACACGAGCCCCCACAGCAGGCGCGTCACGTCGGCGTGGCGCTCGTCGACGGAGAGCCCGACCAGGACAGCACCCAGCAGCTCGACAACGGCGACGAACACCCACCAGCGCGGCCGGCGGAGGGTCAGCCTCGAGAAGGCGCCCGCGGCCTGCGGGGCCGAGTCACGGGTGGCGACCCAGCGAGCGGTCAGCGGAGTGTCGGTCACGGGACGATCCTGCCGCCGACGCGTGCGGCTCGACGCTCGATTCGAAGAATCGGCGCGTCGGTGCTTCGAGTCACCTGGACCGCACCTCGGCCTGTGCGTGCGCGCGGCCGACGAGCCGGCCCAGCCCGGATCCCGTGGCTGGGTGCCTTCGCGCTCCTGCGCCGCTGCCCGCCAGGTCACGGCCGTGGACCGATCAGGCGGGGGAGTGGGGCCAGCTCGAGGTGAGGTAGGCCTCGATGGCACGGTGCCGGAAGGTGTAGCGACTGCCGCGGCCGATGATGCCGCGCACCGTGTCGAGACGCCGGGCAGTCGGTCCTGCCTGGGTGACGCTGTCGAACCCCATCCCGCGCACGATCACGGTCAGCCGCCGCTCCTCCGGGGAGCTCGGACATCACCTGCAACATCTGCCGTTCCCGCTCGGGGAGACGGTCGAGGATCCTCGCCACGTGTGCCGCGGCCTCATAGCGAGCGGCCTGCAGCTGCTGGGGAACCGACCCGCTGAAGGTGGTGGCGTCAGCGACGCTCGCCCGGGCCGACCAGGCCGGGCTGGCCTCCTCCCGTGAGTGCGGTGTACGGCTCGGGCCCCTGGGCGCGTCCGAGGGTGAGGGCGAGCCCGCTGACCGAGACCTCCCGCACCCGGTCCAGAGCCTCGGAGATGCGAGGCCGAGCTCCTCACTGCGGCCGTGGAGCCTCGGCGCGCTGCCGTGCGCGGTAGCTGCGGGTCTTGGCGCGATTGCCGCATCCCCACTCGCACCAGGTGCGGGACTGGTTCTTCGAGGCGTCGAAGAACGCCCAGCCGCACTCGTCGTCCGCGCAGATCTTGAGGCGCCGCCAGGTGCTGTCGCCAGCTGCGGCGTGGACGGCGACCAGCAGCAGGCTGAGGCCGCCGCGCACCCCGTCGTGCACGGGCACCAGTCGCGGGTGGGTGGTGGTGCCGCCCAGCGTGAGGGGGAGCTCCGCCGCCGCCGCCTGGAGGGAACGGGGCTGGCCCCGGTCGGTGGCCGAGCGCTCGTGGTTGTCAGCGAACGCCTGCTTCAGGCCCGCGCGGAGGGTCAGGGCGAGAGCGAGGTCGTCGGCCGTGGCACGCCCGGGACCTGGAAGCAGGTCGTGCGCGCGGAGCCAGCTCTCCAGCTCGCGGGGGAGGGTCAGGTCGTCGGTGCCCTCGTCGGTGTCCACCGAGTTCGCGAACGCGACCAGCAGGTCGACGTGCTCGGGGGGCGCGGCCAGCCGGGGGCGCGGTGAGGTATCAGCGGCCATTGACGTGCCTCCTTCCAGCGACCCAGGCGGTTCGACCCGGGGGCGACACCAGCATAGACAGTTTACCGGTTGCGGCAGCAATGTTACCGGTATACGGTCTATACCGGTAACAGAGGGCAGCCGGACGGCCGCTTGCCGCGTCCCCGGACCCACCCGTCCCGCCTACCCAGTCCCCAGGAGGAGAACAGGCATGAAGGCTCCGATCGCCCTGGCGTCCCTCGTGGGCCGCGGGTTCCCCACCACCTCGTCCGCACCGCGGCGCCACACCGCCCGGAGCCGGCGACGTGCCCGCACGACTGCCCGACTGTGGTGGCGTGGCCGTTGGTCGACATCGTCGCGACCCGTCGGACCCGCCCGGGCCTCGACGCGGGCGGCGACGGCGTCCTCACGGGACTGGGTCGCCCCGATGTGAGCGCGACCCCGTCCGGTGACGTCCGGACCCAGCCACCCCCGTTCTCGTGACCACGACCGAGCTCGGTCTGTTCCTCGCCGCCACGTTCGTGATCATGGCCGTGCCCGGTCCGACGGTCGTCTTCGTCGTTGCCCGGACGCTCGAGGGTGGCCGCGCGGCGGGCGTCGTCACGATGCTGGGGCTCGAGTCCGGACTGGTCCTGCATCTCCTCATCGCGTCCACCGGCCTGGCGGCGGCCGTGGCCACGTCCGACCTGGCCCTCGCCGGTCTGCGATACGGCGGCGCGGCGTACCTGCTGGTGCTCGGCGTACGGCACCTGGGTTCGAGGCGCCCCGACCGTGCGGCCGTGGGGGAACCCGTCCGAGCGACCCGGACCGGGCGGCGACTCTTCGCGGAGGCCTTCGTCGTCGACGCCCTGAACCCCAAGACGGTGCTCTTCTTCGTCGCGTTCCTGCCCCAGTTCCTCGCGCCCGGGCACGGGGCGTCGACGACCCACCTGGCGCTTCTCGGGCTCGGGATCGTTGCCGTCGCCGTCGTCTGTGACGGCTGCTACCTCCTGGTGGCGTCCCTCCTCACCGGGCGCGGCGACGCCGTGATCGGTGCCAGCCCGCTGTGGTGGCTGGTCGGTGTCCTGTACCTGGGGCTGGCCGCACTCGCCGCTGCCGGCTGACCGTGGCGGTCCCCCGACGTCGCCGTCGAGCGGCTCGAAGGTCCGGTTGTCACACGGTGAGCCCGGCCGGTGTCTCGATGTCGACAACACGCTCGACACCTAGGAGGAGCCATGACCACCCGGATCCCGGCCACGGAGATCACTGGCCTGTACGGAGCAGTCGTCAAGACGTTCAGCAAGCGGATGTTCGGACGGGTGCCGGAGTCGCTCGGAGTGATGTGGCACCACGTGCCGGTCATGAAGGCATCGATGGGCTTCGGCCAGAAGCTGCAGAAGTGGGACGAGTGCGACCAGACGCTGAAGTCGTACGCGCACATGGCGGTGGCGTCCTACGTCGGCTGCTCGTGGTGCCTGGACTTCAACTACTTCGTGGTGTTCAACGAAGGGCTGGACGTCGATCGGGCACGGGAGATCCCGCGCTGGCGGGAGTCTGAGGTCTTCACGCCGCTGGAGCGAGAGGTCTTCGCCTACGCCGAGGCGATCAGCAACACACCGCCGACGGTCACTGACGAGATGGCTGCCAGCCTGCTCCGCCAGCTCGGCCCAGCGGCGCTCGTCGAGCTGACCTCGGTGATCGGGTTCGCGAACCTCACCACCCGGGGCAACGTCGCGCTCGGGATCGAGGCGGAGGGCTTCGCGGCCGCCTGCGACCTCGCACCCCTCACGGAACGGCCCGAGGTAGCGTCCCCCGCATGAGCGTCGATCCGTTCGTCGCTCATCGCAGCCTGCTGTTCACCGTCGCCTACGAGATGCTCGGCTCCGCTGCCGATGCGGAGGACGTCGTCCAGGAGACCTGGCTACGGTGGGCGGCGATCGACCAGGAGGAGGTGCAGCACCCGCGCGCCTACCTGGTCCGCTCGGTCACCCGTCAGTCCCTGAACCGGCTCCGGACGCTCGCCCGACGGCGTGAGGAGTACGTCGGCGAGTGGCTGCCCGAGCCGCTGCTCACCAGTCCGGACGTGGCCGACGACGTCGAGCTGTCCGAGGGTGTCTCGATCGCGATGCTCACCGTGCTCGAGACCCTCACGCCGACCGAGCGCGCGGTGTTCGTGTTGCGCGAGGTGTTCGACGTGCCGTACGACGAGATCGCGGACGCGGTGGGCAAGTCGCAGGCGGCGGTCCGCCAGGTGGCCCACCGGGCCAGGGAGCACGTGGCCGCGCGACGGCCGCGCATGCAGGTCGACCGCACCGAGCAGCAGCGGGTCGTGGAACGGTTCGTCGCCGCCGTCACGGCCGGCGACGTGCAGGGCCTGATGGACGTGCTCGCCCCGGAGGTGGTGCTCCTCGCGGACGGCGGCGGGATCGCGCAGGCCGTGCGGGTGCCCGTGGTCGGTGCGAAGAAGGTGGCGAACCTGCTGCGGCCGTTCCCCGCGGTCTCCGTCAATCCGGTGATCGGGACCATCAGACTCAACGGTGCTCTCGGCGTGCGGATCGTCGACGAGGTGGGCGGCACGACGATCGTGAGCGTGGTCGTCGAGGACGGCCGGATCACGCGGATCTTCGCGATGCGCAACCCCGACAAGCTCACCCGGCTGGACGGCGAGGCCGCGCTGACCCGGTGAGCGACACCGAGCCCTGCGGGACGCGCCGGTGGCCCTTCCGGCCAGCGAGCCGTGGCGCCTCGCGTCGGCGGCGGCTGCCGAGATCATCGTGATGCGGCACCATCGACCCGTGAGACGGAGGCGGTGGGTGGCGGTCGGTCTGGTGGGCGCGCTCGCGCTCGGCGCGTGCACGTCGTCAGCGGAGCCGAAGGACACGGAGGGGACGCGGGAGACCCGGTCGCCCCCGACCTCGACGGCTCCCGCCACGCCGCCCGGGGCCGCGCAGGTCGAGACCCCGGAGGTCGGGTCGCTGCGCCAGCGGTGCGGACACCCGGTCCCGGGGCGGACCTTCGTGATCCCCGGGGACGACCGGGAGACGGGGCTGGTGGCGGCCGAGCTCGGCGCGGGGCCGGACGTCGCGGTGATGGTCCACCAGGTCGGGTCCTCGGCGCTCTGCGGCTGGGTGCCCTACGCCGCGTGGGCGGCCGAGCAGGGGGTGCGGCTGGTGCTCGTGGACGCGTGCGGGTACGGCGAGTCGGTGTGCTCGCAGGAGGTGAACGACGACGCCGCGGCGTGGCTGGGGTCGACCGTCGACTGGGCGCGCGACCACGGGGCGCGGCGGGTGACCCTGGTGGGCGCCTCGATGGGGGGCTCGATCGTCGCGGCGACCGCGCCTGAGGTGGACGTGGACGCGGTCGTCGACCTGTCCGGACCCGCGGAGTGGGCCGGGGTGGCACCGCTGCGACGGGCGGCGCCGCGGATCGACGTACCGTTCCTCGCCGCCGCGTGGCCCGGCGACGACGGCATCAGCGCCTCGGCGCTGCGGCGGGCGACCGAGGTCAGCCCGGGAGAGCCGAGCCGGTTCGTGCGCACCTCCTCCGGTCACGGCTGGGGGATGCTCACGGCGTCCGGATGGATCACCGACCTCGAGGACACCCGCCCCACCGGGCTGGGTCGGCTGGTCGTCGCGTGGATCCGGGGCGAGTGGGAGTGATCGAGGCACCTAGGGTGCGGCTGTGACCGACATGATCTTCGCCAACGGGCGGCTCTTCGACGGACTGGCCTACCACCACGACCACGCCGTGGGGGTGCGGGGCGAGATGATCCACGCCGTGGGTCCCCTGGACCGGGTCCGCGAGGCGATGTCGGCGGGCGGCGGCCGGGTCGAGGAGTACGACGCCCGGGGCGGGCTGGTGATGCCGGCCTTCCACGACGCCCACCTCCACCCCCTGATCGGCGGCCTGGAGCTGCGCAACGTGCTGCTCACCGACTGCGCCGACGCCGAGGAGTGCCTGGACGCCATCGCGGGCGCGGTGGCCGAGCAGGACCTGCCGGAGGACACCTGGTTCCGTGCCGGCGGCTGGTCGCTGGACCACTTCGACCAGCGGACCGGCCCGACGGCCGCGATGCTGGACCGGGTCGTGCCCCACCGCCCGGCGTTCCTGCCCAGCAACGACCACCACAACGCGTGGGTCAACACCCGGGCGCTGGAGCTCGCCGGCATCGACCGGGACACCCCCGACCCGTCCGACGGGTGGATCGAGCGGGACGAGGACGGCAACCCCACCGGCACGTTGCGCGAGGCCGCCGCCCAGCTGGTGCACCGGCTCGTCGACACCACCCGCGAGGAGAAGGCGGCGGCGCTGCGCGACGCCCAGGCCCACCTGCACTCCTGGGGGATCGTCGGCTGGCAGGACGCCCTCGTCGGCGGGTACGCCGGCATCGACGACCCGACCCAGGCCTACCTGGACCTCGTGGCCGCCGGGGATCTCACCGCCCGGGTGCGGCTCGCGCTGTGGTGGGACCGCCACCGCGGCGTGGAGCAGCTCGAGGACCTCCGGGCCGAACGGGAGCGGCTCGCCGAGGCGGGGCTGGACGCGGGCTCGGTCAAGCTGATGGTCGACGGCGTCTCGGAGACCTTCACGATGGCGGTCGACGAGCCCTACCTCGGCGGCGCCTGCTGCCCGTGCCGCGGGGGCGAGCGGGGCATCACCTTCCTCGAGCCCGACCAGCTCGACGAGGCCGTCGTCGCCCTCGACGCGGCGGGGTTCCAGGCGCACTTCCACGCGCTGGGCGACCGGGCGGTGCGGACCTCCCTGGACGCGATCGCCGCTGCGCGGCGGCACAACGGGTGGAGCCACCAGCGTCACCAGCTGGCCCATCTGCAGCTGGTCGCACCCCGTGACCGCAACCGGTTCCGGCTGCTCGGGGCGATCGCGAACGTCGAGGGGATGTGGGCACGCGAGAACACGCCTGCGGTGCAGATGGTGGAGCCCTACCTCGACCAGGAGCGGCTGGACTGGCAGTACCCGTTCGCCGACATCCTCACCAGCGGCGCCCTCGTGGCCGGCGGCTCGGACTGGCCGATCAACCCTCCCGACCCGATGGAGGCCATCCACGTGCTCGTCAACCGCTCCTCGCGGGACACCGACGAGAGCGACGAGGAGCCCCCGATGCGCGAGGACCAGGGGCTCACGCTGACCCAGGCGCTGCAGGCGTACACGAGCGGCGCCGCCCACGCCAACCACCAGGAGGACTCGGGCAACCTCCGGCTGGGGGCCTCGGCGGACGTCGTGGTGCTCGACCGGGACCCCTACGACCTCCACGAGGACCGGATCGGCTCCGCGGAGGTGGTCTCGGCCTGGTCGCGGGGGTCGCAGGTCTACCACCGCGACCGGTAGCCGTCAGGGGTGAGGCGGGCGTTGCCCGGCCGTGGCACGGTGGGAGGAGCCTGACGAGAGGAGTTCACCGTGCCCGAGAAGAAGCCCGGCCCCAGCGTGAAGGACGACGAGCTCTACGAGAAGCTCCGCGACGAGGGCAACAGCAAGGAGAAGTCCGCGCGGATCGCCAACGCGGCCGCCAACACCTCCCGCTCGGAGATGGGCCGACGAGGCGGTTCCTCACCGGCGTACGAGGAGTGGACGGTCGAGGAGCTCCGCGACCGCGCCGCCGAGCTCGACGTCGAGGGTCGCTCGCAGATGACCAAGGACGAGCTGGTCGAGGCGCTGCGCGACCGCTGACCCCGCCCGGGCCGGCCTCAGCGCAGCGAGTCCCAGGCCTCGAGCACCTCGGACGGGTCCTCGAGGACCCGCACCATGCCCGCGTCCAGCAGCACCTGGTCGCTGAACCCGCCGGTGCGGACCCCGACGCAGGGGATGCCCGCGTCGGCGGCGGCCCGCGCGTCCCACGGGGCGTCCCCGATCATCAGCAGCGCCGCCTGGTCACCGCGGGAGGCGGCCTTCTCGGCGACCTCGGGGTGGGGCTTGGAGGCCTCGACGTCGCCGCTGTGCACCACGTGCGACAGCAGCCCGTCGACGCCCGCGATGATCAGCAGGTCGTCGGTCAGCGAGGGGTCGGCGGAGCTGGCGACCGCCAGCTCGTGCCCGCGGTGGCGCAGCTCCTGCACCAGCTCGGCGGCGCCACGGGTCGGTCGCACCTCGTCGAGCGAGGCGCGGAAGAGCTCGAGGTGGGTCTCCCGGATGGTGTCGCCGAGCGCCTGCTCGGTGGCGTCGTTGGTGACGTGGGCGACCAGCCGGTCACCACCCATCCCGATCGCGGCGTGCACGACGTGGGAGGGCACCAGGTGTCCCACCCGGTGGAAGGCCGTCGCCCAGGCGCGCACGTGCAGGTAGACGGAGTCCACGAGCGTCCCGTCGACGTCGAGGAGGACAGTGCCGGGGTGCTGGCCGGGGTGGTGCTGCGGGGAAGACATGTCCGCCACGGTAGGCGTCCGGGCCGGTTGCCGCGAACCACCCCGGCAGGTGGCCCACGTGGCAGGCTGGCGGCGTGCCGCGTGTCGTCGTCCTCGTCGAGGGTCACAGCGATGCCCTCGTCGTCCGGCTGCTCGCGCAGCGGCGGGGGTTGAGGCCCGAGGTCGTGCCGATGGGCGGCATCACCAACGTCCGCAGGTACGCCACGGCGCTGCTCGCCGAGCACCCCGGGGTCGTGCTGCTCGGGCTCGGGGACGCAGGGGAGCGCCGTTACCTCGAGAAGCTCGAGCCGCCGCTGGCCGGGGTGTTCGTGTGCGAGCGCGACCTGGAGGAGGAGCTGCTGCGCGCGCTGCCGGCGGGGGTCGTGCTCGAGGTGGTCGAGGCGACCGGCGTGCTGCCGTCCTTCCGGGTCTTCCAGGGCCAGCCCGGCTGGCGCGACCGCGACCTGGTCTCGCAGGTGCGCCGGTTCGCGGGCGCGGGCTCCGGGCGCAAGGCGCTGTTGGCCGAAGCGTTGGCCGCGCGGCTGGAGGAGGGCACGACGCCCGCACCGCTGGCCGCGCTGCTCGACGCCGTGGCGCTCAGCCGGTGACCAGCTCGGTGTGGTCGGCCGCGAGCAGGACCGCGCCGACCAGGCTGGCCCGGTCGCCGAGGGAGCTGCCGACGATGGGGGTCTGGGCGACCGAGTCGAGGGCGTGGCGCCGCAGCCCGGTGCGGGCGGGCTCGAGCAGCAGGTCGCCCGCGGCGGCCATCCGCCCGCCCACGACGATGATCGAGGGGTTGAGCAGGTTGGCGAGGCTGGCCAGCGCCCAGCCGAGGTGGAGCCCGGCGTCCTCGAGGGCCCGCTGCGCCGACACCGTGCCGCCCCGGGCCTCGTCGACGACGTCCTGCAGGGTGGCGTCGGGGATCGTGGTCGCGACCAGCCGGGCGATGTGCTCGGCGGAGGTGTAGGTCTCGAGGCAGCCGCGGCTGCCGCAGCGGCACATCGGCCCCTGCTCGTCGATCGTGAGGTGGCCGATCTCGCCGGCGGTCCCGTCGGCGCCGTGGAAGAGCTGGTCGTTGATGACGATGCCGGCGCCCACGCCGCTGGCGATCTTCACGTAGACCAGGCTGCTGTGGCCGCGGCCCTCGCCCTGCCGGTGCTCGGCGAGTGCGCCGAGGTTGGCGTCGTTCTCGACCTGCACGGGGACCCCGAGCACGGCGGAGGCGCTCTGGCTGCTGTCGACCCCGTCCCACCCCGGGAAGATGGCCGAGGACTTCACGACGTTGTTGACCACCGGCGCGGGCAGCCCCAGCCCCGCGTGGCGCAGCGGGCCGCGCCCGTCGAGCAGTCGGTCGAGGATCGCCGCGGCCCGGCCCAGCGCCTCCTCGTGGGCGAGCGGCTCGGCCAGCGGGACCCGCTCCTCCGCGAGCACCCGCCCGCTCAGGTCGCCGACGGCGACGGCGACGTGGGCGTGCCCGAAGTCGATGCCGGCCACCACGCCGGCGGTCTCGGCGAGCCGGACCGACGAGCCGCGACGGCCGCTCCCGGGCACGGAGTCGAGCAGGCCCGAGGCGGTCAGCTCGCGGACGATGTTGGACACCGTGGCCGGGGCCAGGCCCGTCAGCCGCGCCAGCTCGGCCTGGGTGTGGGCCGGCCCGGTGGCGCCGTTCTCCTCACCGGCACCCTCGCCTCCACCCCTCAGCACGTCGAGCACCCGGTGCTGGTTGGCGGTGCGCAGCGACGCCGTCGAGCCCGGCGCGGCGGATCGGCTCGGAGACATGGCTGAACCCTGACGGTTCTCGCGCTTGCGGTCAAGACTTGTTGACAAACCGTCGAGAATCGGCCGATATCCACATTTTGTCTTCAACTCTTGACGGCAAACGCTGTGACCCTCGACACTCGATGCACACCCGGGCTGCTGCCCCGAACCTCACGAGGAGATCCATCGTGTCCACTTCCTTCACCCGCATCGGCGTCGTCGGCGTGACGTCGCTGTTCGCCCTGGGCGCCACCGCCTGCGGTGCCAACGACGCCCAGACCGGTGGCGACGGCGGTGACGGCGGCGACGGCCAGACGATCGCGCTGCTGCTGCCCGAGTCCAAGACCACCCGCTACGAGCAGTTCGACAAGCCGCTCTTCGAGGCCAAGGTCGCCGAGCTGTGCGAGGCCTGCGAGGTCTCCTACTTCAACGCCGACCAGGACGAGACCAAGCAGGCCCAGCAGGTCGACACCGCGATCAGCGAGGGCGCCGCCGTGATCGTGCTCGACCCGGTCAACGGCGCCGGGGCCGGCGGCATGGTCGAGTCGGCCCAGGCCGAGGACATCCCGGTCATCGCCTACGACCGCTTCATCGCCGAGGCCGACTACTACATGTCCTTCGACAACGAGACCGTCGGCAAGATGCAGGGTGAGGCCCTGGTCGAGGCGATGGGCGACCAGGGCAGCATCCTGATGCTCAACGGTGCCCCCTCCGACCCCAACGCCGCCCAGTTCAAGGCCGGCGCCCACAGCGTCATCGACGCCAGCAACGTCGAGATCCTCGAGGAGTTCGACAACCCCGACTGGAGCCCGGAGAACGCCCAGCAGTTCGTCACCGACCAGCTGGCCAACTTCGACCCCTCCGAGGTGCAGGGCGTCTACGCCGCCAACGACGGCCAGGCCGGCGGTGTCATCGCCGCCCTGACCGGCGCCGGCGTCGACCGGTCCAAGCTCCCCCCGGTCACCGGCCAGGACGCCGAGCTCGCCGCGATCCAGCGGATCGTGGCCGGCCAGCAGGCGATGACGATCTACAAGCCGATCCCGATCGAGGCCGAGACCGCCGCGGAGGTCGCGGTCAAGATCGCCAACGGTGAGGACGTCTCCGGCACCACCGACACCGGCGTCGACCAGACCGAGTACGAGGGTGTGCCCTCCTACATCTTCGACCCGATCGCCGTCACCGCCGACAACGTCAACGACACCGTCGTCGCCGACGGGTTCTACGCCGTCGAGGACATCTGCACCGACGAGTACGCCGACGCGTGCGCGGAGGCCGGGCTCAACTGATGACCTCGACCCTCACTGAGTCGAACGACGCCCCGGTGGGGGACAGCGTGCTGTCCCTCACCGGCGTCAACAAGCGCTTCGGTGCCGTGCAGGCCCTCACCGACGTCTCCCTCGACGTCAAGCCGGGTGAGGTCGTGGCCCTGGTGGGCGACAACGGCGCCGGCAAGTCGACGCTGGTCAAGATCATCAGCGGCGTCTACCAGCCCGACGGTGGGCGGATCATCTTCGACGGCCGTCCGGTCGAGGTCGGGGGTCCGGCCGAGGCCCAGGCACTCGGGATCGCGACCGTCTTCCAGGACCTCGCGCTCTGCGACAACCTCGACGTGGTCGCCAACCTCTTCCTCGGCCAGGAGAAGAGCAGCGGCTCGGTCCTCAACGAGACCGAGATGGAGCAGGAGGCGTGGCGGCTGCTGCGCACCCTGTCGGCCAAGATCCCCTCGGTGCGGATCCCGATCGCCTCGCTCTCGGGCGGCCAGCGGCAGACCGTCGCCATCGCCCGCAGCCTGGTCGGGAAGCCCAAGGTCGTCATGCTCGACGAGCCGACCGCCGCCCTGGGTGTCGCCCAGACCGCGGAGGTGCTCAACCTCGTCGAGCGGCTCCGCGAGACCGGCCTGGGCGTGATCCTGATCAGCCACAACATGGCCGACGTGCAGGCGGTCGCCGACCGGATCGTGGTGCTGCGGCTGGGCCGCAACGCCGCCGACTTCGCGGTCGAGGAGGCCACCACGCAGCAGCTGGTGGCCGCCATCACCGGCGCCTCCGACAACGTGGTGGCGCAGCGCGCCACCCGCGGCGAGCGTCCGGCCACGACCGAGGAGGGCACCGATGGCTGACGTCGAGACCAAGGCGACCGCGGTCGCCGCCGACCTCGCCGACGAGCGGTTGATCCGCAGCCAGGGGCTCTCGGGCTACCTGCGGCTGCAGGGGCAGCGGCTGCGCTCGGGTGACCTCGGCAGCCTGCCGGTGATCATCGGGCTGGTCGTGATCAGCCTCGGCTTCTACCTCGAGAACGCGCGGTTCCTCTCCTCGCGCAACATCGTGGCGATCACCCAGTTCGCCGCCCCCATCGGGATCATCGCGCTCGGCATCGTGCTGGTGCTGCTGCTCGGCGAGATCGACCTCTCGGTCGGCTCCGTCAGCGGCATGGGCGCCGCGGTGATGGCGGTGCTGATGGTCAACGAGGGCTTCTCGACCATCGTGGGCCTGATCGGCGGCGCGCTCTCCGGCGTCGCGGTGGGCCTGGTCTACGGGATGCTGTTCACCCGAATAGGCGTGCCGTCGTTCGTGTTCTCGCTGGCCGGTCTGCTCGGCTTCCAGGGCGTGCTGCTCTACGTCCTCGGCGACAACGGGACGATCAACCTGCCCCGCGACAGCTACCTGCTGGAGTTCACCCGGTTCAGCTTCCTCACCGGCGTCGCGTCCTACGTCGTGGTGGCCCTGATCGTCGCGGGCTACCTCGTCGCCCAGCTGCTCCACGCGCGCAGCCGGGCCCGCGCCGAGCTCGCCCCGCCGTGGTGGCCGCTGGTGTTCATCAAGGCCGCCGCGCTCGCCCTCGGCCTCGGGTTCCTCACCTACTACGTCAACATCGACCGTGGCTTCAGCTATGTCTGGTGGCTGTTCGTGGTGCTGGTCGTGGTGATGGACTTCGCGCTGCGGCGCACGGTGTGGGGCCGGCACGTGTTCGCGGTCGGCGGCAACGTCGAGGCGGCGCGTCGCTCCGGCATCAAGGTCGACCGGATCTACCTGTCGGTCTTCGTGCTGACCTCGACCCTCGCCGCCGTCGGCGGCATGCTCGGCGCCGGTCTGCTGACCAGCGTCTCGCAGGCGACCGGCACGACCGACACCAACCTGACCGCCATCGCGGCGGCCGTCATCGGCGGCACCAGCCTCTTCGGCGGCCGGGGCTCGGCGTACGCCGCGCTGCTCGGCATCCTGGTCCTCCAGGCGATCACCAGCGGGCTGAACCTCGCCGGTGTGGAGTCGGAGGTGCGCTTCATGGTCACCGGTGCGGTGCTCCTGATCGCGGTCGCGATCGACTCGGTCTCGCGCCGGGCGCGGTCCTCCAGCGGACGGGGCTAGCGGCCCGGACCGCTCACTCGGCATCCCCCACGGGCCTGCGCATGGGCACGTGGGGGATGCCGTCCTCCACGAACCCGGGGCCGTCGACGACGAAGCCGAGCGAGCCGTACCAGGCGGCCAGCGGCTGCTGCGCGTCGAGCACGACGTCGCGGCCCGGACACGACGCGAGGGCCGACCGCATCAGGTCGTCGGCCAGGCCGCGGCCGCGCGCGGCCGCGGCCAGCACGACGCGGCCGATCCGCCAGCAGGACGGGTCCTGGTGGCCGTCGTCGAGCACTCGCGCGTACCCGATCAACGTGGCCGGGTCGTCGGGCTCCTCCTCCAGCAGCACGTGCCGGGTCCCGGGCTCGAGGTCGCGGCCGTCGAGGTCGGGGTAGGGACAGTCCTGCTCCACGACGAACACCTGCTGCCGCAGCCGCCAGCAGGCGTACGCCGTCACGACGTCGAGCTCGTCGGGGGTGAGCGTGCGGGTGCTGCTCGGCATGGGCCCATCCTGCCCGGTGCCGGGCGCCCCGTAGACTCAGGTCTCGTACAGACAGGGGAGCCCGTCCGGGCTGAGAGTGCGGGAGATCCGCAGACCCTCCGAACCTGATCCGGTTGAGACCGGCGTAGGGAGTCGTTCACATGCGTCATCAGCTTCCCGTGGGCGCGCTCGCGCTCACCCTCGTGTCCGGGCTGTCCGCGTGCAGCCTCACCGCGACCGAGGAGAGCTCCACGGGCTCCGCCCCGGGCCCGGACGGGCAGGGCGGCACCGTCGTCCTGGTCACCCACGAGTCGTTCTCCGTGCCGAAGAAGCTGCTGCGCGGCTTCGAGGAGGACAGCGGCTACGACCTCGAGGTCCGCGCCGCCGGCGACGCCGGCACCCTCACCACCAAGCTCGCGGTCACCGCCGACAACCCGACCGGCGACGTCGCCTTCGGGGTCGACAACACCTTCGCCTCCCGCGCGCTCGACGAGGGCGTCTTCGCCCCGAGCGAGGTCACACTCCCCGACGGCGTCGAGGAGTACGCCGTGCCGGGCGACGACGACCGGCGGATGGTGCCCGTCGACGAGGGTCACGTGTGCGTCAACGTCGACACCGCCTGGTTCGCCGAGCGCGACCTCGAGCCGCCCGCCTCCCTCGACGACCTGGCCGACCCTGCCTACGAGGGCCTGTTCGTGACCCCGTCGGCGCTCTCGAGCTCACCGGGCCTGGCGTTCCTGCTCGCGACGGTCGCGGCCTACGGCGAGGAGTGGCCCTCCTACTGGGAGGACCTGCTCGCCAACGACACCCGCGTGGTCGACGGCTGGAGCGACGCCTACTTCACCGACTTCACCGCCGGCGGCGGCGGCGGGGACCGACCGGTGGTGCTCTCCTACGACTCCTCCCCGGCCTTCACCGTCGCCGACGGCGGTCGTGAGTCGACGACGCGGGCGCTGCTCGACACCTGCTTCCGCCAGGTGGAGTACGCCGGGGTGCTGGCCGGCGCCGACAACCCCGACGGCGCGCGGGCGCTGCTGGACTTCCTGCTCTCGCAGGACGTGCAGGCCGCGCTGCCCGAGTCGATGTACGTCTTCCCGGTCCGCGACGACGTCGCGCTCCCCCGGGACTGGGAGCGGTTCGCCGACCAGCCCGAGGACCCCTACGTCGTCGAGCCGGCCGAGATCGCGGCCCAGCGCGACGACTGGCTCGAGCAGTGGCGTGACCTCGTGACCCGATGACCGGCCCGTGACCCGCCGGCTGCTCGGCCTCGCGGCGCTGGCCCTGGTGCCGGTGCTGGTGCTCTCCGCCTTCTTCGTGCTGCCCGTGACCGGGATGGTGGTCCGCGGCTTCTGGCCCGACGGCGTCTTCGCGCCGGGTGGGGTGCTCGAGGTGCTCGGCCGGGAGCGCACCCGCCGGGTGCTCGGCTTCACGCTGGGCTCGGCCGGTGCCGGGACGCTGCTCTCGGTGGTGCTGGGGCTGCCGGCGGCGTACGTGCTGCACCGCACGGCGTTCCCGTTCCGCGGGGTGCTGCGGGCGGCACTGCTGGTGCCGTTCGTGCTGCCGACGGTCGTGGTCGGCGTCGCGTTCCGGCAGCTGCTCGGCGAGGCCGGCCCGCTCGGCTTCCTCGGGCTGGACGGGACGCCCGTGGCGATCGTGCTGGGCCTGGTCTTCTTCAACGTCGCGGTGGTGATCCGGGTCGTCGGGGGTGCGTGGGAGGGCCTCGACGAGCGGCCGGGCCAGGCTGCCGCCACGCTCGGGGCCAGCCCGGCGCAGGTGTTCCGCACGGTGACCCTGCCGGCGCTGCGCCCCGCCGTCGTCTCGGCGGCCAGCGTGGTGTTCCTGTTCTGCGCGACCGCCTTCGGGATCGTGCTCACCCTCGGCGGCTCCCGCTACGCCACCGTCGAGACCGAGATCTACCTGCTGACCGTGCAGGTCTTCGACCTGACGGCCGCGGCCGCCCTGTCGGTGCTGCAGCTGCTCGTCGTGGCCGTGCTGCTGCTGGTCGCCGGGCGCACCCGCGCGACCGCCGCCGTCGTACGCCGGCCGACCCGGCCGCACCCCGTGCGCCGCTCCGACGCGGGGCCGGTCCTCAGCACCGTGCTGCTGCTCGGCTTCGTGGCCGCGCCGGTGCTCGCCCTGGTGCTCGGCTCGCTGCGCGTCGACGGGGCGTGGAGCCTCGCCAACTACACGGCCCTCTCGACGACCGGACAGCGGCAGGCGCTGCAGGTGAGCGTCACCGACGCGCTGGTCAACTCGCTGCGCACGGCCGTGGACGCCACCTGGATGGCGCTGGGCACCGGCCTGCTGGTGGCGATGGTGGTGACCCGCCGGTCCCGCTCGCGCCTCGAGCGCCGGGCCCGGCGGGTGCTCGACGGGTTCTTCATGCTGCCGCTGGGCGTGTCCGCGGTGACGCTGGGCTTCGGGTTCCTGATCACCCTCGACCAGCCGCCGCTGGACCTGCGCGACAGCCCGTTGCTGGTGCCGGTGGCGCAGGCCCTGGTCGCGCTGCCGCTGGTGGTGCGGACCCTCGCGCCCGTCCTCGGCGGCATCGACGACCGGCAGCGCCAGGCCGCCGCCTCGCTCGGGGCGGGCCCGTGGCGCACGCTCACCACCGTCGACCTGCCGGTGCTGTGGAAGCCGCTGCTGGCGGCGGCGGGCTTCGCGTTCGCCGTCTCGCTGGGGGAGTTCGGCGCGACCTCCTTCCTGGCCCGTGAGGAGTTCCCCACGATGCCGCTGGTGATCTTCCGGCTGCTGGGACATCCCGGCGAGCTCAACTACGGCATGGCGCTGGCCGCCTCGGTGGTGCTCGCGGCGACGACCGCGGCGGTGATGCTGCTCGTCGAGCGGTTGCGGGTGACGAGCGTGGGAGCCTTCTGACGTGCTGGAGCTGGACCACCTGAGCGTGGCGTTCGACGGGGCCCCCGTGGTGCAGGACGCCACGCTGGCCGTGCCCGACGCGGCCGTCGTCGCCGTGCTGGGCCCCTCGGGCTGCGGCAAGTCGACGCTGCTGCGCGCCGTCGCGGGGCTCGAGCCGCCCGCCGGCGGCCGGATCCGCTGGGACGGGCAGGACCTCGCCGGCACCCCGACCCACCGGCGCGGGTTCGCGCTGATGTTCCAGGACGGGCAGCTCTTCGACCACCTCAGCGTCGGGGCCAACGTGGGCTACGCCCTGTACGTCCGGGGCGCCCGCCGCCGCGGCCCCGAGGTGCGGCGCCGGGTCGGTGAGCTGCTGGAGCTGGTCGGGCTCCCGGCGTACGCCGAACGGTTGCCGGCGACGCTGTCGGGCGGGGAGCGGCAGCGGGTCGCCCTGGCGCGCTCGCTGGCCGTCGAGCCCCGGCTGCTGCTCCTCGACGAGCCGCTCTCGGCGCTGGACGCCGGCCTGCGCGAACGGCTGGCCGGCGACCTGCAGCGGATCCTGCACGCCGCCGGCACCACGGCGCTGCTGGTGACCCACGACCACGAGGAGGCGTTCGCCGTCGCGGACCGGCTCGCCGTCATGCGCGAGGGCAGGATCGTGCAGCAGGGCGAGATCGCGGAGGTGTGGCGCGGACCGGTCGACATCGAGACCGCGCTCTTCCTGGGCTACGCCTGCGTGCTCGAGGGCGAGCGGGCCGCCCCGGTGCTGGCCGCCGCGGGGATGCCCGGCGGGCGGGCGGTGGCGCTGCGGAGGTCGGCGCTCACGGTCGCGGCGGACGGGCCGCTGACCGGCCGGGTGACCTCCTCGCGGCTGACCCCGGAGCAGGTCCGGCTGCGGGTCGACCTCCCCGGGATCGGCGAGGTCGACGCGGTGGCCCGGCTGGACGTGCACGCAGGTCCGGGTGAGCAGGTCTCGCTGCGGGTGGACCGCACCCGGCTGGCGCTGCTGACCGGTCCCTAGACTGGGCGCCGTGTACCGCCGCGCCTACGTCCTGCTCGTCGGCTTCGCCGTCGTCATGGGCGGGCTGGCCGTCCTCACCGCCCTGCTCCTCGACAAGCGGCTCGCCGACCCCGAGGGCTTTCTCGGCCCGTCGTGGCTGCGGCTGCCGCTGCTGCTGAGCGGTGCCTTCCTCGCCGACCTGCTGCCGCGGACGCTGTGGTACTCCCGCGGCAACCCCGGCAAGTGGCGCGCGATCGCGCGGGAGCGGGTCCGGACGCACTGGACGCGGGAGCGGCTGACCCTCGTGGTCATGGGCCTGGTCTGCTTCTACATCACCTACGTCAGCTATCGGAACCTCAAGTCGTTCCTGCCGTTCGTGATGGGCCCGAAGAAGTACGACTACGAGCTGCACCTGATCGACCAGGCGCTGTTCTTCGGCTACGAGCCGGGCGTGCTGTTCCAGGACCTGCTCGGCACCGGCGTCACCGCGCACGTGCTGTCCTACATCTACCTGTGGTTCCTGCCGCTGGTGCCGCTGGCCCTGACGGCCTGGCTGATCTGGTCGCGCAACATCTCCTACGGCTACTGGTTCGTGACCTCCCAGTGCATCGCCTGGAGCCTCGGCACGCTCTCCTACTACATGCTGCCGACCCTCGGCCCGGGCTTCTTCGCGCCGTGGCTCTACGAGGACGTGATCGACGCGGGGACACCGACCTCGGCGCTGATGGACTCGTTGTCCAACGCCCGAGCCCGGGTGATGATCGAGGGCGTCGAGGGTGCGGTGCAGTCGACGGCCGGCTTCGCCAGCCTGCACTGTGCGATCACGCTGCTGGTCGCGCTGATGGTGCAGTACACGGTCAGCTCCCGGATCGTGCACTGGGTGTTCTGGGTCAACTTCGCGATCACCGTCGTGGCGACCCTCTACTTCGGCTGGCACTACGTCGCCGACGACGTGGCCGGCATCCTGATCGCGCTGCTGTCCTTCTACCTCGGCGGCCGGGCGAGCGGACAGGTCTTCGAGAGACACGGGCTGGCGTCCCACCCCACGACGACCACCTCCGCCGTGCCGGTCGACGCCTCCTGAGAACTACATCGTTGTAGTTCGCAAGTCGACACGCCGGTGACTCCTGAGAATTCTGAGGTTCTTGTTCCTTTTGTGACGAAAGTTCACTAGCGTGCCGCGAGTGTCCCGGCCAGCAGCCGGGCGCGCCCGCCCACCCTGAGGAGCTCGTCGTGCGTGCAGTGACCCGGACCGCCGGTCTGGCACTCCTCCCCGCCCTCGTCCTGTCGCTGTCGGTCACCCCCGTCACCGGCCCGGCGTGGGCCGACGGGGACGACCGGGTGCCGAGCCGCCAGGACGTCCGGGACGCCCGCGAGGCGGCGACGGACGCCGCGCGCGACGTGACGGCGGTCCAGGCCGAGCTCGCCGCAGCCAACGAGCAGCTCCGCTCCTCCGCGGTCGCCGCGGCCCAGGCCGCCGAGGCGTGGAACGGCGCCCGGTTCCGGCTGCAGCAGGCCCGGCAGGCCGCCCGGTCCGCCGAGGACCGTGCCGGCATCGCCGGCGCCGACGTCGACCGCCAGCAGGCGGCGTACGCCGACGCGCTGGTGAGCTCCTACGAGATGGCCCCCGCCCTCACGGCCGTCTCCTCGATCGCGCAGTCCGACGGCATCGCCCACGTCGTCCAGCAGGCCACCACGATGCAGGCCGCCGAGTCGGCCCTCGACAGCCGCTACGACGGCTTCCGGGCCGCCTCCACCCTGGCCGAGGTGGCCAGCCAGCAGGCGGCGGACGCCGAGGCGGAGGCGGTGGCGCTGCAGCAGCAGGCCCGCGACGCCCGGGACGCCGCCCAGCAGGCCGCGGCGGCCGCCGCGGCGCAGGCGCAGACGGTCGCCGAGCAGAAGAACGGCCTGATCCGCGAGCTCGCGCAGCTGCAGGACACCAGCGTCGCGCTGGCCGAGCAGCGCCAGTCCGCGCTGGAGGAGCAGGCGGCCCAGGCCGCAGCCGAGCAGGCGGCCCAGGAAGCAGCGGCCCAGGAAGCGGCGGCCCAGCAGCAGGCCGACGAGGACGAGCAGCCCGACGAGCCACAGCCGGACCCGACGCCGTCGACCCCCCAGCCCGAGCAGCCGACGACGCCTACACCCCCCACCCCCGCTGCGCCGCCGGCGCCCAGCGGCGGCGCCCAGGCCGCCGTCGGTTTCGCCCGCGCCCAGCTCGGCGAGCCCTACCGCTGGGGCGCCGCCGGTCCCGACGCCTGGGACTGCTCCGGGCTGACCATGGGGGCCTGGGCAGCCGGCGGCACCTCGCTGCCCCACTACTCCGTCGCGCAGTACGAGCAGTCGACGCCGATCTCCTCGGGCTCGCTGCAGGCCGGCGACCTGGTGTTCTGGGGCTCCTCGAGCAGCCCGTCCTCGATCTACCACGTCGCGCTGTACGCCGGGAACGGCCAGATCATCCACGCTCCGCGGACCGGCCGGCCGGTGGTCGAGGAGTCGATGTACTACTGGACCGCGCCGAACTTCTACGCGCGACCCTGACGACGCGCGCCGTACCGGCCAGTAGATTCGGGGCATGGCCACTGACACCAGCAGTCCCGAGGTTGACGAGCGCGCCGGCTACCAGCAACCCGTCGTCGACCCGGAGGCGCTGCTGACGCTGCTCGACGGGCGCTACGCAGAGGTCCGCGGACTGGTGCGGAGCAACCTGGCCGCGCACGCCTCCGTCCTCGAGGACGCCGAGCGGCTGGGCACCGACGAGTTCCGCGACCGGGTGCGCGACCTGGTCGTCGAGCTCGCCGCGACCGGGCAGACCGGGATGGGCTTCCCCACCGAGTACGGCGGCGGTGGCGACCTCGGTGCCTCGGTCGCGGCGTTCGAGACCCTCGCCCTCGGCGACCTCTCGGTGCTGGTGAAGGTCGGCGTCCAGTTCGGCCTGTTCGGTGGCGCGATCCTGCAGCTGGGGACGCAGCCGCACCACGACCGCTACCTGCGCGACGTGGTCACGGCGCAGACCATGGGCTGCTTCGCGATGACCGAGGTCGGCCACGGTTCCAACGTGCAGGCGCTGGGCACGGTGGCGACCTACGACCCGGCGACGCAGGAGTTCGTCCTCACCACCCCCGAGCCGCAGGCCCGCAAGGACTGGATCGGCAACGCCGCCCGGCACGCCGAGCTCGCCACGGTCTTCGCCCAGCTCGAGGTCGCCGGCGAGCGGCACGGCGTGCACGCGTTCGTGGTCCCGCTGCGCCGCGACGGCGAGGTCCTCGACGGCATCACCATCGAGGACGACGGCCTGAAGATGGGGCTCAACGGCGTCGACAACGGCCGGATCGGCTTCGACCGGGTGCGGGTGCCGCGGGAGAACCTGCTCAACCGGTTCGCCGACGTGAGCCCCGAGGGGGTCTACGAGAGCTCGATCGAGAACCCCCACCGCCGCTTCTTCACGATGCTCGGCACCCTGGTCCAGGGTCGGGTGTGCGTCGGTGGCGCGGGCATCAACGCCGCCAAGGTGGCGCTCGCGATCGCGGTGAGGTACGGCGACCGGCGGCGCCAGTTCGAGGCGACCGACCCGCCGGCGGAGGACCTGCTGCTCGACTACGGCCAGCACCAGCGCCGGCTGCTGCCGCTGCTGGCGCGCACCTACGCGCTGCACTTCGCGCAGGAGGTGGTCGCCGACGAGCTGCACCAGGTCTTCTCCGGGCTCGAGGCCGGTGAGGAGCCCCGGCGGCGGCTGGAGTCGCGGGCCGCCGGCACCAAGGCGCTCGGCACCTGGCACGCGACCCGGACGATCCAGGAGTGCCGGGAGGCGTGCGGCGGGCAGGGCTACCGCGCGGAGAACCGGTTCGCCGCGCTGAAGGCCGACACGGACGTCTTCACCACCTTCGAGGGCGACAACACGGTGCTGATGCAGCTGGTCGCGAAGGGCCTGCTCACCGACTACGCCGGCGAGTTCGAGGAGCTGGACCAGTTCGGCATGGTCCGGTTCGTGGCCGGGCTCGCCGTCGAGACGGTGATCGAGAAGACCGCCGTGCACAAGCTGATCGAGCGGGTCCGTGACGTGCTGCCGGGCGACGACACCTGGGACCAGGAGGCCGGGCTGCTCGACCCGAACTACCACCGGATGATGCTGCGGTTCCGCGAGGAGCACATGCTCGGCGGCGTCGCCCGCCGGCTCAAGCGCGGCGTCGACCAGGGGATGAACCCCGGCACCGTCTTCTCCCGGGTGCAGGACCACGTGATCGCGGCGGCCCACGCCCACGTCGAGCGGCTCGTGCTCGACGCCTTCCTCGACAAGCTGGCCGACCTGCCCGAGGGCGACCACAAGGTCGCGCTGGGGATGATGTGCGACCTGTTCGCGCTGACCACGATCGAGGCCGACCGCGCCTGGTGGATGGAGCACGGCCGGCTCTCGGTCACCCGCTCGAAGGCGATCAGCCGCGAGGTCAACGACCTGTGCCGCCGGGTCCGCCCGATCGCGGTCGACCTGGTCGACGCCTTCGGCGTCCCTCCGGAGATGCTGCGCAGCCCGGAGCTGCTCGGCTCGTGAGGTGAGCCCGCTGCGCCGGCTCACCGGCGGCTGGGAGGCCGACCCCTGGTGGGGGTCGGCCTACGACTGGATCGTGGAGCACCCGGTCCTCGGCGGCACGGTCTGGCGGCTCGGGACGGGCAGCGACCTGCGGCTGCTGCACCGGGCCGCCGAGGAGATCGGGCGGCTGCCCGCCGGCGCGCGGGTGCTGGACGTTCCGTGCGGCGGTGGCGTGGCGCTGCGGGGCGTGCGACCCGGCCAGGACCTGGCCTACGTCGCCGCCGACCTCTCCCCGCGGATGCTGGCCCGCACCCGCGAGGCGGCCCGGGCCCGTGGGGTGGCGGAGCGGGTGACGACGCTTGTGTGCGACGTGGCCGCGCTGCCCCTCGAGGACGCCAGCGTCGACCTGGTCGTGAGCCTGACCGGGCTGCACTGCTTCCCCGACCCGCGCAGGGCCGTGCACGAGATGGGCCGGGTGCTGCGCCCCGGCGGCGTGCTCACCGGGTCGGCGATCCTCGACGGCACCGGGCTGCGCCACCGGCCGCTGCGCGCGGCCGGCCGCGCGTCGAACCTGATCGGCCCGTCCGGCTCAGCCAGCGACGTACGCCGCTGGCTGGGTGAGGCCGGGCTGCGGGACGTCTCGGTGCGGGTCACCGGGGCGATCGGCTGGTTCCGGGGCGTCCGGGCGAGCTGACCGCGGCCGCACCCTGGTGGGCGAGTCCATGACTTCGCACGGAATGCCTACCGCACTAAGTCGTGGTTTCCCCGCCCGGGCGGGGAAACCACCAGCCACCCCTCAGTGCCCGCCGTTCTCCTGGACCCGCGCGAAGGAGGCCTTGACCTCGGCCTCGGCCTCGGTGCGGCCGACCCAGTCGGCGCCCTCGACGGACTTGCCGGGCTCGAGGTCCTTGTAGACCTCGAAGAAGTGCTGGATCTCCAGCCGGTCGAACTTGGAGACGTGGTCGATGTCGCGCAGGTGCTCCAGGCGCGGGTCGAGGGTGGGGACGCACAGCACCTTGTCGTCGCCGCCGGCCTCGTCGGTCATCCGGAACATGCCGATCGCCCGGCAGGAGATGACGCAGCCGGGGAAGGTCGGCTGCTGCAGGATCACCAGCGCGTCGAGCGGGTCCCCGTCCTGGCCCAGGGTGTTCTCGATGAAGCCGTAGTCCGCGGGATAGGCGGTCGAGGTGAACAGCATCCGGTCCAGGCGGATCCGTCCGGTCTCGTGGTCGACCTCGTACTTGTTGCGCTCCCCCTTGGGGATCTCCACCACCACGTCGAACTCGAGCATGATCGCTCCTCCTCCACCCTCGCCGGACCGGCCCGTCCGGGCCAACACCCTGTTCGCGCACAATAGCCCCCGAGGGGCAGCCGGGAAGGGGACAGGGTGCGACGACGAGACAGCGGTCACGCCACACAACGGCGACGGTGGCTGCGACCGCTGGCGGTGCTGCTGGTCCTCGTGCTGCTCGGTGGCGGTGCCGTCGCGTGGCGCACGGGCTGGGCCGAGGACGTCCTCGACCGGTACCTCGCGGAGGCTCCGGACCCGGTGACCGAACCCGCGGCGGTCCCGCCGCCCGCGGGCATCGACGTTCCGACGATCCCCGAGCCCGCACCGGTGGCCGAGGCGGCGGCGGGGGGCCGGATGCGCCCCGCGGCCGTACGCCGAGCGCTGGCCGCCGGTCTCGCCGACCGCGACCTCGGCCGGTCGGTGCACGTCGCGGTCGCCGACCTGACCCGGCCGGGCGCTGCGGCGTACACGGCCGGCCCCGCGCGCAGCACCTTCACCCCCGCCTCGACGATGAAGCTGCTCACCGGCGTCGCGGCCCTGGAGGTGCTCGGTCCCGGTCACCGGTTCGAGACGGCCGCCGTGCTGCGGGGGCGCACCGTGACCCTGGTCGGCGGCGGAGACCCGATGCTGGCGCGCGCGCCGGACGAGGAGGACCCCCAGGTCGCCGACGTCGCCACCCTGGCCCGCCGGACGGCCACGGCGCTCCAGGAGCGACCCGGGAAGCGCCGTCCGGTCCGGCTGGCCTACGACGCGAGCCTGTTCTCCGGACCCCGCGAGAGCCCGGCGTGGCGGGCCGACTACGTGCCCGACGACATCGTCTCGCCGATCACGGCGCTGTGGGTCGACGAGGGTCTCTCGCCCGACCGGTCCTACCGGGTCGACGACCCGGCAGCGGACGCGGCGACCGCCTTCGCGACCGCGCTGCGCGCCGCCGGGGTGCAGGTCCGCGGCGAGCCCCGAAAGGCTGCTGCCCCGGGCGCGGCCGAGCAGCTCGCCGCCGTGGAGTCCCCGCCGCTCGCACTGGTCGTCGAGCACGTGCTGGAGGTCAGCGACAACGAGGGAGCCGAGGTGCTCGCCCACCACGTCGGCGGCGAGGTCGCCGGCGCCGCCTCGTTCGCGGGCGGGGCCCGGGGCGTGCGCGAGACGCTGGCCGGCCTCGGCGTCCCGATGGCCGGCGCCGACATCCGCGACGGGAGCGGCCTGTCCCGCGAGAACCTGCTCGGCGCCCCGACCCTGCTCGGCGTGCTGCGCGCCGCGGGCGACCCCGCCCGTCCCGGGCTGCGGGCCGCGCTGACGGGGCTGCCGGTCGGCGGCTTCACGGGCTCGCTCGCCTTCCGCTTCGACACCGCCCCCGCCGCAGCCGTCGGCCGGGTCCGTGCCAAGACCGGGTCGCTGGAGGGGGTGCGTTCCCTGGCCGGTGTCGCCCTGGACCAGAACGGCACCCCGTTGGCCTTCGTCCTGGCGGCCGACCGGATCCGCTACGCCGACACGGTGGACGCCCAGCAGGACCTCGACAACCTGGCCGCCGCTCTCGGCGCCTGCCGCTGCTCGCGGTGACGGTTGCCGACCGCGCGTAGGGTCGCGCCATGAACCAGATGGTGGACTGGGAGCTCGCGGTCTCCGTGGGGGGCAGGCTCGCAGGGCCGGGACCGACGGTCCCGCCCGACGTCGCGGCCGCGGCGGTGGCCGAGCTCCGGGCCGGGGCCGACCGGTCGACGGGGCTGGTGCGGGAGTTCACGGGCCTGGCCGCCGCTGAGCGGACCGCCCCCGTGCTGGTCGTGGACCGGGCGGGCTGGGTGCGCGCGAACGCCGAGGCGTTCTCGGTGATGCTCGAGCCGGTCATCGCGAAGCTGCAGGACAAGAAGGGAGCGCCGACCGGGCTGGCCAAGATGGTCGGCTCGCGGGTCACCGGTGGCGAGGTCGGCCTGCTGCTGGGCTTCCTCGGCTCCCGGGTGCTCGGCCAGTTCGACCCGTTCCACGCGCCGACGGGCCGGCTGCTGCTCGTCGCCCCCAACATCGTCCACGTCGAGCGCGAGCTCGACGTCGACCCGACCGACTTCCGGCTCTGGGTCTGCCTCCACGAGGAGACCCACCGGGTGCAGTTCACGGCCGTCCCGTGGATGCGCGACCACCTCAGCTCCGAGATCGAGGCCCTCGCCGAGACGGTCGACCCCGCGAAGGCGCTCGACGGCGGGCTGGACCGGCTGGTCGAGGCGGTCCGCGGCGGCGGGAGCGTGGTCGAGGTGCTCAGCAGCCCCGAGCAGCGCGCCGTGCTCGACCGGGTCACCGGCGTGATGTCGCTGCTCGAGGGCCACGCCGACGTGGTGATGGACGGCGTCGGGCCCAGCGTGATCCCGAGCGTCGCGGCCATCCGCGCCCGCTTCAACCAGCGCCGCAAGGGGATCGGGGTCCTCGACCGGGTGCTGCGCAAGGCGCTCGGCCTCGACGCGAAGATGGCCCAGTACCGCGACGGTGCCCGGTTCGTCCGTCACGTCGTCGACACCGCGGGCATGGCCGAGTTCAACGCCGTGTGGGAGGGGCCGGACAACCTGCCCAGCAAGGCCGAGATCGCCGACCCCGACGCCTGGGTCGCGCGCGTCCTGTAGGGGGACCGGTGCTGGATCCCGCCGTCGCCGCCGTCCGGCTCGCCGTCCGCCGAGCCCTGGCCGACCTGCCGGCCGGCTCGGGACCGGGCCCCGTGCTGGTCGCCTGCAGCGGGGGCGCCGACTCGCTCGCGCTGCTCGCCGCCACGGTGTTCGAGCTGCGCGGTCGTGGGGCCCGGGTCGTCGGCGTGACCGTCGACCACGGCCTCCAGCCCGGCTCGCAGGACCACGCCTCCCGGGTGGTGGCGCAGATGGTGGGCCTCGGTGCCGACGAGACCGTCTCGGCACGGGTCCAGGTGACGGGCGCCGGCCAGGGCCCGGAGGCCGCGGCCCGCGAGGCGCGCTACGCGGTGCTGGAGGAGGTCGCGGAGCGGTTCGGCTCGGACGCGGTGCTGCTCGGCCACACCCTCGACGACCAGGCCGAGACCGTCCTGCTCGGGCTGGCCCGGGGGAGCGGGGGCCGGTCGGTCGCCGGGATGCGGCCCGGCTTCGGCTGCTTCCGCCGGCCGCTGCTCGAGGTGACCCGGGCCCAGACCGAGGCCGCGTGCGCCGCGGAGGGGATCGAGCCCTGGGACGACCCGCACAACAGCGACCCCGCCTTCACCCGCAGCCGGGTCCGCTCCGAGGTGATGCCGGTCCTGGAGCGCGAGCTCGGTCCGGGGGTCGCCCGCGCCCTGGCCCGCACCGCCACCCAGCTCCAGCGCGACATGGCCGAGCTCGACGCGCAGGCGCGGGCGGCGTACGACGCCGTGCAGGACCCGGCCGGGATGCCGGTCACCGGGCTGCTGGTCCTGCCCCCGGCCATCCGCCACCGGGTGCTGCACCTGGCGGCCCTGGCCGCCGGCGCCCTCGCCTCCGACCTCGGGCACGGCCACGTGCTCGGCGTCGACGCCCTGCTCACCGACTGGCGGGGCCAGCAGGGGGTCGACCTGCCCGGTCACCTGCGGGCCGTCCGCCGCGACGGGAGGCTGGGGTTCGTCCGCGTGGGCGGCGGTGCCGCCTGACCCGTTCGGGCCATCTTGCGCCGTTCCCCTCCGGGGTGACGGGAGCACCGGCGAGCATGTCCGCGCGGTCACCCCCCGGACCGCCTCGACCTCACCAGCCTCCGGAGCCCCCCCATGAAGACCCCCCGTGTCCTGCCGCTCGCCCTCGTGACGGCCGTCGTGCTGTCCGGCACCCTCACCGCCACCGCGGCGTCCGCCCAGGCCGGGGTCCGTCCCCGGATCCAGGGCGTCGTCGTCGACCAGGGCGGGCGCCACGTCGACGACGTGCAGGTCCGTGCCCTCAACCGTCACGGTGACCCGGTCGCCAGCGCGCTGACCTACGCCAGCGCCCGGGAGGACGGCCCGCAGCACGGGTACTTCTACCTCGCCGTGGGCGGGGCCGGCCGCTACGACGTCGTGCTCAGCAAGCCCGGCTACCGCTCGGCCGACCTCGGTGAGCAGGTCGTCGGACGCCGCGGTGTCGTCAGCCTCGGCGAGGTCGTGCTGGAGAAGAAGCTGGCACCGAGCACCACCAAGGTCTCCCTCGACGACCGCACCCTGACGACCGGCCAGCGTGCCACGGCGAACGTGCGGGTGCGCACCGACGAGACGAGTCGTCCGGTGGGCGAGGTCTCCCTGCGCGTGGACGGCGACGAGGTCAGGAGCGTCGACCTGGTCGGCTCCGACCGTGGCTCGCTGGACGTGCGGCTGCCGAGGCTCGCCCGGGGCGAGCACAAGGTGAAGGCCGTCTGGACGTCGACCTCGGTCTACGTGCGCGGCTCGACCTCGGAGCCCGTGACGGTCGTGGTCCGCCGGGCGTCGTCCCGTGGCGGCGACCGGGTCGCGGCGCGGGCCTGGCTGCCGGGCTCCCCGCTGCTCCGCCTCCAGCGCTAGGGGGAGGCGCCCGGCGGGGGAGGCAGGCCCTAGGCTCTCGGGCATGGATGCGTCCCACGTGGAGAACGACCTGGTCAACGTCCTCTTCACCGAGGCGCAGATCCAGGAGCGGCTCGCCGAGCTCGCCCGTGACATCGAGCGGGACTACGACGGTGAGGACCTCCTGATCGTCGGCATCCTCCGCGGCGCGGTGATGGTGATGGCCGACCTCGCCCGCAGCTTCGCGCGCCACATCGAGATGGACTGGATGGCGATCTCCTCCTACGGCTCGGGCACCAAGTCCAGCGGCGTGGTCCGGATCCTCAAGGACCTCGACACCGACATCAGCGGTCGCCACGTGGTCATCGTCGACGAGATCATCGACACCGGTCTGACGCTGTCGTGGCTCACCTCCAACCTCGCCTCCCGCGAGCCGGCGAGCGTCGAGATCTGCACCCTCTTGCGCAAGCCCGAGGCGCTGCAGATGCCCGTGGACGTCAAGTACATCGGCTGGGACATCCCCAACGAGTTCGTCGTCGGCTACGGCCTGGACTACCGCGAGCAGTACCGCAACCTGCGCGACATCGGTACCCTCGCGCCCCACGTCTACTCGTGAGCCGGGCCGAGGGCCGGACCAGCGCACGGGCGGCCCCGCTGCGGCACGGTTCGCCCCCGTTGGCCCTGCCTGCGAGAATGGTCGTCCACCGTCAGCCAGCCGAATCGAAGAGAAGTACGTGAAGCGGATCCTCCTCAATCGTTGGGTCATCGGCGTCCTCGCCGTGACCGGCGTCCTGCTTGCCCTCCAGTACCTCGTCCCGACGGGCGAGCACGAGGAGATCAGCACGTCCCGCATGATCGAGTACATCGAGTCCGGCGAGGTCTCGGAGCTCACGTTCGTCGACGGTGACCAGATCATCGAGGCGACCCTCGACGACGACGTGGACCGCGAGGGCGGCAACCAGGTGATGGCCTACTGGCTCACCGACACCCAGGCCGAGATCGAGAGCCAGGTCGAGGACCAGATCGAGGCCGGGGAGATCGAGAAGTACACGACCGAGGTCTCCACGCCCAGCGTGCTCGGCTCGATCCTGGCGACCTTCCTGCCGCTGCTCATCATCTTCATCGTGTTCATCTGGCTGATGAACAGCATGCAGGGCGGTGGTGGCCGCGGCGTGATGCAGTTCGCCAAGTCCAAGGCGAAGATGATCACCAAGGACATGCCGAAGACGACCTTCGGCGACGTGGCCGGCTGCGAGGAGGCCATCGAGGAGCTCGGGGAGATCAAGGAGTTCCTCCAGGAGCCCGCCAAGTTCCAGGCCGTCGGCGCCAAGATCCCCAAGGGCGTGCTGCTCTACGGACCCCCGGGCACCGGCAAGACGCTGCTGGCCCGCGCGGTCGCCGGTGAGGCCGGCGTCCCCTTCTACTCCATCTCCGGCTCCGACTTCGTCGAGATGTTCGTCGGTGTGGGCGCCAGCCGGGTGCGCGACCTGTTCGAGCAGGCCAAGCAGAACGCCCCCGCCATCGTGTTCATCGACGAGATCGACGCGGTCGGCCGCCACCGTGGCGCCGGCATGGGCGGCGGTCACGACGAGCGGGAGCAGACCCTCAACCAGCTGCTGGTCGAGATGGACGGCTTCGACGTCCGGGGCGGCGTGATCCTGATCGCCGCGACCAACCGGCCCGACGTGCTCGACCCCGCCCTGCTGCGGCCGGGCCGTTTCGACCGGCAGATCCAGGTCGACGCCCCCGACCTGAAGGGTCGCCACCAGATCCTCCAGGTCCACTCGCGCGGCAAGCCGATGGCCCAGGACATCGACCTCAAGGGCGTCGCCCGCCGCACCCCCGGCTTCACGGGCGCCGACCTGGCCAACGTGCTCAACGAGGCCGCACTGCTGACCGCACGCTCCGGCGGCAAGCTGATCGACAACGACTCCCTCGACGAGGCCATCGACCGCGTGATCGCGGGCCCGCAACGGCGCACCCGGCTGATGAGCGAGAAGGAGAAGCTCGTCACCGCCTACCACGAGGGCGGCCACGCCCTGGTCGCCGCGGCGCTGCCCGGTGGTGACCCGGTGCACAAGGTGACGATCCTCCCGCGCGGCCGGGCGCTCGGCTACACCATGGTGCTGCCCGACGAGGACAAGTACTCCCAGACCCGTGGCGAGCTGCTCAACAAGCTCGCCTACATGATGGGCGGCCGAGCGGCGGAGGAGATGGTCTTCCACGACCCGACCACCGGCGCCGGCAACGACATCGAGAAGGCCACCAGCCTGGCCCGAGCGATGGTCACCCAGTACGGCATGACCGAGACCCTCGGCGCGGTCAAGCTCGGCGACTCCACCTCCGAGCCCTTCCTCGGCCGCGACATGGGTCACCAGCGCGACTACTCCGAGGACGTCGCCGCGAAGGTCGACGGCGAGGTCAAGAAGCTCATCGCGGCCGCCCACCAGGAGGCCTTCGACATCCTGGAGGAGAACCGCGACGTGCTCGACGCGCTGGTGCTCGCCCTGCTCGACAAGGAGACGCTCGACAAGGCTGAGGTCGCCGAGGTCTTCGAGCCGCTGCGGATCCGCCCCGTGCGTCCGGCCTGGACCGGCTCGCCCGACCGCAACCCCTCGGCGATCCCGCCCATCGAGGTGCCGCAGGAGATCCGCGACCGGGTCCGCTCCAACGGCACTCCGGCCGAGGAGCAGACGGCCGGCGTCGTCATCACCCCGCCCGGCAGCGGCGGTGACCTCCACGGCGGATCGCCCGAGCCCGGTGGTCCCGGTACCACCCCGCCCGCGCCGCCGAGCACGTCGGGCTGAGCCGGGATGGGCCCGCGATGACCGACCCGATCGCCTTCCCCGAGCCCGCGTCGGACCAGGTGCCGGACTTCGACCAGGGCCGGGCCGAGGCGGCGGTGCGCGAGCTGCTCGCGGCCATCGGCGAGGACCCTGAGCGTGAGGGGCTGCGTGAGACCCCCGCGCGGGTCGCCCGCGCCTACGCCGAGATGACCGCGGGCCTGCGGCAGCGGCCCGAGGACGTGCTCACCACCACCTTCGACCTCGGCCACGACGAGCTGGTGCTGGTCCGCGACATCGAGCTGTGGTCGATGTGCGAGCACCACCTGGTGCCGTTCACGGGCGTCGCCCACGTCGGCTACGTCCCCGCCAAGAGCGGCAAGATCACCGGCCTCTCCAAGCTGGCCCGGCTGGTCGACGTCTACGCCAAGCGGCCCCAGGTCCAGGAACGGCTCACCACCCAGATCGCCGAGGCGCTGATGGAGATCCTCGACGCCCGCGGCGTCATCGTCGTGCTCGAGGCCGAGCACCTGTGCATGACCATGCGCGGCGTGCGCAAGGCCGGGGCGCGGACCATCACCTCGGCGATGCGCGGGCAGCTGCGCGACCCCGCGACCCGGGCCGAGGCGCTCGCCCTCATCCACCGGAGGCCGTGACGTGTCCTCCCCGCTGCTGATGGGGATCGTCAACGTCACCCCGGACTCCTTCTCCGACGGCGGCCGCTACGTCGACCCGGACGCCGCGGTCGCCCACGGTCGCCGGCTGCTGGCCGACGGCGCCGACGTGCTCGACGTCGGCGGGGAGTCGACCCGGCCCGGGGCCACCCGGCCGCTGCTCGAGGAGGAGCTCGCCCGGGTGGTGCCGGTGATCGAGGCGCTCGCGCAGGACGCGGTGGTCTCGGTCGACACGATGCGCTCCGAGGTGGCCCGCGAGGCGGTCCGCGCCGGCGCCCGGATCGTCAACGACGTCTCCGGCGGGCTGGCGGACCCCGCCATCCTCGAGGTGGTCGCCGAGTCGGGTTGCAGCTACGTCGCCATGCACTGGCGCGGTCACGCCGACGCGATGCAGTCGCGGGCGGCGTACGACGAGACCGGCGGGGTGGTGGCGACGGTCTGCGCCGAGCTCTCCGAGCGGGTCGCGGCGGCCCGTGCGGCCGGGATCCCCGACGACCGGCTCGTGCTCGACCCGGGCCTGGGGTTCGCCAAGACGGGCGACCACAACTGGGCGCTCGTCGCCGGGCTGGAGCAGCTGCACCGGCTCGGCCTCCCGCTGCTCGTCGGAGGCAGCCGCAAGTCGTTCCTGGGCAGCCTGCTGGCCGGTCCCGACGGCGTCGCTCGCCCGGTCGACGACCGGGAGGCGGCGAGCACCGCGCTGACCCTGCTGCTCGCCCAGCGAGGCGTGTGGGGCGTGCGGGTCCACGACGTGCGTGCCAGCCGGGACGCGCTGCGGGTCCTGCACCGTCTGACCGAGGAGGAGCCATGAGCGACCAGCCCGGAACCGACGGGACCGATCAGCTGAGCGTGCGTGGCATCGAGTGCTACGCCCACCACGGGGTCTTCGACCACGAGCGGCGCGACGGGCAGCGGTTCGTGGTGGATCTCACGCTGGGCCTCGACACCCGCCCGGCGGCGCTCTCCGACGACTTGCAGGAGACCGTCGACTACGGAAGTCTCGTGGCGCAGGTGAAGGCCGCGGTCGAGTCAGACCCGGTCGACCTCGTGGAGACCCTGGCCGCCAGGGTCGCCGCGGTGTGCCTCTCGGGCAGTCGTGTTGAATGGGTGCAGGTGACCGTGCACAAGCCCGAAGCACCCATCGAGGCTCAGTTCGCCGATGTTGCATTGACGATCCGGAGAGACACGAGGGAGCACCACCCGTGACCGAGACGCCCAACCCGAACATCATCGACGCCGACACCCTCACCGGGGAGATGCGGCCGATCCGGCGCGTGGTGCTCGCACTCGGCTCCAACCTCGGTGACCGGCTCGCCGCCCTCCAGGGCGCCGTGGAGGCGATCGCCGACACCCCCGACGTGTGGGTGACCTCGGTGTCCCCGGTCTACGAGACCGAGCCGGTCGAGGCCCCCGAGGGCTCCGAGACCTATCTCAACGCCGTGCTGCTCCTGGACACCACGCTGGCGGCGCACCGGCTGCTCGACCGCGCCCTGGCCGTCGAGGACGCCTTCGACCGCGAGCGCACCGAGGTCCGCAACGCGCCGCGCACCCTCGACATCGACCTGATCGTGGTGGGCGACCGGCGCAGCAACGACGAGCTCGTGCTCCCCCACCCCCGCGCCCACGAGCGCGCGTTCGTGCTGCAGCCCTGGTACGACGTGGAGCCGGAGGCCGAGCTGCCCGGCGCCGGTCCGCTGGCCGACCTGCTCGCCACGCTCGACACCTCGGTGGTCGAGCGGCGCGACGACCTCACGCTCGACGTCCCCTGACCCGGCACGGCAGTCCCGCCCCGTGAGCGCGTCGCCCCCGGGCGAGGGACCTCAGCCGGACGACCGACGACTGCGCCCGACCGGTCCCGCCACGGTCGGGGCCAGCGTGATCGTCGGGCTGGTGGCCGGCTGGCTGCTCCACCCGGTCACCGACCGCTTCGGCACGCCACCGGTGGTGACCTGGGGCCAGCCGCTGGCGCTCGCCCTCGTGGCCGTGCTGCTGCTCGCCACCGCCCGCGGCACGCACCGCACCCTGCAGGTGCACCGGGAGCGGCTCGAGCCGCACCAGGCGGTCAACCGGCTGGCCCTGGCACGCGCCAGCGTCGTCGTGGGCGCGCTGGTGGCCGGCGGCTACTTCGGGTACGCCGTGAGCTGGCTCGGGCTGCGCGCCGAGCTCGCCGACGAGCGGATGGTGCGTTCGGCGCTCGCCGGGCTGGCCGGCGTGGCGATCGTCGTCGGAGCAGTGCTCCTCGAACGCGCGTGTCGCGTCCCTTCCGGGGAGGACGAGACATAACCTGACGAGTATGTCTTCCCCGACTGCTCGCCGGCGCCAGCGCAGCACGCGCCTCACCGTCGCCGTCTCCCTGCTCACGATCGCGGCGGTGCTCGTCACCGTCGCCTTCCTCGGTGACACCGCCTGGTTCCAGGCGCTCGCCGCGTTCGCCTCCGTGGTGCTCGGCGCGGCCGCCACCAGGATCACCCACACCGAGCTGCTGCAGACCCGTCGCGACGCCGCGCGCGACCGGGCCGAGCAGGCCCAGGCCTACCGCTCGCTCACCGAGGAGCGGACGGCGGAGCACGCCGCCTTCACCGCCTCGATGACCTCACGGATCGAGCGCCAGGAGCACGCCCTCACCGAGCTCGAGGTGGCCCTGTCCTCGGCCCAGAAGCGCGCGGCCGAGGCGACCTTGAAGTTCAACGC
This sequence comes from uncultured Actinomycetota bacterium, assembly GCA_963795215.1. Lineage (GTDB taxonomy): Bacteria > Actinomycetota > Actinomycetes > Propionibacteriales > Nocardioidaceae > Nocardioides. Next base: position 136,422 of record CAWCGW010000002.1, read on the forward strand.
CGAGGCGCGTCGCGCCGAGCTCGCCGAGCAGGAGGGTCGTGCGACGACCTCCCGGCTCGAGGAGGCCGAGGAGCGCGCCGCCGAGGCGGTCGTCCGGGTCGCCGAGCTCGAGCAGGAGGTCGACGTGCTCCGCGCCGAGATCGCCGTCTGGCAGTCCCAGCCGGAGCGGTTGCGGGCCTGAGCACCCACCCCGGTTGCGGCGTGTGCCCCAGCGAGCGCCCCGGCGCAGGCTGGGGCACACGCGCGTCCGGGGGTGCCGTACGGAAGAATGGTGCGACGTGATCCCCGAGGACAACCGGTTCCACAGCGACCCCGACGGAATCCTCGCGGACTCCGAGCACCTGATGGACGGCTGGCGCGTCGAGCCGCCGGACCCCTCCGACCGCTTCGTCATCGCCCGGTTGACCCAGCTGCTGCGCGCCCACGAGGACGCCGGCCGCGGTTGGGCCGGGGCGTCGATCGACGACGTGCTGGTCGAGGTGTCCGAGCAGGGGCTGCGGATGCGCGAGAACGTCGTGGTCCGCGACCCCGGCGGTGAGATCCGGGCGTGGGGCAGCGTCCACGACCGGGCGGCCGGCCGGATGATGTTCGTCCACGTCGTGGAGCGCGACCTCGCGCAGGACGTCGCCGACGCCTGCTCGCTGCTGCTCTTCGACTGGGCCCAGGAGCAGGCCCGTGTGGTCGGCCGGGCCCGCGGCCTGGACGTCCAGCAGATCGACACCGGCGCCTTCGCCGGCGACCAGCGCCAGGCCGACTGGCTGACCGGGGCCGGCTTCCGCAAGGTGCGGTCGTGGTGGCAGATGACCCGGCCGGTCGAGCCCGGGGAGCTCTCCCTGGTCCCCGACCCCGACGAGTGGGAGGACCGGGGCGCGCAGATCCGGTTGGTCGCCCGCGAGGGCCAGGGCCTCCCCGACGAGGAGGACCTGCGGGCCGTCCACGACGTGCTGGAGCAGGCCTTCACCGACCACTTCAACTCCTTCGAGGAGACCTACGGCGAGTTCCTCCACCGGCTGCGCGAGGACCCCGGCCACCGCTGGAACCACTGGTGGGTGGCCGAGCTGGTCGACGACGTCCCCGAGGGGCTCGAGGCCCCGCCGGGCCGGCACCCGGCCGTCGGCGCGCTGATCGGCACCGTGTCCCAGAACACCCACGGCCCCGACTCCTCCTACGTCTCCTACATCGGTGTCATCGACGCCGCCCGGGGACGGGGGGTGGCCAAGGGCCTGCTGCGCACGATCATCGCCGACGCCGCCCGCCGCGGCCGCACCAGCGTCGGCCTCGAGGTCGACGCCGACTCCTCCACCAACGCCCACCGGCTCTACGAGGGCATGGGCTGGCGCACCAAGTACGTCACCGAGTCCTGGCACCAGGACGTGCCCGTCAGCTGAGAGGCCCTGGTCACCCGGCGAGCGAAGCCCTGGTCAGTCGGCGAGCGAAGCTCTGTTCACCCGGCGAGCGAAGCTCGCAGGGCCCGGTGCACCCCCGCCGGCGTCAGCACGCCCACGAACTGCGCGCCCTCCTTGACCCCCACCATCGCGCGGTCGTCGCGCAGCATGGCGGCCAAGGCCTCCTCCAGGGTGGCGTCGAGACCGACCACCGCGGCGAGCTGGGAGGCGTTGACGCCGTCCATCGGCTCGAGGTGGTCCCGGTCGATCGAGGTCACGGTGAGCCGACGCAGGCCCGAGGTGGACCCCACGAACTCCGCGACGTAGTCGTCGGCGGGCCGGGCCAGCAGCTCGGCCGGGGTGGCGACCTGGGCCAGCCGGCCGCCGGGTGCGAACACCGCGACCCGGTCGCCGAGCTTCACGGCCTCGTCGATGTCGTGGGTGACGAGCACGACCGTCTTGTCCAGGTCGCGCTGCAGCCGCAGGAACTCCTCCTGCAGCCGCAGCCGCACCACCGGGTCGACGGCACCGAACGGCTCGTCCATCAGCAGCACCGGCGGGTTCGCCGCGAGCGCCCGCGCCACCCCGACCCGCTGCCGCTGGCCACCGCTGAGCTGGTGGGGGTACCGGTCGGCGTAGGTCGCGGCCTCGAGCCCGACGAGGTCCATCAGCTCGTGCGCCCGGGCGCGGGCCTTCGAGCGCGACTCCCCGTACAGCAGCGGCACCGTCATCACGTTGGTCTCGATCGACTGGTGGGGGAAGAGGCCGACCTGCTGGATGACGTAGCCGATGCCGCGGCGCAGCTCGACCGGGTCGGCGTGCGTGACGTCGCGGCCGTCGAGCTCGATGGTGCCGCTGGTCGGCTCGATCAGCCGGTTGACCATCTTCAGGGTGGTCGACTTGCCGCACCCGGACGGGCCGACGAGCACCATCATCTCGCCCGGGGCGACCGCCAGGTCGAGCTCGTGGACGGCGACCGTCCCGTCGGGAAAGGTCTTGCCGACACCCGTCAGCCGGATCATCGGCGGCGTGTCCGTCGAGCCCGACGCGGGGGCGGTAACGTCCATGCCCGTGACCCTACCCGCGGCCGACGCTGCTGAGACGAGCTGCTACAGCCGACTCACCAACGAGTGGTTCTGCGGGCAGTACGTCGTGGACCGGCAGGCCGAGATCGTCGACGCGACCGTCGAGCACGTGCTGATCACCGTGGCCAGCATCGTCTTCGGCGTCGCGCTGGCCTTCCCGCTGGCGCTGCTCGCGCGGCGCTACCCACGGCTCGAGGCGACGGTCCTCGGCCTCAGCACCGGCCTCTACACGATCCCCTCGCTGGCGCTGTTCCCGCTGCTGGTCCCCTTCACCGGCCTCTCGCCGGTCACGGTCGTGATCGGCCTCGGCCTCTACGCGCTGACGATCCTGGTGCGGAGCATGCTCGAGGGACTGCGCGCGGTCCCCGCCGACGTCCGCGAGGCCGCGACCGGGCTGGGGTACGGCGCCGGCCGGCTGCTGCTGCGCGTCGAGCTCCCGCTCGCGCTGCCGGTGGTCATGGCCGGCCTGCGGGTCGCGACGGTCTCCACGGTCGCGCTGACCACGGTCGGTTCGCTGGTCGCCTTCGGCGGCCTCGGCAACCTGATCAAGGACGGCGTCAGCACCAACTTCCGGGCCGAGCTGATGACGGCGGCGCTGCTCTGCGTCGCCCTCGCGGTGCTGCTCGACGTGGTGCTGGTGCTGCTGCAGCGGGTGCTGACCCCGTGGACCCGGGGGGCACCGGCATGAGGACCCTGCTCGACACCTGGGACTACCTCACCAGCAGCGCCAGCTGGACCGGCTCGGGCGGGATGCTGGAGCTGCTGCTCCAGCAGCTGCTGCTGACCTTCACCGCGCTGCTGATGGCTGCGGTCGTCGGGCTGCCGATCGCGTTGTGGCTGGGTCACCTCGGCCGCGCCGGCTTCCTCGCGATCAACGTCAGCAACGTGGGCCGGGCCGTCCCCACCTTCGCCCTGCTCGCGCTGCTGGTCACCCTCGACTTCCCGGGACGCGCCGAGCTCGGCCCGTACGGCCGCGCCGGCCTGGCGACCCTGATCGCGCTCGCGCTCTTCGCGTTGCCCCCGATCATCACCAACTCCTTCGTCGCGGTCCGCGAGGTGCCGGCCGACGTCCGGGAGTCGGCGCGCGGGATGGGCATGACCGGCCGCCAGCTGTTCTTCCGGGTGGAGCTGCCGATCGCCCTGCCGCTGGTGGTCTCCGGGCTGCGGCTGGCCCTGGTCCAGGTCTGGGCGACGGCGACGATCGCGGCGCTGGTCGCCGGGCCGGGGCTGGGCCGGGTGATCACCGACGGCTTCTTCCGGACCAACTACGGCAAGGGCATCGCGGGCGCGGTCGTGGTCGCCGCCGTGGCCCTCGTGCTCGAGATCGGGGCGGCCCTCGCGCAGCGGGCGGTCACCCCGCCCGGTGCGGGCTCACCCGGCGGGGGGGATGACCCCTCGGACGGCCCCCGTAGGCTGGACGAGGCCGTGGCGTCCGTCGACGGCTAGGCGGGACCACCCGCACCGGACACGCGCGGCCGCAGGTCGCGGGACACAGAAGGTAGTGCCATGACGCTCACTCGCTCGTTGGCCGCGGTCCTCACCGCCGGCTCCCTGCTCCTCGCCGGCTGCGCCGGCGACGACCTCGCCTCCGATCCCGCCGACGACACCGGGTCCTCCGGCGGTGGCGGCCCGGTCTCGATCGCCGGACAGGCCTTCCCCGAGGCCACGCTGATGGCCGAGATGTACACCCTGCTCCTCGAGGACGCCGGCTACGAGCCCGACGTCAAGCTCGTCGACTCCCGGGACGGCTACATGCCGACCTTCCCCGACAGCGTCGACGTCGTGCCGGAGTACGTCGGCGGCATCGTGAACTTCCTCAACGCCCGCGAGAACGGCGCCAAGGCCGAGCCGTTCGAGTCCGGTGACGGCGAGCAGCTCGCCAGCGACGGCGAGCAGCTCCTCGACGACGCCGGGATCACGCTGCTCGACGTCTCCCCGGCCACCGACACCAACGCCTTCTTCGTCACCCAGGAGTTCTCCGAGTCCGAGGGCGTCACCACGCTCTCCGACCTCGAGGGGATGTCGGTGACGCTCGCCGCGGCGCCCGACTGCGAGGGCCGGCTCGACTGCGAGGGCGGCCTGTCCGAGCAGTACGGCATCGACATCACCGAGGTGCTGCCGCTCGGCTACGCCAGCGACCAGACCTACCAGGCCGTGATCGACGGCGAGGCCGAGCTGGGCGAGACCTCCACCACCGACGGCACCCTGGAGAGCCAGGGTCTCGTGGTGCTCGAGGACGACCAGCAGATCCAGCCGGCGCAGAACCTCGTGCCCGCGGTCAGCTCGGCGTTCCTCGAGGAGAACCCCGACGTGGCCGAGGTGCTCAACCCGCTGATGGCCGCCCTGACCACCGAGAACCTCACCGAGCTCAACGGCCGGGTCGCGGTCGACCGGGAGAAGCCCGAGGACGTCGCGCGCGACTTCCTCGAGAGCGAGGGCCTGCTCGGCTGAGCAGGATCCCGCACCGCCGCTCAGGGGTGGTCGTCGGCCAGCAGGGCGGCGACCACCCGCAGGTCCACCGGCGTCGTCACCTTGAGGTTCCGCTCGTCGCCCGGCACCACGAAGACCTCCTGGGCAGGCAGGTAGCGCATCACGACCCCGCAGTCGTCGGTCGCGGTGTGTCCCGGGTCCGCCGCCGCGAGGTCGTGCGCCGCGCGGAGCACCTCGGACCGGAACCCCTGCGGGGTCTGGACCCGGCGCAGCGCCGAGCGGTCGAGCGTGCGGAGCACCCGGCCGGCCGGGTCGACCTCGACGACCGTGTCGGTGCTCACCACCGCCACGTTCACGACGGGGTGCGTGGCCAGCGCCGCCCAGCAGTCGGTGACGATCCGGGGTGTCACCAGCGGGCGGGCGGCGTCGTGGACCAGCAGCAGCACGGGATCCTCGCCGATCGCCGCCAGCGCGGCGACCGTGCTGTCGCTGCGGGTCGCACCGCCGGGCACGATCGAGGTCACCTTGTCGGCGTAGCGCCCACGCTCCACGATCCCCCGGGCCACGTCGAGGTGACCGGGGGCCATCACGAGCACGATCTCGTCGACGTCCGGATGAGCGTGGAAGGTGCCGAGCGCGTGCTCCAGCAGCGTCCGGCCCCCGACCTCGAGCAGCTGCTTGGGCACCGCGGCCCCTATCCGGGTGCCCGTCCCGCCCGCCAGCAGCGCGACGACGCGGCGCAACCGGGGTGCGGGCTGGCTCGGCGGCTGGCTCGGCATGTCCCGATCCTCCCAGAGCGGGTGTGACCCAGCCGACTCCGGAGCCGGTTCCCAGGGCGGAGGAGGGCGGCGTAGCCTCGGGGGTGAGTGACCGAGCACATCGTCTGGTACCCGGCCGGTCCGCAGCACGCGGATGGCGGAGGGACTGCAACGAGAGGTTCAGCCGTTGTCCGACCTGAGCACCACCCCGCATGACCCGCTGCGGATCGGCGTCATCGGCGCCGGCCGGGTCGGGGCCGTCCTCTCCGCCGCGCTGCGTGCGGCCGGCCACGAGGTCGTGGCGGCCGCCGGCGAGTCCGACGCCTCCCGGGGCCGGATCGCCGAGCTGCTCCCCGGCGTCCCCGTGCGCAAGCCCACCGCGGTCGCCCGCAGCTGCGGGCTGCTGCTGCTCACCGTCCCCGACGACATGCTGCCCAACGTCGTGGCCACGCTGGCCGCGAGCGGCTCGCTGCGCCCCGACCAGGTGGTCGTCCACACCTCGGGGCGTCACGGCCTGGCCGTGCTCGCGCCTGCGCTCGCCGTGGGTGCCCGCCCGATCGCGCTGCACCCCGCCATGACCTTCACCGGCACCGCCGTCGACCTGCCCCGGCTCGAGGGCTGCGTCTACGGGGTGACCGCAGGCGAGGGGGAGCGCGAGCTCACCGCGCGGCTGGTCGCCGACCTCGGGGGCCGGTCGAGCTGGGTGCCGGAGGAGCGGCGGGCGCTCTACCACGCAGGCCTGGCCCACGGCGCCAACCACCTGGTCACGCTGGTGGCCCAGGCGATGGAGCTGCTCTCCGCGTCGTACGCCGACGGCGACGCCGACCGGCCCGCCGACACGCTCCGACCGTTGCTCCAGGCCGCCCTCGACAACGCGCTGGAGCAGGGCGACGCCGCCCTGACCGGCCCGATCGTCCGCGGCGACGTCGAGACCGTGCGCGACCACCTGGTCGAGGTCACCCGCAACGCCCCCGACACGCTGCCCGGCTACGTCGCCATGGCCCGCGCCACCCTCGACCGCGTCGTCACCGACGGTCGGCTGCTCCCGATCCGCGCCGCCAAGATCCGTGCGGTGCTCGCGGACGCCGAGCAGCGCGCCGCCGTGGTCCGCGCCGCGGCCGACGGTCGGCGGCGATGACCCGAGCCTGCGTCGCGACCACCCGGGAGGAGCTCGCGACGCTGCTCGGCGACGCCCGCCGCGACGGCGCGCGGATCGCCCTGGTGCCGACCATGGGCGCGCTCCACGAGGGGCACGCGAGCCTGCTCGCGCGGGCGCGGGAGGAGGCGGGCCCGGAGGGACGGGTGGTCGCCTCGGTGTTCGTGAACCCGCTGCAGTTCGGCGCCGGTGAGGACCTCGACCGCTACCCGCGCACCCTCGACGCCGACCTCGAGGTCTGCGCCCGCGAGGGCGTCGACGTGGTCTTCGCACCCTCGGTCGAGGAGGTCTACCCGGGCGGGCTGCCGCTGGTCACGATCGATCCCGGCCCGTTCGCCGACGTGCTGGAGGGCGAGATCCGCCCCGGCCACTTCCGCGGCGTGCTCACCGTGGTCGCCAAGCTGCTCGGCCTGGTCCAGCCCGACCTCGCGGTGTTCGGTCAGAAGGACTACCAGCAGCTGATGCTGATCCGGCGGATGGTGGCCGACCTCTGCCTGCCCGTCGCGGTGGTCGGTGCCGAGACCCGCCGCGAGCCGGACGGGCTCGCGCTCTCCTCCCGCAACCGCTACCTCGACGAGGAGCAGCGGCGGCAGGCGGTCGCGCTGAGCCGGACGCTGTACGCCGCGGTGGCGGCCGGCCACGAAGGGCTCGACGTCGCGCTCGAGGCCGCGAGGGCCGAGCTGCGCGCGGCCCACGGCGTGGACCTCGACTACCTCGTGATCACCGACCCCGACCTCGGCGAGCTGCCCGACGACGTACCGCCCGGCACGCCGGCACGGATCCTGGTCGCGGCCCGCCTCGGCGGCACCCGCCTGATCGACAACCTTCCGCTCACGCTCGGCGCCCGCGCCGAGGACGACGCCGAGGACCACGCCGTCGACCACGCCGACGACCACCGCGACCCGGGAGCACCCTGATGCTGCGCACGATGATGACCAGCAAGATCCACCGCGCCACCGTGACGCAGGCCGATCTGCACTACGTCGGGTCGGTCACCGTCGACGCCGACCTGCTCGACGCGGCCGACCTGCTCCCCGGTGAGCAGGTCCACATCGTCGACGTCACCAACGGTGCCCGGCTGGAGACCTACACGATCGCCGGCGAGCGCGGGTCGGGCGTGATCGGCATCAACGGTGCCGCCGCCCGGCTGGTCCACCCCGGCGACACGGTGATCCTGATCGGCTACGGACAGCTGGAGACCGAGGAGGCGCGCAGCTTCTCGCCCCGCGTGGTCTTCGTCGACGCCGACAACTCGGTGGTGGCGACGGGCGCCGACCCCGCCGAGACCTTCGGGGACCCCACGCTGTCGCGTGGTGACAAGATCGCACGGTGATCCCCTCCCGCCTCGCGGCGCCCGAGCCCGGCTGGACGACCCGCGCCGACGTGGTCGTCGTCGGGTCCGGCATCGCGGGGCTGACGGCCGCGCTGCGGCTCTACGGCCACGTCGACCGGATCCTGGTGGTCACCAAGGACGTGCTCGACGCGGGCTCGACCCAGTGGGCCCAGGGTGGGATCGCCGCGGCACTCGGACCGGAGGACACCCCCGAGCAGCACGAGCACGACACGCTGGTCGCCGGTGCGGGCGCCTGCGACCGCGAGGCGGTCCGCGCCCTGGTCACCGAGGGACCGGCGGCGGTGCACGAGCTGATCAGCTGGGGCGCCGTCTTCGACGAGCACGACGGCGTCCTGTCGCTGACCCGGGAGGGCGGACACCACCGCGACCGGATCGCGCACGCGGGCGGCGACGCGACCGGGGCGGAGATCCAGCGCGCCCTGATCGCCGCCGTCGAGCGCGCGCCCGAGATCGAGGTGATCCAGCACGCGCTCGCGGTCGACCTGCTGCCCGCCGCCGACGGCGGCGTGGCGGGGCTGACGCTCCACGTGCTCGGCGAGGGCCAGGTCGACGGCGTCGGGCGGGTGCTGTGCCGCGCGGTCGTGCTCGCGAGCGGTGGCCTGGGCCAGGTGTTCTCGCAGTCCACCAACCCCTCGGTCGCCACCGGCGACGGGATGGCGCTCGCGCTGCGTGCGGGGGCGAGGCTGCGCGACCTGGAGTTCGTGCAGTTCCACCCGACGGTGATGTGGCTCGGTGCCCACTCGCAGGGCCAGCAGCCGCTGATCTCGGAGGCCGTCCGCGGCGAGGGCGCCTTCCTCGTCGACGGGGACGGCCGGCGGATCATGCGCGGCGTCCACGAGCTCGAGGACCTCGCGCCGCGAGACGTGGTCGCCAAGGCCATCACCCGCCGGATGAACGAGACCGGCACGGCCCACGTGTGGCTCGACGCCCGGCACCTGGGCGAGGCGTTCTGGGAGAAGCGGTTCCCGACGATCCTGGCCACGGCGCGCAGCCACGGCGTCGACCCCGCCACCGAGCTGGTGCCCGTGTCCCCGGCCCAGCACTACGCCTCCGGCGGCGTGGTCACCGACCTGTGGGGCCGCGCCGACGGCGTCCCGGGGCTCTACGCGACCGGCGAGGTCGCCTGCTCCGGTGTCCACGGCGCCAACCGGCTCGCCTCCAACTCGCTGCTCGAGGGACTGGTGTTCTCGCGCCGGATCGCGGAGGTGCTGCCCGGCGAGCTGCGGCCGTGGTCCGAGCCGGTCACCGACCACCGCGTGGCCGGGCTGGTCCCCGGCACGCTGCGGCCGCACCTGCAGGAGGTGATGACCGGCGAGGTGGGCGTGCTGCGCACCGAGCAGGGGCTCGCCGAGGCCGGCGCCGACCTCGACGCGCTGGCCTCGCAGTCCCACGAGGAGCCGGGGCCCGACTCCTGGGAGACGACCAACCTGGTGACGATCAGCCGGGCGCTCACCGCGGCCGCCGCGCTGCGCGAGGAGACCCGCGGGTCGCACTGGCGCGAGGACCACCCCGAGCGCGACGACCAGTGCTGGGCCGGGCACGTCGACGTCGTGCTCGACCACGGCCGACCCTCGGCCTCCTTCCACCCCTCGCCCGCCACTGACGGAGGTGCCGCGTGAGCCGCGACCCCTACCACCCCGTGCCCACGGCCCTGTGCGACGAGCTCGTCGCGGCCGGGCTGCAGCCCGGCGAGGTGATCGACCACGTGCTGCGGGGCCTGCGGGAGGACCTGCCCGACGGGGCCGTCGACGCCACGAGCGTCGCCACCATCGCCCCGGACGCCCGAGGCGTCGGCGAGCTCAACGCCCGCGAGCCGGGCGTCGTCGCGGGCCTCGGCATCGCCGCCGCCGTGTTCCACGTCGTCCTCGGCGACGAGGCCAGGGTGACCGAGCGCGTCCCCGACGGCACCGCCGTCGCGGCCGGCGACCGGGTGATGGTGGTCGAGGGGCCCACCCGCGGGCTGCTCACCGCCGAGCGGACGGCGCTCAACATCGCCAGCCACCTCTCCGGCATCGCGACCGCCACGTCCCACTGGGTCGCGGCACTGGCCGGCACGGGCGCGCAGGTCCTCGACACCCGCAAGACGCTGCCCGGCTGGCGCTCGCTGCAGAAGTACGCCGTGCGGTGCGGCGGCGGCGCCAACCACCGGTTCGGGCTCGCGGACCTGGCGATGGTCAAGGACAACCACGTCGTCGCCGCCGGGGGCGTCGTCCCGGCCTACCAGGCCGTGCGCGCCGCCCACCCCGAGCTGCCGGTCGAGGTCGAGGTGACCGACCTCGACGAGCTCCGGGCACTGCTGGAGGTGGGCTGCGAGCGGATCCTGCTCGACAACATGGCGCCGGCGCTGATGGCGGAGGCGGTCGCGATCACGGCGGGCCGGGCCCGGCTGGAGGCCTCCGGCGGGCTGACCCTGGAGCACGCCCGCGCGGTCGCCGAGACCGGCGTCGACGAGATCTCGGTCGGGGCGCTGACCCACTCCGTCACCGTCTTCGACCTCGGCCTGGACCTGCGGGAGGTCTGATGCTGCTCGCCGCGGACATCGGGAACGCGCACACCGTGCTGGGGCTGGTGGCCGACGGCGTGGTCGACGCCGAGTGGCGGGTCGCCACCGACGACCGGCGCACCGCCGACGAGTGGGCGGTGCTGCTGCGCGGCCTGCTCGGCGACCGGCTCGGCGACGTCGACGGCATCGCCGTGTGCAGCACCGTCCCGTCGGTGCTCCACGAGTGGCGCGACATGCTGCCGCAGCACTTCGGGGCGCTGCCTCGGGTCGTCGTGGAGCCCGGGGTGCGCACCGGCATCCCGGTGCGCACCGACAACCCCCGCGAGGTCGGCACCGACCGGATCCTCAACGCGCTCGCCGCCGCCACCGACCGGGGCGGCCCGGCCATCGTCGTGGACTTCGGGGGGACGGCGACCACCTTCGACGTCGTCGACGCCCGCGGCCAGTACGTCGGCGGGGCGATCGCCCCGGGCCTGGAGATCTCGCTCGAGGCGCTCGGCAGCCGCGGCGCCCAGCTGCGCCGGGTCGAGCTGCTGCGGCCCCGCTCGGTCGTCGCACGCAACACCGTCGAGGCGATCCAGTCCGGCATGGTCTTCGGGGTCGCGAGCCAGGTCGAGGGACTGGTCGCCCGGATGGTGGCCGAGCTCGAGGTCGCCCCCGCCGACGTCCACGTGATCGCCACCGGCCACCTCGCCCCGCTCGTCGTGGACGAGTGCAGCTGCTTCACCGACCACCTCCCGCACCTGACGCTGCGCGGCCTGGAGCTGGTCTTCCTCCGCAACCGCTGAGCTCCTCCACAGCCGCCGGGAGGCCCGGTTTGGCGGGTGCCGACCGCCGGGAAGCCTCCGGGCATGTACGGGGAACCCAGCAGGATCCGCGCGCTGGCCGAACGACTGGAGAGCCGGGCCGCCCAGCTCCGGTCCGAGGCCGACGCGCTGTGGGCCACCAGCGAGGACGTCGCGTGGGTGTCGGTGGCGGCCGACCTGATGCGCCACGAGGCGGGTGAGCGGCGCCACGAGCTGACCGGTGTCGCACGCGCCTACGACGAGGCGGCGCAGGCCGTCCGTGCCCACGCCGCCGAGGTGCAGCGGCTGCTGGACCTGATCGCCTCGATCGAGCGGCAGGTGCGCGCGATCGTCGGAGAGGCGATGCAGCGGGCCCAGGAGGCGGTCGGGCGGGTGCTCGACGGGGTGCGCGACGCGCTGACCCCCGGCGAGGAGGCCGACCGCCGGCTCGCGGCCACTGCGCTGCCGCCGCCCGGCCACCGCGACTGGCTGCGGATGCCCGCGACCGTCCCGGGTGTGCAGCTGTGAGCCCGGTGGTGCGGGTGCGACCCACGACGGCCGAGGCCGTGCCGTTGCCGCAGCGGCTCGAGCTGGGGCTGGCCGAGCTGCTGGTCGCCGCGCGGCTCGCCGGCGTCCCCCTGCCGTTCGGGGAGCCGTGCGGCAGCGAGCGGCTCGCGACCCGGCTGGCCGACGGCTCACCGGCGGCGGCACGGGAGCGGGTCGCGGTCGAGCGGCGACGGGCCGAGGACCCCGGACCCTCGGGCGCGCTGGAGGGGCTGCGCCAGCGCGGACTGGTCGACGCTCGGGGCGCGTTGGCGCCCCCGGTCGCGGCCGCCCTGGCCTGCCTCGCGAGCGGGCCGCTGACGGTGGTCCTCGACGTCGCCGTCCGCCGCCGCGGGGGTGAGGCCCGGCTGCGGTCGTGGCACGGGGTGACGGCGGGGCTCGTGGCCCGGCTGACGCTGCTCGGCCCCACCGCGGTGGAGCTGGGCTGGGCCGACCCACGGCGGTGGGCGCAGGAGCTGGGGCGGCAGGTGCGGGTGACGCCCTGGGTTCCGCAGCCGGCCCCGCTGGCGCTGCCCGCGTACGTCGAGCTCCCGACCGGGCTGCTGCTCGGCTCGCTGCGGGCTCAGGGCGAGCAGCGTCCCGCCCTGCTCTCACCCCTGGCGCGCGCGCAGGGCGACCGGGTCCGGCTGGCGGACGCCGGTGCGGTGCGCGCCGCTGCTCCCGAGGAGGTGCTCGGCCTGCTGCAGACCCTGGGCGGGTGCTGCCGGGGCCGGCTGCGGCTGCTGGCCACGCGCCGCGACCGTGAGCCGCAGCCCCAGGTGGCGACCTGGCTGCTGCTCGACGACGGCTGGCACGACCTGCGCCCCGGCCGGCGTGCGACCGCCGTGCTGCGGCGGCGCCGGCCCGGCGACCTGGGGCTGGACACCTGGCCGCTGGTGGAAGGGCTGGTCGGAGAGGGCTGGTCGGGGAGGGCTGGTGGGGGGAGGGGAGGCGATGGTCGACCGGGGTGAGGGGCTGCCGGGCTTCACCGTCCGCGGCGGTGCCGGCGGGATCGAGGCGCGCTACGACGACCTGGCCCTGCTGGGCCGGCTCTACGCCAGCACCGGTGACCGGCTCGCCGGTTGGGCCTGGGAGGACAAGCTCGTGGCCGCCGACGGGGACCTGCTGGCCTCGGCGGTGCTCGCGCCCGCGACGTTCGCGGCTGCGGAGGCCGCCGTCCTCGAGGCGACGGTCGGGCCGCGCGGGCTGGCCGTACGGGCGGCGGCCCTGGCGGCCGAGAGCGTCTGCTTCCGGGCCTGCGTGGACCTCTACCGCACCGCCGACGAGGCGCGGCACGCGGCGCTGGAGGCCCTCCACTACGGGCTCGGCCACGTCGTGGGCGTCGAGCTCCCGGGCGCCCTGTTCGCCGGCGGCGCGGCGTACGCCGGCCTCCGGGCCGGCGGCGTGGAGGACGAGGAGATGATCGGCTGGCTCGAGGACCACCCGGGGGTGGTCGAGACCTCGGTCGGCGCCGGTGGCGGGCTGCTCGACGGCCTGGCCGTGGGCGCGCTCACGGCGCCCGCGATGGCGGCCCTCGGCCTGACCGGCTTCCACGCCGACACCGGTGCCGCTGCCGACGACCTCGGCGACCTGCTCTTCGGCAGCTACGCGGGGGAGCTGGCACAGGACTTCCCTACCGATGCCTGTTCCCTGGACGCGCCCCACGACGTCGGCGACCTGCTCGACGACCTCGGGCAGGTCGTCGAGCAGCCCGACGGGGTGCTGGCCGTCGAGACGCTGACCGGCCCCGACGGCGGGGTGCGACACGTGGTCCACCTGCCCGGCACCGACGACTTCCTCGCCGAGGACACGGTCCGCAACCTGGGGTCCAACCTGTCCCTGGTCGCGGGCGAGGACACCGCCTACGGCGACGCGGTCGGGCAGGCGCTGGCGGGCGCCGGGGTCGGCGCAGGCGAGCCGGTGATGCTGGTCGGCCACTCGCAGGGCGGCATGCAGGCAGCGGCGCTGGCCGCCGACCCGGGCTTCCCCTTCGACGTCACCCACGTGGTGACCGCGGGCTCCCCGGTGGCGACGGCCGGGATCCCGGCGGACGTCACCGTGCTCTCCCTGGAGAACACCGGCGACGTGGTCCCGCTGCTCGACGGTGAGCCCAACGCGGACTCCGCCCACCACACCACGGTCCAGGCAGACCTCCACTCCGGGAGCTTCGGGGCCGAGCCGGGCCAGAACCACTCGCTCGAGGTGTACGGCGACCTGGCCGCCGCCGTCGACGCCAGTGAGGACCCGGGGCTCCAGGTGCTGGTCGCCGGCCTTCACGACGCCGGCTTCCTCAGCGCGCCGGGGGAGCAGGTCAGCACCGCGACGTCGACGTTCCAGGCCCAGCACGGCGGCCAGGTCAGCGGTCCGCGGCTGGACGGGTGGCAGCAGGCCCTGCCGTGAGTGGGCGACGCGCGCGGTGGACGATGTGCACGGTGGACGATTTCCGCCTTTCCGGTAATGGCGCGATCGCCTTTCCGCGGGCGAATTGGGCCGCCTTTTGTGTGAGATCTGCAAGCGAATTGGAAAGGCCGGGGAATTGCTGCCACACTCATCTCGCCACACGAGGGGGAATTCCGGTCCGTGGCGCATTCTCCGACGTGAATTGAGGAATAGAAGATGGCGCAGAAGGTCAACATCATCCTGGTCGACGACCTCGACGGGAGCGACGCCTCCGAGACCGTCGCCTTCGGGCTCGACGGCACCAGCTACGAGATCGACCTGAACGAGTCCCACGCCGCGGCCCTGCGTGAGGCGCTCGCCGGCTACGTCGGCCACGCCCGCAAGGTGTCCGGCACCCGCGGCGCCCGCAAGAAGGCCGCCGGGTCCACGGCCGGCCCCAGCGCGCGCGAGCTGCGTGACTGGGCGCGCTCCAACGGGTACGAGGTCTCCGACCGGGGCCGGGTCCCCGCCGAGGTGCGCGAGGCGTTCGACGCCGCTCACTGAGCGCCGGGCTTGTTCGCTGTGGGCGGACGGCTGAGATCGGCTTCCGGGAACGCGTAGGGTGGTCTCCGGGGTTGTACCTCATCGAAGCGACCCGTCGATCCAGGCGGGTTGGCCCCCCAGGCAACAGGAGCGATACATGTTCGAGCGGTTCACCGACCGGGCCCGTCGGGTGGTCGTGCTGGCGCAGGAGGAAGCCCGCATGCTCTCCCACAACTACATCGGGACCGAGCACATCCTGCTCGGCCTGATCCACGAGGGCGAGGGCGTGGCGGCCAAGGCGCTGGAGAGCCTCGACATCTCGCTGGAGGCGGTCCGGGCCCAGGTCGAGGAGATCATCGGCCAGGGCCAGCAGGCGCCCAGCGGCCACATCCCGTTCACGCCCCGCGCCAAGAAGGTGCTCGAGCTGTCCCTGCGCGAGGCGCTGCAGCTCGGTCACTCCTACATCGGTACCGAGCACATCCTGCTCGGCCTGATCCGCGAGGGCGAGGGCGTCGCCGCCCAGGTGCTGCAGAAGCTCGGTGCCGACCTCAACCGCGTCCGCCAGCAGGTCATCCAGCTGCTCTCGGGCTTCCAGGGCAAGGAGCAGGCCGCGGCCGGCGCCACCGCCGGTGCCGCCGGCGGCGAGGCCCCCTCCTCCTCGCTGGTCCTCGACCAGTTCGGCCGCAACCTCACCCAGGACGCCCGCGAGGGCAAGCTCGACCCGGTGATCGGTCGCGAGCAGGAGATCGAGCGGGTCATGCAGATCCTCTCGCGGCGCACGAAGAACAACCCGGTCCTGATCGGTGAGCCCGGCGTCGGCAAGACGACGATCGTGGAGGGGCTGGCCTCCGACATCATCAAGGGCAACGTGCCCGAGACGTTGAAGGACAAGCAGATCTACACCCTCGACCTCGGCGCCCTGGTCGCCGGTTCCCGCTACCGCGGTGACTTCGAGGAGCGGCTGAAGAAGGTGCTCAAGGAGATCCGCACCCGCGGTGACATCGTGCTGTTCATCGACGAGATCCACACCCTCGTCGGCGCCGGCGCGGCCGAGGGTGCGATCGACGCCGCCAGCATCCTCAAGCCGATGCTGGCCCGCGGCGAGCTGCAGACCATCGGCGCGACCACCCTCGACGAGTACCGCAAGTACCTCGAGAAGGACGCCGCCCTCGAGCGCCGGTTCCAGCCCATCCAGGTGCAGGAGCCCTCGATCGCCCACACCATCGAGATGCTCAAGGGCCTGCGCGACCGCTACGAGGCGCACCACCGGGTGACCATCACCGACGAGGCGCTGGTCTCCGCCGCCACGCTCGCCGACCGCTACATCTCCGACCGGTTCCTGCCCGACAAGGCCATCGACCTGATCGACGAGGCCGGCTCGCGGCTGCGGATCCGCCGGATGACGGCGCCCGCCGACCTGCGCGAGTACGACGACAAGATCGCCGAGGTCCGTCAGCGCAAGGAGGGGGCGATCGACGGCCAGGACTTCGAGGCCGCCGCGCGGCTGCGCGACGAGGAGAAGCAGCTCATCGCCCGCAAGTCCGAGCGTGAGAAGCAGTGGCGGGCCGGCGACATGGACGAGGTCGCCGAGGTCGACGAGGAGCTGATCGCCGAGGTGCTCGCGGTGGCGACCGGGATCCCGATCGTGAAGCTCTCCGAGGAGGAGTCCTCGCGGCTGCTCCACATGGAGGACGAGCTCCACAAGCGGGTCATCGGCCAGGAGGAGGCCGTCAAGGCCATCTCCCGCGCGATCCGGCGCACCCGGGCCGGCATGAAGGACCCCAAGCGTCCCGGCGGGTCGTTCATCTTCGCCGGGCCCTCGGGTGTCGGCAAGACGTGGCTGTCCAAGACGCTCGCGGAGTTCCTCTTCGGCGACGAGGACGCGCTGATCCAGCTCGACATGAGCGAGTTCGGCGAGAAGCACACGGTCTCGCGGCTCTTCGGCTCGCCCCCGGGCTACGTCGGGTACGAGGAGGGTGGCCAGCTGACCGAGAAGGTGCGGCGCAAGCCGTTCTCGGTGGTGCTCTTCGACGAGGTCGAGAAGGCCCACCCCGACATCTTCAACAGCCTGTTGCAGATCCTGGAGGAAGGTCGGCTGACCGACTCCCAGGGCCGGGTGGTCGACTTCAAGAACACCGTCATCATCATGACCACCAACCTCGGCACCCGCGACATCTCCAAGGGCCTCAACCTCGGCTTCCAGCAGGCCGGTGGCGAGGGCTCCTACGAGCGGATGAAGATCAAGGTCTCCGAAGAGCTCAAGCAGCACTTCCGTCCCGAGTTCCTCAACCGCGTCGACGAGATCATCGTGTTCCCGCCGCTGTCGCAGGAGCAGATCGTCTCGATGGTCGACAACATGATCGCGGGGGTGGAGCTGCGCCTGAAGGACCGCGACATGCGGCTCGAGCTGACGCAGGCCGCCAAGAACCTGTTGGCGGAGCGGGGCTTCGACCCCGTGCTCGGCGCTCGGCCGCTGCGTCGCACCATCCAGCGCGAGATCGAGGACGTGCTGTCGGAGAAGATGCTCTTCGGCGAGGTCGGACCCGGACAGATCGTGCTCGTGGACGTCGAGGGCGAGGGACCGGCCGCGGCCTTCACGTTCGTGGGCCAGCGGATGGGCGAGCTGCCCGACCTGCCGCCGCTGGAGACCGTCGACGTCGACGCCGCCACGGCCGCCGGTGAGTCCAGCGACGGTCCGGACGACTCCGACGGCCCGACGGACGTGCCGCGGGCCGAGTGAGGTGAGGCTCAGGGCAGCGCGTAGCCCGCGCCGGCCCTGACCAGCAGACCGTCCTCGACGAGGCCGGCCAGGCACCTGGTGCGCTGGCCGGCCTCGTCCCACGTCCGGGCCAGCGTGGCCTCCGGCACCGGTCGGTCGGCGTCGCGGACCGCGGCCAGCAGCCGGCCGCGGCACTGCCGGTCGGTCCCCGCCCAGGCCTGGCCGCGCCGCGGCGGCCCGTCGTACGCCGGGGAGCCGGCGCGCAGCCACGCGCACCGGTCCGCGACCGGGCACCGGGCGCACTGCGGCCGTGCGGCCGTGCAGACCAGCGCGCCGAGCTCCATCACGGCGATCGACCAGGTGGCGGCGTCCGCGTCGTGGGCCGGCAGCAGCGCGGTGGCCCGCTCCCGTTCGGCCCGGGTGATGCCGGGCGGCGGCAGCTCGGTCCCGTCGAGGACCCGGGCGAGGACCCGCCGCACGTTGGTGTCGAGCACGGCGTGCCGGCGTCCGTGGGCGAACACCGCGATCGCGGCGGCGGTGTAGTCGCCGACCCCCGGCAGGGCCCGCAGCTGCTCCAGGTCGGCGGGCACCACGCCCCCGTGCCGCTCCACGATCGCGGTCGCGGCGGCGTGCAGCCGCAGCGCGCGCCGCGGGTAGCCCAGGCGTCCCCATCCCCGGATCGCCTCGCCGGTCGGTTCGGCGGCGAGGTCGGCCGGCGTCGGCCAGCGCTCGAGCCACTGCTCGTGCACCGGGAGCACCCGGGCGACGGGGGTCTGCTGGAGCATGTACTCGCTGACCATCACCGACCAGGCGGACACGTGCTCCCCTCGCCAGGGCAGCTCGCGGGCGTGGTCGTCGTACCACCGCAGCAGCGGCGCGTGCAGATCGCTCATCTCGGACCCGATGCTAGGCAGACCGGAGTGGCACCGCCGAGTCGGGCGCCGCGCTGCCTACCGTGGCCCCATGACCGCGCTGACCCGTGGGCCGTTGCCCTCACGCGTCTACTGGACCCGCCGGGTCCTGCTGCTCGTGGTCGTCGCCGGGGTGGTCGTCGGCCTCGTCCAGCTGGTCGCCCTGGCCGTCGGCGGTGGCTCCGCCACCCCACCGGACCGGGCGGCGCCGGCCGCCGCCGAGCCGACCTCGGAGACCGCCGGGGGCCCGGAGGCCGGAGCCGAGGCCGCGACGACACCGACGGAGCAGCAGGATCGGCCCCCGCAGAAGGCCGGGGCGAACGGCACGAAGGGCAAGCAGGGCAAGAAGGAGAAGAAGGACCGGCAGCCGGTGCTCGCCGAGCCCGAGGGCCCGTGCGTGGACCGGGACGTCGCCGTGACCCCCACCGCGGAGGAGACCGTCGGCGGCAGCCCGATCACCTTCACCCTCGAGCTGCGGACCGTGCAGAGCGTGGCCTGCACCTGGGAGGTCTCGCCCCGGACGCTCTCGGTGCGGATCACCTCCGGCAAGGACCCGATCTGGTTCAGCAGCCAGTGCCCGCGCTCGATCCGCAAGCAGGACGTGGTGCTCCGCAACAACGTGACCACCGAGGTCGAGGTGACCTGGTCGGCGAGACGCTCGGAGGAGGACTGCGGCTCCGACACCGACTGGGCGATGCCTGGCTGGTACCACGTCTCGGCCGCCGCCCTCGCGGGTGAGCCCTCCGACCTGCAGTTCGAGCTGACCAAGCCGGCCCGCGAGGTCCGGATCGAGACCGTGGCGCCGGAGCCGAAGCAGGGCGGCAAGAAGTCCGACCAGAAGTCCGGCAGCAAGTCCGACAAGAAGCAGGACCGTGACCGGGGCTGAGGTCGGGCAGCCTCAGACGTAGCGCTCGAGGATCGTCGACTCCGCCAGCCGGGAGAGCCCCTCGCGCACGCTGCGCGCCCGCAGCTCGCCGACGCCCTCGACCGCCTGGAGGTCGTCGACCCCGGCCGAGAGCAGCTTCTGCAGGTTGCCGAAGTGGTCGACGAGCCGGTCGACGACCGAGTGCGGCAGCCGCGGCACCTTGGCGAGCAGCCGGTAGCCGCGCGGGGCCACCGCGCCGTCGAGGTGCTCGCCGGTACCCAGCCCGAGGGCCCGGGCGGCGGCGGCCGGGTCGACGAGCTCGGTCGGGGAGAGCGCCTCGAGCTGGGCGAGGTAGTCCGCGGGCGGCCGCGCGCGGCGGCCGGCGGGGAGGTAGTCGCGGATCACGAGCTCCCGCTCGGCGTCGACCCCGGTGATCAGCTCCTCGAGCTGCAGCGACAGCAGCCGGCCGTCGGTGCCGAGCTCGAGCACGTAGTCCTCGATCTCGCGGGCGATCCGGGTGACCATCTCGAGCCGCTGCGCGACGACGGCGACGTCGCGGACGGTCACGAGGTCCTCGATCTCGAGCGCCGAGAGCGTGCTGGAGACCTCGTCGAGGCGCAGCTTGTAGCGCTCGAGGGTGGCGAGGGCCTGGTTGGCGCGGGAGAGGATCTGGCCGGAGTCCTCCAGCACGTGGCGGGTCTCGCCGACGTAGACGGCGATGATCTGCATCGACTGCGAGACCGACACCACCGGGAAGCTGGTCTGCTGCGCCGCACGGTCGGCGGTGCGGTGGCGGGTGCCGGTCTCCTCCGAGGAGATCGACTGGTCGGGCATCAGGTGGGTCGCCGCCCGGATGATCCGGGTGACGTCCTTGTCGATGACGATGGCGCCGTCCATCTTGGCCAGCTCGCGCAGGCCGGTGGAGGTGAAGGGGACGTCGAGGGTGAACCCGCCGGTGCAGATCCCCTCCACGGTCTTGTCGTGGCCGAGCACGATCAGCGCGCCGGTGCGGCCGCGCAGGATGCGCTCGAGCCCGTCGCGCAACGCGGTACCGGGCGCGATCGACGCCAGGGCAGCGCGCAGCCGCAACTGCTCCTCGGAGCGGACGGTCGCCACAGATCCTCCCGTTGCGCGGGAACGGCCGGGTGATCCGGCCGCCGCACGGTCAGTCTAGGAGATGGACGTCCCCGACACGCTCAGCCGGCGTGGTCGACCAGCGCGAGCAGCCGCAACGCGTGGTAGACGTCGCCGACCTCGATCACCTTCATCCCCTCGACCCGCCGCTCGCCGGAGCCGCGTCCGGGCACCACCGCGACACGGAAGCCGAGCCGGGCGGCCTCGGCCAGTCGTTGCGGCAGGTCGCGCACCTTGCGCAGCTCGCCGGCCAGGCCGAGCTCACCCATCGCGACCACTCCCCGGGGCGGGGCCAGCCCGGTGGACGCCGACGCCAGGGCGACCGCGATCGCGAGGTCGGTGGCGGGCTCGACCAGCCTGGCGCCGCCGACGGTGGAGGTGAAGACGTCCTGCTGGTGGAGCCGGATCCGGCAGTGCTGGTGGAGCACGGCGAGCACCATCGCCACCCGCGAGGAGTCCAGCCCGCTCGTGGTCCGCCGCGGCCGCTCGGCGGCGGTGTGGGTGACCAGCGCCTGCACCTCGGCCAGCAGCGGACGCCGGCCCTCCATGGTGACCGCCACGCAGGTGCCGGGGACCTGCTGCTCGTGGTTCTCGACGAACAGGCCGGTGGGGTCGGTGACCGCGACGATCCCCTCGGCCGAGAGGTCGAAGCACCCGACCTCGTCGATCGGGCCGAACCGGTTCTTCATGGCGCGCACCATCCGGAACCGGGAGTTGCGGTCGCCCTCGAAGTGGAGCACGACGTCGACGACGTGCTCGAGGACCCGTGGTCCGGCGATCGAGCCGTCCTTGGTCACGTGGCCCACGATGACGGTGGTGATGTTGCGGGTCTTGGCCATCCGGATCAGGGCGGCCGCGACCTCCTTGACCTGACTGACCCCACCCGGGACGCCCTCGAGGTCGGCGGCGGCGATGGTCTGGATCGAGTCGACCACGAGCAGCTCGGGCTTGACCTCCTCGAGATGGCTCAGCACCGCCCCGAGGTCGGTCTCGGCGGCCAGGTAGAGCAGGTCGTGGACCCCGCCGGTGCGATCGGCACGCAGCCGGACCTGGGAGGCGGACTCCTCGCCGGTGACGTAGAGGGTGCGCCGCTGGTAGCGGGCGGTCTGGGCGGCGACCTCGAGCAGCAGCGTGCTCTTGCCGACGCCCGGCTCGCCGGCCAGCAGGATCGCGGCCCCCGGCACCAGCCCGCCGCCGAGCACCCGGTCGAGCTCGGGGACGCCGCTGGAGCGGAACGCGGACTCCTCGACCGAGACCTGGCCGATCGGGACCGCGGGACGGGTGACCGGACCCGCGGCGGCCCGCGTCGTCGGGGCGGCGACCTCGGCCACCGACCCCCACGCCTGGCACTCCCCGCAGCGGCCGACCCACTTGCCGGTCTCCCAGCCGCACTCGCTGCATCGGTAGGAGGCACGGGTGCGGGCAGCAGGCTTCGGCATGGGGAGGACGCTAGGTCACGGCACCGACAGGGTGGCCGGGAGTGGGACGCCGACAGCGCGCCGTCGGTGCAGGTTATGCTCCGGTTGGATCGATCAAGGGGGCGTGATGTCTCGAGCTCACGGGTGGGTGCCGACCACTCCGCCGACGCTGGCGGACGTGGCCGAGGTCGCCGGCGTGTCCCGGCAGACGGTGTCCAACGCCGTCAACAACCCCGACCTGCTCCGCACCGACACCCTGGTCCGGGTCAACGAGGCCATCGCCGAGCTCGGCTACTCGCCCAACCGGGCGGCCCGCAACCTGCGCACCCGGTCCAGCCACCTGATCGGGCTGCGGTTCGCCCCCGCCCAGGAGGGCACCGCCAACGCGCTGATGGACCGCTTCGTCCACTCGCTGGTCGAGACCTCCAGTGCCGCCGGCTACCACGTGCTGCTGTTCCCGGGGGACCCCGAGGACCCGACGGCCGGCTACGACTCGCTGCTGCGCTCGACCGCCGTGGACGCCTTCGTCGCCACCGACACCTACCTCGGCAACCCGCAGGCCGCCTGGCTGGAGTCGCGGCGCGCGCCGTTCGTCGCCTTCGGCCGGCCCTGGGGCCATGCCGACGCCACCCATCCGTGGGTCGACGTCGACGGGGCGGCCGGCGTGGAGATGGCGACCGACCACCTCGTCGGCCGGGGCCACGAGCGGATCGCCTGGGTCGGCTGGCGCAAGGAGCAGGTGATCGGCGAGGACCGTCGCGCCGGCTGGACGCGTGCGATGCGTTCGCGTGGGCTGTCCACCACCGGCCTGGCCTCCCGCTCCGACGACACCGTCCACAGCGGTCGCGAGGCCAGCGCCCACCTGCTCGACGAGGCCGCGCCGACCGGGTTCGTGTGCGCCTCCGACACCCTGGCGATGGGGGTGCTCCACACCCTCCGCGAGCGGGGGCTGGTCGCCGGCCGTGACGTCGCGGTCGTCGGTTTCGACGACTCCCAGGTGGCCCAGGTCGTCCCGCCGGGGCTGACCTCGGTCCGGCAGCCGCTCGAGGAGGTCGCCGTGGAGATCATCCGCGCCCTCGAGGGCCTGCTGATGGCCCCGCCGGTGCGCCGGGGCGGCGTGCTGCTCGCCCCCGAGCTCGTCGTCCGCGGCACCAGCTGAGCCGGGCCTGAGGTCACCGCGCGCCCTCAGCCGACCGGCCTCACAGCCCGGACATCGCCGCGACGTGGCTGGCGTCGGTGCCGCAGCAGCCGCCGACGATCGCGAGGTTGGGCAGCGTGGCCCGCAGCGCGTCGTAGGACGAGGTGAGCAGCCCCAGGTCGCCCGGGTCGAGCTCCTCGGCCGCGTCGAGCTCCGCATGGCTCAGCGTGGAGGCGTTCGGGTTCACCTGCACGATCCGGCCCAGCCAGTCGCCGGCCTGGAGAGCCGGTGCGACGTGCGTCGGGTGCGCGCAGTTCACGATGAACCCGTCCGCCGCCTCCTCGGCCTCGAGCCGGGTGATGGCAGCACGCAGGCTGCTGCCGTCGGGCAACCGGCCGTCGGTCTCGACGGTGAACCCGATCAGCACCGGCAGCCCGACGACGCGGGCCGCCCGTGCGACCCCCAGACCCTCCTCGGCGGTGGTCATCGTGTACGCCCCGACCACGTCGACGCCGGCGTCGGCGAACGCCTCGAGCTGCGGCAGGTGGAACTCCGCGGCCTGCTCGGCGGTCATCGCCTCCGATGCGACGTATCCGTCGCCTCGCGGGCCGACCGCGCCGATGATCCGGACGTCCTCGACGTCGGCGTACGACGCGCGCAGGTCCTGCAGCAGCGCGATCGCCGCGCGGTTGGCGCGTGCGAGCGCGGCCGCGTCGTAGCCGACCTTGGCTCCCCAGTCGCGGCTGGCCCGCCAGGTCGGTGACTCCAGCGTCAGGCCGACGCCGGCTCGGCGGGCGATGGCCGCGTACTGGTCGTAGTAGTCGCGCAGGAGCGCGCGTCCGTGCTCGCTCTCGACCAGCGGGAACGACGCGAACTCCGGCAGGTCGACGCCGCGGTTGAAGATCAGGTCGGTCTCCAGGCCGCCGTCGCTGACGTAGCGACCGGACTGCCAGAAGTGGGTGGTGCTCATGGTGGGATCCTCCTGTACCAGACTGTTCGGTCTGTTTGTAGCAGACCGAACAGTCTGGTACAACTCCCTTCATGCCGAAGGACGGGACCATCAACCGCGAGCGGATCCTCGACGCCGCCCAGCACCTGGTCATCGAGAACGGCTTCGCGGCCACCTCCCTCGACCAGGTCCTCAGCCGGGTGGGCACGTCCAAGGGCGCGTTCTTCCACCACTTCGGGTCCAAGCTCGACCTCGGCCGCGCGCTGACCGAGCGGTACGTCGCCGCCGACATCGCCCAGCTGCGCTCGGCGCTGGCGGAGACCGCCGACGTGGAGGACCCTGCCGAGCGGCTCGTCGCGTTCGTGCGCTGCTTCGAGGAGGCCGCCGACGAGATCATGTCCGCGCAGAGCAACTGCCTCTACGTCGCGGTCCTGACCGAGCAGCAGCTGGTCTCCAACGGGACGGCGGACCTGATCACCCGGGCCGTCGAGGTCTGGAGGGAGGAGATCACCGCTCTGCTCGACGCCGCGGCCGGGAGCCGTGGCCTCGACCTCGGCGACGCCGGCGCCCTCGCCGATCACGTCTTCGTCACCTTCGAGGGCGCGTTCCTGCTGTGCCGCTCCACCGGCAGGCCCGAGCACATGCGCGCCCAGCTGGGCGTGCTGCGCCGACTGCTCGGGGCGCTGCTGGGGGTGCCCGAGCAGACCTGAGACAGTCCGTGACCCGGGAGGGGAGTCGTCGTGCGGTTGGTCCTGCGAGTCGCGCCGCTCGCGCTGACGCTGGTGGCGGGCTTCGTCACGACCGGGTGTGAGGGACCCTCCCCGGCCGCCCCCGAGCCGGATCCGGCGCAGGTCCGCACGGCGCCTCGGGAGGCACAGGGCTTCTCCTGTCCCGGACCCGGCCTCGCCCGCGAACGGCTGCGAGCCCTCTGGTCCGACGTCGACCGCCGGTACGCCCTCTTCGAGATCCGGCTGCCGGACGAGAGCTGGGACGACCTCGGGCGAACGGCCTGCGAGTCCCTCGGCGACGACACGTCCGACCGGGCCACCTTCGAGGTGCTCCACGGACTGCTCCGCAACCTCGACGACGGCCACGTCAACCTGGTGGCACCCGCCCTCGGCCGCGACGCCGACGCACAGACCTCGCGCTACCCGCACGCGCGCACGCTGCGCGCCCTGAGGGCGATCGTCGAGACCCGCTACCTCGACGGCGACGTGTCGCGCGCCGCTCGGGGCGCGCTGGCCTGGGGAAGGATCGGCGAGGTCGGCTACCTGCGCCTGGGCCGCCTGGAGGAGCTGGCCGACGGCAGCGAACGCGGCGACCGCACGGCGGTCCGGCGCGCGATGGCGAGGGCGATCGAGGACCTGGACGCGGCGTCCGGCGTGATCATCGACGTCCGCACCAACGGTGGCGGGTGGGACTCGGCGGGCCTGGAGGTCGCCCGCTGGTTCGCCGGAGGGAGGAAGCTGGCCTGGTCCGAGCAGCGCCGCGACGGGCCCGGCCACGACGACTTCGGCAGGTCGCGGCACGTCCACGTGCCGGCTGCGCGACCCGCGGCCTACCGGGGCCCGGTGGTGCTCCTCACCAGCGGCCTCACGTTCAGCGCCGCCGAGACCTTCGCCCTGGCCATGCGCGTCCGCGACCACGTGACCATCGTCGGCGAGCCGTCCGCCGGACACTTCTCGGACCTCGTGTCGGGACGTCTCCCGGGAGGGTGGCGACACACCCTGTCCGGGCTGCTGTTCACGGCTGCCGACGGCGAGGTCTACGAAGGCCGCGGCGTCCCCGTCGACGTCGTGGCAGGTCCGGACCGGCGGGACCTCGGCCGGGGCAGGGACACCATGCTGGAGGCGGCGCTCAGGACGCTGTCGAGCCAGGCCCGCTGACCCTGCCGCACGGTGGGACCCGGCGCCGGGAGAACCGGGGTCAGAAGCTGCGCCACCACACGGTGACCGCGTAGTCGACCGAGGTGCCGGGGTGGGACGCGAGCGCGTCCTCGGCGACGGCGGCCGGCAGCTCGATCCGGACGACGGCCTCGAGGTCGGCACGGGTGTCGAACTCCCACGCCAGGTCCAGCGGCACCCGGTGCCAGCCGCGGTCGGACCAGAACCGCACCACCGCCCGGGCGTCGACCATCGGGAAGCCGCGGGCGAACCACCGGCCGAAGGTCGAGCGGGTGGGGTCGTTGTCGACGACGAAGGCGGCGCCACCCCGGCGTACGACGCGGTCCAGCTCGCTCAGTCCGGGCTCGCAGCCCGGTCCGAAGAAGTACGCCCACCGGGCGTGCACCAGGTCGACCGACGCGTCGGGCACCGGCAGCTGCTCGGCCAGGCCCTCCAGCACCGTGACGTGGGACAGCGCGCGGGTCCGGCGTCGGGCGAGGGCGGCGAGCGAGGGGTGCGGCTCGACGCCGACCACCGAGCGGGCGGCCTCGGCGAAGCGCGGGAGGTGGAAGCCGGTGCCGCACCCGACGTCCAGCACGTCCCGGCCCTGCCACGGCGCGACCGCGGCGATGGTGGCCTCGATCGCGCGGTCGCGGTCGAACGCACGGTTCTCGGTCTCGTAGGTCGCCGGGTGGTGCCAGATGTTCGGGCTGGGCCGGGCGCCGTCCACTAGAGCCGGACGAGACCGTTCGGGGTCTGGACCTGCGCGGCGATGATGCCCGGGGTGCCGTTGGGGGCGGCCCACTCGACCTTGACGTCCTCCAGCGGCGACTCGACCGACTCCCCGAGCCACTCCGAGACCCGCTGCGAGTCGCCCGCGATCTCCAGGCAGGCCAAGGAGAACGTGGGGTCGGCGCCGTGGCTGGGGTGCAGCTCGTCGTCGACGTCCCACTGGATCAGGTAGGGCAGCTGCGGGTCGGCGATCAGGCCGTTGATGCCGATCTGCTTCCAGTGCAGCAGCACCCCGTCGGGTCGGTGCCGGCTGCCGGTGGCGGCCTCGCGCCCCAGCCGCTGCTCCGCCGCGGCGATGTCGTCGACCGCGACGACCCACCCGAGCCACCCGCCGCCGAGCAGCGAGCGCGCACGCACCGCCTGCCCGAAGGGCGCCTTGTCCGAGGCCGGGTGGTCGAGGACCTCCACGATCTCGAGGTAGGTCCCGCCCGCGAGGGGCAGGATCATGTTGCGAGTGCCGAAGCGGGGGTGGACCCCGCCGTCCCGGAATTCCGTGCCGAGCAGTCCCCCGATGCGCTGGGCGGTGCTGGCCAAGCCGTCAGGACCTGCGGCGAAAGAGAGATGGTCCAAGCGCATGCCAGCCATTGTCGACAATGGCGGTCGTCACCACGACGGCGGGGTCGGTTTCTCTCGACATCGAGCCTCCAGCCACCCGGACGACGCGCCGCGAGGGTGGACGCGGCGCCACGGGCGCTCAGCGGGGGTCGGCGGGGTGCAGCGCCAGCGCCGAGCGCGACCGCAGGTGCGCCTCGCAGTGCCCGACGAGGGCGTCGTAGGCCGGCCGACCCATCAGCTCGACGAGCTCCGGCTCGTTGGTGACGTAGAGCGGCTCCACGGCGACGTGGGCCTCGGTGTTGCCCGAGCAGTACCAGTCGAGGTCGTGGCCGCCGGACCCCCAGCCGCGCCGGTCGTACTCGGTGATCGTCACCTCGGTGTAGGAGGTGTCGTCCGGGCGCTCCACCGTCCGGAAGGTGCGCCGGATCGGGAGCTGCCAGCACACGTCGGGCTTGGCCTCCAGCGGCTCCCGGTCCTGGGCGAGCGCGAGCCCGTGCAGCGCGCAGCCCGCCCCCGACCCGAAGCCGGAACGGTTGTGGAAGACGCAGGCCTGCTGGCCCTCGACCTCGAGCGTGCGGGTCTTGGGCTCGCCGTCCTCGTCGGTGGTGACCCAGTCGGACTTCCTGACCTTCCGGCCGGGGTGGAACTGCCACTGCTCGGGCGTGAGCTGCGCGACCCAGCCCGCGACCCGCGCCTGGTCGTCGGCGTCGGAGAAGTGGGCGCCGAGGGTGCAGCAGCCGGTCTCGGGGGCGTCGGCGTAGATGCCGGGACAACCCTGCCCGAAGATGCAGGTGTAGGAGGACGTGAGCCAGGTCAGGTCGCAGCGGAACACCTGGTCGGGGTCGGCCGGGTCGAGGAACTCGACGAAGGCGCGGGGGAAGACCAGGTCGACTTCGGGCACCGGGCAAGACTACGTGGCCGGTACATTCGGACACATGCGCCTGGGTGTGCTCGACATCGGCTCCAACACCGGTCACCTGCTGGTGGTGGACGCCCACGACGGTGCGCGCCCGTTGCCGGCGTCCTCCTTCAAGCAGCCGCTGCGGCTCGCGGAGCACCTCGACGGCTCGGGTGCGGTGGGGCGAGGGGGCATCGACGCGCTCACCGGCTTCGTCGCCTCCGCCCTCGAGGTGGCCGAGGACAAGGGCTGCGAGGAGATGCTGCCCTTCGCGACCTCGG
The DNA here is from genome assembly GCA_963795215.1 of uncultured Actinomycetota bacterium. GTDB lineage: Bacteria > Actinomycetota > Actinomycetes > Propionibacteriales > Nocardioidaceae > Nocardioides. Next base: position 164,886 of record CAWCGW010000002.1, read on the forward strand.
CCGTGCGTGACGCCACCAACTCCGACGCGGTGCTGGCCGAGGTGCGCGAGCGCACCGGCGTGGACATCGCCGTGCTGCCCGGGGAGGACGAGGCGCGGCTGACCTTCCTGGCCGTACGCCGCTGGTTCGGCTGGTCCTCGGGCCGGCTCGCCGTCTTCGACATCGGCGGCGGCTCGCTGGAGATCGCGGCCGGGGGTGACGAGGCCCCCGACGTGGCCTGGTCGCTGCCGCTGGGCGCCGCACGGCTGGCGCGTGAGCACCTCGCCGACCCCGAGCGCCACAGCGAGGCCGGCATCAAGGAGCTGCGCAAGCAGATCCGGGCGGCGATCGCCCGCGACGCCGGGAACCTGCTGCGCCACGGTGCGCCCGACCGCGCCGTGGCGACCTCGAAGACGTTCCGCTCGCTGGCCCGGATCTGCGGCGCCGCTCCGTCCGGGGACGGGCCGCTGGTGGCCCGGACCCTGCCGAAGCGGCAGATGGCGGAGTGGATCCCCCGGCTGGCGGCGATGGACGCCGCTGAGCTCGCGGACCTGCCGGGGGTGTCCCAGAGCCGCGCCCACCAGATCCTCCCCGGCGCGCTGGTGGCCGTCGCCGCCATGGACATCTTCGAGCTCGACGAGCTCGAGATCTGCCCCTGGGCGCTGCGCGAGGGTGTGATCCTGGAGCGGATCGACGCCATCACCCGCTCTGCGAGCGTCACGTGAGACGGATCGGCCTCTCCACCGCCTCGGTCTACCCCGAGTCCACCGCCCACGGCTTCGCCTACGCCGCCCAGCTCGGCTACGACGCCGTGGAGGTGATGGTGGGCATCGACGCCCTCAGCCAGCAGACCTCGGCGGTGCAGCAGCTCTCCGACCACCACGGCGTCCCGGTCTGCGCCGTCCACGCGCCGTGCCTGCTGTTCACGCAACGGGTGTGGGGTGCCGAGCCGTGGGGCAAGCTCGAGCGGTCCGCCGAGATGGCCCGCACCGTCGGGGCCGAGGTGGTCGTCGTCCATCCGCCGTTCCGCTGGCAGAAGGACTACGCCGCCGGCTTCGTCGACGGCATCGCGGCGCTCGAGCAGTCCACCGGGATCCACTTCGCGGTCGAGAACATGTACCCGTGGCGCGCCAGCTCCAAGCGGGGCATGGAGATGTACCTGCCCGGCTGGGACCCCTCGGACGAGAGCTACGCCCACACCACCATCGACCTCTCCCACGCGGCCATCGCCGGCTCGGGGGTCGTGGAGATGGCCGGGCGGATGGGCGACCGGCTGCGCCACGTCCACCTGACCGACGGCTCGGGCTCGGCCAAGGACGAGCACCTGGTCCCGGGGCGTGGCGTGATGGACGCCCAGGGGCTCCTCGAGCACCTCGCGGAGCGCGGCTTCGACGGGGACGTCGTGGTCGAGATCAACACGCGCAAGGCGGCCGGTCGCGAGCAGCGCGAGGCCGACCTGCGCGACTCGCTGGCCTTCGCCCGTGAGTACTTCCGGGTCCCGGCGCCGTGAGCGAGGGTGCGGGCCGGCGGGGGCGACGTCCCGGCCAGCCGGAGACCCGGGCCGCGATCCTGGAGGCGGCCCGGACCCGGTTCGCAGAGCGGGGCTTCGCCCGCACGACCATCCGGGCCGTGGCCGCCGACGCGGGCGTGGACGCCGCGCTGGTCCACCACTACTTCGGCAGCAAGGACGACCTGTTCCTCGCGGCGCTCGCGCTGCCCGTCGACCCGCGGCAGCTGCTGATCCCGGCGGTCACCGCGGGCGATCCGCAGGACGCCGCGGAGCGGATGCTCGAGACCTTCGTCAGGGTCTGGGACGACCCTGAGCTGCAGCCGGCGCTGCTGGCCGTCGCGCGCGGCGTGATGGACCCGGCGGGTCCGGTGCTGGTGCGTGACGGCTTCCTCACCGTGGTGCTGCGTCCGGTCGCGGAGGCGCTGGGCATCGACCGGCCGGAGCACCGGATGCCGCTGGTGGCCAGCCAGGTGATCGGTCTGATCCTGATGCGCTACCTGCTGCGGGTCGAGCCGCTGGCGTCGATGCCGCCGGCGCAGCTGGTCGCGACCTACGCCCCCACGATCCAGCGCTACCTCACCGAACCCTTGCCCTGAGCGGCCACCCGGGTGCACAATTCAACACATGATGAATAACGCGGTGGAGATCGCAGGACTGACCGTCGTGCGCGGCGAGCGAACCGTGCTGTCCGGGCTGGACCTGAGCCTCGGTGGGGGAGTCACCGGGCTGCTCGGCCCCAGCGGCTGCGGCAAGACCACCCTGATGCGTTGCCTGGTGGGCGTGCAGAAGGTCGCCGCCGGGCGGGTCACCGTCTTCGGCGAGGAGGCCGGTGGTGCGCCGCTGCGCGACCGGATCGGCTACCACACCCAGGCGGCCAGCGTGTACGACGACCTGACCGTCGCGGAGAACCTGATGTTCTTCGCGCGGGTGCGCGGCCTGGGCCGGGACGCGGTCGACCGGGCCGTGGAGGCGGTCGACCTCGCGGACAGCCGGGACCAGGTGGTCGGTCGGACGAGCGGGGGCCAGCGCTCCCGCGCCAGCCTCGCCGTCGCCCTGCTGGGCGACCCCGACCTGCTGGTCCTCGACGAGCCCACCGTCGGGCTCGACCCGGTGCTGCGCCGCGACCTGTGGCAGCTCTTCCACCGGCTCGCCGACGCCGGCTCGGCGGTCTTCGTCTCCAGCCACGTCATGGACGAGGCCGACCGCTGCGACCGGCTGCTGCTGATGCGCCAGGGGGAGGTCATCGCCGACGGGACGCCCCACGAGATCCGGGAACGCACCGGCGCCCGGGACATCGACGCCGCGTTCCTGGCGATCGTCGGGGGTGAGGCGGCATGAGCCCCCGGGTGACGCTCGCGGTCGCGGCCCGGGTGCTGGGCCAGCTCCGGCGCGACCACCGCACGCTGGCGATGCTGATGCTGCTGCCGACGCTCCTGATGAGCCTGCTGTGGTGGATGTTCGCCGACCTGCCCGGCGACGTCTTCGACCGGATCGGGCCGGGACTGCTGGCGCTCTTCCCCTTCTTCATCATGTTCCTGGTCACGAGCGTGACCACGCTGCGTGAGCGGTCCGGCGGCACCCTCGAGCGACTGCTCAGCATGCCGCTGGGCAAGCTCGACTTCCTGTTCGGCTACGCGATCGCCTTCGGTCTCGCCGCCGCGGTGCAGTCGGCGATCGCGGTGGCCGTCTCGGTCGGCCTGCTGGGGATGGACGTGGAGGGGCCGGTGCTGCTGCTGGGCCTGGTGGCGGTCGCCGACGCGGTGCTGGGCTCCGCCCTGGGGCTGTTCGTGAGCGCGTTCGCGCGCACCGAGTTCCAGGCGGTGCAGTTCATGCCCGCGGTCGTGGTGCCCCAGATGCTGCTGTGCGGCCTGCTCGTGCCGCGCGACGCGCTGCCGGGCGTGCTGTCCGCGATCAGCGACGTGCTGCCGCTGTCCTACGCGGTCGACGCGATGCAGTCGCTGGTGGGCTCCGCGGACACCGGTGAGGCGTGGGGCGACCTCGGGGTGGTCGCCGGCTTCGTGGTCGCCGGGCTCGCCCTGGGGGCGGCCACGTTGCGGCGGCGTACGGAGTAGGCCGCGCGAGGGCCCCGCGCGTAGCCTGTGCCGCATGCCTCTGCTTCGCCAACCGCTGCTGATGCTGGCCCGCAGCCAGCGCGTCAAGAAGGTCGTGACCGCGATGCCGGTCTCCTCGGGGATCGTGCACAGCTACGTCCCCGGTGAGACCACCGAGGCGGCGGTCGACGCCACCGCCGGCCTCGTCGACGACGGGCTCACGGCGACGCTGGACTACCTCGGCGAGGACACCCTCGACGCCGAGCAGGCCGAGGCCACCGTCGCGGCGTACCTCGACCTGCTCGAGCAGCTCTCCGACCGCGGCCTGACCCGCAAGGCCGAGGTGTCGGTCAAGCTCTCGGCGATCGGCCAGTTCCTCCCCGAGGTGGGCGACAAGGTCGCGCTGGAGAACGCCCGCACCATCTGCCGGGCGGCACGCAACGCCGGCACCACGGTGACGCTCGACATGGAGGACCACACCACCACCGACCGCACCCTCGCGACGCTGCGCGAGCTGCGCAAGGACTTCCCCGAGACCGGGGCCGTGCTCCAGTCCGCCCTGCACCGCACCGAGGCCGACTGCCGGGCGCTGGCCCACGAGGGCTCGCGGGTGCGGCTGTGCAAGGGGGCCTACCTCGAGCCGGAGGCGGTCGCGTTCCAGGACCGGATCGACATCGACAAGTCCTACGTGCGGTGCCTCAAGGCGCTGCTGTCGGGCCAGGGCTACCCGATGATCGCCACCCACGACCCCCGGATGGTCGAGATCGCCACCTCGCTCGCCAGCCGGTACGGCCGGGCGCAGGGCACCTACGAGTTCCAGATGCTCTTCGGCATCCGCCCCACCGAGCAGCAGCGGCTGGCCGACGCGGGCGAGACGATGCGCGTCTACATCCCCTACGGCACCGAGTGGTACGGCTACCTCATGAGACGCCTCGCGGAGAAGCCGTCCAACCTGTCATTCTTCGCCAGGTCCCTGGTGTCGAAGAAGTAGGGAGCCCTCCCGTGCCCCAGACCGCGATCATCGGGGCCGGCGTGATGGGCGAGACCCTGCTCTCGGGCCTCGTCCGCGCCGGCCGACGCGTCGACCAGCTGCTGGTCGGCGAGAAGCGCCCGGAGCGCGCCCGCGAGCTCGAGGAGCGCTACGGCGTCGCCGTCGTCTCCAACCTCGAGGCGGCCCGCCGGGCCGACACCGTGGCGCTCGTGGTCAAGCCGCAGGACATGGGCGAGGTGCTCGCGGAGATCGCCCCCGCGCTGCGACCCGGCCAGCTGGTCGCCTCGCTGGCCGCCGGCATCACCACCTCCTTCATCGAGGCCCGGGTCCCCGAGGGCGTCGCGGTCGTCCGGGTCATGCCCAACACCCCGGCGCTCGTCGACGAGGGGATGGCCGCGATCGCCCCCGGCTCCCACTGCGACGACGCCCACCTCGCGGAGGTCGAGCAGCTGATGGCCTCGACCGGCAGGGTGCTGCGGGTCCCCGAGCGGCAGATGGACGCCGTCACCGCGATCTCCGGCTCCGGTCCCGCCTACATCTTCTTCGTCGTGGAGTCGATGATCGAGGCGGGCGTCCACCTGGGCCTTCCGCGGGCGACCGCCACCGACCTCGTCGTGCAGACCGTGGTCGGTTCGGCCACGATGCTGCGCGAGACCGGCTCCCACCCGGTGGTGCTGCGCGAGCAGGTCACCTCGCCCGGCGGCACCACCGCCGCCGCGCTCCGGGAGCTGGAGATCCACAAGGTCCGCGCGGCGTTCCTCGCCGCCATGGAGGCCGCGCGCGACCGTTCCCGCGCGCTGGCCGAGGGGTCCTGACTCACAGTCCCATCGCCGCGCGCGCCTCCTCGACGACGGGTTCGGTCAGCTCGCGGCAGCGGGCGCTTCCGGCGTCGTAGACCGACGTGACGTACGCCGGGTCCTTCGCCAGCTCCGCGTAGCGGGACTGCAGCGGCTCGAGCACCGCCACGACCGCGTCGGTGACCGCCGCCTTGAGCGCGCCGTAGCTGCTGATCCCGTCCGCGGACCCGCCGCACGCGGTGAGCACGTCGAGCAGGTTGGTCACCCCGGGCTTGGCCGCGCGGTCCGCACGCACCGCGTCACGTCCGCTGTCGGAGTCGGTGACGGCCCGGGACACCTTGCGGCGGACGACGTCGGGCGGGTCGAGCAGCAGCACCGAGCCCGGACCGGAGTCCGACTTGCTCATCTTCCGGGTCGGGTCGGCGAGGTCCATCACCCGCGCGCCCGCGGCCGGCGTCACGATCTCCGGCACCGTGAACACCGGCGCGTAGGTGGTGTTGAACCGGATCGCCAGGTCCCGCGTGAGCTCCACGTGCTGGCGCTGGTCGTCCCCGACCGGAACCCGGGCGGGGCGGTGGAGCAGGATGTCGGCCGCCATCAGCACGGGGTAGGTGAGCAGCGAGCAGCGGGTGGTCGGCACGCCCCGCCCCTTCTCCTTGAACTGGATCATCCGGTGGAGCTCGCCGGTGTGGGCGGTGCACTCGAGCAGGTAGCCGAGGACGGTGTGCGCCGGCACCGCGCTCTGCCGGAACAGCGTGCTCCCGCCCAGGCCTGCCGCGAGCAGCAGCGTCATCAGCTCGCGTGTCCGCGCTCGCAGCGTGGCGGGGTCGTGGGGCGTGGTCATCGCGTGCAGGTCGGAGATGCCGTAGCGGGCGTCGGCCTGGTCCTCGGCCATCGGTCGCAACGCCCCGAGCAGGTTGCCGAGGGTGAGCCGGCCGGAGGGGGTCAGCAGGGACAGCGTGGTGGTCATCGGGTGCTCCTGGGTCGGTGCCCTCCGGGCGCAGACGCAGAACGACCGCCACGAAGGGCGGTCGTCGGGTGAGGTGGTGTGCTCGAGCCGTGGGTCCGCCGTCAGGCGGCCCACCACTGCGGGGTGTGGATCTGGTACGGCGTCGGCACCTGCTCAGGGTACCGGTAGGTTGCCCGCATGGTGCAGTGCTCCGGGCCGGCGTCCGTCGTCTTCGACGCGAGCCTCACCGAGTACGACTTCGGGGACGCGCACCCGATGTCCCCGGTGCGCGTCGACCTCACCATGCGGCTGGCCGAGGAGCTCGGCGTCCTGGGGCACCTCACGACCGTGCCGGCGCCGGTCGCGACCGAGCAGGACCTGCTGAGCGTGCACACCCCCGAGCTGGTCGCGGCGGTCACCCGGGCCGGCACCACCGGTGACCACGACGACCGACACGGCCTCGGCAGCGACGACAACCCGGTCTTCCGCGACATGCACCACGCCGCCGCGCACGTCGTGGGTGCCACCTGCGAGGCCGTCGACCAGGTGTGGTCGGGGCGCAGCCTGCACTCCGCCAACATCACCGGCGGCCTCCACCACGGGATGCCCGACCGGGTCAGCGGCTTCTGCATCTACAACGACGTCGCGATCGGCATCCAGCGGCTGCTCGACCAGGGCGCGCAGCGGGTCGCCTACGTCGACATCGACGTCCACCACGGCGACGGTGTGGAGAAGATCTTCTGGAACGACCCGCGGGTGCTGACGGTCTCCCTGCACGAGACGGGGCAGATGCTCTTCCCCGGCACCGGCTTCCCCAACGACTCGGGCGGCCCCGATGCGCTGGGCTCCGCGGTCAACGTCGCCCTGCCCCCCGGCACCTCGGACGCCGGCTGGCTGCGCGCCTACCACGCGGTGGTGCCCCCGGTGCTGCGGGAGTGGCAGCCGGAGGTGCTGGTGACCCAGCACGGCTGCGACTCCCACATCAACGACCCGCTCGCCCACATGATGCTCACCGTCGACGGCCAGCGGGCGGCCTACGACGCCCTCCACGAGCTGGCCCACGAGGTGGCCGGCGGCCGGTGGGTCGTGACCGGCGGCGGCGGGTACGCCGTCGTGGAGGTCGTCCCCCGGGCCTGGTGCCACCTGCTGGCGACCATCGCCGGCCACCCGCTGGACCCGCAGACCCCGACCCCGCCTGCGTGGCGGGCGCACGTCACGACCCGGCTGGGGATGGTGGCGCCGCTGCGGATGACCGACGGCCGCACCCCCGCCTACCGCGACTGGTCGCAGGGCTACGACCCCGACACCTGGCTGGACCGGGCGATCCACGCGACCCGCACCGAGGTCTTCCCCTACCACGGCCTGGACCCGCTCCCCTGAGGGTGGACCAGACCCCTGCCCGAGTCGCTTTCAGGCGCAGCGCAAGCAGACACGCCGCGTCCCTCGAGTTTCATTGGTGATTTGCTTCCCCACCAATCACACAAGGCCCTATCCTTCACGTGACATGGGCCCACCGGTGGGGAAGCTGGTGGCGTGCCCGCTACGAGAAAGCCGGTGCACGATGGACAACAAGCCTGGGGACTACACCGATCCCAAGTTCCTCACGGTGGCGGAGGTGGCATCGATGATGCGCGTCTCGAAGATGACCGTCTACCGCCTGGTCCACTCCGGCGAGCTGCCCGCCGTCCGCGTCGGCCGGTCCTTCCGGGTCACCGAGGAAGACGTCGACGAGTACCTCCGCAAGAGCTTCTACAGCGCCGGCTGACCGAGCCGCCGTTTCGGTCAGCCTCCACGGGGCCGCTAGGCTGGTCCAGCCTCCGGGTGCACCCGGAGGCTGATTCAGTTCTGAAAGGTTTCCCAGTGGGTTCTGTCATCAAGAAGCGGCGCAAGCGCATGGCGAAGAAGAAGCACCGCAAGCTGCTGAAGAAGACGCGCGTCCAGCGCCGCAAGCTCGGCAAGTAGGGCCGATCAGGCCCATCGCCGCGTCCGTCCTGTCATGAGCGCCGCCGGCAAGGTCGTCCTGGTCACCGGGGTCTCGCGCGACCTCGGTCGCCGGTACGCCCGTGCGCTCGCCGGCACCCCCGGCATCGGCCGGGTGGTCGGCGTCGACGTCGTCCCGCCCCGTGGTGACATCGGGGAGGTCTCCTTCGTCCGCGCCGACATCCGCACCCCCGTGATCGCCAAGGTGATCGCCAAGGAGGACGTCGACACGGTCGTCCACATGAGTGTGATCTCGACCCCCGGCAGTGCCGGGGGTCGCCACACCATGAAGGAGCTCAACGTCATCGGGACGATGCAGCTGCTCGCCGCCGCGCAGAAGGCGCCCGGGCTGCAGCACCTCGTGGTCAAGTCGACCTCGACCGTCTACGGCGCCAGCAGCCGCGACCCGGCGATGTTCACCGAGGAGATGGAACCGCGCCGGGCCTCGCGCTCCGGCTACGCCAAGGACGCGGCCGAGGTCGAGGGCTACGTCCGCGGCTTCGCCCGGCGGCGCCCCGATGTCCGGGTGACGCTGCTGCGGTGCGCCAACGTCGTCGGCCCGCACGTGCGGAGCCCGATCACCTCCTACTTCCGGCTCCCCGTGGTCCCGACCGTGCTCGGCTTCGACCCGCGGCTGCAGTTCCTCCACCAGGACGACCTGCTCGGCGTGCTCACCCACGCGGTCACCGACGGCCCTGCCGGGACCTTCAACATCGCCGGCGACGGGGTGCTGATGCTCTCGCAGGCGATCCGGCGGCTGCAGCGCCCGAGCGTGGCGCTGCCCTCCTTCGCGGTCGGCACCCTCGGTTCGGTGCTGCGCCAGGCCCGGGTGGCCGACTTCTCGCCCGAACAGCTCTCGTTCCTGACCTTCGGCCGCGGCATCGACACCACGCGGATGCGGCAGGAGCTCGGCTTCGAGCCACGCTTCACGACCGCCGCAGCCTTCGAGGACTTCGCCCGCGACCTCGGCGTCGACGACGGGTACGCCGTCCGGGCGATCGACGCGGCCCGCCAGGTCATCGACCCCACGGCCGCCGAGCTGCTGGGAGGTCGCCGTGGGTGACGCCGAGATCATCCCGATCGGCACCCGCGGCCGACCCGGTCGCGGCAGCGGCAACGCCCGTCCCTCCTCCGCGGCGCGCGACCTCGCGGGCGGTGCCCGCAGCCCGGAGCCCGCCCGCCCCGCTCCGGTCGAGCAGCAGCCGGAGCCGCCCGCCGGGCAGCAGCCCGAGCAGCCGGTGCCGTCGGTCGAGCAGCGCCCGGCCCCCGCGACGACCCGGGAGCGCGCGCCGCTCGCCGGGATCACCGCCGGCGAGTGGCTCGGTGCCTTCCAGTTCGCCGCGAAGGAGCTCTTCGGCGAGCAGTGGGAGCCGCAGCTCGCGCGGCTGCTCGCCTTCCTGCGTCGCCGCGTCACGGGCGACTACGTCATCGACGACTACGGCTTCGACGCCGAGGTCACCGAGCGGTTCTTGATGACGGCGCTGCGTCCGATCGCGGAGAAGTGGTTCCGGATCGAGGTCGCCGGCCTGGAGAACATCCCCACCGACGGCGGCGCCCTGATCGTCTCCAACCACTCCGGCACGCTGCCGATGGATGCGTTGATGACGCTGGTGACCGTCCACGACCGCACCGGCCGCCACCTGCGCCCGCTGGGTGCGGACCTGGTCTTCCGGATGCCCGTCGTGAGCTCGATGGCGCGCCGCAGCGGCGCCACGCTCGCCTGCAGCGAGGACGCCGAGCGGATGCTGGCGGGCGGTGAGCTGGTCGGGGTGTGGCCCGAGGGGTTCAAGGGCATCGGCAAGCCGTACGCCGAGCGCTACAAGCTGCAGCGGTTCGGACGGGGCGGCTTCGTGTCCGCGGCGCTGCGCACCGGAGTCCCGATCGTGCCGCTCTCGGTCGTGGGTGCCGAGGAGATCTACCCCATGGTCGGCAACGTGCCGGCGCTGGCGAGGCTGCTCGGGGTCCCCTACGTCCCGATCACGCCGTTCTTCCCCTGGCTGGGGCCGCTCGGCCTGGTGCCGCTGCCCTCGAAGTGGCTGCTGTCGTTCGGTGAGCCGATCCGCACCGACGAGTTCGAGCCCGGCGCGGCCGACGACCCGATGCTGGTCTTCAACGTGACCGACCAGGTGCGCGAGACGATCCAGCAGACGCTCTACTCGCTGCTGATGCAGCGGGAGTCGGTCTTCGGCGGCGGCGCGTTCCGCTCCGCGCCGGGACCGGACGGTCCCGCCGCGGACTGAGACGGTCGCAGCCGGTCCCGATCGGGCTCAGTCGGGCTCGGTCGGGCTCAGTCGAGCAGGCCGCCGACGGTGTCGTCGAGGTCCTCGATCACGTCCTCGAGCGGGTCGGTCACACCGCCGCCGCCGCCACCGCTGCCACCGCCGCCACCGCCCTGCGAGGTGTTCCCGCCGCCGGTGACGGTGTCGGTGATGTCGTCGAGCGGGCCGTTCGGACCCTGGCCGCCGCCACCACCCGTGACCGCCGGGCTGTCGGGGAGCAGTCCGCCTCCGCCGTCGCCCCCGCCGTCGCTCCCGCCGTCGCCGCCCCCGGAGGCGCCACCCGTGCCGTTCCCCTTGCCGGGGCCGGCCGGCGCCTGGCCCGGTGCGGGCCCGACCACGGGAGCCGGCACGACCTCGGTCAGGCCGGGCACACCGCCCCGACCGGCGGAGAGCAGCACCGAGGGGATCTGGGTGATGCCGCCGCCGCACGACGGGCAGGCCTGGGCCGCGGCGACATCGATCTCCGCGAGCACCTCGGCGGCCTGCTGCAGCTCGGCCTGGGCCTCCTCGGGCAGCATCGCCTCGACCTGGGCCAGGGCCTCCATGCTGGTCGCCGCGAAGTCACGCAGCTCCAGGACGGCGGTCTCGTCGCCGGTCTCGACGTAGTCGGCGAGCAGCACCTCGGAGGCCTCGAGCGACTGGTCGCTGAAGTCGACGAGCGTCGCAGCCACCGTGCGGCCCTCACGGAGGTCACCGGTGCGCAGCAGCGCGGTCACCTCGGTGAGCCGGTCGGTGGCGCTCTCGAGCAACGAGACACCGCGCGCCTGCTCGTTGAGCGCGGCGCCGGTCCCGGCGTCCTCGAGGACCCGCTTGAGCGGGTAGAGCATCTCGCCCGGCAGGGCGCTCTGGGCGGCGACCGCGAGCGAGGTGGACGCGCCGACCAGGGCGGCGGCGCCGACCAGGACGGCGATCCGGCGGTCGCGGCGGGTGCGCCGCGGCGGCAGCGTGAGTCGGCGGGTGTCCTCGGAGGGCAGCAGCAGGGTGTCGGCCGCGGCCATCAGGTCCTCGCGCAGCGTGGCGGAGAACTCCGGTCGCGGGGCGGGGGGCTCGACGGCGCGCAGCTGCGCGACCAGGTCGAGCAGGTCCGCCGGGAGGGCAGGGGAGGGTCGCTCCGACACCGGGGTCGACTGCTCGACCAGGGTGTGGAACTGCTCGGCGCGACGTCGGGTCGCGAACACCGGGCTCATCGGGCAGGTCCTGTCGTCTCGGTCGCCGGGTGGTGTGCGTGCCACCCGATCATGGTGCCCAACGAGGCCCGCTCAGGGTTGGTTACGGGCGTGACTGAGGTGACCGGTGAGTAGCTTCCGGGGCCCTGGCCGCTCATCCGACCGACTCCCTCGGCATCAGCTTCGCGAGGTTGCGCACCCCGCGGAGCTGGAGCTGCTTCACGGCGCCGTCGCTGCGGCCGAGCACCTCGGCCGTCTCGGCGATGCTCATGCCCTGCAGGAACCGCATCACCAGGCAGTCGCGCTGCTCGGGGGGCAGCTGCTGGAGTGCCTCGAGCAGCAGCTCGTTGGTGAGCGAGGCCAACACCTCGGTCTCGGGTCCGTCGGTGGCGTCGTCGTGCGCCGACATGTCCTCGGTGGTCATCTCCAGGCGGGTCCGGCCGGCCTTGAAGTGGTCGGTGCACAGGTTGCGGGCGATCGTCATCAGCCAGGCGCCGAAGTCCTTGCCCTGCCACCGGAAGTTGTTCATCGAGCGCAGCGCCCGGAAGAAGGTCTCGGAGGTGAGGTCCTCCGCGAGCTGGGTCGACCGGGTCCGGTAGAACAGGAAGCGGTAGACCGCGGGGTGGTAGTGGTCGAAGAGCAGGCCGAAGGCGTCCTTGTCGCCGCCACGGGCGAGCTCGACCAGGGCGATCAGCCGGGTGCCCTCCGCCTCGTCCGCCTCCGAGGAGGCCGCCAGCTCGTGGTCGTCGAACCGGTCCGGGCCGGCAGGGGAGACCGCGGCCTCGCTGAGCAGCAGCCCGCCGGTCACGCCGACCGGCACCGGCTCGGGCACGAGCAGGGCTGCGACAGCGGCACGCAGGGCCTCGAGCCCGCGTGCGACCTGTGAGTCCCACGGCGTGTTGATGACTGACCCTCCCGGTCACGACTCCCCCGAGCCGTCCCTCATGGTAGGCGCGGCGGCGCGTCCGGGGGAAGGGAAGGCGACGACTACGTGGTCCAGACCAGGGCGGCGGTGGCGGGGTGCGGCGGGAGCTCAGTGGCGTCGGCGGTAGGCGACGCCCGCCGCGACGGCGCCGCTCACGGCGCCGGCGGCGGCGCCCACGACCAGCCCGGTCCGGGCCGCCTTGCGCCCGGTCCGGTAGTCGCGGACCCGCCAGCCCCGGGCCCGGGCGTGGGCACGCAGCCGGGCGTCGGGGTTGATGGCGCACGCGTCGCCCACCAGGGTCAGCATCGGCAGGTCGTTGAAGGAGTCGGAGTAGGCCGAGCAGCGGGCGAGGTCCAGGCCCTCGCGGAGGGCCAACGCCTTGATCGCCTCGCCCTTGGCGGGTCCGTGGAGCAGGTCGCCCACCAGCCGGCCGGTGTAGACGCCGTCGACGTGCTCGGCCACGGTGCCCATCGCGCCGGTCAGGCCGAGGCGGCGCGCGATGATCTGCGCGATCTCGACCGGGGCCGCGGTCACCAGCCAGACCCGCTGGCCCTGGTCGAGGTGGAGCTGCGCCAGCGCGCGGGTGCCCGGCCAGATCCGGTGGGCCATGGCCTCGTCGAAGATCTCCTCGCCCAGCTCCTCGAGCTCGGCGACGGTGTGACCGGCGATGAACGTGAGGGCCGACGCGCGGGTCTGCGCGACGTGCTCGGGGTCCTCGACCCCGACGACCCGGAAGTAGGCCTGCTTGTAGGCGGCGCCGAGGATGTCGCGGGTCGTGAAGAACTTCCGCCGGTGCAGGCCCTTGGCGAGGTGGAAGATGCTCGCCCCCTGCATCACCGTGTTGTCGACGTCGAAGAAGGCGGCGCTGTCGGGGTCGGCCGGCATGCTCAGCGCGCTCTCGACCTCGGCGGCCGACGCCGCGGCCTCGCCGGCCAGGACCGACCGCTGCTGGAGGTTCAGCGGCCGCCTGGGCCGCTCCGGGGTCATGCGGGGATCGTAGACGCCGGCGGTCCGGGACCTGTGGGAGGATCGCGCGCATGCCCGAGCAGCAGCCGGACCTGGCAACGCTGGTGGCCGCGGCCGCCGCCGACCACCCCGACCGGGTGGCCCTGGTCGAGGCCAGCGGACGCCGCCTGACCTGGGGTGGCCTCGAGGAGGAGGTCTCCCGGGTCGCGACCGGCCTCGGCGAGGCCGGGGTCGTGGCCGGGCAGCGGGTGCTGGTGGCCCTGGGCAACCGGCTCGAGTTCGTGACCGCCTACCTCGGCACGCTGCGGGCGCAGGCGGTCGCCGTCCCGGTCAACCCCACCTCCACGGCCGGCGAGCTGGCCAGGATGCTGGCCGACTCGGGCGCCCGGCTCGCCGTGGCCGACGCGACGACGCTCGAGCCGGTCCGTGCCGCGGTCGCCGAGGTCGCGCGGGCCCGTACGGCGCAGCCGGGGGAGCGGGGCGACCTCGAGATCGCGTGGGACGCCGACCTGGTCTCGCGCGCGCAGCCCTGCCGCGTCGTCGCCGTGGGGGAGCCCGCAGCCGCCGGGGAGCTGGCGTGGGAGGACCTCGCGACCGTCCCGGCGCGGCCGGTGCCGTTGCTGCCGGACCCCGAGAAGCTCGCCTGCCTGCTCTACACCAGCGGCACCTCCGGGCGGCCCCGCGCCGCGATGCTCACCCACCGGGCGCTGCTGGCCAACCTCGACCAGGTCGCCCGGGTCGAGCCGCCGATGATGCACGGCGACGACGTGGTGCTCGGCGTGCTGCCGCTCTTCCACGTCTACGGGCTCAACGTCGTGCTCGGCGGCGTGCTGCGGCACCGCGCCCGGCTGATCCTGGCCGAGCGGTTCGACCCGCAGGACACCCTGGACCTGATCGAGGACCAGGCCTGCAGCGTGCTGCCGCTGGCGCCCGCCGTCTTCGGCCACTGGCTCGCCGTGGAGCAGCTCCGGGAGCGGCTCGGCCCGGCCCGGCTGGTGCTGTCCGGCTCGGCGCCGCTGGACCCGGAGGTGGCCGAGCGGTTCACCGAGGTGACGGGGCTGGCGGTCCACCAGGGCTACGGCCTCACCGAGGCCGCGCCGGTGGTGACCAGCACCCTGTGCTCGGCCGAGCTGCACCCCACGACCGTGGGCTCGGCGCTCCCCGGCATCGAGCTGCGCCTGGTCGACGAGACCGGCGCCCGGCCCGGGGGGGAGGACCCCGGCCAGATCCAGGTCCGCGGCGACAACCTGTTCAGCGGCTACTGGCCCCAGGGTGCCGGCGGCCCCGACACGGAGGGTTGGTGGTCCACCGGCGACATCGGGTTCCTCGACGCCTCCGGCGACCTGTTCCTGGTCGACCGGCTCAAGGAGCTGGTGATCGTCTCGGGGTTCAACGTCTACCCCGTCGAGGTCGAGGAGGTCGTCCGGGAGGTCGAGGGGGTGCAGGAGGTGGCCGTGATCGGCGCCGCCGACCCCGACACCGGCGAGGCGGTCGTCGCCTACGTCCGGCCGGCTCCCGGGGTGGACCCCGACGACCTGGCCGGCGCGGTGCGCGCCCGCTGCTCCGAGCGGCTGGCCCGCTTCAAGCAGCCGACCCGGGTCGAGGTCGTCGACGAGCTGCCGCTGACCGTCACCGGGAAGGTGCAGAAGGGCCGGTTGCGCCACCTGGAGCGTCGACGGGCGCAGGGGCTGCTGGAGTGAGGGGCGCGTGACCGGGTCCGAGCCGCCGCGGGTCACCCTCTACGGGCGGGCCGGCTGCCACCTGTGCGACGAGGCCCGGGTCGTCATCGAGCGCGTGTGCGCCGACCTCGACGAGTCCTACGCCGAGGTCGACATCACGACCGACGCCGCGCTGCTCGAGCGCTTCACCGAGGAGATCCCGGTGACCTTCGTCGACGGCCGCCCGCACGACTTCTGGCGGGTCGACGAGCAGCGGCTGCGCGCCGCCCTCGCCCGGTGACCGACCCCGCGGAGCTGCCCGCCGCCCTGGCGTGGGCGGGTGAGGCCGTCGGCAGCGAGGTGCGCGCGGCC
Source organism: uncultured Actinomycetota bacterium (assembly GCA_963795215.1). Classification (GTDB taxonomy): domain Bacteria; phylum Actinomycetota; class Actinomycetes; order Propionibacteriales; family Nocardioidaceae; genus Nocardioides. The sequence continues at coordinate 180,509 of CAWCGW010000002.1, forward strand.
ACCCGGCTCACCGGCGGCATGACGTCGTGGCTGGGACGGCTGGAGCACACCGACGGCGCGACGACGGTGCTGCGCCTGGTCACCGAGCAGCCGTGGCGCCGCCACGGGCCCGAGCTCGTGCGGCGCGAGGCGTGGAGCCAGCGGGTGCTGGCGGACACGCCCGTGCCGGCACCGCGCAGCGTGGCCGTGAGCGACGACGTGGCGGGCCTCGGCGCCCACCTGATGACACTGCTGCCCGGGGAGCCCGGGTCCGGGCCGGTCACCGAGCTCGCCCGGTTGCTCGCCGAGATCCACGACGTCTCCGCCGTACCCGCCCCGCGCACCTTCCAGTCCTGGGCGTGGGAGGCGAAGCGGGTCGTGCCCGCGTGGTCCACCCGGCCCGAGGTGTGGCAGCGGGCGTTCGACGCGCTGGCGGGTGGCGACCCCGCGTGGGAGCCCTGCTTCCTGCAGCGCGACTTCGGGCCGCGCAACGTGCTGTGGCAGGGGGAGTGGGTCAGCGGCGTCGTCGACTGGGTCGAGACCTCCACCGGGCCGGCCTGGCTCGACGTGGCCCACGGCGCCTCCAACCTGGCGCTGCGGCACGGGCCCGACGAGGCCGCCCGCCTCGCCGCGGCGTACGCCGCCGCGACCGGCCGGTCCCGCGAGCCGTACTGGGAGGTGCTGGACGTGGTGGGGTTCCTGCCGGCGCCGGGTGGTCACCCGTGGGCGTTCGGCGAGCCCGGCTGGAGCGCGCTCGAGGAGCTGCTGGCACGGGCGCTCGCAGAGCTCTGCTGAGGGGCGAACACCCCGGTGGGTGTGCGAAGTCCCACATGTGCTAGCCGGGGCCCCTGCTCGATTTGTTCCCCCGTTCACAAACTTCTACTGTGAACGGCGCCGCTTGGTTCTTCCCGGGTTCCCGAGGCCCGCTGCCGGGCGGCTGGAAAGCGGAGCAGTGACCTCAGCACGGACGCCCCACGAGACCGCCCGGGACATCCCCGAGGCGACCGTCGCCCGGCTGCCCGTCTACCTGCGGGCCCTGTCCGGGCTGGCCGACGCCGGCACCGCCACCTGCTCCAGCGAGGAGCTCGCGCAGGCTGCGGGGGTCAACAGCGCCAAGCTCCGCAAGGACCTCTCCTACCTCGGCTCCTACGGCACCCGCGGGGTCGGCTACGACGTCGACTACCTGCGCTACCAGATCGCCCGCGAGATCGGCGTGACCCAGGACTGGCCGGTCGTGATCGTCGGCATCGGCAACCTCGGCCACGCGCTCGCCAACTTCTCCGGCTTCCGCAGCCGCGGCTTCCGGGTGGTCGCCCTGCTCGACGCCGACCCCGAGCGCCAGGAGGAGGTCGTGGCGGGCGTCGACGTCCGCCCCTTCGACGACCTCGACGCCATCGTCGCCGAGCACGGGGTCGCCATCGGCGTCATCGCCACGCCGGCGGGGTCCGCGCAGGACGTCGCGGACCGGATGGTCGCGGCCGGCATCACCAGCATCCTCAACTTCGCACCGACGGTGCTGGCGGTGGCCGACGGTGTCGACGTCCGCAAGGTCGACCTGTCCATCGAGCTGCAGATCCTGGCCTACCACGAGCAGCGCAAGAGCGGTGGCCACGACGCCGCCGTGCCCGCCGTGGCCGCCCCGGGGGCTCCGGACCGGGAGAACGTCTCATGAGCGTGCTGGTGGTGGGCATCTCCCACAAGTCCGCTCCGGTCTCCCTGCTGGAGCGGGTCGCCCTGGACGGCGACGGCGTGACCAAGCTGCTCAGCGACGTCGTCGCGGGCCCGCACGTCGCCGAGGCCGCCGTCATCTCGACCTGCAACCGGCTGGAGATCTACGCCGAGGTCGACCGCTTCCACGGCTCGGTCGAGGAGGTCTCCCGGCTGCTCGTGGAACGGGCGGGCGAGCCCACCGAGTCGATGCTGCCGCACCTCTACGTCCACTACGAGGACGGAGCGGTCTCCCACCTCTTCCACGTCGCCGCCGGGCTGGACTCGATGGCGGTCGGCGAGGGCCAGATCCTCGGCCAGACCCGCACCGCGCTGCGCGTCGCCCAGGAGCAGGGGACCCTCGGCTCGGCCCTCAACCTGCTCTTCCAGCAGGCGCTGCGCGTCGGCAAGCGCTCGCGCGCCGAGACCGGCATCGACCAGGCGGCTCCGACCCTGGTCACCGAGGCGCTGGCGGCGGTGGCGCCGGACGGCGTCGCCGGCCGCAAGGTCCTGGTGCTCGGCGCCGGGGGCATGGCCGCCCTCGCGACGGCCACCGTGTCGGGGATGGGGGCGCGCGACGTGGTCGTCGTCAACCGGACCGTCGGCAACGCCCAGCGGCTCGCCGACGAGTACGCCGCCCGATGGACCACCCTGGACGCGCTGGACACCGAGCTCGCCGACACCGACCTGCTGGTCGCCTGCACCGGGGCGACCGGCGTGCTGCTCAGCGTGGCCCAGCTCAGCGCCGCCCGCCCGGACGCCCGGCCGCTGGCGGTGGCGGACCTCGCGCTGCCCCACGACGTCGAGCCCGCAGCCCGCCACCTCCCGGGGGTGAGCCTGGTCGGCCTGGCCGACCTCGGCGAGCGGCTGCGCGACAGCGAGGCCGGGCGCGAGATCGACGACGTCCGCAGCATCGTCGGCCAGGAGATCGCGGCGTTCATCTCCGCGCGTCGCCAGGCCAGCGTCACCCCGACCGTGGTCGCGCTGCGCTCGATGGCGACCGAGGTGGTCGAGGCCGAGATGGCCCGGCTGGTCGCCCGGCTGCCCGACCTCGACGACGCGAGCCGCGCGGAGGTGCTGCAGACGCTGCGGCGCACCGCCGACAAGCTGCTCCACCAGCCCACCGTCCGGGTCAAGCAGCTCGCCAACGAGACCGGTGCGGTCTCCTACGCGGCAGCGCTGGCCGAGCTGTTCTCGCTCCACCCCGACGCCGTCGACGCCGTGACCCGCCCCGCAGGGGAGGCCCTGACATGACCCCTGTCCTCCGGCTGGGCACCCGCGCCTCCGCGCTGGCCACCACCCAGTCCTCCCTCGTCGCCGACCTGGTCCGCGCCCGGCTCGGCCGCGAGGTCGAGCTCGTCGAGATCACCACCGAGGGCGACACCTCCAGCACGCCGCTGGCCCAGATGGGCGGCACCGGCGTGTTCGTGAGCGCGCTGCGCGACGCGCTGCTCGACGGCCGGATCGACCTGGCCGTCCACTCCCTCAAGGACCTCCCGACCGCCGCGTGCGAGGGGATCGTCCTGGCGGCCGTCCCGACGCGCGAGGACCCCCGCGACGCCGTCGTCGCCCGCGACGGGCTGACCCTGGGCGAGCTGCCCGCGGGCTCGCGGATCGGCACCGGCTCCCCGCGCCGGGCGGCGCAGCTGCACGCCCTCGGGCTCGGCGTCGAGGTCGCCGGGATCCGCGGCAACGTCGACACCCGGATCGGCAAGGTCCGCTCCGGGGAGTACGACGCGGTCGTGCTCGCCCGGGCCGGGCTGGCCCGGCTGGGCCGGGTCGCCGAGGCCACCGAGGTGCTCGACCCGCTGCAGATGCTCCCGGCCCCCGGCCAGGGTGCGCTCGCGGTGGAGTGCCGGGCCGGCGACGTGGACCTCGCGGCCGCACTGGCCGCCGTGGACGACCCGACCTCGCGCGTCTCCGTCGAGGCCGAGCGCGCGGTCCTGGCCACCCTCGAGGGTGGGTGCTCGGCCCCGGTCGGCGCGCTCGCCGAGGTGGTCGAGGGCGAGGACGGCGACGAGCTGTGGGTGCGGGCCGTGGCCCTCTCCCACGACGGGGGGCTCACGGTGCGGATGTCCGCCTCGGGCTCGCCGGCCGACGCGAGCGGCGTCGGCACCCGGCTGGCCGAGGCGATGCTCGCCGACGGCGCGGCCGACCTCCTGGACGACCAGCACCAGCACGACCACGACCAACACCTGCACGACCAGCACCTGCACGACCAGCACCTGAACGACCGGCACGACACAGAACTGACAGCAGCACCAGCGAAGAGGCAGGACGCATGACGCGAGCCAAGACCAGCACCAGCGGGTCCAGCCCCCAGACCGCTCCCACCGGGTGGGTGTCGTTCGTCGGGGCCGGCCCCGGCGACCCCGACCTCCTCACCGTCCGGGCCCTCGACCTGCTCCGGCGGGCCGAGGTGGTCGTCACCGAGCAGCCCGAGCACGAGCAGCTGGTGCGCCAGCTGCTCGGCCTCCCGGCCGCCCCGAGCCAGGACGCGGGGGAGAGCGCGCGGCCCGAGGGCCCGCTGTTCGTCGACGGCGGTTTCGGCGAGGACGGCCAGCCGCTGACCCACGCCGCCCGCGGCAAGGTCGTCGTGCGGCACGGCAAGAAGCACCGGGTGGTGCGGCTGATGAGCGGCGACCCCTTCCTCTACGCCTCCGGGCCGGAGGAGGCGCAGGCCTGCGCCAAGGCCGGCATCGGCTTCGAGATCGTCCCCGGCGTCTCGTGCGTCGGGTCGGTCCCGGCCTACGCCGGCATCCCGCTGACCACCAAGGAGAACCGTGAGGTCACCGTCGTGACCTGCGGCGGCAAGGTCGACTGGCAGCGCTACGCCGACGACCGCACCCTGGTGCTGCTCAGCGCGGTGGGCACGATCGGCGAGATCGCCGACGCGCTCGTCGCCGCGGGTCGTCCCGCCACGACCCCGGTCGCCATGACCCGGGTCGGCACCACCACCGAGCAGACCACCGTCTGCTCGACGCTGGCCGACATCGCCGCCGACGCCCGCGCCGCGCGGATGGAGCCCCCGGCCGTGACCGTCATCGGTCAGGTCGTGGACCTGCGCGAGACGCTGTCGTGGTTCGAGACCAAGCCGCTGTTCGGCTGGCGCGTCCTGGTGCCCCGCACCAAGGAGCAGGCCGCCTCGCTCACCACCCGGCTGCGCGGCTACGGCGCCGTGCCCGAGGAGGTCCCCACGATCTCCGTCGAGCCGCCGCGCAACCCGCAGCAGATGGACAAGGCGGTGCGTGGGCTGGTCGAGGGCCGCTACGAGTGGATCGCCTTCACCTCCGTCAACGCCGTCCGGGCGGTCCGGGAGAAGTTCGAGGAGTACGGCCTGGACGCCCGCGCGTTCTCCGGGCTCAAGATCGCCGCGGTCGGCGACAAGACCGCCGAGGCGATCGCGGCCTGGGGCCTGCGCGCCGACCTGGTCCCCTCCGACGAGCACCAGACCGCGGCCGGGCTGCTGGAGGAGTGGCCGCCGTACGACGACGTGCTCGACCCCATCAACCGGGTGTTCCTGCCGCGGGCCGACATCGCGACCGAGACCCTGGTCGCCGGTCTGATCGACCTCGGCTGGGAGTGCGACGACGTGACCGCCTACCGCACGGTGCGGGCCACGCCGCCGCCGGCGCCGACCCGCGACGCGATCAAGACCGGCCGGTTCGACGCGGTCGTCTTCACCTCCTCCTCGACGGTGCGCAACCTGGTCGGCATCGCCGGCAAGCCGCACCCCTCGACGGTGATCGCGGTCATCGGCCCGGCCACCGCCAAGACGGCCGAGGAGCACGGCCTGCGGGTCGACGTGATGGCCGCCAAGCCCGACGTCGAGGTGCTCGTCGACGGCCTCGCCGACTTCGGTGCCAGCCGTCGTGCGGACATGCTCGAGGCCGGCCAGCCGGTGACCAAGCCCTCGGAGCGCAAGCCCACCGGGCGCCGCGCCCGCGCCAAGTAGGGACCACGCTGATGGAGGAGCTCGAGCTGCCCACGATCCGGCCACGACGGCTGCGGACCACCCCGGCGCTGCGCCGGATGGTGGCCGAGACCTCCGTGGCCGCCCGGCAGCTGGTGCTGCCGCTGTTCGTGCGGGAGGGGCTCGAGGAGCCCCGCCCGATCAGCTCGATGCCCGGCGTCGTCCAGCACACCCGCTCCTCACTGCTGGCCGCAGTGGCGGAGGCCGCCGAGCTCGGGCTCGGGGGCGTGATGCTCTTCGGCATCCCCGAGCACAAGGACGACGTCGGCTCCGGCGCGACCGACCCCTCCGGGGTCCTCAACCTCGCGATCACCGACGTGGTCGCCGAGGTCGGGGACGCGCTCACCGTGATGAGCGACCTGTGCCTCGACGAGTTCACCGACCACGGCCACTGCGGCGTGCTCGACGCGCAGGGCCTGGTCGACAACGACAAGACGCTGGCCCGCTACGCCGAGATGGCGCTGGCGCAGGCGGCCGCCGGCGTCGACATGGTCGGTCCCAGCGGGATGATGGACGGCCAGGTCCGGGTCGTGCGGGAGTCCCTCGACGCCGCCGAGCACACCGACGTCTCGATCCTCGCCTACTCCGCGAAGTACGCCTCCGCGTTCTACGGCCCCTTCCGGGAGGCCGTGGACAGCTCGCTGCAGGGCGACCGACGCACCTACCAGCAGGATCCCCCCAACGTCCGCGAGGGCGTCCGGGAGGCGGTGCTCGACATCGCCGAGGGTGCGGACCTGGTGATGGTGAAGCCGGCGCTGGCCTACCTCGACGTGGTGCGGGCCGTCCGCGAGGCCGTCGACGTGCCCGTCGCGGCCTACAACATCTCCGGCGAGTACGCCATGGTCGAGGCCGCCGCCGCGCAGGGCTGGATCGACCGGGAGCTCGCGATCCTGGAGACCCTCACCTCGATCCGCCGGGCCGGCGCCGACGTGGTGCTCACCTACTGGGCCGCCGAGGCCGCCCGGCTGCTGCGGTAGTCAGCCGAGCAGGTCGGTCACGCACTGCTCCAGCTTCACGATCTGGGCCGGGGTGAGGATGCTGCCGGCGGTGAGCCCGAGCTCCTGCAGACACTGAGCCGTGGCCTCGGCCTCGGTCAGCGTGTCCTCGACGACGGGGACGTCGGGAACGTTCGGCACGTTGCCGCCGCCGCCACCACCGTTGCCGCCGCCGCCACCGCCGCCGCCACCACCGGGGCCGACCGGCCCGGTGGGCTCCTCGGCGGGGTCCGAGGGCTGGTTGCCGCCACCGCCGCCGCCGGACCCGGTGACCTGCTGCTGCGGCTGGTCGCCACCGCCACCGCCCGGGGCGGCCTGCGGCTGCCGGGGCTCCTTGACGGGCGCGAAGTAGCCGGCGCCACTGACGCCGTTGGGGACGGAGGTGAAGTCACCCGAGAGGTAGGCCCTCATGAACGACAGCACCAGGTCGACGTAGTCGTCGCTGTGGTTGTAGCGGTAGATCGCGGCGCGCTGGCCGACGACGCGGGAGAGGTCGTCGTCGCCGGAGCAGAGGTAGACGGCGCTGGCGAGCGCCGCGTCGTCGATGTCCTGCGGGTTGCGCTTGCCGTCGTTGTCGCCGTCGACGCCCACGACCGACCAGGTCGAGGGGATGAACTGCATCGGGCCGACCGCGCGGTCCCACTTCGCGTCGGCGTCGTACTGGCCGTCGTCGGTGTCACGGATGACCTGGGTGTTGCGGCTCCCGTCGAGGGCGATGCCGAAGATGCCGGGCGTCGCGACCCCGTCGTCGTCGAGGGTGTTGCCGCCGTAGCGGCCGTGGTCGGACTCGACCCGGCCGATCGCCGCGATCAGCTGCCAGGACAGCCGGCAGCTCGGGTCGGCGGAGTTGATGACGGTCTCGGCACGCTGGTAGGCGGCGAGCGCGGCGGCGGGGATGCCGGCGACCGAGGCGGTGCGGGCCGCGCGCCCCAGCGAGCCGGACACGGCCCTGGCCGGTGGGCCGGACTTCGACACGCTGGCCGGGGCCTTGATCGCGTCGGTCGGCACCGAGGTGCCGTCGGGCAGGGCGGCCGCTGCCTGCTGCTCGGCGACCGCGCTGGTCGTCGTCGGGCCGACGCCCACGAGCGCGCTGGTGACGGCGGCGGAGAGCAGTGCGAGCGGGAGCAGGGTCGTGGCCTTCTGGAACCGCCCGAACCGCGGCGCGGTCGGGGTGGTCGTGCTCGGTGCTGCCATGGGTGGTTCTCTCTCTCGGCCCTCGCCTCGTCCCCCGAGACGTGCTTCCCTCCAGCACGGGGACTCCTCTCCAACGATTCCCCGTGGCGTCGGTTACGAAACAGGGTCACCACGGTACAACCACGACGTATGACGTGCGTCACACCGCCGGGTGGTCCTGCGATCTCCGAACCGGCTCCGGAGCCACCCCGGAGCCGCCCCGGAGCGCCCCCGGAGCGGCCGTGCTGGGGTCGCTCGGTGACAATGGGGGACGTGGCACGCACCGACAGCTCCGAGGACCTGTTCCGGCGCGCCCGCGCCGTCACTCCCGGCGGGGTCAACTCCCCGGTCCGGGCCTTCCGCGCGGTGGGCGGCACGCCCCGGTTCATCCGGTCCGCGGCGGGCGCCTGGCTCACCGACGTCGACGGGTCGGAGTACGTCGACCTGATCTGCTCGTGGGGGCCGATGCTGCTCGGTCACGCCCACCCGGAGGTGCAGGCGGCGGTCGCGGCCGCGGTCGCCCGCGGCACCTCCTTCGGCGCGCCCACCGAGCCGGAGGTCGAGCTGGCCGAGGAGATGGTCGCCCGCACCCCGGTCGACAGCGTGCGCTTCGTGTCCTCGGGCACCGAGGCCACGATGAGCGCGATCCGGCTCGCCCGCGGCTTCACCGGCCGTGAGCTGGTCGTGAAGTTCGCCGGCTGCTACCACGGCCACGTCGACGCGCTGCTGGCGCAGGCCGGCTCCGGCGTCGCGACCCTGGCGATCCCCGGCACCCCCGGCGTCCCCGAGTCGGCGACCGGGCTCACCCTCGTGCTGCCCTACCACGACCGCGCGGCCGTCACGGCGGCCTTCGCCGAGCACGGCAGCAGCATCGCCTGCCTGGTGACCGAGGCCGCTCCCGGCAACATGGGCGTGATCGCACCCGATCCGGGCTTCAACGAGTTCCTGGCCCGCACCTGCGCCGAGCACGGCGCCCTGTTCGTCTCCGACGAGGTGATGACCGGCTTCCGGGCCAGCCGCCAGGGCCAGTGGGGCCTCGACGGCGCGCTCGAGGGCTGGCGCCCCGACCTGATGACCTTCGGCAAGGTGATGGGCGGCGGGTTCCCGGCCGCGGCCTTCGGCGGCAGGGCCGACGTGATGGCCCACCTCGCGCCGGAGGGGCCGGTCTACCAGGCCGGCACCCTGTCCGGGAACCCGATCGCCACGACGGCGGGCCTCACCACGCTGCGGCTGGCCGACGACGCGGTCTACGACCACCTCACCAAGGCCGGGGACGTGATCAAGCAGGCCGCCGGCGAGGCGCTCGCCGCGGCCGGGGTGCCCCACGTCGTGCAGTCCACCGGCACCATGTTCTCGGTGTTCTTCCGCGACCGTCCGGTCCGCGACTTCGACGACGCCTCCGACCAGGACACCGCCGCCTTCGCGGCGTTCTTCCACGCCATGCTCGACGGGGGCGTCTACCTGCCGCCGTCCGCCTACGAGGGCTGGTTCCTCTCCTCGGCCCACGACGAGCGGGCGGTGCAGACCGTGCTCGACGCGCTGCCGGGCGCGGCCCGGGCCGCGGCGCAGGCGGTGTCGGCATGACGGGGACGACCGGGACCACCGAGACGATCGTCCACCTGCTCCGCCATGGCGAGGTCCACAACCCCGGCGGCGTGCTCTACGGCCGGATGTCGGGCTTCCACCTCTCCGACCTCGGCCACCGGATGGCGCAGCGCGTCGCTGACGTCGTCGGCGACCGCGACATCAGCCACGTCGTCGCCTCGCCGCTGGAGCGCGCCCGCGAGACCGGCGGGCCGCTGGCGGCCGTCCGCGGGGTCGGGGTCGGCACCGACGAGCGGATCATCGAGTCGGCCAACGTCTTCGAGGGTCGCCGCTTCGGCGCCGGCGTCGGCACGCTCAAGAAGCCGTCGGCGTGGCGCCACCTGTGGAACCCGTTCCGCCCCTCCTGGGGTGAGCCGTACACCGAGATCGCGGCGCGGATGATGGCGGCGGTGCACGACGCCCGCGACGCCGCCCGTGGCCACGAGGCGGTCCTGGTCTCCCACCAGCTCCCGATCTGGACGACCCGGCTCCACGTCGAGGGCCGCTCGTTCCTCCACGACCCCCGCAAGCGGGAGTGCACGCTCTGCTCGCTGACCAGCCTCCACTTCGAGGACGACCGGCTGGTCCGGGTCAGCTACTCCGAGCCCGCGGGCGACCTGATCCCGACCCGCGACAAGCAGGCGCCGTTCTCGGCCGGCGGGGCGACGGAGGAGGACCGCCCGTGAGGGGCGGCCGACCCGCCGCCGTACTCCTGTCCTGCGTGGTGGCGCTGCTCGTGCTGTCCGGCTGCTCCTCGCTCGAGGGCACCGGCGACACCGGGTACATCAGCGGTGACGGCACCATCGTCCAGCGCGCCGTCGCGGAGCGCGAGGAGCCGATCTCGCTCACGGGCGAGGACCTGGCCGGCGAGCCGCTCAGCCTCGCGGACCTGCGCGGGACGCCGGTGGTCGTCACCGTGTGGGGGTCCTGGTGCCCGCCGTGCGTGGCCGAGGCGCCCGACGTGGTCGCCGCCGCCGAGCGGCTCGGCGACGACGCGGCGTTCGTCGGGCTCAACCTCCGCGACCCCGACACCGCGCAGGGGCAGGCCTTCGAGCGGAACTACGACGTGCCGTTCCCGTCCTTCTACTCCCCCGACGGCAAGGAGATGCTGGCCTTCCGGGGCGTGCTGACGCCCCGCTCGATCCCGGCGTTCGTCGTCCTCGACGCGCAGGGCCGGGTGGCGGCCAGCATCAACGGCGGCCTGCCCTCGACCGAGACGCTGGTCGACCTGGTCGAGGACGTGCGGGGCGGGGGTACGGCGCGTGGGTGAGTGGTTCGCCTCGACCGCCGGCTCCGGCTCGTTGGCGCTGGCGATCCCGGTGGCCCTGGTCGCCGGGCTGGTCTCGTTCTTCTCGCCGTGCGTGATCCCGCTGCTGCCGGGCTACCTCTCCTACGCCACCGGCCTCGGGGGTGCCGACCTCGAGCAGGCCCGCCGCGGCCGGATGCTCGCCGGGTCGCTGCTGTTCGTGCTCGGCTTCTCGGTGGTCTTCGTCGCCCTGGGCTCGCTCTCCGGGGCGCTGGGCGCGTGGCTGATCACCTGGCAGCGCCAGATCACCGTGGTGCTGGGCCTGCTCACGATCGTGCTCGGGCTGGCCTTCGCGGGACTGGTGCCGTGGCTGCAGCGCGACTGGCGCCTCCACCGGGTCCCCGCCGTCGGCCTCGCCGCCGCGCCGCTGCTCGGGCTGCTCTTCGGCCTGGGCTGGACGCCGTGCATCGGCCCCACCCTCGGGGTGATCACCACGCTGTCGATCAACGAGGCCACCGCGGCCCGCGGTGCGCTGCTCTCGGGCGTCTACGCCTTCGGGCTCGGGCTCCCGTTCGTGGTCGCCGCGCTGGCCTACCGGCGGGCGCTGGGTGCCTTCGCCTGGATCCGGCGCCACCAGCAGTGGGTCACCCGCGCCGGCGGGCTGATGCTGGTCGTCGTCGGCGTGCTGCTGGTCAGCGGGCTGTGGGACGAGCTGGTCACCTGGATCCAGCTGCAGCTGGTCTCCGGCTACGAGACGAGCATCTGATGGCGCGCGACCCCGACCCCGCCACGGATCCCGAGGCCGTGCCGCGCCGCTCCGGGGAGCTGACCCTCCGCGAGCTGCTGCGCTGGGCCTGGCGCCAGCTCACGTCGATGCGCACCGCGCTGGTGCTGCTGCTCCTGCTCGCGCTCGCCGCGATCCCCGGGTCGGTCATCCCGCAGGAAGGCGTCGACTCGCTCAAGACCCAGCAGTGGCAGGACGACCACCCCACCCTGACGCCGGTCTACGAGCGGCTCGGGCTCTTCAGCGTCTACTCCTCGCCCTGGTTCGCCGCGATCTACCTGCTGCTGCTGATCTCGCTGGTCGGCTGCTTCGTGCCCCGGATCGTGCACTACGCCCGGGCGCTGCGGGCCGAGCCGCCCCCGACGCCGAAGCGGCTCGACCGGCTGCCCGACCACGCGTCGTACCGCACGGACCTGCCGGCCGCCGAGGTGCTCGAGCGGGCCCGGGGAGCACTCGGGCGCTACCGCGTGCGCACCCTCGCCGAGGAGGGTGGCGGCTCGGTCTCGGCCGAGCGCGGCTACCTGCGCGAGGCCGGCAACCTGCTGTTCCACGTCTCGGTGCTGGTGGTGCTGGTCGGCTTCGCCATCGGGAGCCTGTTCGGCTACCGCGCCGGGTCGATCGTGATCGTCGGCAACGGCATGGCCAACACCCTCACCCAGTACGACGAGTTCGACCCCGGCTCGCTCTTCGAGCCCGCCCAGCTCGACGACTTCTTCCTCGACGTCGCGGACTTCGACGTCTCCTGGATCAAGGACGGGCCCTCCCAGGGCCAGGCCCGCGGCTTCGTCGCCCACGTGGCGTACGCCGCGGACGGCGGCGACCCGCGGGACTACGACCTGCGGGTCAACCACCCGCTCACCGTGGGCGACACGACCGTGTTCCTCATCGGCCACGGCTACGCCCCGGTGATCACGGTCCGCGACGGCAACGGCGACGTCGCCTACAGCGGGCCGACGATCTTCCTGCCCGAGGACCAGTCCTTCCAGTCGATCGGCGTGGTGAAGGCCAACGGCGCCCGGCCCGAGCAGATCGGGCTCGAGGGCTGGTTCTACCCGACCTACGCGTTCACCGACGAGACCGGACCGTTCTCGGTGATGGGCGAGATGAACAACCCCGCGATCTCGATGCAGGTCTACGCCGGCGACCTCGGGCTCGAGGCCGGCACGCCGCAGTCGGTCTACGCGCTCGACAAGTCCGGCGCGGAGCTGGTGACCAAGCCGGACGGCTCGATGTTCCGGGTCGACCTCGCCGAGGGCGACAGCGTGCAGCTGCCGGACGGCCTCGGCTCGGTCTCCTTCGACGGCGTCGAGCGCTGGAACAAGATCGAGATCAGCCAGACCCCGGGCAAGCGGATCGCGCTGGCCGGCGTCGTGCTCGCGCTGCTGGGCCTGCTCGGGTCCCTGTTCATCCGGCCCCGGCGGGCGTGGGTGCGGGTGCGCGAGGCCGGCCCCGAGGACCGGGAGGGCACACTGGTCGAGGTGGCCGTGCTCGACCGCGCCGGAGGCGACGACGTCAGCGCCGTGCTCGAGGAGATCGTGGCGGCCCTGCAGGGACCAGACCGTGAGGAGCGAACGTGACCGACTTCCTGGCCGACTCGGCGTGGGAGGCCCTGAGCAACCAGGCGGTCGCCGCAGCCGGCGTCGTCTACTTCCTGGCCTTCCTCGCCCACCTGGTGCAGGTCTCGGCGGCCCGCCGGGTCGACGAGCCGGTACCCGCCGCGATCGAGGAGCAGGGCTCCGTGGCGGTCGCGGTCGCGACGGGTGACGACGGTCGGGAGGGTGCCCGGCGCCGCGAGGCGCTGTTCGGGAGGCTCGGCGTGCTGCTCACCGTGGTCGCCGTCGGCGTGCACCTGCTGGCGCTGGTCGCGCGCGGCCTCGCGGCCGACCCGGACCGGGTGCCGTGGGGCAACATGTACGAGTTCACCCTGGCCGGCACCTTCGTGGTCGCCGCGCTCTACCTCGGGCTGCTGCGCCGCTACCGGCTGGCGTGGATGGCGCCGATCGTGACCGGGGTCGTGCTGACGCTGCTGATGGTCGCCGTGATCTGGCTGTACGCGCCGATCGCCCCGCTCACCGAGGCGCTCTACTCGCCGTGGCTGGTGATCCACGTGGTCTCCGCGATCATCGCCACCGGCGCCTTCACCCTCGGCGGCATCACCTCGCTGCTCTACCTCCTGCGGTCCCGCGCCGGCGACTCCCCGCGCGGCTACCTCGCCCGGGTGCCGGCGCCGGTCGACCTCGACCGGCTCTCCTACAAGCTGCACTCGTTCGGCTTCCCGGTGTGGACGTTCGCGGTGCTGATCACCGGTCCGATCTGGGCCCACCAGGCGTGGAGCAGCTACTGGTCGTGGGACCCCAAGGAGGTGTGGGCGTTCATCACGTGGGTGGTCTACGCCGCCTACCTGCACGCCCGTGCGACGGCCGGCTGGCGCGGTCGCAACGCGGCGTACCTCGCGCTGCTGGGGCTGGCGACGCTGTGGTTCAACTTCATCGGGATCAACTTCTTCTCGAGCACCAGCCAGCACTCGTACGCCGCTCCCGAGGTCGGGGTGTCGGGAGCCGGCTCAGGAGTCGTCGAGGTCGTGGCGCTTCCGGCGACGGTCGAGGTCGCGTAGGAAGTCGGGGTCGTCGTCGGGGCCGGAGACCCGGGGGGCCGGGCGGCCACCGTCGTCGGGCCGGCGCCTGACACCGGCACGCCGGTCGGCCAGACGCTCGACGAGACGGACCACGAGGTAGATCACCATCGCGACCAGGGCGACCACGAGCACAGCCTTCACTCCCACAGGATAGGCCCGTGGTGGTGACGTGGGGTCCGGTGCCTACCCTTGAGGGGTGAAGGAGTTCTGGATCTACACCGGCCTGCGGATCGCGCTGTTCGTGGCGAGCCTGGGCGTGGTCGCCGGCGTCTGGATGCTGATCGCGGACCAGGTGCCGATCCTGTGGGTCGTGGTCGTCGCGTTCGCCCTCTCGGGCGTCGCGTCGTACGTCCTGCTGGCGCAGCCGCGGGCGGCGTTCGCGCGCCGCGTCGAGGCCCGGGCGGAGCGTGCCTCAGCGGCCTTCGAGGCGTCGAAGGCCAGGGAGGACGGCGACTAGCGCTTCCGGCGGGTGATCTGCCGGTTGACGCGGCTCTCGGACTGGCCGAGCACGCGTGCGAGCAGCGCGTCCCGGTTCTTCCAGGCGAGGTAGCCGCCGACGACGAGCACGATCAGAATGAGCCAACCCATGCCGTCAGCCTACGTCGGGGCTCCTCATCGGACCGGTCAGAAGCCCAGCAGGTTGTAGGGCTGGTCGGGGAGGTCGGCCATCGCCGCCAGTCGGCGCACGGCGTCCGCGGAGCCTCGGATCCGGCCGGCGTGGTGGAGCGTGGTGACCCCGACCGGGCCGAGGTAGAGGGTGCCGAGGGTCTCGGCGTCCATCCGCACGTCGGGCTCCTGCTCGGTGCGCTCCACCGCGGCGACCCCGTCGGTGACGACGACCTGCCACCGGCCGGCGGCATGACCCTGGGCGTCCTCGACCTCGAGCACGAGCGAGCCGTCACCTGACCAGGTGCGCGCCGTGAGGGCACGCGGGACGTCGAGGACGCGGACCCAGAGGAACTCCTGGCGGGCCGTGAGCTTGAGGGCGTTGAGGTCGCGCAGCGCCCAGTGGAGCGGGTCGGTGGGCTCGAGCGCGTCGTAGCTGACGTGGTTGACCAGGTCGATGCTGCCGACGTACTCCCACAGCGCCAGCTGGGAGGCGGGCTCCTCGGCGAGCAGCAGCATCAGCTTGACCTTGCGCTTGTCGCCGTCGCGGCCGTCGAAGCGGTAGATGGCGACGCCGTCGACCCGCTCGCTCCCGTCGGCGTCGCGCACGAGGTGCACGGCGGTGCGCAGCTGCGGGTCCGGGCCCTTCTCCTTGTAGGTCCAGCGTCCCGTCAGCAGCGGCTCGTAGAACTGGGGGACGCCCACCATGCCGCGGCAGCGCTGCTGGTAGGCCTCCAGCTGGTGGCGGACCAGGTCCCAGGTGCCGGCGGGGTCGACCAGCTCGACCCGGCCGGGGTCGGTGAAGTCACGCAGCCCGAAGCGGGGGCCGGTGTCCAGCTCGACCTCCTGGTAGAAGGTGGCGGTGCCGAAGCCCCAGCGGCCGTAGATGGTGGCCTCGGAGACCGTCAGCGCCGCGAGCGGCACGCCGGCGGCGACCGCGTCGGCCAGGCAGTCCTCCATCAGCCGCCGGACCAGGCCGCGGCGGCGGTGCGTGGGCCGGGTGGTGACGTCGGTGATCATCCGCAGCGGCAGCAGCTCGCGGCCGCAGCTCAGCGTCTTGTCGAACCAGGCCGTGGTCGCGACCGGGACCTCGGAGGCGCCGAAGACGCCCTCGGGGAGCCACGCCCCCCGGCACTCGACGGCGTCGGCGGCGAGGTGCGCGTGCCAGACCTCCTCGTAGTCCTCGCTCGCCCCGCCCTGGTGGAAGCCGCGCTGCACCGCCTCCAGCCAGCCGCGCTTGCGGGTCCGTCCGGTCTCGGAGTCGTCGGTGTGGTCGATCCGGTCGAAGACGTAGTCGAGAGTGCTCACGGCGGGTCAGGCTAGCCCGAGAGCCACGCCCAGTGCCCACAGGATTTCCGCGACGCCGGTCTGCTGGAGGACCGGCACCAGCGCCGGACCGGTCGCTCCGCCCAGCACGGTGCGCAGCGAGCGGGCGGCGGGCAGCAGGAAGACCAGCCCGGCCAGCGCGGGCCACTGGGTGCTGACCGCGACGGCGACGACGGCGGCCGCGGCGGCGAGCACCAGCAGTGCGTACAGGGCGCGGGTCCGCTCCTCGCCGAGCCGGACCGCGAGCGTCCGCTTGCCGGCCACCCGGTCGGTGGGGATGTCGCGGAGGTTGTTGACGACGAGGATCGCGCAGGCGAGCGAGCCGATCCCGACGGCGGCGTACAGCGCGGGGAGCTCGAAGGTCCCGGTCTGGACGTAGGTGGTGCCGAGCACCGCGACCAGGCCGAAGAAGACGAACACCATCACCTCGCCGAGGCCGAGATAGCCGTAGGGCTTGTCGCCGCCGGTGTAGAACCACGCGGCGACGATGCTGACGACGCCCACCGCGACCAGCCACCAGGCGGTGGTGGCGGCCAGGACGAGGCCCGCGACCCCGGCGACGCCGAAGGCCAGGAACGCTGCGCGCTTCACGGCCCCCGGGGTGGCGCGGCCGCTGCCGACCAGCCGCATCGGCCCGACCCGGTCGTCGTCGGTGCCGCGGATGCCGTCGGAGTAGTCGTTGGCGTAGTTGACCGCCACCTGCAGCGCGAGGCTCACCACCAGCGCGAGCGCCGCCTTCCACCACACGGCGCCGTCGACGTGGTGGGCGACACCGGTGCCGGCGAGGACCGGCGCGACCGCGGCGGGCAGGGTGCGGGGGCGGGCGCCGGCGACCCAGTCGGAGGCGCTGGGCGTTCGGTCTGTCACGCAGGGATTCAAGCAGGTGCCGCCCGCCCCGGTGCCGGGCGGGACTAGCCTGCGCGGCATGAGCCGGGTCGTCCTGATGTGCGGGCCCGCGGGGTCCGGCAAGACGACGTACGCCCGCGGCCTGGAGGAGCAGGGGCTGGTGCGGCTGTCCTTCGACGTCGAGATGTGGCGGCGCGGGATCAGCGACGTGCCGCTGCCGGCGGAGGTCCGGTCCGAGATCGAGGCCGACCTGCGCACCCGGCTGCTCGAGCTGGTCGCCGCGGGTCGGGACGTCGTGCTGGACTTCTCCTTCTGGTCGCGGGAGATGCGCGAGGACTACCGCCGGCTGCTCGCGCCGGCCGGCGTGGTCCCGGAGACGGTGTGGCTGGCCACGGACCGGGAGACGGTGCTGGAGCGGGTGCGCGCCCGCCGGGGCAGCCACGGCGACGACTTCGTCGTGGACGAGGCGCTGGCCGCCCGCTACTACGACCACTTCGAGCCACCGGGTGACGACGAGGGCCCGCTGACGGTCGTCCGGTAGCCGGGCGTGCCGGTGGCCCCGCCGTGGGGCGGGGTCAGGGGCGGGGTTGTTGTCGGGTGCCGGTGTGGTCGCGGAGGTAGGTGAGTCCGTGAGGTGAGGACCACTGGTACTCGCCGGGCGCGGTCATCTGGTAGGTCCAGCCGCCGTGGGTCTTGAGGCGGTGGTGGAAGGTGCAGAGCGCGGCGAGGTTCCCGGCGGTGGTCTGCGCGGCGGGCTGTCGGGGTGGTCGGGGTCGTAGGGCTGGATGTGGTCGAGCTGGCAGGACCGGGCGGGGCGGGAGCACCAGGGGAAGACACAGGTGCGGTCGCGTTCGATCACCCGCTCACGCAGCACGGTGCTGGGGGTGTAGCCGGGGCTGGGGAGCTGGGCGGCGAGGTCGAGCACCGGCCGGATCGTCACCGCGGTGTGGGAGGTGGCGCACCAGGTCTTGACCTGGTCGAGCAGCACCTGCTGCTGTCCGGCCTCGAGGGTGGCGAGCCGGTCGAACCTGACCTCTCCAGCGCTCTCACCGTCGCCGGTGACGGCGGCCGAGAGGTGGACGTGCAAGACCACCTGCCGTGCGGCCGGCGGTTTCGAGGCTCGCTCCGCTCGCACCTCAACCCCCGGTTGCCGTGCTGCCGGGGTTCTGGCCGCCGGGTGCTGCCGGGGGTTGAGGTGTGAAGGCCGCCTGGCGGCCTGAGCCTCGAAACCGCCGGTCCCTCCTCCCGGGGTGGTGAGGTCGAGGGTGGTCTGGGTGCGGGCGAGGTCGGCCAGGGCCATCGCCCGTCGCACGTCGAGGGATTCCTGACAGCCGTGCTGGGCGAGCTGGTGGGCACGGGCGGCGAGCGCGTTCTCGAGGTCGCGGGCATCGGCGGGGTCGAGCTCCCCGCGGAGCAGGGCGTTGCCGCCGTAGGGGGTGATCGGGTCGTCGATCTGCACGTACCGGGTGTCGGCCTGGCTCGGGTCGTCGGTGTCGTCAGGTCCGTCGGGGTCGGGGGTGGTGAACCGGCGTAGCGCTTCGGCGATGACGCGGTCGAGCTGGGCGGTGGTCAGGGTGGGGACATAGGGGGTGACCATCCGGTCCACGAACCCCGCACCGGCGACGGTGAGGTCGGCGTGGATGGTGGCCTCGGCGACGCGGCGGGCCCGCCACGCCTGGACCCGGCCGGTCTGGACGGCCGCCCACAGTTGGGGGAGGCGGTGGCGCAGCTCCAGGGCGTGCCCGACCAGCCGTTTCCCGGCCAGGGTCGACATCCCGAGGGCGGCGGCGAGCTCGGGGATGCAGAACTCCGCGACCAGCGGACATCCCGGGCCGGCGATCCGCTCCTCCTGCTCGCCCCCGCGGGGTGCGGGGAAGGTGGCGGCGTCGTGGATCGACTCCGGCGGGTGCAGGTCCGCCCACTCACGGCCGCGGTGACCAGCAGCCGGGCCTCGGCCGCATCGGCGGTCCGCTCGGTCGGCGACCGCCGTCGCCAGCACCGCCGCGGCCGACCCGGCCGGGGTGGTGGGAGAAGCAGCCACGGTGTCGAACATGTGTTCGATTCTAGAGGGACCCACCGACAACCCGACGCCCCCCGGACCGTGGTGGAGGGGCGGCGGTTTCGAGGCTCGCTCCGCTCGCACCTCAACCACCGGCGCCCCGTCGTACCGGTGCCTTCCCGGGGGTTGAGGTGTGAAGGCCGTCTCGCGGCCTGAGCCTCGAAACCGCCGGGGCTCCCATGCGGACGGCGGTTTCGAGGCTCGTCGCTGGCGCTCCTCACACCTCAACCACCGGCGCCCCCGTCGTACGTCCGGCGGGATGGTGGCGGCGGTTTCGAGGCTCGTCGCTGGCGCTCCTCACACCTCAACCACCGGCGCCCCCGTCGTACCGGTGCCCGGTTCCGGGGGTTGAGGTGTGAAGGCCGCCTGGCGGCCTGAGCCTCGAAACCGCCGGTTGCGCGGGGGGGAGTGATTGACTCCGGGTGTGGACGAGGGGGTGCGCAGGGCGACGGCGGACGACGCGGACGCGATCGCGTACGTCCACCGGCTCTCGCGTGCCTGGTACTACGGCACCGAGCCGGACCCGGACGACGCCCGGGAGCAGCTCTGGTCGAGGCTGCTCGCCCAGCCCGGCCGCACGACGTACGTCGCGACGACGGCGGACGGCACCGTCGGCTTCGTCTCCTGGCTGCGGCCGGTGCCGGACGAGCAGCAGGACGAGCAGCGGGACGAGCAGCAGGACGAGCAGCAGGACGAGGGGGCGGAGGAGGTCGGGGAGGTGGAGCTCACCGCGCTCTACCTGCTGCCCGAGCGCGCGGGCACCGGCCTCGGCGACGACCTGCACCGCATCTACGAGGAGCACCGGGGCGACCAGCCAGGCCGGCTGGAGGTCTGGGAGGGCAACGAGCGCGCGATCGGCTTCTACCGACGCCGGGGCTGGCGGCCCACGGAGGAGAGCAGGTCGGGACCGCGGGGGGCAGGGTTCCGGACCTACCGGCTCAGCCCGGGTTCCCCTGACTGATCGGTCCGGCGGCGGGTGGGCCGACGACGGGGTCGGTGACGGGAGGTGGTGCGGGGGCGTGGGCGCCCTCGCGGTCCTCCGGTGGCACGTGCTCGTCGAGGAAGCGCTCGGCACTGCGGGCGGCGGGGTGGGCGCCGACAGCGGCCACCGCCACGATGGCGGCGATGATCAGCCACCCTCCGGCACCCCACTCCATCGCGAGGTAGGTGTACAGCGCGGGGGCCCAGACGCTGCCGAGGGTCCCGGTCAGCTCGCCCGCCCCTTGGTAGTCACCACGTCGCCTGGGGTCCATCAGCTCGGCCTCGAAGGACCAGCTGGCGGCGGAGATGTAGAGCTCGGCACCCGTGACCGTGACGTGGCCCAGCCAGATCAGCGCGATCGTCACCCAGCCGACGGTCTCGTGGGTCACCAGGGTGATCACGCAGGAGACCACGAAGAACGCCGCCGAGATCCTCACCGCCCGCAGTGCGGTGGTGACGTCCCGGACACCCCGCGAGGCGACCATGGGCAGCACGATGCACATCACCGTGTTGGTGCCGAACAGGAAGGCCAGCAGCACGTGGGGGGCGTCGGTCTTGGCGACCAGCCACAACGGGATCACCAGGTTGAGCAGCACCTGGTTGGTCCACATCACGCCGTTGAAGAACTCGCTCGCCAGCCAGCCCGGGTTGCGCAGCGGGCCCGGGCCCGGGGGGACGACGCGACGCTCGTCCGGGGTGCGCTCGTCCTGGGGAGCCCGGGGCAGCCGGTGGATCGCGATCGCGTTGACGACGAACATGCCCGCGGTGAACCACGGCAGCACCCGCAGCACCTCGAGGGAGTCGAAGGCGAGGGCGATGCCACCCAGCATGGAGCCCACGGTGAAGCCGACGTTGAGGGCGGAGTACATGTACGCGCGGGACTTCACCCGCTCGCGGGCGGGCAGCACCCCGATCGTGTACGCGCCGTGGGCCGCGCCGCCGAGGGTGCCGGCGACCTCCATCGCGATCGCCATCGCGGCGTACCCGGTGAAGGTGTCGATGAAGGGCCAGAGCGCGAAGAGCCCCGACTGCAGCAGGGCGCTGAGGGCCCACATCCGCTTGGCCCCGAACCGGTCGACCGCCTTCCCCATCGGCACGGCCGTCACGAAGGCGGCCACGCCCGCGAGGGTCAACCCGATGCCGACCTGCGCGGGCGAGAGCCCGACCACGAGCAGGAAGAAGACCGCCGAGCCGGTCATGAAGGTGCCCTCGCCCATCGCGAACACCAGCGACTGCACCGACAGCCGCCCCGCCAGCGGCGACGGCGGCCGCGCGTAGTCCCGCACGCGGGTCACGAGAGGGGTGGACACGGGGAGAATCCTGCTCCCTCGGCGCCGCCCGGCGCATCGGGTTATCGGACGGCTAGCGTTCTCGGCGTGAGGCACCCGCAGCCCGTGACCGGCGAGCCGTCGGCGGTCGTGGCGACCGTCCGGCGCTGGCTGGACGACCCCGACCCGCCGCCGCTGGTGGTGGAGACCTCCGGCTCGACCGGGCGTCCCAAGCGGGTGCTGCTGTCGCGACGGGCCGTGCTCGCCAGCGTGACCGCGACCAGCCGACGGCTGGGGTCCGAGGGCCGTTGGGCGCTGCGCCTGCCCGCGTCGTACGTCGCAGGGCTGCAGGTGGTCGTGCGCTCGCTGGTCGCCGGGCACGAGCCCGAGCTCGAGGGGTGGGGCGAGGCCACCCACACCTCGCTGGTGCCGACCCAGCTCCACCGGCTGCTCGACGACCCGGGGGAGGCGCGGCGGCTGGCGGAGCTGGAGGCGGTGCTGCTCGGCGGCGGCCCGGTCGACCCCGCGCTGCGTGAGCGGGCGGCCGAGGCGGGCGTGCGGGTCGTGGCGACGTACGGGATGGCGGAGACCTGCGGCGGCTGCGTCTACGACGGCCACCCGCTCGACGGGGTGGCGGTCGCGATCGGCACCGGCGGCCGGGTCCGGCTGTCCGGGCCGACCCTCTTCGACGGGTACGACGGCGACCCGGCGCTCACCGACGAGGTGCTGGTCGACGGCTGGTTCCTCACCTCCGACGCAGGCCGCCTCGACGAGGACGGCCGGCTCCACGTCCTCGGCCGGCTCGACGACGTCGTGGTCAGCGGCGGCGTCAACGTCCCGACACCGGCCGTGGCCGCGCGGCTGCGTGAGCACCCGGACGTCGTGGACGCCGCCGTCGTGGGCGTGCCCGACGAGGAGTGGGGCCACCGGGTGGTCGCGTTCGTCGTCGGCAGGCTCGACCTGGCCGGGGCGCGCGACTGGGTCGCCGGCGCGCACCCCCGCTCCTGGGCGCCTCGCGAGCTGGTCGTCAGCGACGCCCTCCCGATGCTCGCCAACGGCAAGGTCGACCGGCTCGCGCTGCAGCGGGAGGCGACCGGATGAGGGTCTGGTCGATCCCGATGCGGACCCGGTTCCGCGGCCTCACCGTCCGCGAGGGCGCGCTCGTCGAGGGGCCGGCGGGGTGGGGCGAGTGGTCGCCGTTCCCGGAGTACCCGCCCGCGGTCGCCGAGGCCTGGCTGCGGGCCGCCGAGGAGGCCGCCGCGGGGGACTGGCCGGCGCCGGTGCGCGACCGCGTGCCCGTCAACGTCACCGTGCCCGCCGTCGGCCCCGAGGACGCCCACCGGATCACGCTCGCCGGTGGCTGCCGCACCGCCAAGGTCAAGGTCGCCGAGCCCGGCCAGCTCCTCGCCGACGACCAGGCGCGGCTCGAGGCGGTCCGCGACGCCCTGGGCCCCGGCGGCCGGGTCCGGGTCGACGCCAACGGCGGTTGGGACGTCGACACGGCCGTCGCCGCGATCGCCGTGCTCGACCGCGCCGCCGGCGGCCTGGAGTACGTCGAGCAGCCGGTCGCGACGGTCGAGGACCTCGCGCTCGTACGCCGCAGGGTCGGTGTCCCGGTCGCCGCGGACGAGTCCATCCGGCAGGCCGCGGACCCCTACCGGGTGCGGGACCTGGCGGCCGCGGACATCGCCGTGCTCAAGGTGCAGCCGCTCGGCGGGGTCCGCGCCTGCCTGCGGATCGCCGAGGACATCGGGCTCCCCGTCGTCGTCTCCTCCGCGCTGGAGAGCAGCGTCGGGATCGCCGCCGGGGTGGCGCTGGCGGCGGCGCTGCCGGAGCTGCCGCACGCGTGCGGCCTCGCCACCGTCCAGCTGCTCACCGACGACCTGGTGCTCGCGCCGCTGCTGCCCGTCGACGGTGCGCTGCCGGTGACCCGGCCCGAGGTCGACCCGGCGGCCCTGGACCGGCGGGCCGCGTCGGCCGAGCGGGTGGCCCACTGGGAGCAGCGGCTGCGCGACGTCCGCGGCGTACGGCAGGATCGCGAGCCGTGAGCACCTCCACCGAGCTGGCGCGCGGCGTCCTCACCCGGCTGCTCGAGGCCGGCGTGCGCGAGGTCGTGCTCGCCCCCGGCTCGCGCAACGCACCCCTCGCCTTCGCCGCCCACGACGCCGCCGAGGCGGGGCTGCTGCGCCTCCACACCCGGATCGACGAGCGCACCGCGGGGTTCCTCGCCCTCGGGCTCGCGCGCACCAGCGGCCCGGCGGCGGTCGTGTGCACCTCCGGCACCGCCGTCGCCAACCTCCACCCGGCGGTGCTCGAGGCCGCCCACGCCGGCCTGCCGCTGGTCGCGGTCACGGCCGACCGGCCCGCGCGGCTGCGCGGCACCGGCGCCAACCAGACCACCGACCAGGTGGGGATCTTCGGGTCGTTGGTGCAGACCCTCGACCTGGACCGGGTCCCCTCGTGGCTGAGCTTCGACGGCGGGCCGCTGCACCTCAACGTGCAGCTCGACGAGCCGCTGGTGCCCGCCGACCGCTGGGTGCCCGACGTGGTGCCGGGGGAGCGGCCGCACCGGGTGCGGCCGGCGGTCGTCGAGACGGTCGCGCTCGGTCCCCGGACCGTCGTCGTGGCCGGCGATGACGCCGGCCCGCCGGCCCGGATCCTGGCCGAGCAGGCCGACTGGCCGCTGCTCGCCGAGCCCACCAGCGGCTCGCGCACCGGCACCCATCCGATCCGCGGCTACCGGCTGCTCCTCGACGGGGACCTCGGCCGGCGCGTCGAGCGGGTCGTCGTCTTCGGCCACCCGACGCTGAGCCGCCCGGTGAGCCGGCTGCTGGCCCGCGAGGACGTCACCGTCCTCGACGCCGGCGCCCCCGGCGTCTGGTCCGACCGGCCGTTCCCGGTGGCCGACCGGTTCCTCACCGGCCGACCGTCGGTCGAGCGGCCCGACGACCCCGACTGGCTGGCGGAGTGGCGCGCGGCCGACCGCGAGGTGTCGACCCGGCTCGACCGGCTGCTCGCCGCCGAGCCCGACCTCACGCCGTACGAGGTGGCGGGGGCGGTCAGCCGCGCGGTCCCGCCGGAGGGGCTGCTCGTCGTGGGCGCCTCCAGCCCGATCCGCGACCTGGACCTGATGGTCGCGCCGTACGCCGTGGGCGACCGGCGCAAGGTGGTGGCCAACCGGGGCCTCTCCGGGATCGACGGCACCGTCTCGACGGCCATCGGGGCCGCGCTCGGCCGCCCCTCGACGAGCCGCGCCTTCGCGCTGATGGGCGACGTGACGTTCCTGCACGACGCCAACGGGCTGGTGCTCGGCCCGCGCGAGGCCCGCCCGGACCTCACGATCGTGGTGGTCAACGACGACGGGGGCTCGATCTTCTCGATGCTCGAGCAGGGCGCCGCCGACTACGCCGACCGGTTCGACACGCTCTTCGGAACCCCCCACGGCGTCGACGTCGCCGCGCTCTGCGCCGCGACCCGCACCCCCCACTGGCGGGTCGGGTCGCTGCCCGAGCTCGAGCAGGCGCTGGCCTCGCCCAACGGCGGGATCGAGGTCGTCGAGGTCCGGGTCCGCCGTGACAACCGCCGCGACCTCGACGCCCGGATCCGCGCGCTGGGTGCGGTGTGAGGGGTCGGCAAGGATGATCAAGCCACCGGCCGCCGCGGCCGCCACGATGGGCCCGTGACCACCGCCACCGACACCTTCGCCGAGTTCGTCGACCACCTGGCCGGCGCGCTCGACGACCACGGCGCCACCGGTGACGAGCTCGCGGGCCGCTTCCACTTCTCCCGGTTCCACTTCGACCGGATGATCAGCGCGGTCGCGGGGGAGCCCCCGCAGGCGTTCCGGCGACGGATCCTGCTGGAGCGCGCGGCGTACCGGATGGTCACCACGCGGGCGCCGCTGATCGACGTCGCGGTCGAGGCCGGGTACGGGTCGCACGAGGCCTTCACCCGGGCCTTCACCCGGGCCTACGGCGCCAGCCCGGCCGCCTGGCGTCGCAAGCCCGGTCACCTGCAGATCGAGGCGCCGAGCGGCGTCCACTTCCACCCACCCGGCGGCCTGCGGCTGCCCGCACGAGACGAGGTCACCGACATGGACCTGTTGACGAGGATGGTCGAGCACCACGTGTGGCTCACCGGCGAGATGGTGCGGGTCGCGGAGCGGCTCGACGACACCCGGCTGGACCAGCCGATCGGGCTCGACGTGGACGACGACGAGCAGACGATCCGCAGCCTGCTCTCGCGGCTGGTCGGGCAGATGGGGATGTGGAACGCCGCCCTCGCGACCCGCGACTACGACTGGTCGGTGGAGGAGCACGAGTCGCTGGGGTCGATGCGGGAACGGCTCGCGGTCGAGGGGACCACCTACCTCGGGCACGTCCGCCGGGTGGTCGCGGAGCGCCGGCTCGACGACACCTTCGTCGACGCGCTCTGCGAGCCCGCCGAGGTCTTCACCCACGGCGGGATGATCGCCCACGTGCTGACCTTCGCGGCCCACCGGCGGACCCTGGTCGCCCTCGCCCTGGCCTCCCACGGCGTCGAGGACCTCGGCTGGGGAGATCCGATGCTCTGGGTGGCGAGCTGAGCCGCTCGGGTCGCGGCCCGGATTGTCCTGATCCGGCCACGCGCGGAGCCGCCACGACCTAGGATCAGCCGTGCGGGGGACCCTCGCGGAAGGCTGGTGGTGGTGGACACGTCCGGGGAGGTCGCCGCCCGCGCGGCGGTCGTCGTGGCGCGCCGCCCCATCCTCGACCGCGAGCGTCACGTCGTCGGGTTCGAGCTGGTCTACCACCCGCACCTGCCGCCCGAGGACCGCTACCCCGGCGCCGGGTCCGGGGTCGTCGCCGTCCACGAGCTGCTGCGCTCCCACGACCTGGGCCTCGAGGAGGTCGTGGGCGACACGGTGGCCTTCTGCCACGTGGACCGTGAGGTCCTGACCGGGGACGGCCCGCTGATGCTGACGCCGCGGCGGACCGTGCTGCTGGTGCGTGACCCCGACGTCGACGACGAGCTCGTCGCGGCGTGTGCGACGAGGCGGGTCGAGGGCTACCTGCTGGCCCTGGACGGCCTCCGGCTCGACCAGGCGGACGAACGACTGCTGGAGCTGGCCGACGTGCTGGTGGTCGACGTGGCCGCCTCGACGCAAGAGGAGGCCGAGGAGCTGCTCGAGCGCTGCCGGCCCTTCGTGCCCGAGCTGCTGGCGCGCGGCTGCGACACCGAGGCCGACGTGGCCCGGGCCGAACAGCTGGGCTGCACCCTCTTCCAGGGCCGGGCGGTCCAGGCGCCCCCGGTGCCGGGAGCCCCCATCGCCCCGTCGGCCCTCGCCCAGGTCAGGCTCGCGCTGGAGCTGCTGACCCGCGACCTCGACATGGACCAGGTCGAGCGGATCCTGCGCGGGGAGCCCGCCCTGGTGGCCCAGGTCCTCGACCTGGCCTCGGTCGGGCGCCACCGGGGGCTGCGCGAGCAGGTCCGGTCGGTGCGCGAGGCGCTGGTCGTGATGGGGACCCGTCGGCTGCAGCGCTGGGCCGCCGTCACCGTGCTGGGGCGGCACGCCACCATCGACACCGACGCGGTCCTCACCGGCCTGGTGCGGGGCCGGACCTGCGAGCTGCTGGCCCACGGGCGCCGGATCGACCCGGACTTCGCGTTCACGGCCGGCCTGCTCTCCACCCTCGACCTGGTGCTCGGGGTCGAGCTGGAGCAGATCGAGACGCAGCTCGACATCGACGACGACCTGGTGCTCGCCGCCTTCCGTCGTGAGGGTGGTCTGGGAACCTTGGTCACGTCGGTGGCCGACTACCAGGGCGCGCTGGCCACCGCCGGTCCGCCCGACGACGCGGCAGCAGCGCTGGAGGCGGCGGTGGCCTCGGCCTTCCGCTGGTCGACCACGATCCTGCACGCGATGTAGACAGCCAGGTAGACGGCCAGCAGACGGCCAGGCAGACAGCCAGGTACACGCCGGGCGGCACAATGGCGGCGTGGAGGTTGCCCTGTTCCTGGTCGCGCTGACCGTCGTGGTGTTCACGGGTACCGCCGTCGCCGACCGGGTGGGGGTCCCGGCGCCGCTGCTGCTGGTCGTCGTGGGAGTGGCGGGCTCCGCCGTCCCGGGTGTGCCGGAGGTGCACCTGGACGCGGAGGTCGTGCTGCTCGGGCTGCTGCCCCCGCTGCTGTACGCCGCCGCCCTGCAGACCTCCCTCGTGGACTTCAACGCCAACCGGCGGCCGATCCTGCTGCTGTCGGTGGGGCTCGTGGTCTTCACGACCGCCGGGGTGGCGCTCGTCGCGAAGGGACTGCTGCCGGAGCTCTCCTGGCCGCTCGCGGTCGCGCTCGGCGCCGTGGTCGCGCCGCCGGACGCGGTCGCCGCCACCGCGATCGGGCGCCGGATCGGGCTGCCCCGCCGGGTGGTGACGATCCTCGAGGGCGAGTCGCTCTTCAACGACGCGACCGCGCTGGTCTCGCTGCGCACGGCGCTGGCGGCCACGGCGGGCGGGGTGGGCCTGGTCCAGATCGGCGGTGACTTCCTGCTCGCGGCGCTCGGGGGT
This sequence comes from uncultured Actinomycetota bacterium, assembly GCA_963795215.1. Lineage (GTDB taxonomy): Bacteria > Actinomycetota > Actinomycetes > Propionibacteriales > Nocardioidaceae > Nocardioides. Next base: position 208,213 of record CAWCGW010000002.1, read on the forward strand.
GCGGCGGTCGGCGTCGCGGTGTTCTGGGTGGTCGCGCGGGTCCGCCGGCGGGTGGCCGACCCGGTGCTCGACACCGGCATCTCGCTGGTCGTGCCGTTCGCGGCGTACCTGCTGGCGGAGGAGATCCACGCCTCGGGGGTGATCTCCGTCGTGGTCGCCGGCCTGCTGCTCGGTCACAAGGCCGCGATCGTGCAGACCTCGCAGTCGCGGATCGCCGAGCGGATGAACTGGCGCACCATCGCCTTCGTCCTCGAGAACACCGTCTTCCTGCTGATCGGGCTGCAGGCCACCTGGATCGTCGCCGGGGTGGCCGACAGCGCCGTCCCGCCCGGGCGGGTCGCGCTGGTCTGCCTGGCGACGCTCGTGGCTGTGATCGGGCTCCGGCTGGCCTGGGTCTTCACCACCTCCCAGCTGCTCACCCGACCCTCCAGCGAGCGCCCGCCCGCTGCCGTGAGCCTGCTGGTCGGCTGGGCCGGGATGCGTGGCGTGGTGACCCTGGCCGCCGCGTTCGTGATCCCGGAGGACAGCGAGCTGCGGGAGGTGCTGCTGGTCGTCGCGTTCTCCGTCGTCGCCGGCACGCTGTTCCTCCAGGGCCTGACCCTGCCCTGGCTGGCCCGACGCCTCGACGTGCCCTCGCCCGACCCCGCCCAGGACGCGCTGTCGCGGGCCACGCTGCTCCACCAGGCCTCCAAGGCGGGCTACCGGGTGCTCGACGCGGAGACCGAGGAGGACCCGCACGGTGTCCGGGAGGCGATCCGGGTCCGGGTCGAGCAGCGCAACAACGCCGCCTGGGAACGGCTGGGACCGGACGCGGAGGAGGAGACCCCCAGCGAGCACTACGTCCGGGTGCGGCAGGCGATGATCCGGGCGGAGCGGGAGCGGGTGCTGGAGATCCGCAGCCAGGGCGAGGTCGTCTCCGACGTGGTGGCCGAGGTGCTGGCGATGCTCGACGTCGAGGAGTCGATGCTCGACGCCGTCCGCAGCTCGCGCGAGGAGCTCCGCTCCTCCCGCGCGGGGGAGCGCAGCCACGTGGTCACCGAGTGCGAGGACCTGGCCCGGCTCCCCGCGGTGCCCCCGGCGCCGGGGGCGGGCTGCGTGGGGTGCCTGGCCGAGGGCACCCGCTGGGTGCACTTGCGCCAGTGCCTGGAGTGCGGGTACGTCGGGTGCTGCGACTCCTCGCCGCAGCGCCACGCCACCGGACACTTCCACGACTCCGCCCACCCGGTCATGCAGTCCGCCGAGGCCGGCGAGCGGTGGCGGTGGTGCTTCGTGCACCACCTCACCGGCTGACCGGGCGTCCCGACCTCAGAGCGGGTCGACGAAGTACTGCGGCGGGCCCTGCTCGAGGTCGTCGCCGTCGTGCTGCTCGGTGAGGGAGGAGTCGACGTCGTGGGCCTCCAGCTCGCCCGCGGCGATCTGCTCGGCCCAGTGGCAGGCCACCCGGTGGCCCGGGGTGGCTCCGTCGACCTCGACCACCCGCAGCTGCGGGCGCTCCTCGTCGCAGCGCGTCGGCTGCCGCCACGGACAACGGGTGTGGAACCGGCAGCCGGTGGGCGGGTTGGACGGCGAGGGCAGGTCGCCGGTCAGCAGGATCTGCTCGCGCTGGTCCTCGATCACCGGGTCGGGCACCGGGACCGCGGACATCAACGCGCGGGTGTAGGGGTGCAGCGGGGTCGCGTAGAGCTCGCCGGCCTCGGACTCCTCGACCAGCCCGCCGAGGTACATCACGCCGATCCGGTCGCTGATGTGGCGCACGACGGCGAGGTCGTGGGCGACGACGAGGTAGGTGAGGCCGAACTCGCCCTGCAGCTCCTCCAGCAGGTTGAGCACCTGGGCCTGCACGGAGACGTCGAGCGCGGAGACCGGCTCGTCGGCGACGATCAGCTTGGGGTTGACCGACAGCGCCCGGGCGATGCCGATCCGCTGTCGCTGCCCGCCCGAGAACTCGTGGGGGTACTTGGAGAGGGCGGAGGGCGGCAGCCCCACGGCCGAGAGCAGCTCGCGCAGCCGGGTCCGGGTCGCCTGCTTGTCGTCGGCGAGCCGGTGGGCCTTGAGGCCCTCGGTCAGCAGCGACTCCACGGTCTGGCGGGGGTCCAGGCTCGACATGGGGTCCTGGAAGACCATCTGCAGGTCCTGCCGCTTGCGGCGCAGCTCCTCGCCCTTGAGCGAGGCGATGTCGGTGCCGTCGAACTCCACCGACCCCTCGGTCGGGGTCTCGAGGTTGAGGATCGCCTTGCCCAGCGTGGACTTGCCGCAGCCGGACTCGCCGACCAGGCCGTAGGTCTCTCCGCGCCGGATCTGCAGGTCGACGCCGTCCACGGCGTACACGTGCCCGACGGTGCGGTCGAAGATGACGCCGCGCTTGATGGGGAAGTGGACCTTCACGCCGCGGACGTCGACGAGCACCTCGTCACCGGTGCGCGGGGTGGGCTCGGCCGTCCGGCCCGTCGTGCTGTCAGCCATGCTGGACCTCCGCCGGGTTGTGGCACCGCAGCCCGGTGGCGGGGTGTTCCTCCCACACGGGCGTCTCCTCACGGCACCGGTCGAGGACGCGTGGGCACCGCGGCGCGAACGCGCACGCGGAGTCCCACGGCAGGTTGTCGGCCACCGAGCCCGGGATCGCCTGCAGCCGCTCGCCGCGCGGAGCGTCGAGCCGCGGGATCGAGCCGAGCAGGCCGTTGGTGTAGGGGTGAGCGGCGTGCGCGAAGAGCTGGTGCCGCTCGCCGCGCTCGACGATCCGGCCGCCGTACAGCACGTTGACCTCGTCGCAGAGCCCGGCGACCACGCCGAGGTCGTGGGTGATCATGATCAGCGCGGTCCCGGTCTCCTGCACCAGCTCCTTGAGCAGCGCGAGGATCTGGGCCTGGATCGTGACGTCGAGTGCCGTCGTCGGCTCGTCGGCGATCAGCAGCCGCGGCTGGCACGCCAGCGCCATCGCGATCAGCGCCCGCTGCCGCATCCCGCCGGAGAGCTGGTGCGGGTAGTTCTTCAGCCGCGCGGTCGGGTCGGGGATGCCCACCCGCTCGAGCAGGTCGCGAGCCTCCGGTGTGGCCTCCTTGCGGGAGAGCCCGCGGTGGCGCTCCATCACCTCGGTGACCTGCAGCCCGATCGGGACGACCGGGTTCAGCGAGGACAGCGGGTCCTGGAAGATCATCGCGATGTCGCGGCCGCGACGGTCACGCATCTGGGAGCGGGACAGCGAGAGCAGGTCGGTGCCGTCGTACGTCGCGGTGCCCGTGACCTTGTTGCCACGCTCGGGGAGCAGCCCCATGATCGCCAGCGAGGTCACCGACTTGCCGCAGCCGGACTCGCCGACCAGGCCGAGGGTCTCGCCGGCACGGACGTCGAAGGAGATGCCGTCGACGGCGGTGAAGGCCTTCCCGCCGTGTTGCTGGAACGTGACGTTCAGGTCGCGCACCGAGAGCAGCGGGTCGCCGGACTTCCTCGAGCCGGACTGCCTCGAGCCGGACGGGGTCGTTGAGGTCGTCACGCGGTCACCTCCGGGACTTCGGGTCGAGGGCCTCGCGCAGCGACTCGCCCATCAGCGTGAAGCCGAGGGCGACCACGATGATGCAGAGCGCGGGGTAGATGGCCAGGTGCGGGTAGTCGTTGATGTAGTCCGTGGCGCGGCCGAGCATCTGGCCCCACTCGGGTCGGCGGTCGTCGGGGTTGCCGAGACCGAGGAAGGAGAGCGCGGCGGCGTCGATGATCGCGGTGGCCAGCACCAGGGTGGCCTGCACGATCACCGGCCCGAGGGCGTTGGGCAGCATGTGCCGGAAGACGATCGCCCACGGCTTGACGCCCAGCGCCCGGGCGGCGAGCACGTGGTCGCTCACGCGCTGGGCCAGCATCGAGCCGCGCAGCAGCCGGGCGAAGATCGGGACCTGGATCACCGCGATCGCGATGATCACCGTCCACTGGCTCGGCCGGGAGGCCAGGGCCGCGATCGAGAACGCGAGCAGCAGCGAGGGGATCGAGAGCATCACGTCGACCAGCCGCATCACCGCGGAGTCGACCCAGCCGGCGAAGGCACCCGCGAGGGTGCCGAGCGTCAGGCCGCCGGCGAGGCCGAACAGGGTGGCGAAGACGCCGACGAACAGCGTCTGCTGGCTTCCGACGAGGAGCCGGGAGAGCAGGTCGCGGCCCCGGTCGTCGCCACCGAGGGGGAAGCCCTCCTGGGGCCCGGGCACCGGGTTGGTCTGGCGGCGCACCTGGTCGAGCAGGGGCGTGGCCGCCGGGTCGTACGGGGCGATCCACGGGGAGATCAGCGCGAGCACGACGAAGCTGACGGTGATGCCGAGGCCGAGCAGGAAGACCGGGTTGCGGCGCAGCCGGCGCCAGGCGCTGGCGACCAGCGAGACGCCGTGCCCCTCGTCGGCGGTGCTCTCGGCGAGGGAGTCGATCTGCTGGCGACGTCGGTCGCGGTAGGACCGGATCGGGTTGGTCGGGGGAGTCATCGGCTCACCTGGTCCTGACACGGGGGTCGATGATGGCGTAGGAGATGTCGACCAGCAGGTTGACGAAGACGTAGATCGCCGCCGCCGCCATGATCAGCACCTGCAGCACGGCGTAGTCCTTGTCGCGGAAGGCGATCGCGAGGGCGTCGCCCACCCCCTGGAAGGAGAAGACGGTCTCGGTCAGCACGGCCCCGGCCAGCAGTGCGCCGACCTGGAGGCCGATGGTCGTGACGACCGGGAGCATCGCGTTGCGCAGCACGTGGCGGCCGCGGATCACGCGGTTGGTGAGGCCCTTGGCCTCGGCGGTGCGGACGTAGTCCTCGTCGAGGACGTCGAGGACCGCGGCCCGGGTGATCCGGAAGATCACCGCGAAGGGGATCGTGGACAGGGCGACGGCCGGGAGGATCAGGTGCTTGAAGGAGTCCCACGCGGCGTCGAACTCGCGGGTGATCAGGCCGTCGAGGACGAAGAACCCGGTGACGTGGGTGGCGTCGAGGCCGACGGTCTGGCGGCCGGAGACGGGCAGCACACCCCACTCGACGGCGAACCAGTACTTCAGCATGAAGGCGAGGAAGAACACCGGGACCGCGACGCCGACCAGCGAGGCCACGACCGTGGTGTTGTCGAACCAGGTGCCGCGCCGCTTCGCGGCGAGGTAGCCCAGCGGGATGCCGAGCGCGACCGCGATCAGGATCGCGAAGGCGGAGAGCTCGATGGTGGCCGGGATCCGCATCAGGAAGATCTCGAAGGCGTCCGTGCCGGGGAGCACCTTGGTCGAGACGCCGAAGTTGCCCTGGACGGCGCGCTCGAGGAACTTCAGGTACTGGACGTAGATCGGCTGGTCGAGGCCCAGCGCGGCCTCGAGGGCGGCGCGGCGCTCCGGGGTCTGCCGCTCTCCGAGGATCGCCGAGACGGTGCCGCCGGGCAGCGACCGCAGCCAGACGAACAGCAGCAGCGAGAGCACCAGCACCACGCCGGCCATCTGGATCAGCCGGCGCACGATGAACCGGATCATGGGTGAGCCTTCCTCCTGGTGAGCTCTCGGGTGAGCCCTCTGGTGAGCCCTGCAGCGGACAACCTGTGAACAGTAGCGAGGGGGGCCACCCGGTGTGGATGACCCCCCTCGACCGCCGGAGAGTGGGCGACTGCTAGCTGCTGCTAGCGGTCGTCACTCGCCGCCGACGGTGACGGTGTCGAACGTTTCCGCGGTCAGCGGGCTCGGGATCAGGCCGTCGACCCCGGGGCCGACGACGAGCGCCGGCGGGGAGTGGCTGATCGGCAGGCCCGGGAGGTACTCCTCCATGATCTGCGAGTTGATCTCCTCGAACGCCGTGGCGCGCTCGCCCTCGTCGACGACTGCGTCGGCGTCCTCCAGGTCCTGCGACAGCGTCTTGCCCCAGGGGTATTCCTTGGTGCCGAAGTCGTTGTTCGCGAGGTTGCCGAAGAAGGTGCCGATGAAGTTGAACGCGGAGTCGTAGTCACCGGTCCAGCCGAGCAGGTACGCGTCGTACTTGCCGGCCGTCACGTTGTCGAGGTAGCCGCCGTTCCACGACGCGGTCTGCACGTCGACCTTGACGCCGACGTCCTCGAGGTTGGTGCGGATCGCCTCGTAGAGCGCCTGCGGGTCCGGCATGTAGGGCCGGCTGACCTCGGTCGGGTAGGCGAACTTCAGGGAGAGGTTCTGCTCGCCCGCCTCGGACAGCAGCTGCTTGGCCATGTCCGGGTCGTACTCGTAGGCCTCGAGCCCGGTGTTGTAGCCGCTCACCGTGGAGGGCATGAACTGGGTCGCGACCTCGGCGCCCTCGGGCAGCTGGCTCTGGACGAGCTGCTCGCGGTTGATGGCGTGGTAGAGCGCCTGGCGGACCTTGAGGTCCTTCAGGGCCGGGTTCGACTCGGGGTTCAGGCCGACGTAGAAGATGTTGAACGGGTCGCGGATCACGACCTCGTTGCCGTCGTCCTCCAGCCCGCTCCAGTCGGCGGGGTTGGGGAGGTCGTAGCCGTCGATGCTGCCGGCCTCGAGCTCCTGGCGCCGGGTGCTCTCGTCGGGGATGACCCGGAACACCAGCTCCGACGTCTGGGCGGCGTCGCCCCAGTAGTCGTCGTTGGCCTCGAGCGTGATGGTGCCGTTGGCCTCGTCGTACTCACCGAACTTGTAGGGGCCGGTGCCGACGGGTGCGAAGGCGTAGTCGGGGAAGGAGAAGCCCTCGCCCTCGGTGGCGATGCCGTTGGCGTCACCCTCCTCCAGCGCCTTCGGCGACTGCATGGAGAGCGAGTCCAGGGTCAGCATCGTCGGGAAGCCCGAGGTGGCCCGGGTGATCTCGACGGTGGCCTCGTAGTCGCCCGTGGCCTCGCAGCTCTTGTAGAGCGAGCTCTCGGGGTCGTTGGCGAAGCCGCCCATGACGTAGCCCCAGTACTCGCCGGCCACCTGGCCCGCGTCGTTCTGGTCGAACATCCGCTCGAAGTTGGCGCAGACCGCCTCGGCGTTGAAGGGCTCGCCGTCGTGGAAGGTCACGTCGTCACGGAGCTGGAAGGTCCAGACGGTGCCGTCCTCGTCGGCCGACCACTCGGTGGCCAGCTCGGGCTGCACCGTGGCGCTGCCGGGCTCGATGCCGAGCAGGCCCTGGAACATCTGGCGCGTGACGCGGAAGGTCTCGCCATCGGTGGCGTAGAACGGGTCGAACATCTCGGGAGCACCGGCGGCGCCGAAGGTGAACGTGCCTCCGTCGCCGCTGCCTCCTTCGCCACTGCGCTCGGACTCGGCGCACGATGTGACGCCGAGGGCCAGCGCCGCGGCGAGTGCCACGGGTGCGACCTTGCGGATCGTTGTCATCAGGTCAACCTCACTCATCGTTCGGCGCCCACCGGGCGGTGGGCCCCCCTGGGTCGGCGACGTGATCCACGTCGCACGACGTCTGGCGCACCCTAGCCCCACGTCGGCGCCGCTGAACAGGACACGACGGGGGGCGTCGCCCCACCTGTTATGAGTCCGTGACCCGGCGGGCGCGGCGTAGGTTGGCGGCATGCGCATCACCAAGTTCGGTCACGCCTGCGTGCGCGTCGAGCACGACGGTGCGGTGCTGGTGGTCGACCCGGGCGGCTGGACCCAGCCCGAGGCGGTCGACGGCGCCACCGCCGTGCTGGTCACCCACGAGCACCCGGACCACTACCTGCCCGACCACCTGCGGCGCGCCGACTGCCCGGTCGTGACGATCGACGCCGTCGCCCAGCAGCTCGTCGACGACGCCCCGGACCTGCTCGAGCGGCTCACCGTCGTGGCGCCCGGGGACACCCTCGACCTGGGCATCGCGGTGCAGGTGGTGGGGGAGCTGCACGCGGTGATCCACCCCGACCTGCCCCGCGTCGACAACTCCGGCTACCTGCTCGAGGCCGGGGGGACCTCGCTGTTCCACCCCGGCGATGCGCTCACCGGGCCGGGACGCGAGGTCGACGTGCTGTGCGCGCCGGTCTCGGCGCCCTGGCTGAAGGCCTCCGAGGCGGTCGACTTCGCGCGGGCCGTGGGTGCCGCCCGCACCCTCGCGATCCACGACCGGGTCTACTCCGAGGCCGGGCTCGGCATCGTCGACGGCCACTTCGGCCGGCTGCTCGCCGACCACCAGTCCTACGTCCGGCTCGCGGACGGCGACGACCTGGACCTGTCGGGCTGAGCCGGCTCGATCGGTCAGCTCGGTCGGCTCGTCAGCTCAGTCGGCTCGTCGGCTCAGTCGGCGACGAGGGCGTCGCGCACCGGCACGAACTTCGCCTGCGACTCGGCGAGCTCGGCCTCGGGGTCGGAGTCGGCGACGATGCCGCACCCGGCGAAGAGTCGCACCGTGGGTCCCGACACCTCGGCGGAGCGCAGCGCGATGCCCCACTCGCCGTCCCCGCGCGCGTCCATCCAGCCCACGGGGGCCGCGTAGCGGCCGCGGTCCATGCCCTCGATCTCGCTGATCAGGGCGGTGGCGGTGGAGGTCGGGGTGCCGCCCACGGCGGCCGAGGGGTGGAGTGCCTCGGCCAGCTGCAGCGACGACACGGTCTCCGCGTCGTGGACCACCCCGGCCACGTCGGTCGCGAGATGCATGACGTTGGGCAGGTGGAGCACGAACGGCGCCTCGGGGACGTTCATCGAGGAGCAGTGCGGCTCCAGCGCGTCGGCGACGGAGCGGACGGCGTACTCGTGCTCCTCGAGGTCCTTCGAGGAGCGGGCCAGGGCGGCGGCGAGGGCGAGGTCGCGGTCGTCGTCGCCGGTACGCCGGATGGTGCCGGCCAGCACCCGGGAGGTCACCAGCCCGCGCTCACGGCGCACCAGCATCTCCGGGGTGGCCCCGAACAGCCCGTCGACGTGGAAGGTCCAGCACATCGGGTAGCCCTCGGTGAGCCGGCGCAGCGGCCATCGGACGTCGACGTCCTCCTCGCCGGTGGCGACCAGGTCGCGGGCCAGCACGACCTTCTCGAGGTCGCCGGCGCTGATCCGCGAGACGGCGTCGGCGACGACGCCCATCCAGCGCTCCCCGTCCAGCGCTCCGTCGGCGAAGCTGATGCCGATCGGGGGGCGGGGCGGGGCGGCGACGCCGACCGTGGCGGGGTGGTCCAGGGAGTCGCGGCTGATGCTGGTGAGCCAGGTCCGGTCGCCGCGACGACCGACCACGACCGTGGGCACGGTGAGGACCGAGGAGCCGGGGGCGTCGGCGAAGCCGAAGCTGCCGAAGGCCACCAGGCCGGTCCCGGGCTCGTCCACCTCGTCGCGGACCACGGCCCGGCCGGTGGTCTCGGCCCACCACTTGCCGGCGTCGGAGAACCGGGTCGTGCCGGAGGTCCGGACCTGCGCGGCGACGCCCCAGCCCACGAGGCCCTCCCCGCGGCGCAGCCACGTCACGGGGACGTCAGCGGGCAGCAGGTCCAGCAGCGGGGTCGCGGGATCGAGGTCGAGGGCGACGGTGCGTACGACGAGCCGACCGGCCTCGGCACTGGGGGTCGCGCTGGTCGTCACGAGGGGGAAGCCTACGCGGGGGACCCGCGCGGCCCCCAAGCCTCAGCTCCAGTAGACGACCACCTTGTCGCCGACCAGGACCTGGTCGAAGAGCTGGGCGAGGGCGTCGTAGTCGCGGATGTTGACGCAGCCGTGGGAGGCGCCGGCGTACCCGACGGCGGCGAAGTCCGAGGAGTAGTGCACCGCCTGGCCGCCGTCGAAGAACATCGAGAACGGCATGTCCGAGCCGTACTCGTTCGAGACGTGGTCGGGGTCCTTCCAGTACACCTGGAACAGGCCCTCACGGGTGGGGGTGTTGTTCACGGTCGAGCCGAACCGCGCGTCGAGGGTCATCCGGACCTTCCCGTCGACCACCCAGCGCAGGGTGCTGGTCGTCTTGTCGATGCACAGGGCGCGCCCCGTGGTGCACCGCGGGTCCAGGGCGCCGGGCTCGGGCTCCACGTTGTGGAGCTGCTCGTGGGTCGGCTCCGCGGTCATCGCCAGCAGCCGGTCCATCGTGCGCCGGTCGACCTCACCGGTCACCGGGATCTCCCGCTTGGCCTGGAAGCCACGGACCGCCTCGACGGTGTCCGTGTCGTAGCGGCCGGTGACGTCGCCGAAGTACCACGCGATCTGGGCCAGCCGGGCCTGCAGCTCGCGGACCGCGCCGCCCCGGTCGGCCTCGGCGAGCAGCGCCGGGCCGGGGTGCAGCACGTTGAAGAGCTGGTCGTGGGTGGGCTGCTCGGTCATCGCGACCAGTCGCTCCCAGGTGCGCAGGTCGAGCTCGCCGGTCGCCCGCAGTCCTCGACGGTCCTGGAAGCCGCGGACCGCCTCGACGGTGGCGGGGTCGTAGCGGCCGGTGGTCAGCTCGGGGAACCACTCCAGCTGGAAGAGCCGGGACTGCAGCTCGCGCACCTCGACGCCACGGTCGCCGGCCTCGAGCACCGGGCCGGACCGGACCGTGACCCGCTCGACGGTCGGCTGCCGGTCGGGGTGGTCGGTCCGGGCGTCCGGCCCGGCGGGCGCGGCGGCCGGGTCGGTGCCCCGTGTGCCGGAGTCGTCGCGGACGCTCCGGCCCACGCCGTACGCGGTGGTGGCGGCCAGGGTCAGGGCGACCAGGGTGAGCAGCAGGGCTCGCAACAGCTTCATGGTTCTCGGTCCTCCGTTGGTGGGTCGTGCACAGGTGATGACGCCTCGACCGAGCGTTTGGTTGCGATCCGGGTGGTCGTACCCTTCAGCCGTGGCCCGCGCAGACCTCGACAAGCAGCCCTCCGACGTCCGCCGCATGTTCGACGCGGTCGCCCGGCGCTACGACGTCACCAACGACGTGCTCTCGCTCGGCCAGGACCGGCGCTGGCGGCACGAGGTGATCGACGCCGTGGGTCCGCGACCGGGGGAGCGGGTGCTCGATCTCGCGGCCGGCACCGGCACCTCCAGCCAGCCCTTCGCGGACCGCGGGGCGACCGTGGTGCCCTGCGACTTCTCGCTCGGCATGCTCCGGGTGGGCAAGCAGGCCCGTCCCGACCTGCCGTTCACGGCCGGCGACGGGACCCGGCTCCCCTTCGCCGACGAGACCTTCGACGCGGTGACCATCTCCTTCGGGCTGCGCAACATCGTGGATCCCGCGGCCGGCCTGCGGGAGATGCTGCGCGTGACCCGTCCAGGCGGGCGGCTGGTGGTCTGCGAGTTCAGCCACCCCACCTTCGCCCCGCTCCGCACGGTCTACCTGGAGTACCTGATGAAGGCGCTGCCGGCGATCGCGCGCGGGGTGTCGTCCAGCCCCGACGCCTACGTCTACCTCGCCGAGTCGATCCGCGCCTGGCCCGACCAGGCCGGCCTCGCCGCGCTGGTGGCGGCGGCGGGCTGGCAGGCCCCGGAGTGGCGCAACCTCTCGGCCGGCATCGTGGCGCTGCACCGGGCCACCAAGGCCTGAGCGAACGCCCTGATTTAGCGCACGCCGACGTGCCCTAAATCCGCAGGTCACGGGCGTTGTCACAAGCGTTGTCACGGGGGATGGAGGGCGGGTCCACCCCGGGTCGCGCACGACCCGGTGCCGTCCTAGACTGTGCGACGCGCCACGCATTGTGAACGGAATCACAAGGTCACAAACCGGGTTCACCAGGAAGGAACAGCAGGCATGGAGCTCTACACGCCGGTCCTCGCCCTGGCCCTCCTCGCGGCGGGGTTCGCGATCTTCTCCGTGGCCATGAGCGCCGTCATCGGTCCCAAGCGCTACAACCGGGCCAAGCTCGACTCCTACGAGTGCGGCATCGAGCCCACCGCGCAGGCGGTCGGCGGTGGCCGGTTCCCGGTGAAGTACTACATCACGGCGATGCTCTTCATCGTCTTCGACATCGAGATCATCTTCCTCTACCCCTGGGCCGTGCACTTCGACGCGATGGCGCTGTTCGGGCTGGTCGAGATGGTCCTGTTCATCGCCACCGTCTTCGTCGCCTACGCCTACGTCTGGCGTCGCGGCGGGCTCGACTGGGACTGATGACCACCCCCGTGATCCAGGGAAGCGAGAACTGACGTGGGACTTGAAGAGAAGCTCCCGAGCGGCGTGCTGCTCACGACCGTCGAGGACGTGGCCGGGTACTTCCGCAAGGCCAGCTTCTGGCCCGCCACCTTCGGCCTGGCCTGCTGCGCCATCGAGATGATGACCAGCGGCGGTCCGAAGTACGACCTGGCCCGGTTCGGCATGGAGGTCTTCCGTGCCAGCCCGCGGCAGGCCGACCTGATGATCGTGGCCGGCCGCGTCAGCCAGAAGATGGCTCCGGTGCTGCGCCAGATCTACGACCAGATGGCCGAGCCGAAGTGGGTGCTCGCCATGGGCGTCTGCGCGAGCTCCGGTGGCATGTTCAACAACTACGCGATCGTGCAGGGGGTCGACCACGTGGTCCCGGTCGACATGTACCTCCCCGGCTGTCCGCCGCGGCCGGAGATGCTGATCGACGCGATCCTCAAGCTGCACGACCAGGTCCAGGCCGGCAAGCTCGGCGCCAACCGGCTCGCCCAGATCGAGGACCGCGAGAACGCCGCCCTGACCGCACTGCCGACCTCCGAGATGAAGGGTCTTCTCCGGTGACCGAGGAGCAGAACCAGCCCGGCAACCTCCCGGCCCAGGAGGGCGAGGTCCAGGCCGTCGGCGAGCGGCGCGGCATGTTCGGCGTCAAGGGCAGCGGCGACACCAGCGGCTACGGGGGCCTGGTGCAGCCGATCCTCTACCCCGGCGCCACCGAGCGGCCCTACGGCGGCTGGTTCGACGAGGTCGCCGACGCGCTCGAGGCCCGGCTCGGCGAGGACGGTCTCGCGACCACCGTCGAGCAGGTCGTCGTCCACCGGGGCGAGATCACCTTCCACGTCCGGCGCGAGGACCTGGTGGCGGTCGCCCGTCACCTGCGCGACGACGAGCGGCTGCGCTTCGAGCTCTGCGCCAGCGTCAGCGGCGTGCACTACCCGCAGGACACCGGCCGCGAGATGCACGCCGTCTACCACCTGCTCTCGATGACCCACAACCGCCGGATCCGGCTCGAGGTCTCCGTGCCCGAGGCCGATCCCCACGTGCCGAGCCTGGTCGCGGTCTACCCCACCAGCGACTGGCACGAGCGGGAGGCCTTCGACATGTTCGGGATCGTCTTCGACGGTCACCCCGCGCTCACGCGCATCCTGATGCCGGACGACTGGCCCGGCCACCCCCAGCGCAAGGACTACCCGCTGGGCGGCATCCCCGTCGAGTACAAGGGCGGCTCCATCCCGCCGCCCGACGAGCGTCGGAGCTACAACTGATGAATCCTGATCAGGACCTGTACGCAGGCACGAACGAGACCAGCCAGGGCCGGGTCTTCACGGTCACCGGCCAGGACTGGGGCTCGATCACCGACGCCCTCGGCGAGGGCGTCGCCGACGAGCGCGTCGTGGTCAACATGGGGCCCCAGCACCCCTCCACCCACGGCGTGCTCCGGCTGATCCTGGAGATCGAGGGCGAGACGGTCACCGAGGCCCGCTGCGGCATCGGCTACCTCCACACCGGCATCGAGAAGAACATGGAGTACCGCTCCTGGGTGCAGGGCACGACCTTCTGCACCCGGATGGACTACCTCTCCCCGTTCTACAACGAGGCCACCTACGTCCTCGGCGTCGAGCGGCTGCTCGACATCGAGGACCAGGTCCCGGAGAAGGCGCAGGTCATGCGCGTGCTCCTGATGGAGCTCAACCGGATCTCCTCCCACCTGGTCGCCATCGCGACCGGCGGCATGGAGATCGGCGCCCTGACCGTGATGACCATCGGCTTCCGCGAGCGCGAGCTGGTGCTCGACCTCTTCGAGCTGATCACCGGGCTGCGGATGAACCACGCCTTCATCCGGCCCGGCGGCGTCGCCCAGGACCTGCCCTCGGGCGCCCTGGACGAGATCCGCGACTTCGTCGCCCTGATGCGCAAGCGGCTCCCCGAGTACGCCGCGCTCTGCAACGCCAACCCGATCTTCAGGGCGCGGCTGGAGGGTGTCGGCCACCTCGACCTCGCCGGCTGCCTGGCCCTCGGCCTCACCGGTCCGGTGCTGCGCAGCACCGGCTACCCGTGGGACCTCCGCAAGACCCAGCCCTACTGCGGCTACGAGGACTACGACTTCGAGGTCCAGACCTGGGACACCGCCGACTCCTACGGCCGGTTCCGGATCCGGCTGGCCGAGATGGACGAGTCGCTCAAGATCGTCGAGCAGTGCGCCGACCGGCTCGCGGGCCTCGAGGGTGCGCCGGTGATGATCGGGGACAAGAAGATCGGCTGGCCCAGCCAGCTCGCCATCGGCAGCGACGGCATGGGCAACAGCCTCGACCACATCCGGCACATCATGGGTGAGTCGATGGAGGCCCTGATCCACCACTTCAAGCTGGTGACCGAGGGCTTCCGGGTCCCGCCCGGCCAGGCCTACGTGCCCGTCGAGTCGCCCCGCGGCGAGCTCGGCGCCCACGTGGTGTCCGACGGCGGCACCCGACCGTTCCGGGCGCACTTCCGCGACCCGTCGTTCACGAACCTGCAGGCGACCAGCGTGATGAGCGAGGGCGGCCAGGTGGCCGACGTCATCGTCGCGATCGCCTCGATCGACCCGGTGATGGGAGGCGTCGACCGGTGACGACCAAGATCGACGACGGGACCTGGCGCGAGCTCGAGGAGATCGCCGCCCGCTACCCGCAGAAGAGGTCCGGCCTGCTGCCGATGCTCCACCTGGTGCAGGCGGTCGAGGGCCGGGTGACCCCCGAGGGCATCGAGGCCTGCGCCGACATCCTCGGCATCTCCGCCGCGGAGGTCAGCGGGGTCGCGACCTTCTACACGATGTACAAGCGCCGGCCGGTCGGCGACTTCCACGTCGGGGTCTGCACCAACACGCTGTGCGCCGTCATGGGCGGAGACCTGATCCTCGAGCGGCTCCAGCAGCACCTCGACGTCGGCAACGACGAGACCGCGCCCCGCCGGGAGGGCGACGCCAGCACGGTCAGCCTCGAGCACGTCGAGTGCAACGCAGCCTGCGACTACGCCCCGGTGATGATGGTCAACTGGGAGTTCATGGACAACATGACCCCGGAGTCCGCCGTGCAGCTGGTCGACGACCTGCGCGCCGGCACCGAGGTCCACTCCACCCGCGGCCCGAAGCTGTGCACCTGGCGCGAGGCCGAGCGGGTGCTCGCCGGCTTCGACGACGGGCTCGCCGACGAGGGCCCGGCTGCGGGCCCCGCCAGCCTGGTGGGCCTCGACATCGCCCGCGAGCGCGGCTGGTCGGCCCCCTCCGGCGAGGCGAGCGGCCCCACGGGTGCCCCGGCGTCGACCAAGCAGGGCGCGGCCGCCGAGGCCGACACCTCGCGCGCCGAGTCCGAGACCACGCAGGAGGAGGGCCAGTGACCGACACCCTGACTCCCGTCCTCACCGCCAACTGGGGCGACGAGCGCGCCTGGACGCTCTCGGCGTACGAGGGTCGCGGTGGGTACGGCGCACTGAGGAAGGCGCTCGGCGCCGACTACGGGGGCCCCGACGCCGTCGTGGAGGCGGTCAAGGACTCCGGGCTGCGCGGCCGTGGCGGTGCAGGCTTCCCCACGGGGATGAAGTGGGGCTTCATCCCGAAGGACAACCCGAACCCGACCTACCTCGTCGTCAACGCCGACGAGTCCGAGCCGGGGACCTGCAAGGACATCCCGCTGATGATGGCCAACCCCCACGTGCTGGTCGAGGGCGTCGCCATCTCCTCCTACGCGATCCGGGCCAACACCGCGTTCATCTACATCCGCGGCGAGGTGCTCCACGTGATCCGTCGCGTGCAGCGTGCGGTCAAGGAGGCCTACCTGGCCGGCCACCTCGGCAAGAACATCCACGGGTCCGGCTACGACCTCGACGTCGTGGTCCACGCCGGTGCCGGTGCCTACATCTGTGGCGAGGAGACCGCGCTGCTCGAGGGACTCGAGGGGCGTCGCGGCCAACCGCGGCTCCGCCCGCCGTTCCCGGCCGTCGCCGGCCTCTACGCCAGCCCGACGGTCATCAACAACGTGGAGTCGATCGCCTCGGTGCCCGCCATCATCGAGCACGGCGCCGACTGGTTCGCCGCGATGGGCACCGAGAAGTCCAAGGGCCACGGCATCTTCTCGCTCTCCGGCCACGTGGCGCGGCCCGGCCAGTTCGAGGCGCCGCTCGGCATCACGCTGCGCGAGCTGATCGATCTCGCCGGCGGCATCCGCGAGGGCCACGAGCTGAAGTTCTGGACCCCGGGCGGCTCCAGCACGCCGCTGCTGACCGCGGAGCACCTCGACGTGCCCCTCGACTTCGAGGGCGTCGGCGAGGCCGGGTCGATGCTCGGCACCCGCGCGCTGCAGATCTTCGACGAGACCACCTGCGTGGTCCGCGCGGTGCTGCGCTGGACGGAGTTCTACAAGCACGAGTCGTGCGGCAAGTGCACGCCGTGCCGCGAGGGCACGTGGTGGCTGGTGCAGACCCTCGCCCGGCTCGAGCAGGGCCAGGGCCGCGAGGAGGACCTCGACCTGCTGCTCGACCAGTGCGACAACATCCTGGGCCGGTCGTTCTGCGCGCTCGGTGACGGTGCCACCTCGCCGATCTCCAGCTCGATCCAGTACTTCCGCGAGGAGTACCTCGCCCACCTGTCCCACGGCGGCTGCCCGTTCGACCCGGCAGCCTCCACCGCCTTCGCCACCGCCGGAGCGAACGCATGACGACCACGCCCGAGAAGACCGACCTGGTGACCGTGACCATCGACGGCGTCCAGGTCAGCGTCCCGAAGGACACCCTGGTGATCCGCGCCGCCGAGCAGGTCGGCGTCCAGATCCCGCGGTTCTGCGACCACCCGCTGCTCGCGCCCGTCGGCGCCTGCCGCCAGTGCCTGGTCGAGGTCCCCGACGCCGGCAACGGCCGCGGCTTCCCGAAGCCGCAGGCCTCCTGCACGCTGCCGGTGGCCGAGGGCATGGTCGTCAACACCCAGGCCACCAGCGAGGTCGCCGACAAGGCGCAGCAGGGGATCATGGAGTTCCTGCTGGTCAACCACCCGCTCGACTGCCCGGTCTGCGACAAGGGCGGCGAGTGCCCGCTGCAGAACCAGGCGATGAGCAACGGCCGCGGCGAGAGCCGCTTCGAGGGCGTGAAGCGGACCTTCCCGAAGCCGATCAACATCTCCGCGCAGGTGCTGCTCGACCGCGAGCGCTGCGTGCTGTGCGCCCGCTGCACCCGGTTCTCCGAGCAGATCGCGGGCGACCCGTTCATCGCGCTCGTCGAGCGCGGCGCGCTGCAGCAGGTCGGCATCTACGAGAAGGAGCCGTTCGAGTCCTACTTCTCGGGCAACACGATCCAGATCTGCCCGGTCGGCGCGCTCACCTCCGCCGAGTACCGCTTCCGCTCCCGCCCCTTCGACCTGGTCTCCTCGCCGTCGGTCGCCGAGCACGACGCCTGCGGGTCCGCGATCCGGGTCGACCACCGGCGCGGCAAGGTGATGCGCCGGCTCTCCGGCAACGACCCCGAGGTCAACGAGGAGTGGATCACCGACAAGGACCGGTTCGGCTTCCGCTACACCATGGCAGGGGACCGGATCACCCACCCGATGGTGCGCGAGGACGGCGAGCTGCGCCCCGCCTCGTGGACCGAGGCGTTCGCCGTGGCCGCCCGTGGGCTGCACGCGGCCGGACCGTCCGCGGTCCTGCCTGGCGGGCGGCTGACCGCCGAGGACGCCTACGCCTACGCCAAGTTCGCCCGGGTCTCCCTCGGCACCCACGACGTCGACTTCCGCGCCCGGCCGCTCTCGGCCGAGGAGGCCGACTTCCTGGCCGCGGAGGTCGTGCTGCAGTCGCCGGTCACCTACGACGACCTCGAGCACGCCTCGACCGTGGTGCTCGCGGGCCTCGAGCCCGAGGACGAGGCCGGCACGCTCTTCCTGCGGCTGCGCAAGGCCTCGCGGGGCGTGCGCAAGACCCGCGTCATCTCGGTCGCGCCCTTCGCCTCCCGCGGTCTGACGAAGCTGGACGGCCAGCTGGTGAGGACCGCCCCCGGCGAGGAGCCCGCCGCGCTCGCGAGCCTGGTCGAGCACGCCGGCTTCGGCATCGACACCGGGGCCGTCGTGCTCGTCGGCGAGCGGCTCGCCACGGTGCCGGGTGCGCTGACCGCCGCCGCCGACCTCGCCCGGCGCACCGGCGCCCGGCTGGCCTGGGTCCCGCGGCGTGCGGGTGACCGCGGCGCCGTCGAGACCGGCTGCCTGCCCACGCTGCTGCCCGGCGGCCGCCCGGTCGTCGACGCGGCCGCCCGCGTCGACGCCGCGACCACCTGGGGCGTCGACTCGCTGCCCGAGGCCCCCGGTCGTGACGCCGACGGCATCGTCGCCGCCCTGCGCACCGGTGAGCTCGGGGGCGTCGTCGTCGGTGGCGTCGACCCCGACGACACGGCCGACCCCGCCGCCACCCGCGAGGCGCTGGCCACCGCCGGCTTCGTCGTGGCGCTGGACCTGCGCGAGAGCGAGGTGACCCGGCTCGCCGACGTGGTGTTCCCGGTCGCCCCGGTGACCGACAAGTCCGGCACCTTCGTCACCTGGGAGGGCCGCCCGCGGCCCTTCGACGTCGTGCTCCACAACCCGGCGTCGCTGCCCGACCTCCGCGTCCTGTCCGGGATCGCCGAGGAGCTGGCGGCGCTGGGACAGGGCCACCCGCTCGGCTTCCGCACCGTCGCCGAGGCGCAGGCGGAGCTGGAGGAGATGGGCCCCTGGGACGGCGAGCGGCTGCGGATGCCCGACGCCCCCGCGGCCCCGACCGTGACGGAGGGGATCCGGCTCTCGACCTGGAAGCAGCTGCTCGACAACGGCCGGCTCCAGGACGGCGACCCCGCGATGCGGGCCACGGCCCGCCGGCCGGTCGCCCGGATGTCCGCGGCGCTCGCCGAGGGGGTCGGAGCCACCGTCACCCTCACCGGTGACCGCGGCTCGGTGACCCTGCCGGTCGAGGTCTGCGACATCGCCGAGGACACCGTGTGGGTCCCCGCGAACTCCTTCGGCCGAGGTGTGCTCGCCGACCTGGCGTCGCCGGGCAGCACGGTCTCGATCTCCGGCTCGATCTCCGGCACCACGCCCACGACGGGAGACGCCTCGTGAACCCGCTGCTCACCGTGATGGCCGCCGACGACCTGTCCGCGTTCGGGAAGGACCCGTGGTGGCTGGTCCTCGTCAAGGCCGTGCTGATCTTCGTGGTCCTGGTGCTGCTCACGCTGTTCAACATCTGGTGGGAGCGGCGGGTCGTGGCCCGGATGCAGCACCGGATCGGCCCCAACGTGCACGGTCCGTTCGGGCTGCTGCAGTCCCTGGCCGACGGCGTGAAGCTGGCGCTGAAGGAGGACATCATCCCGAAGGCCGCGGACAAGGTGGTCTACCTGCTCGCGCCGGTGATCATCGTGATCCCCGCCTTCGTGACGTTCTCGGTGATCCCCTTCGGCCCCGTGGTCGACGTGCCGTTCAGCAACCTGGAGACCCCGCTGCAGCTGACCGACATGCCGGTGGCGGTGCTGTTCGTGCTGGCCATCGCCTCGATCGGCATCTACGGCATCGTGCTCGGCGGCTGGTCCAGCGGCTCGACGTACTCCCTGCTCGGCGGGACTGCGCTCGAGCGCGCAGATGATCTCCTACGAGGTCGCGATGGGGCTCTCGCTGGTCGCGGTCTTCCTGTACGCCGGCTCGATGTCCACCTCGCAGATCGTGGCCGCCCAGGCAGACCTCTGGTACGGCCTGATCCTGATCCCGTCGTTCGTGATCTTCGTGATCGCGATGGTCGGGGAGACCAACCGCGCCCCGTTCGACCTCCCCGAGGCCGAGGGCGAGCTGGTCGGCGGGTTCCACACCGAGTACTCCAGCCTGAAGTTCGCGCTGTTCTTCCTCGCCGAGTACGTCAGCATGGCCACCGTCTCCGCGATGGCGACCACGCTGTTCCTCGGCGGCTGGCGAGCCCCCTGGGGCCTGGTCCACGTGTGGCCCGGCGCCAACGAGGGCTACTGGCCGTTGCTGTGGTTCTTCGGCAAGGTGCTGCTGTTCGTCTTCATGTTCATCTGGCTCCGCGGCTCGCTGCCGCGGCTGCGCTACGACCAGTTCATGGCCTTCGGCTGGAAGCGGTTGATCCCGATCTCGCTGCTCTGGACCATCGCCGTGGCGACCGTCCGCGCGCTGACCGCCGAGGACGGCATCGACCGGCAGTACCTGCTGGTGGGGGTCGGCGTGATCGCCGGGCTCTTCGTGATCTTGTTCTTCGTGGGTGAGGACGGCACGCCGGAGGCCGCCGCCACCGGGGAGACCGGCGAGGGCGGGTTCACCGGGGGCTACCCGGTCCCGCCGATGCCGGCCGGCGGTGCCGTTCGCGGCGCTGCGGCCCCCCTCACGTTCGACACCGGCACCACCGTCCGCAATGAGGAAAGGGACACCAATGGCTGACCAGTCCGGGTCTCGCTCCCTCAAGGAGCAGTTCTGGGACCCCGTCGCGGGGTTCGGCGTCACCTTCCGCACCATGTTCAAGAAGGTGGTGACCGAGCAGTACCCCTTCGAGAAGATGCCGACCGCGCCGCGCTTCCACGGCCGTCACCAGCTCAACCGCTGGCCCGACGGGCTCGAGAAGTGCATCGGCTGCGAGCTGTGCGCGTGGGCCTGTCCCGCGGACGCGATCTACGTCGAGGGCGCCTCCAACGACGACGCCGAGGGCGAGCGGTTCAGCCCCGGTGAGCGCTACGGCCGCGTCTACCAGATCAACTACCTGCGCTGCATCCTGTGCGGCCTGTGCATCGAGGCGTGCCCGACCCGTGCGCTGACGATGACCAACGAGTACGAGCTGGCCGACGACAACCGTGCCGACCTGATCTACGAGAAGTCCGACCTGCTCGCACCGCTGCTCCCCGGCATGGAGCAGCCCCCGCACCCGATGCTGCTCGGCGACGACGAGGGCGACTACTACCGCGGCACCTTCAAGGCCGCCGCCGCCGGCGAGGGGGAGGAGCAGTGAGCTTCTGGATCCTCGCCCCGCTGATGGTGGCCGCCGCCCTCGGCATCCTGTTCGTGCGCAAGGCCGTGCACGCCGCGCTGCTGCTGGCCGTCGTGATGATCTCGCTGGCCATCCAGTACGCCGTGCTCGAGGCGCCGTTCCTCTTCGCCGTGCAGATCATCGTCTACACCGGCGCGATCCTGATGCTGTTCCTGTTCGTGATGATGCTGGTCGGCGTCGACGCCTCCGACTCGGTCGTCGAGACGATCCGCGGCCAGCGGCTGATGGCGACGGTGCTCGGTCTGCTGCTGGGCGTGGTGCTCGTGGTCGCGCTGGCGCAGACCGCGCTCGGCCCCGCCGTCGGCCTCGAGGAGAGCGAGCGCGAGGGCAACATCCAGAGCCTCGCGAACGAGCTGTTCAGCACCTGGGTGCTCGCCTTCGAGATCACCAGCGCGCTGCTGATCACGGCGGCGCTCGGCGCGATGGTGCTGGCCCACCGCGAGCGACTCAGCCCGCGCGCGACCCAGGCCGACCTCGCGGCCCGCCGGGTCCGCGACTACGCCGAGCGCGGCCTGCACCTCGGGCCGCTGCCCGCCCCCGGCGTCTTCGCCCGCAGCAACGCGATCGACAACGCCGCGCTGCTGCCCGACGGCACCGCCGCGGAGTCCTCGATCTCGCGGGTGCTGGCCGCCCGGGGCACCGTCCGGACCGCGCCGGTGGACGACGTGGAGCGGATCGAGCACCAGATCGGCGACCCCGCGCACCGGCCCGAGGGCGCCGGCAAGGCCGGGACGACCGCGAGCACGACCGAGACCATCGGCACCCAGGCCGAGACCCGCGACGAGGAGGAGGAGCAGTGACCGAGTACATCGTCCTCTCCGCGATCCTCTTCACGATCGGCTGCGTCGGCGTCCTCGTGCGCCGCAACGCGCTCGTGGTCTTCATGTGCGTCGAGCTGATGCTCAACGCCTCGAACCTGGCGCTGGTGACCTTCGCCAAGCAGCACGGCAACCTCGACGGCCAGATCGCCGCCTTCTTCGTGATGGTGGTGGCCGCGGCCGAGGTCGTGGTCGGCCTGGCGATCATCATGACCATCTTCCGTACCCGTCGCTCGGCCTCGGTCGACGACGCCAGCCTGCTGAAGTACTGAAGGGCGAACGGTGACCAACATCTTCCTCGAGGGCGGGGACCACGCTGTCTCCCACGTGCCCGTCGTCGACCCCGGCGCAGCCGACGGCGTCTTCGGACTGCTGTGGCTGGTGGTCGCGCTGCCGTTGCTCGGCGCACTGGTGCTGCTGCTCGGCGGCCCGCTGACCCGGGGCCGCATCGACCGGTGGGGCCACCTGCTCGGCACTGCGACGTCGCTCGGCTCGTTCGTGCTGAGCCTGGCGCTGTTCTGGACGCTGCTGGGACGGGAGGAGTCCGAGCGGCAGGTCGGACAGCAGCTGTTCACCTGGTTCCAGACCGGTGACTTCATCGTCGGCATGGACCTGCTCTACGACCCGCTGGCCGCGCTGTTCCTGCTGCTGATCACCGGCGTCGGCTCGCTGATCCACATCTACTCCATCGGCTACATGGCGCACGACGAGCGGCGGCGCCGCTTCTTCGGCTACCTCAACCTGTTCGTCGCCGCGATGCTGATGCTGATCCTCTCGGCCAACTACCTCGGCCTGTTCCTCGGCTGGGAGGGCGTCGGCCTCGCGTCGTACCTGCTCATCGGCTTCTGGCAGCACAAGCCCTCCGCCGCGGCCGCCGCGAAGAAGGCCTTCGTCATCAACCGGGTCGGCGACGTCGGGCTCTCGCTCGCGATCGCGCTGATGTTCGTCACCTTCGGCACCACCGACTTCGCCGCGATCAGCGCCGTGACGGGCGAGGTCGCCGAGGGCACGCTCACGGCGCTCGGCCTGCTGCTGCTGCTCGGCGCCTGCGGCAAGTCCGCCCAGGTGCCGCTGCAGGCCTGGCTGCTCGACGCCATGGAGGGCCCGACCCCGGTCTCGGCGCTGATCCACGCCGCGACCATGGTGACCGCCGGCGTCTACCTGATCGTCCGCTCCAACTTCATCTTCGAGCTCGCCCCGGTCGCGCAGACGGTGGTGGTCGTGGTCGCCACGGTCACGCTGCTGTGGGGTGCGATCCTCGGCTGCGCGAAGGACGACATCAAGAAGGCGCTGGCCGGCTCCACCATGAGCCAGATCGGCTACATGATGCTGGGCGCCGGCCTCGGCGTCGCGGGCTACGCGTTCGCGATCTTCCACCTGCTGACGCACGGCTTCTTCAAGGCCAACATGTTCCTCGGGGCCGGCTCGGTCATGCACGGCATGGACGACGACGTCGACATGCGCCACTACGGCGCGCTCAGCAAGGCGATGCCGGTCACCTTCCTGACCTTCGCGATGGGCTACCTCGCGATCATCGGGTTCCCCGGGTTCTCCGGGTTCTGGTCCAAGGACAAGATCATCGAGACCGCGCTCGCGGAGAACCTGGTGGTCGGGCTGCTCGCGCTGCTCGGCGCCGGCATCACGGGCTTCTACATGACCCGGCTGATGCTGATGACCTTCTTCACGCAGAAGCGCTGGGCGAAGGACGTCCACCCGCACGAGTCCCCCCGGGTCATGACGGTGCCGCTGATCGTGCTCGCCGCGCTGTCCGTCCTCGGCGGCGTGCTGCTCCTCGGCGACTGGATCGTCGAGTTCCTCGCGCCGGTGGTCGGCACCGCCGAGCACCACGAGCCGCCGCTCCCGGCGATCGTGATCACCTTGATGGTCACGGCCACCGTCGCGATCGGGGTCGCGGCCGCGTGGTTCCTGGTCGGTCGGCGTGACGTCCCGCGCGAGGCGCCGCAGCAGGTGTCGTTCGCGACCCGGGCGGCCCGGGCGGACCTCTACGGCGACGCGATCAACGAGGGTCTCGTGGTGACCCCCGGGCGGCACGTGGTGTCCGGCCTGACCACGATGGACCGCCGCGGTGTCGACGGCGCCGTCGAGGGCGGATCGTCCGCGGTCGGCGGCCTGGCCCAGGTGCTCCGCACCGTCCAGAACGGTTTCGTCCGCTCCTACGCCCTCTCGCTCCTGGCCGGTGCGCTGCTGGTCGTGCTGATCCTGTTGGTGGTGAACTTCGCATGAGCTTCCCCTGGCTCACCACGCTGGTCGTGCTGCCGCTCGTCGGCGCCGTCGTGACCGGCTACCTGCCGAGCCGCGGCGTGCTGGCACGTCAGGTCGGCCTGGGCGTCGCCCTGGTGACGCTGGTCCTGGCGGTCGCCATGGCCACCCAGTACGACGCCGGCGGCGGCTTCCAGTTCGCCGAGGAGCACGAGTGGATCAACGTCTTCGGCGCCCACTACGCGCTGGGCGTCGACGGGCTCGGCCTGCTGATGGTGCTGCTGACCGCGGTGCTCGTGCCGATCGTCATGATCGCGTCCTGGCACGAGGCGAGCCCGCGGGCCGACGTGTTCTTCGCGTGGACGCTGGCGCTCGAGGCGTTCTCGATCGCGGTCTTCGCGGCCACCGACGTCTTCCTCTTCTACATCGTCTTCGAGGCGACGCTGATCCCGGCGTACTTCCTGATCGGCGGCTTCGGTCGCGAGGGCCGGGGCCGGGCCGCGGTGAAGTTCCTGATCTACCAGCTCGCCGGCGGCCTGGTGCTGCTCGGTTCGGTGATCGGGCTCTACGTCGTCTCGGCGCAGGCGGGCGCCCCGTCCTACCTGATCAGCGACCTGGCGGCGCTCGACATCGACCCGACCGCCCAGAAGTGGATCTTCGCCGGCTTCTTCATCGCCTTCGCGATCAAGGCGCCGATGTTCCCGGTCCACACCTGGCTGGCGGACACCACCGAGAAGGCGACCACCGGCACCTCGGTGCTGCTGGTCTGCATCCTCGACAAGATCGGCACCTTCGGCATGCTCCGGTTCTGCCTGGGCCTGCTGCCCGAGGCCTCGCAGTGGGCGACGCCCGTCGTCGTCGTGCTCGCGCTGATCTCGATCGTGTACGGCGCGCTCGTGGCGATCGGACAGGACGACATGCTGCGGCTGATCGGTCTGACCTCGCTGAGCCACTTCGGCCTGATCGTGCTCGGCATCTTCGTCTTCACCAGCGAGGGCGGTGCCGGCGCGATCCTCTACATGGTCAACCACGGCATCGCGACCGCGGCGCTGTTCCTCATCGCGGGCTTCATCGTCCGGCGCCGGGGCTCGGCCCTGATCAGCGACCTCGGCGGCGTCGAGAAGGTGGCGCCGGTGCTGGCCGGGAGCTTCCTGATCGCCGGGCTCGCCGCCTGCGGGCTCCCGGGCCTCTCGCCCTTCGTCTCGGAGATCCTCGTGATCATCTCCGCGTTCGACTACGCCTGGTGGGCCGGTGCCGTGGCCGTGTCCGCCATCGTGCTCGCCGCGATCTACGTGCTGTGGATGTACCAGCGGACGATGACCGGGCCGACCCGGCCGGAGGTGGCCGGCTTCACCGACCTCGACCGGCGTGAGGTCGGCGTCGTCGCGCCGCTGCTGGTGGCGCTGGTGGTCTTCGGCTTCTACCCGATGCCGCTGCTCGACGTGATCAACCCGAGCGTGGAGGACACGCTCTCGCAGGTCGGTGTCGTGCAGGAGCAGCCCAGTGTTCCGGCCAGTGTCCCGGCGACCGAGGGAGAGGGTCACTGATGGAGTTCGTGAAGCCCACCATCGAGTACGGCCAGCTCTGGCCGCTGTTCCTGGTCTTCGGCGTGGCCTGCGCCGGGGTCCTCGTGGAGGCGTTCGTGCCCCGCCACCGTCGCTACGGCGTGCAGGCGCTGCTCGCCGGGCTCGGACTGGTGGGGGCCCTGGTCGGCACCGCCGTCGTCGCCGCCGACCTCACCAGCCTCGGCGACGGGGTCGCCCGCGGCAACCTCGCCATGGAGGGCACGCTCGCCCTCGACGGCCCGACCCTGTTCCTGTGGGGGGTCGTGCTGCTCTTCGGCATCGGGGGCGTGCTGCTCTTCGCCGAGCGCCAGCTGGAGGGCGGGGTCTCGGCGTTCGCCGGCCAGGCCGCCGCGCTGCCCGGCACCGAGGCCGAGCGGCAGGCGTCCACCTCGGGCCTGGACCACACCGAGGTCTACCCGCTGATGCTGTTCGCGGTCGGCGGCATGATGCTCTTCCCCGCCGCCAACGACCTGCTGACGATGTTCGTGGCGCTCGAGGTCCTCTCGCTCCCGCTCTACCTGCTCTGCGGCCTGGCGCGTCGACGCCGGCTGCTGAGCCAGGAGGCGGCGCTGAAGTACTTCCTGCTCGGCGCGTTCTCCTCCGGCTTCTTCCTCTACGGCGTCGCGCTGGTCTTCGGCTACGCGGGGTCCTTCGAGTTCGGCGCCATCAACGAGGCGGTCCGCAACGACCTCGGCAACCGCACCCTGCTGCTCGTCGGCATGGGCATGCTCGCCGTCGGCCTGTTCTTCAAGGTCGGTGCCGCGCCGTTCCAGGCCTGGACCCCCGACGTCTACCAGGGCGCCCCGACCGCGGTCACCGCGTTCATGGCGGCCGCGACCAAGGTGGCGGCCTTCGGCGCCCTGCTGCGCCTGTTCTACGTGGCCTTCGGGTCCGACCGCTGGACCTGGCAGCCGATGATGTGGGCCGTCGCCATCCTCACGATGATCGTCGGCGCGGTGCTCGCCATCGCCCAGACAGACGTGAAGCGGATGCTCGCCTACTCCTCGGTCGCCCACACCGGCTTCCTGCTGACGGGCGTCCTGGGCGTGCAGAGCTCGACCGACCTCGCGATCGGCCAGCTCACCTCGCTGCAGGCGGTGCTGTTCTACCTGGTCACCTACGGCTTCGCGACGATGGGCGCCTTCGCGGTCGTCACGCTGGTGCGTGACTCCGGCGGCGAGCAGACCCACCTCTCGCGGTGGGCGGGGCTCGGCAAGGAGTCACCGCTGGTGGCAGGCGTGTTCGCCTTCTTCCTGCTCGCGATGGCCGGCATCCCGCTGACCTCGGGCTTCATCGGCAAGTGGGCGGTCTTCGCCTCCGCCCTCTCCGCCGGCGCCTACCCCGTGGTCGTGGTGGCGATCCTGAGCAGCGTGGTCGCGGCGTTCTTCTACGTCCGCGTGATCCGGCTGATGTACTTCACCGAGCCCGCGGGCGAGGCGCCCAGCGTCACGAACCCGTCGGTGCTGACGGCCGCGACGATCGCGGTGGGCGCGGCGGTCACCCTGGTGCTCGGCGTGGTCCCCGGCCCGGTGCTCGACCTGGCCGGACGTGCGGGAGAATTCATCAGGTGACGTCCCCTCCGGCCCCGGCCGGGCTCGCGATGCCCGTGACCGACGCAGCCCTCGCCGAGCGCCTCCAGCAGCGGATGGCGGTCGTCGAGGAGGCGCTGCTCGACCACGTGCAGAGCCGCACCCAGTACGTCACCGACGCCGCCTCCCACCTGCTCGCGGCGGGGGGCAAGCGGTTCCGGCCGCTGCTGGTGCTGCTCGCGGCCGAGGCCGGACCCCACCCGGAGGCGCCCGAGGTCCTCGACGCCGCCTGCGTGGTGGAGCTGACCCACGTGGGCTCGCTCTACCACGACGACGTGATGGACGAGGCGTCGCTGCGGCGCGGGGCCGACTCCGCCAACGCCCGGTGGGACAACCACGTCGCGATCCTCACCGGCGACTTCCTGTTCGCGAAGTCCTCCGAGCTCACCGCGGGCCTCGGCCCGGAGGCGGTCCGGATCCAGGCCGAGACCTTCGCCCGGCTGGTCGAGGGGCAGATCCTCGAGACGGTCCCGCCCGCCGAGGGCGAGGACCCGCTGGCCCACTACCTCGACGTCGTCGCCGGCAAGACCGGCTCGCTGCTGGCCACCTCCGCGCGCTACGGCGCCCGCTTCAGTGGCGCCGGCCGCGAGGTCGAGGAGGCGCTCACGGCGTACGGCGAGATCGTCGGCAGCGCCTTCCAGCTCAGCGACGACATCCTCGACATCGCCTCCGAGACCGACGAGTCGGGCAAGACCCCCGGCACCGACCTGCGCGAGGGCGTCCCCACGCTGCCGGTGCTGATGGCGCGGGCGTCGACCGATCCGGGCGACGCCCGGCTGCTGGAGCTGCTGGCCGGTGACCTCACCGACGACGCCCCGCACGCGGAGGCGCTGGCGCTGCTGCGCGCCCACCCGGCCCTCGACCAGGCGCGCGCCCACGTGGTCGCTCGCGCCCACGAGGCCAAGCAGCTGCTCGCCGTGCTGCCCGACGGGGCGGTCCGCGAGGCGCTGGAGGCCTTCGCCGACATCGTCGCCACCCGCACCGCCTGAGGGAGCCTCAGATCGCGGTCGCCTCGGCGGCCAGCCGCAGCTGCCGGCGCCGGTGGCGCACGGCCTCCCAGGTGAAGACCACCAGCGCGATCCAGACCAGCACGAAGCCGGTCCAGCGGCTGGCCGGCATCGGCTCGCCGTAGAAGAAGACGCCGAGCAGGAACTGGGCGATCGGCGCGATGTACTGGAGCAGCCCGATCGTCACCATCGACACCCGGATCGCGGCGGCACCGAAGCACAGCAGCGGGATCACGGTCACGATGCCGGTGGTGGTGAGCAACCAGGCGTGGCCGGCGCCGTTCGCGCCGAACTCGGCGCTGCCCTGCCAGGCCAGCCAGACCAGGTAGGCCAGGGCGACCGGCCCGATGTAGAGCGTCTCCACGGCCAGGCTCTCGACCGCGTCCACGCCCGCCTTCTTCTTGAACAGCGCGTAGCTGCCGAACGAGAAGGCCAGCAGCAGCGCGATCCACGGTGGGCGGCCGTAGTCGACGGTCAGCACCACCACGGCCGAGGCGGCCAGGGCGAGCGCCCACCACTGCGGCCGTCGGAGCCGCTCGCCGAGCACGATCACCCCCATCAGCACCGTCACCAGCGGGTTGATGAAGTAGCCCAGCGAGGTCTCCACCACCCGGTCGTTGTTGACGCCCCAGATGTAGCCGCCCCAGTTGAGGCTGATCACGACGGCCGCGCCGAGCAGCAGCAGCCGCGACCGGCGGTTCGCCAGCACGGCCCTGACGTCGCCGGTGCGTCGCAGCAGCACCACCACCAGCAGCACCGTGACCAGCGACCACACCACCCGGTGGGCCAGGATCTCCAGCGCGCCGGCCGGCTCCAGCAGCGGCCAGTAGAGCGGGAAGATGCCCCAGAGGCCGTACGCCGCGACGCCGTACCCGAACCCGCGTCGCGACGCCTGCTCGTTCAGGCGACGGTCCAGGTGTCACCGGCGTGGATCAGCCCGTGCAGCCGGGCCTGGGCGTCGTCGTCGGACCCGCCCTGCGCGGTGGTCACCTGGGCGCGGGCCTGGTCGTCGTACGTCGCACGCTCGACCTGCCGGAAGATCCCGATCGGCGCCTGGTGGAGGTAGCCGGCGTCGGTGAGCCGCGAGATCGCGAACGCGGTCGTGGGGTCCTCGGCATAGGCGTCGTGGACCAGCAGCGCGTCCTCGGTCACCTGGCCGGGCTCGGGGCCGACCTCGACGACCCGCACGCCGCCGGTCGCGGAGTCGCGGACCAGCCCCTTGCCGCCGCCGACGCCGAACCGGATCGGCTCACCGTGGACGAGCGGGATGATCGCGTCCTCCTTGGTGTCGCGGTCCTTGATCGCGTCGAAGGCGCCGTCGTTGAAGATCGGGCAGTTCTGGTAGATCTCCACCAGCGAGGTGCCGCGGTGGGCGGCGGCCGCGGCGAGCACCGAGGTGAGGTGCTTGCGGTCGGAGTCGATGGTGCGGGCGACGAAGGACGCCTCGGCGCCCAGGGCCAGCGAGATCGGGTTGAACGGGTGGTCGACCGACCCCATCGGCGTCGACTTGGTGATCTTGCCCGGCTCGGAGGTGGGGGAGTACTGGCCCTTGGTGAGGCCGTAGATCCGGTTGTTGAACAGCAGGATCGTCAGGTTGACGTTGCGCCGCAGCGCGTGGATCAGGTGGTTGCCGCCGATCGACAACGCGTCGCCGTCGCCGGTGACGACCCAGACCGAGAGGTCCTCGCGTGCGGTGGCGATGCCGGTCGCGATCGACGGCGCCCGGCCGTGGATCGAGTGCATGCCGTAGGTGTCGAGGTAGTAGGGGAACCGGCTGGAGCAGCCGATGCCGGAGACGAACACGATGTTCTCGCGGCGCAGCCCGAGCTCGGGCAGGAAGCCTTGCACCGCCTTGAGCACCGCGTAGTCGCCGCAGCCGGGGCACCAGCGGACCTCCTGGTCGCTGGTGAACTCCTTGCCGGTCTGCGGCGCCGCTCCCTCGGGAAGGGTGGGGACGCCCTCGACGCCGCTGCGCAGGCCGGGCAGTCCGAGATCGGCGCTCATCGCAGTGCCTCCGATTCTTCGGTGGTCGAGACCGTCAGGTCGACGTCGATGCCCTCGGCGGCGCCGACCAGCCCGCCGATCACCTCGGCGAGCTCGGCAGCCTTGAGCGGCAGGCCGCGCACCTGGTTGTAGCCGACCGCGTCGACGAGGTAGCGGGCGCGGACCAGCAGCGAGAGCTGGCCGAGGTTCATCTCGGGGATCAGGATCTTGTCGTAGCGGGCGAGGATCTCGCCGAGGTCGTTCGGGAACGGGTTGAGGTGGCGCAGGTGGGTCTGGGCCACCCGGTAGCCGGCCTTGCGGACGCGGCGCACGCCGGCGCCGATCGGGCCGTAGGTCGAGCCCCAGCCCAGCACCAGCACCTTGGCGTGCTGACCGTCCGGTCCGGCCGGGTCGTCGACCTCGGTCGGGGGGAGCGAGTCGGCGATCCGGTCGACCTTCGCCTGGCGGGTGCGGACCATGAAGTCGTGGTTGGCCGGGTCGTAGGAGATGTTGCCGTGCCCGTCGCCCTTCTCCAGCCCGCCGATGCGGTGCTCGAGGCCGGCGGTGCCCGGGATCGCCCAGGGCCGGGCCAGCGTCGCCCCGTCGCGCTCGTAGGGCTGGAACTGCTCGTCGTCGCCCAGTCCGTCGGCCGTCGCGAAGCGGGGGTCGATCGCCGGCAGCTCGTCGATCTCGGGGATCCGCCACGGCTCGGAGCCGTTGGCGAGCATGCCGTCGGAGAGCAGCATCACCGGCGTGCGGTAGGTGATGGCGATCCGGGCCGCCTCGAGGGCGGCGTCGAAGCAGTCGCCGGGGGAGCGCGGCGCCACGATCGGCACGGGTGACTCGCCGTTGCGCCCGAACATCGCCTGCAGCAGGTCGGCCTGCTCGGTCTTGGTGGGCAGCCCGGTCGAGGGCCCACCGCGCTGGACGTCGACGACCAGCAGCGGCAGCTCGGTCATCACGGCGAGGCCGATCGACTCCGACTTCAACGCGATGCCGGGACCCGAGGTGGTGGTGACGCCGAGGCTGCCGGCGAACGCGGCGCCGATCGCGGCACCGATGCCGGCGATCTCGTCCTCGGCCTGGAACGTCGTGACGCCGAAGCCCTTGTGCTTGCTGAGCTCGTGGAGGATGTCGGAGGCCGGGGTGATCGGGTAGGAGCCGAGGAACAGCGGCAGCCCGGACTGCACGCCCGCGGCGACCAGCCCGTAGGAGAGCGCCAGGTTGCCGGTGATGTTGCGATAGGTGCCGACCGACATCGGGGCCGGCTTGATCTCGTAGGTGACGGCGAAGGTCTCGGTGGTCTCCCCGAAGTTCCAGCCCGACCGGAACGCCGTGACGTTGGCGTCGCGGATCGGGGGGACCTTCGCGAAGCGCCGCTCGAGGAAGCTGATCGTCGACTCGGTGGGCCGTCCGTAGAGCCAGGAGAGCAGGCCGAGGGCGAACATGTTCTTGGCCCGCGAGGCGTCCTTGCGGGTGAGCCCGAACTCCTTGACCGCCTCGACCGTCATGCCGGTGAGGTCGACCGGGTGCAGGGCGTACTCGGCCAGCGAGCCGTCCTCGATCGGGTTGGCGGTGTAGCCCGCCTTCGTGAGGTTGCGGGTCGTGAAGTCGGCGGTGTCGACGATGATCGTGGCGCCCTTGGGCAGGTCGCCGAGGTTGGCGCGCAGCGCTGCGGGGTTCATCGCGACCAGCACGTCGGGTGCGTCGCCCGGCGTGAGGATGTCGTGGTCGGCGAAGTGCACCTGGAAGGACGAGACCCCGGGCAGCGTGCCCTGGGGGGCGCGGATCTCGGCCGGGAAGTTCGGCAGCGTCGAGAGGTCGTTGCCGAAGGCCGCCGACTCCTGGGTGAACCGGTCGCCCGTCAGCTGCATGCCGTCACCGGAGTCCCCGGCGAACCGGATGATGACGCGGTCGAGCTGCTTGACCTGCTTGGGCACCGGGGTCCTCTCCTGGGTCTGCGGCGGGCGCGCGACCTCCGCGCGCCAACGTCCCACGATAGCCCGGCGTCCGGGCTCACCCCACCGATCTCTCCGTCCGGACTCGTGACCCCCGACACGCCCGGGTCCAGCGGTGGTCAGCGGTAGTTGGTGAACTGCACCGCGAAGTCGTAGTCCTGCTCCTTGACCAGCTGCTGCACGGCCTGCAGGTCGTCGCGCTTCTTGCTCGAGATCCGCAGCTCGTCGCCCTGGATCTGGCTCTTGACGCCCTTGGGGCCCTCGTCGCGGATCAGCTTGCTGATCTTCTTGGCGTCCTCGGAGGAGATGCCCTCCTTGAGCGTGATGCCGATCTTGGACTCCTGGCCGGACTGGCGCGGCTCGGAGGCGTCGAGGATCTTCAGGCTCTGGTTGCGCTTGATGAGCTTCTGCTTGAACACGTCGAGGACGGCGGTGGCGCGGTCGTCGGCGGAGGCCGTGATCTCGATCGCCTCCTCGCCCTTCCACTCGATCGAGGCTCCGGTGCCCTTGAAGTCGAAGCGCGTGGCGACCTCGCGCGCGGTCTGCCCGAGGGCGTTGTCGACCTCCTGACGGTCGATCTTGCTGACGATGTCGAACGAGGAGTCGGCCATGGGTGCCTCCGGTTTCGGGTCTGCGACGTACCTTCGCTATTCTTGCGTCTCGTCGCACCCCGGTGTCAGCCGGGTGACGACTTGGCAGGTTGCCCGAGCGGCCAATGGGAGCGGACTGTAAATCCGTCGGCTTATGCCTTCGAAGGTTCGAATCCTTCACCTGCCACGAGAACCCCCGCCCTGTGCGGGGGTTCTTCGTTTTCGGGGGTCGCCTCAGGCGACGTCGGACTCCATCGCGGCGACGAAGTCCTTCTTCACCGTCCGCCACGCCTCGTCGGTCATCGTGCGCCGCCAGTACGGCGAGCAGGACATGTCGGCGCGGGTCATCCCCGCTTCGGTGAGCAGGTGGCGCCGGATCGCACGGATCTCCTCGGCCTCGCCGTGGACGAACGCGTGGCCGCGGCCCGCCGGGACCGGCAGCGCGGCGACCGCGTCGGCCAGCGAGGCCGGACGGTGCAGCCACTGCAGGTCGAGTCCGGCCGGGGTGGCGAGGGCGATCTCGTGCTCGGGCCCGTCGCAGAGCAGCCGCACCACCACGGGCGCGTCGTCGGGGACCGCCTCCAGCGAGGCGGCGATCGCGGGGAGCGCGGACTCGTCGCCGACCAGCAGGTGCCACTCGGCGTCCGGGTCGGGACGGTAGCCACCGGACGGTCCCTCGAAGACGAGCACGTCGCCCGCTGCCGCGGCCGCGGCCCACGGGCCGCCGCGTCCCTCGTCGCCGTGGACCACGACGTCGACCACGAGCCGACGCGTGGCGGCGTCCCAGGAGCGGACGGTGTAGCGCCGGCGCGCCGGCCACAGCTCCGGCGGGTGGTGGTCACGGACCGCGGCCGGCTCGAACCGGTCGCCGTACGGCGCGCCGGCCGGCGGGATGGCGACGTTGACGTAGGTGTCGGTCGCGTCGGGCATCGCGAAGCCGGCCAGCCCCTCCCCGCCCAGGACGACCCGGACGAGCAGCGGGGTCAGCCACTCGGTGCTCTCGACCTCGGCGTGCCACGTGGCCACGGCGGCCTCCTCCTGCTGCTCGGGGTGCTCTGCAATGGTAAGGCTAGCCTTACCTGCCGCAGGGCGACGTGCCGGAGCCTCTAGGGTGTCCGGCATGACGCCGGCCCCGCAGGATGACGCGTGGGCCGAGACGCTGCGGGCCGGACTGGCGGCCGGGGAGATCCGGCCGTGGTACCAGCCGCAGGTGCGGATCGCGACCGGCGAGCTGGTCGGGTTCGAGGCGCTGGCGCGGTGGCACCGTCCCTCGGGCGAGACCGACCCGCCCAGCTCGTTCCTCGCCGACGCGGAGGCCGCGGGGATGCTGGACCTCGTCGACCTCGCCGTGCTGCGCCGGGCGGCCGCCGACTTCGCGGGCTGGCGCCGACAGCGGCCCGACCTGCGACTGAGCGTCAACTGCGGAGCGTGGCTGATCGACGACGACGCCGGGACCGAGCGGGTGCTGGAGGCGTGTGCCGAGGGCGGAGTGGCGCCGACCGACGTGGCGCTGGAGATCACCGAGACCACCCGGCCGCGCGACCCGCAGGCGTTGGTCGCCTCCGTCGCGCGGCTGCGTGAGCGCGGGTTCGAGGTGTGGTTCGACGACTTCGGCACCGGGTGGTCGGAGCTGGTGCACGTCGTCGGGGTCCCGGTCAGCGGCATCAAGATCGACCGCTACTTCACCGAGCGGCTCGACGGCGCCGGCGGCGTGGTGGTCGAGGCGCTGCTCGCCGTGGCGCGCGGGCTCGGCCTGCGGACCCTGATCGAGGGCATCGCCACCGCGGAGCAGGCCCGGCGCGCGGTCGCGCTGGGCTGCGAGGAGGCCCAGGGCTTCCTGTGGTCCGAGCCGGTCCCCGCCGAGGCCGTCGACGAGCTGCTGGCGCTACCCCGCCTGGCCTTCGTTCGCTAGCGGGGTGTGCAGCAGACCGGAGAACCGGTCGCGTCGACGGTCGCGGGCGAACGCGGTCGCGTCGGACCCGCTCATCGGCTGTGCGATGTGGAAGCCCTGCACCGACTGGCAGTCCAGCCGCCGCAGCGTCGCCAGCTGGGAGTCGACCTCGACCCCCTGCGCCATCGCCGCCAGCCCCACCGAGTGGGCACCCTGGACCATCAGGTCCAGCAGGGTTCGCGACCGCTCGGTGCTGACGTCGAGGTGCTGGCGGCTGATCTTGATCGCGTCGACCGGCAGCTCGCCGAGGGCGGCCAGCGTGCTGAACCCGGAGCCGAAGTCGTCGATGGTGACGCGGACCCCGATGTTGTGCAGCCGTCGCAGGTGCGGCACCGACCCGACCACGTCGTCGAGGACCCGCTCGCTGATCTCGAGGGCGAGCAGCCGCGGGGCGACCCCCGAGCGGGCGATCGCGCGCTGGACGTCGTCCACGACGCGAGCCCGCATCAGGTGCCGCGGCGCGACGTTGACCGCGACGTAGACCTCGGGCAGGCCCGGGTCCGCGGCCCAGCGTGCGGCCTGGTGGGCCGCGTGCTCCATCACCCAGGCGTCGATGTCGCAGATCAGGTCCGACTGCTCCGCGAGCGGCAGGAAGTCGCCCGGCAGCAGCACCCCGCGACGCGGAGAGTGCCACCGGACCAGCGCCTCGAAGCCCTCCACGCCGCCGGAGAAGGTGTCGACGATCGGCTGGAAGACCAGCCGCAGCTCGTCGTTGCCGAGGGCCAGTCGCAGCTCGCTCTCCAGAGCGCGGCGGTCGTGGTGGTCCGAGCGCATGGAGTCGTCGTAGACCTCGGCACGGCCGCGGCCCGAGGACTTCGCGACGTAGGCCGCGAGGTCGGCCTCGTGGATCGCCTGCGCCGCGTTCCCGGAGCCGGCGTGGGAGAGCGCGATACCGATGCTGGCACCGATCCCGACGGAGTCGGCCCCGAGCACGATCGGCTGCGAGATCGCCCGGATCAGCCGCCGGGCGACGGTGGTGGCCGTGGCCACGTCAGGGACGTCGCGCAGCACGACCAGGAACTCGTCGCCGCCGAAGCGGATCGCGGTGTCGCCCTCCCGGACCGCGCCCCGGAGCCGGTCGGCCACCAGCCGCAGCACCGTGTCGCCGGCCTTGTGGCCGAGGGTGTCGTTGACGTACTTGAAGCCGTCGAGGTCGAGGAACAGCACGGCGGTCGTCTCGCCGGACCCGCGGTCGTCGGAGAGCGCCCGACGCACGAGCGAGAGGCCGCGACCACGGTTGGGCAGCTGGGTGAGCGGGTCGTGGGCGGCGTCGTGGACGAGCTGTGCCTGGAGCTCGTCGCGGGCGACGGCCGCCGCCTCGATCTGCCGGACGGCGACGACCAGCCGGGCCAGCAGCAGTGCGTAGAGCACCATGGATCCGACGACGACCGTGGTCTTGTGGGGCGGCGACGGCAGCAGCTGGTCGGCCGCCACCATGGCCGGCCCGACGGCAGCAGCCACGACGACGAGGGCGAGCCGCAGCCGGCTCAAGGAGGTGTCGCGCACCGGGGCCCGGACGGTGACCTCGACGGCCGTCGGGTGCAGGGCGGCCGCGCCCCAGCACAGCGCCGCCAGCAGCCAGCCGACCACCACCGCGCTCGCGAGCAGGTCGCGGGACTCCAGCAGGGCGGTGCCGAGATCGGCCACGAACGCCAGGGTGACGCCGGTGAAGAGGAGGCGGGCGGCCCGGGTGGAGGTCGTGCCCGGGGTGGTCGTGAGCGCGACGACGCACGCGACGGCCACCAGGTCGGTCAGCAGCGGGAGCGCCGCCAGGGTGCCGTGCCACGGGGTCGCCGCGTTGCCGACCAGTGGCGCGACCACGCCCTCGACCACGACCAGCGCGAGCCCGGTGGCGACGGTCAGGCCCTCGATCCAGCTGGCCGGCGTGACGGCACGGGTGCGGGCGAAGGCGAGCAGCGCGGCCAGCATCACCGCGGAGGCGCAGAGCCAGACGACGTCCCAGACCACGCCGCCGGGGGTGACGGGCAGCATCGTGAGGGCACTGCCGGCCGCGGCCGCGCCGGCCAGCAGGTGCCAGGGCCGCCGGACGGTGGAGCGGTGGCGGCGCAGGCCCAACAGCACGGCGCCCACCGCAGCGAGCGAGACGAGCGCCGCGACCACCCGGTCGAGGACGACCGAGTCCACGAGCGTCGAGATCGCGAGCAGGGCAGCGCCGACGACGAGCAGGCCCAGCCAGGCCCCGCGGTCGGGGCCGTCCTCGACGAGCGCGTCGTCCGGGTCGGGGCTCATGCGCTCACCGAGTGGTGCCCGAAGGACCGGACGGCGCCCGGCGTACGGCGTCCCGGCGTGGCCGCCACGGCCGGGACCCCGGCGGGCATGCCGGCCACCACGCCGGGGGGCGTGTGGAACAGCCAGCGCGACAGGGTGCGCAGCCCCTCCCAGTCATGGGCCAGCAGCCGGCACGAGATCAGATCCCCTCCGGCGGGAGCGGCCTCCTGGGAGATCCTGACCACGGCGACGAACACCGGCGGAGCACCCGGGAGGACCAGCTCGACCCGGTCGGCGGCCGGGGCGTTGCCGCGGGGGAAGCGGACCGCGACCCCCCCGACCGAGATGTCGACCAGCTCGCCCTCGTGGCCGTCGACCTCCACCGTCGCGGTGACGGCGACGCGGTGGGCGTTGCGCCGTGAGGTGGCGTAGTCGGTCGCGGTGATCCGGCGGGTGCCGAGGATCAGCACGATGTCGACGACGAACAGCCAGGAGCCGGAGGCGATGGTCGAGGTGGTGTCGGTGCGCCACGGGACCAGGTCGAGGACGCCGGCCACGGCGTAGAGCAGTGCGGCGTTCACGACGACCAGCAGCACCACCAGGATCCGGGGCACGCTGCCGCGCACGCGCTCGCTGGCGCCCGCCTTGGGGGTGACCTCGAAGGCCAGGGTGCGGCGGGTGACCAGCCACCACAGGCACGCGATGCCGACGGGCACCCGGAAGATCCGCAGCGCGAAGGCCGTGCCCCAGTGGAGGTGCCCGCGGAAGAGCCGGCGGGTGCCCCACATCCGCAGCGCGAACATGGAGGTGAAGGCGAGGGTGAAGGCGAGCGGACCGGCCGTCGAGGTCTGGGCGCCGCTGAACAGGATCGCCAGCGGGATCGCGAAGACCAGCAGCGTGGCGACGCCCTCCAGCCACCACAGGGTGCCGCTGAGGTACTCGTAGAAGTTGCGCCACGACAGCCACCGCTTGGCGGCCCAGAGCCGCTCGTGCGCCAGCACCTGCATCGAGCCCATGCCCCAGCGGCGACGCTGCAGCAGGTACTGCTCCGCGGTGGCCGGCGCGAGACCCACGGCGACCGACTGGTGGTGGTAGGCGGTCTTCCAGCCGGCCCGGATCAGGCCCAGCGTGGTGTGCATGTCCTCGACGATCGTCTCGGTGGCGATGCCGCCGACCTCCCGCAGGGCGGAGGTGCGGATCAGGGACGTGGAGCCGCACCAGAAGGGACCGGCGCCGTCGTGGTTGCGCCCGCGCAGCAGCACGTGGAAGAACACGCCCTGCTCGCCCGTGACGCCGTCGTCGTCGAAGGCGCCCGCGTTGTAGTAGCTCTGCGGCGCCTGCACCAGCGCGACGCCGGGGTCGTCGAACCAGCCGAGGGTGTCGGTCAGGAAGGTCGGCAGCGGCACGTGGTCGCAGTCGAGCACCGCGATCACCTCCAGCGGCGCGGCGCCGGCGGCCTCCTCCCGCGCCATCACCGCCATCGCGTGGTTCATGTTGCCGGCCTTGGCGTGCTCGTGGGTGTCGCGGCGCAGGTAGCGGGCGCCGTACGCCGCGCACAGGTCGGCGACCCAGGCCCGGTCCCCGTCGTCGAGGACCCAGGTCTCGTGGGCGGGCTCGAGGTCGCAGGCCGCCGCGATGGTCGGGGCGATCACCTCGGCGGGCTCGTTGTAGGTCGGGATCATCACGACGGTGCGCGGACCGGGGTGCTCCGCGGTGACCGGGTCGGGCCCCCGGGAGTCGATGTTCCAGAGCGTCACCATCCGCACCAGCAGCCCGGCCAGCGGCAGCGCCTCGAAGGTGATCAGCGACCACGCGGCCACCCGGTCCAGGCCCCCGTCGGGGAGCGTGAACCCGACGCGCCAGGTCAGGTAGATCAGCAGCGAGAGCAGCGAGACCAGGCCACCGAGGTGGGCCAGCTGCCGCGACCGCGTCGGCTCCGGACCGGGACGTCCGAGCAGGTGCGCCCAGCCGGCGATCCGGGCTCCGGGCTCGATGCGCGCGCGGGTCGCGCGGGCGGCGGCGTGACGCCCTGGGGCGCTCGCCGCGGGCCGGGGGGACTGCCACGGGGTCATGGGGGACCTTCGCAAGTGGGGGGTTCCCCCAGCCTAGAGGAGTCAGGGAGTACTGGGGTGGCTTCCGACAGACTGCTGGAGAGCGCTGCCGTGGGCCCCTGCGATGATCACCGGGTGCCCTTGCAGCTCCACGACATCGGACGCCGCCGGGCATGGGTGATCTGGCTGGTGGGCCTCTCGGTCTACCTGCTCGCGGTGTTCCACCGCAGCTCGCTCGGCGTCGCGGGACTGCTGGCCTCCGAGCGGTTCGGTGTCGACGCGACCCAGCTGGCGCTGTTCACGGTCCTCCAGCTGCTGGTGTACGCCGGGATGCAGGTGCCGGTCGGCGTGCTGCTCGACCGGTTCGGCTCGCGCGCCCTGCTGCTGGCGGGGCTGGTGCTGATGACCGGCGCCCAGCTGGCCTTCGCGTTCGTGGAGTCCTTCCCCGCGGCCGTGGTCGCGCGGGCGCTGCTCGGCGCCGGCGACGCGATGGTGTTCGTCAGCGTGATCCGGCTGGTGTCGGTCTGGTTCCTGGTCCGGCAGGCACCGTTGGTCACCCAGATGACGGGGCAGGTCGGGCAGCTCGGCGCGATCCTGGCGGCCGCGCCGCTCTCCCTGGCGCTGCGCGAGCTCGGCTGGACGGCCGCCTTCGGTGCGGCCTCGGCGGTCGGGGTGGTGCTGATGGTCGCGGTGGCGTTGGTGGTCAAGGACTCGCCGTACGCCGCCACCGGCCCGACCCGCGTGAAGCTCCGGGCACTCGCCCGGTCCGTGCAGGCGGTGTGGGGCAACCCCGGCACCCGGCTCGGGATGTGGTCCCACTTCACCCCGCAGTTCTCCGCGACCGTGTTCACGATGCTGTGGGGCTTCCCGTTCCTGGTCCGCGGGCAGGGGCTCACGCCGGCGACCGCCAGCGCGCTGCTGATGGTGATGGCGGCGTGGGTCGTGGTCAGCGGGCTGACGCTCGGCTGGCTGGTCACCCGGATCCCGCTCTACCGCTCCTGGCTGGTGATCGGGATCGTGGTCGCGATGATGGTGCCGTGGACGGCGGTGCTGCTGCGTGACACCCCGGCCCCGATGTGGCTGCTGGTCGTGCTCGTGCTGACCACCGCCGCCGGCGGGCCGGCGTCGATGGTCGGCTTCGACCTCGCGCGCTCCTACACCCCGCTGGAGTCGATGGGGCGCGCCAACGGGCTGGTCAACATCGGCGGGTTCTCCGCGTCGCTGGCGACGATGGCGCTGGTCGGCATCGTGCTCGACCTGCGGCAGCCCGCCGGGATGGCGGCGTACGGCCTGGACGACTTCCGCGCCGCGATGTCGGTGCAGTACCTGTTCTGGGTGCTCGGGATCGTGCAGATCCTGCGTTACCGGGCCCGGGGCCTCGCCCACCTGCGGCGGGTGCACCCCGGGGCGATCGAGTCGATGCGGGCGGGCGAGCCCTTCGTGCACCCCGGCTTCAACGACCGGGAGGGCGTGTAGGCCGCACCGTGCCGGTGACCTCACCGAGCGCGATCCGGCCGCCCCCGGTGCCGGGGGCGGTGTAGCGCAGGGTCACGGTGTCGCCGTCCTCGAGGAAGGTCCGGCCGCCGGCGAAGGGCTCCTTGCCGCCCCAGGACAGCTCGAGGAACGAGCCGCGCTGGTCCGGCTCGGGGCCGGAGACGGTGCCGGATGCGAACAGGTCACCGGTGCGGAGCGAGGCGCCGTTGACGGTGAGGTGGGCCAGCATCTGGGCCGGTGACCAGTACATCGAGGAGAACGGCGGCCGGCTGACCACCTCGCCGCCGATCTCGACCTCGATCGCGATGTCGAGGCCCTGCGTGCGGCCGGGCGCGAGGTAGGGGAGCGGCTCCGGGTCCTGGCCCGGCAGCTCGCACCAGGCGGCGTCCAGCGCCTCCAGCGGGGTGACCCAGTGGGAGATCGAGGTCGCGAACGACTTGCCGAGGAACGGGCCGAGCGGGACGTACTCCCACGCCTGGATGTCGCGGGCGCTCCAGTCGTTGAGGCCGACGACGCCGAAGACGTGGTCGGCGAAGTCCTCCGCGGCGGCCGGCTCGCCCAGCGTCGTCCCGGTCCCGACGACGAAGCCCAGCTCGGCCTCGATGTCGAGCCGGCGCGACGGCCCGAACGTCGGCGCGTCGGCGTCCGGCGCCTTCTGCTGGCCCTGCGGCCTGATCACGTCGGTGCCGCTGGCCACGACGGTGCCGGCGCGGCCGTGGTAGCCGACCGGCAGGTGACGCCAGTTGGGGAGCAGTGGCTCGGCGTCGGGGCGGAACATCTTCCCGACGTTCGTGGCGTGGTCGAGGGAGGCGTAGAAGTCGACGTAGTCGGCGACCTCGACCGGCAGGTGGAGCTCGACGTCGGCGAGGGGGACCAGGTGGGGCTCGACCAGGTCGCGCTCGGTCTCGTCGGTCAGCAACCCGGTCAGCCAGGTGCGCAGCGACTCGCGGACCTGGCGGCCCTCCGCCATCAACGGGTTGAGCGAGCGCTCCTGGAACACGTGGTGGACGTCCAGCATCTCCGCCGCCGCGACCGGCGCGACGTCGAGCACGAGATCGCCGATCCGGACCCCCACCCGGGGCTCCTCACCGGGACGGGAGAACACGCCCCACGGCAGGTTGTCGACATCGAAGAGGGAGCCCGCGGCGCCCTCCACCCAGGTCACGGTCACGGCTGTTCCTCCAGAAGTCCGAGGGCGGTCAGGTCGTCGTACGGCTCGCGCACCGAGCAGGAGCCGAACGAGGTGAACCAGCGGCGGGCACGGCGCAGGTCGCCGTCCCCGACCGCGTCGAGCAGGGCGGTGGCGTCGGTCTGCTCGAGCAGGGCGACCACCTCGTCGGTCGCCGCGCCGTCGAAGGCGCGGATCGTCGCGGTCAGCACGTTGAGGAACCCGTGGTGGGTGAAGCCGTCAGGGTTCTGGTGGCGCAGGGCG
Source organism: uncultured Actinomycetota bacterium (assembly GCA_963795215.1). GTDB lineage: Bacteria > Actinomycetota > Actinomycetes > Propionibacteriales > Nocardioidaceae > Nocardioides. The sequence goes on from CAWCGW010000002.1 coordinate 250,070, forward strand.
TTGTGGAGGCCGGCGGTGCACTTGAACGGGGTCTCGCGGTCCAGGGCGGCGTCGATCCAGCCCGCCAGGACGGGCGGCGTCGGGAACAGGTGCTCCTCCAGGCCGCCGGTGCGGAACTTCAACCGCATCCCCGACTCGGCCACCGCGTCGGCGGCGCGCAGCCAGCCGCCGCTGTCGGGGACCGCGGGGAGCTCGACGTGGACCAGCTCGGGGTCGGCCCCGGCGGCGTCGACGGCCGCCGCGACCCGCCGGGCGTTGCCGGCCAGGTCGTCGAGGTCGCGCAGCGCCACCTCGACCCCGGTGACCTCGTGGCCGTGGCGCTCGGCGAGCCGGAGCGCCGGCCCGACCGCCCCGGCGCCTCCGGTCACCACGATCGCGAGCGGGAGCGGGCGGTCGACGTCCGGGATCCGCTGGTCGGCGACGACGAAGGAGCCGACCAGGCCGGCCCACCACGCCGACCGGCGCTCGGCGTACGCCGCGACGGCGTCGGGCAGCGGGGCGTCGCCGGGCGGGAAGATCGCGGCGTCGTCGACCAGGCCGGTCCAGGTGGGATCGAGGGTCGGAGTCACCCTCGTCACTCTAGGAGGCGCCGGTGGCGGCCCGTCAGTCGGCCGCGCTCCACGCCTGGCGCAGCGTCACCCGGCCCTGGGTCTGCAGCAGGGCCCGTCGGTAGATCCGCTCGGCGAGCACGACGGTCGCCCCCATCGCCAGCACCAGCAGTCCGATCGCGGCGAACGGCTCCCACAGCGCGGCGTCACCGCGCAGCACCCGGATCGGCATCAGCACGCAGGAGAACGGCGGGACGTACGACGCCACCGTCAGCGCGGCTCCCTCGAAGAGGAAGGAGCCGAAGAACACCGCCATCATCAGGAACGACAACGGGGTGGCCGTGGTCTGCAGGTCCTCGGCCCGGCTGGCCAGGGCGCCGGCGACCGCCCACCAGCAGGCGATGAAGCAGAAGCCGATCACGAAGAACCCCGCGAACCAGCCGAAGCCGGCGGAGAGTGCCGGCAGGTAGGCGCCGAGCTCGGTGAACGAGATGCCGATCAGGCCGACGACCACCAGCAGGGCGGTCTGTGTGATCGCGAGCAGCGCGTTGCCCGCGATCTTCCCGATCAGCAGCTGCCGGACCGGGATCTTGGTGGTGATGATCTCGACGATCCGGTTCGCCTTCTCCTCCACCACGCTGCCGGCCAGGGCGTAGCCGAAGCCGAGGGCGGCGAAGTAGAAGAGGAAGGCCAGCGCGACCCCCATCCCCTGCGCGAAGTCCTGCTGGTCGGTGTTGCCCTGGAGCAGGCGGGTGTCGAGGCTGCTGCCGCGCTGGAGCTCGCTGAGGGAGGTGCCGGCCGCCTCGGCGTTGCCGGCCAGGGCGGCGTCGCGGATCACGGTCTCGCTGGCGGCGGCGAGGTCGCCGGGCACGCCCTCGTCGCCGACCAGCGTCCAGCCGTCGTCGCTGGGGCGGAGCAGGACGTCGGCGTCCTCGTCGCGGAGCGTGGCGACCCCGGCCTCGTCGGTGGGGACCTCGAGGACCTCGACCACGACGGCGTCGTCGACCTCGGGCACCCGCTCGGCGAGCAGCCGGGCGGTGTCGCCCGCCTCGGCGGTGGCGGCCACGGTGTAGGTGTCGGTGCCCTCCTCGGACCAGATCTGGAAGCCGATGAAGCCGCAGACGAGGACGAAGGTGACCAGCGTGCCGAGCAGGAAGGCCTTGTCGGTCAGCCGGGTGAGGACCTCGCGGCGGGCGACGAGGAGCCAGGGGCGTTCGGCGGTGCTCATGCGGTGACCTCCCGGTAGATCTCGGCGAGCGGGGTGCGGACGACGGCGAGCTCGTGGACCTCGCCGCGGGACAGGGCCTCGGTGAGCAGGGTGCGACGGAGGGCGGCGTGGGCACCGTCGTCGGTGCTGCCGAGCTCGAGCAGGGCGGTGTCGCCGTCGACGTCGACCACGTGCAGGCCGCGGACCTCGCGGACCCACCCGGCGTCGCGGTCGGTGACCAGCCGCAGCCGCTGGGGTCCGCGGGCGCGGAGCTCCTCGACGGTGCCCTGGGCGACGACCCGGCCCGCGCGGAGCACGACCAGCCGGTCGCACAGCTGCTCGACCAGGTCGAGCTGGTGGCTGGAGAACAGCACGGGGACGTTGCGGGCGGTCTCCTCGCGCAGCAGGTCGACCATGGAGTCGACCGCGCGCGGGTCGAGGCCCGAGAAGGGTTCGTCGAGGATCAGCGCCTTCGGCTCGTGGAGCAGCGCGGCGATGATCTGGACCCGCTGCTGGTTGCCGAGGCTGAGCTTCTCGACCCGGTCGCCGGAACGGTCGGTGAGACCGAAGCGCTCGAGGGACTCCTTCGCCGTACGCCGGGCGTCGCCGCTGCGCAGGCCGCTGAGCTCGCCGAGGTAGACGAGCTGGTCGAGGATCTTCTGCTTGGGGTAGAGCCCCCGCTCCTCGGGCATGTAGCCGATGCGGCGGCGGTCGAGCTCGGTGATCGGACGGTCGTCCCAGAGCACCTCGCCGCCGTTGAGGCCGAGCAGCCCCATGATCATCCGCATCGTGGTCGTCTTGCCCGCACCGTTGCCGCCCACGAAGCCGGTGAGCAGCCCCGGCCGCACGTCGAAGGAGACGTCGTCGACGACGGTGTGCTCGCCGAAGCGGCGGGTCAGTCCGCGTACCTGGATCATGCGGCCAACGCTAGGGACGATCCCGCGCGGTGTGATCCGCCGCGAGGTGGAGATCCGCGCTCCGGCGTACGGCGGAGTCAGCCGGCGAGACCGGCCCGATGGGCGAGGACGACCGCCTGCACACGGTCGCGCAGGTGCAGCTTCGACAGGACGTTGGACACGTGGGTCTTGACGGTGGCCTCGCCGAGCACGAGGCGTCCGGCGATCTCGGCGTTGCTGAGTCCCTCGCCGAGCAGCACGAGCACCTCCCGCTCGCGCTCGGTGAGCCGGCCCAGCGCGGCCACCTCCTCGGGGGGTGGCGCGGCGGCCGGGGACGCGGCCGTCATCTCGGCGATGACGCGGCGGGTGACCTCCGGGGAGAGCAGCGCGTGCCCGTTGCCGACCGCGCGGACCGCCTCGACCAGCCGGTCGGCCTCGCAGTTCTTGAGCAGGAAGCCGCTGGCGCCGGCGCGCAGGCCGGCGAAGAGGTAGTCGTCGCGGTCGAAGGTGGTGAGGATGACGACCTTGCCGAGGTCCTCGGCGACGACGTCGGCGGTGGCACGGATGCCGTCGACGCGGGGCATCTGGACGTCCATCAGGACGACGTCGGGGCGCAGCTCGCGGGCGAGGGCGAGGGCCTCGGCGCCGTCGCCGGCCTCGCCGACGACCTCGAGGTCGGGCTCGACGGAGAGGATCATCCGGAAGCCCGAGCGGACCAGCGCCTGGTCGTCGACGAGCAGCACCCGCAGTGGTCGGTCAGTCATGCCGCTCCTGGTCGCACTCCGTCGGGAGGGGGACCCGGACCCGTACCCGGTAGCCGCGGGTGGCGCGGGCGCCGATCTCGACCTGGCCCCGGTGGGAGGCGGCCCGTTCCCGGATCCCGAGCTGGCCCAGCCCGGTGCCGGAGGTGCCGCTGCGGGGCCGGCCGTCGTCGAGCACCTCGACCTCGGCGAAGGGTCGCGGACCGCACTCCTGCACGCGGAGCGTGACCGAGGCGGTGCCGGCGGTGGAGTGGCGGACCACGTTGGCGAGCGCCTCCTGCGTCGTACGGAACAGGGTGAGGCCGAGGTTGACGGGCAGCCGGTCGACGGCGCCGGGGCGGTCCTCGACGACGTCGTAGGACGTGCGCAGCACGCCGGTCTGCCGCTCGGCGACCAGTGCCGGGAGGTCGGCGACACCGGGGCCGGCGGTGCGGTCGGGCTCGTCGGCGGGCGTGCCGTCGCCCGAGGCGACGGCCTCGATGTCGCGCAGCGTGCCGAGCAGGGTGCGCATCTGGGTGACCGCCTCGCGGGAGCTCTCCTCGATGGCGCCGAGCGCGTCGGAGGCGGTGGCGCCGGAGCCGGTGGGGTCGCGGTCGAGGACGCGTCGGGCACCGGCGGCCTGGACGCCGATGACGGAGACGTGGTGGCCGACGACGTCGTGCAGCTCGCGGGCGATCCGGAGCCGCTCGTCGACGACGGCGCGGCGGCGCAGGCTGTCGGCCTGCTCGGTGATGGTGGCGGCCTGGGTGGCGAGCGCGGCCCGCTGCCGGGCGCTGCGCCAGGCGACCTGGCCGCCGATGATCGCGCCGAGGAAGTAGACGACGTTGACGATGAAGCTGAGCAGCACGAGCGCGGGGATGGCGGGGAGGAAGCCGGTGTCCTCCGGCGCGTCCGTGCCGAGGAACTCCTGGACGCCGGAGCCGAGGGCGAACTGCCAGCCGATCCAGCACAGCATGAAGACGAGGATGCTGCTGGAGACCAGCAGCGCCGTACGCCGGCTGACTCCCCAGGCCATGGCGGAGAACAGGCCCAGGAAGTAGCAGATCTGCAGCGACAGCTGTCCCATCACGGGCCCCATCAGGACGCCGGTGACGAACATGTGGGTGGCGAGGTAGAGCCCGACGGTGAGGGGAAAGCGGCGGCGCAGGACGAGCGCGAGGGCGGCGGCGGTGAGCACCAGGTAGATGGCCCACCAGGGGGCGTCGACGTCCTCGAAGGCGCCGGCGCTGCGGGCGAGCTCGAGGGTGACCAGGCCGACCGCCTCGGCCGCCGCGCCCGTGAGGACGTCGCGCCGGCCCACCCGGGGGACCGGTCGCGACCAGTCGTCCTCGAGGGCGAAGAAGTCGGCGAGGGTGCTCACGGCTCCACCCTAGGGAGCGGGCCGGTCCGCTGCCTCCGTCGCAGGACGGAGATGCTCGCGCGTCACCGTCAACTGGTGAGGAGCAGGTCGCACATCCCGGGCGGGAGGACCGTGGTGCCGAGGTGGTCGACCAGCCGGGTGAGTCCGTGGGGGGTGCGCCAGACATAGGTGCCTGGCCCGAGTTGTCGGACCTGATGGCCCGCGTGGGTCTTCGCCCGGTGTCCGGTGCGGCCCAGCGGCTGGCTGTTGTGGTCGCCGGTCTGTCCGGGGCTGCCGCGCTGGTAGGCGGCGACGTGGTCGAGGTCGAGATGGCGGGTGACCTGGTTGGCGTGGGGGAAGCAGTCGGCGGGACTGCGGAGGTGGATCCGCTCGTGGAGGGTCGTGGGGTGCTCGTAGGCGTCGAAGGCGATCCGGTCGGCGAGGTCGATGACGGGCGTGACGGTGAGACGGGCGTGCCCGAGCCAGGTGGCGACCTCGCTCGCCAGGACCGGACCGATGTCCTCGACCCGGGCGACCCCGGCGCCGCGGACGGCGTCCTGGCTGAGATGGACGTAGACGACGGCGCGGGGACGGGCCCGGTCGAGGTGGGGCTCCTCCCCGGTGCCGCCGCCGAGGAGCTCGAGCAGCTCGGCGGGGCGGGCCAGCCAGCTGAAGGCCTCGGAGCGCAGCTCGTCGCGCGTCGTACCGTCGGGGAAGCGGGGTGCGAGCAGGTCGGCGACCTGCTCGATCATGGCGTCGATCCACACCACGTCGCCGGCGCGGATCCGGGCGAGGACGTGCTGGAGGCCGAACTCGTCGATCCGGCCGAGCGAGACGTAGCGGCGCTTCTTCTCCGCCTCGAGGGCGTCGGCGTGGCGCTGGGGGTCGGCCTCGATCACCTTGGCGCGCACGACCTCGAGGACGCGGGCGGGGGAGACCTCGCCGAGGTCGTCGGGGAGCGAGGCGTCGACGACGCGGACGGCGACCGCGTCGAGGGGCCGGCTCAGCACCGCGACCTTCCGGGCGATCCAGGGCTCGAGGTCGAGCCGCTGCACGGCCGCCCACCAGCGGGGCAGCCGGTGTCGGAGGTCGAGCGCGTCGGCCACCGCGGCCCGGGCGGAGTGGTGGTGGACCCGGCGGGCGACCGCGAGCTCGGAGAGGCAGAGCTCCTGCAGCATCGGGGTCCCGTCACCGCCGACCTGCACCAGCCGGTCGCCGCCGCGCCACTCGCGCCGCCCGCCCCGCCCCAGCTGCGGGTCGCTCGCGTGCAGGTCGGCCCAGTGGGCCGCCAGCGCCAGGTCCCGCGCCTCCGCCGCCCGCCGCGCGATCAACCCACCCTCGACCGCGGCCAGCGTGCCGGCCGCATCGAGGTGATCGAGCGCGAGGTCGAGGTCCATGTGCTGACGCTAGCCGCGCCCACTGACAAGCCACGTCGGCTTGTCTGTGCCATCGTCACCTCGCCGCGATGCGCACGATCGTGCCTGCGAGCTCGGGCCTTCGTCGTTCTCGTCCACGGGCCAGGTGTCCGTGTACCGGGTTATCGTCGAGCCGTGAGTGGGGACGAGGCCGTGCTGACCTATCGCCGTGCGACAGCGAAGGACGCGGCTGCCATGGCGATCGTCGAAGATGCGGCACACGCGCTTCTTGCTGCTCATGAGGTGCGGCTTGGTGATCTGAGCCTTCCCGAGGGTTTCGAGGAGCCTTCTGGGTGGACCCTCGCTGTCGTCGCCGAGCTCGATGAGCGGGTCGTCGGGATGGCTCGGCTGACGGAGTTGACCCCCGACCTGATCGTCCTCGATCAAGTCTCGGTCGTCCCCGAGTTCGGACGACAGGGAATCGGGCGGGGATTGCTGCTGTCGGTTGCTGGTGCGGCACGCGCCCTCGGCTATTCGGCCATCACGGGCACGACCTTTCGGGACCTGCTCTTCAACGGCCCGTTCTATGCCACTCTCGGCTGCGTTGAGGACCCTGACCCACACCCGGCGATGGCTCAGCGACGCACGTTCGAGGCTGCCCTGGGGCTCGACGAGTTCGGACCGCGTGTCGTCATGCGGGCGTCACTCGTCGGGTCTGTCCCTGCCTAGGGTGGGGGCATGGACTTGCTTCGAGCTGTGCCGATCCTGACGGTGAGCGACGTTGGCGCCGCGGTGCGGGAGTACTCCGAGCTGCTCGGCCTCGACGTGCTCATGGACCTGGGGTGGGTGGCGACCCTCGGAACGCGTGGCGGTGCCCAGTTCAGCGTGATGGACACCGACCAGTCCGCGCCGTGCAACCCGGAGATGTCGGTTGAGGTGCCGGATGTCGACGCCGCCTATCGGCGGGCTCAGGAGAGCGGTGCGGAGATCGTCCATCCGCTTCAGGACGAGGCCTGGGGCGTGCGTCGGTTCTTCGTTCGCACGAGCGCCGGCTCCGTGGTGAACGTGCTCAGCCATCGCGGCTGAACCGCTCTGGTCCGCAGCGTGCGCCGTCTCCTACCGGCATCCCGGGTCTGGGTGACCAAAGGCCCTCTTGCCGCTGATCGGCAGTCACTACGTTGGTGGCAGAGGTGGTGCACGTGTGGCGACCAGCACGAGTGAGATGCGGGGCAGCCGCGGTGCTCCTGGTGGGGGCGGGGGTCGCGGGCTGCGGGCCGTACCTGCACGCCGTGGACGACGGCGGGTACGGCGCGCTGGTCCCGACGACGGAGCAGTGGGCGGAGGAGAGGTCGGAGGAGATCCCGGGAGGCTTCGCCGCTCTCCGCGCCGACGGTGCGGAGCGCATCGTGGTGCGGATCGAGGGCGACGCCGTGACGTTCGAGCTGGACGGTGACGCCGCCGTGACCCGGACCGTGACGGAACGCCGCGACATCCAGGACAGCGAGGGCTCGGGTCCGTTCAAGGCCGAGACCCAGGCGCTCGCCCTGGGGGAGGAGCCGCTGGTCCTGGGCTCCTTGACGGTCCGGGAGCCGGTGATCTGGTACTCCGGCGGCTACGACAGCACCCGGGTGATCGCGGTCAAGCCGTGGGACCCCGACGAGACGGGGCCGGTCGTCCAGTGTGCCGCCACCGACGAGCAGTGCCTGGAGCTTCCGGTCGGCGAGCGGCTGGTCGGGGACCCGAGAGGTGAGTACACGGACACGCGTGCACCCGGTGACACGGAGAGCCCGTTGACCGGCGTCCGGGTGACCGCCACGGACGTCGTGTACTCCCTCGGCACCGGGGAGGAGGTGCGCAGCAGTCGCGAGGAGGAGTCCCTGGTCCGGGCGTGCGCCCTCTGGGAGACGGCGGTGTGGCCCGTGCCGGCCGAGGTCGGTGTCGCCTTCGACGACCCTGTGCTGGTGGAGACCACCTGTCCCCTGCCCTACGGGGAGCTGCCCACCCTCACCGTGATGGAAGCGGCCGCGGTTCCCGTGCTCGCGCCGTTGTCGCCACGGTGGGGCGGGCAGTGGTGCCAGCCAGGGCCCGAGTGCCTGTGGTTCCAGAACGAGGAGGGCGCCGAAGGCTGAGCCGGGCGCTGCTGCCCGACGGGTGGCTGGAGCGCGTCCACCTCGTCGGTGGGGGACCCTCACGACCGGCCAGCCGTGACAGGTGTCATGCCCAGGTCGTGACAACTCCCCCCGAACTCCAGGCGCGCCAAGTCTCAGGCTTGGGTCATGACCACACCAGCACTCCAGGCGGCCCGCCTGACGAAGAGGTTCCGGGCCCAGGGCGGCGAGACCGTCACCGCGGTCGACGGCATCGACCTGACCATCGGATCCGGCGAGATCGTCGCCTTCCTCGGTCCGAACGGTGCCGGCAAGACCACGACCGTCGACATGTTCCTGGGGCTGACCTCACCGACCAGCGGCTCGGTCGAGGTGTACGGCGAGACCCCGCAGCGCGCCGTCGACGACGGGCGCGTCTCCGCCGTCATGCAGACCGGCGGGCTGCTGCCGGACTTCACCGTGCGCGAGACGATCCGAGCGATCGCGGCCCTCCACGGACGGCCCGAGCGGGTCGACGTGGTCATCGAACGCGCCGGGCTCGGCCCGCTCGCCCACCGGCTGGTGAAGGCCTGCTCGGGCGGGGAGCAGCAGCGGCTGAAGTTCGCCCTGGCGCTCGTCCCCGACCCTGACCTGGTGATCCTCGACGAGCCCACGACCGGCATGGACGTCGGCGCGCGTCAGGAGTTCTGGGACACCATGCGCGCCGACGCCGCCGACGGACGCACCATCGTCTTCGCCACCCACTACCTCGCCGAGGCCGACGCGTTCGCCGACCGCACCGTGCTGATGGCCCGTGGCCGGATCAGGGCCGACGGCCCGACCGCCGAGGTGCGCGCGGCGTACGGCGGCCAGACGATGACCATCCACCCACCAGCCCACGTCCTGGGGGCCGACGGCATCGACCGGGCTTGGCTCGACGAGGTCCGCCAGGCCGTCGCACCGCTGGGCATCACCGAGCTCGAGGTCGCCAGCGCCAGCCTCGAGGCCGCGTTCCTCGCCCTCACCGGGGCAGAGCTCACCGGCGCCCCCACCGAGGCCGAGGAGGCCCTGCGATGACCACGACCGCGATCCCCGACACCCAGGTCACGACGGCCACGCGTGCGCCCGCGACCCGACCCCTGGCGGCCACCTACGCCGGCCTCGACCTGAAGCGACAGCTGCGCGACAAGGTGGGGATGTTCTTCATCGTGGCACTTCCCGCGTTCCTGTTCTTCGTGTTCGGGATGGGCGACGGCGAGGCGTACGGCAGTGCGAACGTCGCGATGTACGTCATGGTCTCGATGGCGGCGTACGGCGCGGTCACGGCCACCACGACGGTCGCCGGGGCCGCGGCGACCGAGCAGACGATGGGGTGGGGACGGCAGGTCGCGCTGACGCCCCTGCCGCCGTTGGCCTTCGTGGCGATCAAGACCGCGGTGGCGATGCTGGTCGCGGCCGTCCCGATCGCACTGATCTACGCGATCGGCGCGGCCACCGGCTCGTCGGGCGACGCGTTCGACTGGCTGGCCAGCGCCGGCATCGTGTGGCTCGGCTCGGCCCTGTTCGCGGTCTACGGCCTGGCGATGTGCCTGATCTTCAAGGGTGAGAACGCCTCCGGCATCGCCTCCGGGCTGATCGTGATCATGAGCTTCCTCGGCAACGTGTTCACGCCGATGGACGGCATCATCCTGGAGATCGGCCGCTTCACCCCGCTCTACGGCTATGCAGGTCTGGCCCGCTACCCGATCTCGGAGGGCTACCTGCCCATCGACGCCGGACACGACTCGGTGTGGCTGTTGCTCGCTAACGTGTGCGCGTGGACGGTGATCTTCGCGGCGCTGGCGGTCTGGGGTCTGCGCCGACGCCGGGAGCGGGTGTGACCTCCCCTCTCGCCGACGCCGCCCCCGCCGACTCGCCGTGGGAGCGGTGGGCGTGGGTGGTCGCGGCGATCTGGCTGGTCTTCCTCGCCTACCCGGTGATCGAGACCTTCGAGACCGACGCGTCCACAGCCGTCAAGGGGGTGGTGCTGACGCTGCTCGCGGCCTACGCGGTCGTCTACCTGCTCGGATGGAGCGTGTGGCGCGACCACGCGCTGACGATCTGGTTCGTCATGCTGCTGCTCGGTCTGGGGACGGTGCCGGTGATCGGCATCGAGGCGATCGGGCTCACGCCCTACCTCGGGGCGTTCTCCGCGCTGATGGTGCCGGCGCCGTGGTGGAAGTGGACCACGGCCATGAGCGCCCTGTTGCCGGTGCTCTCCTTGATCGGTGGCGACTTCCCGGCCTTCTTCTTCCTGTTGGTCTGGCCGCTCATCGGCTTCTTCACAGCGCTGCGGGTCTTCTCGGAGCTCGAAGGACGGTCCGCGGAGGCCCGAGCGGAGCTGGCGCTGGTGGCCGAACGTGATCGGGTCGCCCGCGACGTGCACGATGTGCTCGGTCACTCCTTGACGGCGCTCTCGATCAAGGCCGAGCTCGCTGCCCGGCTCATCGACGTCGATCCCGCGGGGGCTCGAGAGGAGCTGACGTCGGTCCAGGAGATCGCGCGGCAGGCGCTGGCGGAGGTCCGCTCGACCGTCGGCGGCCTGCGGGCAGCGAACCTCGAGGCTGAGCTGGCCGCTGTGCCTCGCGTGCTCGCCGATGCCGGCATCGCGACTCGCCTGGTCGGCGCCGTCGCCGACACCGATCCGCGTCACCGCACCTTGCTGGCCTGGGTGCTGCGGGAGTCGGTGACCAACGTGGTCCGGCACGCGGGCGCGACGACGGTCACGATCGAGCTCTCGCCGACCGGGCTGGTGGTCGCCGACGACGGCACCGGCTTCGAGGCGAACGGGACCCACGACGGCAACGGGCTGCTCGGCATGCGCGAGCGCGTGTCGACGGCAGGGGGCACCCTTTCCCTCTCCGGCGCCCGCGGCACCCGCGTGGAAGTGGTGCTGCCGTGATCCGGATCCTGCTGGCCGACGACCAGGCGCTCGTCCGGGGCGCGCTCGCGGCACTGCTCGACCTGGAGGCCGACCTCGAGGTCGTTGCCCAGGTCGGCCGCGGCGACGAGGTGGTGGCGGCCGCGCGCTCGGCGCGCGCGGAGGTGTGCCTGCTCGACATCGAGATGCCGGGCCTCACGGGCCTCGAGGTGGCCGAGCAGCTGCGCGCCGAGCTGCCGGCCGTGCGTTCGCTGATCGTGACCACCTTCGGGCGGCCCGGCTACGTGCGCCGGGCCCTCGACGCCGGCGCCGCCGGCTTCCTGGTCAAGGACACGCCCGCGCGCGAGCTCGCCGACGCCGTACGCCGGGTGCATGCCGGCCTCCGTGTGGTGGACCCGGGCCTCGCGACCGAGTCGCTGATCTCCGGCCCGTCGCCGCTCACCGCTCGGGAGTCGGACATCCTGTTGCTCGCGATGGACGGATCACCCGTGGCGGTGATCGCTGCGCGCGCCCACCTCTCCGTCGGCACCGTCCGCAACCACCTCTCGGCCGCGATCGGCAAGACCGGTGCGTCGACCCGGGCCGAAGCCGCACGGGTCGCGCAGGCGAACGGGTGGATCTGATCCGGTCCACGCGTCATCGGATCAGGGGCCTCAGGTCGAGCTCCCGCCCCAGCAGCCCGGCCAGACGACTGGCCTCGTCCTCGATGGCTGCCACCGGCGCCGGACGCGCGTCCAGCCAAGCCACGTTGAGCTCGTGGTCCTTGCGCGCCCACGTCCCGCACACCACGCCACCGACCACCACCGGGTTGGCCTTGCGGGTCATCAGGTCCCGGAGGGGCGGCGGCGTGACGTGGACGTCCTTGGTGCCGGGACCGATCACCCACGGGTCGTGCCCGGGGAGGAACCGCACCGCCTCCGACGGGCGCGCGGCCAGGAGGGCCTCGACGTCCTCGCGCACGACGTACACCTCAGTGCCCTCGACGTCGACCGCGACCAGGTCGTCCGCGAGCTCGGAGAACCAGGTCGTGATCCGCTTGCGACCCGCGCTCAGGCCCTCGCCGAGCCAGTAGTGGAGGTGGTCCCGGGTCGCCGGACCGTAGCTGCGGAGGTAGGCGGTGATGGCTCGCGGGCCGGCGTCGGCGAGATCGGGGACACCCCGCCACCGCGGGTTGGTGTCGAGGCGCTGGAAGGTGTGCTCGCCGTCGCGGGGCGGGCCGAGGCTCAGGTCGCCCTGCCAGCTCAGCGGCTTGAGCAGGGTCCATGCGCCCTCGTCGAAGACCGGCGCCAGGTGTCGGTACGTGCGGTGTGCCGTCACCGCCCGGCCGAGCTCGGCGAGGGTCAGCGGCCCGTCGCCCAGCGACGCGCGCACCGTGGCGCGGAAGTCCGGCCACTGCTCCGCGGTCAGCCGGTAGTGCTCGACCCAGCTGGGCAGCTCCCACTGCCGGCCGGCGCACCGCAGAGCCAGGTAGACCCCGCCCTCCTCGGGCGAGAGGTAGTGCATCGCCCCGCGGAACGCGAACGCCTTGACCACCTCGCCCTCGGCCAGCGCTGCGGCGAGGTCACCCGGACGCGACGTCACCGAGCGGGTGCGGACGGTGAGCTCGGCGAGCGACTCGTCCATCGAGAGCACCGCGCCGAGCCGCCGGACGACCGCCGCGACCGACTCGGACCCGACCGGGTCGAGCAGCTGTCGCTCCATCCGCCACGCCAGCGCCTGCGCCCACGTGGCCGAGGCCTCGGTCGAGGTCACGAGCGGCGGGCCACCAGCCGGCCCCACAGCAGGTACGTCGTCCCGCTCACCGCGGCGGCCAGGAACGAGCCCCACGCCAGGTCGATCGGCACGATCCCCACCGGGAACCCCTCGATCACGGCAAGGTTCGTGAGGTCCCAGGTCGCGTAGGTGACGAACCCGAAGGCCGCGCCCCGGGCCAGGGCCGACCGCACGGACTCGGCGGGCGCGATCACGAAGAACACCAGCCCCGCCACGAAGATCGCGTAGAACACGGCAGCCGCAGCGACGTTGGGCTCCTCGGCCAGCAGGTCGCCGAGGAAGTGGTCGTAGAGGGCAGGCGCCACCAGCGTCAGCCACACCAGGTCGAGGGCGAGGAAGACCACGACGGCGAGGGCGTACTGGCCGAGGGCGGACCGGATGCTCATCGCTCAGCCCCCACCGGCGGGCAGCGGCTCGAGCATCACGTCCGGGTTGTCGCGGGCGGTGACCTTGGCGCGCCACTGGTCGACGAACAACGCCAGCCGGGTGCCGTCGCTGCGCTGGAGGACCTCCACGCCGCGCATCCCCGCCAGGGCGGCGGCGCCTGCGGCGTCGGTCACCCGGGCGACCTGGTAGTCGAGCCGGGAGAGCCGGATCGGGGAGTTGAACTCGTTGGTCATCCGGTCCTCGACGACCTCGAACTGCATCGGGCCGACCGCCGCGAGCACGGGGCTCTGGTCGCCGCGCAGGTCGGAGCGCAGCACCTGGACCACGCCCTCCTGGTCGAGCTGCTCGATGCCGCGGCGGAACTGCTTGTAGCGGCTGATGTCACCGGCGTTCGCGGTGACGAAGTGCTCGGGGGCGAAGCTGGGGACGGGTGGGAACTCGATGGCGTCACCGACGTACACGGTGTCGCCGACGCGCAGCGCCTGCGCGTTGACGAAGCCGATGATGTCGCCGGGCTCGGCGGTCTCGACCGAGGTGGTGTCGCGGCCGAAGACCGCCTGGGCGAACTTCGTCGCGAAGGGCTTGCCGGTGGTGGCATGGGTGACGACCATGCCGCGCTCGAAGGTCCCGGACACGACCCGGGCGTAGGCGAGCCGGTCCCGGTGCGCGTTGTTCATCCCGGACTGGACCTTGAAGACGAAGGCGCTGAAGTCGTCGGAGACCTTCCGCACCGAGCCGTCGACCCCCTCGGTCGGGCTGGGGTCGGGAGCCAGGTCGAGCAGCAGGTCCAGCAGCTGGGCGACGCCGAAGTTCTGCAGGGCCGAGGCGAACATGACCGGCGTGGTCTCCCCGGCCAGGAAGCGCTGCTGGTCGTGGTCGGCCTCGTCGAGTGTGAGCAGCTCGTGCTCCTCGACCGCCGCCGACCACAGGTGGGCGTCGTCCTCGCTGACGTGGGCGGAGCCCAGCCGCTGCTCGGGGGCGCGGGTGGCGCCGCCGGCGGTGCGGGTGTACTTCACGAACTCGCCCGTGCGGCGGTCCAGGACGCCGCGGAAGTCGCCGGCCTCGCCCACCGGCCAGGTGAGGGGCGTGGGGCGGAGCTGGATCTTCTCCTGGATCAGGTCCATCAGCTCCAGCGCCGAGAGGCCGGGGCGGTCCCACTTGTTGATCACCGTGATCACGGGGATGCCACGCAGCGCGCAGACCTTGAACAGCTTGAGGGTCTGCGGCTCGAGCCCCTTGCCGGCATCGACCAGCATCACCGCGGAGTCCACGGCCGAGAGCACCCGGTAGGTGTCCTCGGAGAAGTCGCTGTGGCCAGGGGTGTCGACCAGGTTGATCACGTGGTCGCGGTAGACGAACTGCAAGGCGGCCGAGGTGATCGAGATGCCGCGCGCCTTCTCCATCGCCATCCAGTCCGACACCGTGGCGCGCCGGTCGCCCTTGCCGTGGACGGCGCCCGCCTCGTTGATCACCCGCGCGTGCAGCGCGAGCGCCTCGGTGAGGGTGGACTTGCCCGCGTCGGGGTGGCTGATGACGGCGAAGGTACGGCGCGGGCGGGTGTCAGGCACTACACGAATCTACCGGTCGGGCTCCCGGACCGCCGCTTCGACGGCTCGTCCGGGTGGCCGCTACCACGGCGGTGGACCGGTGACGGTGCAGCCGAGGGGGGTGAGCACCTCCTGGAGAGCGCCGACCGCCTCGGGCGGCACCGGTACGGGCACGGGGAGCTCGCCGTCGAAGGAGGCAGGGTGGGGCGTGCCGGTAGCGGGGAAGAACGACTCGAAGCCGCCCGGGGTGATGAGGATGTAGAAGTGCGCGGACGCCGAGGCGACGCGGAACGCGTGCTCCCGTCCCGCGGTGAGGTGGATCAGGCTGCCGGCCTCGACCAGCTGGGGACCCTCGTCGGACCAGGCCTCCAGCGCACCGTCGAGGACGATGAACGTCTCGTGCTCACGGTCGTGCACGTGACGCGGGGTCATGCAGCCGAGGGCTCCGCGCTCCTCGACGAGGGAGAACGAGCCGCCGGTGGCCTCGGCGGGCAGCATCGTGCGGCACAGGAAGCTCAGGTGGTCGTAGACCGGCACCTCGGGTGCGTCCACGTGGTGCGGGTCCGTCGATCGCAAGGAGGTCATGTTCCACCATGCGTCGGGGGGCGCCGCCCGATCCATACCCTCTTCGGGGGATCGTCGGGTCAGGAGGCGATGTCCGGGGTCCCGTCGCTGTCGGACCGCGCGGCGGCGCGGGCGCGCCCCTCGGCACGGCGCTCCACGAAGCGGGACGCCTGGGTGTCCAACCCCTCGAGGAAGGTGGCGAGCTCGTCGCGGGCCCGCTCGCCGACCTCGCCGAGATCGGTGCGGTCGAAGACGTCCCAGTGACGCAGGATCGGCATGATCACCTCGTCGTGGTGCAGCCGCAGGTCGTAGATCCCGGCCTTGGCGATGATCATCGAGCTGCGTCGGAAGCCGGCCATGGTCGCGCCGGGCATCTCGAAGCCGATGACCTCGTCGGCGATCGCGCGCATGGTCTCGTCGGGCGCCAGCTCGAGCGCCGCCGTGACGATGTTGCGGTAGAAGACCATGTGCAGGTTCTCGTCCTTGGAGATCCGGGCGAGCATCCGGTCGGCGACGGGGTCCTGGGTGACCTTGCCGGTGTTGCGGTGCGAGACCCGGGTGGCGAGCTCCTGGAACGACACGTAGGCGACCGTCTCCAGCGAGGTCTTGTCGCCGGAGTCGTAGCCGGAGGTCATGTAGTCCATCCGGGCCCGCTCGAGCTCCACCGGGTCCACCCCTCGGGTCACGACCAGGTAGTCGCGCATGGCGACGCCGTGGCGGTTCTCCTCGGCGGTCCACCGACCCACCCACGTGCCCCAGGCGCCGTCGCGCCCGAACCGGGTGGCGATCTCGCGGTGGTACGACGGCAGGTTGTCCTCGGTCAGCAGGTTGGTGATCATCGCCGTCTTGGCGGTCTCGGACAGCCGGGACTGGTCGGCGGACCAGTCCTCGCCGCCGAGCATCGCGAAGTCCCGGCCCTCGCTCCAGGGGATGTAGTCGTGGGGGTGCCACTCCTGAGCCAGCCCGAGGTGACGGTCGAGGTTCTCGGCGACGACCGGCTCCAGCGCCTCCAGCAGGTGCTTCGTGGCGCTCACCGTGCCACCTCCCCGGCCTCGGCGGGGGCATCGTCGAAGGCGGGGTGGTGGCTGGACACCTTGCGTGCCGCCGCCAGGTGGCCGCCGAGGTAGGCGGCGAGCCCGGAGACGCCCGCGCCGGCGAGCGCCAGCCGTGCGCCGGCGCCGTGCCGGCCCCTCCGGCGGGCCAGCCAGGACGCGCCGTAGATGCCGACCGCGGCGCCGTTGGTCACGGCGTGGACGAGCCCCACCCGCTTCCCGCGGACCCCGGTCCCCGACCACTCGGCCCAGCCCGTCCAGGCTGTGGGGCCCGCAGCGAGCAGGCCGGTCGCGACCAGCCGCTGCGCCGCGGCGCGCGAGTCCTGTCCACCCACGAGGTCGAGCACGGTGGCGGAGGTCCAGCTGCCGAGCACCACGTCGGTCAGCAGCGGGTGCAGGGCGTGTCCCAGCCAGTCCCCGCGCAGCAGCGCGCCCCGGGTGCCGCTGCCGAAGGCGGTCCGGATGGAGGGCTGGATCGCCGCGATCGAGCCGTCGAGGGCCGTGGCCCCCTCCAGCCGCAGCGTCGCGCGGACCAGGGTGGGCGGACGGTCGGTCGGGCTCATGGGCACCTCGGGCTCCCAGCGCCGGTCAGTGCCGGCGCGTCCCCTGCCACGGTGCCCTACGCCCCAGTCCCGGTCAACAGGCGTCCGACGTCGCGGGCCCGGTCACACGTCGCGCCGCCGAGCCGTCAGTCGTGGACACCCCGCAGTGAAAGGCTGGGACCCATGCACCAGACGGACCTCTTCGTCGCCGAGCGGCCACGGCTGCACGGCCTCGCCAGCAAGATCCTGGCCGATCCCGTGGAGGCCGAGGACGTCGTGCAGCAGGCGTGGCTGCGGCTGCACGGCAGCGACACGGAGATCGACAGCCTGCCGGCCTGGCTGACCACCGTGACGGTGCGGCTCTGCCTCGACCGGCTCCGGCGGCGTACGCCGACCCCCGAGCCGGACCTGGAGCCCCCGGGATCTGCGCCCGACCCCGCGGACGAGGTCGAGCTGGCCGACACCGTCGGGGTCGCGCTCCAGGTGGTGCTCGAGCGGCTCACGCCGGCCGAGCGCGTCGCCTTCGTGCTCCACGACAGCTTCGGCTTCGCGTTCCCCACGATCGCCTCGGTGCTCGACACGACCCCGGTGGCGGCCCGCAAGCTCGCCTCCCGCGCGCGCAGCAAGGTCAGGCAGCCGGCCCCCGAGGACCCGCTGGCCGACTGGGAGGTGGTCGACGCGTTCCTCGCCGCGGCCCGGGAGGGCGACTTCGCCCGGCTGCTGCAGCTGCTCGCCCCCGACGCCGCCGTCCGGGCGGACCGGGCCGCGCTGGCCGCCGGGACGCCCGAGCGCCTCGACGGGCAGCAGCAGATCGCGACCTTCTTCGACGGAGCGGCGGCAGCAGCGCTGCCGGTCCTCGTCGGCGAGCGGCCGGGCGCGGCGTGGTTCCACCGGGGCGAGGCGAGGGTGGTCTTCGACTTCACCGTCGTCGACGGCGTCGTCCGCGAGATCACCTTCCGCGCCGCACCGGAGCTGCTGGCCGGGATCGTCCGGCGCGAGCGCGACCGCCCGGTCACACTCGGCCGCTCGGCAGCGTCATCAGGACAACAGCCGCCCGACGGGGGTGGCGCCACGACGGAGGAGAACTCTCGATGAGGACGATGACCTGCCGGCAGCTGGGCGGACCGTGCGACCTGCCGCACCGCGGTGAGACGGCCGACGAG
The DNA here is from genome assembly GCA_963795215.1 of uncultured Actinomycetota bacterium. Classification (GTDB taxonomy): domain Bacteria; phylum Actinomycetota; class Actinomycetes; order Propionibacteriales; family Nocardioidaceae; genus Nocardioides. The sequence continues at coordinate 268,211 of CAWCGW010000002.1, forward strand.
GTGATCAAGGCCCAGGACCGGCACCTCAAGGACGCGGTCAAGAACGGCGACGCGTCGCACCAGCAGGCGCGCGACGACATGAAGGGTCGGTGGCGGCGACCGAAGCAGTCGATGGGCTGGTACCGCGCCACGAAGCAGGCCTTCGCCGAGCTCCCCGAGGGCTGACCGGGGGACAGCCTCGGGACGGCACCTTGACCGCCACGCCCCACCGGCCGACGCTGGGCGGAGGAGGTGCGCATGACCAAAGCGACCCGACCGCCGGAGGGTGCGGACGACGAGCAGCTGGCCGCGCGGGCGCGCGACCGTGCCGACTACACCAAGGCGGGCAAGCTGCGGACCTCCGTCTACGAGCAGGAGATGGAGCGGCTCCAGGAACAGCTGGTGATGCTGCAGTACTGGATCCAGCGGCAGGGCCTGCGGGTCCTGGTGATCTTCGAGGGGCGGGGGTCGGCGGGCAAGGGCGGGGTGATCAAGACGATCACCGAGCGCACCAGCCCCCGCACCGTCCGCGTGGTCGCGCTGCCCCAGCCGACCGAGCGCGAGCGGACCCAGTGGTACTTCCAGCGCTACGTCGCCCAGCTGCCGGCCGCGGGGGAGATGGTCCTGTTCGACCGCTCCTGGTACAACCGCTCGAACGTCGAGCGGGTGATGGGCTTCTGCACCGAGGAGGAGCACCAGGAGTTCCTGCGCAGCTGCCCCGAGCTGGAGCGGATGCTGGTCCGGTCGGGGATCGTGGTGCTGAAGTACTGGTTCTCGGTGAGCTTCGAGGAGCAGCGCAAGCGGTTCGAGGCGCGCAACGCCAAGCCGCTCAAGCGCTGGAAGCTCTCGGAGATGGACCTCGCCGAGCACGAGCTGTACGTGCGCTACTCGATGGCCAAGGACACGACGCTGCAGTACACCGACATCAAGCAGGCGCCGTGGTTCGTGGTCCCGTCCGACGACAAGAAGACCGCGCGGCTCAACTGCATCAGCCACCTGCTCAGCCGCTTCGACTACGAGGACGTGGCACCCGACGTGGTCGAGATCCCGCAGATGCGGGAGGAGCCGTACCTCCGGCCGCCGATGCACGAGCAGACCTTCGTGCCGCAGCTGTTCTGAGCCTGTCCTGCGCTGTGAGGCTCGGACGGTAGGGTCGTACGCCGTGACCGCACCGCACCCCACGTACGAGCAGCTCTCCGTCCTCCCGGCCTACGCCGAGCAGCCTGTGCCCATGGCCTTCGAGGACGCCAACGGCCACCTCAACGTCCGCCACTACACCGGCATCGCCAGCGAGGGCCTCGACGAGTCGCTCGTCCCGCAGGGCATCCTGCAGAACTGGCCCGCGCTCGGCCACGCGTGCTTCTCCGCCGAGCACCACCTGACCTACCTCGCCGAGATGCGCACCGGGGACCGGATGTCGGCCCGGGTGCGGCTGCTCGGTCGCTCGGAGCGGGCGGCCCACGCGCTGGTCTACCTGCTCGACGAGACCCACCAGCAGCTCAGCTTCGTGATGGAGGAGGTCTTCCTCCACATCGACATGGAGACCCGCCGGACGGCGCCGTGGCCCGAGGACGTCGCGGCCGCCCTCGACGCCCGGATCGCCGAGGACGCCGCCCTGCCCTGGGAGCCGGACGTCTCCGGCTCGATGAGCCTGCGCTGACCACGGGCTGACCAGGGGCTGGTCAGCTGGTCCAGGCCCGCCACAGGGCGGCGTACTCGCCGTCGAGCTCGACCAGCTCGTGGTGGCTGCCGAGCTCCGCGATCTCGCCGTCGATGACGACCGCGATCCGGTCGGCGTCGTGGGCGGTGTGGAGCCGGTGGGCGATGGCGACGACGGTGCGGTCCTCGAGCAGCACGTTCATCGACCCCTCCAACGAGCGGGCGGTGCGGGGGTCGATCAGCGACGTGGCCTCGTCGAGCACCAGCGTGTGGGGGTCGGCGATGATCAGCCGCGCCAGCGCGATCTGCTGGGCCTGCGCCGGCGTCAGGGCGTTCTGGCCCGAGCCGATCCGGGTGTCGAGGCCGGTCGGCAGCCGGCGCACCCACTCGTCGGAGCCGACGGCGCGCAGCGCCGCCCACACGGCGTCGTCGTCGGAGTCCTCACGGGCGAGCACGATGTTGTCGCGGACGGTGCCGATGAAGACGTGGTGCTCCTGGGTGACCAGCGCGACCTCGGTGCGCAGCACCTCCAGCGGCAGGTCGACCAGCTCGACCCCGCCGACCCGGGCGGAGCCGGTGCGCGGGCGGTTGATGCCCGCCAGCAGCCGGCCCAGCGTCGACTTCCCCGACCCCGAGGGCCCGACCACGGCCAGCCGCTCGCCGGTGCGCAGCCGCAGGTCGACGCCGTGCAGCACGTCGTGACCCTCGCGGTAGGCGAACCGCAGGTCCTCGCCGACCAGCTCGACGCCGTCGGGGAGGCGCTCGCCCGGCTCGCGGTCCGGCGGCACCTCGGCGATGCCGAGCAGCCGGGCCGTGGACGTCGCGCCGACCTGCAGCCGGTCCAGCTCGCCGACCAGCCGGTCCAGCGGACCGCTCAGCGCCTCGACGTACAGCACCGCGGTGGTGATCTGGCCCAGGTCGACCCAGCCCTGGGCGTAGCCCCACGCCCCGACCACGAGCGTGACCACGCGCGGGGTGTTGAAGGCCATGTCGATGACGGCGAAGAGCAGGTTGCGCAACGACATCGTGTAGCGCTCGGCCTGGGAGGACACCGCGATGTCGTCGTCGCCCTGCCGCACCCGGCGGTCGGAGAGCCCGAGCGCCTCGACGGTGCGTGCGCCCTCGACGGTCTCGGTGAGCGTCGTGTTGATCCGGGAGTAGGTCGCCCCCTCGGTGATGTAGCCGCGCGGGGCCGTGCGCAGGTAGCTGCGGACGGCGTAGAAGCTGCTGCCGATCACGAGCAGCGACGGCACGGCCAGCAGCCACGAGTTGAGCAGCATCGCGCCGACGGACATCACGACCGTGAGCAGCGAGATGATCGCCATCGGAACGCCGAACTGCACGGCCCGACTCATCGTCCCGACGTCGCGGGTCACGCGGGTCACGAGGTCCCCGGTGCTGGCGCTCTCGACCTTGCCGACCGGGAGCCGCAGGATCGTGCGGACGATGTACTCGCGCGCCGAGGCCAGCAGGTCCTGGCCGAACACCGTGGAGGTGCGCTGGGCGAGGAAGGTCGCGAGCGACTGGGCGAGCACGACCGCGACGACGGTCAGCGCCAGCCGGTCGAGGCCGCCGGCGCCGTCGACGGTGAGGTTGACCAGGTCGCCGAGCAGCTCGGGGACCACGAGCCCGAGGCCGGCGGCGAGCGCGTTGAGGACGACCAGCGCCGTGACCATCCCGCGACGCTCGGAGATCAGGGTCCCGAAGAACCGGAACACGACCCGGTCGCCGGCCACCGGCCAGCCCCGGGCGGGGTTGCGGGTGGCCTCGTAGACCCGGTCGGCCTCCTCGCGCCGCAGGTGGTGGCGCAGCCGCCAGGCGGCGAACCGCTCGCCGGCCGTGGCGTCCTCGGGCGGGAGCAGCCGCGGGTCGACGACGGGGGCCTCGTCGGCGTGGTCGGACCAGGTCTCGGCCGAGGAGGACAGCAGCGCGCTCATGCGGTGACCCCCTCGTCCAGGGCGCGGGCGACGACCTCGCGGTAGGCGGTGTCGTGGGCCAGCAGGTCGTCGTGGCGGCCCTCGGTGACCACCAGTCCGTCGCGGAGCAGCACCACCCGGTCGGCGTGGTGGAGCCACAGCGGGGAGACGGTGCACACCACGGTGGTCCGGCCGGCCCGCAGCCCGCTCACCCGTTCGGCGATCCGGGCCTCGGTGTGGGCGTCGACCGCCGAGGTCGGCTCGACCAGCACGAGCACCGGGGCCTCGGCCGCCAGCGCACGGGCCAGCACGACCCGCTGCCGCTGGCCGCCCGAGAGCCCCCGGCCGCGCTCGTCGAGCTCGCCCTGCCAGCCACCGGGGAGCGCGTCGTAGACGTCCTCGGCGTTGGCGGCGAGCAGCGCCTCCTCGGCCTGCTCGCGGGTCAGCCGGCGGTGCGGGTCCACGGCGTCCTGCAGGGTGCCGGCGAACAGCTGGCTGGTGGTGTCGCTGACCAGCACCGTGCGGCGTACGTCGGCGAGGCTGGCGGCCGCGAGGTCCACCCCGCCCAGCGAGGCACCCCACCGGCCGCGGGCGCGTTCGGCGTCGCGGACGGCGATCTCGGCCCGGCGGCGGGCGCGCTCGATGCGGGCCCGCCGCGCGGCGCGCCCCTTGAGGCCCTCCTCCAGCTCCTCGGCCACCGGCTCGGTGTCCGGGGGCAGGTAGCGGCCGAGCCGGTCGGCGAGCCGCGCGGAGTGCTCGGGCAGCGCGCTGACCACGACCGTGAGCTCGCCCGGGTGGGCGGTGAAGCCGCTCACCTCGTCGTGGAGCCCGGCGGTGCCGTCGAGGGCCGTGGGCGTCTCGGGCTCGTGCCAGGGCGGGGTGTGCTCGAAGATGGCGATCGCCTTGCGGGAGCTCACCAGCGAGCGGGTGATCTTCTGGGCGAACTCGAAGAACGTGCGGATCGGGCCGATCAGGTAGAGGCCGTAGCCGAGGAAGCTGACCAGCTCGCCGATGCTCAGCCGGCCCTCCTGCACCTCCCGGGTGCCGAGCCAGAGCAGCAGCACCAGGAAGACGCCGGAGAACAGCACGCCGAGCGCCTCGATCACCGCCTGCCAGATGCCGGCGGCGACCCCGGCCTCCCGGGAGCTCTGCGACTGGCGGGCGTAGTTGCGGCCGAAGGTCTGCTCGCCACCGATGCCGCGCAGGATCCGCAGCCCGGCGACGATGTCGGTGGCCATGGACGTGAGCTCGGAGTTGCGGGCGCGCTCCACCTGCTGCCGCCGGTGGAGGGGGCGCAGGAACGGCAGCGCCACGGCGACCAGGATCGGGGCGGCCACCAGGACGACGACGCCGAGCCGCGGCGAGGTGGCCAGCACGATCACGGCGACGGCCAGGAACGACACCAGCTGCGAGCCGGCACGGGCGATGATCTCGTTCATCGCGCCGAACTCGTCGGAGTCGCTCGAGGCGACGCTGAGGATCTCGCCGGTGGGCGAGCGGCGTGGCAGCACGTGGCCCATCTGCGCGGCCTTGCGGGTCACCATCATGGTCGTGCCGTAGAGGCTGATCAGCCAGCCCCGGACGATCAGGGTGTGGAGCAGGATGCCGAACACCGCGCCGATCACGGTCACGAGCAGCATCAGGGCGGAGAAGCCCGCGACCGAGGAGGCGTCGCCGGGCAGGATGCCGCGGTCGATCGCGCGACCGAACAGCCACGGGCCCGCGATCAGCGGGAGCTGCCAGAAGACGCCGAGCAGCAGGGCGACCCACACGACCGGCCCCTGCTGCCGCACGATCCAGCGCAGGAACCGCGCCGGGCTGCGGGTGTCGGGGGTCGCCGAGGGCTGGTCCCCGTCGGGGGACCAGAACGCGGTCACGATCGGGGGGAAGTCACGCATGGCGTCGCTCAGCGTAGGCGCCGCAGGGCCCCGCCCGCGATTCATTATCGCCGCAGGTGGGGGAGGCCACGGGTAGCACGCACCCACCCCTGGGCATCGACGGGTCGGCGACCGCTCTGCCACACTCGAGGAGGACATACCGGACGCGAGGGATCGGATAACGGACGATGAGCTACTACCGGCAGGTCGGCACCGTGCCGCGGCAGCGGCACACCCAGCACCGTGACGAGGAGGGTCGCCTCCACCGCGAGGAGCTGATGGGCGAGGAGGGCTTCTCCTCGGACTCCTCGCTGCTCTACCACCGCGGCGTCCCGTCGGCGATCGTGGACAGCCAGGTCTGGGAGCTCGGCGAGCAGCGGCTCACCCCCAACCACCCGCTCAAGCCCCGGCACCTCAAGCTCCACGACCTGTTCGCCGACGGCGTGGGTGCCTGCCCGGTCGAGGGGCGGCGGCTGGTGCTGGGCAACGCCGACGTCCGGATCGCCTACGTCGTGACCGGGACCGACGCCTCCCCGCTCTACCGCAACGCCATCGGCGACGAGTGCGTCTTCGTGCAGGCCGGCTCGGGCACGGTCGAGACCGTGTTCGGGGTCGTGCCCTACCGCGCCGGCGACTACGTCGTCGTGCCCCGCGCGACCGACCACCGCTGGGTGCCGGCCGAGCCCTCGCGGCTGTACGCGATCGAGGCCAACAGCCACATCGCTCCGCCCAGGCGGTACCTCTCCCGCTACGGGCAGCTGCTCGAGCACGCGCCGTACTGCGAGCGCGACCTGCACGGTCCCTCGCAGCCCCACCTGGTCGAGGGCGGGGTCGAGAGTGAGGACGTCGAGGTGCTGGTCAAGCACCGGACCTCGGCCGGGATCGTCGGCAGCCGGCTCACCTACGCCACGCATCCCTTCGACGTCGTCGGCTGGGACGGCTGCCTCTACCCCTACACGTTCAACATCGAGGACTACATGCCGATCACCGGCAAGGTGCACCAGCCGCCGCCGGTGCACCAGGTCTTCGAGGGCCAGAACTTCGTGGTCTGCAACTTCCTGCCCCGCAAGGTCGACTACCACGAGCTCGCGATCCCGGTGCCGTACTACCACTCGAACGTCGACTCCGACGAGGTCATGTTCTACGTCGGCGGCGACTACGAGGCGCGCAAGGGCTCGGGCATCAACATCGGCTCGATCAGCCTCCACCCCGGTGGCCACGCGCACGGCCCGCAGCCGAGCGCCATCGAGGCCAGCCTCGGGGTCGACTACTTCGAGGAGTCCGCCGTCATGGTCGACACCTTCAAGCCGCTCGAGCTGGGTGAGGGCGGCCTGGCGGCCGAGGACCCGGCGTACGCCTGGAGCTGGGCCGGCCGGGGGCCCGACGCCGACGGTCACGACGGCGGGCCCGCGGTCTACTCCAACTCCTGAGTCACGCGGCCTGACTACGCGGCCTGACTCACGCGGCGCCGTACGCCGGGTAGTCGGTGTAGCCGGCGTCGTCGCCGCCGTAGAACGTGGTGCGGTCGGGGTCGTTGAGCGGCAGCCCCTCGCGCAGCCGGCGCGGCAGGTCGGGGTTGGCGAGGAACGCGCGGCCGAAGGCCACGGCGTCGACCCAACCCTCCGACAGCACCCGCTCCGCCTTGGCGAGGTCGTAGCTTCCGGCCGCGACGATGACGCCCGGGAAGGTCTCGCGCAGCCGCTCGCGGTAGCCGTCGGTGAGGGCGTCCCCGCCGACCCAGTCGGGCTCGGAGAGGTGCAGGAAGCCGACGCCGCGCTCGGCGAGCAGCTCGGCGACCAGCAGACCGGTGGCCTCGCCGGCGGGGTCCTCGACGCCGTTGAAGGAGCCGACGGGGGAGATCCGGACGCCGACCCGGTCGGCGCTCCACTCCGCGGCGGCCGCGTCGACGACCTCGCCGAGCAGCCGCGCCCGATTCGCGGGCGAGCCGCCGTAGGCGTCCTCGCGGTGGTTGCTGTTCGGGGAGAGGAACTGGTGGAGCAGGTAGCCGTGGGCGGCGTGGATCTCCGCGAGGTCGAAGCCGGCGTCCCGCGCGTTCGCGGTCGCCCGGCGGTAGTCCTCGACCACCCGCGGCAGCTCCTCGGTGCGCAGCGCCCGGGGGACGGGGCAGTCGGCGCGGACGACCTGCCCGTCGGGCCCGCGCAGCGAGGTCCGGCTCCCGGAGCCGATCGCACTGGCCGAGACGGGCAGCTCGCCGTCGTGGAGCGAGGCGTGGTTGACCCGGCCGGTGTGCCACAGCTGCGCGGCGATCCGGCCGCCGGCGTCGTGGACGGCGTCGGTGATCCCACGCCAGGCGGCGACCTGCTCGTCGCTGTGGATGCCGGGGGTGTCGGCGTACCCCTGGCCCTCGGGAGAGATCTGGGTGCCCTCGCTGATCAGCAGCCCGGCCGAGGCCCGCTGCACGTAGTAGTCGCGCATCAGGTCGTGGGGCAGGTGCCCCGGCGCCGGGGCGCGCATCCGGGTGAGCGGTGCCATCAGCACGCGGTGGGGCGCCCGGACGGCGCCGATGGTCAGGTCCTCGAAGAGATCGGCCACGGTGCCTCAACCGCCTCGACCGACACCTGCATTCCCGGGGTGGTCGGCGTCACGCTTGACCTCGGAGTGAGGATGGAGCGTATGAGCCGACGCGCGCCAGCCGAGGACATCGACGAGGCAGACCTCGAGGTCGAGAAGCCAGCGGACGCCGCCGCGGGCGTCACGGCCGTTGCCGTCGCCCTGAAGCGGGCCGTCGAGCAGATGGGGGTGGTCCGCGCGGCCCGGGGCCTGCTCAAGCTCAACCAGGTCGACGGGTTCGACTGCCAGGGCTGCGCCTGGCCCGACCCCGACGCCGGGCACCGTCACACCGCGGAGTTCTGCGAGAACGGTGCGAAGGCGGTCGCGGAGGAGGGCACCCGGCGCCGGGTGGGGCCGGAGTTCTTCGCAGCCCACCCGATGGCGGAGCTGCGCGAGCGCACCGACTACTGGCTGGGCCAGCAGGGCCGGATCACCGAGCCGGTCGTGCTGCGCGAGGGCGCCAGCCACTACGAGCCGATCAGCTGGGAGGACGCGTTCGCCATGGTCGGCGACCGGCTCCGGGGGCTCGACTCGCCGGACCGGGCGGTGTTCTACACCTCGGGCAAGACCTCCAACGAGGCCGCGTTCACCTACCAGCTCTTCGCCCGGGCCTACGGCACCAACAACCTGCCCGACTGCTCGAACATGTGCCACGAGTCGACCAGCGTCGCCCTCGCCGAGGTGATCGGCATCGGCAAGGGCTCGGTCAGCCTGCACGACATCGAGCACGCCGGGCTGCTGGTGATCATGGGGCAGAACCCGGGCACCAACCACCCGCGGATGCTCACCGCCCTGGAGAACGCCAAGCGCAACGGCGCCAAGATCCTCGCCATCAACCCGCTGCGCGAGGCCGGACTGGTGCGGTTCAAGAACCCGCAGAACGCCCGCGGCCTCACCGGGATCGGCACCGGGCTGGCGGACCTGCACCTCCCGGTCCGGGTCAACGGCGACCTCGCGCTGATGCAGGCCATCGCCTTCCACCTGCTCGAGTGGGACGCGATCGACCACGACTTCGTCGAGCGCCACGGCCACGGCTTCGAGGAGTGGGCGGACCACATCCGCCAGCTGGACTGGGACGCCGTCGACCGGGCGACGGGGCTCCCGCGCGAGCAGATCCGCGAGGCCGCGCAGCTGCTCCGCGAGTCCTCGGCCACGATCTTCTGCTGGGCGATGGGGATCACCCAGCACCGCAACGCGGTCGCCACCATCAAGGAGATCGCGAACGTCGCCTTCGCCCAGGGCAACATCGGCAAGCCGGGGGCCGGCCTGTGCCCGGTCCGGGGCCACTCCAACGTGCAGGGCGACCGCACCATGGGGATCTGGGAGCGGGTCCCCGACCACTTCCTGGACCGGCTGCGCGACGAGTTCGGCTTCGAGCCGCCGCGCGAGCACGGGTTCGACACCGTCAACGCCGTCAAGGCGCTGCGCGACGGCGAGGCGCGCGTGTTCTTCGCGATGGGCGGCAACTTCGTCTCGGCCGTCTCCGACACCACCGTCACGGAGGAGGCGATGCGCAACGCCGACCTCACCGTGCACGTGTCCACCAAGCTCAACCGGTCCCACGTGGTCCACGGCCGGGAGGCGCTGATCCTCCCCGCGCTCGGCCGCAGCGAGCAGGACGGCACCGGTGGCCGCCCGCAGCGGGTCACCGTCGAGGACTCCGTCTCGGCCGTCCACGCCTCCCGCGGCCCGCTCACCCCGGCCTCGCCGCACCTGCGATCCGAGGTCGACATCGTGTGCAGCCTGGCGCTGGCCACGCTCGGCGAGGACCACGTCGTCCCCTGGGCCGAGCTGCGGGAGGACTACGCCGCGATCCGCCGCCGGATCGCGCGGGTCGTCCCCGGCTGCGAGGCCTACGACGAGAAGGTCGACCAGCCCGGGGGCTTCGTGCTGCCGCACCCGCCCCGGGACACCCGCACCTTCCCGACCGACGTCGAGCGTGCCAAGTTCAGCTGCAGCCCGACCGACGTGCTGCACGTGCCCGAGGGGCGGCTGCTGCTGCAGACGCTGCGCTCCCACGACCAGTTCAACACCACGATCTACGGCCTCGACGACCGCTACCGCGGCGTCTCCGGCGGGAGGCGGGTGGTCTTCGTGCACCCCGACGACATCGGCGCGCTCGGAGTCGCGGACGGCGAGGTGGTCGACCTGGTGAGCGAGTGGACCGACGGCTCCACGCGCCGGGCGCCCGGGTTCCGCGTGGTCGGCTACGAGCAGCCGCGCGGCTGCGCTGCGGCGTACTACCCGGAGACCAACCCGCTGATCCCGCTCGACCACGTCGCCGAGGGCAGCAACTGCCCGTCGTCGAAGTCGGTGGTCATCCGGCTGGAGCGCACCGGCCCGGACGGCGCGCCGGTGCACGAGGGCAGCATCCGCAGCGACGAGGGAAGCCGGACGACCGCGCCCCGGGGGTCGGACAGCAAGCGCGCACCCGAGCCCGAGCAGCTCTCCTGAGGCACGGCCGTGACCAACCCCGAGCGTGACCCCGACGAGCTGCTGCTCGGACCGTGCGAGACCGCGGAGCGGGTCGAGGTGCTGCCGGCCCGCGAGGTCCCGCTCGGCGGCCCCCGGGCCATGCGCGTACGCCGGACGCTTCCCCAGCGGCAGCGCTCGCTGATCGGTGCGTGGTGCTTCGTGGACCACTACGGGCCGGACCGGGTCGCCGACACCGGCGGCATGGCCGTCGCACCCCACCCGCACACCGGCCTGCAGACGGTCAGCTGGCTGTTCACCGGGGAGATCGAGCACACCGACAGCGCGGGACACCACGCGATGGTGCGTCCGGGCGAGGTCAACCTGATGACGGCCGGTCGCGGCATCAGCCACTCCGAGGTCTCCACGGCCGGCACCGAGGTCCTGCACGGCGCCCAGCTGTGGGTGGCGCTCCCCGACGACAGCCGGCACACCGATCCCGGCTTCGAGCACTACGCGCCGCCCCCGGTGGCGGGTGCGGGCTGGGAGGCCCGGGTGTTCCTCGGCTCGCTGCTCGGCGACACCTCCCCGGTCGACACCCACACCCCGCTGCTCGGGGCGGAGCTGCTGCTCGACGCCGGTGCCACGCTGGACCTGGCGGTCGACCCGACCTTCGAGCACGGCGTGCTGGTCGACCGCGGCGTCGTCGCCGTCTGCGGCCAGGAGACCAAGCCCGGGGACCTCGCCTACGTCGCCCCCGGTCGCGGGGACCTGCACCTCGCCGCCGGGGCGGAGCCCGCCCGGCTGCTGCTGCTCGGCGGGACGCCGTTCGGCGAGTCCATCGTGATGTGGTGGAACTTCGTCGGCCGCACGCACGAGGAGGTCGTCGCGTTCCGCCAGGAGTGGCAGGACCAGGTGGTGGCCGGGTCCGACGGCCGGTTCGGGGTGGTCGACCACCCGTTGCCGCGGATCCCCGCCCCGCCGCTGCCCAACGCGCGCCTCAAGGAACGCCGGTGAGCGGTGCGGTCGTCGGGGAGGACGGCCTCGCCCGGTGCCCGTGGGCGGCCGTCGGTGACGCCGACTACCGGGCCTACCACGACACCGAGTGGGGGGTGCCGGTCCACGGCGAGAGCGCCTACCTCGAGCGGCTCACCCTGGAGGCGTTCCAGTCCGGACTCTCGTGGCGCACCATCCTCGACAAGCGGGAGAACTTCCGCGCGGCCTTCGCGGGCTTCGACGCCGACGCCGTCGCGGCGTACGACGACGACGACCGGGCCCGGCTGATGGCCGACGCCGGCATCGTCCGGAACCGGCTCAAGATCGACGCCGCGATCACCAACGCGCGGGCGACCGTCGGGCTGCGCGAGCACGGCGGCCTCGAGGCGTTCGTCCTCGGTTTCCGCCCCGACCCCGGCCCCCCGCCTGCCACCGCCGAGGCGGTCCCGACGACCACGCCGGAGTCGGTCGCGCTGTCGAAGGCCCTGAAGCGGGTCGGCTTCGCCTTCGTCGGCCCGACCACGATGCATGCGCTGATGGAGGCGATCGGGCTGGTCGACGACCACGTCGCCGGCTGCCACCGGCGATCGCCCGGAAGCCTCGGATCGTGACGCGCGTCCACGCGTTCACCGACGACGCCCTCGGCGACCACGACGCGGTCGGGCTGGCCGAGGAGCTGCGGGCCGGGCGGGTCTCGATCCCCGAGCTGGTCGAGGCCGCGATCGCACGGACCGAGGCGGTCGCCAGCCTCAACGCCGTGGCGTACGCCGACTTCGACCGGGCCCGCGAGCGGGCCGTCTCGCCCCAGGGCGGGTTCTTCTCCGGGGTGCCGACCTTCGTCAAGGACAACGTGGACGTCGCCGGGATGCCCACCCGGCACGGCACCGACGCCTGGCGGCCCCGGCCGCGACCGGCCGACGGGGACTTCGCACGGATGTTCCTCGCCACCGGCCTGCTGCCCCTGGGCAAGGCCCAGCTCTCGGAGTTCGGCTTCTCGGCCAGCGCCGAGCATCCCCGCCTCGGACCGGTCCGGTGCCCCTGGTCGCCCGACCACACCGCCGGCGCCTCCTCGGCCGGCTCCGCCGCGTTGGTCGCGGCCGGTGCCGTGCCGCTCGCCCATGCCAACGACGGGGGCGGCTCGATCCGGATCCCTGCCTCGGTCAACGGCCTGGTGGGCCTCAAGCCCAGCCGCGGCCGGCTCGCCCAGGACCTGCTGATGCGGCAGATGCCGCTCCGGATCGTGGCCGACGGCGTGCTGACCCGCAGCGTGCGCGACACGGTGGCCTTCTACCGCGAGGCCCAGCGCGTCTACCGGAACCTGCGGCTGCCGCCGATGGGGGACGTCACCGGCCCCGGCCGCACCCGGCGACGGATCGCGGTGACGACGCAGGGCATCGGCCAGGCCGCGAGCCCGGAGGTGGCGGAGCAGACCTGGCGCGCGGCCGGGCTGCTCGAGGAGCTCGGCCACCAGGTGACGCCGATCGAGCACCCGTGGCCCGACAGCCTGCGCGAGGACTTCCTGCTCTACTGGTCCTTCCTCGCCCTGGCCACGGTCCGCGGTGGCCGGCGCAGCTACGGCCGGACCTGGGACGGGGGGCGGCTGGACAACCTCACGCTCGGGCTCGCGCGCCACTGCGCCACGCGACTCCACCGGCTCCCCGGAGCGATCCGCCGCCTGCGCGGCACTTCCCGCTCCGCCCGCGAGCTCCACGCCGACCACGACCTGGTGCTGACACCCACGCTGGCGTCCGGGACCCCGCTGATCGGCCACCTCGACCCGACCCACGACTACGACACGGTCCTGGACCGGTTGCTCGACTGGGTCGCCTTCACCCCGCTGCAGAACGTGACCGGCGAGCCGGCCCTCAGCCTGCCCCTGGCCACCTCGGCCGGAGGGTTGCCGCAGGGCATGATGCTGGCCGGCGGGATCGGTCAGGAGGACACCCTGCTGGAGGTCGCGCTCGAGCTCGAGGAGGCCTCGCCGTGGGCCCGGATCGACGCCTGAGCAGACCGCCGTCGGGGCGGGCGTCAGCCGATTTCAGAAAGGCCGGAGTCAGTGTGTACTGTTCTCGGTCGTTGCCCCTTTAGCTCAGTCGGCAGAGCGTCTCCATGGTAAGGAGAAGGTCTACGGTTCGATTCCGTAAAGGGGCTCTGGGTTGGGGTTCCGCCGCCGCCGTGCGGCGGACCACTCCGTCCCGGTGGCGGGGTAGCTCAGGTGGTTAGAGCACACGGCTCATAATCGTGGTGTCGCGGGTTCGAGTCCCGCCCCCGCTACTCAGACCGACGCACCAGCAGGACAACCGATAGGACTTCCCGTGGCCAGCAAGAGCTCCGACGTTCGCCCCAAGATCACCCTGGCCTGCCAGGACTGCAAGGAGCGGAACTACATCACGAAGAAGAACCGTCGCAACGATCCCGACCGGATCGAGATGTCGAAGTTCTGCCCCCGTTGCCGCACCCACACGACGCACAAGGAGACCCGCTGACCGCGGAGCTCCCTGTTCTGCTTCGAGCTGTCCTGCTTCGAGCTGTCCTGCTTCGACCCGTCCGGTTCGCCGGACGGGTCGGTGTCGTTGAGGGGCGTGTCATGTCGGGAGGTCGGCGCGCCCCCTAGGCTGGCGGCATGCCGATCGACCAGTCGCTCGTCGGGCGCAGCTTCCCCCCGACCCAGCCGCACGCCGTCACCGAGGAGCACGTCCGGGCCTTCGCCGAGGCGACCGGAGGGTCCTACGACGCAGGCGCGGTGCCGGCGACGTACCCGATCGTGCTGGCCTTCGACGCGATGAACGCCTTCCTGGAGGCCGAGCAGGTCGACCTGTTCCGGATCGTCCACGGTGAGCAGAGGTTCTCCTACGCCCGGCCGGTGCGTCCCGGCGACGTGCTGACCGCGACGCTGTCGGTCGCGAGCCTGCGGCAGATCGGCGGCGCCGACATCATCGGCACCACCAGCGAGATCGTCGACGCCACGGGCGCGACGGTCTGCACGACCAGCGCCACCCTCGTCCACCAGGGAGCGACCGCATGAACCCCGGAGACGTCCTGGAGACGTGCCAGTTCCACGTCACCCGCGAGGACCTGGTCCGCTACGCCGCCGCGAGCGGGGACCAGAACCCGATCCACCAGGACGAGGCCGTGGCCACCTCGGTCGGCCTGCCCGGCGTCATCGCCCACGGCATGTTCACCCTGGCGCTGGTCGCGCGGGCGGTCGCTGACTGGACCGGCGGCGCGCAGGTCGTCGAGCTGGGCTGCAAGTTCACCCAGCCGGTCGTCGTCCCCGCCGACGGCGGCGCCGACGTCGTGGTCGCCGGCACGGTGAAGTCCGTGCAGGACGGCCTGGTCACCCTCGCCCTCCAGGTCACCAGCGGCGGCCAGAAGGTGCTCGGTATGCCCAAGGCAGTCGTGCGTGCCTGAGCCCAGCCACCGCCTGCGCGACCACACCACGCTCCGGCTCGGGGGACCGGCGCACCGCTGGGTCCGGGCCACGACCGAGGCCGAGCTGGTCGACGCGGTCTCGACCGCCGACGCCGCCGGCGAGCCGGTGCTCGTGCTGGGCGGTGGGTCCAACGTCGTCGTGGCCGACGCGGGCTTCCCCGGCGTCGTCGTCGAGGTGGCGACCTCGGGGATCCACCCCGACGTCGAGGACGGCGCGTCGTGCGGCGGCGTGCTGGTCCGGGTGGCCGCGGGCGAGTCCTGGGACGGCTTCGTCGCGACCGCCGTGCAGCGCGGCTGGGTCGGCGTCGAGGCGCTGTCCGGGATCCCCGGCGCGGTCGGGGCCAGCCCGATCCAGAACGTCGGCGCCTACGGGCAGGACGTCTCCCAGACGGTCGCCTCGGTCCGGGTGTGGGACCGGGTGCTCGGGGGGGTCCGGACCTTTGCGAACGCCGACTGCGGCTTCGGCTACCGCCACTCCCGGTTCAAGGCCGACCGGCGCGATCCCTGGGGCGGTCGCCACGTGGTCCTCGACGTCACCTTCCAGCTCCGCCAGGGCACCCTCGGCGCCCCGGTCGGGTACGCCGAGCTCGCCCGGACCCTGGGGGTCGAGATCGGCCAGCGGGCCACGCTCGCCGACGTGCGCGAGGCCGTGCTGGGGCTGCGCGGCGGCAAGGGGATGGTGCTCGACGCCGCCGACCACGACACCTGGAGCGCCGGGTCGTTCTTCACCAACCCGGTCGTGGACGCGGCCGCCGTCCCCGAGGGCGCGCCCGCGTGGGAGCAGCCCGACGGCCGGGTCAAGACCAGCGCCGCGTGGCTGATCGAGCACGCCGGCTTCAGCCGGGGCCACGGGACCGGCCCGGCGCAGGTGTCCACCAAGCACACGCTGGCCCTGACCAACCGCGGCGCGGCGAGCACGACGGACCTGCTCGCCCTCGCCCGCGAGGTCCGCGACGGCGTCGAGGCCGCCTTCGGCATCCGGCTGGTCAACGAGCCCGTCCTCGTCGGCTGCGAGCTGTAGCCGGGGCGTCCGGCTCAGCCCAGCCAGGCGTCGACGTCGGCCAACGCCTGCTCGAGCACGTCCGAGGGCGCTCGAGAGGCGCGGAAGGACATCCGGGCGAGCTCGGCGAGCTCGGGGTCGGTGAGCTCGTGGGCGGCCCTCATCGTGGCGTACTGGGCGGCGAGCCGGGACCCGAACAGCAGCGGGTCGTCGGCACCCAGCGCGACCGTCGCCCCGGCCTCCAGCAGCTGGGGGAGCGGGACCGACGTCAGGTCGGAGTAGACCCCCAGCGCGACGTTCGAGACCGGGCACACCTCGAGGGCGATGCCCCGCGAGACGACCTCCTCGAGCAGCCGCGGGTCCTCCACGGTGCGCACCCCGTGGCCGAGCCGCCCCGGGTGGAGGGAGTCCAGGCACAGCCGCACGTGGTCGGCCCCCCGCAGCTCCCCGCCGTGCGGTGCCAGCAGCAGGCCGGCACGGTCGGCGATGGCGAACGCCGGCGCGAAGTCGGCCGTCGACCCGCGCCGCTCGTCGTTGGAGAGGCCGAAGCCGACCACGCCCCGCCCGGCGTACTGGCTGGCGAGCCGGGCCAGGGTGCGGGCGTCGAGCGGGTGCCTCGTGCGGTTGGCGGCGATCACGACCGCGATGCCGAGACCGGTCTCCCGGGACGCCTCCGCCGCCGCGTCGAGGACCAGGTCGGTGAACGCGGTGATCCCGCCGAACCTGGCGGCATACCCCGAGGGGTCGACCTGGATCTCCAGCCACCGGCCCCCGTCGACCACGTCGTCCTCCGCCGCCTCGCGGACCAGTCGGCGGACGTCGCCCTCGGTGCGCAGCACGCTGCGGGCCACGTCGTAGAGGCGCTGGAAGCGGAACCAGCCCTTCTCGTCGGCCGCCGAGAGCTGCGGCGGCCACTCGCTCACCAGCGAGTCGGGGAGGTGGATCCCGTCACGCTCCGCCAGCTCGAGCAGCGTGCCGTGCCGCATCGACCCGGTGAAGTGGAGGTGCAGGTGGGCCTTGGGCAGCGCCGAGAGCTGCCTCCGCCCTCCGGGGGGCGTCAGTGCCGGCTCAGCTTCTCGGCGGCGGCCAGCAGCACGCAGGTCGACACCGCGTCCATCGCGTCCCGGACCTCCTCGAGCACCGGGAAGGTCGGGGCGAGCCGGATGTTGGTGTCGTCGGGGTCGTGGCTCCCGGGGAACGCGGAGCCGGCCGGGGTCAGCGCCACCCCCGCCTCCTTGGCCAGCTCGATCACCCGGGAGGCCGTGCCCGGCAGCACGTCGAGGCTCACGAAGTACCCACCGCGCGGGTCGGTCCAGGTCGCGACGCCCCGCCCGCCGAGCCGCGCCTCGAGGACCTCCAGCACGGCCGCGAACTTGGGGCCGATGATCTCGCGGTGCCGGCGCATGTGCTCGCGAACGCCGTCGGCGGAGCCGAAGAACTCGACGTGGCGGAGCTGGTTGACCTTGTCGGGGCCGATCGACCCCTTGCCGAGGTGGCCGGTGAACCAGGCGACGGTCTCGGCCGAACCGCCGAGGAAGGCGACCCCCGCCCCGGCGTAGGTGATCTTGGACGTCGAGGCGAACAGGATGGGCCGGTGCGGGTGCCCGCTCGCCGAGGCGAGCGAGAGGATGTCGGCGGTCTTGGCCTCGTCCTCGGTGAGGTGGTGCAGCGCGTAGGCGTTGTCCCAGAGGATCTTGAAGTCCGGCGCCGCGGTGGGCATCGAGGCGAGCCGGGCGGCCACCTCCTGCGTCGCCACCGAGCCCGTCGGGTTGGCGTAGGTCGGGACCAGCCACATCCCCTTGATGCTCGGGTCGGACTCGGCGAGCCGCGCGACGGCCTCGACGTCCGGCCCGTCCTCGTTCATGGGCACCGTGACGGTGTCGATCCCGAGCCAGCTGAGCAGCGTGAAGTGGCGGTCGTAGCCCGGGACGGGGCAGATGAAGGTGACCTTCTCCTCGGCCGACCACGGCCGCTCGCTGTCGACCGCGCCGTGCAGCCACAGGTCGACGAGCACCTCGCGCATCATCACCAGGCTGGAGCTGCCGCCGGCCACGAGCTGACCGGGCTCGATGCCGAGCAGCTCCCCGAACAGCTCGCGGATCTGGCGGATGCCGTGCAGGCCGCCGTAGTTGCGGACGTCCACCCCGTCGGCGTCCCGGGTCGAGGTGGGCAGGTCGAGCAGTCGGTCGGAGAGGTCGAGCTGCGCGCTCGACGGCTTGCCGCGCGTCAGGTCGAAGGCCAGGCCGCGCT
This sequence comes from uncultured Actinomycetota bacterium, assembly GCA_963795215.1. Lineage (GTDB taxonomy): Bacteria > Actinomycetota > Actinomycetes > Propionibacteriales > Nocardioidaceae > Nocardioides. The sequence continues at coordinate 286,303 of CAWCGW010000002.1, forward strand.
CCCGCAGCGCGTCGTACGCCGCCTGCTGCTCGTCGCGGAAGGCGGCGAGGCCCTCGGCGTCGAGGGCGTGAAGTGTGGTGGTCCCGCCGAGCGGGTCGGAGCTGGAGGTCGTCTGGTCGGCCACGGGGCCATGGTCGCATGCCGGTTCTGCGCTCGGTTCGACTCGGTGTCGGCCCGCCGGGTAGAGTCCATGACTGGCGTTCCCGCGGATGCTTCGGCCTGCCCGAAGCACCCCGCCGGCCGCCGTAGGGCACTAGCTCAACTGGCAGAGCATCGGTCTCCAAAACCGAAGGTTGGGGGTTCAAGTCCCTCGTGCCCTGCAAGTCAACGGACAGCAACCGACGACCACGGTCCACGCGCTGGACACGACGGAGAAGAGGAAGGCGATGACGGACAGCCGAGCAGATCGCCGCGACAGCACGGAGCAGCGGACCAACCCGGTCACGTTCTACCGGCAGGTCGTGGCCGAGCTGCGGAAGGTCGTCTGGCCGACCCAGGAGCAGCTGGTCACCTACTTCATCGTGGTGCTGGTCTTCGTGGCCTTCTTCATGACCATGGTGTCGCTGCTCGACCTCGGGTTCGGCAAGCTCGTCTTCGAGATCTTCACCGGCGGAAACCCCGCGTGAGCCCGGACTCGAGCCAGGACGTGACCGAGAACCAGACCAACGAAATGACGGAGCAGCAGGTGTCGGAGCAGCACGACGAGAACCAGGTCGAGTCGGCCGAGCTGGAGACCCAGCCGGTGACCGGGCCGGACCCCGTCGAGGAGATCCAGGACAGCGAGATCCAGGACAGCGAGATCCAGGACAGCGAGATCCAGGACGGCGAGGAGTCCGTCGAGGCCGACGCGACCGTCGACGCCGACGAGGCTTCCGAGGCTCCCGAGGACGAGGCTCCCGAGGACGAGGCAGCCGAGGCCGAGGCGGAGGACCCGCTCGAGGCCTTCCGCAACGAGCTGTGGGCCAAGCCCGGCGACTGGTACGTCGTCCACACCTACTCCGGCATGGAGAAGCGGGTGAAGTCCAACCTCGAGAACCGCACCATCTCCCTCAACATGGAGGACTACATCCACGAGGTCGTGGTACCCACCGAGGACGTCGCGGAGATCAAGAACGGCCAGCGCAAGATGGTCAACCGGACCCGGTTCGCCGGCTACGTCCTGGTCCGGATGGACCTCACCGACGAGTCCTGGGCGGCCGTGCGCCACACCCCGTCGGTCACCGGCTTCGTGGGCCACGCCCACCAGCCCGTCCCGCTGAGCATGGCCGAGGTCGAGAACTGGCTGGCGCCGACGTTCGCCGAGGCCGAGGCCGAGGCGGCCGCCGCGAGCGCAGGCGAGGGTGGTGGCAGCACCACCGCCTCGACGCCGAAGCGTCCGGTGGAGGTCGCCGACTTCGACGTCTCGGACTCCGTGATGGTCGTCGACGGCCCGTTCGCGACGCTGCACGCGACGATCACCGAGATCAACGCCGAGGCGCAGCGGGTCAAGGCGCTGGTCGAGATCTTCGGCCGCGAGACCCCCGTCGAGCTGAGCTTCAGCCAGATCCAGCGAGTCTGAGGGCCCCGCCCGGCAGAGCCGTGGCCCCGTGATCCGATTTCGTGATCCGATTTCGCGATCCGGCACCCGCAAGCCCACAATGAGTGGGTTTGACGCAACACCAGTGGCAGGGGACAGCCCCGTCATGACCACGAGAGAGAGATAGAGGAATGCCTCCCAAGAAGAAGATCGCTGCCCTCGTCAAGGTGCAGCTGCAGGCCGGCGCCGCGACCCCGGCTCCGCCGGTGGGAACCGCGCTCGGTCCCCACGGCGTGAACATCATGGACTTCTGCAAGGCCTACAACGCGCAGACCGAGTCCATGCGCGGGAACGTGATCCCGGTCGAGATCACCATCTACGAGGACCGCTCGTTCACGTTCATCACCAAGACCCCGCCGGCCGCCGAGCTGATCAAGAAGGCTGCCGGGCTGCAGAAGGGCTCGGGCGTCCCGCACAAGGAGAAGGTCGGCAAGCTGACCAAGGACCAGGTGCGCGAGATCGCCCAGACGAAGCTGCCGGACCTCAACGCCAACGACCTCGAGGCCGCCATGAAGATCGTCGAGGGCACCGCCCGCTCCATGGGCGTCACCACCGACTGACGTCCCACCCCCCTTCGCACCTGTGGCAGGGCCGCGCTGGCCCGTAGACCACACCTCACTCAAGAATCGAGAGACACATGCAGCGCAGCAAGACCTACCGCGCCGCCAGCGAGCTGTTCGACAAGGACGAGATCTACTCGCCGCTGGCCGCCATCAAGCACGCCAAGAACGGCTCGAAGAAGAAGTTCGACGAGACCGTGGACGTCGTCATGCGTCTCGGCGTCGACCCCCGCAAGGCCGACCAGATGGTCCGCGGCACCGTCAACCTCCCCCACGGCACCGGCAAGACCGCCAAGGTCCTGGTCTTCGCGAACGCCGAGAAGGCCGACGCTGCCCGTGAGGCCGGCGCCGACGTCGTCGGTGGCGACGAGCTGATCGAGAAGGTCGCCGGCGGCTGGCTCGACTTCGACGCCGTCGTCGCGACCCCCGACATGATGGGCAAGGTCGGACGCCTCGGCCGCGTCCTGGGCCCCCGCGGCCTGATGCCGAACCCGAAGACCGGCACCGTCACCCCGGACCCGGCCAAGGCCGTGACCGACATCAAGGGCGGCAAGATCGAGTTCCGGGTCGACCGCCACGCCAACCTGCACTTCATCATCGGCAAGGCGTCCTTCGCCGAGGGCCAGCTCGCGGAGAACTACGCGGCCGCCCTCGAGGAGGTGCTGCGGCTCAAGCCGGCCAGCTCCAAGGGCCGCTACATCAAGAAGGTGACCGTCTCGACGACCATGGGCCCCGGTGTCCAGGTCGACCCGAACCGGGTCAAGAACGTCGCCGGCGACGACGACGAGGCGCAGGGCTGACCTGCCCCGCACACCGCCGTACCAGGGCCGCCTTCCCGACCGGGGAGGCGGCCCTGTCGGCGTCAGCCCGCGGTCCTGCTACTCGACGAACACCCGCTCGTCGACGAGCTTCTCGGTGACCACCGACCCGTGCGGGTCGAAGCGCCCCCGGCCGAAGTCCTTGCGGAACTCGATCTCGGCGCCGGAGCGGCCGGAGCGGTTCTTCTCCAGGGTCAGCACCGACCAGCCCTTGTAGTGCTCGCCGTTGTCCCCGGCGAACATCAGGTGGTGGCGGGCGACGATGTCGGCCTTGTTGGCCAGGATCAGCACCACGTCCGCCTCGTAGGCCAGGGCCGTCGACCCCTTCATGTTGCGGGCGCGCATCCGCTGCCCGGGCTCCAGGCCCGCGCGGTCCGAGGCCGAGATCGCGACGACCGGGCAGTCGAACTCGATGGCGAGGTCCTTGAGTCGCTCGGTCACGTGCGTGACCGCCGACTCGTCGTCCATCGTCTCCGTCATCACCTGCGGCCGCACCTTCTGCAGGTAGTCGACCACCACGAGCGGCGGTACACCGAACGCGGCGTGGACCTCCTTGACGGTCGTGGCGATCACGTCGAGGTGGGTGTGGGTGGTGGTGGCGCGGTGGACGAGCATCCGGGACGCGTAGCCGGCGACCTGCTCCAGGGCGTCGAGCCCGCCGGCGTAGCGGCCGAGCCGCTCGGGCAGCCCGCCGTCGGTGCCGTCGGTCCCCTCGAAGGCGGCCCGGACCTGGTAGACGGAGACGTGGCTGCTCGCGTCCAGCTCGGCCGCCTCGGAGGCGATCACCTTCTGCAGCAGCACCTCGGCGTCGAGCTCGAAGCTGAAGAACACGATGGGTCGGCCCTCCCGGGCGTTCCAGCGCGACATCTGGAGGGCGAAGGTCGTCTTGCCCTCGCCCTGGGCGCCGGCCAGCAGCGTGAGCGCCCCCGCCCGGAGCCCGCCCCCGAGGGCGTCGTCGAGCAGCGGGAACCCGGTGCGCCAGAGGCGGACGTCCTCGTCGGGGGACAGCAACCGGCCGTCGACGCGCTCCAGCACGTGGTGCAGGGGCATCAGCAGCGGGTCCACGGCATGATCGAAGCACAAGTGCCGCGCGTGCGTGGGGGAGTCCGCAGACTCGTCCGGGCCGCCGGCTGGCGGGGGCCGTGGCGGGGCGGTGATTTGGTCGGGAGCGGCGCTGCCCGTAGTGTTCGTGCTCGTAACCAGAGACCGCCGGTGATCCCCCAGGGATCGAAGGTTCCGCAGCAGCGGACGGCCAGCGCAGGGGACAGAGCAGCACATCGGCTCCCGCAGAGGGACGGTGTCCACGCCCTGGGCCTGCGCCCGGGGCGTTCGTCGTTTCCGGGGCCGACCGGCCGGTGGTCTCATCAGTCCGGAAGGAGACCCATGGCGCGGGCAGACAAGCAAGCGGCCGTCGCTGAGATCGTTGAGTCCTTCAACGACTCCGCAGGTGCCGTGCTGACCGAGTACCGCGGTCTCACCGTGAAGCAGCTGCAGGACCTGCGGCGCTCCCTCGGCGAGAACGCCAGCTACGCCGTGGTCAAGAACACGCTGGCCAAGATCGCCGCCACCGAGGTGGGGATCGACGGCTTCGACGACCTGCTCAACGGACCGACCGCCATCGCCTTCATCCAGGGCGACGTGGTGGAGGCCGCGAAGGGTCTGCGTGACTTTGCCAAGGCCAACCCCACCCTGGTCATCAAGGGTGGCGTCCTGGACGGCAAGCAGCTCGACCCGACCGAGATCGCCAGGCTGGCGGACCTCGAGTCGCGCGAGGTGCTCATGGGCAAGCTGGCCGGCGCGATGCTCGCGTCGCTCAGCCAGGCCGTCTACCTCCTCAACGCCCCCATCTCGCAGGTCGCCCGGCTCGCCGGCGCCCTCGAGGCCAAGGCGCAGGAGGACCCCACGATCCTCGCAGGTGGTGCCGGTAGCCCGGTCGCTGACGCTGCGGAGGAGGCCCCGGCCGCCGACGAGGCTGCCGGGACCGAGGCTGGCGACGACCAGCCGGCGGACGCCTGACCACCAGGCCGACGTACACCACCTGTCACACGTACTGACACTCGTACTGACACAAGTACCAGGAAGGAAGCCATCATGGCGAAGCTCACCACCGACGAGCTGCTCGACGCGTTCAAGGAGATGACCCTCATTGAGCTGAGCGAGTTCGTGAAGCAGTTCGAGGACACCTTCGGCGTCACCGCGGCCGCCCCGGTCGCCGTGGCCGCCGCCCCGGGCGCCGGCGCTGCCGGCGGCGACGCCGGTGCGGCCGAGGCCGAGAAGGACGAGTTCGAGGTCGTCCTCGAGGCCGCCGGCGACAAGAAGATCAACGTCATCAAGGAGGTGCGCGCGCTCACGTCCCTCGGCCTGAAGGAGGCCAAGGACCTGGTCGAGGCCGCCCCCAAGACGGTGCTCGAGAACGCCACCAAGGAGGCCGCCGAGAAGGCCAAGGAGGCCCTCGAGGGCGCCGGCGCCACCGTCACCCTCAAGTGACGTCCTAGCAGTCCCCGGACCGGGGCGGGCACCTACGGGTGCCCGCCCCGGTCTGCATTTGTGCGCGTCGTGCCGTCGTTCCCGACGTCGTCGCGTCCACCATGTGACGAGCATCGAAAAAGGCCGTAACCTCGCGGAGCGGTTTCCGTTGTTACTCGCGAGTGACGTGCGAGCCGGGATGCCGCACGGCCTCGAGCGTGCAGCAGCCGGACGAGTCGGATGGAGGGATCTGGTCCATGGGCGTGGAGATCCAGGTCGACGACCTGACGAAGTCCTTCGGCAAGCAGCTGATCTGGGGTGACGTGACGCTGACCGTCCCCGCGGGCGAGATCTGCGTGATGCTCGGTCCCTCCGGCACCGGCAAGTCGGTGTTCCTCAAGACCCTGATCGGGCTGCTCAAGCCCGACAAGGGCTCGATCGTCATCGAGGGCACCGACATCGCCTCCTGCTCCGAGCGCGACCTCTACGAGATCCGCAAGCTGTTCGGCGTCCTCTTCCAGGACGGCGCCATGTTCGGGTCGATGAACCTCTACGACAACGTCGCCTTCCCGCTGCGTGAGCACACCAAGAAGTCGGAGTCCGAGGTCCGGGACGTCGTCATGGAGAAGATGGACCTGGTCGGCCTGATCGGCGCCGAGGACAAGCTGCCCGGTGAGATCTCCGGCGGCATGCGCAAGCGTGCCGGGTTGGCCCGGGCGCTGGTGCTCGACCCCGAGATCGTCCTCTTCGACGAGCCCGACTCCGGCCTGGACCCGGTGCGCACGTCCTTCCTCAACCAGCTGATCGTGGACCTCAACGCGCAGATCGACGCGACGTTCCTGATCGTCACCCACGACATCAACACCGCCCGCACGGTGCCGGACAACATCGGCCTGCTCTACCACAAGCACCTGGCGATGTTCGGTCCGCGGGAGATGCTGCTGTCCTCCGAGGAGCCGGTGGTCCGCCAGTTCCTCAACGCCCAGCGGGTCGGCCCGATCGGCATGTCCGAGGAGAAGGACGCCGACGAGCTCGAGGCGGAGAAGGACCAGGAGCTGCCGCCGCTGCCGCCCATCCCGCTGCAGCTCGACCCCTCCAACGGCATCGCCCGTCGCAGCCAGCGCCCGCCGGGTGACTGGTGCCGCGAGAACGGCGTGACGCCGCCCCCGGGGTCGTTCGAGGAGAACATGTCGATGGCGACCGGGGCGTGACGTGGCGTCGCTGACCGCCTCTCGCGTCCTGGCGCCCGTCGGGGCCGCCGGACAGCTCTTCGCCTTCGGCCTCGACGTCGGCCGCGGGCTCTTCCGCCGTCCCTTCCAGCTGCGGGAGTTCATCCAGCAGGCGTGGTTCATCGCCTCGGTGACGATCATCCCCACCGCGTTGGTCGCGATCCCCTTCGGTGCAGTGATCGCGCTGCAGGTCGGCGGTCTGATCAAGCAGTTCGGGGCCCAGTCGTTCACCGGTTCCGCCTCGGTGCTGGCGGTGGTCCAGCAGGCCGCGCCCATCGGGACGGCGCTGCTGATCGCGGGCGCCGGCGGCTCGGCGATCGCGGCCGACCTCGGGGCCCGCAAGATCCGCGAGGAGCTCGACGCGATGATGGTGCTGGGCATCGACCCGATCCAGCGCCTCGTCGTGCCCCGCGTGCTGGCCTGCATGCTGGTGGCGTTCTTCCTCAACGGCATGGTCAGCTTCGTCGGTGTCGCCGGCGGGTACTTCTTCAACGTGGTCCTCCAGGACGGCACCCCGGGGGCCTATCTCGCCAGCTTCACCGCCCTCGCGCAGATCCCCGACCTGGTCATCGGCCTGGTGAAGGCGCTGATCTTCGGTCTGATCGCGGCGATCGTGGCCTCCTACAAGGGCATGAACGCCGCCGGTGGCCCGAAGGGCGTGGGGGACGCCGTCAACGAGTCGGTGGTCATCACCTTCCTGCTGCTGTTCATCGTCAACTTCGTCCTGAGTGCGATCTACCTCGAGATCGTCCCCCCGAAGACGGGATAGCCGATGGCCAGCCTGCGCACGGCGGCCCGACGGCCGCTCGACTCCCTCGACACCCTGGGTGGACAGCTCTCCTTCTACCTCGGGGTGATCCGCGCGATCCCGCGGTCGGTGACCCGCTACCCGAAGGAGATCGTCCGGATCCTGGCCGAGGTGACCCTCGGTCGCGGCGCCCTCGCCGTCATCGGCGGCACCGTCGGCGTCATCCTCGGCATGACCTTCTTCACCGGCGCCCAGGTCGGCCTCTCCGGGTACGCCGCCCTGAACCAGCTCGGGACCGCCGCCTTCTCCGGCTTCGTCTCGGCCTACTTCAACACCCGCGAGATCGCCCCGCTGGTCGCCGGCATCGCCCTGGCCGCCACGGTCGGCTGCGGCTTCACCGCGCAGCTCGGTGCGATGCGGATCTCCGAGGAGGTCGACGCGCTGGAGGTGATGGCGATCCCCTCGATGCCGTTCCTGGTCGCGACCCGCGTCGTCGGCGGCCTGATCGCCATCATCCCGCTCTACGTGGTCGGGCTGGTCTCCTCCTACGTCGCCAGCCGGCTGGTGGTGACGCAGTTCTACGGGCAGTCCTCGGGGACCTACGACCACTACTTCGACCAGTTCCTGCCACCGGGAGACGTGCTGTGGTCCTTCGGCAAGGTGCTCGTGTTCGCGGTCACCGTGATCCTCATCCACTGCTACCACGGCTACAACGCCTCGGGCGGTCCGGCGGGCGTGGGCGTGGCGGTCGGCCGTGCCGTGCGGACCAGCATCGTCGCGGTGAACGTCATCGACCTGTTCCTGTCGATGGCGATCTGGGGCGCGTCCACCACGGTCAGGCTCGCGGGGTGAGGCGGCGATGACGATGGCGATCCCCCACAAGGTGCTGGGCGTGGTGTTCCTGTGCCTGCTGCTGCTCGGCGGTTACCTCACCTACGCGATCTTCACCAAGAAGTTCGCCGACTACGACGAGGTGACGCTGCAGACCAGCAAGATCGGCCTGCAGCTGCCCACACGTGCCGACGTCAAGGTCCGCGGCGTGATCGTCGGCGAGGTCCTCGACTTCGAGCCCGACGCCGAGGGCGCCGAGCTGACGCTGGGGCTCTACCCCGGCGAGATCGAGACGATCCCCGCGGACGTGACCGGCTCGATCGTCCCCAAGACCCTGTTCGGCGAGAAGTACGTCTCGCTCGTCGTCCCCGAGTCCGGGGGCGAGCAGGCGTCGCTGGCGCCGGGCGCGGACATCGCGCGCACCGAGGTCTCCATCGAGGTCGAGGAAGTGCTCTCCGACCTCTATCCGCTGCTGCGCACCGTGCAGCCCGCCGAGCTGAACATGACGCTCAACGCGCTGGCGACCGCGCTGGAGGGGCGCGGCGAGGAGCTCGGCGCGAACCTCGAGACGCTCGACGGCTACCTCAAGCGGCTGAACCCGCAGATCCCCCAGCTGATCGAGGACCTCCGGCTCACCGCCAAGGTCTCCGACACCTATACCGACGTGATGCCCGAGATCGCCGAGATCCTGCGCAACTCGATCACCACGACCGGGACCCTCGAGGACCGCGACACCAAGGTCCGGGCGCTCTACCAGGACGTCGCGGCCTTCTCCGACACCTCGCGCGACTTCCTCGACGCCAACGGCGACAACCTGATCCGGCTCAGCGAGCTCGGCGCCCAGCAGCTCCGGGTCTTCGCCAAGTACGCGCCGGGGTACCCCTGCCTGCTCAAGGGCATCGTGAACGGTGCCCCGCGGCAGGCGGAGTCCTTCCGCGGCTTCACCCTCCACATCGTGCTGGAGACCCTCCCGAACCAGCCGCGCGGCTACACGGCGGCCGACAAGCCCCGCTACGCCGACGACCGTGGCCACTCGTGCCTGAACCTGCCCAGCCCGCCGTGGTCGCAGCGCAACCCGCTGGACCACCAGCCCGACTTCGACGACGGCGTCGACGAACCGACCGGGAAGGGCATCAGCCGCGTGGCTCCCCAGTACCGCCAGGGCTCCGACGCCCGGTCCGAGCAGCTCGTCCCGGGCCGCTACCCGCTGGGCGCCGGCTACGCGGGCACGCCCTCGGAGTCCGCGCTCCTCAAGTCGCTGCTGGCCCCGGCGATGGGTCTGAGCAGCGACGAGGTCCCCGACCTCGGGGTGCTGCTGGTCGGTCCGATGGCCCGAGGCGCGGAGGTGAGCCTTCGATGAGCGTCCTGGACCGCAAGACCGCCGGTGACCTGACCCGGCTGATGGTGTTCGTGCTCGTGACCACCCTGGCCACCGGCCTGCTGATCATCACGATCGGGAACATCTCCTTCACCGGGAAGAAGGAGTACCGGGCGGTGTTCGTCGACGCCACCGGCGTGGTGAAGGGGGACGACGTCCGGATCGCCGGCGTGAAGGTCGGCAGCGTCAGCGACATCGAGATCGTGGACCGGACCCGGGCGCTGGTCAGCTTCAGCGTCGAGGAGGACGTGCCGCTCAGCGGGGCGACGCACGCCGCCATCCGCTACCGCAACCTGGTCGGGCAGCGCTACCTCTCGCTGACCGAGACCATCGGCGACACCGACCGGCTCGACGAGGGGGCGACCATCCCGGTCTCCCAGACCTCGCCGGCGCTTGACCTGACGGTGCTCTTCAACGGCTTCAAGCCGCTCTTCGAGGCGCTCTCGCCCGAGGACCTCAACCAGCTCTCCTACGAGGTCATCCAGGTCTTCCAGGGTGAGGGCGGCACGCTCGAGGGCCTGCTCGCGAACACCGCCTCGGTGACCCAGACGCTCGCCGACCGCGACCAGGTGATCAGTCAGCTGATCGACAACCTCAACGAGGTCCTGGCCAACATCGGGGACCGGGACGCCGAGCTGAGCCGGCTGATCTCGACCTTCCGGACCTTCGTCGGGGGGCTCAAGGACGACCGCAAGGCGATCCTGACCTCCCTCGACCAGATCTCGGCGCTCTCGGTGGAGACCGCCGACCTCGTCGACGGCATCCGGGAGCCCTTCGTGAAGGACATCAAGCAGCTGCGGCGCTTCGCGGGCAACATCGACCGCAACAAGGCCGAGCTCGACCGCGCCTTCCAGGTGCTCCCGATCAAGCTGACGAAGGTGGGGCGGACCGCCATCTACGGCTCGTTCTTCAACTTCTACCTCTGCCAGTTCAGCGGCAAGGTGCAGCTGCCCGGCAAGCAGACGCTCGACGTGACCTACCCGCTGCCCGGAACCAAGGTGGCCGACAGGTGTGATCTCGGATGACCCCCTTCCGTGAACGGAACCCCGTCGTCATCGGGGCGATCTCGATCGCCGTGCTGCTGGCGGTGCTGCTGGCCTCGTTCAAGGCGTCCTCGCTGCCGATCATCGGCGGCGGCGACGTCTACCACGCCGCCTTCTCCGAGGCCGGTGGCCTGAAGGTCAACGACGAGGTCAGGATCGCCGGGGTCCGGGTCGGCAAGGTCGAGGACATCGAGCTGGCCGGTGACCACGTGCGCGTGAGCTTCCGGATCGACGACTCCGCCGAGTTCGGCCAGGAGACCCGGGCCGCGATCAAGGTGAAGACGCTGCTGGGCGCGATGTTCCTGGCGCTGGAGCCCGCGGGCGACGGCCAGCTCGACGAGGGGGGCGAGATCCCCGTCGAGCGCACGCAGTCGCCGTTCGACGTGGTGGAGGCCTTCAGCGGCCTGGCCGAGACCTCCGAGCAGATCGACACCGACCAGCTCGCCGAGTCGCTGACGACGCTGGCCGACCTGTCCCGCAACACGCCCGAGGAGTTCCGCGGCGCGCTCAAGGGCGTCTCGGAGCTCTCCGCGAACGTCGCGGCCAAGAACGAGCAGATCGGTGAGCTGCTGCGCAACCTCGAGAAGGTCTCCGGGGTCCTCGACGAGCGCGACCAGGACATCATCGGGCTGATGGAGGACGCCGACGTGCTCTTCCGGGCGCTGGTCCAGCGCCGGGAGTCGATCCACCGGCTGCTGCTCGCCACCTCCCGGCTGTCCAAGGAGCTCACCGCGCTGGTGCGCGAGAGCCGCGCCGACCTCAAGCCGGCGCTGACGAACCTCGAGAACGTGGTGAAGGTGCTCAACAAGAACGAGGACAACCTCGACAACAGCCTGCGGCTGATGGCGCCCTTCTACAAGGTGTTCGCCAACACGCTGGGCAACGGGCCGTGGTTCGACACCTACATCCAGAACATGCCGCCGGTCCCGCAGGCGGGGGGCTGATCGCGATGCGGAAGCTCATCGTCCCCCTGGTGCTGCTGGCGCTGACCGTCGCTGCGGGTGTCGTCCTGCTCGGCGGCGAGGACCGCAAGACCGTCACGGCCCTGTTCCCGCGCACCATCGCGGTCTACGAGGGCACCGAGGTGCGGGTGCTCGGTGTCGGCGTCGGGACCGTCGACTCGGTGACGCCCTCGGGCACGGACGTGGTCGTCACCATGTCCTACGACCCCGAGGTCGAGATCCCGGCCGATGCCGAGGCCGTCATCATCTCCCCGTCGGTGGTCGGTGACCGCTACGTCCAGCTCACCCCGGCGTACGACGGGGGCGAGGTGCTGGCCGACGACGCCACCCTCGACCTCGACCACACCTCGGTGCCGCTCGAGCTCGACGACATCTACGCCAACCTCGACAAGCTCAACGTGGCGCTCGGCCCCAACGGCGCCAACCGCAACGGCGCCCTCAGCGACCTGCTGGAGGTCACGGCCGACAACTTCGGCGGCCAGGGCGCGCAGTTCAACCAGACCATCCAGGACTTCGGCAAGTTCAGCCAGACCCTCAGCGACAACCGCGAGGAGCTCTTCGGCTCCACCCGGGCGCTGCAGGGCTTCGTGAGCACGCTGGCGAAGAACGACCAGACCGTGCGTGACTTCAACCAGTCGCTGGCCGAGGTCTCGGGCGTGCTGGAGGGGGAGCGCGAGGAGCTCAAGGCGGCGCTGTCCAACCTCTCGACCGCGCTGGGCCAGGTGTCCACGTTCGTGCGCGACAACGAGGAGGTCCTCGGCCGCAACATCTCCGGCCTCAACCGCGTGAGCAAGGTGCTGGTGAAGCAGCGCGACGCGCTGGACCAGATCCTGCAGACCGCCCCGACCGCCCTCAACAACCTGGCGCTGACCTACAACCCGCAGGCCGGCACGCTCGACACCCGGGCCAACCTGCAGGAGCTCGGCAACCAGATCACGTCCGACCCCGCGGTGTTCCTGTGCGGCCTGGTCGGCCAGGCCGACACCTCCGGCGAGGCCTGCGACACCATCGAGGGGCTGTTCCCGCGGGCGGGCGCGATGCAGGGGCTGCAGGGGCTGCAGGGCAAGAACCCGCGCTGGCGGGACCGGTACGACCCGACGCTCGGGGGACTCGTGGGGGAGGAGCAGTGAGGCGCGCGACCCGGGGCCTGAGGGCCGTGCTGCTCACCACCGCCCTGGCGGTGGTCCTCGCGGGCTGCTCCGGCTCGGTGGGCGACCTGCCGCTGCCCGGGGGCACCGACGTCGGTGACCAGCCGATGGAGGTCAAGGCGGAGTTCCGCGACGTGCTGGACCTGGTGCCGCAGACGACCGTGAAGGTCAACGACGTCAGCGTCGGGAAGGTCACCGCGATCGACCTGCGGGGCGAGACCGCTGTGGTCACGATGCTGCTGCCCGAGGACGTCGACCTGCCGGCCAACCCGGTCGCCGAGATCCGCCAGACCAGCCTGCTGGGCGAGAAGTTCGTGCAGCTCGAGGCACCCGTGAGCGGTGCCAGCAGCGAGCCGCTGGCCGATGGAGCGACGATCGACCTCGCCGACACCGGGCGCAACCCGGAGGTCGAGGAGGTGCTCGGTGCGCTCAGCCTGGTCCTCAACGGGGGCGGCGTGGCGCAGATGAAGACCATCGCCTCCGAGCTCAACCTGGCCCTCGAGGGCCGCGAGGACTCCGCGAAGTCGGTGCTGCGCCAGATCCGGGAGCTGATGGGGCAGCTCGACGAGGGCAAGGCCGACATCGTGCGCGCCATCGAGGGGCTCAACCAGCTCTCGATCTCCCTCAACGACCAGATCGGCACGATCGACGCCGCCCTCGAGGAGCTGCCCAGCGCACTGCAGACGCTCGACGCGCAGCGCACCGACCTCGTGCGGATGCTCCGTGCGCTCAACCGCCTCGGCGACACCGGGGTCCGCGTGATCCAGCAGTCCAAGACGGCGACGATCGAGTCGGTGCGCCAGCTGGTGCCCGTGCTCACCAAGCTCTCGGAGTCCGGCGACGCCTTCGTCGACTCCTTCAACGTGTTCTTGACCTACCCGTTCGTCGACGAGGTCGTCGGTCGTGACCCCCAGGTCGCGCGCAACCTCCACATGGGCGACTACACCAACCTCTCGGTGGAGCTCAAGGTCTCCCTGACCGGCGACGAGGACAGCGTCAACGAGGAGGGGCCGCTGCCGGACCCCACCGACACCTGCACCTCGCTGGGCGAGGTCAAGGACGAGCTGGGCGACAAGATCCCGCTCGATGAGCTGCTCGAGTACCTCGCGGGCCTCGAGGACCTCTGCAAGGGCGCGCAGGACGCGATCAACACCTGCCTGGCCAAGGACTCGATCAACAAGATCGCCACCTGCCTGGAGAACAAGCTCGGGGTGATCATCCCGAAGGTCACGCAGGGCGTGGTCGACACCACCTGCGAGCTGCTGGGCATCCCGGCGAAGCAGTGCCCCGAGGTCGGCGGCGGCGGCGGTGGCGGTGGCGGCGGCGGGGGCCTCCCGGACCTGCCGGACCTGCCCGACCTCCCGGGCCGCGGGCTGCTGCGCGCACCCTTCGGTGCGAGCCAGGGCACGACGACCGGACCGACCATGGGGGAGCTCAGTGAGCAGTTCGACCCCGCGCTCGTCGAGCTGCTCGTCCCGGGAATGGTGGTGACCCGATGATCGATCGCCGGACCAAGCTCCAGCTGCTGGTCTTCGTGCTCATCACCCTCGTGGGCGTGAGCTTCGTCGGCGCGCGCTACGCACGGCTGGACCGGATCTTCTACGACGACACCTACACCGTGGTGGCGCACTTCTCCGAGTCCGGCGGCATCTTCGCCGGCGGCGAGGTGACCTACCGCGGCGTCCGGGTCGGCGAGGTCGACTCGATGGAGCTGACCGAGGACGGCGTGGACCTGCTGCTGTCGATCTCCAAGGACTACGACGCGATCCCGGCCGACGCCGTCGCCCTCGTGGGCAACCGGTCGGCGGTGGGCGAGCAGTACGTCGAGCTGCAGCCGCAGACCGACGACGAGCCCTTCCTCGCCGAGCAGTCCGAGATCGCGGTCGAGGACACCCGCACCCCGATCCAGACCCAGACCCTGCTGACCAACCTCTCCGCCACCGTCGAGTCGGTGGACAAGGGAGCGCTGCGCACGACCGTCACCGAGCTCGGGGCCGCGTTCGGCGGCACGGGTCAGGACCTGCAGCGGATCATCGACACCGGCAACGCGTTCATCGAGGACGCGAACGCCAACTTCGACACCACGACCGCGCTGATCCGCGACGGCAACACCGTGCTGCGCGGCCAGATCGCCTCCGACTCGGCGATCCGCGGCTTCGCCCGGGACCTCGCACTGTTCAGCGGCACCCTCGCCGACTCCGACAAGGACCTGCGCACGGTCATCGACAGCGGCTCCGTGGCGGCCACCGACCTGCGCCGGTTCCTGGAGGAGAACGAGGTCGACCTCGCAGAGCTGGTCAACAACCTGGTCACCACCGGCGAGGTGGTGGTCAAGCACCTCGACGGCATCGAGCAGGTGCTCGTGATCTACCCCTACGTCGTCGAGGGCGGCTTCACGGTGGTCTCGAAGTCCGCCGACACCGGCCTCTACGACGCCCACTTCGGGATGATCACCACGGAGGACCCACCGGTCTGCCGGCGTGGCTACGAGAGCGCCGACCGCCGGCCTCCGCAGAACGGCGGCAACCGGCCGATGAACTTCTCGGTCTCGTGCGAGGAGCCGGCGACCCAGAGCAACGCCCGCGGTGCCCAGCACGCGCCCCGGGCTGCCGCGGACTACGACGCGCCCGTGGTGGCCTCCTACGACCCGGAGACGGGTGACCTCAGGTGGGGGAGCAAGGTCCCCGGCGGACTGCGCAACCCCGGTACGGTGGCGCCCAGCACGCTAGGGAAGGAGTCGTGGAAGTGGTTGTTCCTCCAGCCCCTGGCGACACCCCAGGACTGACCGGCAGGCTGAGCGGAGAGGACACCCACGGCGACTCCCTGCGCGCGGCACGGCTGCGGCTGGCGCTCGCCGGCGGGCTCGCGGTGGTCCTCCTCGCCGCCCTCGGCAGCAGCGTCTGGCTCGCCGCCACCCGTGGCGTCGAGGCGCTGGGCATCGAGCAGGGTTCCAGCGAGGTGCAGTCCGAGCGGGAGGCCGTGATGAGCCAGACCCGTCAGTTCATGCTGCGCGCCAACACCTACGGTCCCGAGCAGCTCGACGACCAGGGCGCCCTCACCGACTACAAGGAGCTGGTCGAGGAGGTGATCACCCCCACGCTGTCGACCTCCTTCCAGAAGGAGGTCACGGCCGCGGAGCAGATCGTCGCCCAGACCGGGGCCTCGCGCGCGACCGAGGTGTTCTCGACGGGGGTCTCGACCATCGACGCCGACTCCGCGACTGCGCTCGTCGCCGGCACGTTCACCACCTCCTACCCCGACAAGAGCGGCGAGCCGAAGGCCACCGAGCCGGTGCCGTTCCGGGTGCAGGTGCAGCTGGTGAAGACCGACGGGGAGTGGCTGGTCGACGACTTCGACCCGATCTCGGGAGCCGAGCAGTGACCGATCCGCACTGGTACGACGTCCTCGACGTCGAGCCCACCGCCTCGACCCAGGAGATCCGCGACGCCTGGCGCGCCGCGATCGCCGACCTCACCCCCGCCGACCGGCGCTTCCGGCTCTACAACGAGGCCG
This sequence comes from uncultured Actinomycetota bacterium, assembly GCA_963795215.1. GTDB lineage: Bacteria > Actinomycetota > Actinomycetes > Propionibacteriales > Nocardioidaceae > Nocardioides. Next base: position 302,575 of record CAWCGW010000002.1, read on the forward strand.
CCGAGGTGCTGCTCGACGACCAGCGGCGAGCGGCGTACGACGCGACGCTGGCGGCCGAGCACACCGCGGAGACCGCGGAGCCCGAGCCGCCGCACGAGCCGGAACCGGAGCCCGTCCCCGTCCCCGCGACGGGTGACCGTGCGCCCCGCACCCTCCCGGCCGTGTCCACCGGCCTGCTCGCGGGCCTGGCCGTGCTCACCGTGCTCGCGGTCGCCCTCGCCGGCTGGTTGTTCACGCAGCCCTCCTCCGGCGCCGTCGACGACGCGACCGCCTCCGCCCGGGCGGCCGCCGAGCAGGCCGTGGTCCCGGTCCTCTCCTACGACTACCGCGACCTCGAGGCCGGCCGCGAGCGGGCGCGCGACTACCTCACCACCGGCTACCGCGAGGACTACGACCAGCTCTACGACGGCCTGGTGACCGGCAACGCCGGGTCCACCAAGACCGTCGTCGAGGCCGAGTTCGTGGCCTCGGCGGTGGTGCGCGGCGGCGAGGACCGGGCCGAGATCCTGGTCTTCGTCAACCAGGCCACGACCAACGCCCAGAGCACCCAGCCGGTGGTCTACCGCAACCAGGTCCGGATGCAGATGGAGCGGGTCGACGGCGAGTGGCTGGTGGACTGCATGGTGACCCAGCCGGGCGGCGACTGCGACTCGTGACGCGCCCGGGGATCGGCCACGCTTGACCTGAGGCGGTGTGGCGTTCATGATCTACGGCAACGTCGCGGACTCGTCTTGACGCCGATGTTGTGTCCTGCCCTCTGGCTGCGGTACTCTTCACGTTCGCACCCATTCTCAAATGCGTTTCTGCCTGCCCGGTGGCGTCTCGTGGTGAAGGGTGCATTCCCCAGAGCGACCCCGTGAAAAGGACACCTCTTGGCTGCGCGTACCGCCACTGGTAACTCTCTCGACTCGAAGCGAATCTCCTTCGCCAAGATCTCCGAACCTCTCGAGCTCCCCCAGCTCCTCGCCCTCCAGACCGACAGCTTCGACTGGCTGATCGGCAACGAGGCCTGGACCGCCGAGGTCCTGCGCCGCCGTGAGGCCGGCGACGACGTCTCGGAGAAGTCGGGACTGCAGGAGATCTTCGAGGAGATCTCGCCCATCGAGGACTTCAGCGAGACCATGTCGCTGTCCTTCGAGAACCCGGTCTTCTACGACCCCAAGTACACCGTCGAGGAGTGCAAGGAGAAGGACTTCACCTACTCCGCACCGCTCTACGTCTCCGCCGAGTTCACCAACAACGAGACCGGCGAGATCAAGGGCCAGACGGTCTTCATGGGCGACTTCCCGCTGATGACCCCCAAGGGCACCTTCATCATCAACGGCACCGAGCGCGTGGTCGTCTCGCAGCTCGGTGCGCTCGCCCGGTGTCTACTTCGAGCGCTCCGCCGACAAGACCTCCGACAAGGACATCTTCACCTCGAAGCTGATCCCGTCGCGCGGTGCCTGGCTGGAGTTCGAGATCGACAAGCGCGACCTGGTCGGCGTCCGCCTGGACCGCAAGCGCAAGCAGAACGTCACGGTCCTGCTCAAGGCGCTGGTCGCCGTCGCCGAGGAGACCGGCGAGGACTACGACTACGACGCCGTGATGTCGGAGCTGCGCGAGTTCGAGTCGATCCAGCTGACCGAGGAGAAGGACAACACCCAGGGTCCTGACGACGCGCTGCTCGACATCTACCGCAAGCTGCGTCCCGGCGAACCGCCGACCCGCGAGGCCGCGCTCACGCTGCTGAAGAACTACTACTTCAACCCCAAGCGCTACGACCTGGCCAAGGTCGGCCGCTACAAGATCAACAAGAAGCTGGGCGTCGGCCAGCCCTTCGACCAGCAGACGCTGACCATCGCCGACATCGTCTCGACGATCAAGTACATCGTCGCGCTGCACGAGGGTCGCGAGACCCTCGACATGCCGGCCGGCGAGACCGTGGTCGGCGCCGACGACATCGACCACTTCGGCAACCGCCGGATGCGGACGGTCGGCGAGCTGATCCAGAACCAGCTCCGCACCGGCCTGGCCCGCATGGAGCGGGTCGTCCGCGAGCGGATGACCACCCAGGACGTCGAGGCGATCACGCCGCAGTCGCTGATCAACATCCGCCCCGTGGTCGCGGCGCTGAAGGAGTTCTTCGGGACCTCGCAGCTCTCGCAGTTCATGGACCAGACCAACCCGATCGCCGGGCTGACGCACAAGCGTCGGCTCTCCGCGCTCGGCCCCGGTGGTCTGTCCCGTGACCGCGCCGGCATGGAGGTCCGCGACGTCCACCCGTCGCACTACGGCCGGATGTGCCCGATCGAGACGCCGGAAGGCCCGAACATCGGCCTGATCGGCTCGCTGGCCTCCTTCGGCCGGATCAACCCGTTCGGCTTCGTCGAGACGCCCTACCGGGTCGTGACGAAGGGCCGGGTCACCGACGAGGTCCACTACCTCACCGCCGACGACGAGGACCGCTACGTCATCGCGCAGGCCAACGCGCCGCTCGACGCCAAGGGCAAGTTCGTCCAGGAGCGGGTGCTGGTGCGTCAGCGCGACACCGAGGTCTCGGAGATCCTGGCCGACGAGATCGACTACATGGACGTCTCGCCGCGCCAGATGGTGTCGGTCGCGACCGCCCTGATCCCGTTCCTCGAGCACGACGACGCCAACCGTGCGCTCATGGGCGCCAACATGCAGCGCCAGGCGGTGCCGCTGATCACCAGCGACAGCCCGCTGGTCGGCACCGGCATCGAGTACCGCGCCGCCGTGGACGCCGGTGACGTGGTCGTGGCCGACAAGGCCGGTGTCGTCAAGGACGTCTCGGCCGACCTGGTCGAGACCATGAACGACGACGGCACCTACAGCTCCTACCGGCTGGCCAAGTTCCGTCGCTCCAACCAGGGCACCTGCATCAACCAGCGTCCGCTGGTCAGCGAGGGTGACCGGCTCGAGGTCGGCTCGCCGATCGCCGACGGTCCGTGCACCGACGACGCCGAGATGGCGCTGGGCACGAACCTGCTGGTGGCGTTCATGCCGTGGCAGGGCCACAACTACGAGGACGCGATCATCCTCAGCCAGCGCCTGGTGCAGGAGGACGTCCTCACCTCGATCCACATCGAGGAGCACGAGGTCGACGCCCGCGACACCAAGCTGGGCCCCGAGGAGATCACCCGCGACATCCCGAACGTCGGCGAGGACATGCTCGCCGACCTCGACGAGCGCGGGATCATCCGGATCGGCGCGGAGGTCACCACCGGTGACATCCTCGTCGGCAAGGTGACCCCCAAGGGCGAGACCGAGCTGACCCCGGAGGAGCGGCTGCTGCGCGCGATCTTCGGCGAGAAGGCGCGCGAGGTGCGCGACACCTCGATGAAGGTCCCCCACGGCGAGTCCGGCACCGTCATCGGCGTCCGGGTCTTCGACCGCGAGGACGGCGACGAGCTGCCGCCGGGCGTCAACCAGCTGGTGCGGGTCTACGTCGCCCAGAAGCGCAAGATCTCGGTCGGCGACAAGCTGGCCGGCCGTCACGGCAACAAGGGCGTCATCGCGAAGATCCTGCCGGTCGAGGACATGCCGTTCATGGAGGACGGCACCCCGGTCGACGTGATCCTCAACCCGCTCGGCGTGCCGCGCCGGATGAACATCGGTCAGATCCTCGAGCTCCACCTCGGCTGGCTGGCCCAGCAGGGCTGGGACCTCAACCTGCACGACGACCAGGGCTCCGCGGAGTGGAAGGACCGCCTGATGGCGATCCACGCCGACAAGGCGGAGCCGGGCACCAAGGTGGCGACGCCGGTGTTCGACGGTGCGCGCGAGGACGAGATCACCGGGCTGCTCGGGGCGACCATCCCGAACCGCGACGGTGTCCGGATGATCGACGCGACCGGCAAGGCCGACCTGTTCGACGGCCGCTCCGGCGAGCCGTTCCCGGACCCGGTCTCGGTGGGCTACATGTACATCCTGAAGCTGCACCACCTGGTGGACGACAAGATCCACGCCCGCAGCACCGGCCCCTACTCGATGATCACGCAGCAGCCGCTGGGCGGTAAGGCCCAGTTCGGTGGCCAGCGGTTCGGTGAGATGGAGGTCTGGGCGATGGAGGCGTACGGCGCCGCCTACGCCCTGCAGGAGCTGCTCACCATCAAGTCCGACGACGTGCCCGGTCGCGTCAAGGTCTACGAGGCCATCGTCAAGGGCGAGAACATCCCCGACTCCGGGATCCCCGAGTCGTTCAAGGTGCTCGTCAAGGAGATGCAGTCGCTGTGTCTCAACGTCGAGGTGCTCAGCCAGGACGGGTCGCAGATCGAGCTCAAGGACGCCGAGGACGACGTCTTCCGCGCGGCCGAGGAGCTGGGGATCGACCTCTCCCGCCGCGAGCCGAGCTCCGTCGAAGAAGTCTGATCAGGAAAGAGGGACTAGATCACAGTGTTGGACGTCAACTTCTTCGACCAGCTGAAGATCGGCCTGGCCACCGCTGACGAGATCCGTCAGTGGAGCCACGGTGAGGTCAAGAAGCCGGAGACCATCAACTACCGCACGCTCAAGCCCGAGCGCGACGGCCTGTTCTGCGAGAAGATCTTCGGTCCCACCCGGGACTGGGAGTGCTACTGCGGCAAGTACAAGCGCGTGCGCTTCAAGGGCATCATCTGCGAGCGCTGCGGCGTCGAGGTGACCCGCTCGAAGGTCCGTCGCGAGCGGATGGGCCACATCGAGCTCGCCGCGCCCGTGACCCACATCTGGTACTTCAAGGGTGTGCCCTCGCGGCTCGGCTACCTGCTCGACCTCGCCCCGAAGGACCTCGAGAAGGTCATCTACTTCGCGGCGTACATGATCACCTCCGTCGACGAGGACGCGCGTCACCGCGACCTGGCCTCGCTGGAGAGCAAGGTCGGCCTGGAGCGGGAGCGCCTCGAGAAGCGGCGTGACTCCGCCCTCGAGGACCGCACCCGCAAGCTCGAGGAGGACCTCGCGACCCTCGAGGCCGAGGGTGCGAAGGCCGACCAGCGGCGCAAGGTGCGCGACGGCGCCGAGCGGGAGATGAAGCAGGTGCGCGACCGTGCGCAGCGCGAGATCGACCGCCTCGACGAGGTCTGGAACACCTTCAAGTCGCTGAAGGTCCAGGACCTGATGGGCGACGAGATGCTGTACCGGGAGATGAAGACCTGGTTCGGCAAGTACTTCGAGGGCCACATGGGCGCCACGGCGATCCAGAAGCGGCTGCAGGACTTCGACATCGAGGCCGAGGTGGAGTCGCTGCGCGACACCATCGCCAACGGCAAGGGCCAGCGCAAGGTCCGTGCCCTCAAGCGACTCAAGGTCGTCGACGCGTTCCGCAAGACCGGCAACCAGCCGATCGGCATGGTGCTCGACGCCGTTCCGGTCATCCCGCCGGACCTGCGGCCGATGGTGCAGCTCGACGGTGGCCGCTTCGCGACCTCCGACCTCAACGACCTGTACCGCCGCGTGATCAACCGGAACAACCGCCTCAAGCGGCTGCTCGACCTCGGTGCGCCCGAGATCATCGTCAACAACGAGAAGCGGATGCTCCAGGAGGCCGTCGACTCGCTGTTCGACAACGGTCGCCGTGGCCGTCCGGTCACCGGCCCGGGCAACCGGCCGCTGAAGTCGCTCTCGGACATGCTCAAGGGCAAGCAGGGCCGGTTCCGCCAGAACCTGCTCGGCAAGCGCGTGGACTACTCGGGCCGCTCGGTCATCGTGTCGGGTCCGCAGCTCAAGCTGCACCAGTGCGGCCTGCCGAAGCAGATGGCGCTGGAGCTGTTCAAGCCCTTCGTCATGAAGCGCCTCGTCGACCTCTCGCACGCGCAGAACATCAAGTCCGCCAAGCGGATGGTGGAGCGCGCGCGTCCGGTCGTGTGGGACGTGCTGGAGGAGGTCATCACCGAGCACCCCGTGCTGCTCAACCGTGCCCCCACCCTGCACCGCCTCGGCATCCAGGCCTTCGAGCCGCAGCTGATCGAGGGCAAGGCGATCCAGATCCACCCGCTCGTGTGCACCGCGTTCAACGCGGACTTCGACGGTGACCAGATGGCGGTGCACCTGCCGCTGTCGGCCGAGGCCCAGGCCGAGGCGCGGATCCTGATGCTCTCGACCAACAACATCCTCAAGCCCTCCGACGGCCGTCCCGTGACCATGCCCACCCAGGACATGATCATCGGCCTGTTCTTCCTCACCACCGGGCGCGAGGACGAGCCGGGCGAGGGCCGTGCGTTCAGCACCGCGGCCGAGGCCGTCATGGCCTTCGACCGCAGCGAGATCTCGCTGCAGAGCAAGGTCCGGATCCGCTTCGACGACATCGTCCCGCCGCTCGACCTCGAGGTCGGAGAGGACTGGGAGGAGGGTCGCGCGATCACGCTGGAGACCACGCTGGGTCGTGCGCTCTTCAACGACGCCCTGCCCGCCGACTACCCGTACGTCAACTACGAGGTCGGCAAGAAGGCCCTCGGCGCGATCGTCAACGACCTCGCCGAGCGCTACACCAAGGTCGAGGTCGCGGCGTCGCTGGACGCGCTCAAGGACGCCGGCTTCCACTGGGCCACCCGCTCGGGCGTGACGGTCTCGATCGACGACGTCACCACCCCGGACGACAAGGCGCAGATCCTCTCCGGCTACGAGGAGCAGGCCGCCAAGGTCCAGAAGCAGTTCGAGCGCGGCCTCGTCACCGACGACGAGCGTCGCCAGGAGCTCATCGAGATCTGGACCCAGGCCTCCAACGAGGTCGGGCGTGCGATGGAGGCGAACTTCGACCGCACCAACCCGATCTACATGATGGTCGACTCGGGTGCCTCCGGAAACATGAACCAGATCCGGCAGGTCGCCGCCATGCGTGGCCTCGTGGCCAACCCGAAGGGCGAGATCATCCCGCGTCCGATCAAGTCGAACTTCCGGGAGGGCCTGACCGTCCTGGAGTACTTCATCGCGACCCACGGTGCCCGCAAGGGCCTGGCCGACACCGCGCTGCGGACGGCCGACTCGGGCTACCTCACCCGTCGACTGGTCGACGTCTCCCAGGACGTCATCATCCGCGAGGACGACTGCGGCACCGAGCGCGGCCTGCCCAAGCGGATCGGCGTCAAGGACGCGGCGGACGGTGTGGTGCGCAAGGACGACAACGCGGAGACCGCGGCGTACGCCCGCTCGGCGGCCGTCGAGATCACCCACCCGGAGACCGGCGACGTGCTGGCCACCGCGGGTGAGGACCTCGGCGACGTCAAGATCGGCGAGCTCGTCGCGGCGGGGATCGAGGAGGTCAAGGTCCGCTCCGTGCTGACCTGCGACGCCCGGACCGGTACCTGCGCGAAGTGCTACGGCCGTTCGCTGGCCACCGGCAAGCTCGTCGACATCGGCGAGGCGGTCGGCATCATCGCGGCCCAGTCGATCGGTGAGCCCGGCACGCAGCTGACGATGCGTACCTTCCACACCGGTGGTGTGGCCTCGGCCGACGACATCACGCAGGGTCTGCCCCGCGTGGTCGAGCTCTTCGAGGCGCGGCAGCCCAAGGGCCTCTCGCCGATCTCGGAGGTCTCCGGACGGATCGAGATCGAGGAGACCGACAAGGCCCGCAAGGTCCTGATCACTCCCGACGACGGCTCCGAGGTGCAGGAGTACCCCGTCAGCAAGCGCTCCCGCCTGCTGGTCGCCGACGGCGACCGCGTCGAGGTGGGTCAGCAGCTGACGCTGGGTACCCCCGACCCGAAGGAGGTGCTGCGGATCCTCGGCATCCGCCGGGCGCAGCAGCACCTCGTCGACGAGGTCCAGCAGGTCTACCGCTCGCAGGGCGTGTCGATCCACGACAAGCACATCGAGATCATCGTGCGGCAGATGCTGCGTCGCGTGACGGTCATCGAGTCCGGCGACACCAACCTGCTGCCCTCCGACCTCGTGGACCGCGTGGTCTTCGAGGAGGAGAACCGCCGGGTGGTGACCGAGGGCGGCAAGCCCGCCTCCGGTCGTGCCGAGCTGATGGGCATCACGAAGGCGTCGCTGGCCACCGAGTCGTGGCTCTCGGCCGCCTCCTTCCAGGAGACGACCCGCGTCCTCACCGACGCGGCGATCAACGGTCGCAGCGACTCGCTGCGCGGCCTGAAGGAGAACGTGATCATCGGCAAGCTGATCCCGGCCGGCACCGGTCTGGAGCGCTACCGGAACGTGCGCGTGGAGCCGACCGAGGAGGCCCGCGCCGCGGCGTACTCCGTCACCGGCTACGACTCCTACGACTACGAGTTCGGCAACGGCGGCCAGGCCGTCGCCCTGGACGACTTCGACTTCGGGTCGTACCAGAACTGAGCTCCGTAGCCTCGAGAAGCCCCCGTCCCGCCTTCCGCGGGGCGGGGGTTTCTGCTTGTCTGAGGCGATGACGCCGCGACAGACGGTGCGGTTCTGCAGGTCCTCCGACGGGGTGAGCATCGCCTACGCGGTGCACGGGTCCGGCCCTCCGCTGGTGCTCGACGCCTGCTGGGTGAGCCACCTGGAGTTCGACTGGGAGAGCCCGATCTGGAGGCACTACCTCGAGGAGCTCGGTCGGATCGCCACCGTGGTGCGCTTCGACGAACGGGGCCACGGACTCTCGGACCGGGACGCGAGCGACTTCAGCCTGCAGCGACGCGTCGACGACCTCGCGGCCGTGGTCGACCACGCCGGGCTCGACCGGTTCGCCCTGATGGCGATGGCCCAGGGCGGCCCGGTGTCGCTGCACTACCTGGCCCAGCACCCGGGCCGGGTGACGCGGCTGGTGTGCGCCAGCACCTACGCCGGGCAGGACGGCGAGCCGACCGACGACGACGTCGCGCTGGAGGAGGCGTTCGAGGCCCTGATCCGGGCCGGCTGGGACCGGCGCGACCCCGCGTTCCGGCGGGTCTTCACGACGATGATGATCCCCGACGCCACCGAGGAGCAGATGCGGTGGCTCGACGACCTGCTGGCGCGCGCGGTGAGTGCGCGCACCGCCTTCGAGACGCGGCGCGCCCGCCGCGACGCGGACGCGCTCGACCTGCTGGGCCAGGTCGACGTGCCGACCCTCGTGCTGCACTCGCGGCACGAGCGGATGAACGACTTCCAGCGGGGAAGGCAGCTGGCGAGCGCGATCCCGCACGCGCGGCTGGTGGCCCTGGAGAGCCGCAACCACATCCTGCTGGAGGACGAGCCTGCGTGGCCGGTGTTCCTGCGCGAGGTGTCGGACTTCCTGGCGCCCGGCAGCAGTGATCCGGCGCGGATGCCGGCGGCGACGCTGCTCAGCGCCCGGGAGCTCGACGTGCTGGCGCTCGCGGCGGAGGGGCACGACAACACCCTGATCGCCGATCGCCTGGTGCTGAGCCGACGCACGGTGGAGCGTCACCTGCAGAACGTCTACCTCAAGCTCGGGGTGACCGGGCCCAGCGCCCGCACTGCCGCGGTCGCCCGCTTCCTCACCGAGGGCTGACTACGCGTGGGCCGCCACGGGTGACCGCGGGTTGCGCGTGCTGGCGGACGCGGACGGGGTGTCCCCACTCCTAGCGTCGTGCCGTCAACGCACACGACGAAGGAGTCGAGATGAGCAACAAGGCTGTGGTGTCACTGGCCACCGGGCTGGAGGACCCCGAGCGGGTCATGGTGGCGCTGCTGACCGCGGTCGCCGCCGCGGAGTCGGGCCGGCCGACGCTGGTCTTCCTGACCAAGGAGGCGGTCCGGCTGGGGTTCGACGGCGTCGCCGTCGGCACCCCCTGCGCGGGCTGCCCGTCCATCGAGGGGCTGGTCGCGCGCTACCAGCAGGCGGGGGGCCGGTTCCTGGTCTGCCCGATCTGCGTGGACGCGAAGGCGCTGGGTGACCAGAAGCTGGTCGAGCAGGCCGAGGTCGGCGGGACCGTGCCGATGTGGGAGTGGATCGGTCCGGAGGCCGCCACGACCTTCAGCTTCTGACCGCCACCTAGGCTGGCCGGGTGGTGGACGGGGCCGTGCTCGGTGTCGACGGCTGCCCGGCCGGCTGGGTGGGGGCGCTGCTGGTCGGGCACCGGATCACGCTGCACGTCGCGCCGGCCGTCGAGCTGCTGGTCTCCCGGCTCGAGAGGCCGCCCGCCGTGGTCGGGATCGACATCCCGATCGGGCTCCCCGACGACGGCAGCCGTGAGGCCGACCGGCTGGCCCGCACCCGGCTGCCGCCCGGGCGGAAGTCCTCGGTCTTCCCGACCCCGGTGCGCGCGGCGGTGCTGGCCGACACCTGGCCCGAGGCCAACGCGGCCAACCGGGCGGCCTCGGGCAAGGGGCTGAGCCACCAGGGCTTCAACCTGTGCCGGAAGATCGCGGAGGTCGATGCGTGGCTGGGGCGGAGGGCCGGGGTCCGGGTCGTCGAGGTGCATCCCGAGGTGTCCTTCGCCGCCCTCGGCGCCGACACGGCCGTGCCGAAGCGGACCGCCGCGGGCGCCGAGGTCCGCCGACGGGCGCTGGTGGCGGCCGGGTTGGTGCTGCCGGAGGTGCTGCGCGGGTCCGGCTGGGCGGTCGACGACGCCCTGGACGCGTCCGCGGTGGCGTGGACCGCCCGCCGGGTGCTCACGGGGGAGGCGCAGTGGCTGCCCGACCCGCCGGAGCTCTTCTCCGACCGGATCGAGGCGGCGATCGTCGTGTAGGCCTTGACACTGTAACGATGTAATCATGTAATGGCAGCATGAGTGAATCGAGAAGCGAGCCGACGTCGTGGTTCGCGGGGCGGCTGCCCGAGGAGTGGTTCGAGGCAGCACCGGAGGTCACGGTCGACCGGGAGGAGATCACGGTGGTCGGGACCCTGCCCGCCGTGGAGACCGCGGACGGGGTCGATGGCGGGGCGGCGGAGGCGGGGCGGATCGCCCGGTGGCGCGAGGACACCCGCGCCCAGCGGATGCGGATCGCCGACGAGGCCGAGGCGCGCTACGGGCGCAAGGTCGCCTGGGGCGCACGGTGCGGGGAGACCCGGGAGCTGTTCACCCATCTGGCGGTCCCGGTGATGACCCGGCTGCGGCAGCCCGAGCGGCGGGTGCTCGACACCCTGGTCGAGTCCGGCGTCGCCCGGTCCCGGGCCGACGCGTTGGCCTGGAGCGTGCGGCTGGTGGGCCAGCACGAGGACACCTGGCTGGCCTCGCTGCGCGACGCGCTGACGGCGGTGCGCGAGGCCCGGGAGGCCGGACCGGCGGCCGGGCGCAGCTCCTGACCCGTCACGGAGCCAGGGCGTCGACCCAGTCCGCGAGCGTGCGCTGGATCCGGGCCGCGAGGTCGATCACCGGGTCGGCCGGATCGCCCCCGGCGAGCACCCGCAGCTCCCAGGCGCCGTACCACGCGACGTAGCTGCCGACCACGAGCAGCAGCAGCCCGGTCACCCGGGGCACCCAGGCGCCCGAGCGGCGCAGCCCGCCCACGATCCCGCGCCGGGCCAGGGCGACCGCCACGGCCGCGACGCCGACCAGCAGGCCCATCCCCACCCCGTAGGCGACGAAGAGCCACACGCCCTCGGCCCGGGAGCCGGTGCGGAACGAGGCGACCACGATGGCGAGGAACGGCCCGATGGTGCAGGTCAGCGAGGCCACGGCGTACGACGCGCCGAACCCGACCATCGCCGGCACCGAGCGGGTGGTGGTGGCGTGGCCACGGAAGCCGGGGATCCGCGGCAGGTCGCGCCCGGCCGCCAGCCACAGGCCCGCGACGGCGACCAGGACGCCGAAGCCGACCGTGAACCACGGCAGGTACTGCTGCAGCCCGGAGGCGACGGGGGAGATGACCAGGCCGAAGACGCCGAAGACGGCGATGAAGCCGATCGTCATCGAGGCGGTGAGCAGCAGCGCCCGGGCGACCGCGCGACCGGCGCCGGGGGAGTCGTCGCCGAGCACCAGGACCGAGAGGTAGGCGGGCAGCAGCGCGAAACCGCAGGGATTGACGGCCGCGAGCATGCCGGCGGCCAGCGCGAGGGTGAGGGACTCGGTCATCCCACGACGTCGCCGACGCGCTGGTCGAGCTCGTCGGCGCCGCCGTACCCGGTCTCGAACGCGACGCCGCCGTCGGCGTCCAGGAGCACGAACGAGGACTGCTCGGTGATCCCGAACCTGCGGAACAGCTCACCGTCGACGTCCTCGAGGTGGGTCACACCGGTGACGTCGTCGGCGAAGTCGGCGATCGCCTCGGCGCTGTCGAGCGCGCCGACGCCGATCACCTGGAGGTCCTCCCCGTGGGTGGAGGCCAGCCCTTCGACCTGGGGGATCTGGCCGCGACAGGTGGGGCACCACGGCGCCCAGAACCACAGCAGCGTCGGGCGGCCGGCGAGGGAGGCGCCCTCGAAGGAGCGTCCCTCGACGGTCGTGGCCGTGAAGTCGAGCGTCTCGGGAACCGGTGCGGCGTCCGGCTTCCCCGACTTCTCGGGCTTCTCGGACTTCTCGGGCTCGGCCGGGCCGCTGCTCGACTCCCCGGCCCCGGAGGTCGTGGCGGCCGGGTCGGCTGCCTCCTCGGTGTCTCCGGTGCCCCCGCATCCTGCCAGCAGCACGGCGGCCAGCAGGCCGGCCAGCAGACCGACCAGGGCACGGGTGAGGGGGTGGGGCGTCATCTTGCCAGTGTGGCAGTGCGCGCCCAGCCGGGCTCGGCTCTCCCCAGCACCGTCACTGCTCCGTAAGGTGTGGGCCATGGCGGACGAGCGGATGACCGGTGACCAGGTGGCGGCAGCGGACGGCCTGGCGGACTGGCGACCGGTGCTCGGGAGGGTGGTGTCCCGGTTCGGCACCGGTGACTTCGCGACAGGACTGCGGTTCGTGACGGCGGTGGCCGAGGCGGCCGAGGCGGCCAACCACCACCCCGACGTCGACCTGCGCTACCCGCACGTCGACGTCACCTTGATGAGCCACGACGTCGGGGGCACGACCCAGCGGGACCTCCGACTGGCGCGGCAGGTCAGCGAGATCGCCGCCGGGATGGGAGTCTCGGCCGACCCCGCCGCGCGCACCCTGGTGGAGCTCTCCCTCGACACCGAGGACGCCGACGAGATCGGCCCGTTCTGGGCGGCCGTGCTGGCCGGTGAGTACGCCGAGGGGCAGGTGACCGACCCGGCGGACGCCGTCCCCGCACTGTGGTTCCAGGAGACCGGTGCCCACGACGAGCCGCGGCAGCGGTTCCACTGGGACGTGTGGGTGCCGGCCGACCAGGCACGGGCGCGGATCGACGCGGCCCTCGCCGCCGGCGGCACCCTGGTCTCGGAGGAGGAGGCCCCCAGCTTCTGGGTGCTCTCCGACGCGCAGGGCAACAAGGCCTGCATCTGCACCTCCGCCGCCCGGGGCTGAGGATTCGGTCGGCTTCGGGCCGCCTGAGAGAATCGGGGGGTGAGCACGCCCACCCGTACCGACGTCCTCGTCGTCGGCGCCGGCCCCGCCGGGTCGGCTGCCGCAGCCTGGGCGGCGCGGGCCGGGCTGGACGTGCTGCTCGTCGACGCGGCGGTCTTCCCCCGCGACAAGACCTGCGGCGACGGGCTCACCCCACGCGCGATCGGTGAGCTGCAGCGGCTGGGTCTCGAGGACTGGCTGCGTGCCCGCACCGTCAGCCACGGGCTGCGCGCCCACGGCTTCGGCCAGGTGCTGGAGCTGCGGTGGCCGGGCGGCTCGCTGCCGGACTGGGGGTCGGCCGTCGCCCGCACCGAGCTCGACGACCACCTGCGCACCACGGCGATCAAGGCCGGTGCCCGGGCCCTCGACGGCGCCCGCGCCGTGGACGTACGCCGCAGCGGTGACCGGGTCTCCGCCGTGGTGTTCCGCACCGCGGAGGGGGAGGTCGAGGTCGCCTGCGAGCGGCTGGTCGTGGCCGACGGGGTCCGCTCGCCGCTCGGCAAGCTGCTCGGTCGCGAGTGGCACCGCGACACCGTCTACGCCGTCGCCGGCCGGACCTACGTCGACTCCACACGCTCCGACGACCCCTGGATCTCCTCCCACCTCGAGCTGCGCGGCGAGGAGGGCGAGCTGCTGAGCGGCTACGGCTGGGTGTTCCCCCTCGGCAACGGGTCGGTCAACCTCGGCGCCGGCACGCTCGCGACCGCCCGGCGCCCCGCCGAGGTGGCGATCAAGCCGCTGATGCAGGGCTACGCCGACACCATCCGCGAGGACTTCGGGCTCGGTGCGGAGCTGCGGCTGCCGACCTCCGCGCTGCTGCCCATGGGCGGAGCCGTCAGCACCGTCGCCGGCCGCAACTGGGCGCTGATCGGGGACGCCGCGGCCTGCGTCAACCCGCTGAACGGCGAGGGCATCGACTACGGCCTCGAGAGCGGGCGGCTGGTGGTCGACACCATGCTCGAGCACGACGACCTCGCGGTCGTGTGGCCCCGGCTGCTGCAGGACCACTACGGCGAGGCGTTCTCGATCGCGCGCCGGCTCGCCGGGCTGGTCACGGTCCCCGGCGTGCTCAGGACGCTCGGACCCGCCGGCATGCGCTCGGACTGGCTGATGACCCTCGCGCTGCGCTGGATGGGCAACCTGGTCACCGACGAGGACCGCGACCGCGCCGCCCGGGTGTGGCGATGGGCCGGGCGACGTTCGCTCGCCCGCGACGCGCGTCCGCCGTTCTCCTGACCGCTCCGTCCGGCAGGATGCCGCCTGTGCGCGAGCCCTGGTACGACGTGACGGTGGGGCTGGGCTCCGCGTTGTTCCGCGTGATCGACCTGCGGCTGGAGGTCGAGGGGGTCGAGCACCTGCCGGCCTCGGGCCCGGCGGTCGTCGCGGCCAACCACATCGGCTACCTGGACTTCATGACGATCGCCGCGGCCGGCCGCCGACGCGGCCGCAACCTGCGGTTCCTGACCCGCCACGACGTGTGGAACTCCCGGCTCGCCGGCCGGGCCATGACCGGCATGCGGCACGTCCCGGTGGACCGGACCGTCCCCGCTGCGGCGTACCTGCGGGCCCGGCGGCTGCTCGAGGAGGGGGAGGTGGTGGCGCTGTTCCCCGAGGCGGGCATCAGCCACTCCTACACCGTCCGCTCGCTGATGGCCGGCGCCGCGGCCCTGGCCCGCGAGACCGGGGCGCCGCTGGTCCCGGCCGCCCAGTGGGGGACGCAACGGGTCTGGACGGTGGGGCACGACGCGACGGGTCGCCGGCGACGGCCCTCGCTGCGCCGCGGCCGCCCGGTGGACCTGCGCTTCGCCGAGCCGTGGCGGCTGGGCCCCGCCGAGGACCCCCGGTCCGCCACCGACCGGCTCGGGCACGCCCTCACCGGCCTGCTCGAGGAGCTGCAGCAGCGCCCGCAGCACCGGCCCGCTCCGGGCGAGGAAGCCTGGTGGTATCCCGCCCACCTGGGCGGGACCGCTCTGGACCGGGCGGGGACGGCGCCGCTGGACGTGGTGCCGCGCTCGGCCGTGGCCCCCACGTGGGGTCCGGGCACGGCACCGGTCGGGGACTAGGTTTGCCCCCGATGGCCAGCACACCGAAACGACAGCGGGTCGCGGCGTACGCCGTGATCGTCCGCGACCACCACCTCCTGCTCAGCCGACTCTCCCCGATGGTCACGGCCGAGGAGCTCTGGACGCTGCCCGGTGGCGGCCTCGACCACGGTGAGGACCCGCGGCACGCGGTGATCCGGGAGATCCACGAGGAGACCGGCCTCGACGCCGAGGTCAGCGACACCGCCCGGGTCTACTCCGCGCACATGCCACAGGCCTGGCGGGGCGGCCGGCGGGTCAACGCGCACGCGGTGCGGATCGTCTACGAGGGCTGGGTCGCGCCGGGCTCGCCGGACCCGCGGGTCGTCGAGGTCGACGGCTCCACGATCGAGTCGGCGTGGCAGCCGCTCGCCGCGGTGCGCGACGGGTCGCTGCCGGTGACCCCGCTCGTGAGCGAGGCGCTGGCCGACCACCAGCTGTACCGCAAGCAGCGGCTGGCGGCGTACGGCCTGGTGCGCCGGGGCGACACGGTGCTGCTCGCCCGGATCTCCTCGCGGGGACACCACACCGGCTCCTGGACGCTGCCCGGCGGCGGCGTCGACCACGGCGAGGCGCCGGTCGCCGCCCTGGTGCGCGAGGTCTGGGAGGAGTGCGGCCTGGAGGTGCGGGTCGGCGACCTGCTCACCGTCCACGACACCCACTTCACCGGCACCGCCCCCAGCGGCCGGCTCGAGGACTTCCACGGCGTCCACATGGTCTACGCCGCGAGCGCCCCCGAGGGGGTCGAGCCCCGGCTGACCGAGCAGGACGGGTCGACCGACGCGGTCGCCTTCGTCCCGTTCGCCGACATCGCGTCCGGCGCGGTGCCGGTGCTCGACGTCGTCCGTCACACGCTGGGCCTCGACTAGGGTCGGGGAGATGTCGGAGACCGTCTTCACCTACGGCGCGCCGGGGCTCAAGCTCGGCGCGGGCGCCTCGGCCGAGATCGGCCACGACCTGCTCCAGCTCGGTGCCCGCCGAGTGCTGCTGGTGACCGACGCCGGGGTCGCCGCGACCGGGCACCCGGCCCGGATCGCCGAGCAGCTCGCGGCCGACGGCCTCGACGCCACGACGTACGACGCGGCGCGGGTCGAGCCGACCGACGCCTCGCTCGCAGCCGCGGCCGGCTTCGCACGCGACGCGGGCCCCTTCGACGCGGTCGTCGCCGTCGGCGGCGGCTCCGCCATCGACACCGCGAAGGCGGTGGCGCTGCTGCTCACCAACCCCGGCGAGCTGCTCGACTACGTCAACGCGCCGGTCGGCGGTGGGCAGGCGCCCACCCAGCCGCTGCTGCCGCTGGTGGCGGTGCCGACGACCACCGGCACGGGCAGCGAGAGCACCACCGTGTGCGTGCTCGACGTGCTCGCCCAGCACGTCAAGACCGGGATCAGCCACCCGCGGCTGCGTCCCACGCTCGCGGTCGTCGACCCCGACCTCACCCTCAGCCAGCCCGCGATGGTGACCGCCGCGGCCGGGATGGACATCCTGTGCCACGCGCTGGAGAGCTGGACCGCGCGGTGGTTCGCCGACTTCGACGCCAAGCAGGCCGGGCAGCGGGTGCCCTACTGCGGGGCCAACCCGATCTCCGACGTGTGGGCCGAGAAGGCGATGTCGTTGCTGGCCACCTCGTTCCGTGCCGCGGTGCGCGACGGTGGCGACCGGGCGGCGCGCGAGCAGATGGTGATGGCCTCGACCTTCGCGGGGCTCGGGTTCGGCAACGCCGGGGTCCACGTCCCCCACGCCAACGCGTACCCGATCGCCGGGCGGGTCCGCGACTACCGGCCCGCGGGGTACCCCGACGACGAGCCGATCGTCCCCCACGGGATGGCGGTCTCGATGACGGCGCCCGCGGCCTTCCGGATGACCTACGAGGCCTCCCCGGAGCGGCACCTCGCCGCGGCGCGGCTGCTCGACCCGTCGGTGTCGGGCGCCGGGCCCGACGTGCTGCCGGGGGTGCTGATCTCGCTGATGCGCGACATCGGGCTCCCGAACGGGCTCTCCGAGATCGGGTACGGCGAGGCCGACGTCGACGACCTGGTCGCGGGGTCGATGCAGCAGCAGCGGCTGCTCTCGATCGCACCGCGCCCGGTGACGGCCGAGGACCTGGCCGGGGTGTTCCGGGGCTCGATGGAGCACTGGTGAGCCAGGCCTCGTCGGCCGGGGACCTGCTGGCGGAGCTGCGCCGGCGCGGCGTCGAGGACGTCTCCGACTCCACGCTCGACCGGGCGCTCTACTCCTCCGACGCCTCGCTCTACCGGGTCGTGCCGCAGGCGGTGGCGCGGCCACGCCACCCCGACGAGCTGCACGCGGTGCTCGACGTGGCGGTCACGGCGGGCGTGCCGGTCACGATGCGTGGTGCCGGCACCTCGATCGCCGGCAACGCGGTCGGCCCCGGGTTGGTCGTCGACACCGTCCGCCACCTCGGCCGGGTGCTCGCGGTCGATCCCGAGACCCGCACCGCCCGGGTGCAGCCGGGGGTCGTCCATGCCGCGCTGCAGGCTGAGGCCGCTCCGCACGGGTTGCGCTTCGGGCCCGACCCCTCCACGCACACCCGCTGCACGATCGGCGGGATGATCGGCAACAACGCGTGCGGCTCGCGGGCGCTGGGGTGGGGGCGGACCGCTGACAACGTCGAGTCGCTGGCCGTGGCGTGGCTCGCCGAGGACGTGCCGGCGCGGCTCGCGGCCCTGGTCGACGCGCACCTGGCGCACGTGCGCACGGCCTTCGGACGCTTCGACCGGCAGGTGAGCGGCTACTCGCTGGAGCACCTGCTGCCGGAACGCGGGCGGGATCTCGACCGCTTCCTCGTGGGCAGCGAGGGGACGTTGGGAGTGGTCACCGAGGCGACGGTGCGGCTCGTCGAGGACCTGCCCCGCCGGCTGACGGTGCTCGGCTTCGCGTCGATGATCGAGGCGGCAGACGCGGTGCCGTCGCTGCTGGGGGCCGGGCTGGAGCTGGTGGCCTGCGAGGGGATGGACGCGCGGATCGTCGACCTGGTGCGCGCCTCCGGGTCGGCGGTGCCGGAGCTGCCCCGCGGCGGTGGCTGGCTGCTGGTCGAGGTGTCCGGTGCCGAGCCGGTGCCACGGGTCGGTGAGCTCGACCGCCGGGAGGTGCCGGACCCCGGGGAGGCGGCGGCGCTGTGGCGGATCCGGGAGGCCGGGGCCGGGCTCGCGGCCCGCAGCCTCGCCACGCCGGCGTACTCGGGGTGGGAGGACGCCGCGGTCCCGCCCGAGCACCTCGGGTCGTGGCTGCGCGACTTCGACGCGCTGCTGCGCGACTTCGGGCTCGACGCCGTGCCCTACGGGCACTTCGGGGACGGCTGCGTGCACGCCCGGATCGACTTCACCTTCGACGAGTCGGGGCGTCGCCGGTTCCGGGAGTTCCTGGTCGCGGGCGCGACCGCGCTGCAGGCCTACGGCGGCTCGCTGTCCGGCGAGCACGGGGACGGCCGGGCCCGCTCGGAGCTGCTGCCCCTGATGTACGACGCGGAGTCGCTGCGGCTCTTCGGGGAGGTCAAGCGGATCTGCGACCCTGCCGGGCTGCTCAACCCGGGGGTGCTGGTCGATCCCGCGCCGGTCGACGCCGACCTGCGTCCGGCCCGGCCCGTGCTCGACGAGGGGTGGCTCGGGGAGGCCGTGCACCGGTGCACCGGGGTGGGGGCGTGCGTCGCGCCGGCGCCGCGGAACGTGATGTGTCCGTCCTACCTCGCGACCCGGGAGGAGAAGGACTCGACGCGGGGCCGGGCGCGGGTGCTGCAGGAGGCGCTGGACGGCTCGCTGGTGCGGGGGCTGCGCGACCCGGCGGTCACCGAGGCGCTGGACCTCTGCCTGTCCTGCAAGGGCTGCGCGTCGGACTGCCCGACCGGGACCGATGTCGGGAGCTACAAGGCCGAGGTCCTGCACCGCCAGTACGCCGGACGCCGACGCCCCCGCAGCCACTACACCCTGGGCCGGCTGCCGACGTGGCTGGACGCCGCACCGACGTGGAGCCGACGGCTGGCCGGCGTCGCCCCGGTGGCGGCGCTGGCGAAGGTCGTCGCGGGGGTCGACCGGCGCCGCTCGCTGCCGCAGCCGGCACGCCGTCGGCTGGCCCGCCCGACCCCGGAGCTGCTGCCCGACGTCTGGTTGTGGGGCGACACCTTCACCGACCACTTCGCGCCGGGGGTCGCGGAGGCGGCGGTGGCCTACCTCGCCTCCGTCGGCGTCACCGCGCGGGTGCTGCCGGCGCGGGCCTGCTGCGGGCTGACGCTGGTCACGACCGGACAGCTCGACCGCGCCCGCGCGACGCTGTCCTCGACGGTCGCCACGCTGGCGCCCTACGTGTCCTCCGGGGTGCCGGTCGTCGGGCTCGAACCCTCCTGCCTGGCGACCCTGCGCACCGACGCCGTGGAGCTGCTCGGCGGGTCCGGCCGCGCCGCGGCCGACGCCGGGACCGTGGCCGGCGGCGTGCTGACCGTCGCCGAGCTCCTCACCCGGCTCGACCTGCGGCTGCCGGACCTCACCGGGGTCACGGTCCTCGCCCAGCCGCACTGCCACCACGCCTCGGTGCTGGGGTGGGAGGCCGACGAGCGGCTGCTGCGGCGCGCCGGTGCCGAGGTCTCCCGGGTGCCCGGGTGCTGCGGGCTGGCCGGCAACTTCGGGATGGAGCAGGGGCACTACGAGGTCTCCGTCGCGGTCGCCGAGACCTCCCTGCTCCCGGCCGTCCGGTCGGCCACCCCCGGCACGGTGCTGCTCGCCGACGGGCTGTCGTGCCGGCACCAGCTCGCCGACCTCGCGGGTGTGAGCTCCCAGCACCTCGTGGAGCTGCTGGCCCGGCCGCCCGGCCGGTCCTGACCGGCCGGGCGGCCGCGTCCTCAGGAGTCGAACACCTCGACGTTGGCACGTCCCTCGGTGGCGAGGATCAGCGAGATCCAGCCGTCGGTCCCCCGCAGCCGGCAGGCCGAGCTGGCGGTCACCTCGTAGCCACCCACGAACCGGTGGGTGACCACGTACGTCGCGTCCGGCCAGGTGCCGCACACCTCGCCGGTGGCGGTCAGGTCCAGGTACCGGCGCTTGGCACCCGTCACGTCCAGGGTGGCGTGGGCGGGCTCGCAGACGCCGGGCTCCGGCAGGGTGCCGTCGTCGGCGGCCAGCACGGCGGAGTAGGCGCCGCCGAAGGGCCTCCCGGTCACCCGACCGTCGAGCCGGGCGGCTCCCGCGTCGTCGACGACGAAGGTGCCGCCGTCGGTTCCGCGCAGGTCGATCCGAGGCCGCGGGCCTGCTTCGGCGGGGACCGTGGTGACGAGGACGAGCAGGGCGCCGCAGAGCAGGACGGCGGTCTTGGTGAGCACGTGCATGAGTGGTTCTCCTGGTTCGGGTGTCGAGCAGAGACCCCCACCGTGGCCGCGGCGTCTTGGGCCGGACCTGAGGACGGGTTGAGCGCCCGGTCCACGCGCCCGCGATACCCCGATTTCGGCCATGTCCCACCGGCCGTTCGTCGCTATCCTGCTGCGGGAAGCAGCAAGGGGAGAGAGGTGGACGAGGACACCGGCGTGCGCCTACGTGTGCTCGGCGAGCTGGCGGCCACCCGGCACGGTGCGGTCGTCGACCTCGGCGGGCGGCGGCAGCGCGCCGTGCTCGCCGCCTTGGTGATCATGCGCGACCAGGCGGTGACCGTCCACCGGCTCGCCCACTGCGTCTGGGGTGACGACGCCCCGGCCAACACCCCGGGGGCGATCCAGGCCTACGTCAGCCACCTGCGCCGTCGTCTCGAGCCGGAGGCGGGGGCACGTCGCCGCGACGGCGTGATCGCCAGCACCGGCGCCGGGTACGTCCTCCGGCTGGGCCCGGAGGCCGTCGACGCCTGGTGCTTCGAGCGGGCGGTGGACGCCGCCACCCCCCTGCCCCCGGCCGACGCCGCCCGCACCCTCGACGAGGCGCTGCGGTGGTGGCGCGGACCGCCCTACGCCGAGTACGCCGGGGAGCCGTGGGTCCAGGCCGAGACGGTCCGGCTCACCGAGCTGCGCGGGGTGGCCCGCGAGCGGCTGCTGGCCGCACGGCTGCAGCTGGGCGACGCGGCCGTGCTGGTCGGGGAGCTCGAGGCCCTGGTCGCCGACGACCCGCTGCGCGAGGAGCGGTGGCGGCTGCTGGTGCTGGCGCTGTACCGGGCCCAGCGCCAGGCGGACGCGCTCGCGGCCCTGCGCCGGGCCCGCGCGGTCCTGGCCGACGAGCTGGGGGTCGATCCGGGACCGGCGCTGCGTTCCCTGGAGGCCGAGGTGCTCGCCCAGTCACCCGACCTGGACGCGCCGCCACCCCCGGTGACCGCTGCTCCCGAACCCGACACCGCACCCGACACCGCACCCGACCCCGCACCCGACCCCGCCCCTGACACCGCACGCAGCACCGTCGCACCGACCGACCTCGTGGACCGGTCCCGGGAGATCGCAGCCCTGCGTCGGATGGTGGCGGACGTGGCGGCGGGGACGTCGAGCTGCGTGCTCGTCGAGGGGCCGGCCGGCATCGGCAAGTCACGGCTGCTCGCCGAGGCCACCCGGTTCGCCGCGACCGGCGGGATCCGGGTGCTGTCCGCGCGTGGCAGCCAGCTGGAGCAGTCCTTCGGCTTCGGCGCCGTCCGGCAGCTGTTCGAGCCCTGCCTCGGCGACCCCGCGCGCCGCGACGAGCTGCTCGCCGGCGCAGCCGGCGGTGCGGGCACGGTCCTCGAGGACACGACCCACCAGGAACGGGGAGAGCAGGGCAGCTTCGCCGCCCTCCACGGTCTCTACTGGTTGACGGTGAACCTCGCCGGGGACGGGCCGCTGCTGATCTGCGTCGACGACGTCCAGTGGTGTGACGCGGCCTCGCTGCGCTTCCTCGCCTACCTGGTCAAGCGACTCGAGGGGCTGCCCGTCCTGGTCGTCCTCGCCCGCCGTACCGGTGAGCAGCTGCCCGACGACGCACTGCTCGCGGAGATCGCCCTCGATCCCGCGCTGACCGTGCTGCGGCCGGCACCCCTCACGGCCGGGGCGTCCGCGACCCTCGTGAGGGAGCGGCTCGGTGAGGGCGCGGAGTCCTTCGTGGACGCCTGCCACCGGATGACGTCGGGCAACCCGCTGCTGCTGCGCCAGCTGCTCCGGGCGCTGGCCGACGAGGGGGTCCCGCCCGACGTGTCGCACGTCGACACCGTGCGCGCGGTCGGGTCGCGGGCCGTGTCGGCCCTGGTGATGCTGCGACTGCGCCGGATGCCGAGCGACGTCACGGCCGTGGCGCACGCCGTGGCCGTGCTCGGCGAGGCCGCCGGGCTCCCCACGATCGCAGCACTGGCCCAGCGACCGGAGGCACAGGTGGCGGTCGCGCTCGACACCTTGAGCCGGAGCGAGGTCCTGACCGAGGACCGCCACCTGAGGTTCGTGCACCCCCTCATCGGCGAGGCCGTCTACGACGACCTGCCCACGGCCGACCGGGCGCTGCACCACGAGCGGGCAGCGACCATCCTGCGCCAGCAGGGGGCGCCGCCCGAGCAGGTCGCCGCCCACCTGCTGCGGGCGCCACGCCGCGGCGACGCCGAGACCGTGCAGGTGTTGCGTGCGGCGGCCCGGAACGCGGTGCGCCGGGGCGCGTCGGACTCCGCGGTGCTGCTGCTGCGCAGGGCGCTGGAGGAGCCGGTGCCGGGCGAGGAGCGGGGCACCGTCCTCGTCGAGCTGGGCCTGGTCGAGACCCTGGTCGACGGACCGGCGGGGGTGGCCCACCTGGCCGAGGCCTACGCGTTGTCCGACGACGACCGCGAGCGTGCCCGGCTGGGCATGGTGATCGCCCGTACCCACGTCTTCGTCTCGCCTCCGGGCGTCGCGACGGAGTTCGCGGCCAGGGCTGCGGCCGCCGTGCCCGACGGTCTCGACGACGAGCGGCAGGGCCTGGTCGCGCTGCAGCGGATCACGGGCTTCATGCACGGGCTCCCGGCCGCGGGGTACCGCGCGGGCACGGTCCCCGACGTCTCCGGTGACGGCGTCGGGGCCCGGATGCTGGCGGCGACGCTCGGCTACGAGCTGCTGCGCGACGGCGAGGATCGTGAGCGGGCCGTGGAGCTGGGTCGCTTCGCACTGGACGGCGACCGGCTGCTCGCCGTGGACAACGGGCTGCTCTGGATCGTCGCCGCCAACGTGCTGCTGCTCGCCGACGAGGACCTCCACGACTTCTGGGACCGGGCCATGGCGCGCGCCCATGCCACGGGGGGACTCTTCGCCGCGCTGTCGGTCAACCTGTGGCGGGGGTTCACGCAGTGGCGCCACGGCCAGCTCGACGACGCGCTGCAGTCGCTGGCCGACGCGACCGAGCAGCAACGGATGTGGGGGATGTCCGACGTCAGCGCCACCTACGCCGCCGCGTTCACCCTGAACGTGCTGCAGGACCAGGGGGACCTGGCGGCCGCGCAGGCAGCGCTGCACACGGCTCGGCGGCTGCCCTGGGTGGGTGAGGGTGGCCGGTTGGTCCGTGAGGCCGCCGCTCGGCTGCAGGTCGAGGAGGGGCGGCCGGACGAGGCGCTCGCCCTGCTCGTCGCGCCGGTCGACTATCCGGAGGTCCGCAACCCGGCCTGGGCGCCCTGGCGGGGCCTGCAGGCCCGTGCCCTCGCCGCGCTCGGACGGGAGGGCGAGGCCGTCGAGCTGGCGGGGGAGGAGGTGTCCCTGCTGCGTCGGTGGGGTGCCGCGTCGTCGCTCGGTGCCTCGCTGCGCCTCCGCGGCGAGCTCCGCGGCCTCGCCGGCACGGCCGACCTCCGCGAGGCCGTGGACGTGCTGACCGGCTCGCGGTCCGTGCTCGAGGCGGCCCGGGCGCGGCTCTCCCTGGGCAGCTCGCCGGAGGTCGGCGACGCCGAGGCCGTGCCCCTGCTCCGCTCCGCCCTCGACACCGCCCGGACCTGCGGGGCCGGGCCGGTGGCGCGTGCCGCGGCGGCCGGCCTGGCCGGGCGCGGGCACGCGGCGGAGGGTCGCGCCGACTCTCCCGCCCAGGGGCTCACCAGCCGGCAGCGGCGGGTCAGCGACCTCGCGGCGGCCGGTCTCGAGGTCAACGAGATCGCGCAACGGCTGTTCCTGACCCCCGGCACGGTGCGCGCCGTGCTCGAGTCGACGACGGAGGTGGTGTCGTGAGGTCGCCGGGAACTGGTTCTAGTGGCCCTCAAGTCGTCGCCGCCATGCTCGAACGCCCCGATCGTGAGGACCGCCATGGCCGCTGAGGTGCTGCGTGGACTGTGCGGTGGCGCCGTGCACCTGCCCGGCGACCCCGCCTTCGACGAGGTCCGGGTGCCGTGGAACCTGCAGGCGGACTCCCGGCCCGCGGCCGTCGCCTACCCGGCGTTCCCCTCCGAGGTCGCGGACGTGGTCCGCGCGGCGGGGTCGGTCGGCCTCAGGGTCGCACCGCAGGGCACGGGTCACGGTGCGCCACCGCTCGCCGGGCGGCTCGAGGACGCCGTCCTGCTCCGGACCTCGGCCATGACCGAGCTGCACGTCGACGCCGAGCGGCGGACCGCCCGGGTGGGCGCCGGGGTGCGGTGGGGAGACGTCGTCGACCGCGCCGGAGCCGCCGGCCTCGCGGCCAGGCACACCACCAGCCCGGCCGTCGGCGTGGGCGGCTCCTCCCTCGGCGGAGGGCTGAGCTGGTACGCCCGCCACGGCGGACTGCAGTGCAGTGCGCTCACGGCGGTGGAGCTCGTCCTCGCCGACGGCACCTTCGTGCGCGCCACCGACACCGAGGACAGCGACCTGCTCTGGGCGGCCCGCGGCGGTGGCGGTGGCTTCGGGGTGGTGACCGCCCTGGAGTTCGACCTGCTGCCGGTGCCGCGGGTGTACGCCGGGATGCTCACCTGGGACTGGCGGCACGCGCAGCGCGTGCTGCGGGCCTGGGCCGAGTGGGCCGGCGAGGCCCCCGAGAGCGTCACCAGCATCGCCCGGCTGCTGCAGGCCCCCGACGAGCCCTGGCTCCCGGCCGGGGTGCGCGGGCGGCGGCTGGTCGTGATCGACGCCGTCGCGCTCGGGGATCCCGAGCAGGCGGCGCGGATGCTCGCCCCACTGCGCGCCCTGCGGCCCGAGCTGGACACCTTCGCGGACGTCCCCGCGGCCGACGTCGCGCGGCTCCACCTCGACCCCGAGGCCCCCACCGCGGTGTACGCGCACAGTGTCATCGTCACCGACCTGCCCGAGCGTGCCGTCGAGGCGCTGGTCGCCGCGGCCGGCCCGGGCTCGGGGTCGGAGCTGCTGTTCCTGGAGCTGCGCCAGCTCGGCGGCGCGTTGTCCCGTCCGGCGGCGCGGGGTGGGGCGCTGGACCGGCTCGAGGGCGACTTCCTGGCCCTCGGCGTCGGCATGGACACCGGTGCCGGGTGGGAGGCCGTGCGCGAGGACGCGCACCGGGTGATGACGGCGCTGCAGCCGTGGCGCAGCGAGTCGTCGTACCTGCTGATGCTCGACGAGCAGGTCGACGAGCGTCGTGGGTGGCCGGCCCCGTCCTGGCAGCGCCTCGCGGCGCTGCGCAACGCCGCCGATCCGCACGGGCTGTTCGTGCTGCCCCACGCCGCGGGCCGCGAGGGCTGATCCGGCGGGCTCAAGTCGGGTCCAAGGTCCCCTCAAGCGACCTGGCCCACCGTGGTGGTCCTCAGCCCACGAGGAGGAACACCATGACCCTGACCGACACCGACAGCACCAGAGCGATGTCGGACGCGCCGTTCGCGGAGCTCGACGCGCTCACGGCCGGCACCGTCGCCGTGCCCGGGGACGAGGCGTACGACGCCCTCGTCTCGCCCTGGAACCTCGCGATCCCGGTGCGTCCCGCGGCCGTGGTGGCCGCGCAGACCGCGCAGGACGTCGTCGAGGCCGTCCGCTTCGCCGCCCGCCACGACCTGCGGGTGACCCCGCAGGCCACCGGCCACGGCCCGATGGCGGAGCTCGTCACCGAGCTGCTGGTCGCGACCAAGGGCCTCGACGAGTGCGTCGTCCACCCGGAGGGTTGGGCGCGGGTCGGCGCCGGGGTGAAGTGGCTCCGCGTCGTCGAGGCGGCGGCTCCCTACGGCCTGGCCCCGTTGTCGGGCTCGATCACCGACGTCGGCATCGTCGGCTACACCACCGGCGGCGGGCTCGGGCCGATGGCCCGCACCTACGGCATGGCCATCGACAAGGTGCGCGCCATCGAGGTCGTCACCGGCGACGGCGAGCTGCGCCGTGCGACCCCGACCGAGCACCCGGAGCTCTTCTTCGGCCTGCGAGGCGCGAAGGGGATGCTGGGGATCGTCACCGCGATCGAGTTCGACCTGGTGCACCAGCCCACGTTCTACGGCGGCTCGGTGTGGTTCGACGGGGACGACGCGGCGACCGTCATCAACCGGTGGCTGCACTGGTCCGACGCGCAGCCGGAGCTGGCCACGACCTCGATCGGCCTGTTCCAGCTGCCGACGATGCCGGGGGTCCCGCCGGAGCTCGCCGAGCGGCTCACGCTCTCGGTGCGCTACGTCTGGACGGGCGACCCGGAGGAGGGAGAGCGACGGTTCGCCGAGATCCGGGAGTCGGCCCCGATCCTGCTCGACGACGTGTCGCTCAAGCCCTACACCGCCATCGACTCGGTGCACACCGACCCGCTGGACCCGATGCCCTCGTTCGAGGCGGCCACGGTCCTCAGCGAGCTCCCCGCGGAGGCCGTCGAAGGACTGCTCGCCCTGACCGGTCCCGGCTCGGGGTCACCGCAGGTGCTGGTGGAGGTGCGCCAGATGGGCGGCGCGGTCGCCCGCGAGGGCGAGCACGAAGCCGCCTTCTCCTCGCGGGACGCGGCGTACTCCGTCCTCACCGTCGGGATCCCCGAGGTGCCCGGGGTGGAGGCGCACGCAGCGGCGGTGCTGGAGGCGCTGACGCCCTGGACGGGCGGACACCGGCTGCCGAACTTCACCTTCACCCCCGAGGAGTACGCCGACGCCTACGGCGAGCAGACGCTGGCCCGGCTGCGTCGGGCGGTCCGCAGCTACGACCCGGAGGGCGTGATGGCCATCGGCCGGGTGCTGTTCAGCTGAGCGGCACCCGCGCCACGCCCCACGGACCGGTCGCCCACACGACCGGCCCGTGGGGCGTCGGCCGGTGGGGCACCCCTCGATAGGATCGGCAGGTGAATCCCCGCCACCGACGTCTCGTGATCCCGGTGGCCCTCGTCGTGCTGCTGCTCATCGTCGTCGTCGCGGCGGTGTGGCCGTGAGCGAACCGCTGCTGAAGGTGCTCAACCGGCTCCGCAGCCAGATCCTCGACCCCGACGCGCTGGTCCGCGCCGTCGCGTCCGGCCGGCAGAAGGGGAAGCAGCCCCGGTGGCGTCGGGTGGAGCTGCGCTACGTCGACCTCAGGTCGGGACGACACCTGCAGGTCACGGCCTACGACGAGCAGCAGGCCCACACCGCCAACCACGCCGTCGGCGACGCGGCGCGGGAGGCCGTCGACGACCTGCTCGACGAGCCTTTCGGCAACTGGCACGTCGACACCACCACCGAGCTCCACCAGCTGCGCGTCACCAAGAAGGGCGAGGCGCTGCTGCACAGCAGGGCGCGCCCCGAGGAGGTCGCGGCCGACCGCGACCACGACCGGGACAAGCAGCGGCTGCTGGCCGAGGACGACCCGGTCCTGCAGGCCCTCGGCATCTCCGACGAGCAGGGGCGGGTCAAGCCCAGCCGGCAGGCGAAGTACCGGCAGGTCGAGGAGTTCCTGCGGATCCTCGACGTCGCGATCCGTGACGCCCTCGACCAGGGCCACCTGCGTCGCCCGACCCCGGAGCAGCCGCTGCGCGTGGTCGACCTCGGCTGCGGGAACGCCTACCTCACCTTCGCCGCCCACCGCTTCCTCACCCATGTCCGGGGGCTGCCGGTGCGGATGACGGGGGTCGACGTCAAGGAGCAGTCCCGCGAGCACAACAGCGAGGTCGCCGCCGGGCTCGGGATCGGGGCCGACTTCGTGGTCGGGTCGATCGCAGGGGCCACCCTGGCCGATCCGCCCGAGGTCGTGCTCGCGCTGCACGCCTGCGACACCGCCACCGACGAGGCGCTGGCCCGCGCGGTCGGATGGGGCTCGCCCCTGGTGCTCGCCGCACCGTGCTGCCACCACGACGTCGCCGCCCAGCTGCGCAAGGCACCCACGCCCGCGCCGTACCAGATGCTCACCCGCCACGGCATCCTGCGGGAGCGCTTCGCCGACACCCTCACCGACGCCCTGCGCGCCCAGCTGCTGCGGCTGCAGGGCTACCGGGTCGACGTGATGCAGTTCGTCGAGAGCCAGCACACCCCGCGCAACACGCTGCTGCGCGCCACCTTGACCGGGACCCCGGTGCGCGGCGGCGGGGTGCGCAAGGAGTACGACGAGCTGGTCGCGACCTGGGCGGTGACGCCGCGGCTGGCCGAGCTGCTGGGGGACCGCACCGGTGCGTGAGGCACTCACCGCCCTGGTCGCCACGCTGGTCGTCGCGCTGCCCTTCGGGGCCGGGTTCGCCACCGGCACGAGCACCGCGGACCCCCGACCGCTCTTCCGGTTCGCCGACCCCGCGATCGTGGAGTCGAGCGGCCTGGCCCTGGTCGACGGGCTGGTCGTGACCGTCAACGACTCCGGGGACGAGGCGCGCGCCTTCGTGGTCGACCCGGCCACCGGACGCACCGTCGGCACCACCCGGTGGGAGGGCGGCGCCGAGGACGTGGAGGCCGTGGCACCCGCCGGTGGCAGCACGGTCTGGGTCGGCGACATCGGCGACAACGGCGCGGACCGGTCCTCGGTGAGCGTGGTCCGGATCCCGGTCGGCGCGCGC
Organism: uncultured Actinomycetota bacterium; assembly: GCA_963795215.1. Lineage (GTDB taxonomy): Bacteria > Actinomycetota > Actinomycetes > Propionibacteriales > Nocardioidaceae > Nocardioides. Next base: position 331,726 of record CAWCGW010000002.1, read on the forward strand.
GACCAGGACGTCCGCGGCGAGCGGTTCGAGCTGCGCTACCCGGACGGCCCGACGGACGCCGAGGCGCTGCTGGTCCACCCACGGACCGGCCGGCTGGTGGTGGTCACCAAGGGCGTGCTCGGCGGCGAGGTCCACGTCGCCCCCCGCGAGCTGCTCCCGGGTGGCAGCCAGGTGCTGCAGCCGCGCGGACCGGTGATGGGCGTGGTCACCGACGGCGCGTTCCTGCCCGACGGCGACCACCTGGTGCTGCGCGACTACTCCCGGGCCGTCGTCTACACCTGGCCCGGCCTCGAGGCTGTCGGGGAGGTCGAGCTGCCGCGGCAGCGGCAGGGCGAGGGGGTCGCGGTGGCCGAGGACCACCTGCTCGTCAGCTCCGAGGGCCTGCGTTCCCCCGTCTTCCGAGTGGCCCTCCCTGACCTCGAGCCGGACCTCGAGCCGGGGCAGGACCCCACCCCGTCCGAGGGGGCCACGGTCTCCCGCGAGGGGCGGGAGCTGCCCTCCGACCCGTCGCCGGAGCGCGACACCCGGCCGTGGCTGACCGGCTTCGGGTTCTTCCTCGTCGCCCTCGTGGTGCTCTGGCTCTCGCTCCGTCCGCCGAAGGGACAGCGCGACCACCCACGTTGAGGTGAGGTCGCGCGTGCGGTCGCGCCGTACGATCCTGGCCATGCCGCGGTTGCGTCGTACCTCCCCCGACGACCCGGGCTGGACCCGACGACGCGCGGGGAAGGGGTTCGTCTACCTCGACGCCGACGGGGAGCGGCTCGGGGAGGAGGAGGTCGCCCGCTGCAAGGCGCTGGTGATCCCGCCGGCCTGGCAGGAGGTGTGGATCTGCAGTCGCGAGAACGGTCACCTGCAGGCGGTCGGCACCGACGACGCGGGCCGGCGCCAGTACCTCTACCACCCCGCCTGGCGGGAGCAGCGCGACAGCCTCAAGCACCAGCGGGTGCTCGGCTTCGGCAAGGCGCTGTCCCGGGCGCGGGAGCAGATCCTGGTCGACCTCGGCACCTCGGGGATGCCGCTGGACCGCGCCTGCGCGACGGCGGCCCGGCTGCTCGACCTCGGCTACTTCCGGATCGGCAACGACGTCTACGCCGACACCAACGGCAGCTTCGGGCTCACGACCCTGCAACGGCGCCACGTCCGCAAGCAGGGCGGGGCACTGGAGTTCTGCTTCGAGGGCAAGTCCGGCGTCGAGCACTGCATCCGGATCGACGATCCCGCAGCGATCGAGGCGCTGGACGTGATGCGGCGGCGGCGCGGCGGGGAGCAGCTGCTGGCCTACCAGGAGGGCCGCGCCTGGCGCGACCTCCACGCCACCCATGTCAACGACTACCTGCGGCGCACGACCGCCGACGACTACACCGCCAAGGACTTCCGCACCTGGCACGCCACCGTGCTCGCCGCGGCCGCGCTCGCACAGTCCGAGGAGGCCGGTGACACCAAGGCCTCCCGGAAGCGGGCGGTGGCCGCGGCCATGCGGGAGGTGGCCGACTTCCTCGGCAACACGCCGACGCTGGCGCGCAGCTCCTACGTCGACCCGCGGGTCGTCGACCTCTACGAGGAGGGGATCACCATCTCCGACGTCGCCCGTCGCCACCATCGCACCGCCGACCAGCGGCAGGCCGCGCTGGAGCGTGCGGTCCTGAAGCTGCTGAGGTAGGGGCCATGAGGATCGAGGTCGTGCAGGGCGACATCACCGCCCAGCAGGTCGACGCCGTCGTCAACGCCGCCAACCGCGCGATGCGGGGCGGGGGTGGCGTCGACGGGGCGATCCACCGCGCGGGAGGACCGGCCGTGCTCGAGGACTGCCGGCGCCGGTTCCCCGAGGGCCTGGCCACCGGGGACGCCGGCTGGACCACGGCGGGCGAGCTGCCCGCGCGGTGGGTGGTCCACGTCGTCGGGCCGAACTGGAACGCCGGCGAGCGCGACCGTGCGCTGCTGACGTCGTGCTACTCCCGTGCGCTCGAGGTCGCCGAGGAGCTCGGCGGTCGGACGATCGCCTTCCCGCTGGTCAGCGCCGGCGTCTACGGCTGGCCCAAGGACGATGCCGTGGCGGCGGCCGTGGAGACGCTGCGGTCCTCCCCGACCCGGGTCGAGGAGGCCCGGCTGGTGGCCTACGACGCCACGACGTACGAGCTGGTGGCTCAGAGGTTGTCGACGACGTAGTCGATGCACCCGGTGAGTGCCTCGACGTCGGCCGGGTCGATCGCGGGGTACATCGCGATCCGCAGCTGGTTGCGGCCCAGCTTGCGGTAGGGCTCGGTGTCGACGACGCCGTTGGCGCGCAGCACCGTCGCGACCTCGGCCGCGTCGATGGACTCGTCGAGGTCGATGGTGCCGATCACCAGTGACCGGTGGGCGGGGTCCGCGACGTACGGCGTCGCCCAGGCCGTCCGCTCCGCCCAGCCGTACAGCGCGTCGGAGGACGCCGTCGTGCGCTCGACCATCCCGGTCAGCCCGCCCTGGGCGTTCATCCAGTCCAGCTGCTCGGCCATGAGGAACAGGGTCGCGACCGAGGGGGTGTTGTAGGTCTGGTTCTTCGCGGAGTTCTCGATCGCGGTCGGCAGGTCGAAGAACGGCGGGACGTAGCGGTCGGTCTCGGCGATCTCCTCGACCCGGGCGAGCGCCCGCGGCGAGAGGATGGCGACCCAGAGCCCGCCGTCGGAGGCGAAGCACTTCTGGGGCGCGAAGTAGTAGGCGTCGACCTCGCGCAGGTCGACCGGCAGTCCGCCGGCGCCGGAGGTCGCGTCGACCAGGACCAGGTCGTCGTGCTCGATCCCGGCCGGGCGGACGACCGGGGCCATCACGGCGGTGGAGGTCTCGTTGTGCGCCCACGCGTAGGCGTCGACGCCGGCCTCGGCGACCGGGTCGGGCCGGGAGCCCGGCTCGCTGGTGACGACCGAGGGCTCGGCCAGCCACGGGGCCTGCTTCGCCGAGCCGGCGAACTTGGAGGAGAACTCCCCGAACGCCAGGTGCTGGCTCTTCTCCCGGATCAGCCCGAAGCACGCGATGTCCCAGAACGCCGTGGCGCCGCCGTTGCCGAGCACGACCTGGTGGCCCTCGGGGAGGTCGAAGAACGAGGCGAGGCCGTCGCGGACCCGGCCGACCGTGTCCTTGACGGGCCGCTGCCGGTGCGAGGTGCCCATCAGGGCGGAGCCGGTCGCGGCGAGCGCGTCGAGGTGGCTGGTCTGGATCTTGCTCGGGCCGGCGCCGAAGCGGCCGTCGGCGGGCAGCAGGTCGGCGGGGATCCGCAGAGCGTCGTTCATCGGGCAACCTTCCGGTGGATTCAGCTGGTCGGCCTGACGACGCTGTCAGCGCGCGCCTATTGTGGCACCCGGTCGGAGCCGACCGCGAAGCGAGGGGGAACCATGAGCAGCACCGTCCCGAACCCGGGCCACCGACACCAGGGCGCCGCCCGCACGGTCTTCCGGGTGCTGGGCCCGCTGTCGATGGCGATCGCCCTGGTGCTGATCGGCTGGGCCCTGGTCGACTTCTTCGCGGTCTTCGGCTCCGACGACTTCGACGCCCAGCCGACCAAGTTCTGGATGTTCTTCCTCGCGCTGCCGTTCTTCGTCGCGGGCGGTGCCATGATCCAGGCCGGGTTCGCCGGTGCCGCCGCGCGCTACGCCGCGGGCGAGACGATGCCGGTGGTGAAGGACTCCGCCGCGTACCTCACCGACGGACAGGGACTCGCCGGCATCGGTCGCACGGAGGGCGTCTCGCCAGCCGGTGGCCCCTACTGCCGGGGCTGCGGGGTGCGCAACGACGCGGACGCGAGGTTCTGCGACGGGTGCGGGCAGTCGCTTGGCTGACCCGCACGGGCTCCGGATCGCGCGCGTCGGCTTCGGTCATCCCGACGCGCTGCTGCTGATCGAGGCCGTCCAGGAGGAGTACGTCCGGCGCTACGGCGGTCGCGACGACACCCCGCTGGACCCCCTGATGTTCGAGCCCCCCTCCGGCAGCTTCTTCGTCGGCTACCTCGACGACGTGCCGGTGGTCTCCGGCGCCTGGCGGCGCCGCGACGACGTCGAGGCCTTCGGGACCACCACGGCCGCCGAGATCAAGCGGATGTTCGTCGTCCCCGAGGCGCGCGGCGCCGGTCATGCCCGCCGCATCCTCGCCCACCTCGAGCGGACCGCCGCCGAGGCGGGTGCGGAGGTGATGGTGCTCGAGACCGGGGACGAGCAGCCCGAGGCGATCACGCTCTACGGGTCCGCCGGCTACACGCCGATCGCGGCCTTCGGCCACTACGCGTGGTCTCCCAAGAACCGGTGCTTCGCGAAGCCGCTCCTCCCGCTCCGGCGTGGGTGAAATGTCGACAAGGGGCTGACAGGGGAGCGGGTCCCGGGTGATGCTGGGAGGGTTCCCGGACCACCCCCCACCTCCCGGAGGCATCCCCCCGTGCCACGCTCCACCCTGTCGTTCCTCGCCGCCCTCGCCACGGTGGCGGTGCTGACCGTGTCGGGCTCGCCCGCCCAGGCCGTCGTCACCGCCGAGATCGAGGGGTACGCCCCCTACCAGCCGCAGCAGAAGTGCTCGCCGAAGGCGAAGCCCGGGACGCTCGCGCTGAGCAGGTGGCTCGTCCGCACCCGCGGCGGCGGCCACGGCCCGATCTCGCGCGCGTGCTCCTCCGGCGGGAAGTCGGAGCACAAGGAGGGTCGCGCCTTCGACTGGACGCTGGACGCGACGAAGAAGAAGGACCGGCAGCGGGCCCGGGCGTTCCTGCGCCAGGTGCGTCGCACGGACCAGGCCGGCAACACCGACGCGAAGGCGCGCCGGATGGGGATCATGTACCTCATCTGGAACGACCACATGTACGCCTCGTGGGACGAGTTCGCGAAGAAGGACTACCTGTCCTCGTCGTGCAGGCGGAAGGCGACGTGCTCCAAGACGCTGCGGCACCGCGACCACCTGCACCTCTCGCTGAGCCGACCCGGGGGCAAGGGACGCACCAGCTGGTACGACGGCCGGGTCGACTGACCCCTCACCCGAGGACCGGCACCAGGTCCGCGAAGTCGGCCGCCACGATCGCCCGGTCCTCCTCGTCGGCGACCTCGACCTGACGGGCGGCCCGCCAGGCCCCGGCCGCCTCCTCCGACCGGCCCAGCGCGTGGAGTGCCCGCGCGCGTGCCTCGTGGGCGTAGGCGAGGTCGAAGTCGACGAGCCCGTGCTCGCGGCAGGTCGCGAGCGTGCTGTTCGCGGAGACCAGCCCGCGCTCGGGCTGACCCGTGGCGGTGAGGGCGCGGGAGACCAGATAGCTCGCGCGCGCCCGGTGGGCCGGGCCGGCGTCGGCGGCCCGCTCCCAGTGGTAGGCCGCCGCGTAGACGAGTCGCAGCAGCTGCTCGTCGCGCGCCTCGCCGGGCTGCTGGGCCAGCAGCTCGAAGGCGCCGTGGGTCGCCGCCACGCCCTGCCGGCGGTGCCAGTCGCCCTCGTCGGGAGCGGGCGAGGAGGGTGCGACGGTGGCCCGCGGCAGCTCGCGGCCGGTCTCGAGCACGGTCTTCAGGCCGTCGAGCACCCACACCCAGCCGTCCTTGACGTCGGCCCAGGTGAGGGGGCTGAAGGCCAGGCCGCCGTGCACCAGCCGGACCCGGGTCAGTCGCTCGCCGACCTGCTCGACCGTCCACTCGACACGCCCGGGCGGCTCCTGGGCCAGCGCGGCGTCGTAGAGGACGTGCCAGGTCTGGACGAAGCGCCCCGGTCTCCCGGCCGCGGGTGGGGTCAGCTCCTCGACCATTCCCTCGATCGCGTCGTCGCCGGTCGCGGTGACGGTGCGGAACCGGGCCCCCTCGACCGGCTCCTCGACGAAGCGGGTGGTGTGGAAGTAGCGCCGGGTCCACTCCGAGCGGGTGATCGCCTCCCACACCTGGTCGGCGTCGGCGTTGATGTGGATCTGGTAGACGTGCGCGGTGACGGACATCAGGCGGGTCCTTCGGTGGAACCGGTGGACTCCACGTGGTCCTGGAGCCCCACGAGGGCGGAGGTGAAGCGAGCGGCGTACTTGCTGATCCAGCGGTCGGCGACCTGCTCGATGGGAACGGGGTTGAGGTGCAGCCGCTTGCTGCGCCCGTCCTTGACGGCGACCACGAGGTCGGCCTCGACGAGGATCCCGACGTGCTTCATCACGCCGAACCGGCTCATCCGGTCCGAGAAAAACTCGCACACCTCGCCGACGCTGCGGCCGTCGCCGGCGAACAGCAGGTCGAGGATCTCGCGCCGGGTCGGGTCGGCGAGCGCCTTGAAGACGGCGTCCTGGGAGTCCACCCCGCCACGTTATGTGACCAAATGGTCACATGTCAAGGCTGGTCACGAGGTAGCGGTCGTCGGTGATCTCACGGCCCCAGAAGACCGGCTCGGGCATCCGGCGCAGCTCGGCCCGGCGGCCGCTGGCCCGCACCAGCTCGAGGGTCGCCTCGGCCGACAGTCCGGCACCGGTCGACCAGTTCCCCTCGACCAGCAGCAGCCGGCCGCCGGGCGCCAGCAGCCCGATCCAGCGCTCCAGCGCGGCGGCCGGCGAGGGCATCGCCCACAGCACGTGCCGGCTCAGCACCACGTCGTACGCGGCCGGCTCGAGCGGCGGGTCGCCCGCGTCGCCCGTCAGGAACCGGGCGACGTCGCCGGCCTTGGCCTGCGCGCGGCGGACCATCTCGGGGGAGAAGTCCAGGCCGTCCACGGCGTACCCCTGCTCGGCGAGCAGCAGCGACAGCGTCCCGGTGCCGCAGCCGAGGTCGGCCACCCGGGCGGGCGGCTCCGGCAGCTGCTCGCGCAGCAGGACCCGCCACGCCTCGCGGCAGGCGGGGTCGGCGAGGCCGTGGTCGGCCGCCTCGTCGAAGGTCTCGGCCTCGCGGTCCCAGAGCTCGCTGTCGGTCACCGGGAGAGCCAATCACGTCGCGTGACCTCGTAGCGCACCTCACCCTGCTCGGCCCCCGGCAGCGGGTGGTCCCACGACCGGACCTCGGTGCGCAGGTGGGTCATGCCGAGCCGGGACATCACCGCGCGGGACCCGGCGTTGACCGCCATGGTCTGCGCCCACACCCGGGGGAGGGCCAGGGTGTCGAAGGCGTGGTCGAGCAGGGCGCGCGAGCCCTCCGTGGCCAGCCCGCGTCCCCAGGCGTCCCGGCGCAGCCGGTAGCCGAGCTCGGCCGTGGTGTCGTCGTCCGGGTCGCGCTGGAGGGTCCACCAGCCGACGAACGAGTCGTCCTCGAAGCCGGCCCAGGCGCCGATCCCACGGGCCTCGGCGACGGGGTCGATGCGTCTCGCGCCGTGGTGCAGCGACTCCTCGCGGGTCAGCGCCCGACCCCAGATGAAGCGCAGCACCTCGGGGTCGGAGTCGAGCTCGACCAGGTGGTCGAGGTGGTCCCGCGTGAACGGCGCGAGGACCAGGCGGTCGGTGGTCAGCCGGGGGCGGCGGTCGGTGGTCAGTCCGCCCACTCCTCGCGCCAGCCGTCGACGGCGGAGGCGGGTCGGGTGTCGGGCCCGGTGTAGAGGGCCGAGGGCCGGATCAGCCGCCCGGTCCGCTTCTGCTCCAGGATGTGCGCCGACCAGCCGCCGGTGCGGGCGCAGGTGAACATCGAGGTGAACATCGGCGCCGGCACCTCGGCGAAGTCGAGCACGATCGCGGCCCAGAACTCGACGTTGGTCTCGAGCACCCGGTCGGGCCGGCGCTCGCGCAGCTCGGCCAGCGCGGCCTGCTCGAGTGCCTCGGCGACGGCGTACCGGGGGGCGTCGAGCTCACGCGCGGTGCGGCGCAGCACCCGGGCGCGGGGGTCCTCGGCGCGGTAGACGCGGTGGCCGAAGCCCATCAGTCGCTCGCCGCCGTCGAGCAGCGTCTTGACGTAGGCGCGCGCGTCGCCGGACCGTTCCACCGCCTCGATCATCCCGAGCACCCGCGAGGGTGCGCCGCCGTGCAGCGGACCGCTCATCGCGCCGATCGCGCCGGAGAACGCCGCGGCCACGTCGGCGCCGGTCGAGGTGATCACGCGGGCGGTGAAGGTGGAGGCGTTCATCCCGTGCTCGGCCGCGGAGGACCAGTAGGCGTCGATCGCCCGCACGTGCCGGGGGTCGGCCTCGCCGCGCCAGCGGATGAGGAACCGCTCGGCGAGCGTGCTGCCCTCGTCGACCCGGTGCTGGGGGACGACCGGCCTGCCGATGCCCCGGGCGGCCTGTGCGGCGTAGGAGAGCACCATCACCGCGACCCGGGAGAGGTCCTCGCGGGCGGCCTGGTCGGAGATGTCGTAGGTCTGGCCCATCCCGAGCATGGGCGCGAGCATCGCGACGCTGGCCTGCACGTCGGCGCGCACGTCACCGGTGTGGATCGCGATGTTGTAGGGCTCCGCGGGCGGCAGTCCGGGGGCGTAGCTCCCGTCGACCAGCAGTCCCCAGACGTTCTCGAAGGGCACCCGACCGACCAGGTCCTCGATGTCGACACCGCGGTAGCGCAGTGCCGAGCCCTCCTTGTCCGGCTCCGCGATCTCGGAGGCGAAGGCGACGACGCCCTCGAGCCCGTGCTGGACCCCTGGGTGGACCTGCTGCTCGCTCATGTGTCCCTCTCGATAGAACCGAGTGCATTCTGCCTGCGGTCTAGGCTCGGCGCCATGCAGGATCCAGCAGCGCTCCGTCGGGAGTACGCCGACCACGGGCTCGTCGAGTCCGACCTCGACCCCGACCCGGTCGCCATGTTCGGCCGCTGGTTCGACGAGGCGACCGAGGCCGGGATCCACGAGCCCAACGCGATGGTGCTCTCCACGGTCTCCGGGTCGGGGCAGCCCTCCTCGCGGATGGTGCTGCTCAAGGGTGTCGGCCCCGCCGGGCTCGAGCTGTTCACCAACCTCGGCTCGCGCAAGGGGGAGGAGCTGCTGGCCAACCCGCGCTGCGCCCTGCTGTTCCCCTGGCACCCGCTGGAGCGCCAGGTCCGGATCGAGGGGACGGCCGGCCTGGTCCCGCGCGAGCGGGTCGAGGAGTACTTCGCCTCCCGCCCCCGCCGCTCGATGCTCGGCGCGCACGCCTCCCCGCAGTCGCGACCGGTCGCCGACCGGGCCGAGCTGCAGGCCGCGTACGAGGCGGTGACGGCCGACTACGAGGGGCAGGACGTGCCCGTGCCCGAGCAGTGGGGCGGGTTCCTGGTCCGCCCCGAGAGCTGGGAGTTCTGGCAGGGACGACCGGGCCGGATGCACGACCGGCTGGTCTACCGGCGGTCCGGCGAGCGGTGGCGGGTCGAGCGGCTGGCGCCCTGACGCGGCGCCGGCACTTGTGAGTGAGTGCTCACTCACTTACACTGCTCCGCATGCCCCCTCGCGCCCGGCCGCTGGCCCCGGAGCAGCGGCTCGACCAGCTGGTCGACGTCACGCTCCGGCTGCTGCGTGAGCACGGCCGCGACGTGACGACGCGGCAGATCGCCGAGGCCGCGGGGGTGGCCGAGGGCACGATCTTCCGCGTCGTCGACAGCAAGGACGCCCTGGTCGAGGCGGCCATCGGCCGGGCGTTCGCGCCGGGCGCCCTCATCGACCGGCTCTGCGAGATCGACCCCGGCCTGACCCTGCGCGAGCGACTGGTGCTGATGGTCTCGATCCTCCAGCAGCGCTACCGCGCCACCTTCGACCTGATGCGCAAGGTGGGACTGGTCCGTCCGCCCCAGCACGACAGCGCCGAGGCGGACGCCGCGCGCGCACAGCTGGCGGCCCTGATGGTCGGTGTCGTCGGCACGGACGCTGCCTCGCTCTCGGTCCCCGCCGAGGAGTTCTGCCACCGGCTGCGCCTGCTCGCCTTCGCCGGCGCCCACCCTCTGATCTCCGACGGCCACCCGGTCGGGCCCGAGGCCGTCGTCGACACCGTTCTCCACGGGCTCGGCACGGAAGCCCGCTGATGCTGCTCCACCTGGTGCGCACCTACCTGCGGCCCTACCGCACCGCGCTGCTCGTGGTGGTGGGGCTGCAGCTCGTCGGCACCGTCGCGATGCTCTACCTGCCGAGCCTCAACGCCGACATCATCGACCGCGGCGTGGTCACCGGTGACACCGGGTTCATCCTGCGGGCCGGCATGGTCATGCTGGCCGTGACCCTGGTCCAGGTCGGCTGCTCGATCGGTGCCGTCTGGTTCTCCGCGCGCAACGCGATGGGCTTCGGCCGCGACGTCCGCAGCGCGCTCTTCGACCGGGTCGGCAGCTTCTCGGCCCGGGAGGTCCAGCACTTCGGGGCGCCCTCGCTCATCACCCGCGGCACCAACGACGTGCAGCAGGTGCAGATGCTGGTGCTGCTGGCCGGAACGCTGATGGTGACCGCGCCGATCATGATGGTCGGCGCGCTGGTGATGGCGATCCACGTCAACGCCGGCCTCTCGTGGCTGGTCGCCGCGATCGTCCCCGCCCTCGGTCTCTCGATCGGCTTCATCGTCAGCCGGATGGTCCCCAGCTTCCGGCTGATGCAGGTGCGCATCGACGAGGTCAACCGCGTGCTGCGCGAGCAGATCACGGGCGTCCGGGTGGTCCGCGCCTTCGTCACCGAGAAGGCCGAGACGCGTCGCTTCCGCCGCGCCAACGAGGACCTCACCGAGGTGGCGGTGCGCGCCGGCCGGTGGCAGGCGGGCATGTTCCCCGTCGTGATGCTGGTGGCGAACCTCGCCTCGGTCGGGGTGCTGTGGTTCGGCGGCCACCGCGTGGAGGACGGGCAGATGCAGGTCGGTGACCTGACGGCCTACCTGGCCTACCTGATGCAGATCGTGATGTCGGTGATGATGGCGACCTTCATGCTGATGATGATCCCGCGCGCCGCGGTGTGCGCGGACCGGATCGGCGAGGTGCTCGAGACCGAGACCTCGGTGACGCCGCCGGCGCAGCCGGTGGAAGGGGTCGCCGCCCGCGGCTCGCTGGTCCTCGAGGACGTCTCCTTCGCCTACCCGGGTGCGGACCTGCCGGTCCTCGCGGACATCTCCTTCGAGGCCCGTGCCGGGCAGACGGTGGCGGTCATCGGTTCGACCGGGGCCGGCAAGTCGACCCTGCTCAACCTCGTGCCGCGGCTCGTCGACGCCACCGGTGGCCGGGTCGTCGTCGACGGCGTCGACGTCCGCGACCTCGACCCGGAGGCGTTGTGGGCGCGGTTGGGCCTGGTGCCGCAGCGGGCGTTCCTGTTCACCGGGACGGTCGCCGAGAACGTGCGCTACGGCCGGCCCGACGCCACCGACGAGGAGGTCTGGCAGGCGCTCGAGATCGCCCAGGCGCGCGAGTTCGTGGAGCAGCTGCCCGAGGGGCTCGCGAGCACCATCTCCCAGGGCGGTGGCAACCTCTCCGGAGGCCAGCGGCAGCGGCTCGCGATCGCCCGCGCCGTCGTGCGCCGCCCGGAGATCTACCTCTTCGACGACAGCTTCTCCGCGCTCGACCTGGCGACCGACGCGAGGCTGCGCGCGGCGCTGGAGCCGGTGACGCGCGACGCCACCGTGGTCGTGGTCGCGCAGCGGGTCTCGACGATCCGCGACGCCGACCTGATCCTGGTGCTGGAGGACGGCCGCGTCGTCGGCCGCGGCACCCACGAGCAGCTGCTCGAGGAGTGCACGACCTACCAGGAGATCGTCGCGTCCCAGCTCACCGCGGAGGAGGTCGGATGAGCGGGGCGATGAAGGAGACCGAGCGGGTCCAGGCCGGCCCGGTCGGACCGGGCCGCGGACCGATGACCGGCGGGATGGTCGGCCAGAAGGCCAGCGACTTCGGCCCCTCCGCGAAGCGGCTGCTGCGACGGATGGCGCCCGAGCGGGTCAAGGCGTACGCCGTGCTGCTGCTCACCGTGGTCAGCGTGGCGGCGATGTCGGTCGGTCCCCGGGTGCTCGGTGAGGCGACCGACCTGGTCTTCGAGGGCCTGGTCGGGGGCGGGCTCCCGGACGGCCTGTCGAAGGCCGAGGCCGTCGCGGGACTCCGCCGGCGCGGCGAGGACCAGGTCGCCTCGATGGTCGAGGCGATGGACGTCGTCCCCGGCCAGGGGGTCGACTTCGACGCGGTCGGCCGGGTGCTGCTGGTCGTGCTCGGGATCTACGTCCTGGGCTCGCTGCTGGCGTGGCTCGCGGGCTACCTGCTCAACGACGTCGTGCAGGGCACCGTGCGGCGGATGCGCTCGGACGTCGAGGACAAGGTGAACGCACTGCCGCTGGGCTACTTCGACCGGCAGCCGCGGGGGGAGCTGCTCAGCCGGGTCACCAACGACATCGACAACGTCAGCCAGACCCTGCAGCAGACCATGAGCCAGCTGCTCACCTCGCTGCTGACCGTGCTGGCGGTGCTCGGGATGATGTTCTGGATCTCGCCGCTGCTCGCGATGGTCGCCCTGGTCTCCGTGCCGATCACGATGGTCGTGGCGCGGCAGGTGATGAAGCGGTCCCAGGGGCTCTTCGTGCAGCAGTGGCGACGCACCGGTGCGCTGAACGCCCACGTCGAGGAGACCTTCTCCGGCCACGCCCTGGTCAAGGTCTACGGCCGTCGCGCGGAGGCGCAGCGGATCTTCGACGAGCAGAACGAGGAGCTCTACCAGGCCTCGTTCGGCGCCCAGTTCGTGAGCGGGCTGATCATGCCGATCATGATGTTCATCGGGAACCTCAACTACGTCGTGATCGCGGTGCTCGGCGGGCTGCGGGTGGCCAGCGGTGCGGTCTCGCTGGGCGAGGTGCAGGCCTTCATCCAGTACAGCCGCCAGTTCACCCAGCCGCTGTCCCAGGTCGCCTCGATGATGAACCTGCTCCAGTCGGGCGTCGCCTCGGCCGAGCGGGTCTTCGAGCTGCTCGACGCCGAGGAGCAGGTCCCCGACGGCCCCGACCGGACCGCCGGGCAGCGCACCGGCGACCGGGCGCACGGTGAGGTGCGGTTCGAGCACGTGTCCTTCGCCTACGAGCCCGACCGGCCGCTGATCGAGGACCTGTCGCTGGTGGCGGCCCCCGGTCAGACGGTCGCCATCGTCGGCCCGACCGGGGCGGGCAAGACCACCCTGGTCAACCTGGTGATGCGCTTCTACGAGCTCGACGCCGGCCGGATCACGCTCGACGGCCTCGACATCGCCGAGCTGCCGCGGTCGGTGCTGCGCTCACAGACCGGCATGGTGCTCCAGGACGCGTGGCTGTCGGGGGGCACGATCCGCGACAACATCGCCTACGGCCGGCCCGACGCGACCGAGGAGGAGGTGCTCGAGGCGGCGCGGGCCACCTACGTCGACCGGTTCGTCCACTCCTTGCCCCAGGGCTACGACACGGTCGTCGACGAGGACGGCTCGAACCTCTCGGCGGGGGAGCGGCAGCTGGTGACCATCGCCCGTGCCTTCCTCACCCGGCCGGCGCTGCTGATCCTGGACGAGGCGACCTCCTCGGTCGACACCCGCACCGAGGTGCTCGTGCAGCAGGCGATGGCGGCGCTGCGGGCCGACCGCACCTCCTTCGTGATCGCCCACCGGCTCTCCACCATCCGTGACGCCGACCTGATCCTGGTGATGGAGGACGGAGCGATCGTCGAGCAGGGCAGCCACGAGGAGCTGCTGCTGCGCGAGGGTGCCTACGCCCGGCTCTACCACTCGCAGTTCACGCGCCCGATGGCGGAGGAGGGCGAGCCGGAGGCCACCGTCCCGGCGCGGACCTAAACCTCTTGTCGGACCCTCCGGCGCGACGTACCGTGGCCGGACACGGGAAAGGAGGTGGTCCTGAGAATGAATTCTTCTTGGACGCGTGAGGTGGCTGCCCGCTAGCAGCCAGTAGCAACGGTGGGGTGGGATTCCCCGCCAGGCTGCTGACGAATCCACAGCAGTCACCCGACCCGCAGGTGATCCGGAAATCACGTCCTCCGGAGCGGCTCCGCCCAGCGCGGCTGCCACGCCTGCGGGTCGTCCCATTTCAGGCCGTGCGACCGGCGCCCCGTCTAGACTCGGGGCCGTGGTGTTCTCTGGGCCGGTGGAGATGCGTCGCTCCGACCTTCTCTCGGTCGTCTCGGTGCTGGACCTCGCGAGCGTCTGGGACCGCGCCGCCACCGCCGCGCTGGAGCGCACCCGTGCCGGCCACGTCGTGCTGGCGGTCCACGACCACGACCACCCCCGGCTGCTGACCCGCGGGCTCGACACCGCCGAGGCCGAGGCGCTGCTGGCAAGGGTCGGCCGGCGCGCTGCGACGCCGCCCGACGACGAGGACCCGGGTGTGGCCCGACTCCGGGACCCTGGCACCGGTGGTGAGGTGCTGCGGGTCCCCATCGCCGCCGACGGCGCGCTGGTGGGCGAGCTGCTGCTGGCCCATCCCGGTCGCGGCGGCTTCGCGGCGGCGGACGTCGCCGGCCTCTCGGTCCTGAGCCAGGTGACCGGCGTCGCCGTCCGCAACGCCCGCACCTACGCCCTCAGCGAGCAGCGGCGGGAGTGGGGCGAGCTGACAGCTCTTGTGAACGAGTCGGTCCGTCCGCCCTACCTCCTGATCGACCCGCTGGACCGGATCAACGCGGGCGCCCTGCGGCTGGCCCGCGCCGAGCTGGCCGCGATCGTCCACCTCACCGACGACGTCGAGAACGTCGCGACGGTCGCCGGCTCCCGGGCCGGCCTGCTGCCCGAGCTGTTGGAGGAGTACGGCCGGGCGCTGCGCGCCACCCAGCAGGCGGGGAAGCTCCTCGAGGCGCCGTACGCCGCGCGGGGCACGCTGGTCGGGATCCCGCTCGACCCGGCGCTGTCCTTCCAGGGCACCCTGCTGCTCCTGCTCGACCGGGGGTCCGGTCGTCTCACCGCGGAGGACCGGGAGCTGTTGACCTCCTTCGTCACGCACGGCTCGCTGGTGCTCGACCGCACCGTGCTGCAGCGGGAGCGCCAGCAGGAGGTGGTGGCCGCCGACCGCGACCGGATCGCCCGCGACCTCCACGACGTGGTGATCCAGCGGATCTTCGCCTCGGGGCTCAAGCTCCAGCAGATCCGTCGGCAGGCCGGTGGTGAGGCCCACGGTCCCCTCGAGGAGGTCGTCCGCGACCTCGACAGCACCATCCGCGACATCCGGACCACCATCTTCGACCTCGAGCGTCCCCACACCCTCTCGCTGCGGCACGAGGTCCAGGCCCTGGCCGCCGAGTACGAGCCCGCGCTGGGCTTCGCCCCGGTGGTCCGGATCTGGGGTCCGGTGAGCTCGCTGGTCGACGACGCCGTGGCCGAGCAGGCCACCGCGGTGCTGCGGGAGGCGCTCTCGAACTGCGCGCGTCACGCGCGGGCCCGCACCTGCGAGGTGGAGGTCGCGGCCGAGGACGGCTGGGTCTCGCTCGTGGTCACCGACGACGGTCGGGGGCCGGGCGGGGACGACGGCCACCACAGCGGCCTGCGCAACCTGCGCCGCCGCGCCGAGTCGCTCGGCGGCGTGCTGAGCGTCGAGGGCCTCCCGAGCGCTGGCACCCGGCTGTGCTGGCGGGTGCCGCTCGCCGATCAGGTTCCCGGGTCCGCCTCCGCAGCAGACTCGGCCGGCGCCTCGACCGCGGCCGAGGGGGACCGCGGCCACACCAGCTCGGCGGCCACCGACAGCAGCACCCAGCACACGCCGGTCACCAGCAGGTAGCGGGTCAGCGCCACGTCCAGCGGCATGGCGCCCGCGTAGGCGGCGTAGAGCGCGGGAGAGGTGATCGCTGCGGAGAGCAGCAGCACCGGGCCGGAGAGCGGGATCATGCCGTCACCGCCAGCCGGGCGCCGGTGACGGTGCCGACCGAGCGCACCTGGGTGGCGCCGACCAGCTCGCTGTAGGACAGCACGGCGACCGAGGGGAGCACGGGGCGCACCATGCGGCGGATGGCGGCCCGCAGCTGGGGTGCACACACGAGCACCGGTCGCAGGCCGCGGTCCTCCGCGGTGGTCCGCAGGTCACCGAGCTCGGAGAGCACGTTCTGGCCGACGATCGGGTCGAGCGAGATCATCGAGCCCTGGTCGCCGACCCGGACCGACTCCAGCATCCGCTGCTCGAGCTGCGGGTCGAAGCTGATGACGTGCACGGCACCCTCGTGCAGGTGCGGGGCCACGATGGCGGGACCCAGTGCGGTGCGCGCCGCCTCCACGAGGACGTCGGGGTCCTTGCTCGTCGGCGCGCGCAGCGAGAGCGCCTCGAAGATCCGGACCAGGTCTCGCACCGAGACCTGCTCGTCGAGCAGGGTCTGCAGCACGCGTTGCACCTCGCCGAGGCTGAGGTGGGCGGGGGTCAGCTCCTCGATCACGACGGGGTGGCTCCTCTTGATCATGTCGGTCAGCATCTTCACGTCCTCCCGGCCGAGCAGCCGTGACGCGTGCTGGCTCACGACCTCGGCGAGATGGGTGGTGATCACCGACGCCCGGTCGACGACGGTGGCGCCGCCGAGCTCGGCCTGGGTGCGCAGCTCCGCGGGGATCCACTTCGCCTCGAGGCCGAAGACCGGCTCCTGGGTGGGCTCGCCGGGCATCGAGCCCAGGAACTCACCGATCGCCAGCACCGTCCCCGGGGGTGCCTCGCCGCGGGCGACCTCGATGCCGAAGAGCTTGATGGCGTAGGTCCGGGCGGGCAGGTCGAGGTTGTCGCGCGTGCGCACCGGGGGGACCACGATGCCGAGCTCCCCGGCGATCTTGCGGCGCAGCGCCTTGACCCGGTCCAGCAGGTCGCCGCCGCGGGAGGCGTCGACGAGGTCGATGATGTCGGGGGAGAGCTCCAGGCCGAGCGGGTCGACCTGGATCTCGGCGGCGAGCAGCTCGGGGGTGTCGGGTGCCGCGGTCACCGCGGACTCCGTGGACTCCGGTTCCGGTTCGTCGCTCTCCTCCGTCACCCGGGCCGAGGTCAGCAGCATCGCTCCGCCGGCGAGGATGAACGGGAGCTTGGGCATGCCCGGGATCAGGCACAGCGCGAGCGCGCTGAAGCCGGCGATGCGCAGCGGCATCTGCTTGCTCGCCAGCTGACGCAGGATGTCGGAGCCCATGTCGGCGCCGCCGGTCGAGCGGGTGACGATGAGGCCGGTCGCCACCGACAGCAGCAGCGCCGGGATCTGGGAGACCAGGCCGTCGCCGACCGAGAGCAGGCTGTAGGTCGTGATCGCGTCACCGAAGCTCATGCCCCGCTGGGCCACGCCGACGGCGAACCCGCCGAGCAGGTTCACGAAGGTGATGATGATCGCGGCGATGGCGTCGCCCTTGACGAACTTCGAGGCGCCGTCCATCGCACCGTAGAAGTCGGCCTCCGCGTGGACCTCGGCGCGACGGCGCCGCGCCTCGTCCTCGTCGATCAGGCCGGAGTTGAGGTCGGCGTCGATGGCCATCTGCTTGCCGGGCATCGCGTCGAGCGTGAACCGGGCGCCCACCTCGGCCACCCGGCCGGCACCGTTGGTGATGACCACGAACTGGATCACGAGCAGGATGGCGAAGACGATCAGGCCCACGATCAGCGAGCCGCCGACGACGAAGTGGCCGAAGGTGTCGATGACCTTGCCGGCGTACCCGTCGAGCAGCACGAGCCGGGTCGCGCTGACGTTGAGGGCCAGCCGGAACAGCGTCATGACCAGCACGACCGCCGGGAACGCCGCGAACTCCAGCGGCTTGTGGACGAACATCGCCACCAGCAGCACGAGCAGCGCACCGGTGATGTTGATCGCGATCAGCAGGTCGAGCATGATCGCGGGCAGCGGCACCACGAGCATCACGACGATGAGCACGATGCCGGCCGGGACGCCCAGCTGGGTCAGCCGCTTCGGATCCACAGGTGTGGCCTTTCGGAGGGTTGCTCGTGGTGGCGCCCTCCGTGGCACCGAGCGACACCGTCCTGGTGTCCACGTGCCTCATCGGCCGAGGGCGCCGCGTCCTGAGGAATTGTCGGCGGTCGGTGTGGGGACCCGGCGGCGACGGGCGGCGCCCGGTGGCACGAACGGCAGCTCGCTGCTGGTGCGGGGGCTGCCGTGCTCGCCGCCGCGCTGCCCACCCGCCTGGCGGCTGATGACGAACGCCAGCACCTGGGCCACCGCGGAGTACAGCTCGGCGGGGATCTCCTGGCCGACCGTGGTGGCGCGGTGGAGGGCCCGGGCCAGGGGAATGTCACGCACGAGGGGCACGCCGTGCTCGGAAGCCTGCTCACGGATCCGCTGGGCGACCGCCCCGGCGCCCCGGGCCACCACCCGGGGCGCACCACGCGCCGGGTCGTAGCGCAGGGCGACGGCGACGTGCGTCGGGTTGACCAGCACCACGTCGGCGGTGGGCACGTCGGCCATCATCCGGTTCCGGGCGGCCGCCAGCTGGCGGGACCGGATGTGGCCCTTGACCAGCGGGTCGCCCTCGGTCTGCTTGTGCTCCTGCTTGACCTCGTGCTTGGACATCCGGGTCTGCTTGCCCATCCGGCGACGAACGATGGCGTAGTCGGCGGCAGCCATGAACAACCCGGCGATCGCGACGTTGCGCACCAGCGAGAGGACCTCGGCCTCCACGGCCTCGATCACGGCGGGGATGGGGACGAGACCGCCGATGAGCGGCAGCAGCGCCTGCACGGCGCCGTAGGCCAGGATGCCGACCACGGCGCTCTTCAGCAGCATCTTGGCTCCCTCCCACAGCGCCTGCGGGCCGAAGACCCGCTTGGCGCCCTTGATCGGGTCGAGCTTCTTCAGGCTGGGCTTCATGTTCTTGGAGGCCAGGTAGAAGCCGCCCTGGGCGAGGGCGGCGGCGACACCGACGATCATCACCGCGCAGCCGAGCAGGACCAGGGTGAACAGCACGTGGGTGGCGCCCTTCCCCAGGTACTGCATCGCGTCCTCGACGTCGACGTCCTCGCCGGGTGCGAAGCACGCGGCCATCAGCTCGGCGATGGCCGTCAGCTCCCTCGAGAGCAGCATCGGCAGCACGATGCCCACCAGCAGCAGGGTCGACCAGCCACCGAGCTCCTGGGTGCGCGGGACCTGGCCCTCCTTCCGCGACTCCTTGCGCTTGCGCGCGGTGGGCTTCTCGGTCTTCTCCTCGGTCACGGCTCACGCCCCGCCCACGAGCGAGGACATCGCCTGGTTCGCGAGGTCGACCAGGCGGCGCATCGCCTCGGGCAGCACCGGGAAGGACATCCCCAGCAGCAGCAGCGTCAGGCCGATCTTGGCGGGGAACATCACGTTGATGGCGTTGAGGTGGGGCGCCACCTTGGTGAGCAGCGCCAGTCCGAGGTCGGCGACGAACAGCACCGCCACCAGCGGCAGGGCGATCTGGACCGCGGTCAGGAAGAACATCCCGAACGCCGTGATGAACACGTGCGGCGTCCCGCCCACGTCGGGCATCTCCCCGATGGGGAGCACGTCGAAGGTCTTGAGCAGCCCCCCGAGCACCAGCAGGTGGCCGCCGGTGGCGAAGAGGAGCATGGTCGCCAGCATCTGGTGGAACTTGCCGAAGACGGTGTTCATGTTCATCGAGAGCGGGTCGAAGCCCTGGGCCAGCGAGAAGCCGCCGAAGGTGTCGATGATCGATCCGGCGGTCGTCACCGCGGCGAAGAGCAGGTAGGTGACGAAGCCGAGGGCGACGCCGACCAGGACCTGGGTCAGCGCCGCGATCAGCAGTCCCGCGGTCTCGGTGGGCAGCGAGCCGTCCGCCATCCCCGGGGCGACGGCCAGCGCCAGGCCGAGGGAGAGCACGACCTTGGCCATCACGGGCACGGACCGGCCGGAGAACGGCGGCACCAGGGCCAGCCAGGCGATGATCCGGACCGACGCCAGCAGGTATGCCAGCAACGGCTCACCGGCGACGGTCAGCGTGGCCACGGGTCAGGCCAGCAAGGAGGGGATCATCTCGAACAGGTCCCGGGTGAAGTCGATGAGGGTCCGCAGCATCCAGCTGCCCGAGATCAGCAGCGCGAGCCCGACCCCGACCAGCTTCGGCACGAAGGCGAGGGTGAACTCCTGGATCTGGGTCATGGACTGGAACAGCGAGACCGTGAAGCCGATGACCAGCGAGGTCACCAGGATGGGCGCGGAGAGCTTCAGCGCGACCACCATGGTCTGGAGGGCGATGGAGATGACGGTGGTGTCGGACACGGGGGCACCTACTGGTAGCTGGAGACGAGTGACGTGATGACCAGACCCCAGCCGTCGACCAGCACGAACAGCAGCAGCTTGAACGGCAGGGACACCATGACCGGCGGCATCATCATCATGCCGAGCGCCATCAGGGCGCCGCTGACGACGATGTCGATGACCAGGAAGGGGATGAAGATGATGAAGCCGATGATGAAGGCCTGCTTGAGCTCGCTCAGGACGAACGCCGGCACCAGGGTCGCCATCGACACCTCGTCGGGGTTCTCGGGCAGGTCGCGCCCGGCGACGTTGGTCAGCAGCCGGAGCTCCTCGTCCCCGGTCTGGCCGAGCATGAAGTCGCGCAGCGGCTCCACCCCGTCCGTGTAGGCGGCGGAGGTGGACTTGTCCCCCGACAGGTAGGGCTGCAGCCCGACGTCGTTCATCTCCGTCAGGACCGGCCCCATGATGAACAACGAGAGGAAGAGGGCGAGCCCGGCGAGCACCTGGTTGGGCGGGATCTGCTGCAGACCCAGCGCGTTGCGCGTGAGGCCGAGCACCACGAGCACCTTGGTGAAGCTGGTGCAGGTGAGCAGGATGGCGGGCAGCAGGGACAGCAGGGTCAGCGCGACGATGACCGTGACCGAGGTGCTCGGCTTGTCCGTCAGCCCCTCGAGGTCGATGGTCACCGAGCTGTCCGAGCCGCCGGAGCCCGGACCCCCGGGGCCGCGCGGGCCGTCCGGCGCCAGCACCACCCCGGCCCCGGGGGCCTGGGCTGCCGTCGCATCTGTCGTCGCGGCCGCCGAGCCGGCCGAGACCCCCATGGTGACGACGACGGCAGCCAGCAACGTCGCGAGGATGCGCAGGATCCGGGACACGCCGGTCACGACGCCTTGCCGCGGGCGGCCGCGAGGGCCTGGCGCCAGGTGTCGGGGGACAGCACCGAGCCCGAGAGGGCTCCCTGGCCCCCGGCCCGCAGCGCCGGCACGGGCTCCCGGTCGACGGGGAGGGGGTCCGTGCTCCCGAGGCCGTCCCCGAGCTCGTCGAGGTCGGCGAGCTCGGCGGTGCCGAGGGGATCCTCGAGGTCCTCGGCCGCGAGCTCGTCGGGGTCCAGCTCGGCCAGCAGGCTGACCTGCTGGTCGGTGGTCCCCAGCACCAGCACCCGGCTGCCCACGGTCACGACGGCGACCGAGGCGCTGCGCGAGAGCTGCTGGCGGTGCAGCACCTGCACCGGTGCGCCGGCGTGCCCGGTGAACCGCTTGCCCACGACACGGGCCAGCAGCAGCAGGAGGCCGACCACGACCGCCAGGGAGGCGACCAGCCGGATCGTCAGCTCGACCACGTCAGCCCGCGGCACTCTCGTCGAGGATCTCGGTCACGCGCAGGCCGAAGTCCTCGTCCACGACGACGACCTCGCCGCGAGCGATCAGCCGCCCGTTGACCAGCAGGTCGGCGGGGCTGCCCGCCGCCCGGTCCAGCTCGAGCACGGCGCCCGGGGACAGGGCGAGCAGCTCGCGCACGGTCAGCCGCGTGCGACCGAGCTCGACGGTCACCTCCATGTCGACGCCGTGGAGCATCTCGATGCCGCGGTGGTACGACGTCACGCGGGCGTCCTCGGCCGGGACCTGCTGCGGCAGGTCCCCGAAGCCGGGAGCGGGGGTGAGGGCCACGGGGGCGGGCTCCGCGGGCCCGGCCGCCGCCGCGAGGGCGGCGTCGGAGACCAGCAGCGCTCCGGCGCCGCCGTTCTCGCCGGAGAGCGGGGCGAGCATCCAGGACTCGCCGAGGTCGTGCGAGACCAGCGCGGGGTCGACCACCCGGGCCTGGCCGGACTGGGTGCCGAGCTCTGCGGCGGCGGCGTCGAGCGCCGGCTGCGACGCGGCGGCGAGGTCCAGGCCACCCAGCGGGCTGCCCGCGAGCGCCTCGACGAGGTCGGCCCCCACGAGCACGGCCACCCGGGGGGCGCCCGGCAGCTGCAGCTCGGCGACCACCGCGCCGGCGTAGGCGGCGACGGCGGCGTCGGTGCCCGGGACGGGATCCCCGGGGGTCAGCGGGGTCGGGGCGGGCAGCACGGCCGCGACGGCGGCGGCGGCCTTGGCGAGCAGGTCGGCGGGAGTGGGCATCAGTTCTCCTTGGGGGCGCCCACGACGAGCGCGGCCAGCCGGGCCCCGCGGGTCCCGGGGGTGGCGTGGGCAAAGGTGGTCTCGCCGACGCTGACGTCCAGCGGCGCGGCGGCGGGGTGGGAGAGGCGCACGACGTCGCCCACGGCGAGGCTGCCGAGGGCGTCGGGTCGCAGCCGCGTGGGGCGGAACCGGATGGAGGCGTCCACGGGCACGTCCTGGAAGCGCCGGTCGAGCAGCTCCGCGGCGTGCGCGCGCTGGTGGCGCTCCCGGTCGGAGACCGGTGCCGGGGCCACCGCCCGGGCCAGGTGCGGCTGCAGCCCGTTGAACGGCAGGCACAGGCTGACCCGGTGGGACCGCTCGCCGATGCGCAGCTCGAAGGTGGCGACGATCATCACGTCGCCGGCGCCCGCCGCCTGGGCGAACTGGGGGCTGTACTCGATGCCGACCAGCACGGGCGAGACCTCGACCAGCTCGGCGAGGCTGTACTCCATCTCGCTGAGCAGCCGCTCGACGAGTCCCTGGACCACCGTCGACTCGATGTCGGTGAGCGGTCGCACCGGCTGCCGCTCCGCACCGGGACCGCCGAGCATGTGGTCGATGGTCGACATCAGGGCGGGCAGCGGGATCTCGAGGACGACCAGGCCCGGCAGCGGGTCGGCCGTCAGCTTCACCATGTAGGTGGGGGCGTTGAGGGCGTCGACGTACTCGGCGTAGGTCTCCTGCACCACCGACAGCAGCTGCACGGTGCACACCATCCGCAGCGAGGAGGTGAACACCGTCGCGGCCTGGCGGGCGAAGCCCGAGAGGGTCTGCTGCAGGATCCGGGCGTGCTCGCGCGAGAGCTGGATCGGACGACGGAAGTCGTACGACGTCGGCTCGCTGCCCGACCGCGCGCGACGGCGCGCCCGGGCGTCGGTGGACGCGCGGGGGAGCACGGTCTGCGGGGTGGTCACGACTGCCGTATCGGCCGTCGAGCCACCGACCTGAGGAGGAATGCCGAACTGGCACCGACCCGGCCGGAGACCCGGGTCGGTGCACGGCGGGCTACTGGGTGACGAACTCGGTGAAGTACACCTCCAGGACGTCACCGTGGTAGCTGTGGTGGAGCTCCTCCTCGAGCGTGTGCTTGAACTCCTCACGCTGCCCGGCCTTGATCAGCTCCCCCTGGTCGACGCCGCTGAACAGGTCGATCACCGCGTCGAGCGCCTTGCTGCCGTCCGCCTCGTGCGCTTCGGCGGAGAGCTGCAGGGCGATCCCGATGCGCAGGTAGTGGCCGTCCGCGAGGTTGACCTGGATCGGCTCCATCGTCATCACCTCGCCGGGGACCGGCTCCTTCGGGCCCGAGGGGCGCAGGAAGAACCAGTAGCCCGCGCCGCCGAGGACGAGCAGCAGGACCAGCATGATCAGCAGCTTCTTCTTGCCGCCGCCCGCGGCCTCCTCGGCCTCGGCCTCGATGGCGGCGTCGGGGTGGGTGAGGGTGGTGCTCATGACAGACCTCCGTCGCTGGTGGTGGAGCTCCGGGCTCGCTTCGCCCGCCGCCGCTCGACCTCGTCGAGCAGCTCGCGGGTCGCGGCCGGAAGGTCGGAGAGGACGACGACGTCCACTCGCTTGTTGACCCGCTGGGAGCCGGGCCGGGACGGGTCGACGAGGGGGACCTCGTGCCCGTACGCCGCCGCGCTCATGCGGGAGCCCTGGATGCCGCCGCGCTCGTCGAGGTACCGCAGCACCGTGACGGCCCGGGCTGCGGACAGGTCCCAGTCGGTGTCGTAGAACTTCGGCTTCACGGGCACCTGGTTGGTGTGGCCGTCGACCCGCAGCGCCTCGGTGGTCCTGCGCAGCACCGGGGCGACCACGTCGAGCACCCGGGTGCCCCGGGGGCTGAGCTCGGCGAGGTTGGGCTCGAAGACGACGTGGCGCGAGGTCAGGCTCAGGACCAGGCCGCGCTCGTCGATGCCGGCGCGGACGTCGCCGCGCAGGCCGGCCTTGCGCAGGGCACCCTCGAGCTTGGCGCGCAGGCCGTCGAGCCGCGAGACCTCGGCCCGGGCGTCGGCGTAGCGCCGCTCCTCGGCCTCGAGCAGCTTCTGGGCGTGCTCGTCCTCCGGGGTGGAGCCCGGGAAGGTGTTGGCGCGCACCGGCGCGACGGGGGCCACCCCGGGCTGCTCGAGGATCGACTCGGAGCCGACGAGGACCGAGGTCGACTGACCGAAGCCGGCTGCGAGCCCCTGCTTGAGCGCGTTGAACTTCCGCTCGTCCACGACGCTCATCGAGAACATCACGATGAACAGCACCATCAGCAGGGTCACCATGTCCGCGTAGGTGACCAGCCAACGCTCGTGGTTCTCGTGCTCCTCGGGCTCCTCACGACGGCGCGACATCAGGCGGCCTTCTGCGCCTGCTCCTGCTCCCCGACGGGGAGCAGCGAGGTCAGCTTCTGGGCGATGGCGCGCGGGTTGGAGCCGGCCTGGATGGCGGCGACACCCTCGACGACCAGCTCCATCCGGGCGGCCTCGAGCTCGGCGAGCCGCTTGAGCCGGTTGCCGATGGGGAGCCAGATCACGTTGGCGGACATGACGCCCCACAGGGTGGCGATGAAGGCGGCGGCGATCAGGTGGCCGAGCTCCTCGGGCTGGGACAGGTTCTCCAGGACGTGGACGAGCCCCATCACCGTGCCGACGATGCCGATGGTCGGCGCGTAGGCGCCGGCGTCGGCGAAGAACTTCGCCGACTGCTTGCCCTGCTGCTTGGTGGAGTAGACCTCGGCCTCGAGGATGTCGCGGACCTCCTCGGGGTCGGTGCCGTCGATGGCCAGGGTGACCCCCTTGACCAGGAACGGGTCGTCGACCCCCTTGAGCTGGTCCTCCAGGGCCAGCAACCCCTCGCGGCGTGCCTTCTCGGCGAGCTTGACCACGGTCGGCACGACCTCGGCGGCGGGGCGGACCTTGGCGGTGAAGGCGTACTTGAACGACTTCACGGCGTTCTTGGTGTCGTTCATGGTGCCGCCGGCCATCGTGACCATGACCGTGCAGCCGAGCACGAGCAGCATCGGGGGCAGCAGCAGCAGGCTGGCGGGGTTGCCGCCCTCCATCATGTTGGAGGCGACGATGATCAGCAGACCGAGCAGGATCCCGATCAGGGTTGCCGGGTCCATCAGGAGTCCCCGTCCACGCTCGGGTGGGTGGCGACGGGCGTCAGGTGGCCGCGCGTGGCGGGTGCCCGGGTGTCGCCGCCGATCAGCGAGCTGCTGGCGATGATGCCGCCGCGCCACTGGCGCACCAGGTTGACCACCTCGGTCATGTCCTCGGCGACGACGTACTTCTTGCCGTCCACCAGCGTCACGACGGTGTCGGGCGTGTGGTCCAGACGCTCGATCAGGTCAGCGTTCAACACGAACGCGGTCCCTGAGAGTCGGGTCAACGTGATCATTCGGAGTGCACCATCCCTGTGCAGAGTGAGCAGGCCCGTCCGTGGGCCTCGCACCTCCCATCGGCTCCCGGGGGGAGGACCTGAGGGACGGGCGGAAAATGCCCGACGCCCTGCCGGGAGCAGAGCTCCGCGACAGGGCGCCGGGTGGCGGTGAATGGGTCAGCGCTTGATGTTGACCAGGTCCTCGAGCACCTGGTCGGAGGTGGTGATCACCCGCGAGCTCGCCTGGAACCCGCGCTGCGCGAGGATCAGGTTGGTGAACTCCGAGGCGAGGTCGACGTTCGACATCTCCAGGGTCCCGCCCATCATGGTCCCGCGGGTGCCGTCGCCGGCGACGCCGAAGTCGGGCGTGCCGGAGTTGGCGCTCGCGCGGAAGGCGGTCTCGCCGACCCGCTCGAGGCCGGCCGGGTTCACGAAGTCCGCGATCGCCACGACCGCGATGTCGCGCTGCACCCCGTCGGAGAAGGCGCCGCGGAGCACGCCGTCGGCGCCGATCGAGTACGACGTCATCTCCACGCCGGCGGGCAGGCTGCCGTTGAGGGCGTTGATGTTGATGTCGCCGAGTGCGCCGCCGGGCGCCGCACCCGGGGCGTAGCCCTGGACCTTCTTGCCGCTGGCCGCGACCAGGTTGCCGTCACCGTCCCACGTGAAGGCCCCGGCCCGGGTGTAGACCTGCTCGGTCCCGTTGCCGAGGACGAACATGCCGTCGCCCTGGATCATCAGGTCGGTCGGGCTCCCGGTGACCTGGGCGGCACCCTGGGTGAACTTGCCGGTGGTGGCGGCGACCTGGACACCGAGGCCGATCTGGATCGGGTTGGTGCCACCGTTGCCGGCGCCGGCAGCGCCGGCGCCGGTCATGATCTGGCTCAAGGTGTCCTGGAACACGGTGGTGCTGGCCTTGAAGCCGACCGTGTTGGCGTTGGCGATGTTGTTGCCGGTCACGTCGAGCATCATCTGGTTGGCACGCAGACCGCTGATGCCGGAGAAGAGTGAACGAAGCATGGGGGGTTCCTTTCAGGGCCTCAGGTCGAGGCAGGGTCGTCGGCCGTGGAGCCGTCGGTGGGGGTGGTGGACGAGCTCGCCGGGTCGTGGGCGGAGGCAGGGGTGTTGGTGACCGAGACGATGTTCGCGAGCGGGACCTCGGTCCCGTCGATGTCGAACATGGGGCCCTGGGCGCCGAACGTGACGCCGTCGATGGTCCCGGTCTGGGTCTCGCCCTGCTCGTCGATCCAGGACACGTGCTGGCCGACCATGGCGCCGGCTCCGAAGGCCATCTGGGCCCCCAGCAAGGCACCGACGCGGTCGGCCACGTCCTGCATCTTCTCCAACGCCGTGAACTGGGCCGACTGCGCGAGGAACTCCCCGGAGTCGGACGGGTTCAGCGGATCCTGGTAGCGCAGCTGCGCGACCATGAGCTCCAGGAACATCTGCTTGTCCTCCGAGGCGGCCGTCGTCGACGGCATACCTGCGGAGAAGGCCGAGCTCGTGACGCCTTCGGTGGCGGAGACGGACACGATGCGCTCCTCACATGGTCAGGTCGATGCCCCGGGGGGATCGCCTGGCCGGTTCGGGACGGGGCACGCTGGCCCCGTCGGTGAGGCCGTCCCTGGCGGTGGAGCCACCACGCGTCCCTGCGTGCTGGTGCTGACCACCCCCGTCACCCTGACCGGGTGCGGAGGCATCGCCGCGACCCCCGCCACCTCCGGGGGCGGGGGTCGTCGGCTGACTGGTGGGGCCGGACTGACCGGCCAGGTCCCGGACGACGACCCGGGGGTCGCTCGCGCCGGCGAGCTCGAGCACGCGCCGCAGCTCCGGGGCGCCCTCGAGCAGGGCGCGCTGGGCCTCGGTGCCGGCGGCGAGCCGGACGTGGACCTCGCCGTCGCGGATGGTCAGGGTGACCCGGACCTCCCCGAGCGCCTCGGGCTGGAGCGTCATGGTGAGCCGGTGCAGCCCGTCGCCACGGGAGAGCAGCCGGGTGACCTCCGGCACGAGCTGGGCGGTCACCGGGACCGGGCGGGTCTCGGGCGTCCCCGCGGTGGGGGGTGTGCTCGGGCTGGTGACGGTCGGGGTGACGGTGGCCGCCGCAGTGCTCGTGGCAGTGCTCGTGGCGGTGCTCGTGGCGGTGCTCGTGGCGGTGCTGGCCTCGGTGCTCGGCGCGGCCTGGGTGGGCGCCGAGGCCGCCTCCGCCGCGGGTCCGGCGTCCGCGCCGTGGCTGGAGCTGGTGCCGGTGGTCTCGGTGGTCTCGATCGTCTCGGTGGTCGCTGCGTCCGTGCCGTCGACCTCCGCGACGGTCGGGACGGGTGCGGCGGTCGGGCCCTGCCCGGCCACCGGGGCCACGGCGGGAGCGAGCGCAGCCGGTACGAGCGGCGGCGCGGCGAGCAGCGAGGCCACCAGGTCGGCGCTCGCCTCGGTCCCCGCCTCGGTCCCCGCCTCGGTCTCTTCGGTCTCCTCGAGGCCGGCACCGGCCTCGGGGTCCTCCGGGGTCTGCCCGGGTCCGGCAGCAGGCACCGGGAGGACCGGGAGGGGCGTGGCACCGGCCAGCAGGCTGGCGACGAGGGCGGCGAAGCCGGTGGGCTCGCCGGAGGAGCCGGAGGTGCCGGCGGGCGTGCCCGTCGGGGTGGGCAGGGCGGCCGCGGGCAGCGGGGTGATGCTCATGCGGCGTTCCTCCACATCGACATGACCGACCGGACGTAGTTCTGGGTCTCGGGGTAGGGCGGGATGCCGTCGTAGCGCAGCACCGCACCGGGCCCGGCGTTGTAGGCCGCGAGCGCGAGATCGACCTGGCCGAAGCGGCTGATCAGGTCGTGCATCAGACGGGCCGCGCCGTCGACGGCCTGGGCGGGGTTGAACGGGTCGCTGACCCCCAGCCCCTGGGCGGTACCGGGCATCAGCTGCATCAGGCCCTGGGCGCCGGCCGGGCTGACGGCCCGCGGGTCGAAGCCCGACTCCTGGCGCGCGATCGAGGCCAGCAGGGCCGGGTCCACCCCGTGGGTCGCCCCCGCCTGGCTGAACAGGTCGGCGTACGGCGTGCCGGCGGCCACCCGACCCGAGGTCGGCCCGCCCACCGCGGCGACGCCGCTGGTCTCGGGCAGCACCCGGCGGATGTAGTCGGGCGGGGTCGTCACCGGGACGACCTGGACGTGACCACCCGGGCGGGGGGCCTCGATCATCTGACCGTTGCCGATGTAGATCGCGATGTGGTCGGCGCCGCTGTTGCGGCTGGAGTTGTCCCACGCGATCAGGTCGCCGGGACGGGCCTCCGCCATGCTCGGCACCGCCACACCGGCCCGGGCCTGGTCCGCGGAGACGCGCGGCAGGTCGATGCCGAACTTGCCGTAGACGACCTGCACCAGACCGGAGCAGTCGACACCCTTCTCGGGGTCGGTGCCGCCCCACACGTACGGGAGGCCCACCAGCTTGCGCGCCTCGGCGACGACCTGCTCCCCGGTCACCTCGCCCCCGGCGCCGGAGGCGGCCACCCGCTGCGGGGCGCTGGCCTCGGCGAGGGCGCCGGCGAACCGGGTCGCACCGGTGGCGGTGGTGGACCGCGGCAGCAGCGCGAGCTGCGACTGGATCTGCTGGATCCGGGCGGTGACGTCGCTGACGCTCATGCGGTCCCCCCCGCCCGTCGGGCGCGCAGCCAGCGGCTGGACACCAGGTCGTCGACCTCGGTGATCTCCCGACGGGCCCGTTCGGCGCGGCGCTGCTCCTCGCGGCGCTCGAGCAGCAGCTCGACGGCGGAGAGCCGGGTCTTGTCGCGCTGCCAGTGCTCTCGCGCGGAGGCGGTCACGGTGCCCGCGACGGACAGTGCCTGCCGGGCGACCGAGGCCTCCGCCGCCTGTGCCGTGGCCGTGCCACGGGCGACCAGGAAGCCGACGAGGTCGAGGGTGGTCGGCTGGTCGTCGGTGGCGAGCAGCTCCTCCACGGCGGCGAGCCGACGGCCCGCCTCACGCTCGTCGGCGGACGCGCGCTTGAGGCCGAGCCGGCTGTCCTGCTCGCGGACGCCCCGGACCCTGGCCACGGCCAGCATCCCGGCGTCCGGGTGGGCCTCGCGGCGCGCCCCCATCAGGCCACCAGCTCGTGGAGCAGGCGCCAGGTGTCGGCGAGCGGGGTGGAGTCGTCCATGGTCTGGCGCAGGAATCCGTCGATCTGGGGCATCCGGGCCAGGGCCACGTCCGCGTCGGGGTCCGCCCCCGCGACGTAGGCGCCGATCTCGACGAGCTCCCGCACGGAGCGGTGGGCTGCCAGGATCCGGCGCAGCCGGATGGCGTCGGCCTGCTGGGTCGCGTCGGTGACCGCGCCGCCGACCCGGGAGATGGACTCCAGCACGTCGATGCTGGGGAAGTGCCCGGAGGTCGCCAGCCGACGGGAGAGCACGATGTGCCCGTCCAGGATCGAGCGTGCGGTGTCGCCGATGGGGTCGTTCATGTCGTCGCCCTCGACCAGGACGGTGTAGAGCCCGGTGATGCTCCCGGTGGGGGAGGTGCCGGCGCGCTCGAGCAGCTGGGGCAGCAGGGTGAAGACGCTGGGCGGGTAGCCGCGGGTCGCGGGAGGCTCGCCGGCCGAGAGCCCGATCTCGCGCTGGGCCATCGCGACCCGGGTCAGGCTGTCCAGCATCAGCACGACGTGCCGGCCGTCGTCGCGGAACCACTCGGCGATCCGGGTGGCCACCATGGCGGCGCGCAGCCGTTCCACGGGGGGCGCGTCCGAGGTGGCGACCACGACCACCGAACGGGCCAGGCCCTCGGGGCCGAGGTCGTTCTCCAGGAACTCGCGGACCTCACGCCCGCGCTCGCCGACCAGCGCGATGACCGAGACCTCGGCATCGGTGCCCCTCGCCACCATGGAGAGCAGGCTGGACTTGCCGACGCCCGACCCGGCCATGATCCCGATCCGCTGACCGCGACCGCACGGGGTGAGCGCGTCCATCGCGCGGACGCCCAGGCCCAGCTGCTGGTCGATGCGAGGGCGGCTCAGCGCGGCCGGGGCGGCCTGCGAGACACGGACCTCGGCCAGCGCGTCGAGCGGGGGCCCGCCGTCGATGGCGCGACCCAGGCCGTCGAGCACCCGACCGCGCAGCGCGTCGCCGACCCGCACCTTCAGCGGGCCGCCGGTGTGGCGCACGACGTCGCCGACCCGCAGGCCCGAGGTGTCGCCCAGCGGCAGGCAGCTCAGGCCGGCGGGACCGCTCGCCGCGACCTCGGCGAGGACCGAGGTGTCCGTCCCCTCGACGGAGACCAGGTCACCCACGGCCGCGGGGACGCCGGTGATCCGGACCTGCAGACCGAGCAGCTCGGCGACCCGACCCAGCCGGGCCGGCGCGGCCGCGCTCACGGCGCGGCTGCGCAGCTCGTCGGTGAGGGAGCTCATCGCAGCACCTCCCGCAGCCGGGCCAGCGCCTGCGCGACGCGCAGGTCCACGACGTGGTCGTCGGCCTCGACGACCGCGTCGCCGCGGCCCAGCTGCGGATCGGCGACCACGGCGACGCCGTGGTCGTGGAGGGCGCCTGCGTCCGCTGCGACCTCCGGGTGCAGACGGACGCGGACGACAGGGTGGTCGGGGAGCAGCCCCGTGACGCGGGCGAGCACGTGCTCGGCGTCCGGGACGGCGTGGCCGACCAGCTCGTGGGTGAGCTCCAGCGCCAGGCCCGCGGCCCGGTCGTCGACGGCGCGGCACACGGCCGCGACCTGTGCGTGGAGCTCCTCGGCGGCCGCGCGCAGTGCGGCGACGGCGGCGGCGTGCTCGAGGGCGCGCTGCTCCTCGGCACGCGTCGCGGCCTGTGTCGACAGCGCGACCTCGGCCCGGGCGGCGTCCTGGGCCTCCTGGCGACCCTGCGCCCAGCCGACGGCGTACCCCTGCGCGCGTGCCGCGGCCAGCGTGGTGGCCGCCAGCTGCTCCAGCAGCTGCTCGGTGACCTCGTCGCCGTGCACGGTCTCGTCGCCGAGCCGGGTCCAGGTGCCGCCGCGCAGCTCGGGCATCCGCACCTCGCTGGTCCGGGCCGTGGTGGCCGGGATGATGCGGAGGTCAGTCGACGAACTCATCGTCACCTCCGCGCCGGACGACGACCTCGCCGCTCTCCTCCAGGGAACGGATGGTCCGGATGATCGACTGCTGTGCCTCCTCGACCTGCGTGAGGCGCACCGGCCCGAGCAGCTCGACCTCCTCCAGCAGGTTCTCAGCGGCACGCTCGGAGAGGTTCGCCGTGATCTTGGCGCGGACCGGGTCGGGGACCCCCTTGAGGGCCAGGGCGAGCTCGTTGCCCTCGACCTGGCGTAGCACGAGCTGGAGGTCGCGGTCGCTGAGCGTGGTGACGTCCTCGAAGAGGAACATCCGGCTGCGGACCTCCTCGGCCAGCGAGGCGTCCAGCGTCTCCAGGCCCTCCACGATCTGCCGCTCGGTCGAGCGGTCGGAGCGGTTGATGATGTTGACCAGGGGGCCGAGGCCGCCGACCCGGGAGGAGTCGGTGGGCTGGAGCACCGAGGAGAGCCGGCGCTCGAGGACCGCCTCGACGCGCTTGACGATCTCCGGGTTGGCGCGGTCCATGACGGCGATCCGGTGGGCGACCTCCGCCTGCAGCTCGGAGTCGAGGCCGGACAGCACGAGCGAGGCCTTCTCGGCCGAGATGTGCGCCAGGACCAGGGCGATGACCTGCGGGTGCTCGTCGGCGATGAAGGACCGCAGCTGGGACGGGTCGGCGCGCTGCAGGAACTGGAAGGGCAGCTGGACGGCCATCGCGTTGAGCCGCTGCACGACCTCGTCCGCACGCTCGGAGCCGAGGGAGCGTTCGAGCAGGTGCCGGGCGAAGTCCATGCCCCCCTGGAGCATCTGCTCGCGGGCGGTCACGAGCTGGCCGAACTCGTCCATGACGCGTCGGGTCTCGTCGGCCTCGACCGCCGAGAGCTGGGCGATCTCGCCCGAGATCTGCTCGACCTCGGCCTCGGAGAGGTGGGCCAGCACGTGCGCGGCGCGATCCCGGCCGAGCTTGATCAGGACGATGGCGGCCTTGCGGGCGCCCTGTCCGGTGAGCACTGCGGTCATCAGGGGCGCTCCACGAGCCAGCCGCGCAGCAGCGCGGCGACCTCGTCGGGCTGACGCTCCACGAGAGCGGCGAGCTCGTCGTTGACCTCGACCGGCGACCCGGAGGAGTCGAGCGCCAGCGCGGTGCGGGTGGCGTCGAGCTGCTGGCGAGCGGCGACCACGGAGGTGCGGTCGGACTGCTCCTGCCGCAGCTGCTCCACGACGTAGGAGGTGGCCTGCTGGCGGGCCTTGGAGGTCTTGCGGGAGCGCAGCCAGGCGACGATGACGAGCAGCAGCACCAGGAAGGCGAGCACGCCGTTGCGGATCCAGTTCTCCCGGGTGGCGGCGGCCGCCTCGGCGTCGGCCTTCTCGAGGGCGGCGGCGTTGGCCTCCTCGAGGGAGGTGTCGAACGGGATCATCGAGGTCTGGATGGTGTCGCCGCGGTCGGGGTCGATCCCGATGGCGGCCGAGACCAGCCCGTCGATCTCGGCGGCGTCCACCTTCACCGGCGCGTTGGGGTCGACCACGACGGCGGCGTGGAGGGCCTCGACGGCTCCGGGGGCGCTCTCGCGCTGCTCGACGACCTTGTCCAGGGCGTTGTCCCGGGTGGTCGAGGAGTTGCTGTAGCTGCCGTCGGTGGCGCCGGTCCCGGTCTCCATGTTGGCGTCGGGTCCGACGACGCCGCCGGCGCCGGTGCCGTTCGGGTCACCGCCCGCATAGGTCTCGGTCTGGTTGCTCTCCGAGAGTGCCGGGTTGTTGCGGCCGGCGTCGTAGGTCGTGGACTCGGTGACGCTGCGGTCGAAGTCGAGGACGGCGGTCACCTGCACCGTGGAGTTGCCGGGGCCGAGGACCCGGTCGAGCATCGTCTGGACCTTGGCGTTGAGCTGGTCCTGGTACTCGGCGACCTGCTGGTTGCGCGTCGAGGCGATGCCGTCGGCGCCGTCCATGCCCGAGAGCACCCGACCCGCCGAGTCGGCGACGGTGACCTTGGACGGGTCGAGCCCGTCGATGCTGGACGCGACCAGGTGGACGATCGCCTGCACCTGGTCGGGGCCGAGCTCGCTGCCGGCGGAGGTCGCGACCAGGATCGAGGCCGTGGCCGGCTCCTGCTCGTCGGCGAAGACCTGCTGCGGCGGCAGCGCGATGTGCACGACGGCGGTGCTGACGCCGTCGATCGCCTCGATGGTGGCGGCGAGCTCGCCCTCCATCGCCCGCTTGAAGTCGGTCTGCTCCTGGAACTGCGAGGTGGAGATGTCCTGGTCGTCGAGCAGGGCGTAGCCGCCCTCGCCCGAGGAGGCCGGCAGCCCCTCGCCGCTGAGCGCGATCCTGGTCGCGTAGACGTCGCTGCGCGGCACCGTGATCGTGCTCCCGCCGCCGGTGATCTCGTAGGGGACGCCGTCGGCCTCGAGCTTCTCGACGACCGCGGCGGCGTCCTTGGACGACAGGTTCGAGAACAGCGGGGAGTAGCTCGGGGCGGCTGCCCAGCGGAACACCATGAAGCCGGCCAGGAGCAGCGCCAGGGTGCCCACGATCGCGACCACCTTCTGGCCGGCGCTGAACGATGCGAACGAGTGCCGGTAGCGCTCCAGCGCCCGGCCGATGCCCTGCTTCATCCGACCTGCATCCGCATGATCTCGGTGAAGGACTCGATCGCCTTGTTGCGGACGGCGACGGTGAGCTTCGTGGCCACGTCGGCCTCGGTGGCGGCGAGCGTGTAGTCGTGGATGTTCGGCAGGGTGCCGGAGGCGGCCTGGACGGCCAGCGAGTCAGCCTTGTCCTGGATCCCCTCGAGACGGTCGATGCCGTCGAGCACCATGGAGCCGAACTCCTGGTTCGGACCGGTGGGACCGGCCGTTGCCTGGGTGGCGCTGGGGGCGGTGAGCGGGGTGAACCCGCCCAGTCCCTCGATACCGCTGACGCTCATCGACCCTGTCCGATCTGGAGTGCGGAGGAGTAGGTGTCCTGCGCGGTCTTGGTGACCTGCACCGAGGCCTGGAAGCCGCGCTGGGCCTGGATCAGCGAGGTCATCTGCACCGACATGTCCATCGCCGGGCCGCGGACGTTGCCGTCCGCGTCGGCCAGCGGGTGGTCGGGTGCGTAGACCAGCACGCCCTCGGCGTCGCCGAGCTCGATGCCGTCGACGTCGACGCCCCCGTCGGGACGGGGGGAGGCGACCACCAGCTGCTCCTGGAACGCGGCCTCGCTGGTCGGACGCATGGTGTTCGCGTTGGAGATGTTGTGGGCCAGCGCGTCCAGCCAGGTCTGGTGCATGCCCAGGCTGCTGTTGGCGATGCGCAGCATGTCGAAGGCGCCCATCACACGGCCCCGGCCGCGGTGGTGATCAGCCCGTAGCGGTCGGTGACCGCGCGCGTCATGATCTGGTACTGGAACTGGGTCTGGATCGCGGCCAGCGACTGCTGCCGCAGGTCGACGTTGTTGCCGTTCGGGCCGGCGGGCGCCGTGGACGGGGTCGCCACCGGCTCGAGGCCGTTCGCGGAGATCTCCCCCTGCTGCAGGGCCGAGCGCAGCGAGGACTCGAAGTCGACGCTGGTGGCACGGAAGTCCGGGGTGTCGACGTTCGCGATGTTGTCGGCAAGGACGTTCTGCCGCAGCGCGAGGCCGTCGAGGGCCGAGGCGAGGACGGCGGAGACGCCGTCAGGCATGCCCAAGGACACGGGGTTCTCCTCCGGGGGGAGAGGGATGCCGGTCCATCGGCGAGGGGGGTGAGCATTCCGTGCTCAGTACCAGTTTCGGCCCCGCGAGCAGTCCCCTGAGGGTTTTCCAGCAGCCCGGCCGAGGTCAGGACCAAGGTCCCTGCCCCGACCACCCGATCGGGTCACTCGGGAGCGGCCGTCAGGCGGAGACGTCGACGTACGCCGCGGCCGCGCCGGTGCCCCGGGCGGACCGGGTCGGACGCTGTGCCTGCTCCCGCTGGGCGCGCGACTCGGCCAGGGCGGTGGTGAGGGCGGCCTTCGCCGCGGTCTGGCGCTCGTGGATCTCCCGCGCCCGCTCGAGCAGGCCGTCGGGCAACGGGCCGTCGAGCTCGGGCGGCTGCCACGGCGCCGGCACCGGGGGGGCGGTGGGGGTGCCGGTGCGGACCAGTGCCTCGGTCGCCTCGACGTCGCGCTCGAGACGGTCCAGGACCTCCGTCCACGCCTGCTCGTTGCGGACGGTGCGCTCCCGCTCGCGCTCGACGTGGCGGACGTCGGCGCCCACGCCGGTGCTCACGCGATCTGCGCGTTGGTCAGGGCCGCCTCGCGCCAGGCCTCCGCGAGGCCGGACACCAGCTCCAGGCAGTGCTCGGTAGCCTCGGCGTCACGCTGGATGTTGGCCCGCACGAGCTGGACCCGCAGGTGGCTGTAGAGGCTGTCGAGCTGTGCGGCACCCTCCCAGAGGTCGGGCTTCAGGCTGGACTGCAGCTCCACGACGATCTCCTGGGCGTGGACCAGCTGCTCGTGGGCGACGGCGTGGTCGCCCGAGCGCTGGAAGTCCAGAGCGCGGCGGCAGTCGAGCACCAGCCGCTCGCAGAGCATCACGAGCAGCCGGGCCGGGCTCGCGGTCTGCACCGCGGACTCGAGGTAGGGGTTGCGGGCTGTGGGGATCATGTGGGTGCCTTCCTTAGCTTCCCGAGCCTGCGGACAGGCTGCTGATCTGTGACGCCAGCCAGCTCGACTGACTGTTCATCTGGCTCAACGCCGTCTCCAGGGCCGTGAACGTTCGCGTGAGTGCGGTCCGTCGCAGCTCGAGTCGCAGGTCCCAGGCATCGATGTCGTCGTTGAGTCGGGTGATGGCGGCGTTGCGACCGGTGATGCCGGTCGTCAGGGTGCCGTCCACCTTGTCGCTGGCGCCGTCGGCCACGGCGTGGAGCCGGGAGAGGAACCCCGTCTCGCTCGTGGTCAGTCGGGCCTGGACAGCTGTGGGGTCCGCCTCGTGGGCGGAGGTGAACGTGGCGCGGTCGAAGACGAGCTTGCCGCTGCGGTCGGTCTGGATGCCGAGGCCGGCGAGGCTGGTGCCGTCGGCCGGGAAGACCGACTCCAGCAGCTGGCTGCGCAGGGCCCGTACGCCCGTGTCGGCACCCAGCAGGCCGGTGGTCTTGGTCGCGGCGTTGTAGGAGGTCAGGCTGTCGATCTCGGTGAGCGCGACGTTGATCGCCTCGACCAGTGCCGACAGGGAGTCACCGACCGAGGTGGAGTTGCGGGCGAGGGTGACCTCGGAGGTCCCGGTCGCTCCGGCGCCCAGCGTCACGGTGACTCCGGGAACCAGCTCGGCGAAGGTGTTGCTGGCCGAGGTGGCGGTGAGGGAGTCGCCGAGGGTGACCTGGGCGTCACGGCCGGCGCGGACGGTCTGGCCGCCCAGCAGCGGGGACCCGTCGGCGGCGTCGGTGAGGGTGAAGTCCGAGGCTGCGCCGGTCTCCGTCGACTCGACGAGCAGCCGGTAGGAGTCGGTGCCGACCTTGACGGCGGTGGCCCGCAGCCCGGTGGCGTTGTCGGGGTCGTTGAGGGCGGACACGAGACCGCGCAGGGTTCCGTCGGTGGTGAGGTCGAGGGGATCGCTGCCGTCGAGGCGGTCGATCCGGACGGACGTCGGCACACTGCCCGCGGTGTCGAGACCCGTGGCCTGGCTGAGCTCGAGGCGGTGGGTCAGGGCCGTCTGGTCGACCCGGAGGCTGAAGCTCCCGGGTGCGGTTCCGGAGGCGGCGGTGACGGCGACCTTGTCGTTGGAGGAGGTGGCCGTGACGGCGGTCCAGGTGGTGGCCGAGGCGAGGTCGGCGGCCCGGGTGGCGAGGCTGGCGATCTTGGCGTTCAGCGTCTGCATCGCCGTGGCGGCACGCTGCTCGCTGCTGACCCGGCTCCGCAGCCGGCTCTGGGGGATCGCCTCCAGCGACATCAGCTGCTCGATGATGGTGGCGGTGTCGAGCCCGCTGGCGAGCCCGCTGATGCTGGCTGCTCCGCTCATCGTCGATCCTCCGTCGTGGTGGTGCGGGGACGGGAGTGCCGGGTGGGTCGAGGTTCTCCCGACCCACCCGGGATCCCGGGGGGTGCTGGTTCAGGCGAGCCTGGACCAGGTCAGCGCAGCAGCGAGAGAACGCTCTGCGGGGCCTGGTTGGCCTGCGCCAGCATCGCGGTACCGGCCTGCGACAGGATCTGAGAACGGGTGAAGTTCATCATCTCCGACGCCATGTCGGTGTCACGGATCCGGCTCTCCGAGGCCGAGAGGTTCTCCACGGCCACGTTGAGGTTGTTGATGGTGTGCTCGAACCGGTTCTGCACGGCACCGAGGTCGGCACGGACCGTCGAGACCGTCTTGATGGCCGCGTCGATCTTGTTGATGGCGTCGGTGGCGCCCGACGCCTGGGTGCCGACCAGGGAGTTGTCCGCCGTCGCGG
This sequence comes from uncultured Actinomycetota bacterium, assembly GCA_963795215.1. Taxonomy (GTDB): domain Bacteria; phylum Actinomycetota; class Actinomycetes; order Propionibacteriales; family Nocardioidaceae; genus Nocardioides. The sequence goes on from CAWCGW010000002.1 coordinate 369,617, forward strand.
TCGCCGGGGCGGCCGCCTGGGTGAAGGTCAGACCGGTCCCCGTGGCACCCACGGTGACCGCACCGGAACCGAGCTTCTCGTCGACCGCCGTCTGGACGGCGGCGGTGCGCTGGGCAGCGGTCGAACCCTCGGCGAACTTCACCGACGAGAGGTCGAGGGACTTGTTGCCGAGCGCGATGGTGCCGCTCAGTCCGTCGAAGCTCTCGGAGAGGGCGAAGTCCTTGGACCCCGCCACGGTCACGACGCCGGCCTGGCCGTCATCGGTCGCGGTGGTCTGGGCGACCGCCACACCCGCCGTGGCGCTGGTGACGTCGACACCGCCCACGCCGAGACCAGCGGCGCCGGTCCCGGCACCGATGTTCACGGAGATGGTCTCGCCGGCGTTGGCGCCCACCTGGAAGGTGCCGTTGTAGTTGCCGTCGAGCAGCTTGGTGCCGTTGAACTGCGTGGTGCTGGCGATGCGGGTCAGCTCGTCCTTCAGCTGCGACATCTCCGACTGGATGTTGCCCTTGGCGTCGGCGCTCAGGCCGCCCTCGTTGGATGCCTGGACCGACAGGTCACGCATCCGCTGCAGGATGGAGTGGGTCTCGGTGAGAGCCCCTTCCGCGGTCTGGACGACGGAGACGCCGTCCTGGGCGTTGCGGACGGCGACCTTGAGGCCACCGACCTGCGAGCGCAGGCCCTCGGAGATCGCCAGGCCGGCGGCGTCGTCGGCGGCCCGGTTGATGCGGAACCCGCTCGACAGCTTCTCGAGCGACTTGCTCATCTGGCCCTGCGTGACCGACAGGTTGCGGTAGCTGTTGAGGGCGTCGATGTTCTGGTTGATGCGGAGGCTCATGATCTGGTTTCCCTTCCGTGGAATTGATCACCTGCTGGAGTCCGTCCGTGGACTCCGTCGAGGTGGTGATCGGCCCGCCGGTCCCGTGGTTGAGGAATCGGCAGAAGTTTTTTCAGGCTGTCTCTCAGGCGCTGGTGGCGACCGCGGCGACGGCCGGGGCGCGCAGACCGGCCGCGTGCCGGTCGGCCACCGCGGCGAAGTAGGCCTCACGGCGCCGGGCGGCGACCCCGCCGGGGCGCTCGGCCGCCGGCACCAGCTGCGGGTCGAGCTGGGAGTTGAGGGCGTCGCGGAGCAGCACCATCGCCTCGGCGCGCAGCTGCGAGATCCGCGACTCGCTGACGCCGAGCTCCTCGGCCAGCTCGGCCATCGGGCGCTCGTCGAGGAAGTAGCCCTCGACCACGGTGCGCAGCCGGTCCGGCAGCTCGGCCACGGCCTCGGTCAGGTAGGCCAGCTGCTCGCGGTGCTCCAGGGACTGCTCGGGGGAGAGTGAGGTCGACACCAGGGTCTCGGAGTACGCCGCGTACTCCTCGCCGGCCTCGAGGGACAACACCTGGGCCCGGGCCAGGTCGTCGCGGTTGGCGACGACCTCCTCCACCGGCAGACCGAGGGCGCTGGCGACCTCGCGGTCGCTCGGCACCCGGCCGAGGTCGGCGGCGAGCCGGTTGCGGGTCTCGTCGAGGTCACGGGCGCGTCGGCGCACCGCACGGGTCGCCCAGTCGATGCTGCGCAGCTCGTCGAGCACGGCGCCGCGGATCCGGGTGGCGGCGTACCGGGCGAAGGGCACGCCGCGCTCGGCCTCGTAGGCGTGACCGGCACGGACCAGGGCGGCCAGGCCGGCCGAGGTGAGGTCGTCGCGGTTCACGTGACCGGGAACGCGGGCCATCGTCTCGCGCACGATGTGGCCGACCAACGGGATGTGGCTGGTGATCAGCTCGTCCGTGGCCAGGGGGCTGGGGGTCTCTGTGCGGGGGGACACACGAGGATCGTGCGTGCAGGAGCAGGAGCGCGGAGGAGAAGTGGCGCAGCTCGGACCTCCGGAGGCCCGGATCGGGGACCACGGTCCCGGGCCGCATGGCCCGTTCGGGCCATGCCGGGTGATCAGGCCCGCGACGACGGGGCAACCTGTTCGGGTGCCGGCCGGTCATTCTCGATCACTCGCAATCCCTCAGGTCCGGGTCCTGCGGCCGATGGGAGGGGTGAACCGCACGCCAGGTGCGGAGGACGTCCAGCCCGTGAGGGCGCCGAGAGGGGGACCCGCGATGGAGCCGATGGAGCGACTGTCGCTGGTGCTGTGGCGCGAGCGCGAGCTGCTCGAGACCCTGCACTTCAAGCTCGAGGTCGAGCAGCTCGTGCTGGCCAGCGGACGCACCGCGTGGCTGGGGCACGCGGCACGCGACGTGGACGCCGTGCTGGCCACGATCCGCGAGACCGAGGTGCTGCGGGCCGTGGCGGCCGACGAGGCCGCCGACGCGCTCGGCATGACCTCGAACCCGAGCCTGGCGGCCCTGGCGGACGCCGCCGAGGAGCCCTGGGGCTCGATCCTGGCCGAGCACCGCCAGGCCTTCGTCTCCGCGACTGCCGACATCGGCGCGCTGGCCGACTCCAACCGACACCTGATCTCGGCCGGCTACCGCTCGGCCCGGGAGACGCTGCTCTCGCTGGGCGAGAGCACCGACGGGTACTCCGCGGACGGCACGGCCACGGCCGAGCCGGTCCGGCACCGACTGGTCGACAAGGCGTTGTGACATGGGCGGCACCTTCGGCTCGGTGAACACGGCCCTGAGCGCGCTGCGCTACCACCAGTCCGTGATGGACGTGGCCAGCGGCAACATCGCCAACGTCTCGACCGACGGCTACGCCCGCCGGCGGGTCGTGGGCGAGGCCGTCGGGGCGCCCGCCGTCCCGGCGATGTGGAGCCGCTACGAGGGCAGCGGCGACGGCGTTCGCGTGGGATCGCTGGACCGCCTGGTCGACCCGCTGCTGGACAGCCGCGCCCGCCGCGAGCACGGCTCGCAGGCCTACCTCGACACCCGCGTCGACGTGCTGGCACGCCTCGAGACGGGACTGGGCGAGCCCGGAGGTGACGGGGTCTCGGCCACGCTCGCCGAGTTCGGGAAGGCGTGGCACGACCTGGCGAACAACCCCGGGTCCGGCGCCGCGCGCAGCCAGGTGCTGGCCGCCGCGCACGCGGTGGCCGATGCGCTGGCCGTGCAGCAGCGCAACGTGACGGCCGAGGAGGGCGACCAGCGGGTCGCGCTGCTCACCGACGTCGCCGAGGTCAACACCCTCGCCTCCGACCTCGCCGCCGCGAACGAGAGCATCGCCGCGGCCAAGCTCTCCGGCAGCGACGCCGGCGTGCTGCTCGACTCGCGGGACCAGATCGCGCTGCGGCTGGCCGAGCTGACCGGCGGCACCGCCGTCGAGAACGGCTCGGGTGGTCTCAACTTCTCCGTCGGCGGCGTCTCCCTGGTCGACGGCAAGCAGGCCGGGACACTCTCGATCACCTCCGGCGTGAACCCCGACGGGTCGGCCGACGGAGCCGCAGTCGGCCTGGCCGTGACGCCGCCGGGGGGCGGCCCCACGCCCGTGGCCGGACTGCGCGGCGAGGTCGGTGCGGTCGCCGACCTGCTGACCACGACGCTCCCGGGCCACCGGCAGGGCCTGCAGGCCTTCGCGCAGCAGCTCGCGGATGCCATGAACACGGCCCACCAGGCCGGCTACGACGCTGCCGGGAACCCCGGCGGCGCGCTCTTCGCCGTCGACCCGGCCGCTCCGGGCGGCCCGCTGGTCGTGCTCGTCACCGCGGGGGACCAGCTCGCTGCCTCCGGGGTCTCGGGTGGCCCGAACCAGGACGGCGGCAACGCCTCGGCGCTCGCCACCGCGCTTGCCGGTCCCGAGGGCTCCTACCAGCAGCTGGTCTCCGGGCTCGGCAGCACGGTCGCCTCCACCCAGCGCCTGGCCGCCAACCAGCGCACGCTCACCGCGCAGGTGGACGGTGCGCGCGAACAGCTCTCCGGCGTGAGCCTGGACGAGGAGATGGTCACGATGCTGCAGGCCCAGCGCGCCTACGAGGCCGCCGCCCGGGTGATGACCACCCTGGACTCCGTGCTCGAGACCCTGATCAACCGGACCGGGCTGGTGCGCTGATGACCGTCAACCGCGTGACCCAGTCGATGCTGACGGACCGCTCGCTCAGCCACCTCCAGGGCAGCCTCACCCGGCTCGCCGAGATCCAGGAGCACCTGTCCACGGGACGGGTCCTCAACCGCCCCTCCGACAACCCGGCCGACGCCGCCACCGCGATGCGGTTGCGCTCGGGGATCTCCGCCGAGCAGCAGTACGCCCGCAACGCCCAGGACGGTCTGGGCTGGCTGAACACGATCGACAGCACCCTGCAGGGGACCAACAACCAGCTGCGGCGGGCCCGGGACCTCGCGCTCCAGGGCGCCAACGGTGCGACCAGCCCCGCGGCCCGGGAGGCGCTGGCCGCCGAGGTGGACCAGATCCGCGCCGGCCTGGTCTCCGCGGCCAACACCGGCTACCTGGGCCGGCCGGTCTTCGGTGGCACCACGGCCGGGACCGTGGCGTACGCCGATGCCGCCGGGGTCGCGACGTACGCCGGTGACGGCAACCCCGTGAACCGCACCGTGGCCGAGGGGGTGGCCGTCGACGTGCAGCTGGACGGACGAGCCGCCTTCGGGGCCGACGGCGACAACGTCTTCGACCACCTCACCGCGCTGGCCGCCGCCCTGCGAAGCGGGGACGTGGCTGCCGTGAGCAGCAGCATCGACGTGATCGCGGCGGACTCCGACCGGGTCTCGACCGTGCTCGCCGACGTCGGTACCCGCACCCTGCGGATCGAGCAGGCGGCGACGCGGGCCGCCGATGCGGAGCTGACGCTCACCAACGCCCTCTCGGAGATCGAGAACACCGACCTGCCGCAGGCCATGGTCGAGCTGCAGATGCAGGAGGTCGCCTACCAGGCGGCCCTGGCCGCGACCGCCCGCGTGCTGCAGCCGAGCCTCCTGGACTTTCTGCAATGATCGTCTGCACTGACACGCCGTCGGACCACCACGCCAGGAGCGTCATGCCCGAGATCCCCGTGATCGAGCTCGTCCACCCGATGCCCGGCTTCCCGGAGCTCGCGCGGTTCGCCCTCGTGCAGGTGGACGACGACGGGGTGCTGTGCAGCCTGACCTCGCTGGAGAAGCCGGACCTGCGGTTCCTCGTGGTGCCGCCCATGACGTTCTTCCCCGACTACGCCCCGGAGGTCGACGAGGACGTCCTCGACGACCTCGGGACCACCACCGTCGACGAGCTGATCCTGCTGTGCGTCCTGACCGCGGGGGAGTCGCTCGCGACCACCACGGCCAACCTCGCGGCGCCGGTGGTGGTCAACCCCGCGACCAACCGTGCGCTGCAGGTCGTGCTCGACGATCCGGGGCTCTCGGTCGCCACGCCCCTGATCGCGTGAGGGACTCAGTCCCGAGCGGGTAGCGTGGGGGCATGCTGGTCCTGAGCCGCCGTGCGGGTGAGAGCGTCGTCATCGGCGACGACGTGACGATCTCCGTGCTCGACGTGCGAGGTGACATCGTCCGGATCGGCATCGACGCGCCGCGCTCGATCGCGGTCCACCGCGCCGAGCTCCTCGAGCAGCTCGAGCAGACCAACAAGGAGGCCGCGTCGCCCAGCGAGGACGCCGTCGACTCGTTGCGTCAGGCGTTGCGCCGCCGCTCGACCTGAACCGGCCCGGTGTCGAGTGCCTCGGGCTCAGCGACCCGGGTTGAGCTTCGAGGCGAGCACCGCCGCCTGCGTGCGCCGCTGGACCCCCAGCTTGGCGAGCAGGCTCGTGACGTGGTTCTTGACGGTCTTCTCGGCGAGGAACATCCGCTCGCCGATCTGCTTGTTCGTGAGGCCGTCGGTGATCAGGGAGAGGATCTGGGCCTCGACCTCGGTCAGGGCCGCCATCCCGGCCGGAGCCGCGGCTCCCTGCCGCATCCGCTCGATCACGCGCACCGCGACGTCGGGCTCGATCAGGGAGTGGCCCTGGTTCACGGCCCGGATCCCGCTGACCAGGGCGCTCTCGTCGATCTGCTTGAGGACGTAGCCCCCGGCACCGGCCAGGATCGCGCTGAACATGGCCTCGTCGTCGTCGTAGCTGGTGAGGATGAGGGCCCGGATCCGCGGATCGGCCGACCGGACCTGCCGGCAGACCTCGATGCCGTGACCGTCCGGCAGCCGGCCGTCGAGGATCGCGACGTCGGGGACCAGCTCGAGGATCTGGGGCACGGCCTCCGCGACGGTGCCGGCCTCCCCGACCACCTCGAGGTCGTCCTCGTGCTCCAGCACGGCCCGCAGCCCCCGGCGTACGAGGGCGTGGTCGTCGAGCAGGTAGACCCTGATCTTTCCGCTCACGCGTGGTCCCTCGCTCGCCGACATCACCCCCAGCCTAGAGGGGCACCGATCATGGCGCCGCCGAACCGCACGACGGACGCCCGCCTCAGGGGGTGCGGAGCCAGACGGCGGTGTCGCCGGGGAGCTTGTCGCCCTCGACGGGGCCGCTGGCGACGAGGACGTCACCCGCGGGCAGCGGCACCGGCACCGCACCGCAGTTGAGGACCACGGTGAGGTCGCCACGACGGAGCACCAGGGTGTCGCGGGGGCCGTCGACGAGCGCCACGTCGTCGGTCTCGTCGAGGGCGTGGGCCCGGCGGGCGCGCAGCGCCTCGCGGTAGAACTCCAGGGTCGAGCCCTCGCGGTCCCACTGCGCCTCGACGCTGAGCGGGGCCCAGTCGTCGGGCTGGGGGATCCAGGGCTGGCCCGCCCCGCTGCCGAAGCCGTACGGCGCGGTCGTGCCCGACCACGGGATCGGGACCCGGCACCCGTCACGACCGGGCTCGCCGGTGCGAAGCGCGGCCGGGTCCTGCCAGTCCACGGGGGCGACGACGACCTCCTCGAGGCCGAGCTCCTCGCCCTGGTAGAGGTACGCCGACCCCGGCAGCGCCAGCATCGTGAGGGTCGCGGCGCGGGCCCGGGCCAGGCCGCGCTCGCCGCCGCCGTAGCGGGTCACGTGGCGCACGACGTCGTGGTTGCTCAGCACCCAGGTCGGGGCGGCGGCGACGGGTGCCATCGCGGAGAGCGTGCCGTGGATGACGTCCGCGAACGCCGTGGCCGACCACTCGGCGAGCAGCCAGCCGAAGTTGAAGGTCTGGGAGAGCTCGTCGGAGCGCACGAAGCGCGCCATCGACTCCGGGGTCTGGGTCCAGGCCTCGGCCACCGCCATCCGGTCACCGTCGTACTCGGCGAGCACCCGGTGCCAGGCGCGGTAGACGTCGTGGACCTCGGGCTGGTCCCACATCGGCTCGTCGGCCAGGCGGCGCTCCACCATCGAGCCGGCGTGGCTCTCGTGGTCGCTGACGACCTGGTCGCGCAGCCCCTCCTCCTTGAACAGGCCGTGGGCGACGTCGACCCGGAAGCCGTCGACACCGCGGTCGAGCCAGAACCGCAGCACGCCCTCGAACATCGCCGGGACCTCGGGGTTGCGCCAGTCGAGGTCGGGCTGGGTCGTGTCGAAGAGGTGGAGGTACCACTGGCCGTCCTCGACCCGGGTCCATGCGGGCCCGCCGAAGACCGAGCTCCAGTTGTTGGGCGGCTCGCTGCCGTCCTCGCCGGTCCCCTCGCGGAACAGGTAGCGCGCACGCTCCGGGCTGCCGGGGCCGGCGGCGAGCGCCGCACGGAACCAGGCGTGCTCCTCGGAGGTGTGGTTGGGCACCAGGTCGACGATGACCTTCAGGCCGAGGTCGTGGGCGGTGCCGAGCAGCTCGTCGGCGGCGGCGAGGTCGCCGAAGAGCGGGTCGACGTCGCAGTAGTCGGCGACGTCGTAGCCGTGGTCGTGCTGGGGGCTGGTGTAGAACGGCGTGATCCACAGCGCGTCGACCCCGAGGTCGCGCAGGTAGGGCAGCTTCGCGGTGATCCCCGGCAGGTCGCCGACACCGTCACCGTCGCTGTCGGCGAAGGAGCGGACGTACACCTGGTAGGTCACGGCGTGCTGCCACCACGGGCCACGCGTTGGATCGTTCAAAGCCATGGGCAGCAGTGTTGTCGGGGGGCCCGGAGGGGGTCAACTCCGAGGGCTCGGCGCCGGGTCAGCCGTTGAAGGCGGCGGGGTCGATCGCGAACCAGACGTGCTCGGCGGTGCCGACGCGTCGGCCCTCGGCGTCGTAGAGCGTCGCGGCCGTGAAGGTCTTGCGGCCCTCGCTGCCGCGGGCGCCGCCGACCACGACGTGGGGCTCGCCGGCGACCGGCAGCGCGTCGACCCGGGCGGTGATCCGGCCCAGCACGACCGGTCGCTCCTCGAGGTCGCTGGTCCAGCCGCCGGCGCAGTCCAGGGCGGCCCAGGTCGCGGCCAGCCAGTCGCCGGCCAGCGAGGCGTGGGGCGTCCAGGGCGCTGCCACCCGGACCCGGCCGGCGGCGTCGTCGGCGACCCGGCCGGGGAAGATCCGCAGCCCGTCACCCTCCTCGCGCGCCGTCCCGCACGCGAAGCAGGTGGGGAAGGGGTGCGCGCGCCAGCCGGCGTACGACGCGGCGGCGGCCTCGGCGCTCGCCGGGTCCACGGCGTCCACCGGCTCCAGCGCCCGGTCGACCACCTCGGCGGTGGCCACCACCGCGCCGCCGGCGTCGGTCGCGACCCCCTCGGCCACGGGCAGCGGGGTGTCCAGCGGCGGCGGCTGGCGCAGCGTCACCTGCACGGTGCGACCCAGCGGGTCGCCGTCGAGCAGGCCCGCGAGGGCGCCCGCGGTCCAGCCGCCGTTGCCGGAACGGGCAGGCCCGCGGAACCGGGCGGGGATCAGCAGCTCGGTCATCGTCGGATCGCCTCCCAGCGGTCGAGCGCCTCGCGTCGCTCCTCGGCATGGTCGACCACGGGGTCGACGGGCTCGTGGGGGTCCGCCGCCTCGGCCAGCTCGGGGACCCAGCGGCGGACGTAGCTGCCGTCGGGGTCGAACTTGCGGCCCTGGGTGACCGGGTTGAAGACCCGGAAGAAGGGCGAGGCGTCGGTGCCACTGCCGGCGGTCCACTGCCAGCCGTGCTGGTTGGACGCGAGGTCGCCGTCGACCAGCCACTGCATGAAGTGGCGGGCGCCGTGCTGCCACTCGACGTGGAGGTCCTTGACCAGGAAGCTCGCCACGATCATCCGGACCCGGTTGTGCATCCAGCCGGTGGCGCGCAGCTGGCGCATGCCGGCGTCGACGATCGGGAAGCCGGTGCGCCCCTGCCGCCACCGGTCGAAGAGCTCGTCGGGCTCGTCGTAGGCCATCCGCGCGTACTCCGGGCGGAGGTAGTCGCGGGCCGTGGCCGGCCGGTGGTGGAGGACGTCGGCGTAGAACTCGCGCCAGGCCAGCTCGGAGCGGTAGGTGGCTGCGGACGCGCCGCCGACCTCGCCGAGGTCGGCGAGCATGGTGCGGGGGTGGATCTCGCCCCACTTGAGGTGGACGCTCATCCGCGAGGTGCCCGGCACCCCGGGCTTGTCGCGGTCGCGGCCGTAGTCGTGGAGCCGCTCCTCGACGAAGGTCCGCCACCGGCGCCGCGCCGCCGCCTCGCCCGCGGTCGGCAGCGCGAGCCCGTCGGGGACCTGGACGTCCGGGATCGCGGTGGTCTCCGTGAGCGTCAGGAACGTGGTGGCGCGCGGCGGGTCGACGGGCGCGCGCCAGCCGTGGGCGGCCCAGGCCTTGTGGAACGGCGTGAACACGGCGTACGGCGTGCCGTCGCCCTTGGTGACCCGTCCCGGCGCCACCGCGTACGGCGACCCGGTGCGGACCAGCTCGATTCCGTGCTCGGCCAGCGCCTGCTCGACCTCCCGGTCGCGCCGGGCGCCGTAGGGGCCGTGGTCGGCAGCGACGTGGACCCGGCTCGCGCCGACCTCGCGCGCGGCGAGCACCACCCGCCGCACCGGGTCGCCCCGGACCACCTGCAGCCCGCCGGCGCCACCCGCGCGGTCGCGGATCGCGGCGTCGAGGGCGCGCAGGGACTCCCCGAGGTAGACCTTGCGGGACGCGCCCGCCGGCCCCCAGAGCCGCGGGTCGAGGACGAACAGCGGCAGGGTGCCCGCGCCGTCGGCCCCGTCGCTCGCGGCCTCGAGCAGCGCGGGGTTGTCAGCGAGCCGCAGGTCGCGTCGGAACCACATCACCGAGGTCATCGATCCCCACTCTGCCAGCCGTCTCCCACATGGGTGAGAATGACCGGGTGAGCGACCTGATCGACACCACCGAGATGTACCTCCGGACCATCTACGAGCTGGTCGAGGAGGGCATCGTCCCGCTGCGCGCCCGGATCGCGGAGCGGCTGCACCAGAGCGGCCCGACGGTGTCCCAGACCGTGGCCCGGATGGAGCGCGACGGGCTGCTCACCGTCGAGGGCGACCGCCACCTGCAGCTCACCGAGGAGGGCAACCGGCTCGCGATGCGGGTGATGCGCAAGCACCGGCTGGCCGAGCGGCTGCTCGTCGACGTCATCGGCCTGGAGTGGGAGCTGGTCCACGCCGAGGCCTGCCGGTGGGAGCACGTGATGTCGGAGACCGTCGAGCGCCGGCTGGTCGCGCTGCTCGACCACCCGACGGAGTCGCCCTACGGCAACCCGATCCCCGGACTCGACGAGCTCGGCGAGACCGCCGCCGGCGAGGAGTTCATGGCCGGTGTCCGGCCGCTCTCCGACATCTCGGCCGACGGGGAGTCGCGGGTCCACGTCCGCCGGATCTCGGAGGAGATGCAGAAGGACGAGACGCTGATGGCCGCGCTGCGCCGGGTCGGCGCGCTGCCGGACAAGACCGTCACCGTCGCCCGCACCGACGAGGGGGTGCTCGTCGGGTCCGGCGGGGAGACCGCCGAGATCATCGACGAGGCCGCCGACCACATCTTCGTGCGGATCCTCTAGCCCACCCGGTCCTCGACCGGGCGGCCCACCAGGGCCTGCAGGAACTCGCTGCAGCCGCGGTCCACGCGGTACGTCGCGAACGGGTCGCCGCGGGTCTCCCCCCGGTTGACGATCACGACGGGGGTGCCGGCCTTCGCCGCCCGGCGGACGAACCGCAGCCCGCTCATCACCGCCAGCGACGACCCGGCCACCAGCAGCGCCCCACCGGTCTCGGCGAGCGCGTCGACCGCCGCGTAGCAGCGCTCGACCCGCGACTTGGGCACGTTCTCGCCGAAGAACACGACGTCGGGCTTGAGGACGCCGCCGCAGCGCTCGCAGTCGGCGACCACGAATCCGGCCCAGTCCTCGACCTCGACGTCGCCGTCCGGGCGCAGCACCAGGTCGGCGTGCTCCTCGCGCCAACCGGGGTTGAGCGCGGCGAGCCGCTGCTCCAGGGCAGCCCGCGAGGTCTGGTCGCGGCACCCGAGGCAGATCACGTCGGAGATCCGGCCGTGGAGCGCGACCAGCCGCCGCTGGCCGGCGGACTCGTGGAGGCCGTCGACGTTCTGCGTGATCAGCAGCGCGGGGTCGAGCCGGGTCAGCGCGCGGTGACCGTCGTTGGGCTCGGCACCGCGGAACTTGCCGAAACCCACGTGGACCCGGGCCCAGTACCGCTGCCGGGCGTCGGCTCCCGAGCAGAACTCCTGGTAGGTCATCGGCCGCCGCGGCACCGATCCCGGCCCGCGGTAGTCAGGGATCCCGGAGTCGGTCGAGAGCCCCGCACCCGTCAGCACCACGAGCGGCCGGCCTCGCAGCAGGGACAGCGGGACGGCGGGGTCGGTCATCACGCGTAGCGGGCGGCGGAGCGGGCCTTCGCCTTGGCGGCCTCGACGGCGCGGTCCTTCGGCGGGGCCGAGGTGACGAGCGCGTCGACGAGGTGACGGGTGATGTGGGCGATCTCGTGCACGGCCTCGTCGAAGACCGCCTGGTTGGCGGCCGACGGCTTGGTCGTGCCGCTCACCTTGCGCACGAACTGCAGCGCGGCGGCGGCCACCTCGTCGTCGGTGGCCGCCGGCTCGAAGTTGTTGAGGGGGCGGATGTTGCGGCACATGCCGCCGAGCCTACGACGCTCCCGGGAGTCACAGGTCCGGTCACAGGTCAGGTCACAGGTCAGGTCACAGGTCAGGTCACAGGTCAAGGAACGAGACGTCGCCCCCGGTGACCAGCACCACCCGGCCGTCGGGCAGCGGGAGGGTGCGCACCCGGTCGACGTCGGAGCCGTGCTCGACCTCGATCATCCGCCGCTCCAGCCGGTCCCCGTCGACGGTGAGGACCGAGACCCAGCCGGTGCGCCCCGACCACCCGTCGGAGACCACGGCCAGCGCGACCCCGCGGTCGGGCAGCCAGGTGAACTGGCGGGGGTCGGTGGCGGCGCCGGCCACGGAGCCGGGCCGGTAGTGGACGGTGTCGGTCCGCCGGGGGTCGGTGAGGTCGCTGACGTCGAACAGCGCGGCCTGGGCGCCGAGCAGCCGGCCGTCGAGGGTGGCGTCCTGCCCGACGCCGATCAGCCGGTCCCCGGCGATCGGGTGGAGGTACTCGGAGTAGCCCGGGATCTTGAGCTCGCCCAGCAGTCGCGGCGCTTCCGGGTCGGCCAGGTCGACGGCGTACAGCGGGTCGACCTGGCGGAAGGTCACCACGATCGCGAGGTCGTCGAACCACCGGACCGCCTTGATCTCCTCGTCGACGCCGAGCTTGTCGACGCGACCGACCTCCGCGAGCTCCTGCCCGTCCTCGGCGAGGGTGAGCACGGAGCTGAAGTTGCCGGTCTCGGTGCTGGGGCCGACCGCGACCCGCAGCACGCCGTCGTGCTCGTCCATCGACCAGCGGTCCTCGACGATCCCGTCGACGACGCCGGAGGCGGTGTGCGCGACCCCGGTGCCGTCGAGGGCGAAGGCGTGGATCCGGGTCCGGCCGAGGTCTGCGACCGGGGCGGCGAGGTCGCCGGTCGGGCCACCCCAGCAGCAACCCCACGCCGACCACGGGCTGCTCGCGAGGTACATCCGGGTCTCGGAGAAGTAGGCGAGCCGGGTGTCGGTGGCGATACCGAAGGTCGAGGGGTCCCCGGGCTCGTCGGCGTCGAAGCCGACCACCGCGACGGTGCCGAGCGGCGCCTCGTCGTCGGCCGGGACGACCACGTCGTCGCAGCCGAGGAGCGGGGTGGTGCCGGTCTCCTCGCCGTCCGCGTCGTAGGTCGTGACGGTCGGCAGCCAGTCCTCGACCGCGGAGTCGCGCACCACGTCGCGGTTGCGCTCGGTGGCGCCCTCGGGGCTGCGCCAGAACCGGGGCTCCACGAAGTCGAGGTCGGGCAGCGAGGTGGTCACGACCAGCCGCACGTCCTCGCCGTGCTGGACCGCGCGCACCAGTCCGCCCCCGAGGCTGCGGTCGTCGACGAGGGTCGGGTCGCGGGGGTCGGAGAGGTCGTAGGTGGTGACCCGGGTGCCGGCCGCGGTGGGCAGACCGGTGGGGAGCGAGCGGCCGAGCCAGGGGTCGGTGGCCTGGCCTGCCGACACCGCCACCACCTGGTCGCCGACCAGCAGCAGCTCGGTGCCGCCCTCGCCCGGGAGGTCGACCTCGGCGAGCTGCTCGGGCTCGGCTCCGGAGACGTCGTGGACCTCGAGCTCGCCGTCACGCGCGCGGACCAGCAGCTCGCCGTCGGTCTTGACGACGTCGGGCTCGTCGACCCCCGCCTCCTGGACGTTGGTGCCGGTCGCGCTGCTCGACTGCTCGGCGACCCGCGGCGCCCCCGAGGCCGCGGAGTCCTCACTGGCCAGCGGCATGGCGCCGTCGTAGGCGACCATCGGACCGCCCCAGCCCCAGGGGCCGACCTGCTCGACGCCACGCTCGACGTAGGAGGCGAGCAGCTCCTCGCAGCCGTCGGGCACCCGGAGCTCGGAGCCGACCAGCCGGATCTGCGGCGGCGACTCGCCCGGAGGCTCGCCCGGGGGCGTCGCGGTGGGGGAGCCGCCGACGGCGACGCCGACGAAGAAGGTCGCTGCGAGCGCGGTCACGGCTGCTGCTGCGAGCCCCGCGCGTCCCGGTCCGGTCATGCGGGTGGGACGACGCGGGCCGGTGACCGGTTCCCTGCCACGATGGAGCGATGCCGACCCGTGACCTCGACCGCGACCTGGACCTGGTCCTGCTGGGTGCCACCGGGTTCACCGGTGGCCTCACCGCCGACTACCTCGCCCGCCACGCACCGGCGGGCCTGCGCTGGGCGATCGCCGGACGCAGCCTGGACCGGCTCGAGGCGGTCCGCGCCCGGCTGGCCGCGGTCGACCCCGCGCTGGGTGACCTCGAGCTGCTGGTGGCCGACTCCGCCGACCGGGAGTCGCTGGACGCGATCGCGGTGCGGACGAGGGTGGTCGCCACCACGGTCGGGCCCTACCTCTCCTACGGCGAACCCCTGGTCGCGGCCTGCGCGGCCGCCGGCACGGCGTACGCCGACCTGACCGGGGAGCCGGAGTTCGTGGACCGGATGTACGTCGCCCACCACGCGACCGCCGTCAGCACCGGCGCCCGGATCGTCCACGCCTGTGGCTTCGACTCCGTCCCGCACGACCTCGGGGCCTACGTGACGGTGCAGCAGCTGCCCGACGACGTGCCGATCACGCTGCGGGGGGTCGTGCGCGCCGGTGGCATGGTCTCCGGCGGGACCTTCCACTCCGCCCTGGAGGCGATGTCGCGGCCGAAGCAGATGAAGCAGGCCTCGGCCGCTCGTCGTCGGCAGGAGTCCCGCCCCGAGGGACGGTCCTCGCGTGCGGTGTCGACGCGACCGCGCCGCGACCCGGTCCTCGGCTACTGGCTGCTGCCGCTGCCGACGATCGACCCGCTCGTGGTCGCGCGCAGCGGGGCGGCGCTGCCGGCGTACGGCCCGCGGTTCCGCTACTCCCACTACGCCGGCACCCGGACGCTGCGCTACGCCGCCGCCGGCGCGATGGTGGTGGCCGGGGTCGGGCTGGCAGCGCAGCTGCCGCCGCTGCGGACGCTTCTCGGGGACCGGATCCAGCCCGGCCAGGGCCCGGACGAGGCGCGACGGGAGCGGTCGTGGTTCACGGTCGACTTCGTGGGCGAGGGCGGCGGGCAGCAGGTGCGCACCCGGGTGTCGGGCGGCGACCCGGGCTACGGGGAGACCTCGACGATGCTCGCCGAGGCCGCGCTGTCGCTGGCCCTCGACGACAACCCGGAGGTGGCGGGCCAGGTGACGCCCGTGCAGGCGATGGGGGACCGGCTGCTGGAGCGGCTGCGGGCGGCAGGGATCGGGTTCGAGGTGCTGGCCTGAGCGTCGGCGCAGAAGTTTTACCTTCACCGCGGTCTCGGGACCGACAGGACCTTGTGTGGTCCAGACCAGCGGCGCACACTGGCCGCTACGGCTGCCGCCCTTCGGCGGCCCGCGACATCTGGGGGGATCCGGGTGGAGGGCGTGGGCTACGCACTCCCCGGGGCGAACTTTCCGGACCCGTTGTGGTCAGCCGTGCGACGGTGGGCCCGAGTCGGGGGGCTGGGGCCCACCGGACGCTCTTCGCGGACCGGCGGCGGCCGAGGCTGGCTTCGCGGTGGCAGCCAGCGGCTGCCAAGATGTCCTCGGCCGGGGAGGTCCTCGACGGGGACGACCCACCCGGCTCGGCCCCAGTAGCTCAGCGGATAGAGCAGCCGCCTCCTAAGCGAAAGGTCGCAGGTTCGACTCCTGCCTGGGGCACCCGCGGCGCATCGATCGACCCCGGTGCGCACGACTGTCGACGCCGCGAGTTTGTGTCGCGGCAGGTCGCGGGCGATATTGGAGCCGTAGTCTCGGTCTGCCACCCGTCGTCGTCCTCGAGGATCCCCGCCCATGAGCGAACCTGTCGTGCCCGGTGAGGGCGTGGCCGACGACAGCTCCCGGGGCCCCGACGACGGCGGCGACGGCCCCAAGCGCAAGGGCAAGACCCGGCGCAAGCACACGGTCCTCAAGGTGCTGCTCGCCAGCGTGCTGACGCTCTCGATCGTCACCGGGCTCGGCGTCGTGTACTTCTACCGCCACCTCAACGGCAACCTGACCGTCATCGACACCGACAAGCTGCTCGGCGACGACCGGCCGGACAAGGAGCAGGCGACGGGCCCGCAGGAGCCGTTGAACATCCTGGTGATGGGCTCCGACACCCGCGACTGCGACGGCTGCGCCCTCGACAACGAGGCCGGCGGCGACGCCTCGGACACCACGATCCTGATGCATCTCTCGGCCGACCGGCAGAGCGCCTACGGGATCAGCGTCCCGCGCGACACCATCGTGGACCGGCCCGCCTGCACGCTGGAGAGCGGCGAGGAGACCGCGCCGGTCGACGACGTGATCTGGAACGACGCCTTCTCGGTCGGCGGTCCCACCTGCACGGTCGACCAGTTCGAGGAGCTCACCGGCGTCTTCATCGACCACATCGTGGTGGTCAACTTCGCGGGCTTCGAGGACATGGTCGACGCCGTGGGCGGCGTCCCGGTCTGCATCCCCGAGGACATCGTCGACCCCGAGCACGGCATCAACATCGGGGCCGGCACCCGGGAGATCTCCGGGCGCGAGGCGCTCAACTACGTCCGCGCCCGCTACACCCTGGGCGACGGCTCCGACATCAGCCGGATCAAGCGGCAGCAGGCCTTCGTCGCCGCGATGGCCGCCAAGGTGATCTCTGCCGACACCCTGGCCCGCCCGGACCGGCTGGTGAGGTTCCTCAACTCCGCCACCAAGTCGTTGACGGTCGACGAGGACCTCGAGAACGTCATCAAGATCGCCAGGATCGGCGTCGGCTTCGAGGGCATCGGGCTGGACAACATCAAGTTCCTGACCGCGCCCAACGCCTACTACCCCGCGGACTCCGAGCTCGCCGGACGGGTCTACCTCGAGGACAGCGCGAAGAAGCTGTGGCGCCAGGTGGCCAACGACGAGCCGCTCTCGAAGGTCTTCACCAGCGACGCGATCAGCGCCGGCAAGCTCCCCGGCGACAAGAAGCCGCGGACCCCCGCCCAGATCGCGCGGGCGCAGGAGCGGGCGGCCCAGGACGGGCTGTGCGCGTGAGCCGTCCGCCGGAGAACGAGACCCCCGTGCAGCGGCGGGCCCGGCTCGACGCGGTCTTCGGCGACACCCTCCCCGACACCACCCGTGACGAGCGGGAGCCGGGGGAGGGCCGCGAGGACGCCGACCGGGGCGACGCCTGGCTGCGTGCGCAGGTGCCGCCCCACCACGGCGGTTGAGTCAGCCGGTCGGCCCCGGACGGTTCGCGCCCTGGGCGAGCAGGTCGCGGATCTCCTCGAGCACCACGACGTCGGCGGGGGTGCCCGCCTCGGTCTCCGGCTTGGGGAAGAACTTCTCCTGGGCGCGGGTGTAGGGCATCACGATCAGGTAGTAGACGACCGCCGCGATGATCACGAACGTGACCAGGGCGGTCAGCCACGCGCCGACCGAGATCCCGCCGGGGCTGTAGGACGAGAAGTTCGGGGTCCCGCCGACCTTCCCGATCAGGTCCATGATCAAGGTGACCGTGGCGGTCACGACGGCCGCGAAGGCGGTCGCCATGATGAACGCGACGGCCAGCTCGACCAGGTTCCCCTTCATGATGAAGTTCTTGAAACCGGTCATGTGTCCTCCTCGGCTCCCCGAGGTCGGGAAGCCCGTGTGTCGAGAGCTGTCACCGGAACGCTAGTGGCTGAACGCGAAGCTCAGGAACCAGCGTGCGGCCGCCTCGGACACCGAGGGCACCGCCGCGGGCGCGACCGCGAGCACCACGAGAGCGCCCGCGGTGGCCGGTCCGGACGTGCCGTCCCCCGGGTCCGGCGGCACGGCGAGCACCACCGCGTCGGCCGCCACGACCCGGCTGCCACCGGCCTGCGGGTCGGTCGCGATCAGGTCGATCCGGTCGCCGGGGTCCAGCAGCGCGACCTGGCCGGCGTCGGGCAGCCGCACCGGCAGCGTCGCCAGGTCGGGGTGGGCGGTCGCCAGCGCGGAGCCGAGCAGCCGGACGTCCGTGACCGGCTCGCCGGCCCGCAGCGGTGCGGCGAGGGTCTCGCCCATGCCCGCGGTGGCGCCGTCGGGGACCGCCTCGGGCGGCAGGTCGCGGGTGGTGAGGTCGCCCGCGCCGAGCACGGTCCCGGCCGGCAGGTCGTGCGCCGCGGTGGTGACCGGCACCGTGGCCGGTGGCGGAGCGGCCACGGCGTGGACGGCGGCGGCGGCCGCGACGCCGCAGCTCAGGGCGGCCAGCAGCCGACGGTGGGCCAGCACCCGGCGGCGTACGCCTCGGCGCAGCCGGCGCCAGCGGTCGGTGCCCGCACCGGTCGAGGTGGGGGACGAGGAGGTCGGTGTGGACGTCACCCGACGACGGTAGGAGCCCCGGCGCGCCCGTGGGGGCGCTCTCCACAGCGGCTCAGGAGGAGGTCAGGAGGCGGGGGTGCTGCTGCCGGCCGTCGCGGTGCCGGAGCCCGCGGGCGCCTTCTCCGAGGCCGGCTTCGAGGACTTCTCCGCGGGCTTCCCCGACGACGTGTCGGACGACGTGCCCGCACCACCGTCGGAGCCGGTGGTCTCGCTGGTCTTGCTCGTGCCGCGGCTGTCGTTGCGGTAGAAGCCGGACCCCTTGAACACGACGCCGACGGCGTTGAAGACCTTGCGGAGCCGACCCTGGCACTCGGGGCACTCGGTGAGGGCGTCGTCGCTGAAGCTCTGGAACTGGTCGAAGGCGTGGCTGCACTCGGTGCAGGCGTACTGGTAGGTCGGCACGGGGGTCCCTGGGGTCGCTCGCTGGGTCGTTCGCTGGGGTCGTTCGCTGGACGGTTCCGCCGGCCGGTGCTGTCGGCGGCGGACGACCCGCGGGCCTTGGCACTCCTGCGGGTCGACTGCCAATGGTACGGCACAATGGCAACGCCATGACCCAGCCCGAGGCCTCCCCGCGCCCCGCCACGCAGCCCGAGGACCGCAGCGACCGGTCCTGGTTCCACTCCTCGCTGCAGGGGTTCCGGGGGCTGCCCCGCTCGATGCGGGTCACGGCGTACGTCGCGATCGGGCTGGTCGGCATCCTCGTCGTGACCGCGCTGACGGTCCTCGCCGTGGCCCGGCAGCCGCTGCCGCAGACCCGCGGCACGCTCGAGCTGCCCGGGCTGCAGGGCGAGGTCTCGGTGGTCCGCGACGACCACGGCATCCCCCAGCTCTACGGGGACTCGCTGCCCGACCTGATGCGGGCCCAGGGCTTCGTGCACGCCCAGGAGCGGTTCTGGGAGATGGACGTGCGGCGCCACGTCACGGCCGGCCGGCTCTCGGAGCTGTTCGGGGAGGCGACGGTCGAGACCGACAAGTTCGTGCGCACCATGGGCTGGCGGGAGGTCGCCGAGCGGGAGGTGCCGCTGCTGTCCCCGGAGACCCGCAACGCGTTCGAGGCCTACGCCGACGGGGTCAACGCGTACCTGGAGCAGCGCTCACCCTCCGAGCTCGCCGTCGAGTACTCCGTGCTCTGGGCGACCGGCCTGGACTACCAGCCCGAGCCGTGGACCACCGTCGACTCGCTGGCCTGGTTCAAGGCGATGGCGTGGGACCTGCGTGGCAACATGACCGACGAGATCGACCGGGTGCTGGCGCTCTCGCAGAACACACCGGGACAGGTCGACCGGCTCTACCCCGCCTACGACGAGGACCGGTTCCCCCCGATCGTGCGCCAGGGCGCCGTCGTCGACGGGGTCTTCGACCAGGACGCGGCCCGGGCGAGCAGGCTGCCCCGCCGCGCGCCGGCGTACCTCGGGTCGCCGGACGCCGTCGCCAGCCTGACCCGGCTCCGGGCGGGACTGGCGCGGTTGCCCGAGCTGATGGGCCGGGGCGAGGGCATCGGGTCCAACAGCTGGGTCGTCGACGGCGACCACTCCGCGACCGGGCAGCCGCTGCTGGCCAACGACCCGCACCTCTCGACGTCGGTCCCGGGGATCTGGACGCAGATGGGACTGCACTGCACCGAGATCACGACCGACTGCCCGCTCGACGTCGCCGGCTTCACCTTCTCCGGCGTCCCCGGCGTGATCATCGGCCACAACGCCGACATCGCCTGGGGCTTCACCAACCTCGGCCCCGACGTCTCCGACCTCTACCTCGAGAAGGTCGTGGGCAACGAGTGGCGGCACGCGGGCCGGTGGCTGCCGCTGCGGCAGCGGCAGGAGCTGATCGAGGTCGCCGGCGGGGAGGACGTGCTGCTCCGGGTGCGCTCGACCAGCCACGGACCGCTGCTCTCGGACGTGTCCGAGGAGATCGGGGAGGTCGGCGAGCTCGCGGAGGCCGAGCACCCCGGTCGTGGCAGCACCGACGGCGACTACGCGGTCTCGCTGGCGTGGACGGCGCTGCAGCCCGGCGCCACCGCCGACGCGATCCTGGCGCTCAACACCGCGAGCAGCTGGACGGAGTTCCGCGAGGCGGCCTCGTCCTTCGACGTGCCCAGCCAGAACCTCGTCTACGCCGACCGTGAGGGCCACATCGGCTACCAGGCGCCGGGCCGGATCCCGGTCCGCCGTCCCGGCCACGACGGCTACCTGCCCGGTGAGGGCTGGCGCTCGGGCGACGACTGGACCGAGCAGTACGTCCCGTTCGAGGCGCTGCCGAGCGTCCTGGACCCGGACGAGGGCTTCGTCGTCACCGCCAACCAGGCCGTCGTCGACGAGGACGACTACCCCTACTTCCTGGGCCGCGACTTCGACGCCGGCTTCCGCGCCCAGCGGATCCGCGAGCTGTTGGAGCAGGAGGGCGAGCTGTCGGTCGAGGAGATGGCGCGGCTCCAGCTCGACACCCGCCACCCGATGGCGCCGGTGCTGGTGCCGCTGCTGCTCGAGGCACGGCTCGGCGACGGCTACGACGCCGACGGCCAGGAGCTGCTCGAGGACTGGGACTTCACGCAGCCGCCCGGGAGCGCCGCGGCGGCGTACTACAACGTGGTCTGGAGCAACCTGCTGCGGCTGACCTTCCACGACGACCTCCCCGAGGCCGCCTGGCCGGAGGGTGGGGGCCGCTGGATGCTCGCCGTCGAGCGGCTGCTGAAGGACCCCGACAACGCCTTCTGGGACGACCGCACCACCGAGGACGTCGTGGAACGCCGCGACCTCGTCCTCCGCACGGCGATGGTGGCGGCGCGCGAGGAGCTGACCCGGATCGAGGCCCGCAACGCCGAGACGTGGGACTGGGGCCACCTCCACCAGCTCGACCTCGTCCACCAGACGCTCGGGACCTCGGGCGTCGGACCGGTGGAGTGGCTGCTCAACCGCGGTGACTGGGAGGTCGGGGGCGGCGGCTCGCTGGTCGACGCGACCGCCTGGGACGCGACCGAGGGCTACACCGTCACCGCGGCGCCGTCGATGCGGATGGTCGTCAGCGTGGCGGACTGGGACGACTCGCGGTGGGTCAACCTCACCGGCGTCTCCGGCCACCCCGCCTCCGACCACTACACCGACCAGACCGAGCTCTGGGTCCGCGGCGAGACCCTCCCGTGGCGGTTCACCCGCGACGCCGTGGCCGCCGCCGGTGAGGACGTGATGACCCTGAGGCCGCCGGGCCAGGGTGGATAGTCCCGAACGGATCGGTCGTCACCGACCCTGATCGACGACGTTTCCGTGCGGGACTATCGCCCACCGGGCCGCGGCCGCAGCCGCAGCCGTACGACGCCGCCCGACGGGGTGACGGCGTGGGTGACGGGGCGGTCGTGGGGCTCGACGGGGACGTCCAGCCCGAGCTCGCCGTCGTGGAGCAGGACGCAGGTGGGGGTGCCGACCGGGACCCGAGCCAGGGCGCGGTCGTAGCACCCGCCGCCGCGACCGAGCCGGTGGCCGTCGCTGCTGACCGCCAGGCCCGGCACCAGCACCACGTCGGCGGTGGCGACGGCGTCGACCCCGAGCCGCGGGCCGGTGGGCTCGAGCAGGCCGAGGGTGGCCGGCGCGAGGCGGGAGTCCTCCTCGAGGACGGCCCAGTCGAGGTCGAGGTCGGGACGCACCACGGGCACGATCACCCGCGTGCCGGCCGCGGCCAGGGTGTCGAGCAGCGCACCGGTCCCGGGCTCGCGCCCGACGGAGACGTACGCCGCGACGGTGGCCGCCCGGCGTACCTCCGGAGCGGCCAGCAGGTGCTCGGCGAGGGCGGCCCCGGCGGTCCCCAGGTCGGGCAGCGGCAGCCTCCGGCGGGCGGCCAGCACCTGGTCGCGGAGTGCCGTCTTCGCGGGTAGTTGCGGCCGGTCCACGGGACCAGCCTACGATCGAGGTATGGGTAGCCCTGGCTTGAAGCGCGCGCGCGAGAAGATGGCCGCCGCCGGCGTGGACGAGGTGGCGATCGACACCTTCGCCCACTACTACCGGCTCCTCGAGCACGGGGAGACCGGGATGGTCCCCGAGTCCTCGATCGAGCCGCTCGACATGCCGGCCCTGGCCGACGTCGAGGTCGGCGAGGACGAGGCCGCCGCGGCGATCGCCAAGACGGTCGTGATCAAGCTCAACGGCGGTCTGGGCACCTCGATGGGCATGGACCGGGCCAAGTCGCTGCTGTGCGTGCGCAAGGGCCTGTCGTTCCTCGACATCATCGCCCGGCAGGTGCTGCACCTGCGCCGGCAGTACGACGTGACGCTGCCGCTGATCTTCATGAACAGCTTCCGCACCAGCGAGGACTCGATGGCGGCGCTCGCCCGCTACGAGGACCTGCCCGTCGAGGACCTGCCGCTGGAGTTCCTGCAGAACAAGGAGCCGAAGCTGCTGGCCAAGGACCTCTCGCCGGTCTCCTGGCCGCAGCAGCCCGACCTCGAGTGGTGCCCGCCTGGCCACGGCGACCTCTACACCGCGCTGCGCGGCAGCGGGTTGCTCGACAAGCTGATCGGCGCCGGCTACCGCTACGTGTTCGTCTCCAACTCCGACAACCTCGGGGCGACGCCGGACGCCCGGGTGGCGGGCTGGTTCGCCGGGTCGGGCGCCCCCTTCGCGATCGAGGCCGCGCTGCGCACCCCCTCGGACAAGAAGGGCGGCCACTTCGCGCGGCGCAAGCGCGACGGGCGGATCGTGCTCCGTGAGACGGCGCAGACGCTGCCCGAGGACCAGGCGGCGCTGGCCGACCTGTCCCGGCACCGCTACTGCTCCACCAACAACCTGTGGTTCGACCTCGAGGCGATGAAGGAGGCCCTCGACATCCGCAGCGGCATCCTCGGCCTGCCGCTGATCCGCAACGTCAAGACCGTCGACCCGGGTGACCACTCCAGCCCCGAGGTGATCCAGGTCGAGACGGCGATGGGGGCGGCGATCGAGGTCTTCGAGGGGGCGCAGACCATCGAGGTCGGCCGCGACCGGTTCGTGCCGGTCAAGACGACCAACGACCTGCTGGTCCTGCGCAGCGACGTCTACGACCTCGGGGGCGACTTCGTGCTCGACCAGGTCAGCGAGGCGGTGCCGTTCATCGAGCTCGACGGCGACCACTACAAGCTGGTCGGCGAGTTCGACAAGCGCTTCCCCCAGGGGGCGCCGTCGCTGAGGGAGGCGACCCGGCTGACGGTGGCGGGTGACTGGACCTTCGGTCAGGGCGTCCGGGTGGTCGGCGACGTCGAGCTCGCGGCCACCAGCGCCCAGCGGATCGACCCCGGCGCCGTGCTCTCGGGCGGGCAGGCGGATGGCTGAGGAGTCCGTCCCGGTCGAGGACCACCTCGCGCGGATCCTCGACGCCGTCGCCCCGCTGGGGGCCTTCCCGCAGCCGCTGATGGAGACCCTCGGTCTCGCGGCGGCCGAGGACGTCGTGTCCTCGATCGACCTCCCCTCCTTCGACAACTCCGCGATGGACGGGTACGCCGTACGGCACGCCGACGTCGCCAGCGCGAGCGAGGAGGCCCCGGTGCACCTGCCGGTCGTGGGGGAGATCGGCGCCGGACAGGCCCGGCTGCTCGCGCTCTCGCCCGGCACCGCCGCGAAGATCATGACCGGGGCGCCGGTGCCGACCGGTTCGGACTGCGTCGTGCCCTACGAGTGGACCG
Organism: uncultured Actinomycetota bacterium; assembly: GCA_963795215.1. Lineage (GTDB taxonomy): Bacteria > Actinomycetota > Actinomycetes > Propionibacteriales > Nocardioidaceae > Nocardioides. Next base: position 393,395 of record CAWCGW010000002.1, read on the forward strand.
ACCGCGGGGTCGCCCAGGTCCGGATCACCCGGGCCCCCGAGCCGGGCCAGCACGTCCGCCCGACCGGCGAGGACGTCAGCCGCGGGGACCTGCTGGTCGAGGAGGGGACGGTCCTCGGGCCGCGCCACCTCGGGCTGCTGGCCAGCGTCGGCCGGGCCACGGTCGCCTCGCGGCCACGTCCGCGGGTCGTGATCCTGTCCACGGGGTCGGAGCTGCGCGAGCCCGGCACCGAGCTCGGCCCCGCCTCGATCTACGACGGCAACTCCTGGCTGCTGGCCGCCTCCGCCCGTCGCGCCGGCGCGATCGCCTACCGGGTCGGGATCGTCCCCGACGAGCCGCGGGCCTTCCTGGCCGCGCTCAACGACCAGCTGGTGCGCGCCGACATCGTGGTGACCAGCGGCGGGGTGTCGCAGGGCGACTTCGACGTGGTCAAGGAGGCGTTGCGGCCCCGCGGGACCGTGTGGTTCGGCCCGGTCGCGATGCAGCCCGGCAAGCCGCAGGGCTTCGGTGTCGTCGGGGACGACGAGATCCCGATCTTCTGCCTGCCGGGCAACCCGGTGTCGTCCTACGTCTCCTTCGAGATGTTCGTGCTCCCGGCGCTGCGCAAGCTGATGGGGAAGGCGCCGTACTCGCGCCCGACCACGCGGGCGCGGCTCACCCATCCCGTGAGCTCGCCGCCGGGGCGCCGGCAGTTCCTGCGCGGCTCCTTCGAGCGGGGCCGCGGTGGACCGACGGTGTCGCCGGTCGGTGGCCCCGGCTCGCACCTGGTCGGCGGGCTGGCCGACTCCAACGCCCTGATCGTGGTCCCCGAGGACACCACCGGCGTGCCCGCGGGCGAGATGGTGCAGGTGCTGGCGCTGGACGAGGAGTTCTGATGGGCAGCCCCGAGCCCGCGCGACTGACCCACGTCGACGAGTCGGGCGCGGCCCGGATGGTCGACGTGTCGGGCAAGGACGTGACCTCGCGGCAGGCCGTGGCCACCGGACGGGTGCTCGTGTCGGGGCAGGTGCTGGCGCTGCTGCGCGGCGAGGGCGTGCCCAAGGGCGACGCGCTCGGGGTCGCCCGGATCGCGGGGATCATGGGCGCCAAGCTCACCCCCACCCTGATCCCGCTGTGCCACCCGCTCGCGATCTCGGGGGTCACGGTGGACCTGGCGCTCGCCGACAGCCTCGCCGACGGTGACGACGGGGGCGCCGTCGAGATCACCGCCACCGTCCGCACCACCGACCGCACCGGCGTCGAGATGGAGGCGCTCACCGCCGTCTCGGTGGCGGCGCTCACCGTGGTCGACATGGTCAAGGCGGTCGACAAGGCCGCCGTGATCACCGACGTCCGGGTCGAGACCAAGACCGGCGGGAAGTCCGGCGACTGGAGCCGGTCGTGAGCGGGCTGCGTGCGGAGGTGGTGGTGGCGTCCAACCGCGCCGCGGCCGGGGTGTACGCCGACGAGACCGGCCCGCTCCTCGTGGAGTTCCTGCAGCGGCTCGGCTTCGTCGTCGCCCGTCCCGTCGTGGTGCCCGACGGCGACCCGGTCGGCCAGGCGCTGCGCGACGCGGTCGCGGGCGGCGCCCGGGTCGTGCTCACGACCGGCGGCACCGGGCTGACCCCCACCGACCGGACCCCCGAGCAGACCCGTGCGGTGCTCGACCGCGAGGTGCCGGGGATCGCCGAGTCGATCCGCCACGCCGGCGTCGCGAAGGGGATCCCCACCGCAGCGCTCTCCCGCGGGCTGGCGGGCGTGGCGGGCGACTGCCTCGTGGTCAACCTGCCGGGCTCCCGCGGCGGCGTGAAGGACGGGCTCGCGGTGCTGGAGCCGCTGCTGGTCCACGCGGTGGAGCAGATCGTGGGGAGCGACCATTGACCGGCCCCTCCCGGAGCGCGGCATGAGCACCGGCTGGCCGGTGACGCTCCGGTCGGGCGGGGTCACGCTGCGGCCGCTCGCGCGCGCCGACAAGGCCGCCTGGCGCGAGGTCCGTCGCCGCAACGCCGAGTGGTTGCGGCCCTGGGACGCGACGCCGCCGCCGGGCTCCGACGCCCGACCCTCGTCCTACCCCGCCCTGGTGCGCCGGCTGGACCGGCTCGCCCGGCAGGGCGCGGCCCTCCCGTTCGCGGTCGACGTCGACGGCGGGTTCGCGGGCCAGCTCACGGTCAACAACATCGTGCGCGGGTCCGCGCAGTTCGCGTCGATGGGCTACTGGCTCGACCAGCGGCACGCCGGTCGCGGCGTGATGCCGCTGGCCGTCGCGCTGGCGATCGACCACTGCTTCCACACCGCCCGGTTGCACCGGATCGAGATCTGCATCCGCCCGGAGAACACCAACTCGCTGCGGGTCGTGGAGAAGCTCGGGTTGCGCGAGATCGGACTGGCGCCGCGCTTCCTCCACATCGACGGCGAGTGGCGCGACCACCGGGTCTTCGCGGTGACCGCGGAGGAGTGTCCGGGCGGCATGGTCGCCCGGTTGCACCACGCGTCACACGAGTGATTTCGCGACACACCCACCACGGTGCCGGGTGCGCCGCCGCGCCACTCCTACGCTCAGGCTCGTGGACGACCTCTCTGCCCTGATCTTCGTGGCCCTTGCGGTGGCGTGGGCCGTCTACCTGATCCCGAAGGCGCTCCAGCACCACGAGGACGCCCAGCGCAGCCGCTCGGTCGACCGGTTCTCGCAGACCATGCGGGTGCTCGCGCGCCGCGAGCCCGTCGGCCGCCGCAACGCCCGGCTGGTCGTGAGCCCGGGCCGTACGCCGTCGGCGCCGACCGTCACCACCAAGCACGTCACCCCGCGACCCGAGGCGCACGAGGAGGCGCACGGGAGGACGCAGGCGCCGCCCGCACCGCGGCCGCCGCTGAGCCGGGAGGCCGCCAACCGCGCCGCCCGGCGGCGGCGCCGGGTGCTCGGCACGGTCCTGCTGGCCCTGCTCTCGACCCTCGGGGTCGCCGCCTTCGGCGTGATCTCGTGGGGCTGGGTCGCGATCCCGGCCACGCTGCTGGTCGCCTGGCTGGTCGCCTGCCGGCTGATGGTGCGTGGCGAGGAGCTGCGCACCATGGACGCCTGGCTCCACCAGGCCGCCACCGGCGAGATCCCCGCGATCCGCGCCGAGGTGCCGGTCCTCGACGGCGACGACCCGCTCGAGGACACCATGGCGACCCCCGTGATCGCCGACCCGAGCCTGTGGGACCCGATGCCGGTCACCCTCCCGACCTACGTCTCCAAGCCGGCCGCCGAGCGCACGGTCCGCACCATCGACCTCGACTCCACCGGCGTGTGGACCTCCGGCCGGACCGAGTCCGACGCCGCGATCGCCCGGCAGGCCGAGCAGGACGACCGCGACCGCAAGGCCGCCGCCCTGGTCGAGCAGCAGCGCCGCGCCACCGGCTCCTGACGCCTCCGGGCTCCTGACGGCCCGGCGGCCGGGGTGACCCATGGCCACCGGCCGGTCCCGGTCCCGCCCGGCTCCGCGGCCACGCCCGGCAGGCCCTCGCCGACCTGGACACCCCTGCTCCTCACCTGATTTTCGACCACCCGGATCCGGGTGCTACCGTCTGTCCTCGCCTGGGGCTGTGGCGCAGTTGGTAGCGCGTCTCGTTCGCAATGAGAAGGTCAGGGGTTCGAATCCCCTCAGCTCCACCATGTGATCTCTCCCGAGATCCGAGCCACGATCCGGTCTGGATCTGGCCGACCAGAAACACCGTGCCGTGCTTGACGCCAGGGACACGACTCCCGTAGGAAGTCTGGTGTGAGAGCGCAACGGCTCACGCCGTCGTCCAGACAGCAGGCCCTCGATGCTCTAGCCAGCAGCAGCGATCAGGGGCCGGTGATCGACTGCCTCGTCATCGGGGGCGGGGTCACCGGCGCAGGCGTGGCCCTGGATGCCGCCACCCGGGGCCTCTCGACCGTGCTGGTCGAGGCCCAGGACTACGCCTCCGGCACCTCGCAGTGGTCGACCAAGCTGGTCCACGGGGGCCTGCGCTACTTGCAGATGCTCGACTTCAAGCTGGTGCACGAGGCGCTCACCGAGCGCGGCCTCCTGCTCACCAGGTTGGCTCCGCACCTGGTCAAGCCGATGCCCTTCCTGATCCCCCTCGAGCACCGGATCTGGCAGCGGGCCTACTACGGGGCCGGCGTCACGCTCTACGACGCCCTGGCCAACATCATGCCGGGGCGCCGCGCCCTGCCGATCCACCAGCACCGGAGCCGCAAGGGCCTCAAGCGCAAGTTCCCCGACCTCAAGCACGACACCGCCATCGGCGCCGTCGAGTACTACGACGCCACGGTCGACGACGCGCGGCTGGTGGCCACCCTGGTCCGCACCGCCGTGACCTACGGCGCCCAGGCAGCCAATCGCACCCAGGTCGTCGAGATCACCAAGGATGCCCAGGGTCGTGCCGACGGCGCCGTGCTCGTCGACCTGGAGACCGATGCCCGGATCGTCTGCAAGGCCAGGCACATCATCAACTGCACCGGGGTGTGGACCGACGACGTCGAGAAGCTGGCCCACACCGACGGCGGGCTGAACGTCCTGGCCTCCAAGGGCATCCACATCATCGTGCCGCGCGAGCGGCTCAGCGGCACCTCCGGCGTGCTGCTGCAGACCGAGAAGTCCGTGCTCTTCTTCGTGCCCTGGTCCCGCTACTGGATCATCGGCACCACCGACACCACCTGGGACCTGGACCGGCAGCACCCGGTCGCCACGGCCCGCGACATCGACTACGTCCTCGAGCACGCCAACGAGGTCCTGACGACCGATCTCACCCGTGACGACGTCATCGGGTGGTACGCCGGGCTCCGACCGCTCCTCCAGCCCGGCATCAAGGACGGCACCAGCTCGGCGAAGGTCAGCAGGGAGCACACCGTGGCCAGCCCCGTCCCCGGCCTGACGGTGATCGGCGGAGGGAAGCTGACGACGTACCGGGTCATGGCCAAGGACGCCGTCGACTTCGCGCTCGGTGGACGGGCCGAGCAACTGGCCTGCATCACCGACGAGATCCCGCTGCTCGGTGCGGTCGGCGAGGCCGCCATGCGACGCCGGATGCCTGCCCTGCAGGCCCGGTTCGGCTGGTCCGACATGATGGTCGACCACCTGCTGCACCGGTACGGGTCGATGATCGACGAGCTGGTGGACCTGATCGACGAGGACCCGTCGATGGCCGACCCGCTGCAGCAGGCGCCCGCCTACCTGCGGGCCGAGATCGCCTACGCCTGCACCAGCGAGGGTGTGGTGCACCTCGAGGACCTGATGTGCCGGCGGACCCGGCTGGTCTACGAGGTCGAGCGCCAGGGCCTGGCCGCGGTGCCCGAGATCGTCGGGATCGCGGCCAACGAGCTCGGGTGGGACGCCGCACGCACCGAGCACGAGACGGCGGCCTACGAGTCCCGGGTCCGCGCCGAGGAGGCAGCGGCCGCCACCTACGACGACAAGGCCGCCGTGGCTGCTCGCGGACAGGCGGTCGACATCGCCCCGTTGCGCCCCATCGGCACGTGAGCGGGCCCGCCCGGTGCCCGGTGAGGATCCATCCAAGTAGCACAGACGAAGAGGAGCGTGAGTGATGGGCGAGGTATTCGTCTCGGAGGTGCTGGGGACGGCCATGCTGCTGCTGCTCGGGTGTGGGGTCGTGGCCAACGGCATCCTGCCCAAGACCAAGGGCTTCGGCGGCGGCTTCCTGATGATCAACTTCGGCTGGGGTCTCGGTGTCTTCGCGGGTGTGTTCGTCGCCTTCAAGTCAGGTGCCCACATCAACCCGGCCGTCACCCTGGGCCTGCTGGCCAACGGGGCCGACGAGTTCGCTGAGGGAGTCGACGCCTCGGTGGGCAACGCCGCCCTCTACATCCTGGCCCAGCTGCTCGGTGCCTTCATCGGGGCTGTGCTCTGCTGGCTGGCCTACATGGACCACTTCGCCCAGGAGGCCGACCCTGCGGTCAAGCTGGGCGTGTTCTCCACCGGTCCGGAGCTGCGCAGCTACCTCCCCAACTTCATCACCGAGGTGATCGGCACCTTCGTGCTGGTCTTCGTGGTGATCTCCTTCGGGAACACCCCGAACCAGCTCGGACCGCTGGCCGTCGCCCTGCTCGTGGTCGGTATCGGTGCCAGCCTCGGTGGCCCCACCGGGTACGCCATCAACCCGGCGCGAGACCTCGGCCCCCGCATCGCCCACGCGTTGCTGCCGATCCCCGGCAAGGGGTCCAGCGACTGGGCGTACTCCTGGGTCCCGATCGCCGGGCCGATCGTCGGAGGCGTCCTCGGTGGGCTCGCGGCCGCCGCCTACATCTGATCGAGAGAAATCCGGCCCTCGGCTGGGGCCGGCCACTCCACCATCCGCAACGACGTAGGGAACGACAATGACCAAGTACGTCCTCGCCATCGACCAGGGCACCACCAGCACCCGGGCCATCGTGTTCACGCACGAAGGCACCATCCACTCGGTCGGCCAGATGGAGCACGAGCAGATCTTCCCCAAGGCCGGTTGGGTCGAGCACGACCCCGCGCAGATCTGGGACAACACGCGTGAGGTGATCGGAACAGCCCTGGGCAAGGGCAACGTCAGCAACGACCAGGTCGCCGCGATCGGCATCACCAACCAGCGTGAGACGGCGGTGGTGTGGGACAAGAACACCGGGAAGGCCGTCTACAACGCGATCGTCTGGCAGGACACCCGGACCGACAAGATCGTGGCTCAGCTCGGTGGCTCGGACGGCGCGGACAAGTACAAGGCGATCTGCGGTCTCCCGCTGGCCACCTACTTCTCCGGTCCCAAGGTGAAGTGGATCCTCGACAACGTCGAGGGTGCCCGGGAGAAGGCCGAGGCCGGCGACCTGCTCTTCGGCACCACGGACTGCTGGGTGCTGTGGAACCTCACCGGCGGCGCCGACGGCGGCGTGCACGTCACCGACGTCACGAACGCCTCGCGCACGATGCTGATGGATCTCAAGACGCTGTCCTGGGACGAGTCGATCGCCGCCGACATGGGCATCCCGATGTCGATGCTGCCCGAGATCAAGTCCTGCTCGGAGGTCTACGGCGAGAGCACCAAGCTGAAGGTCCCGATCGCCGGCATCCTGGGCGACCAGCAGGCCGCCACCTTCGGGCAGGCGTGCTTCGAGAAGGGCATGTCGAAGAACACCTACGGCACGGGCAACTTCATGCTCCTCAACACCGGCACCGAGATCGTGCCCAGCGAGAACGGCCTGCTGACCACGCTCTGCTACAAGATCGGCGAGCAGGACGCGGTGTACGCCCTCGAGGGCTCCATCGCGGTGAGCGGCTCGCTGGTGCAGTGGCTGCGAGACAACCTCGGCCTGATCGACGACGCTCCCGAGATCGAGACGCTGGCCAAGCAGGTCGACGACAACGGCGGCTGCTACATCGTGCCGGCCTTCTCCGGCCTGTTCGCGCCGCACTGGAAGGACGACGCTCGCGGAGCGATCGTCGGGCTGACCCGGTTCGTCAACAAGAACCACATCGCCCGGGCGGCGCTGGAGGCCACGGCCTTCCAGACCCGCGAGGTGCTGGATGCGATGAACGCCGACTCCGGCGTCGACCTGGCCGAGCTGCGGGTCGACGGCGGCATGGTCGTCAACGAGACCCTGATGCAGTTCCAGGCCGACATCCTGGGCGTCGACGTGGTGCGCCCGGAGGTCGCCGAGACCACGGCTCTCGGTGCCGCCTACGCCGCTGGGATCGCCGTCGGCTTCTGGGAGGGCGAGCAGGACGTCATCGACAACTGGAACGAAGGCAAGCGCTGGTCTCCCGCGATGCCTGCGGACGAGCGTGAGCGCCTCTACCGCAACTGGAAGAAGGCCGTGACCAAGACCCTGGACTGGGTCGACGAGGACACCGAGATCGGCGAGAAGTCAGCCCAGGAGGCCAGCGAGGACTGAGCCACGGCCCTGGGCTCACGCGACGCAGGCGACGTCGACCAGCCACCGAGCGGCACCCGCGTACGCCAGGGGCGCCGCCCACGCCCCGAGGACCCACGGCCAGGGGCTGCGCGTGAGCACACCCGCTGCGAGACCGATCAGGTAGGCGGCCGCGGCCACCGCGGCGGGGACCACCAGAGCGGCTCCCGCCGGGGCGCACAGCGGGAGGAGCAGCCAGATGGTGGCCTCCGAACCGACCCGGCCGCCGGAGGCCACGGCCAGCAGCGCCGGTAGCCACAACCCCGTCAGGGCGAGCGCCGCGCACACGTTCACGAGGGTGCGCGAGGCCTGGGGCCAGAGTCGGGGACGTGCCCGGGCGGCGAGGAGCGGCAGCAGCAGGGACGTCAGGAAGCCGACCGGGGGAACGGTGAGGGCCAGCACGACGGGTGCGATCAGCGCTGCGACGCTGCGCGTGGGGACCGGCTGTGTCGCCGTGTCGGTCGGGGCCAGGCTCATGGTGGGCTCCTCGGTGGTGGCTCGTCACGCTATCGGCGTTTCACTCGCGGGGGCTGAGTACTCGGGCTCAGGTTCGGGGCCCCGCGCCTCTCGCCAGGGCCACAGGTCCGGTGCCGGGCGGGTACTCCGCGCGCCGACGAGGGACGTCCGTCCCTGTCGGGCCCCCGCCTCGCGTCCCTAGGCTGGCGGGACACGTCGACCTCTCGAGGGCAGAGACATGGTGGAGGCGGTCATCAGCACCGACGGCCTGACCAAGGCCTACGGCCGGACCAGGGCCCTGCGCGGCCTGGACCTCCAGGTCCGCCCCGGGGAGGTCTTCGGCTTCCTCGGGCCCAACGGTTCCGGGAAGACCACGGCGATCCGGATCCTGCTGGACCTCATCCGGCCCACCGACGGAACGGTCGCCGTGCTGGGACTGGACCCACGTCGCGACGGGGTGCGGCTGCGCCGGCGGTTGGGCTACCTCGAGGGTGACTTCACGGTGGACGGCCGGCAGTCGGCGGGGGAGCTGCTCGGCTACCTGGCCCACCTGCGGGGCGGCGTACCCCGGCGGCGGGTCCTCGAGCTCAGCGAGCGGCTCCGGCTCGACCTCCGCCCGAGGATCAAGACCCTGTCCCGGGGGAACCGGCAGAAGGTGGGACTGGTCCAGGCCTTCATGCACGAGCCGGAGCTGCTGATCCTGGACGAGCCGACCAGTGGGCTCGACCCCTTCCTGCAGCGGGAGTTCTCCGCGATGGCCCGGGAGGTGGCGGGCGAGGGTCGCACGGTCTTCATGTCCTCCCACGTGATGAGCGAGGTGCAGAAGACCTCCGACAGGGTCGGCATGATCCGCGACGGCGTGCTGGCCAGCGTCGACACCGTCGAGATCCTCCGCACCTCGGCGGCGCGTCAGGTCGAGATCCACTTCGACGGGCCGGTCCGGCCCGAGGAGTTCACCCCGCTGCCCGGGGTCAGCCAGGTGACCGTCGCGGACACGGTGCTGGAGTGCCGGCTCGACGGATCGGCCGACGCGCTGGTCAAGGCCGCGGCGGCCCACACCGTGCTCGGCTTCACCAGTGTCGAACCGGACCTCGAGGAGGTATTCCTCGGGCTCTACGCCGGCGCCGGCCGGGGGCAGGAGCGGGACCCGTGATCCGCACGGTGTTCGCCAAGTGGCTGTGGGACGCGCGTCGGTTCCTGATCGCCTGGACGGCCGCGATCGTGGTGGTCGGCACCGGCTACGCCGCGTTCTGGCCGACGATGAACGCGACCGAGGTGGGCGCGATGCTGGAGAGCTACCCCCAGGCGTTGCTGGAGGCCCTCAACTACACCGACCTCACCACGCCCGAGGGGTATCTCGGTGCCACCGTCTACGGGGTCGTGGTCGGGGTGCTGCTGATCGTCTTCTCGATCAGTGTGGGCACCCGGATCATCGCGGGGGAGGAGGAGGCCGGCGTCCTGGACCTGACGCTGTCACACCCGGTGAGCCGCCGCTCGCTGGCGCTGCAGCGGGTCGCCGCCCACGTCGTCGCCCTGCTCGTCGTCGTGTCCGTGTTCTGGCTCGCGATGCTGGTCGTCGCCGGGCCGGCGCAGTTCGACAGCATCCCGGCCGGGCGACTGGCCGCCATGCACCTCCACCTCGCCGCCTTCGGGCTGCTGTTCGGATCCGTGGCGTTCGCGGTCGGGGCGGCCACCGGTCGCCGAGCGGCCGCCCTGGGAGCGGCGTCCGGGGTCGCCGTCCTCGGCTACGCGGCGAGCGGCATCATCCCCCAGGTGGAGGGGCTGGAGTGGGTGCGCGACTACTCGCCCTTCACCTGGCTCACCGGCAGCGAGCCGCTGGTCAACGGCGTCGACCCGGCGCACCTCGGCATCCTGCTGGGCCTGAGCGCGCTCCTCGTCGCCGTGGGCACCGTCGTCTTCGAGCGTCGTGATCTCGCGGTCTGAGGCGGGAGGGTTCACCGCGGGGCGGCCGCCACGGTGTCGGCGGGCGTGAGGGTGCCTGCCTTGACCTCGACGAACAACACGTGGGTGTCGGTGCTGCCGATGTTCTCGCCGCTGTGCACCTGGGCGGGGAGCCAGAAGGACTGACCGGACGTCATCGAGACGTCGCGGCTGCCATCGGAGAAGTGCAGTCGCCGTTCGAAGGCCGACAGCGTGTACATCACGCTGTCGGGATGCCGGTGGGGCCGCGTCCTGCTTCCCGGGGTGTCGCGATACTCCAGGACCCGGACGCGCTCGTTCTCCAGGACGACGTGGTACTTGTCGGGGTCGGTCTCGACCGGGTCCTGGACCTGCTCCCCGGGAGCGGCGGTGTGGTCGTCGTGTGTCATGGCAGGGCCCCTTCGGTCCGGAACTCTATCGAGTCCCACTTCATAGAGTGTTACTCTGATCCTGATGCGTGAGCCGGTCAAGGGGGCGTCCGACGCTGGTCGGCGCCGGGAGCAGCGGGCGCGGGCCACCCGACGTCGGGTGGTGGCGGCTGCCCGCGCGCTCTTCGAGGACCGCGGCTATGCCGGCACCACGGTGGTCGACGTCGCCGCAGCGGCCGGCGTCGCTCCGGCCACGGTCTACCAGGCGTTCGGGACCAAGCAGGCGATCCTCGCGCGCGTACTGGACGAGGCCGTCGCGGGCGACGACGAGCCGGCGGCGCTGCGGGACCGCGCGTGGGTGCAGCAGATGCGCGCGCTCGAGGACCCCCGGCAGCGGTTGTGGATGCTGGTCCGGCACACCAGCGAGGTGGCCGTACGCACGGCCCCGCTGAAGCAGGTGATGCGCGACGCCTCCGCGTCCGAGCCCGAGGTGCGCGCGCTGATCGAGGAGGACCACCGGCGCCGGTTGGAGACACAGACCGCCCTGCTCGAGCTGGCGGTGGGTGCCGGACCACTGCGGCCGGGCCTGGGCCGCGAGCAGGCGGCGGCGACGTACTTCGCGCTGGTCAGCAGCGACGGATACCTGCTGATGTCTCGCACCCTGGGCTGGGACCTGGCTCGCTGGCGGCGATGGCTCCTGGAGCTGCTGTCGCACGAGCTGCTCGGCGCCGACGTCGCGGCCGAGCTCGCCGACTGACCAGCCGCACGTCTTCAGTCGAGGGGGAGTGGCGTCAGGTACTCCGGAACCACGACCCGCGAGCGCGGCGAGAGGCGGCGCACCTCCGCCACCAGGGTGCGAAGCCGCACCGCCGTCGTCTCGTCGAGGGGTCGGGGCGGATTGGCCAGGGGGACCTCGAAGTTGTCCCAGTGCACGGGCACGACGGTCCGCGGGCGGTCCAGGGTATCCAGCAGCCGGGGAAGGTAGCGCCAGGTGGTGTCGCTCGAGGGGACCGGGACGGTCACGACGTCCGGCGCCAGCCCGGCCAGGTCGGCCTCGGCGAAGTCGCTCGCACCCAGGAACAGGCACCGGGGACCGCCGGGGAGGTCCAGGCAGTAGCCGAGCGTCTCGCCCTCGGGCAGGTCGGCGATCGTCTGGGGCCGCGGGCCGGGCTGGGGGACGACACCGGGGAAGAGCACCGCCCCGCGGGCGTTGCGGCTGTGCCGGGCCGAGAACGGTCGCAGCACCAGGTCGCCGAGGGTGAGCACCTCACCGCCCTGGAGGGTCGAGACCTGCCCGGCCGGCACGTCGTACGAGCGCGCGACCTGGCAGGTCGTGAGGGTCCCGAACAGCTGGGCGCCGCTGGTGCGGACGACGTGGGGGACGTCGGCGGCGTGGTCCCAGTGGGTGTGGGTCACCAGCACCGTGTCCGCGTCCGCGGTGTGGGGGTCCACCGCGGAGGGGTCGGTGCGCAGGGGGGTGGCCGGATCGAAGCGCCCCGCCGCGAGCCCGGTGTCGAAGCGGGTGAGGTAGGGGTCGACCAGGACGACGCGGCCAGCCGCCTCGACCCGCCAGCCGGCGGTGCCGAGCCAGCTCATGCGCGCGCGCCTCCCGGCCCTCCCCGGCCCCCGGGCGGCCCGGGCCGGTCCCGAGGAGACGGCCAGCCCGGTGGCGGCGGCGGGTGGGACGGCGAGGAGTGCGCGGCGGGACGGGCGGGCGGAGGGCGAGCTCATGGCGGTGCCTTTCGTGGTCGTGTCCGGGATGGCTGATCCGACCAAGCGGGGCGCACGAGTGTCAAAGAGTCTTGAACGTGCGCATTGATATCTTCTGGCTATGGATGTGGTCCGGCACCTGCGCTACTTCGTCGCGCTGGCCGAGGTGCGGCACTACGGCGAGTGCGCGCAACGGCTGGGCATCACGCAGCCGCCGCTGTCGCAGGGCATCAAGCGCCTCGAGCAGCACCTCGGGGTCCGGCTCTTCGACCGGGGCGTGCGCGGCGTGTGGCTCACCCCGGCCGGGGAATCGCTGCTGCCCCGGGCCCGGCAGCTGGTGGCGGACGCGATCGCCCTGGCGGAGGCGGCCCGACGGGTCGCCGAGGACGTGCCGCTGCGCCTGGGGCTCCCGCCGGACCTCGGCGCACGCGGCGAGGAGGTGGTGCGGGCAGCCGCCGGCCTGGTCGGCACGGTGGAGCCGCGGGTCCTCGCGGGCGTCACCCTCGCGGCCCAGCTCGCCGAGGGCAGCCTGGACGTCGCGGTGGTCCGCCACCCGGCCGTGGTGGACGGCACCGACGCCGGACCGGTGGTGCGCCACCCGGCGTCCCTGCACGACGCCACGGGGGAGACCACCGCGGTGCGGCTCTCCGACGTCGCGCTCCCGGTCGCCGTGCTCCCGCGGTGGCAGCAGCCACCCGTCCACGACCAGCTGCTGGAGGGCCTGCAGCGCCACCGGCACGAGGCGGGCGTCGTGGTGGTGCCGGACCTCGTGACGGCGCGGGCGGTCGTGGCGGCAGGGCAGGCGGTGATGCTGACCCCGGACGCCGGCACCCGCCCCCTCGCGCAGGAGGTCGTGCCGTACCGCTGGCGGGTGCTGGTGCCGCTGGCCCCGCGCCGCCGGGAGGAGATCCCCTACGACCGGCTCGCCGAGGACCTCGCCGCGGTGCTGGGCAGCACGCCGTGACCCGCCAGGCCCTCGCCGACGCGGGCGCCGTGGGCTGGCTCCACGCTCGCCCGACCGACCCGGCCGGTCACGCGGAGCAGGCCTGGCGCGCCGACGACCCGGTCCCGATGGCCTCGCTCTACAAGCTCGTGGTCGCCGCCGCGTGGGGACAGGCCGTGGCGGAGGGCGGGCTCGACCCGCGTGCGCGCCTGACCCTCAGCGCCGCCGACCGGGTCGGCGGCCCCACGGGCGTCGCGACCATGCTGGACGACGTCGAGCTCTCCTCCCGCGACGCCGTCCGGCTGATGCTCACGGTCTCGGACAACGCCGTCGGCGACCTGCTGCTGGACCTGGTCGGAAGGGCCGCGATCGACGCGGTGCTCGACCGGGCCGGCGCCCACGCGACCGTCGTCCGGCGCGGCAGCGGGGCTGCCCAGCGGGTGCTCGAACGGGAGACCGGGACCAGCGACCACGCGGCCACGATGCGGGCGCTCGCCGACCTCGACCGTGACGTCGTCACCTCCGAGTACGACCCGGCGCTGGCGAGCTCGACCACCGCGCGCGACCTGACGACGCTGCTGAGCGCGATCTGGGCGGACCCGCGCGAGCCGATGTCCCTGGTGCGGACCGCGATGCGACAGCAGGCCTGGCGCCACCGCATCGGTTCGGGCTTCCCCCACGACGACGTGGGTGTCGCCGCCAAGTCCGCCTCGCTGGGCACGCTCCGCCACGAGGTCGCCGTGCTGGAGTTCCCGGGTGAGGTGCCGGTGGCCGTCGCCGTCCTCACCCGCTCGGTCCGGGCCGAGCGTCACCTGCCCGGCCTCGACCTGGCCATCGGTCGCGTGGCCCGGACGGCCGTGATGCCGCTGCGCCGCGAGCGGTGAGCCGCGACCGGCTGCCCGGCGACGTGAAAGGCCCCGCTCACCACGGGGGTCGGTGGGCGGGGCCTGTGCAGGATTCAACGCGGTCGGGGGCCCGGACGCCACCGGATCCGCGGCATTTAGTGCATACGCGTCACGAGATCGCGCCGGTGCGGGCCAGCCGCACCGCGCCGTGGCTGCCGTAGCCCACCAGCCGGCCACCGACGGGCTCGCCGTCGAAGCCGATCATCAGCAGCCCGCCGTCGTGCTCCACGAGGCTGGGCCACGGGATGTTGGAGGGGTACGGCGCGTCGATCTCGTCGACCTCGACCAGCTCCCCCTCGCGCGCCTCCAGCACGGGATAGCGGCGGGCAACGCCGTCGCTGGCCAGCACCACCCACCGGGGGTCGGCCGGGTCGCCGATCCGGTGGAGCGTGGGTCCCTCGGTCTCCTTCAGCCCCCGGGCCGCTCCCTGCAGCTGCAGCGCCTCCAGGCTCGGCCCGGCCGCGAGGACCGGGTGGAACCGGAAGAACTTCCGGGCACTCACGTACGCCGCCAGCCAGCCCTCGTCGGTCCGGACCAGGTGGGGGTCCCACACCCCCACGGACGTGAGGCCCGTGGTGGGGAGCGGCAACGGGCGGGTGTCGAGCACGTGCCGCCCGGCCAGCAGGTCGGCGTCGGTCTCGGCGATCGTCGCGGCCACGCTCGCACCCCTGCGGTGGAGGTCGAAGTCGCCCCAGGTGCTGGTCGCGAGCAGCCACCGGTCCCCGTCGCCGTCGGAGACCCGCAGCAGGTGGCTGGCGTGGTCGCCGTACACCCCGGCGCGGTCGGGGCGCCGGAAGAACACGTCGCTGAGGTGGGTCAGGGCCGGGCGGGCGGGGTCGAGCGCCCACACCGAGGTGTGGGCGGTGTCGAAGAAGCCCGGTCCGGCGCTGGTCGCGGTCAGCAACAGCTCGTCCCCGCGGCGGTACGGCGACCCGTCGGCGTGGGTCACGAGCCGCACGTCGCGCAACCCGAGCTGGCCGAAGCCGTGCAGCTCGCCGCCCTCGGCGACCACGTCCGCGAGCCAGGCCTCGTCGTGGGGGTCGAGCCGATCGCGCAGGTCGACGACGCCGCGCACCACCCAGCCGTGCGGCTCGTGGCCGAGCACCGCGAGCCGGGTGCCGGTCAGCGTGAGCGCCACCCGGTCGACCGGAGCCTCGGCGCGGCCGGCGCGGCGGCTGCGGTGCTCGGTGGTCTGCTCGCCGGTGGTGACGGCCAGGGCGAACCCGCCGTCGGCGTACGACACGGCGAGCCGGTCGCCGCCGCTGCGCAGCGCCAGCTCGACCGGGCCGGACTCCGGGCCGGACTCCGGACCGGACTCTGGGTCGGTCCCGACCTCCACCGCGAGGTACGGCGCCCCGGCCCGGTCCAGGACCCCCGGCCGCGCGACGTCGACCGGGCGGAGGCTGCCGGCGGCGTGGAAGGTCGGGAAGCTCACGGGGAGAAGCATGCCCTTGACCTCGATCCGGCCCGCGGGTGAGGTTGTCGGCATGCAGCGTGCACGGCACGAGAACGTCGCGACCGTCCTGGTCGACCCGGCGGCGCTGCTCGCCCTGGAGCTGGAGCTCGTGGCCCTCGACCTGTGGCTGTGGCCGGTCGCCACCGCCCCCAACTCCGTCGACGGCCCGCGGCAGGCCTTCCAGGTCCGGCGGCGCCTGGTCACCGCCCAGCGCGGCGCCTGGGACCACGCGGCCGCGTGGGTGGTCTGCTGGATCTCCTTCGGCGACAGCTGGCGCGAGGGCGCCGAGCCGGTGTCGTGGCGGGCGCGGACCACCCTGTACGGCGCGCTCGACGCGCACCGCGACCACGTCCGCTACCGGCGCGGGCTCGGCGGAGTCCCCCCGCTGGACGCGCCGCGGGAGCGGACCGCCTGAGCGGACCGGCTGCGCGGGGGCGGGGCCCGGGTCCTACCCTTCGGGCCATGACCGAACCGCTCGAGCCCGGCCTGACCACGCTGATCGCGCGGGCACCGCGGTGGCAGCGGGTCCAGCGGTGGCCCGGCCTGCTGCTGCTGGGCGCCGGGCTCTGGTCGCTCACCTTCGGCCTCGAGCCGGCGGCGCTGCCGGTGCTGCTGATCGGCTTCTGGGCGACCGCGGAGTTCTGGCGCGGCGCCCGGGTCACCGGCGACACCCTCGTCGCCCAGGGCCGGCTGATGCGCCGCACGGTACCGCTGGCCGACGTGCTCCAGGTCGGCGTCTCCTCGGCCCGCGTGGTGTGGGTGCAGGCCAAGGGCCGACGCACCCTGGTGCTGCGGATGGCGGAGTCCCGGGTGGACCAGAAGGGCGGCTTCGTGGACATCGCGGAGCGGCTGCGCGAGCTGGCAGAGCAGGCCGGTGCGAGCCTCGACGCCCCGCTCGAGGAGCGCGCGCCCGCCCCCCGGCCCCGGACGCCGCTCTTCGGCTGGTGAGCCTCAGATCCAGCGGCTGAACCAGATCCGGTCGACCCACTCCGAGTGCGGCAGCAGCTCGTGGGTGTAGATCGGCCAGAAGAACGCGAAGTTCAGCAGCACCAGCAGGAACCACGAGCCGGCGAGCACCACCCCCGTCGTACGCCGCAGGCTCGGCGCGCGGGAGTGCCCGATCAGCTTCCCCATCACCAGCACCGTGGCCAGCACCAGGAACGGCACGCACAGGATCGCGTAGAACAAGAAGATCGGCCGGTCGTCGTTGGCCAGCCACGGCAGCCAGGTCACCGCCGTCCCCAGCACGGGTACGCCGAAGCGCCAGTCGCGCTGCCCCACCCAGATCACCAGCGACGCGACCAGGGCCAGGCACCCGCCCCACCACAGCGCCGGCGTCCCGAGCAGCAGCACCTGCCGCAGGCAGTCGGAGTCCGCCGGCGCGTCGCAGCCCTGGCTGCCGGGCGGGATGTCGGTGTCGGCCGAGACCCCGACGGGCCGATTGAGCAGCAGCCAGCCGCTGGGGGCGGACTCGTAGGTGTGGTCGGAGTCGTCGAGGAAGTGGGTGTGGAAGACGTAGACGTCGCGGTGGTAGTGCGCGAGCGAGCGCAGCGACTGGGTGACCTCGCCGAGCCCGGAGGCGTCGGGCTCGCTGGCCGTCGGCCACGGCTCGCCGCCGTCGTAGCGGGTGTACTGGGTGTCGGAGAGGTGCTCCTCGTACTCCCCGGCGTGCACCAGCCAGCCGGTCCAGGTGGCGGTGTAGACGACGAACCCGACCAGCACCAGGTGGACGAACGCGGGGACGCCGTCGACCAGCGCCGAGCGGAGCACCGCCCCGCGGACCCCGAACGAGCGCCGGGCGCCGGCGCTCCACAGCCAGCACAGGATCCCGAAGGCGGCCAGCACGTAGAGCGCGCTCCACTTGGTGCCGACCGCCAGCCCGAAGCTGACGCCCCCGGCGAACAGCCAGGGCCGCCACAGCAGGCCGCGCACCGGACCCCAGCCGCGGTCGACGCCGTCGGGGACCCGGGCCGCGAGCCGCTCGCGCAGCCACTGCCGGTCGGCGACGACGCAGTGCACCGCGCAGAGGGTGAAGAACGCGACGAAGATGTCGAGCAGCGCCAGCCGGGACAGCACGAAGTGCAGCCCGTCGAAGGCGAGCAGCAGCCCGGCCACGCAGCCGAGCAGCGTCGAGCCGGTCAGCCGGCGCGCGAGCCGCACCATCACCAGCACCATCAGCGCACCGACCACCACCGACGCGACCCGCCAACCGGTCGGGTCGAGGCCGAACACCTTCTCGCCCAGCCCGATCAGCCACTTGCCCACCTCGGGGTGGACCGCCATCGACGGCTCGCCCAGCCAGAAGCCGCGGGTGTCGCCGGCCAGGATCAGCTCGTCGGCGTCCTCGGCGTACTTCTGCGCGTAGCCGTGGGTGACCAGCGACCACGCGTCCTTCGCGTAGTAGGTCTCGTCGAAGGCGAGCCGGCCGGGCCGCCCGAGGTGCCACAGCCGCAGCCCGAGCGCCAGCACGGCCACCGCGATCGAGGCCCCCCAGCTCACGAGCGGGCGCTCGGCGTAGGTCTGGACGCGCTGCCGCGCCGGAGGTACGCCGCGACCGCTCGCCGTACGGGACAGCCCGACCACGGGCCGCGCGGTGACGGGGGCGGTCATGGTCGACGACTGTAGACGGCGGGCGCGGACGCGGCTGCGAGGATGACCCGCATGAGCGGCACCCTGGTCCTGGCGGCCACCCCCATCGGCCAGGTCGGGGACGCGCCCCCGCGGCTGGCCGCCGAGCTGGCCGGCGCCGACGTGGTCGCCGCGGAGGACACCCGACGGCTCCGTCGGCTGTGCCACGACCTCGGGGTGGAGGTCGGCGGCCGGGTCGTGTCCTACTTCGAGGGCAACGAGGCGGCGCGCACCCCGGTGCTGGTCGAGGCGCTGCTCGCCGGCGAACGGGTGCTGCTGGTGACCGACGCGGGGATGCCGAGCGTCTCCGACCCCGGCTACCGGCTGGTGGCGGCCGCGGTCGAGGCCGATGTCCGGGTCACGGCCGTCCCGGGCCCGTCGGCGGTGCTGACGGCGCTCGCGGTGAGCGGGCTGCCGGTCGACCGGTTCTGCTTCGAGGGCTTCCTGCCCCGCAAGGCGGGGGAGCGGTCGCGGCGGCTGGCCGGGCTGGCGACCGAGGAGCGGACCATGGTCTTCTTCGAGGCGCCCCACCGCACCCACGCGGCGCTGGCGGCGATGGCGGTCGCGTTCGGCGAGGACCGGGCCGCCGCGGTGTGCCGGGAGCTGACCAAGACCCACGAGGAGGTACGCCGCGGGCCGCTCGGCTCGTTGGTGGAGTGGGCCGCCGAGGGGCTACGCGGCGAGGTGACGGTCGTGGTGTCCGGGGCGGTCCCGGTGGCCGCCGTCGCGGCCGACCCCGACAGCTACCGCACCGCCGTCGCCGACCTCGAGTCCGCCGGCACCCCCCGCAAGGAGGCGATCCTGCGGGTCGCCCGCCTCGCCGGCGTCCCCAAGCGCGAGGTCTACGACGCGGTCCACGTCGACCCGGGGCGGTAGTCCCTGCCTAGGCTGGGTCCCATGACGCACGGACCGATCCGGGAGCGGGCGGCGACGGAGGAGAAGTCGGGGGCGCGGCGGGACCGCGAGCGGCCGCCGGCGCCCGAGCCACTGCCGCACCCCGTGGTCGACAACCACTGCCACCTCGACATCGCCGACGGCGACTGGCGCAGCCCCGAGGAGTCGATCGCGGCCGCGGCCGCGGTGGGGGTACCGCGGATCGTCCAGATCGGCTGCGACCTCCCCGGTGCCCGCTGGGCGGTCGAGGCGGCCGCCTCCCACGACGCGCTGGTCGCCGGCGTCGCGCTCCACCCCAACGAGGCGCCGCGGCTGGCCGCACAGGGCGGCCTCGAGGCGGCGTACGCCGAGATCGAGCGGCTCGCGCAGGCCCACGACAAGGTCCGCGCGGTGGGCGAGACCGGGCTCGACTTCTTCCGCACCCCCGAGGAGGGCCGGGCCGCCCAGGAGGAGAGCTTCCGCCGCCACATCGACCTCGCCAAGCGGCTGGACAAGACGCTGGTCATCCACGACCGCGACGCCCACGACGACGTGCTCCGGGTCCTCGACAGCGAGGGGGTGCCGGACCGCTGGGTGATGCACTGCTTCTCCGGTGACGCCGACCTCGCGCGGGCCTGCCTGGACCGCGGCGCCCACCTCTCCTTCGCGGGGACGGTGACCTTCAAGAACGCCGCGCCGCTGCGCAACGCGGTCGCCGTCGCGCCCCGCGACCGGCTGCTGGTGGAGACCGACGCGCCGTACCTCACGCCGGTCCCGTTCCGGGGCCGTCCCAACGCCTCCTACCTCGTCCCGCACACCGTCCGGGCCCTGGCGCAGGTCCGCGGCGAGGACCTCGGCGAGCTGTGCGCGGCCCTCGACGCGAACACCGAGACCGCCTTCGGCGGCACCTGGTGAGGGCGGCCTGAGCGGGCACTGGTACGCGTGCGCCAGGTCACGTGGTGCGTGCGAGGGTTTGGCGTCACCGGACGGGGTCGTTATCGTTTCGTGATTGTTGGCCGGGATCGGGAGTGATCACCAGGTCGGCGCCAGGGGTGGCCCACACGTCCGCCCCGCGAAATCCCCCGTTTCGTGCAGACCCCCCGTGGTGTCGCGTGCGTCCTGGAGGAGGCGCAGGCACCCGAGGCCCGGGGAGTACGACGTATGGAGAATTGTGCAGACGCTTGCCTCGAAGAACGGCCGCCTCAAGCGGCTGGTCCACAGCAAGGCAGTCCTCGTCACCCTCGTGACGGCGGTGATCCTGGCCCTCGCCGGGACGACCTACGGCTACAACGCCCTCAGCAACACGGTCACCCTGAGCCTCGACGGGCAGGAGAAGGAAGTCGTCGTCATGGGCGACACCGTGGACGCGGTCCTCGAGGCCGAGGGCATCGACCTCGGCCAGCACGACCAGGTCTTCCCCGGCCCGGACGAGGCGGTGACCGACGGCAGCGCGATCAGCGTGAAGTTCGGCCGGCCGCTGGAGCTGACCGTCGACGGCGAGACCCAGACCCACTGGACGACCGCGACCGACGTCGCCGGCGCGCTGGACGACCTCGGCATGCGCTTCTCCGGTGCGGACCTCTCGCTCTCCCGCGGTGGCAGCATCGACCGCGGCGGCGCGAGCCTGGAGGTCGTGACGGCCAAGAAGCTGACCCTCAAGATCGCCGGCAAGAAGCCGGTGAAGCGCGAGGTCGCGGCCCTCACCACCGCCGACGCGCTCGAGGAGGTCGGCGTCAAGGTCGACAAGCAGGACCGCGTGTCCCCGAAGCGTGGCGCGGAGCTGGAGAACGGCGACACCGTCGTCTTCACCGACATCCGCACCGTCACCAAGCGCGTGGAGGACGAGGCGATCGACTTCCAGACCGTCGAGCGCGAGGACGACTCGATGCCCGAGGGCGAGACCGAGGTGCTCCGCGCCGGCAAGTCCGGTGCTCGCGACGTCACCTACGAGATCGTCTACCGCAACGGTGAGATCTCCGCCCGCAAGGTGGTGCGCCAGGACGTGCTCGCGGCCCCGGTCTCGCGGCTGGTCGCGGTCGGCACCCAGCAGGAGGAGGAGGAGCCCACCGCCAACTTCGCCTCCGGCGGCACGGTCTGGGACCAGCTGGCGCAGTGCGAGTCCGGTGGCAACTGGGCCATCAACACCGGCAACGGCTACTACGGCGGCCTGCAGTTCAACCTGTCGACCTGGCAGGCCTACGGCGGCAGCGGCTACCCGCACCAGGCCTCGCGCGAGACCCAGATCGCGGTCGCGACCAAGCTCCGCGACGCCAACGGTGGGTACGGCGCCTGGCCCAGCTGCTCCTCCAAGCTCGGCCTGCCCCAGTAGCTCCCCCGAGGCGGTCGACCTCGTCGAGCCCCGGCTAGCCTTCTGCACATGTCCACGTCCGCCGGTCCGAGACTCCTCGGGCCGGCGGACGTGCGTCGTCTGGCTGCCGAGCTCGACCTGCGACCCACCAAGCAGCGCGGCCAGAACTTCGTGATCGACGCCAACACCGTCCGCCGGATCGTCCGCGAGTCCGGCATCGACGGCTCCGACGTGGTCCTCGAGGTCGGCCCCGGCCTCGGGTCGCTGACGCTGGCGCTGCTCGAGGTCGCCGCCCGCGTGGTGGCCGTCGAGGTCGACCCGCTGCTCGCCGAGCGGCTCCCGGCCACCATCGCCGCTCAGGCGCCCGAGCAGGCGGGACGCTGCGAGGTCGTGCTCGCCGACGCGCTGCGTGTCACCGAGCTCCCGGGCCCGCCCCCGACGGCGCTGGTCGCCAACCTCCCCTACAACGTCTCCGTCCCGGTGCTGCTCCACCTGCTGGCGCTGCTGCCCTCGCTGGAACGAGGCCTGGTGATGGTGCAGGCCGAGGTCGCCGATCGGCTCGCGGCGCGACCCGGCTCCAAGGTCTACGGGGTCCCGTCCGTCAAGGCCGCCTGGTACGCCGACGTCCGCCGGGCCGGCGCCATCGGCCGCACCGTCTTCTGGCCGGCCCCCAACGTCGACTCCGGGCTGGTCGCGTGGACCCGCCACGACCCGCCGACCACGGAGGTCGCCCGCACCGACGTGTTCGCCGTCGTCGACGCCGCGTTCGCCCACCGCCGCAAGGCCCTGCGCGGTGCCCTGCGCGGGCTCGCCGGCTCGGCCGAGGCCGCGTCCGGGGCCCTCGAGCGGGCAGGCGTCGACCCGCTGGCTCGGGGGGAGTCGCTGACGATCACCGACTTCGTCCGGATCGCCGAGGAGCTGGGCCGGTGAGCGTCACCGTCCGCGCGCCCGCGAAGATCAACCTCCACCTCGGGGTCGGCGCCCCCCGCGAGGACGGGTTCCACCCGCTGCTGACCGTCTACCACGCCGTCGACCTCTACGACACCGTCACCGTCAGCGAGGCCCCCGAGTGGTCCGTGGCCGTCGAGGCCGACGGGCCGATCGACGTCTCCGGCGTACCGCTGGGGGAGGGGAACATCGCCCTCCGCGCCGGACGGGCCCTCGCCGACCACCACCGCCTCGACCGGGCCGCCCAGGTCGCGATCCGCAAGCAGATCCCGGTCGCCGGCGGCATGGCCGGCGGGTCGGCGGACGCGGCCGCGACCCTGGTCGCGCTCGACCGGCTGTGGGGTCTCGACAGCGACGACGAGACGCTGTTCGCGCTGGCCGCGGCGCTCGGCTCCGACGTCCCCTTCGGCCTGGTCGGCCGCAACGCGCTCGGCACCGGCCGCGGCGAGCAGGTCGAGCAGCTGCCCGGCGTGGAGTCGCCGCGGTGGTGGGTCGTCGTCCCGGCGTCGGGGGAGGGGCTCTCGACGCCCGCCGTCTACCGCCGTCACGACGACCTGCGCCCCGACGCCCCCGCCCAGCCGGCGGCGCCGTACCGGCTGGTCGAGTTCCTGGAGGACCCCGTCGCCGCGGTGGCCGCGCTGCTGCACAACGACCTGCAGCCGGCCGCGCTCGACCTGCGGCCCGATCTCGCCGACCTGCTGGCCGCCGGGGAGGCCGCCGGCGCGCTCCGCGGGATCGTCAGCGGCTCCGGACCGACCTGCGTCTTCCTGTGCGAGGACGAGTCCGGCGCCGAGGCCGTGGCGCGCGAGCTGCGGGCGACGTACGACGTGGTGCTGTGTTCCGGCGGACCCGTGACCGGGGCACTGGGTCGATGAGGGCTGTCGATGAGGACTGGCCGATGAGGAGCCGCTGATGAGCACCGCCACCAACCTCGTGAACCTGGAGCGGGTGTCGAAGTCCTACGGCGTCCGGCCGCTGCTCGACGAGGTCTCGCTCGGCATCGGTGCGGGCCAGCGGATCGGCATCGTCGGCCGCAACGGCGACGGCAAGACGACGCTGCTCGAGGTGATGACCGGGCTGGAGCCGGCCGACACCGGCCGGGTGTCGCGCCCGCGCGACCTGATGATCGGCTACCTCCACCAGGGCGACGAGCTGGTCGACACCCACAGCGTCCGCGAGGCGGTGCTGGTGGGCCGGGCCGACCACGAGTGGGCCGCCGACCCCGCGATGCGCGAGATCGTCGAGGTGCTGCTCGAGGGGGTCGAGCTCGACCGGGCGGTCGTGGGTCTCTCCGGCGGCGAGCGGCGGCGCTGTGCGCTGGCCGCGCTGCTGCTCGGTGACCACGACCTGGTCGTGCTCGACGAGCCCACCAACCACCTCGACGTCGAGGCGGTCGCCTGGCTGGCCGACCACCTCGCCACGCGTGCGTCCGCTCTGGTGGTCGTCACCCACGACCGCTGGTTCCTCGACGCGGTGTGCCAGTGGACCTGGGAGGTCCACGACGGCCAGGTCGACGCCTACGAGGGCGGGTACGCCGCCTTCGTGCTCGCCAAGGCCGAGCGGCAGCGGCAGGCCGCCGCCTCGGAGGTGAGGCGGCAGAACCTGGTCCGCAAGGAGCTGGCCTGGCTGCGGCGCGGCGCCCCGGCGAGGACGGCGAAGCCGAAGTTCCGGATCGACGCCGCGACCGAGCTGATCTCCGACGTACCCCCGCCGCGGGACCGGCTCGAGCTCCAGAAGTTCGCCGCCCAGCGGCTCGGCAAGGACGTCGTGGACCTCGAGGACGTCGACCTCGCCCGCGGGGAGAAGTCGTTGCTGCGCAACGCGACCTGGCGGCTCGGCCCCGGCGACCGGGTCGGCATCGTCGGGGTCAACGGCGCGGGGAAGACCTCGGTGCTGTCGCTGCTCTCCGGCGCGCTGGCACCCGACGTCGGGCGGGTCAAGCACGGCCGGACCGTGGACCTGCAGCACCTCACCCAGCAGCTCGACGACCTCGACCCGGAGGGCCGGGTGCTCGCGACCGTCGAGTCGATCAAGCGGGTCACCCGGCTGGCCGACGGCTCCGACGTGACCGCCAGCGGGATGCTCGAGCGGTTCGGGTTCACCGGCGACCGCTTGACCGCGCGGGTCGGTGACCTGTCCGGTGGCGAGCGCCGCCGGTTCCAGCTGCTGCGGCTGCTGCTGACCGAGCCCAACGTGCTGCTGCTCGACGAGCCGACCAACGACCTCGACATCGACACCCTCAACGTGCTCGAGGACTTCCTCGACGGCTGGCCCGGCACCCTCGTCGTGGTCTCCCACGACCGCTACTTCCTCGAGCGGGTCACCGACTCCGTCTTCGCCCTGCTCGGCGACGGCCAGATCTCCATGCTCCCCCGCGGCGTCGACGAGTACCTCGAACGTCGCCGAGTCGGCTCTTCGTCGCCGCCCCCGGTCGCCGAGTCGGCGCGTAGTGACGCTTCTGAGCCCTCGAGTCGGCGCTCGAGCACCCCGCGAGCCGGCAGTGCGGAGGAGCGCACCGCCCGCAAGGCGATGGCCCGGCTGGACAAGCAGCTGGAGCGGGTCGCGGCGAAGCAGGCCGAGCTCGACGCCGAGATGGCCGCGCACCTCACCGACCACGAACGGTTGGCCGACCTCGGTCGGCAGTCCGCCGAGCTCGCGGCCGAGCGCGACGCGCTCGAGCTCGAGTGGCTCGAGGCCGCCGAGCTCGCAGGGTGAGCAGGCGCCGACTCGACGCCTGAGGGGTGTCAGTACGCGCCGACTCGGCGTACGACGCGGTGAGCAGGCGCCGACTCGGCACTCTCCCGGGTGACTACGTGCCGACTCGCGCTGTCAGGAGAAGGGGGCGAGGAGGGTGCGGAGGAGGTGGGCGAGGCGGTCGCGGTCGGTGGCGGGGAGGTCGGCGAGCAAGGTGTTCTCGGCGGCGAGCAGCTCCTCGAAGGCGCCGTCGACGGCCGCCTTGCCGTCCTGGGTGAGCCGGACCAGGACGCCGCGCCGGTCGGCGGGGTCGGGGCTGCGCTCGACGTAGCCGCGGGCGGCGAGCCGGTCGACGCGGTTGGTCATGGTCCCGCTGGTCACGAGCGTCTCGCGCAGCAGCCGCCCCGGCGAGAGCTCGTACGGCGCGCCGGCTCGGCGCAGCGCGGCCAGCACGTCGAACTCCCAGGACTCGATGCCGTGGCGCGTGAAGGCGTCGCGGCGGGCGAGGTCGAGGTGCCGGGCGAGCCTGCTGATCCGGCTGAAGACGGCGACCGGGGCGAGGTCGAGGTCCGCGCGCTCGCGCGCCCAAGCCTCGGTGAGCCCGTCGACCTCGTCCCGCATGCGGACCATCGTAGCCCTTGTCAAGAATCTTGACATCAAGATAATCTGCCTGCATGGCTTCCGTACCCACGCGCCCGTTCACCTGGGACGCCGAGCGCTACCTCGCCTTCGGCGACCACCGCGGCCGCCCCTTCCTCGACCTCCTCGCCCGCGTCCAGGCCACCGCGCCCCGTGACGTGGTCGACCTCGGCTGCGGCCCCGGCACGTTGACCCGGCTGCTCGCCGAGCGCTGGCCCGACGCGACCGTCCGGGGCGTCGACCAGAGTTCCGAGATGGTCGCGACCGCACGGCGCGAGGCGCCGGGCGTCGACTTCGAGGTCGCCGACCTGCGCGACTTCGTCGGCCGCGACGAGCAGGTCGACGTGCTGGTCAGCAACGCCACGCTGCAGTGGGTCGAGGGCCACCTGGACCTGCTGCCGGCGCTGGTGGAGCGAGTGCGCCTCGGAGGCTGGCTCGCGCTGCAGGTGCCGGGCAACGTCGGCGAGCCGTCCCACACGATCCGCGCCGAGCTCGCCGCCGAGCAGCCGTACGCCGCCCACACCCGCGACGTCGCGGTGCCCCGCAGCCACGACCCGGAGGTCTACCTCCGGGCACTCACCGACGCCGGCTGCGAGCCGGACGTGTGGGAGACGACCTACCTGCACGTCCTCACCGGCGAGGACCCGGTCTTCGCCTGGGTCTCCGGCACCGGGGCGCGACCGACGCTGCAGGCGCTGCCCGCGGACCTGCGGCCGCGCTTCGAGGCGGAGCTCAAGCAGCGGCTCCGCGTCGCCTACCCCGACGAGGGGCGGGGCGTGGTGCTGCCCTTCCGTCGGGTCTTCGCGGTGGCCCGACGGGTCGGGGAGTCGGCATGAGGCTCCACCACGTGCAGGTCGCCATCCCGGCCGGCGGCGAGGACCTGGCGCGGCGGTTCTGGGTCGGTGGCCTCGGCCTGGCCGAGGTGGAGAAGCCGGAGGCATTGCGGGGCCGCGGCGGACTGTGGGTGCGCGACCCCGCGGGCGCCGAGGTGCACCTCGGGGTCGAGGAGCCGTTCCGTCCCGCCCGCAAGGCCCATCCCGCGCTGCTGCTCGACGACGAGGCGGCCCTCGACGACGCGGTGGACCGGTTGATGGACCTCGGCTTCGAGGTCGACCTCGCCGAGCGCGAGACCTTCCCGGGCCACCTGCGCGCGCACACCTTCGACGGACACGGCAACCGGGTGGAGCTGCTGGCACGCCGCCCCTGAGCGGCCGGCCTCGGTCAGTGGCCGAACAGGCGGCGGAAGATGCTCCGCCTGGCCTCCGCCTCGTGTCCCTGGCACCGTTGGGAGCGGGGGACGCCGGCGAGCACCTGGTCGACGTGCATGCCGCAGCCTCGCCAGGTGGCGAGTCCGCAGGTGCGGCAGGTGGCGCGTTGGCACATGGTGAGTCTCCTCGGAATACCGTCGGGGGTATCGGACGTTCAGGACACTAACACCCCCAGGGGTATGATCGAGACATCGACGAGAGGAAGTGACCACATGCCCACGATGGAGATCGTCGCGGACAACCTCGACCAGACGGTGAGCGGGAACGACATCGTCCTCATCGACTTCTGGGCCAGCTGGTGCGGCCCGTGCCGCCAGTTCGCGCCCGTCTACGAGGAGGCGTCGACGCGGCACGAGGACGTGGTGTTCGGCTCGGTCAACACCGAGACCGAGCAGCAGCTCTCCGCGGCCGCCGGCATCAGCTCGATCCCGACCCTGATGGCCTTCCGCGAGGGAGTCCTGGTCTTCTCCCAGCCCGGCGCGCTGCCGGCCCCCGCGCTCGAGGAGCTGATCACGGCGGTCAAGGGCCTCGACATGGAGGAGGTCCACCGCCAGGTGGCCGAGCAGCAGGCCCAGCAGAGCCAGCAGGGGGCCGACCAGTGAGCGCCACGATGACGACCACCCTGGCCGCGTCGTACGACGCCACGGTGGCGCGGGTCCGTGAGGCGCTCGGCGCCCAGGGCTTCGGCGTGCTCACCGAGATCGACCTCCAGGGCACCCTGAAGACCAAGCTCGACGTCGACGTCGCGCCGCAGATCATCCTCGGCGCGTGCCGGCCCGAGCTGGCCCACCGGGCGCTGGACGCGGTCCCCTCGGTCGCCGCGATGCTGCCGTGCAACGTCGTGGTGCGCGAGCTCGCCCCCGGCGAGACCCTCGTCGAGGCGCTCGACCCCGACGCGATGATGGCGATGGTCCCGGACGACTCCGGCGAGCTCGCTGCGGTCGCCGCCGACGCGCGCACCCGGCTGACCGCGGCACTGGCGTCACTCGAGGAGGACTGAGATGGAGCTCCCCGTCGACGAGATGCAGCCGGTGATCAACCGGATCAAGCGCGCCCAGGGACAGCTCGGCGGGGTGCTGCGGATGCTGGAGGAGGGGCGGGAGTGTGAGGACGTCGTCACCCAGCTCGCGGCGGTCTCCCGCGCGCTCGACCGAGCCGGCTTCGCGATCGTCGCCACCGGGCTGCGGCAGTGCCTGATGGACGGCGAGGACGTCGACGACCTGGACGTGAAGAAGATGGAGAAGCTGTTCCTCTCCCTGGCCTGAGGCGACCCCGAGATTACTGACCGGTAATCTCGGGGTATGCCGTCCGTCCTCACGCTGTGGAACGCGCTGTCGCGGCTGCCCCGCGGCAGCCGGCTGTTCTCGGTCGTCTTCGCCCGCAAGGCGCCCTACTTCGCGACCATCCGCCCGCGGTTCACCGAGATCCGGCCCAACCGGGCCTCGCTCGTGATCCCGAAGCGACGCGCCGTTCACAACCACCTCGGCACCGTCCACGCCATCGCGCTCTGCAACGGGCTCGAGGCCGCGATGGGGGCGCTCGCGGAGGCGAGCATCCCTGCCGACAAGCGGTGGATCCCGAAGGGGATGACGGTCGCCTACACCGCCAAGGCGACCACCGACATCATCTGCACCGCCGAGACCGACCCCGAGCAGTGGACCGGCGAGGACCCCGACCTCCCGGTGCGGGTCCGCGGCGTCCGCGAGGACGGCGAGGTCGTGATCGAGGGCGAGATCCGGCTCTGGGTCACCCCGCGGCGACCCTGAGGCAGACCTGGATCCTCACACCTGGATCTTCTGCTCACCGACGAACCGCTTCTGCACCCAGGTCGCGACCGCGGTCAGGACCAGGTTCGCGGCGATGTAGAGCGCAGCGACCACCATCACGGTGGGGATCTGGTTGTTGAAGTTCAGGTAGATCGCTGCGCCCACCTGGGTCAGGCCCGGGGCGGCCACCGCATAGCCCAGGCTGGTGTCCTTGAGCGCCACCACCATCTGGCTGATGATCGCCGGCAGCATGATCTTGACCGCCTGGGGGAGCAGCACGACGGTCATCACCTGGCCCTTGCGCATGCCGAGGGCGTACGCCGCCTCGGCCTGGCCGGAGGGGACCGCCTGGATGCCGGCGCGGAACACCTCCGCGAGCACCGCGCCGTTGTAGAGCGTCAGGGCGATCACGACGCTCCAGTAGGCGCCGCTGTCGCCCCGGCTGATGCCGTAGGAGAAGAAGACCAGGATCATCAGCAGCAGCACCGGCACGGCGCGGAAGAACTCCACGACCAGCCAGGAGGGCCAGCGGACCCAGCCGTGGTCGGAGAGCTTGCCCACCCCGAACACCAGGCCGAACACGACGGCGAAGAGCACCGACAGGCCGGCCATCTGCAGGGTGGTGAGCAGACCGTCGACCAGCAGCGCGTTGACGTAACGCGGGGTGAGCAGCGGCTCCCACTTGTCGTAGGCGAACTGGTTCTCGACGTAGAGCCGCCAGCCGACGAACGCCAGGGCAGCGACCAGGGCCGCGACCGAGATGACGGTGTAGAGCCGGTGCCGGGCGATGGTCCGGGGGCCGGGGGCGTCGAAGAGGACGGAGCCGCTCATCGGGCCACCCGCCAGCGTCGCTCGAGGCGGTTGGCCCCGAAGGAGACCACCTCCACCAGCACCACGAAGATCACGGCGAACGTGAGGAAGATGGTGATCCGGTCGTCGGGGTTGTTGTTGGTGAAGCCCCGCATCCGGAAGAACGCCTCGGCCACGCCGAAGATGCCGGCGATCGTGGTGTTCTTGAGCAGCGCGATCTGGACGCTGGCCAGTGGCGGGACCGACGCGCGGATCGCCTGGGGGAGCACCACGTAGCGCATCGAGCCGCTGAACGGTAGCCCGATGGCGCGCGCGGCCTCCGCCTGCCCGAGTGAGACCGCGTTGACCCCGGAGCGCACCGCCTCGCACACGAACGTCGAGGTGTAGACCGTCAGCGCCGCGACGGCCGCCGCGAAGAAGTTGTTCATCCGCAGGTCGCCCCACACGATGTCGACGAAGTTGAAGTTGATGTCCATCTTCGGGGCGGCGAACCGGAAGAAGACGAAGACGATCAGCAGCGGGGTGTTGCGGATCAGGGTGACGTAGACCGAGACCGCCCGGCGCAGCACGGCGACCGGGCCGACCCGCAGCGCCGCCAGCAGCGTCCCGATCAGCAGCGAGAGCACGCCGGAGATCAGGAACAGCGCCACCGTGTGGGTGAAGGCCCACACGATCAGGTCGACGTTCTCGGCGATGACGTCCATGGGCCTCCTCAGCTCGGTCGGGGTGGGGCGGTGGGCCGCCGGCGTCGCCGGCGGCCCACCCTCACGTCAGGTCAGGCCTGGCACTCGTCCAGGGCGGGCGGCTCGGGAGCCTCCTCGCCGGACTCGCCGAGCGTGGAGTTGAACGCCTCCTCCCAGGAGCCGTCCTCGTAGGCCTCCTCGAGGACGCCGTTGATCCAGCCGCACATCTCGGTGGCCTCCTGCGGGTAGCCGACGCCGATCCGCTCCTCGGAGAACTCCGGGCCCACGACCTTGAGGTCGTCGGGGTTCTGGGCGGCCAGGCCCAGCAGGATCGAGCCGTCGGTCGACATCGCCGGGACCGAGCCGTTGAGCACGTCGTCGGCGCAGGCGGAGTAGGTGTCGGCGGGAGCCGGCACGGCGCCCTCCTCCTCGACCCGCTCGATGGAGGTGGACCCGCTCACCGAGCAGACCTCCTCGCCCTTGAGGTCGGCGATGGACTCCACGTCGCTGTCGGCGGGGACCAGGATCTGCTGACCGGTGATGAAGTAAGGGCCGGTCTGGCCCACGACCTCGCGTCGCTCGTCGGTGATGGAGTACGACGCCAGCACCATGTCGACCCGACCCTGGATCAGGTAGGGCTCGCGGTTGTCGGAGATCGTCTCCTCCCACGTCACGCTGTCGCTGGCGGGGTCGATGCAGAGGTCGGCCACCAGGAGCTTGGCGACCTCCACGTCGAAGCCGGTGGGGATGTCGGAGGCGGCGTCCTTGAAGCCGAGTCCGGGCTGGTCGTACTTGACCCCCACGGTCACCTCGCCGGCGTCGACGAGGTCCGCCATCGCGGTGCCCGCGTCGAACTTGTCGGCACAGTCATCCTCGGCCTGGACGTCGACCCCGCCGCCTTCCTCGCCGGCGTCGCCGCAGGCAGCGAGGCTCAGCGCGAGGCCCAGGCCGGCCACGGCCGCCTTGGTCCTGATGAGTCTCATGTCTCTCTCCTTCTCCTTCGAGCCGGCCCGTCCGGCCAGGTCTGGGTGGATGGGTTGGTCAGTGCTTGAGGATCTTCCCGAGGAAGTCCTTGGCGCGGTCGGACTGCGGGTTGGTGAAGAACTCCTCGGGCGTGTTCTCCTCGACGATCGCGCCGTCGGACATGAACAGCACCCGGTCCGCCGCCGTGCGGGCGAAGCCCATCTCGTGGGTGACCACGACCATCGTCATCCCACCCTCGGCGAGGTCGACCATGACGTCGAGGACCTCCTTGATCATCTCGGGGTCCAGCGCCGAGGTCGGCTCGTCGAAGAGCATCACCTTGGGGTCCATGGCCAGGGCGCGGGCGATCGCCACCCGCTGCTGCTGACCGCCGGAGAGCTGGGCGGGGTACTTGGCGGCCTGGTGGCCGACGCCGACCCGGTCGAGGAGCTCCTGCGCCCGCTTGTCGGCCTCGTCCTTCTTGTGGCCGCGGACCTTGATCGGGCCGAGCGTGACGTTCTCGAGGATCGTCTTGTGGGCGAAGAGGTTGAAGCTCTGGAAGACCATGCCGACCTCGGCGCGCAGCGCCGCGAGCTGCTTGCCCTCCTCGGGCAGCAGCTCACCGTCGAGGGTGATGGTTCCCCGCTGGATCGTCTCCAGCCGGTTGATCGCCCGGCACAGCGTCGACTTGCCCGAGCCGGAGGGACCGATCACGACGACGACCTCACCGCGATGGATCGTCTGGTTGATGTCCTGCAGCACGTGCAGGTCACCGAACCACTTGTTCACGTCCTCGAGGACGACCAGTGGGTCCGACATGTCACGCGACCCTAGCGGTCCTCCACCTGCAGGGGCCATGCGCAGCGGCACGCTTGGCAGAAAGGTGACTGTTCCGTGACCCGGCCGTGGACCGGGATCAGCCCTCGCCCCGGGGCACGGTGGCGGAGATGACGGTGCCGTCGGCCCGCACCTGGCCGGCAGGGTTGGGCGGCCCGCCGGCCAGCCGCGGACCCTGGTCGACGAGCGGCACGGTGACCGGAACCCCGACAGCGACCTCCACCTTCGTGCCACGCACGCCGAACGACAGCGGGCCGGGCCCGTCCTCGATGCTGAAGGTGATCTGCTCGGGCAGCAGGTCCACGCGCAGCCTCGAGCCTCGGAGAGTGAGCCGGAAGGTCAGGCCCGGCCACCCCTCGGGCAGCCGCGGGTCGAACGTCCACCGCTCCTCGAGCCTGGCGCCGTGGTCGCGGAAGCCGCCGAAGCCGAAGACGAGTGCACTCCACACCCCGGCGGCGGAGGCGACGTGGACGCCGTCGGAGGTGTTGGCGTGCCGGTCGGCGAGGTCGACGAAGGCGGCGTCGACGAAGTAGCGCAGCGCAGGTTCGTGGAATCCCACCTCTGCGGCCATGATCGCCTGCGCCACGGCGGAGAGCGTCGAGTCGCCGGTGGTGATGGGGTCGTAGTAGGTGAAGTCGGCCAGCTTCTCCTCGTAGCTGAACTCCTCGCCCTGGAGGAACAGCGCGAGCACCACGTCGGCCTGCTTGAGCACCTGGAACCGGTAGATCACCAGCGGGTGGTA
Organism: uncultured Actinomycetota bacterium; assembly: GCA_963795215.1. Classification (GTDB taxonomy): domain Bacteria; phylum Actinomycetota; class Actinomycetes; order Propionibacteriales; family Nocardioidaceae; genus Nocardioides. Next base: position 426,227 of record CAWCGW010000002.1, read on the forward strand.
GTGCAGCAGCAGCGGTCGCACGGACGGGGGAGTGTGGGCGAGGTCCCACATCTCCCGGTCCAGGAAGCGGGTGTCCTGGGGGTGGATGCCGACCTTCTCGTCGAAGGGGATGAGCATGCCGTCCGCGCAGGCGAGCCACTCCTCGGCCTCGTCCTCGCGCAGCCCGGTGCGGCGCACCACCTGCTCGTAGGCGGCCGGATCGAGCCGGCGGACCTCGGCCACGGCGTCGGCGGCCCGGCGCAGGTTGAAGCGCGCGAGCACGTTCGTGTAGAAGTTGTCGTTCACCACCGTCGTGTACTCGTCGGGCCCGGTGACGCCGTGGATGTGGAACGTCGAGTGGCTGTTCTCCCGCCGCCAGAAGCCCAGGTCGGCCCACAGCCGCGCGGTCTCGACCAGGATGTCGGCGGCCTCGCGGTTCATGAAGTCGGTGTCGCCCGTGGCGCCGAGGTACTGGCTCAGCGCGTACGCCACGGCCGCGTCGATGTGGTACTGCGCGGTCCCCGCGGCGTAGTACGCCGAGGCCTCGTGGCCGTTGATCGTGCGCCACGGGAACAGCGCCCCCCGCTGGGCCAGCTCGCGGGCCCGGCGCCGGGCGTCGGGCAGCATCTGGTGCCGGAAGCGCAGCGCGTTCCGCGCGGCGTACGGGAGCGTGTAGGTGAGGAAGGGGAGCACGTAGATCTCCCCGTCCCAGAAGTAGTGGCCGGCGTAGCCCGAGCCGGTGACGCCCTTCGCGGGGATGCCGTGGTCCTCGGCGCGCGCAGCCGCCTGGAGCACCGAGAGCAGGTTCCACCGGACCGCCTGCTGCAGCTCGGGCTGTCCGGGCAGCTCGACGTCGCAGCTCGCCCAGATCCGGTCGAGCAGTGCCCGCTGCTCGGCGAGCTGGTGGCCCGCCTCCTCGTGCTCGGCCCGGTCGAGCGTGCGCTCGCAGCGGTCGAGCAGCTCGCGGGCGGGGACGCGGGTGGCGGTGTGCACCGAGACCAGCTTGGTGAGGCGCAGGGTCTGCCCCGCCTCCATCGGCAGCCGGTAGATGATCTTGCCCTCGTCGGCGTCGAGGTGGTGCTGGGTGCTGACCTCGGTGGGAGCGTCGAGGACGTGGTCCACGGCGACGCCGATGGTCATCCGACTCTCCGTGCACCGGTAGCCGAGCCGGATCCGCCCGGAGTCCTCGTCGACCGTGCCGACCTGCGGCTCCAGCACCCGCCGGGCCAGCCGGTCGCCCTTGCGGGGGTCGGCCATCGAGCCGACGGGCGCCTCGACCGAGGGGTGCCCGATCTCGGCGTCGCGGTCCTGGCGGTTGATCAGCTGGGAGGAGACCTGCACGGGCGCCCGGCCGTCGAGCAGGGTGACCTCGAAGGTCATCACCGCCAGGTGGCGCTGGGCCAGCGAGACCATCCGGCTGCTGTCGACCCGCACCCGCTTGCCGCTGCGGGTGCGCCACACCAGGTGGCGGCGCAGCACGCCGTCGCGGAAGTCGAGGCTGCGCTCGTACTCGAGGAGGTCCGCGGTCGAGAGCTCGAGCGGCTCGTCGTCGACGTAGAGCCGGATCACCTTGGGGTCGGGGGCGTTGACGATGCTCTGGCCCACCCGGGCCAGGCCGAACGCCTCCTCGGCGTGCAGGATCGGCCAGGTCTCGTGGAAGCCGTTGACGAAGGTGCCGTCGCTGTGGGCGTCGCGGCTCTCCTCGTAGTTGCCGCGCAGGCCGAGGTAGCCGTTGCCGACGCTGAAGAGCGACTCGGTGACGCCCAGGTCGGTCGCGTCGAACCGGCTCTCCACCAGCCGCCACTCGTCGACGGGGAACCGGGTGCGGTCGAGCGGATCCATCACAGCAGCTCCTCGAGGTCGGCGACGACGACGTCGGCCCCCGCGGTGGTCAGCGCGTCACGACCGGCGCCGCGGTCGACCCCCACGACGAGCCCGAAGTCGCCGGCGGCCCCGGCGCGCACCCCGCTGATCGCGTCCTCCAGCACCACGGCGTCCGCGGCGACCGCGCCGAGCTCGGCGGCGGCGGCGAGGAAGGTGTCCGGTGCCGGCTTGCCCGGCAGCCCCCGCTCCGTGGCGACCTGGCCGTCGATCACGACCCGGAAGTAGTGGGTGAGTCCCGCCGCCTCGAGCACGGCGGGGGCGTTGCGCGAGGAGGAGACCACCGCCATCGGCGTCCCCCGGGCGTCGAGGTGGGCCAGCAGCCGGGCGGAGCCGGCGTACGGCTCGACGCCGTCCTCGCGGAGCACCCGGTTGAAGGCGTCGTTCTTGCGGTTGCCGAGCCCGCAGACGGTCTCGCTCGCGGGCGGGTCGGTCGGGTCGCCGTACGGCAGGGCGAGGCCGCGGGCCTCGAGGAAGCCGGCCACGCCCTCGTAGCGCGGGCGCCCGTCGACGTGGGCGAAGTAGTCGTCGTCGGTGTAGGGCGGCTGGTCGGGGTGGCCCGCCAGGAAGTCGTTGAACATCCGGTCCCAGGCGCGCATGTGGACCTCGGCGGTCGGCGTGATCACGCCGTCGAGGTCGAAGAGCGCCACGGCGTACTCGTCCCAGTTCACCCTTAAGAGGGTAGAGGGATCTGGCCCACGATGATCACACTTCGCCCCCCTCGGACGCTGACTTCTCGCCCGGGGCGTCGCCCGCCTACCCTTGGGCGGTCATGTCTGCACGCACGTACGAGGTCCGCACCTACGGGTGCCAGATGAACGTCCACGACTCCGAGCGGCTCACCGGCCTGCTGGAGGACGCCGGCTACGCCGCCACCCCGGAGGGGCAGCAGGCGGACGTGGTCGTCTTCAACACCTGCGCCGTCCGGGAGAACGCCGACAACCGGCTCTACGGCAACCTCGGCCACCTGGCGCCGGTCAAGGCCAGCACCCCCGGGATGCAGATCGCCGTCGGCGGCTGCCTCGCCCAGAAGGACCGCGCCACGATCGTCGAGAAGGCGCCGTGGGTCGACGTCGTGTTCGGCACCCACAACATCGGCTCGCTGCCCGCGCTGCTCGACCGGGCCCGGTCGCAGCAGGAGGCGCAGGTCGAGATCCTCGAGTCGCTCGAGGTCTTCCCGTCCACGCTGCCGACCAGGCGCGAGTCGGCGTACGCCGCCTGGGTCTCGATCTCGGTCGGCTGCAACAACACCTGCACCTTCTGCATCGTGCCGTCGCTGCGCGGCAAGGAGGAGGACCGCCGACCCGGCGACGTGCTCGCAGAGATCCGGGCGCTGGTCGCCGAGGGGGTCAGCGAGGTGACCCTGCTCGGTCAGAACGTCAACGCCTACGGCGTGCAGTTCGGCGACCGGCAGGCGTTCTCCAAGCTGCTGCGCGCCTGCGGGGAGATCGAGGGGCTGGAGCGAGTGCGCTTCACCTCGCCCCACCCGGCCGAGTTCACCGACGACGTCATCGAGGCGATGGCCCAGACGCCGAACGTGATGCCGCAGCTGCACATGCCGCTGCAGTCCGGCTCCGACCGGGTGCTGCGCGCGATGCGGCGTTCCTACCGGCAGGCGAAGTTCCTCGGGATCATCGACCGGGTCCGGGCCGCGATGCCCGAGGCGGCGATCACCACCGACATCATCGTCGGCTTCCCCGGCGAGACCGAGGAGGACTTCGAGGCCACCCTCGACGTGGTCCGGGCCGCCCGCTTCTCCGGCGCCTTCACCTTCATCTACTCACCGCGCCCCGGCACGCCCGCGGCGACGATGGACGAGCAGCTGCCCCGCGACGTCGTGCAGGCCCGCTACGAGCGGCTGGTCACGCTGGTCAACGACATCGCCTGGGAGGAGAACCAGCGGCTGGTCGGCCGCACCGTCGAGCTGCTGGTCGCCGAGGGGGAGGGCCGCAAGGACGCCGCCACGCACCGGCTCTCCGGCCGCGGCCCCGACAACCGGCTGGTCCACTTCGTCCCGCCCGCCGACGCCGAGGTCCGGCCCGGCGACCTCGTCACCGTCGAGATCACCTACGCCGCGCCGCACCACCTGGTGGCCGACGGCCCGGTGCTCGCCGTCCGGCGCACGCGCTCCGGCGACGCCTGGGCGGCCCGCCGCGCCGCCCCTGAGCCCGCCGCTGCCGGGTCCGTCGGGCTCGGCATGCCGACCCTCGGCGTACCCGCGCCGCTGCCGGAGGCCCCCGGCTGCGGCTGAGCCGTCGCGTGTGCCTGAGAGCGAGCCCTGGCTCGCTCTCAGGCACACGCGACGACCCGCCCTCAGTCCTCCGAGCGCGGGTCGGTCCTGGAGTAGCCGGCCTTCGGCGTCACGCCCTCGGGGTTCTCCTCGACGGCACCCGGGCGCTGCTCGGGCGGGGCGTCCTCGTCGTCGGGCCGCTCCCGGGTGACGTCGCGGATCCCGTCGGTGTCGTGCTGGCCGGGGCCGGTGGGGCCCTCCCGCTCGCTGCTGACGCCCATGTCGCCGGAGGCGTCGTGGTGGGAGTCCTGGATGTCGCGGGGCTCGCTCATACCGGGTCGTCCTCCTTCGGGTTGCTGGCGCCGTCGCTGTCGCCCTCCTGCTGCTTGTCGTCGGGCTCGGAGATCTCGTCGGGGAGGTGGTCCTCGACCTGGGGGTTGCGCGCGGGGTCGAGGTCGCGGCCGAGCACCGCGCTCTCGTCGCCGGCGAAGGGGGCGTCCTCGTTGAGCGCGTCGGCGCCACCGGGGTTCTCCGGCGCGGGCTCCGTCTCGGGGTCGGGCATCGGTCCGAGCTTGTCCTCCGGCATGGGCGTCTCCTTGGGAGTTGGGTTCAGAAGCCGAACGTGAGGTACGGGACGCCCCGGCCGAGCGAGGCCAGGGCGAGTGCTTCGTGGGGCACCACGTCGTCGGGCAGGGCATCGAGTGAACACCACCGCAGGTCCGCACACTTGCGCGGCTCCATGATCCGCGGCTCACCCGACCAGGTGGTGGCGGTGAAGAAGAAGTCGACCCGCTCGTCGATCGGCTCGCCGGTGGCGGTGCGCTGCATGGTCAGCTCGAAGCGCAGGTCGAGGCCCTCGATGCCGAGCTCCTCGGCGGCCTCGCGGTGCGCCGCGTCGTACGCCGTCTCCCCGCGCTCGACGTGCCCGGCGGCCGCGGCCGCCCAGAGGTCGTCCATGTAGCCGGTGTTCTGGCGCAGCTGGAGCAGCACCTCGGGGGCGCCGGCGGGGCCCTCCCGCAGCAGGAAGACGTACGCCGCCGGGACGACGGTGAAGCGGTCGAGCATCAGCCGGCGTCCCCCGAGGGCTCGCCACCGGAGGTCTCGGCGTTCTGACGCTCGGCCTCGGTCTCGTGCCCGGTGTCGTCCTCGTCGGGCAGCTCGTCCTCATGGGTGCCGGGGGGCTGCTCGGTGAGGTGCAACGCCTCGTTGCTCTCCTCGGGGACGGGCTGGGTCACGTGACGTCGCCGTCCTTCTTGCCGTCGAGCTTCTCCAGCGCCTCCTTGGCCTTGGACCGCCCGGTGCCGATGTGCTTGGCGTACTTGCCCTTGGTCTTCTGGTCCGCGGTCGTGGCGGCCTTGTCGATCCCCTGGGCGATCTTGTCCCCGTGGTCGTCGACGGCCTGCTGGGCCTTGGCCTTGAACTTGTCGAGGAAACTCATGTCTCCGAGACTAGCCCCGTGCCGCACCCCGTCCCGATCGTCGCCGTCGTGGGTGCCACCGCCGCGGGCAAGAGCGGCCTCTCGCTCGACCTCGCCGAACGGCTGGGCGGGGAGGTGGTCAACACCGACGCGATGCAGGTCTACCGCGGCATGGACATCGGCACCGCCACGCTGCCGCCGGAGGACCGGCGCGGCATCCCGCACCACCTGGTCGACACCCGCGAGATCACCGAGACGGTGTCGGTCGCGGCCTTCCAGGCCGAGGCCCGCGCGATCATCGGCGGGCTGCGGGGGCGTGGCGTGGTCCCGGTGCTGGTCGGCGGGTCCGCGCTCTACACCCGCGCCGTGCTCGACCGCTTCGAGTTCCCCGGCACGGACCCGGCGGTCCGGGAGCGGCTGGAGAGCGAGCTCGCCGAGGTCGGGCCGGCCGCCCTGCACGCGCGACTGCGCGAGCGCGACCCCGAGGCGGCCGAGCGGATCCTCGTCGACAACGGCCGCCGGATCGTGCGGGCGCTGGAGGTCGTCGAGCTCACCGGCCGCCCGTTCTCGGCGAGCCTGCCGCGGCTGGAGTACGTCGAGCCGCTGACCGTCCAGGTCGGTGTCGACATCGACCGGGCCACCCTGGACGCGCGGATCGAGCGGCGGGTGAAGGAGATGATCGAGGCCGGGTTCGTCGCGGAGGTGGAGCGGCTGCTCGACGCCGGGCTGGCCGGGTCCCGGACCGCGTCGCGGGCGATCGGCTATCCCGAGGTGACGGCGTACCTCGCGGGGGAGCTCAGCCTGGCGGAGGCACAGCAGAAGATCGTGGTCGCCACCCGGCGCTTCGCCCGGCGCCAGGACTCGTGGTTCCGCAAGGACCCGCGGATCACGTGGGTGCGCTTCGACGCCGAGGACCGGGTGGACCAGGCGATGGCCGCCGTTCGCCGTACGCTGGAGCCGTGAGGACCGCGAGCCCCGCCTGGACCGAGGTCACCAGCCCCGAGCAGCTGGTGGCGCTGCTCGGCGAGCCGGCCGCCCGGGTCCGGGACAAGGGCCGCGACACGCTGCTCGACGTCGACGTCGCGTGGCTCTCGGCGGCGCCGTTCTGCGTGATGGCCACCGCGGACGCCGACGGCCGCTGCGACGCCTCGCCGAAGGGCGACCCCGCCGGGCAGCTGGTCCACGTCCTCGACCCGCGCACGATCGCGATCGCCGAGCGGCCCGGCAACCGGCGGGCCGACGGCTACCGCAACCTGCTCGCCAACCCCCACGTCGGTCTCGACTTCCTCATCCCCGGCCGCGGCGACACGCTGCGCGTCAACGGCCGCGCCCGGATCGTCAGCGACGCCCCCTTCTTCGACGAGATGGTGGTCCGCGGGCACCGGCCGCTGCTGGCCGTCGTGGTCGAGATCGAGGAGGTCTTCTTCCACTGCGCGAAGGCGTTCCTGCGCTCCGGGCTGTGGCAGCCCGAGACCTGGGACCCCGAGGCGGCCGTCCAGCGCCGCGCCGTCGTCGCCTCGCAGGTCGAGCCCGACGGGCGCACCCTGGAGGAGCTCGACGAGTACTACGGCCCCGGCTACGAGGCGCGGCTGTATGGCTGAGGGTCTCCCGTTCTGGAAGGGCCACGGCACCGAGAACGACTTCGTGCTGCTGCCGGCCGAGGCCGAGCTGTCGCGCGACCGGGTCCGCGCGCTGTGCGACCGTCGCGCCGGGATCGGCGGCGACGGCGTGATCCGGGTCGCCCGTGACCCCGGGGAGCACGACGGCCGCTGGTTCATGGACTACTGGAACTCCGACGGCTCGGTCTCGGAGATGTGCGGGAACGGCGTCCGCGTGTTCGCCCTGCACCTGCGCGAGGAGCACGGCGTCGGCTTCCCGCTCGAGGTCGCCACGCGGGACGGCGTGAAGGTGCTCCGCGAGAGCGCACTCGGCTTCTCGGCCGACATGGGCAGCCCGCGGGTGCTGGGGGAGACCTCGGTCTCGGTGGGCGAGCGCCGCTGGCCGGCCGTGCACGTCGACATGGGCAACCCCCACGCCGTCGCGTTCGTCGACGACCTCGCCGACGCCGGACCGCTGCACGACGCCCCCGGCCACGACCCGCAGGTCTACCCCCAGGGCGTCAACGTCGAGTTCGTCGTACGCCGCGGGCCGCGCCATGTCGCGATGCGGGTCCACGAGCGGGGCTCGGGCGAGACCCGCTCCTGCGGCACCGGTGCCTGTGCGGTGATGGTCGCCGCGGCGCGTGCCGACGACGCCGCGTTGCCCGCGACGTACCGCGTGGACGTGGCCGGCGGGACCCTGGAGGTCACCCTCGACGCCGACGGCCGGGTCCACCTCGACGGCCCGGCGCAGATCGTGGCCCGCGGGACCACTTCGCTGTAGCCCTCGATACGGTTCGCGCCATGGACATCACCGGTTCCTCCGCCCTCGTCACCGGCGCCGCCTCGGGCATCGGCGCCGCCGTCGCCCGCCAGCTCGCCGCGGCCGGGGCCCGCGTCGTCGTCGCGGACCTCCAGGTCGAGAAGGGGGAGGCGCTCGCCGAGGAGATCGGCGGCGTGTTCTGCGCCGTCGACGTCACCGACACCGCCCAGATCGAGGCCGCGGTGGTGCGCGCGAGCGAGCTCGGGCCGCTGCGGGTGCTGGTCAACTCCGCCGGCATCGGCTGGGCGCAGCGCACGATCGGCAAGGACGGCGAGCTCGACTCCGCCCACAGCCTCGACGCCTTCAAGAAGGTCGTCTCGATCAACCTGATCGGCTCCTTCGACGCGATCCGGCTCGCCGCGACCGTGATGTCGACCCTCGACCCCACCGAGTCCGGCGACCGCGGCGCGATCGTCAACATCGCCTCGGTGGCGGCGTTCGACGGGCAGATCGGCCAGGCGGCGTACGCCGCGAGCAAGGGTGGCCTGGTCGGCCTGACCCTCCCCGTGGCCCGCGACCTCTCCGCCGCCGCGATCCGGCTCAACACCGTCGCCCCCGGGCTGATCGAGACCCCGATCTACGACTTCGCCCCCGACCCGGCCGCGTTCAAGGAGCAGCTCGGCTCCTCGGTGCTCCACCCCAAGCGGCTCGGCACCCCCGAGGAGCTCGCCGCCATGGTGATGGCCTGCCTCACCAACTCCTACATGAACGCCGAGACGATCCGCGTCGACGGCGGGATCCGGATGCCCCCGAAGTAGGTCGGGGGCGCTGCGTCACGGCGGCGGATGGTCCGCCAGCGCCAGAACGGCCGCGACGTATGCCGCCTCGGGGTCCACGCCCCGGTACGACGCCCCGTCGGCCAACCGGACGGCGTAGCCGGTCCGGGTCCGCTCGAGCGCGACGAACGCCTCGCCGAGCAGGTCGCGCAGCTGGTGCTCGTGGGGCAGCCACAGCACCTCCTCGGCCGGGATCGAGTCCAGCGCCCACTCGGTGGTGCCGTTGAACTTCACCAGCCGGCCGCTGGGCAGCTCCTCGACCTCGATCGTCATCTCGGCGAGCACGAAGACGTCGTCGAGGTCGCGCCCGGGGACCAGGAACCGGTCGCCGGGCGCGGGCTGCCACGGGCGGCCGAGCCCCCGCAGCCAGTGGTCGATCTGCTCGGCCTCGTGGGTGGTGATCACCTCCCCATTCTCACGGCACCAGCGCGTCGACGCGTCGCGCAGCGGAGGAGTCGCGGACGGGCAGGGCGGCGGCGTCGCTGGCGCCGTGCCGGCGCGCGTCCTCCAGCCACTGCGCCCGCCGCTGGTCGTCGGCCTCGCGGACGGCGGTGAACCGGGAGACCCGGACCGGCGTGATGCCGCAGAACTCCAGGGTCCGGCCCTTGAGCTGCTTCACGGTGGTGTCGCCGGCGAGCGGGAGGTACCACCGCGGGGAGTCCGAGGTCACCAGCACCCGTCCGGTGCGCCCGGTCAGCAGGCCCTCGGGGCGGCCGTTGTCGCGGTAGCGGAAGGCCCAGCCGATGACGAGGGTGCGGTCGAGGAAGCCCTTGAGCAGGGCCGGCACCGAGCCCCACCAGACGGGGGTGAGCACCGTGACGTGCTCGCACTCCTCGAGCAGCCGGCGGGCCCGGACGAGGTCCGGCTCGAGGGCCTGGCCGCCGTCGCGGTAGCCGTGGTGGAGGTCGGGGTCGATCGCGAGGTCGCGCAGCGACAGCAGCACGGCGTCGTCCCCGGCCCCGGCGACGTAGTGCCGGGCGAGGGCGGCGGTGAGCGAGTCGGGGTCGGGGTGACCGTCGATGACGAGGATGCGGCTCATGGGAGGACTCCTGATCTAGACACTGTCAACAATCTGGACAGTGTCCACTGTCCGGTACGATGTTGCTCGTGTCAAGATCTGGTTCCCGCTATCACCACGGCAATCTGCAGGCGGTCCTGGAGGACGCCGCGCTCTCGCTGCTGGAGACGCAGCCGGCGGCCCGGATCAGCCTGCGGGAGGTGGCCCGGCGGGCGGGGGTCAGCCACAACGCGCCGTACCACCACTTCGGGGACCGGGCGGCGCTGCTGCACGCCCTCGGGGTGCGGGCGATGCGGGAGCTGGTGGCGGCCCAGGAGGCCGCGGTCGAGTGCTGCGAGGACCCCGTGGACCGGGTGCGGGCCCTCGGGGCGGCCTACGTCGGCTACGCGGCCGACCACCCGCAGGCCTTCGCGCTCGTCTTCGACCCGGAGTACTGCGCGCCCGGCGACCCCGACGCCGACATGGCCCCGCTGATCACCCGCAACGAGGAGCTCCTCGCCCGTGAGGTGGCCGCTCTGGTGCAGCAGCCGGGGTTCCGCGGGCGCGACCCGCAGGCCCTGGCGGCCGCGCTGTGGGCGACCGTGCACGGGATGGCCGAGCTGGTGATGCTGGGCCACCTCCCGCGGGAGGCCGCCGAGCCCGGGCTGGCCGCCCTGGTGGGTGCGGGGGACTAATCGCCTCGCGGAGTCAGGAGCGTCGGCCTACTCTGGAGGCATATGACGAACGCACCTGACTTCAGCCTCGACGCCGAGCTGGCCGCGACCCGCACCTGGGACGCCGACGGCGACGACGACACCTGGGAGAGCGGCTACGCCGACGAGCCGGTGGACGTCGACGGCCCGGACCCCGAGGACACCGACCTGACCACCGGCGAGCAGGACCTGGCCGAGCGCCACCAGCTGCGCCGGGTCGCCGGGCTGCGCACCGAGCTCGAGGACATCACCGAGGTCGAGTACCGCCAGCTCCGCCTCGAGCGGGTCGTGCTCGTCGGCGTGTGGACCGAGGGCACGGCCGAGGACGCCGAGAACTCCATGGCCGAGCTCGCCCTGCTCGCCGAGACCGCCGGCTCGGAGGTGCTCGACAACGTCTTCCAGCGCCGCACCAGGCCCGACCCCGCGACGTACGTCGGCCGCGGCAAGGTGGACGGGATCCGCGAGATCGTGCAGGCTTCCGGCGCCGACACCGTGATCTGCGACGGCGAGCTGGCCCCCAGCCAGCTGCGCAACCTCGAGGACCGGCTCAAGGTCAAGGTGGTCGACCGGACCGCGCTGATCCTCGACATCTTCGCCCAGCACGCGAAGTCCAAGGAGGGTCAGGCGCAGGTCGAGCTGGCCCAGCTGGCCTACATGAAGCAGCGGCTGCGCGGCTGGGGCGGCAACCTCTCCCGCCAGGCCGGTGGCCGGGTCGGTGCCGACGGCGGCGGGATCGGCGGCCGCGGCCCCGGTGAGACCAAGATCGAGACCGACCGGCGCCGGATCAACACCAAGATCGCCAAGCTGCGCCGCGAGCTCGCCGAGATGAAGGGCACCCGCGACACCAAGCGCCAGGAGCGGCGTCGCAACCACGTGCCCAGCGTCTCGATCGCGGGCTACACCAACGCCGGCAAGTCGAGCCTGCTCAACCGGCTCACCGACGCCGGGGTCCTGGTCGAGGACTCGCTGTTCGCGACGCTCGACCCGACCACGCGACGGACCACGACCGCCGACGGGCGGGTCTACACCATGAGCGACACCGTCGGCTTCGTCCGGCACCTGCCCCACCAGCTGGTCGAGGCCTTCCGCAGCACCCTGGAGGAGGTCGCCGACTCCGACCTGATCCTCCACGTCGTCGACGGCTCCCACCCCGACCCCGAGGGCCAGCTCGCCGCGGTGCGCGAGGTGTTCGCCGAGATCGACGCGGCGAAGGTGCCCGAGATCGTGGTCATCAACAAGGCCGACGCCGCCGACCCGATGGTGCTGGCCCGGCTGCAGGCCCGCGAGCCGCACAGCCTGGTCGTGAGCGCCCGCACCGGCGAGGGCATGGCCGAGGCGCTGCGGGTGATCGAGGGCGAGCTGCCCCGCCCGGGCGTGGAGTTCGCGGCGCTGCTGCCCTACGACCGCGGCGACCTGATCGACCGGCTGCACCGGTTCGGCGAGATCGCCGAGCTCGAGCACACCCCCGAGGGCACCTTGGTCAGCGGTCGCGCCAACGCCGACCTGGCCGGTGAGCTGGCGGCGTACGCCCGCTGATCGCGCGGACGCACGCCGCCCACCGGCGTCAGGTGGAGCTCAGCGACGCTTCCCGCCGGGACGGCAGGCCTTGCCGACCCGAGCGACCTCGCCACGGTCGACCACGACCTCCTGGCTGGCCAGGATCTTGCCCCGGCGCAGGCAGGTGACCTGCCAGGCCTCCTTGATCCCGGACTCCTGCGGCGGCTCGGGGCTCTGGAAGGACACCTCGCCCGTCCAGTCGTCCTCGGCCGAGCCGTCCTCGTAGTTCTCCGCGACCACGGTGTAGGTGCCGGCGACCGGGTCGGGGATCTTGATCACCTCGGGGTTGGCGAGGGTGGCGCCCGAGCCGACCGGCTCCCCGTCGGGACCGAGGACGTAGAAGTCCCAGTCGGCGCCGTTGGGCCACTCGAAGGACAGCGTGGCGAAGCCGTTGTCGACCTCGGGCTGCCCGAGCACCTCGACGGTCGACTCCTCCGACCCCCCGACGGCGGGGACGCCGTCGGGGTTCGTGATCGCCGCCGTCTCCTGCGGGTCGGCGACCGGCTCGCGGCCGTAGCGTCCCGCGACCAGCGGTCGGGTGGAGGGGTTCACGTCGAGGGTGAACCGGCCGCCCTCGGAGTCGTAGCGGTTGACCAGGGTGTCCTCGAAGAACCGCTGCGGCCCGGTGGAGCCGTCGGGACGGATCACCGGCGAGGTCGGCGAGACGTGGGTCTTGCTGAGCACGATCCGGGTGCCCTTCGGTGCCCGGCCCCGGACCCGCGAGATCAGCGCGTGGTCCATCGCCGCCTCCGCCGCCTGGTAGTAGGCCTCGCGGTTGCCGCCGCTGCCGGCGCCGGCAGCGGGCTCCTCCCCGAGGTACTCGGCGACCACGGCGTTCTCGTAGGCCGGGTGGAAGCCGTCGGGGCCGATCTCGAAGGTGAAGCCGAAGCCACCGGTGATCCAGTAGCTCCAGTCCTCGGTCGAGCCGGAGGTGTCGTAGAGCTGGTAGGAGGCCTGGCTGGTGTAGCCGTTGGCCTCGGCGAACCCGTCGCCGAGCACCTTGTAGGCCGGCTCGTCGGGCGACTTGCCGGTCGCGGCGATGGCGGGCGGACGCAGCACCAGGTTGGAGTAGGTGTGGTTGCTGATCATCATCGTGACCGCACGGTTGCTGATGAGCTGCCGCACCGCGTCGCTCTCCGGCTCGCTGCCGGGGCCGTCGCCCCGGAAGGTGTCGCTGCGCCAGTTGGTGCTGGCGCCACCGCCACCCCAGAAGCCGGGGTAGTTGCGGTTGAGGTCGGTGCCGCGCAACCGCCCGGCGGGGTTGTCCTCGCAGGTGCCGATCGCGTCCGCGGGCGGGGTGTCCTCGGAGATCGCGCAGTTCTTGCGCTTCATCTCGTAGTCGAAGGTCGAGAAGTCGCCGAGTGGCTCGGCGTTGCGCGAGATCTGGTAGCCGTCGACGTTGACGACCGGGACGACCACGAGCCGCGAGCCGCGCAGGATCGCCCGGGCGCGCTCGTCACCCGCGCGGTAGGACTGGAGCAGGTCGATGCCGAACTCCATCGTGTGCTCGGCGCTGGGCCACTCCCGGGCGTGGTGGGCGCCCATCAGCAGGAAGACCGGCTTGCCGTCGCGGACGTGGTCGGCGCCGACGGAGATCTCCAGCCCGGTGATGTCCTCGCCGAGCACCGTCTGGTTGGCCAGCGTCAGCGGCCGCGTCAACCGCGGGTAGGTCTCGGCGAGGTCGGCCAGATCGGTGAGGTAGTCGTCGTAGCTGCGGTAGGACGTGCGGCCGCTGGGCAGGCCCGACTCGTCCACGCGGGCGGCGTAGCGGCGGTCGGCACGACGCTGGGCGCGGGCCTCGGCCTCCAGGTCGGCGACCTCGACGGTCCAGTCGAAGCCGGCCTCCCGGAGCGCGCGGGCGTCGCCGGCGTCGTGGAGCACGACCTCGATGCCCCTGGTCGTGACGTGCTCGGTGAGGTCCAGGCCCAGGTCGACGACCTGGTTGCGCTGCGCGACCGTGGGCGCGTCGACCATCACCACGCGGACCGGGGTCTCGCGAGCGGGGCGGGGGTCGTCGCCGGGGGCGGCGACCGCGGCGGGTGGGGGCGCTCCGAGGGTGGCCGCCACGGTGGCGACGATCCCCAGGGCACAGGCGGGGACGAGCTTGCCCAGGGCTGGGCGGGGTACCGGCTTCATGCATCCTCCCGAGAAGTCACGGCGCCGATCGGCGACCGTGGGGCCAGCAAACACCGGACCGCCGACGGTGTCGAGGGTGTGCAAAAAGATCTGCAAGGGAAGATTTTGTGGGTCGCAGGAGGCACCATGGCCCCGTGGCCATCCGGATGTACGGCGGCGCCGCAGCCGCCGTCTACGCCCCGCTCGACTCGGTCTCGCGCGCGGAGCAGGTCGAGCGGCGGCTCACCGACGCCATCGTGCTCGGCCTGATCCCGGTCGACCACCAGCTCCCCGGAGAGGCCGAGCTCGGCCGGTTGCTCGGGGTCTCCACCGTGACCGTGCGGGAGGCCCTGCGCTCGATGCGCGAGGCCGCCCTGATCGAGACCCGCCGTGGCCGCAACGGCGGATCCTTCGTCAAGGAGTCCGAGGAGGGCGCGTTGGGACGGGTGGTCGCGCGGCTGCTGCGGCTGAGCACCGCCCAGCTGCGCGACCTCGGCGACCGCTACGCCGCGCTCTCCGGCGCGGCGGCCCGGCTGGCCGCGCAGCGCGCCACCCCCGTGGAGGTCGCCCGGCTGCGCCGCCGCCACGACCAGGTCACGGCCGCGGGCACCGAGGAGGAGCGCCGCCGCGCCGAGAGCCACCTCCAGATCGAGATCGCCGCGGTCGCGCAGTCCCCGCTGCTGTTCCAGGAGGAGGTCTCGATGCAGGCCGAGATCGGGCCGCTGCTGTGGCTGGGGGCGGGTCACGAGGAGATCCACCGGCGCACCGCCGACCTCTCCGGCGACGTGGTCGCGGCCATCGCGGCCGGCGACGGCGACAAGGCCCGCGCCCTCACCGAGGACCGGGTGTCGGCCTGGACCACCCACCTGGTCGAGCTGCGGCTCGAGGGACTGGCTCCGTGAGCACCGCCGACGTCGTCACCGGGCTGGAGGGCTTCGTCCGGGACACGCGGGCCGCGGCCGACCAGATCGCCGCGGCGACCGAGGCGGCGCTGGAGGCGCGCACCGAGTCACGCCGGTCCGACCTCGCGGTGCTCGAGGCCGTGGTGGCCGACCTGCTGGGCGAGCGTGAGGAGGTCCTCCACGGCGGCGGTTTCGTGGCCGCCCCCGGGCTGCTGGTCGATGCGCCGTGGTGGCTGGAGTGGTTCGCCTGGGACGCCGCCACCGTGCAGCGGCTGGTCTCCGAGACCGACCCGGACGGCGCCCACTTCTTCGACTACACCCTGATGCCGTGGTTCGCCGTCCCGCGCGACCGCGACGCGCCCGACGGGGTGGTCACCGGCCCCTACGTCGACTACCTGTGCACCGACGACTACACGCTCACCTTCACCACCGCCGTACGCCACTCCGGAGGCTCGTTCGCGGGGGTGGCCGGGGTCGACGTCCGGGTGTCCTCGGTCGAGCAGCGGTTCCTCGCCGACCTGCGGGCCACCCGCCGGCTGCTCGCCCTGGTCAACGAGCTGGGGCGGGTGGTGCTGAGCAGCAGCTCGCGGCTGCTCAGCGGCGACCTGGTCGACGACGTGGACGTCCCGGAGCTGTTCGCCGGCGGTGACGACCGGCTCACCCGGATCGCCGGCTCCGAGCTGGGGCTGCTCGACCTGGGCAGCCGCTGACCGGTCTCGGGCTCACGATCCGGTCACGGCGCGCCCCGCGGTTTGGGCCGCACCGCCACGGTGGGAGAGGATGCGCCCCATGTCTCGCGGTGCGTGGTTCCGGCTCCTGCTCGTGATCGGTCTGCTGGCCGGTTGCGTGTGGATCTCGGTCGAGCGCGAGCCGCGACTCGGCCTGGACCTGCGCGGCGGCACCCAGATCACGCTGCAGGCGCAGGACACCGACCGGGTGGAGGCCAACGCCGAGAGCGTCGACCAGGCGATCGAGATCCTCCGCGGCCGTGTCGACGCGCTCGGCATCGCCGAGCCGACCCTCACCCGGGCCGGTGAGGACCGGATCCTGATCGAGCTGCCCGACGTCCAGGACCCCCGGGAGGCGGTCGACGCGATCGGGCGCACCGCCCAGCTGAGCGTCCACGCCGTCGTGGGCGGCGCCGAGAGCCCGGACGCCAAGCCCAGCAAGCCCGACAACCTGGTGCTCCCGACCGACCAGGGCGACGTCCTCGAGCTCGAGCCCGCAGCCCTCGACGGTGGCGACATCACCGGCGCCGACGCCGTCCAGAACCCCTCGGGCGGGTTCGACTGGGTCGTCAACGTCGACTTCAGCGGCGAGGGCTCCGACGCCTTCGGCACGCTCTCCGGCGACGCGGCCTGCGCGCAGGGCAACCAGCGCCGGATCGCGATCGTGCTCGACGAGGAGGTGATCTCCTCGCCCGAGGTGCAGGTCGCCTGCGGGGCCAGCATCCGCAACACCACCACCATCTCCGGCGACTTCGGCCAGGAGGCGGCCACCAACCTCGCGGTGCTGATCGAGGGCGGCGCGCTGCCGCTGCCGGTCGAGGTCATCGAGCAGCGGACCGTCGGCCCCACGCTCGGTGCCGCCGCGATCGAGGCGTCCTGGCAGGCCGCGCTGGTCGGGCTGGCGATGACGCTGCTGTTCATCGCCCTCGTCTACCGCCTCGTGGGCTTCCTCGCCACGATCGCGCTCACGTCGTACGCGCTGCTCGCCTACGCGATCCTCGTCGCGCTCGGCTCGACGCTGACGCTGCCCGGCCTGGCCGGCTTCGTGCTCGCCATCGGGCTCGCGATCGACGCGAACGTGCTGGTCTTCGAGCGCGCCCGCGAGGAGTACCACGCCCGCCCCGAGGCGGGGCTCAAGCGAGCCCTGATGATCGGCTTCAACAAGGCGTGGAGCGCGATCATCGACTCCAACGTCACCACGCTGCTGGCCGCGGCGCTGCTGTTCATCTTCGGCTCCGGCCCGATCAAGGGCTTCGGGGTCACGCTCTCGATCGGTGTCCTCGCCTCGATGATCTCCGCGCTGGTGATCGCGCGGGTGCTCACCGAGCTCGGCGTCACCAACAAGGCCGTCGCCCGGCGTCCGGCGGTCTCCGGCCTGGCCAACCTCGGTCGGGTCCGGACCTGGCTGGAGCGCACGAAGCCCGACCTGATGCGCCGCCGCGGTCAGTGGCTGGCGATCTCCGGCGTGCTGCTGGTCGTCGCCCTCACCGGCATCCTCGGCAAGGGGCTCAACCTCGGCGTCGAGTTCACCGGCGGCCGGGTCCTCGAGTACTCCACCACCCAGGTGATCACCGCCGACGAGGCGCGGGCAGCGGTCGCCGACGCCGGCTTCCCCGAGGCCACCGTCCAGGAGAGCGACGACGACAAGATCACCGTGCGGATCGGCCAGATCACCGACGACGAGGCGGTCGAGATCGAGCAGGCCGTCGGCGAGGCCGGGGGCGGCTCCACCAAGGAACGCGACGAGAAGATCGGCGCCTCGCTCGGCCAGGAGCTGCGCGACAAGGCCCTGATCGCCTTCGGGATCGCGCTGCTGGTGCAGATGCTCTACCTCGCCATCCGGTTCAAGTGGACCTTCGGTGTCGCCGCGGTGCTCGCGATGTTCCACGACGTGCTGATCGTGGTGGGGCTGTTCGCCTGGCTCGACAAGCCGATCGACGGCGTCTTCCTCGCCGCCGCGATGACGATCATCGGTCTCTCCGTCAACGACACGGTCGTGGTCTTCGACCGGATCCGCGAGCGCTGGCGGGAGTCCCACGACCAGGACTTCAGCGGCATCGCCAACACGGCCGCCGTGGAGACGATGCCGCGCACGGTCAACACCGGCCTCGGTGCGATGTTCATCCTCGCGGCGCTGGCCGTGCTCGGTGGCGACTCGCTGCGCGACTTCGCGATCGCGCTGCTCGTCGGCCTGGCCGTCGGCACCTACTCCTCGGTCTTCACCGCGACCCCCCTGCTCACCTACTTCCACCAGCGCTGGCCGATGTCGCGGGCCCAGAAGGTCAAGCGGACCGCTGCCGAGCGCGAGGACTCCGGCGCGGTCCTGTGACCTTGCGGCGGTGGCGGTGGCGCGGCGCGGCCGCGCTGCTCGTCGCCGCCCTCGCCACCACGGTGGTCGCGCTCGGCCACCCCGCCCCGCGCGCCGCCGCGGGCGGTGACCGGTGCGCCGGCTTCCGCGCGGACGCGGCCGAGCGGGCCGGGCTGGTGACCGGGAGCGGCCCGGAGACGCTGGTCGTCGGCGACTCCTGGGCCGCCGGGCTCGGCCTCGACGACCTGGCCGGCTCGTGGCCGACCCGGCTGACCGGGCGGGTGCGGGTGAGCGCGTTCTCCGGCTCCGGCTTCAGCCGGGACGCGAGCGAGTGCGGCGACGTCTCCTTCGCCTCCCGCACGGCCCGCGCCCTCTCGCCGGCTACCTCGCGGGTGGTGGTCGCGGGCGGGCTCAACGACGTCGACCGGTCCACCGTGCAGATCAGCGCCGGCTTCGCGCGGCTGGTCGCGGCGCTCGAGGGCCGGTCGGTGGTCGTGGTGGGGCCCGCCGCGGCGCCCTCCCGGGCCGCGGCCGCGGAGCGCGTGGACGCCGTGCTGCGGCGGCTCACCGCCGGTGCGGGCTGGCAGTACGTCGCGGCGTACGACTGGGAGCTGGGCTACCTCCCCGACGGGCTGCACCTGACGCCCGCCGGCCATGCCGCCTTCGGCGACCGGGTCAGGGACGCACTGGCGGCCCCGCCGGGCTGACCGACCAGGCCCGGAGCAGGACCGTGAGCCTGCCAGCCGCGGTGTCGGCGCCGGCACCTACAGTTCGGGGGTGCCCGAGCCCGCTGCCCCCGCCTCCGGGGCCACCGTCCCCGAGGTGCTGGGCGCCGCGGTGCAGGCGCTCGGCGGCCAGCAGCGCGACGGGCAGGTCGCGATGGCCGAGGCGGTCGCGAGCGCGCTCACCGACCGTCAGCACCTGCTCGTCCAGGCCGGCACCGGCACCGGCAAGTCGCTCGCCTACCTGGTGCCGAGCCTGCTCCACCGCGACCGGGTCGTGGTCGCGACCGCGACCCTCGCGCTCCAGCACCAGCTCGTCGAGCGTGACATCCCGCGGCTGGTCGAGGCGGTGGCGCAGTCCCACCCCGAGGTCGACGTCTCCTACGCCGTGCTCAAGGGACGCTCCAACTACGCCTGCCTCCACCGGGTCCGCTCCGGGGTGCCCGACGACCAGGGCACCCTGGTCGACGTGCCCGAGGGGTCGATGGGCAAGAAGGTGCTCGAGCTGCGCGCCTGGGCCGAGCAGCAGGCGGAGACCAAGGGTTCGGGGGAGCGCGACGCCGCGCCGCGCCACACCGACCGCGAGTGGCGGCAGGTCAGCGTCGGCCACCGCGACTGCCTGGGCGCCAGCAAGTGCCCGTTCGGCCAGGAGTGCTTCGTCGAGGTGGCCCGCGAGCAGGCCCACCGCAGCCACCTCGTGGTCACCAACCACTCGCTGCTCGCCATCGACGCGATCGAGGGAGTCCCGATGATCCCCGACTACGACGCGGTCGTGATCGACGAGGCCCACGAGCTGGTCTCCCGGGTGACCCAGGCGGCGACCGACGAGCTGTCGCCCTTCGACGTCGACCGGGCCGCGCGGCGCTCCCAGCGCCACGTCGACGCCTCGGGCGCGTCCAACCCCGCCGACGACCTCGCCGACGCCGGCGACACGCTGGCCACCGCGATGGCGGAGGCGCAGCCCGGACGCTTCGACGACGTCCCGCAGGCCCTGGCCGACGCCCTCGTCCTGGTCCGCGACGCGGCCCGGGCGTGCCTCTCGGCGTACCCCCGGGAGAAGGAGAGCGGCGAGGGCGACGCCGGTCGCCAGCAGGCGAAGGGGTCGGTGCAGGAGGTGTTCACGACCGCCGACCGGATGGCGGCCGGGGCCACGGCCGACGTGCTCTGGCTCTCCGACGGCGGCCAGACCCGGCAGCCGCGGCGGCTCCACGTCGCACCGCTGCAGGTGTGGGGCCCGATGCGCGACAAGCTGCTCGCCGACAAGACCGTGGTGTTCACCAGCGCCACGCTGCGCCTCGGCGGCGACTTCGGTGCCGTGGCGACCTCGCTCGGGATGAAGCCCGCCGAGGAGCTCGCCGAGCCGGCCGAGGGGGTGGTGCCCTGGCGCGGGCTCGACGTCGGGTCGCCGTTCGACTACGGCAGGCAGGCGATCCTCTACGTCGCCCGCCACCTGCCGCCGCCGGGCCGCGACGGGCTGGTGAAGGCCCAGCTCGACGAGATCGTGGAGCTCGTCGACGCCGCGGAGGGCCGCACGCTCGGGCTGTTCTCGAGCCGGCGGGCCGCGGAGGCCGCGGCCGAGGTGGTGCGCGAGCGGCTGCCCCACCTGACCACGCTCGCCCAGGGCGACGCCCAGCTGCCGGAGCTCGCGAAGCAGTTCGTCGGCGACCCCCACACCTGCCTGTTCGGCACCCTCAGCCTGTGGCAGGGCCTCGACGTCCCCGGCGAGACCTGCCAGCTGGTGCTGATCGACCGGATCCCCTTCCCGCGGCCCGACGACCCGCTGATGTCGGCGCGCGCCAAGGCCGCCGACCAGGCCGGTCGCAACGGCTTCATGGAGGTCTCGGCCACCCACGCTGCGTTGCTGCTCGCCCAGGGTGCCGGTCGGCTGATCCGCACCACCACCGACCGGGGCGTGGTCGCCGTCCTCGACCCGCGGATCTCCACCGCCCGCTACGGCGGCTTCCTCAAGGCCAGCCTGCCCCCGATGTGGCCCACGACCGACCCCGCCCTGGTCCGCTCCGCCCTCGCCCGCCTCTCCGCCCCTCCCCCCTGACGCGGCGTGTGCCTGAGACCGGTCTATAGCCCGGTCTCAGGCACACGCGCCGCCTCAGGGGAGCCGGTTGGTCCCGTCGTACCCGCCCCGGGGTCCGCCCACCCCGAACAGCGACGCGATGGTCGGGGCGACGTCGACGGTGCGGGCCTGCAGCGACGACGAGCGGCCGCGCGGCACCACCGGGTGGCCGCCGCCGAGGAAGAACGGGATCGGGATCGTCGTCGGGTGGCCGTGGTTGCCGGGGATCGGGTTGGAGCCGGGATCCTCGCTGAACCGGCGGCCCGCCTCGCAGTAGAGCACGACGTCGCCCGCCTCGGGCCCGAGGCGCAGGAAGCGCCTGGTGCGCGGGTGCGCGTGGAGCACGCCGTCGACCGAGCGCGCCGCGGCCCGGATCCGGGCGATCGCCTGGTCCCGGTCCTGGTCGCTGCCGAGCCAGTAGAGGAGCTCGGCGCCGCCGTTCTCGGCGATGGCGACCTGGCCGGCGAGGAACGGGTCGGCCTCGAGCGCGGGCCCCACGCTGATGGTCGCGTCCGGCGCCGACCAGTCCATCGAGTGGTCGGCCAGCACGAGGACGACCGAGCGCTCCCAGGCACCGGAGGACCTCAGCCGGTCCACGAGCCGGCCGACCTGCCGGTCGGTGCTGGCGAGCGCTGCCTGCCGCGCGAGCCGCGCGTCGAGCGGACCGGTGAAGTCGGTGTGCCCGACCCGGTCGACGTCGCCGAGGTTGACGAAGACCAGGTTGGGGTCGTGGTCGTCGACCATCGCGAGGGTGGCGTCCATGGTCGCGGCGTCCGGGGCGTGCCCGCTGACCGGGATCACGGGCGCCGGCTCCCAGCGGTACGTCGCCCGCCCGCCGAAGATTCCGTAGAGGTACTGCTTGCTGAGCACGGTGCCGGTGGTGAAGCCGGCCCGGCCGAGGCGCTCGATCACGGTGCCGGTCCTCAGGTCGCTCGGCCGGTCCAGGGTGCGGGTGCGGCCCAGCGACCGGTCGTGGATCACGTTGGCGGGGACACCGCTGCGGTCGGGCCGGACCCCGGTCATCATCATCACGTGGTTGGGGATGGTCTCCATCACCGGCAACGAGTGCGCCTGCGGGTGGTTCAGCCCGCCGTCGCGCAGCGCGGCCAGGGTCGGCGTGAGCGAGGGCGTGATCTCGTCGGGCTTGCAGCCGTCGACGACCAGCACGTAGGCGCGGGTGCGGCCACGGGCGGCCGCGGCCACGCCGCCGGGGAGCAGCACGGTGGAGAAGACGGCGCCGGCGCTGCCGGCCAGCACCGTACGACGGGTCAGCGCGCTCAT
This sequence comes from uncultured Actinomycetota bacterium, assembly GCA_963795215.1. GTDB lineage: Bacteria > Actinomycetota > Actinomycetes > Propionibacteriales > Nocardioidaceae > Nocardioides. Next base: position 448,325 of record CAWCGW010000002.1, read on the forward strand.
GCCGTGCCCCCGACCGGGGCGTCGACCGGCTCGATCCGGCTGCTGCCGGACGGCGTGCGCCAGGAGGCGTCCCAGCGGACCCCGGCGTCGCGGTCGGCGCGGTCTCCGATCACGAACCAGTCCATCTGGGCCCGCTCGGGGTCCAGGTCGAGCACGGAGAAGCCGTGGTCGTCGAAGTTGAGGTAGCGGACGTGCCGGTTGTTGGCCTTGATCCCCTCCTCGACCGCCGTGCTGGTGGCACCGCTGGGGTCACCGGTGATGTCCTTGAGGTTGTTGGAGGTGACCGAGGAGCAGACGAACTCCACGCCGACGGTGACCCGGGCCGGGTTCTCGTACACGTAGTCGCTGGCGTCCCGCGGCAGCTCGCAGGCCCACCCGGAGTGGATGTCGCCGGTGACGAACAGCACGTCCTCGACCGCGTGGTGGTGCAGGTGGCGCAGCACCTTGGAGCGCTCGGCGGTGTAGCCGTCCCACTGGTCGGTGTTGTAGGGGACGCCGTCCTCGGGCAGCAGCCCGGTGACGTCGTTCACGGGGCTGACCAGCTCGTCGGGCACGGCACCGAAGTCGACCGGCGCGATCATCACCGGGTTGCCGACCAGCTTCCACTGCGGACCGCGGCGCATCAGCGAGTCGCGCAGCCACCGCAGCTGGGTCCGGCCGAGGATGCTGCGCTGCGGGTCGCTCACGCCGGTCTGGTCGGTCTGCTCGTCGCGGTAGGTGCGCAGGTCGAGCATGGAGATCTCGGCGAGCTGGCCGAACCGCAGCCGGCGGAACAGCCGGGTCCCGTCACGCAGGTCGGCGGTGCGGCTCATCCGCACCGGCATCCACTCGTCGTAGGCGCGGTGGGCGCGGGCCCGGCGGCGGTGGTAGTCGCCCTCGGTGCCGGGCTGGTGGTTCTCCGCGCCGTCGCGCCACTGGTCGTTGGTCACCTCGTGGTCGTCCCAGGTGACGATCCAGGGGTACTTCGCGTGCAGGTCCTGCAGGTCGGGGTCGGTCTTGTACTGCGCGTGCCGCTGCCGGTAGTCGGCCAGCGCCACCATCTCGTGCGCCGGGCGGTGCGACCGGATGTCCCGGTCGCCGTTGCCGTAGCCGTACTCGCCGGGCCCGTACTCGTAGAGGTAGTCGCCGAGGTGGAGCACCGCGTGCAGGTCGTCGCGTGCCGCGAGGTGGCGGTACGCCGAGAACCAGCCGGCCTGCAGGTTGGAGCACGAGACCACGCCGAACCGGAGGTGGTCCGGCGTCGCGTGCCGTGCGGGGGCGGTGCGGGTCCGGCCGGTCCGGCTCGTCGCGCCGCCGTGGCGGAACCGGTAGTGGTACCAGGTGGCCGGCCGCAGGCCGGTGACGTCGACCTTGACCGTGTGGTCGCGGCTGGGCCCGGTCGCGACCCGCCCCCGGCGTACGACGCGCTCGAAGCCCGGGTCGGTCGCGACCTCCCAGCTCACCTCCACGGTGGGGCCCACGCCCGAGCCCGGCGTCGCATCCGGGGCCGGCGTCACCCGGGTCCAGATCAGGACCGCCCGCGGCATCGGGTCGCCCGAGGCGACGCCGTGGGCGAAGACGGTCCGGTCCTCGGCGGTGGTCGCGCGGGCGGAGGACCGGGCCACGACGGGCACCACGGCGGCGCCGGCAGCGCCGGTGGCCAGGACGGTACGGCGGGGAACGAGGTGGCTCACGAGGGGGACAACGACCCACTCGCCCCCGGGTTAGCGAATGAGGCGGGAACAGCCCACGCCCCCTCGGCGGTGCTGCGTCACATCCGGCGCAGGACCGCCGTGACCTTGCCGAGGATCACGGCGTGGGTGCCGTCGATCGGCTCGTACGCCGCGTTGTGGGGGAGCAGCCAGACCTGGCCGCCCTTCTTCTGGAAGGTCTTGACCGTGGCCTCGCCGTCGATCATCGCCGCGACGATCTCGCCGTTCTCGGCGGTCGGCTGCTGCCGGATCACGACGTAGTCGCCGTTGCAGATCGCGGCGTCGACCATCGAGTCACCGCGCACCTCGAGCAGGAACAGCTGGCCGTCGCCCACGAGCTGCTTGGGCAGCGGGAAGACGTCCTCGACCTGCTCCTCGGCGAGGATCGGCCCACCGGCGGCGATCCGGCCCACGACGGGCACGTACGACGCCGCCGGGTGGGCGTCACCGATGCCGGTCGGGTCGGTCGCGGCGTCGGCGTCCTCGACGTGGCCGATGCTGCGCCGGGCCGCCATCACCTCGGGCAGGAACACCTCCAGCGCGCGCGGCCGCTTGGGGTCGCGCTTGAGGAACCCCTTCTCCTCCAGCGTCTTGAGCTGGTGGGCGACGCTGCTGGAGCTGGTCAGCCCCACCGCCTCGCCGATCTCCCGCATGCTGGGCGGGTAGCCCCGCTTCTCCATCGCGTCCTTGATGGTCTGCAGCACCTTCTGCTGGCGCGCGGTCAGGCCCGTGGTGTCCGGGGGACCGTCGGGGAGCTCGCGGACGCCCTGCTCGCCGGCACGCTGGGGAGTTCTCTTCTGCGGCATGCGCTCAGGGTGCCACTCCCCGGGCCCCGGATCAAACACCTGTTCGAACGGGCGTGTCGTGGTTGACTCCGCCGCATGGCCGCACGCACCGGATCCAGCGCCGTCGTCACCGGAGGGGCTCGTGGCATCGGCCGCGCGATCGCCGAGCTGCTCGTGGCCCGGGGCCACCACGTCGTCCTCACCGACGTCGACGGGGCGGCCGCGGCCGACACCGCCGCGGAGATCGGCGCCGAGGAGGGGCTGACCCACGACGTCCGCGACCCCGCCCACCACCGTGCCGCGGCCGAGGCGGCGCTCCACCACGCCCCGCTGGTGGCCTGGTTCAACAACGCCGGGGTCGGCGACGACGGGCTGCTGGGGAAGATGAGCGACGAGCAGGTCCGGCGCCTGGTCGAGGTCAACCTGCTCGGCGTGATGTGGGGGACCCGCGCGGCCCTCGACGCCTTCGGCCCCGGCGGCGGCGACATCGTCAACACCGCCTCGCTGGCCGGACTGGGCCCGGTCCCCGGCTACGGCGTGTACGCCGCCACCAAGGCCGGCGTGGTCTCCCTCACCGGTTCCGTGGCGATGGAGACCCCCCGCCACGTCCGCGTGCACGCGGTGTGTCCCGACGTGGTGCAGACCGCGATGCTGCGCGAGGGCCACACCCACGACTCGCCGGGCTCCCGGCTCGCCCACTCCGGCTCGCGGGTGCTGGAGCCCGAGGAGGTGGCGCGTGAGGCCGTGGGCCTGCTCGGCAGCCACCGGGTGCTGCTGAGCGTGCCCCGCTCCCGCGGCGGCGTCGTCCGGCTCTCCGGCCTCGCCCCGTCGCTCTCCCGCCACGCGGTGCGGTTGGCCGAGGCCCGGGGGCGGCGCGCCATCGCCCGGGACGCCGGACGCGCCGGGCGCCGTCCGGGTGCTTGACTCGTTCGAACAGGTGCTCTAACTTCGTACACGTGTTCGATCGAACGTCTGATCGAGCGAGTGGCCCGGAGGATCTCGGCAGAGAGCTTGTCAGTGGTCACCGCCAGAGTTCAGGTCGCACGCACCGACCGGCTGACCGCCGCTTCCCCAGGAGGTCCCCATGAGCACCATGACGATCAACCCCAGCACCACGACGGCTCCCACCCCGACCCTGCGGCTGACCCGCCGCGGCCGGCTGGTGGTGTTCACGCTCGGGCTGCTGCTGGTGCTCGCCCTCGGGGTGCTGTGGGGTGGCGGCTCGGTCGCCACCGAGGAGCGCGGCGCCGACCAGACCCTGGTCGTGCAGGTCGCCCCCGGCGACACCCTCTACGACCTCGCCGCCCGCGTGAGCACCGACGGTGACGTCAACGCCACCGTCGAGGAGATCCAGAGCCTCAACCAGCTCGAGTCCGCGATGGTCTACGCCGGCCAGAAGCTCCGCGTCCCCGTCTCCTGACGGCCGCCCGGGCTCGGCCTGAGCCCACCCCAGCCCACAACTGAATACCTCCTCGACCAGCCCCGACTCGACCCCGGGACCTGGTCGGGGGCCGGGGAAGACTGCGCCCCGGATCGACGTCACCACCCTGGCCTCGATCCGGGGCGCAGCGGCGTCCCGAGGGTTGAGTTGGGCGTGCGCAACAGTTGAGTTGGGCGTGCGTCGCGGTCGAGCTGGGCGCCCGTCGCCTCAGCGTGCCGCGCGACGCCCGCCCGGCGGGGCAGGGGCGGGCTTGGCGGGCGCGGCGGGGTCGAGCGATCCCGGCGCGGAGGTGATGCCCAGCACGCGCAGCGCCCGCGAGACCAGCATCAGTCCGACGAACAGGCACGCGACGGCGCCGAGCGAGGCCAGGCCGAGGTAGAGCCACGCCGAGGAGGTGCCGGAACGGGCCTCGATGCCGAAGTCGATGGCGGCCTTGACCAGGTAGCCCCAGGCGATCACGCCGGCGGTGATCCCGAGCGCCAGCAGCAGCACGCTGGGCTGGAACCGAGCCTTCCTCCGCTCACCCGCCCGCTTGCCCGTCGTCGCCACGCCACCATTGTGTCCGATGCCACGACACGCCGCCCGGGGAACCCCGAACCTGCCCCTGACCTGCGGTTTTGGGACGCCCTCGGAACAACTTCACGCGATGTCCCCGATCCGCTTGCGCAGTCTCCGCCGGAGACGTACGGTTACCACAACATCTAGTAGTTACACCGTTGTGGTTTTCCACATCTAGTTCACATGAGCCGGGTGCCTGGTCCACAGCCGCAGGTCAGTAGTCCACAGGAAACACCGCCAGTTCCACAGCCGACACGCCCCGTCCCGGGGCCGGTTCGACGCGCCCGGAGGGAGGCCCGCCATGCAGTGTCCGTACTGCCGACACGGTGACACCCGGGTCGTCGACTCGCGGGTCGCCGAGGACGGCGGCTCGATCCGCCGCCGGCGCACCTGCGCCGCCGAGAGCTGTGGCAAGCGGTTCACCACGGTGGAGCTGATGCAGCTCACGGTGCTCAAGCGCTCCGGCGCCACCGAGCCGTTCACCCGGGAGAAGGCCGTCGCCGGCGTCCGCAAGGCGTGCAAGGGCCGCCCGGTCTCCGAGGACGACCTGGCCTGCCTGGGCCAGGCGGTCGAGGACGCGCTGCGCCAGAGCGGCGGCGCCGAGATCCCGGCCCACGAGGTGGGCCTGGCGATCCTCGGACCGCTGCGCCAGCTCGACCAGGTGGCCTACCTGCGCTTCGCGAGCGTCTACCGCTCCTTCGAGTCGGTCGACGACTTCGAGAAGGAGATCGAGCTGCTGCGCCTGGAGCCGCAGCAGCCCCAACCTCAGCCCACGGGCTGACCACAGACTGGCCCGGCGTGTGTAGTGGGGAAGCTGCACGCGCCGGGCCACACCAACCACCGCCTCGGGCGGCGACGTTGTCGGTGGCGCGAGCCACCATGGAAGTAGCACCAACCATTCAAGGGGAGAGGTCCATGACGGAGACCGTGAGCGGCGCAGCCACCGGAGCACGCAAGGGAGGCCGCGGCCTGGAGATCCAGCGGGTCTTCAGCACCGACGGGGTGCACCCCTACGACGAGATCACGTGGGAGCGCCGTGACGTCGTGCAGACCAACTGGAAGAGCGGCGAGACCGTCTTCGAGCAGCGCGGCGTGGAGTTCCCCGACTTCTGGAGCGTCAACGCCTCCACGATCGTCACCACCAAGTACTTCCGCGGCGCCGTCGGCACCGAGGTTCGTGAGCAGAGCCTCAAGCAGCTCATCGACCGCGTGGTGAAGACCTACCGCCAGGCCGGCGAGGAGCACGACTACTTCGCGACCGAGGTCGACGCCGAGGTCTTCGAGCACGAGCTCACCTGGCTGCTGGTCCACCAGTACTTCTCGTTCAACTCCCCGGTCTGGTTCAACGTCGGCACCCAGTCTCCCCAGCAGGTCTCGGCGTGCTTCATCCTCTCCGTCGACGACTCGATGGACTCGATCCTGAACTGGTACAAGGAGGAGGGCTTCATCTTCAAGGGCGGCTCCGGTGCCGGCCTGAACCTCTCCCGCATCCGCTCCTCCAAGGAGCTGCTCTCCTCCGGCGGCACGGCCAGCGGCCCGGTCTCCTTCATGCGCGGTGCCGACGCCAGCGCCGGCACCATCAAGTCCGGTGGCGCCACGCGTCGTGCGGCCAAGATGGTCGTGCTCGACGTCGACCACCCCGACATCGTCGAGTTCGTCGAGACCAAGGCGCGTGAGGAGGACAAGATCCGCGCGCTGCGCGACGCCGGCTTCGACATGGACCTCGGCGGCGCCGACATCACCTCCGTCCAGTACCAGAACGCCAACAACTCCGTCCGCGTCAGCGACGAGTTCATGCGTGCGGTCGAGGAGGGCACCGACTTCGCGCTGCGTGGCCGCAAGCACGGCGAGGTGATCGAGCGCGTCGACGCCCGCGAGCTGTTCACCAAGATCTCCGCGGCCGCCTGGGAGTGCGCCGACCCCGGCCTGCAGTACGACGACACGATCAACGACTGGCACACCAACCCCGAGACCGGCCGGATCACCGCGTCCAACCCGTGCTCGGAGTACATGTCGCTCGACAACTCCTCGTGCAACCTCGCCAGCCTCAACCTGCTGAAGTTCCTCAAGGACGACGACACCTTCGACGCGGCGCTGTTCGCCGACGCGGTGAAGCTGATCATCACCGCGATGGACATCTCGATCTGCTTCGCCGACTTCCCGACCGAGGCGATCGGCGACACCACCCGCGACTACCGCCAGCTCGGCATCGGGTACGCCAACCTCGGCGCGCTGCTGATGGCGATGGGCCTGGGCTACGACTCCGACGGCGGCCGGGCGATGGCCGCGGCCATCACCTCGCTGATGACCGGCACGTCCTACGCCCGCTCGGCCGAGCTCGCCGGAGTGGTCGGCCCCTACCAGGGCTACGCCCGCAACGCCGAGGCCCACCAGCGGGTGATGCGCAAGCACCAGGCGGCCAACGACTCGCTGCGCACGATGCACGTCAACGACGCCTCGGTGCACAAGCTGGCCACGCAGGCGTGGGCCGACGTGATCAAGGTCGGTGCCGGCAACGGCTTCCGCAACGCGCAGGCCTCGGTGCTCGCGCCCACCGGGACCATCGGCTTCATGATGGACTGCGACACCACCGGCATCGAGCCCGACTTCTCGCTGGTGAAGTTCAAGAAGCTGGTCGGCGGCGGCTCGATGCAGATCGTCAACCAGACCATCCCGCGAGCCCTGAAGAAGCTGGGCTACGACGAGGAGAAGATCGAGGCGATCGTCGACTACATCGCCGAGCACGGCCACGTCATCGACGCGCCGGGCCTGAAGACCGAGCACTACGAGGTCTTCGACACCGCGATGGGCGCCCGGGCGCTGCGGCCGATGGGCCACGTGCGGATGATGGCGGCCGCGCAGCCGTTCCTGTCCGGCGCGATCTCCAAGACGGTCAACCTGCCGGAGTCCGCGACGGTCGAGGAGATCGAGGACATCTACCTGCAGTCCTGGAAGCTCGGCCTGAAGGCGACGGCCGTCTACCGCGACAACTGCAAGGTGGGCCAGCCGCTCTCCGACGGCGGCGGCAAGGCCACCAAGGACGCGAAGGACGCCCAGGACGCCAAGGACGCGGCGGCCGCCGAGACCAAGGTCGTCGAGAAGATCGTCTACGCCCCGACCCGCAAGCGGCTGCCCAAGTCGCGGGTCTCGCGGACCACGTCGTTCACCGTGGGCGGCGCCGAGGGCTACATGACCTCCGGTGCCCACGAGGACGGCGAGCTGGGCGAGGTGTTCCTCAAGCTGGGCAAGCAGGGCTCGACCCTGGCCGGCGTGATGGACGCGTTCTCGATCGCGGTCTCGATCGGCCTCCAGTACGGCGTGCCGCTGGAGACCTACGTCTCGAAGTTCTCCAACCTGCGCTTCGAGCCGGCCGGCCTGACCGACGACCCGGACGTGCGGATGAGCCAGTCGATCATGGACTACATCTTCCGCCGCCTGGCGCTGGACTACCTGCCGTTCGAGCAGCGCTCCGCGATGGGGATCTACTCCGCCGACGAGCGTCAGCGCTACCTCGAGACCGGCTCCTACGAGCCCGTCTCCGAGGAGACCGGCTCCGCCGCCGAGCTGATGTCCGCCGAGACGGTGGACGCTCCGGAGGTTGAGGTGCGAGGAGCGTCAGCGACGAGCCTCGAGACCCCCGGAGCCAAGCCCGCCCCCCAGGAGGCCCACACCTCCGCGGAGCTCCTGGAGAAGATCACCGGCACCGCCGTCGACTCCCCGCTCTGCATGACCTGCGGCACCAAGATGCGTCCCGCCGGCTCCTGCTACGTGTGCGAGGGCTGCGGCAGCACCTCCGGCTGCAGCTGATGTGAACGGACCGTGACAACCGCCCCGACCCGCCCCTCCGCCGAGGGGCGGGTCGGCGCGTCTGCGGGTGCCCCGAGCTCCTGTCGGAGCCGCGTGCTTCCTGCCTAGGCTCACGCCATGGTGGACGTGGGGAACGAGGCGGTGGGGCTGCTCACCGAGCTGGTGGGGATCGACAGCGTCAACCCGGGGCTGGTGCCGGGTGCTGCCGGCGAGAGACGGATCGTCGAGCACCTGGACGCGCGGCTCACAGCTGCCGGCTTCACCACGACCGTGGTGCCGGCGGAGGGTCACGGCGACCGGCCGAGCCTGGTCGCCGTCCCGCCCGGTCCGGCCGCGTGGCCCACGGTCGTCCTCAACGGCCATCTCGACACCGTCGGCGTCGCCGGCATGGCGGAGCCCTTCACCCCGCGCGTCGACGGCGACCGGCTCATGGGCCGGGGTGCGGCCGACATGAAGGGTGGTGTCGCCGCGATGGTCGTGGCCGCCGAGCAGCTGGTGGCGTCGGGTGCTCCCGTACGTCCGGTGCTCGCCCTGGTCGCCGACGAGGAGGACGCGAACCTCGGCAGTGAGGCGGTGATCGCAGCGCTGCCCGGGCTGGGCATCCGGCCGGACGCCTGCCTGGTCGGGGAGCCGACCGATCTGGCGCTGTGCCGGTCGCTGCGCGGGTTCGCGGTCGTCCGCGTCAGGTTCACCGGCCGCGCGGCCCACAGCTCCCAGCCCGAGCAGGGCGTCAACGCCGTCACCCACCTGGGCCGGTTGCTTCGAGCCGTGGACGAAAGGGCGGACGCCGTCCGCGCGGCCGGCGGCGACCTGATGGTGACGGTCGCGCATGGCGGTGAGTCACCCTTCGTGATCCCCGACCGCGCCGAGTGCCTCGTCGAGCTCCGGACCACCCCGGACCGGCCGGGGGCAAGTGCGCTCGACGACGTGGTGGCGCTGCTCGAGCCGGACTGGCAGGCCGACGCCGAGCTCGCCGCGCACCGCGACGGCTGGCGCCTCGAGGAGACGGGACCGGCGGCGGATCTCGCCGCCCGGCTCGGGACCGAGCTCGACACCGGGGCGACCTTCGACGCGCCGTACTGGATGGAGGCGCCGCTGTGGCAACAGGTCTGCCCCACCCTGGTGTGCGGGCCGTCCGGCGGGGGCCTCCACGCCGTCGACGAGTGGGTCGACCTGGGCCAGGTGCGCGCGTTCGGCTCCGCGCTCGTGACCGTGCTGAGCGACTGGAGCCCCCGTGCCGACTGACCCGCGCGGCCTCCGCGACGACGCCCCGCTCCTCGACGCCTGGCTGCGCTTCCGCGAGCGCCCCCCGAGCCCGTTCACCATCCCGGGCCACAAGCAGCGCACCGACCTCGTCGGCGACGTGGTCGCGGGCGACGTCCCGCTCTACGCAGGGCTCGACACCATGAAGCTCACCACCGGGGTGCTCGCCGAGGCCGAGGCCCGCGCCGCCCGGCTGTGGGGCGCCGACTTCTGCCGCTTCTCCACCGGCGGCGCCACCCACGCCAACCAGGCGGTCGCCCTCGCGGTGGCCGGGGACGGCGACCGGGTCGTGGTCAGCCGCACCCTGCACCGGTCACTGCTGCTGGGGCTCGTGCTCGCCGGCCTCACCCCGGTGTGGGTGCGCCCCGAGGTCGACCCAGCAGACCGGCCTGCCGCTGGGCGTGGCGCCCCAGACCGTACGCCGTGCCCTGGCCGCGCACCCCGACGCGAAGGCGGTCTTCGTCGGCGACCCCTCCTACGTCGGCACGGTCGGGGACGTCGCCGGGCTCGCCGACGCAGCCCACGAGCACGGGGTGCCGTTGGTCGTCGACGCCGCCTGGTCCGCCCACTTCGGCTTCCACCCCGCCCTGCCGCCGCACCCGCTCCAGCTCGGCGCCGACGTGATGGTGACCAGCGCCCACAAGACGCTGCCGGCCTGGAGCCAGGCGGCGCTGGTGCTCGCCCGCGCCGGCCGCGTCGACCTGGCCCGGCTCGACGCGGGGGTCGAGGCGACCGCGACCACCAGTCCCGCCGGAGCGATCCTCGCCAGCACGGACGCCGCCCGCGCCCTGCTGGAGCGCGACGGCGAGAGCCTCCTCGAGGGCGCCATCGCCGCCACCCACGACGCCCGGGAACGGCTCCGAGTCGTCGACGGCCTCACCGTCCTCGACGGCCCGCACGTCGACCCGCTCAAGCTCACGCTGGTGCTGTCGGGCACGGGCGCCGACGGCAACGTCGTCGAGCAGGACCTGTTGCGGCAGGGCCTGCCGGTCGAGTCGGCCGACCGCGACGTCCTCGTCGCCGTCGTGTCCCTCGCCGACACCGCGGAGACGCTCTCGGCCCTGGCCGAGGCGATCGCCGGGTCCGTGCAGCGTCACCGCGCCGCCCCGCGACCGGTGGTCGGACCGGCCGCCTACCGCGTCGAGCCGGTCTCCGACCTGCCACCGCGGCAGGCCTTCTTCGCCGCCGCCGAGACCGTGCCGATCGACCGGGCGGCCGGCAGGACGTGCGCCGAGCTGGTGGCGCCGTACCCGCCCGGGATCCCGGTGCTGGCGCCGGGCGAGCGGATCACGACGGAGGCTCTCGCCGCGCTCGACCAGGCCCGGCAGGCGGGCGTGCGCATCGCGTACGCCGCCGACCCGAGCCTGCTCACCGTGCGGGTGACCGCGACCTGACCCGCCGTTCCCTCACGTCGTCCGCGGGCGGCTCCGCCGGCAGGATCGTGACGGTGGCCGCGCGGCCGACCACGGCCCGCCGGGCGCGGAGCACCTCGACGGTGAACGTCTCCTCGGCCTCCTCGATGTCGTCGGGCAGCAGCGTCATCTCGATCTTCACGCGGGTGGTCCCCGGCCGGACGTGGACCACGGTGCGCGGCACCTGGAAGTCGCGCGGTCGGCGGTCCCCGTGCGCCCGGCGACCACGAGCCGGACGTCCTTGGCGCTGGGTCGGGAGAGCAGGAGCGACACCACGGCGGTCGTCGGCTCGCTCAGGGGCTCGGTCACGGTGAGCGACTCACCGTGGACCCGCGGGAGCGGGTCCACGTCGGTGATGCGCGAGGTCGCGCGGCCACGGTCGACGCGAACCCCGCGCGGCCGGTCGATCCTGACCTCGAAGCGCTCGGTGGGCTCGTCGGTCCCGTCGCGGGTCACCGGGATCCTGACCCGAGCCTTGAGCCGGCCGGCCGGGACGGTCACGCGTCGGGTGACGCGGTCGAGGTCCGCGCCGACATCGGCGGTCAACGACCGGGTGCGCAGGCGCACGCTGGTGGCGCGACCGGCGGGCTTGCTCAGCCGGATCGTCGCGACCGCCGCGCGGCCCTCCCGGGCGTGGGTCACCGAGACCGAGGCCCCGGGGGTCGGGAAGCCCGGTCGGCCGCGCTCGTCGAGCGCCACGAAGCAGTAGCCGCGCGCCCGGGCGCCGCGGATCACCAGCGGCACGGCGCTGACGGAGGTGGGGGAGCGCTGGACGCCGTCGTGCTGGAGCACGATGTTGGTGGCGTGGGGGCGGAGCCCGGCCAGGATCCGGTCCGCGACCTGTCGTGAGGTGCCTCCGGTCCAGTCCTGCGAGTCCACGGTCCACAGCACCGGGACCAGGCCGGCGTTGCGGATGCCGAGGCGGGCGGCGTCGTCGAGGGCGCCGTACGGCGGGCGCATCAGGGGAGTCGGGTGGGTGCCGGCACGGCGCAGCGCGCCGGCGGTGGCGCGCAGGGTGGCCTCGACCTGGGCGGCCGACTGCGTCCTCATGTCGGCGTGCGCCCAGCTGTGGTTGGCCACCAGGAAGCCGGAGCGCTCCACCCTCCGTGCCATGGCCGGCGCGGCCGCGACCCGTTGTCCCACCATGAAGAAGGTCGCCGGCACCTTCGCCCGTGCGCAGGATCCGCAGCAGCCGCCCGGTCGGCTCGGCCGGTCCGTCGTCGAACGTGAGCGACACCCGCCCGGTCCGGCACGAGCCGCCGGCGGGCTGGGCGTTGGCAGGCGGAGCGAGCACCGCGAGCCCCGTCGTCACGAGCACCGCAGCGGCCAACAGCCCCGTCAACGGGCGCGGTGATCGAGGCATGGGGGCAGCATGGGGCTCCGCCCGGTCATGCGGAGACGAATCGCCCGGATCTCCCCAGTCTGGGTCGACGGTCTCAGGCCCGCCTCGCTGGGTCGCCTACCGCGCCGCCTGCGCGGCCCGCCGCAGCAGCCACGCGCACCGCTCGAAGGTGCGTGACATCGACCAGAGCCGCTGGTTGAGGCGGTGGTAGACGGGGGAGAGCTTGCGGCGGATCGCGGTGATCTCGGCCGCGTAGTCGGCCGGGTCGGTGAGGCCGTCGGCGACCTTGGCGTCGATCGCGTGCCACTCCTGCCACAGGTCGACGTACGGGCTGAGGTGGGCCTGGCCGCCCCACTGCAGCCGGTCGGAGGACGGCTCGTGGCGGGCCAGCTCGGCGGTGTAGGCCTCGTAGGCGAACAGCCGGCCGGGACTGGTGAGGCCGGTGCGCCGGACGTAGGTGTCGTTGGCGGTCGCCGGGTCCCCGGCCCGGAGGGTGTCGAGGGCCAGCTGCATCCTCGTGGCGTCGCGCTGCAGCTGCTGGTGGGGGAAGACGTACTGGTCGAACACGTCGAGCGCGACCAGCTCGGTGAGGATCAGCCGTTCGGCCTCGAGCATCAGGCTCCCCACCCGCCGCGAGTGGCCGCGCGACCTGCCCCCGCGGGCCAGCCGCGAGTCGAGCTCCTCCGCTGCGGCGGTGAAGCGTTCGACCGCAGCGTTCAACCGGTCGACGGCGCGTGGGCGGACACCGGGGAGCGAGGCGAGCGAGACGCCGGGCTCGGCCTCGTAGGCGATGCGGCCCTGGGCCTCGACGGCGCGCGCGACGAAGTCGAGCAGCGGGAGCGTCGAGCGGTCGTGGTCGACCCAGATGTCGTTGATGACCGCGATGTTCTGGGCGAGGTAGTCGAAGTCGACGTTCGACACGATGTCGTAGTTGGTGTGGTAGTTCCGCGTCAGGTACGACGTGCCGACGGTGTTGAAGTAGAGCCCCGGGATCCCGGCGGCGGTCAGCGTGAAGTGGTCGGCGTTCGCCCAGACCGTGTTCTGCGACAGCGTCCCGTACGGCGTCCGGGACGGGTCGCTCTCCAGGTGCTCGACGGCGTGCGCCAGCAGCTCGGCGTGCGTGCGGATCAGCAGCCGCTCGCCGGGGTCGCCGGTGCCGAGCAGCTCGAAGTCGAGGCTGAGGATCGCGGTCTCGCCCCACTCGGGCCGCTGCTGGGTGACGGCGTACCAGCAGCCGACCAGCCACTCGTAGTAGGCGTCGGTGTAGCCGTACTCCTCGTTGGTGCTGGCCAGGAACAGCAGCGTGCGCCGAGGCCGGAAGCCGGTCTTCTTGATCGACTTCGCGATCGCCAGCATCGCCGCGATCGCGGTGGCGTCGTCGGCGGCGCCGCGGAACCAGGCGTCGTGGTGGCCGGTGAAGATGATCTGCTCCGCCGACCGGTCGGTGCCGGGGATCGCACCGAGCACGTTGTAGCCGACGCCCCCGTCCTCGGCGCGGGTGAGCGTCACCTTCGACGTCACCGTGACCGTGGTGGGACCGGCGGCGATCCGGGCGAGCAGGTCGTTGGCGGCGTTGCGCGTGATGAACACGAACGGAACCCAGTCGTCGTCGTAGGTCCCGTCGAAGCTGAGCAGCCCGTCGTCCCGCTTGTTGTAGAAGGCGCCGTCGGCCGTGGTGCCGGTGTAGAAGATGACCGCCAGCGCGCCCTCGAGGGTCGCCTGGTGGCCGTGCCGGTTGACCCAGAGGTCGCCGAAGGCCCAGTCGACCAGCACGATCTTGCCGGTCGCGTCGACGCCCTCGTAGTCGCTCGCCTGGCCGGCGCCGAGGTCGAGCACCTCGGCGGTGATGCCACCCCGGGGCGTGCCAGGTACGCCGCCCCACGAGCTCGCCGGGGTGGTGGGCCCGCCCTCGACGGCGACCGAGGCGCCGCGGAAGACCCAGCGGTCGATCGGGACCGGGAGCGTGGCGACCCGCCGCAGCCCAACGGCCTTCATCTCCTGGGCGATCCAGTGGACCGCGCGCAGGCTGGCGGGTGAGCCGCCGGGGCGCCATCCGTCCGGGGTGTCGCCGAAGGACGTGAGCTTCTCGGTGACCCGGCGCAGGTAGTCGACGTCGACCGCGGCGGTCAGCGACGCGGCGTCCCCCCGTGGGTGGCCGTGACCGCCCGGGTGCCGGCCTGCCGCCGCGGGACCGGCCGAGGCCGCCACCGCAGCAGTGGTGAGGCCGGCGGCACCGGCGACCAGCGCCTGCCGGCGCGAGACCTGGTGCTCGACGTGGCTGCGCAGCAGCGCGCGGAGCGCCGCCGGCTCGCCCAGGTCCGCGGGATCGGGGGCGTCGGCGCCGTGGCCCAGCGTCAGGCTCAGGTCCGGCTGGTCGCGCAACGCCCACATCGGTGGCGCGACGTCCGGCGGGGTGGAGGGAGTGGGCTCGTGCTCGCGCATGGTGGCGCCTCCTGGATCGGGCGTCACCGACAGGCGCCGGAGCCACCCGAACGGCTGTACGTGTCTCGCAAACTAGACCCGTGGTCCCGGGCGGTCAACGGGGTGCGCCCACGCTCCGGCTTTGCGCGGACCGGCGACGGGCGGGAGGGTGAGACCCGTGGCCCCCCAGCAGAAGTACAGCGACGACCAGATGCTCCGCGCGCTCCGGGACGCTGCCGCGATCGCGGGGGAGCCGATGTCGACCGGTGCCTACGAGTCGGTGCAGCGGGAGCAGGACCTGCCGATGTGGCTGACGATCGTGCACCGCTTCGGCACCTGGAACGCGGCCTGCACAGCGGCCGGGCTGGCGGTCAACGCCAACCACACCGGGCGCGTGGCGACGTGGGACGCGGCGAGCGTGGCGGAGGCGGTGGGCCGCTTCCTCGCCGACCCGGAGGCCGGGGGCGCGTCGTTCGTGGCGTACACCGCCTGGGCGAAGCTGCACGACGACGCCCCGAGCGGGCAGACCGTCCGCAACACCTTCGGCACCTGGAACGCCGCGAAGGCCGCGGTGTCGAGCGCGTAGCCGATCCGCGTCGGCTCACACCACGCCGTGCTCGAACGCGAAGGCGGCCGCGGCGGTGCGGGAGCCGACGTCGAGCTTGGTGAAGATGTTGGAGAGGTGGCGGGCGACGGTCTTCTCGCTGAGCACCAGCTCCGCGGCGATCTGCGCGTTGCTGCGGCCTGACGCCACCAGGCCCAGCACCTCCGCCTCCCGGGCGGTGAGGCCCGCGGGCGGGGGAGCGGGCGCCAGCAGCCGGCTGGCCTCGTCGGCGGCGGGATCCGCACCCATGCGACGGAAGGCGGTCCGCGCCGCCTCGAGCTCGCGACGCGACGACTCGCGATCACCGGCAGCGGCCAGGGCGCGGCCGGTCAGCAGCCGGGCCCGCTGCTGGTCGTAGGCGGCCTCTGCCCGGCCCCACAGCTGGCGGGCCTTGCGCAGGTAGGGCAACGCACCGGCGGCGTCACCGGTGTCCAGCTCGACCGCCCCCGCGGCGTACGCCGCCGCGCCGTCGAGCCAGACGCAGCCGAAGCGGCCCGCCAGCTCCTCCAGCTCGCCGGCGACGGCACGAGCCCGCTCGGACCGCTCCACGGCGAGCAGCACGTCGACCGCGGCCGGCAGCAGCCGGGCGCGCTGCACCGGACCGCCGGTCTCGGCCAGGAGTCGCTCGACCGCCGTCAGGGCCGCCTCGCGCTGCCCCCGGGCCACCCAGAGCAGGGCGAGACCGGGCTGCGGGTCGAAGCCGTGGTCGGCGGCGCGCTGGTAGGCGGCGTCCGCCTCGTCGTAGTCACCCAGGGAGCGGAGCACCTCGCCCGCCTCGTACGCCGCGAGGCCGACCGCGTCGGCGGTCCCCAGCTGCTCGTAGCGCCGGGTTGCCAGCTCGAGCTCCTCCAGCGCGCGGCGCCACTCGCCGTGCAGGCGCAACAGCTGGCCGCGGTGCACCGCGCACTGGCCGGTGAAGGCGAGCAGTCCGGGCTGCTCGGCGCACCAGCGGTCCAGGGCCGCGGTCCACTCCGCCATCCGGCCGTAGTCGGCGATCTCCTGGCACCCCTCGATCGCCGTGCAGTAGACGTGGCCGGCCGTGAGGGGGGAGGTCTCGCCGGCGATCACCCGGACCATCGCCTCGTCGAGGTGCGCCAGCCCCTCGCCGACGCGACCGCCGTACAGCGCCAGGCGGCCCTCGGCGCACTGTCCCAGCGCGGTGAGGTCGGCGCCGTCGTGACGCACGCCGGACTCGGTCACCACCCGGGCGCAGCCCGCGGCGGCCGTGAGGTCGCCCTCCCCGAGGGCGCGGAACATCTGCAGGTACGCCACCCACCCCACCTCGGGCGCGTCGTCGCGCCCGGCGACCAGGCCCTCGGCCCGCGACGTCCAGCCGCCCGCGAGCGCCACCTCCCCGTGGAGGTGGGCGGCCATCGCGATCCGGAAGGCGCACTGCACGGCGCGGGCACGGTCGCCGTCGTCCTGGCTGAGGGCGAAGGCCCGGTGGAGGGCGCCGACTGCAGTGTCGTGGTCGCCGGTCAGCTCGGCGGCGGTCGCGAAGTCCTCGAGGTCGTCGGCGGCGAGGGCGTCGGCGGCAAGGGCGTCGAGGCCGGCGACCGACCACACGGCGTACGCGCCGGCCCAGTCGCCGCCGGCGAACTCGGCGCGCGCCTGCTCGAGCTGGACGTCGGTCACCTGGTGCACCCTCCTCGGGTCAGGCTACGCCGCTCAGCCGGCCGGGGTGAGGCGTGCGCGGCCGCGCTGCCGGGCGTCGATCCGGTCGGCGACGAGGTCGGCGTCGCGGCCGACGCCCGGCAGCAGCATCGAGCTGAACGAGTACTGGAAGCAGAGTCCGCAGAAGAACAGCCCCTCGACCCCGTCGGCGACGCCACGCATCTCCTTGGGCCAGCCGTCCTCGCCCATGACGGGCAGCTGGATCCAGTCGAAGGTCTGCCGGAAGCCGGTGGCCCACACGATCGTCGCGACCTCCCGCGGCGTGCCGTCCACCACCGGCAGCCCGTCGCGCACCTCCTCGACCCGGGAGGTGACCCGCTCCACCCCGCGGTCGGTGAGGTCGGAGCGCTTGACGCGCAGCATCGGACCGCCGTGGTGCCGGACGCCGGCCATCTCCTTGCGGCCGACCGGCGTCCGCCGCGTGAGCACGTGGCGCCAGGCGAACAGCAGCACCGGGAACAGACGGTGCATCGCCGGCGACTCCAGGCGCGGCGGGATCTGGCCGCAGTCGCGGCCGGCGAGGATCGTGGGCCGGGACTCGGCGAGCTCGTAGGCGATGTCGCAGCCGGAGTGGCTCGCGCCGACGACCAGCACGGGCCCGTCGCGCAGCTGGCCGGGGCGTCGGTACTCGCTGGAGTGCAGCTGCAGGACCGCGGGGTCGACGTGCCGGGCGAGATCCGGGACCTCCGGCGTGCGGCCGAAGGTGCCGGTGGCGACCACCACGTTCTCGCAGCGCCAGCTGCCGCGGTCGGTGGTGACGAGGAAGCCGTCATCCTCCTGCTCGAGGGCGGTCACCCGGGTCTCCAGCCGGACCGGCAGCTCGAAGGTCCGCGCGTAGGACTCGAGGTAGTCACCGACCTCGTCCTTGCCGGGGAAGTGCCAGCCGTCGCCCGGGAACGGCAGGCCGGGCAGGCCGTCGTACCGCGCGGGCGTGTAGAGCCTGAGCGAGTCCCACTGCCGGCGCCACTGGTCGCCGATCCGGGTGGCGGCGTCCAGGATCACGAACGGGCGCCCGCGGCGCTGCAGGTGGTAGCCGGTGGCCAGGCCGGCCTGGCCGGCCCCGATGACGACGGTCTCGATCTCTGTGGTGTCCATGTCGTCGACGCTAGGTTCGGGCGGCGCCGGCCCGCGTCGGTCGTACCGCGCATCGTGGCGCCCGGGCATGGGTGGAACCACCCATGCTCCCGAGCGGCGCGGGATGGTCGACCGGATAGGTTGCGAGGGCCCCACCTGCTCCCTGTTCAGCACGACGACTGGAGGAACGATGTCCGCACCGTCCACTGCCGCCAGGGCCGCCAAGCTGGCGGCCAAGTACGGGCCGCACGTCGCCGCGGCGGTCAAGGTGGCAGGGCCGACGGTCAAGGAGTCGGTCGAGGCCCAGCGCCGCCGCCTGGCCCATCGGCACGCCGCCTTCGACAAGGCGGCGACCGTGACCCAGGGCAGCGTGCTGCGCCAGCGTGACGGCAACGAGGTCGTCTACGTGGTCTTCGCGGGCGAGGAGCCCGTGGCCGTCTATCCCGAGGTGGCCACCCCCGTCGCCGAGCTCGTGAAGACCGCCGACCTCTCCCAGCGGGTCACGCCCGAGGAGTTCGAGGCCGCGAAGGTCCGCAAGCGCGCCGGCCGCGCGGCGCGGAAGGCGGCCGAGCGGGCCAGGCGCGGCAGGCGGTCGCGCCCCGCCGAGCGCGAGCTGGAGGCGTAGACAACCCTCAGGCAGCGGGGTCGGGGAGCACCTCGTCCAGCGGGATCGGGACCAGGTCGTGGTCGCAGGCCCGGTGCACGATCTCGACCGGGATGCCGGCGAGCCGGCCGGCGTCGTACAGCACCCGGGCCCACGCCCGGTCGTCGTCGGTGACGCCGGGCGCCCCGGGGCGGCTGCGCAGGAAGGCGACCCGGCCACCGGGGGCGAACTCCTCCAGCAGCAGCGCGACGGTCTGGGCGAAGTCACCCAGCTCCTCGGGTGTCGGCACGGCGTCGGCCTGCTCGATCTGGGTCAGGTGGGGGAACGGACGGTCCTCGGAGTCCACGAGCAGCACCCAGATGCTGCGGCCGGAGAAGCCGAACGGCCCCATCAGCTGACGCCAGGCGTCCTCGAGGTCCTGCTGGGAACGGATGATCGGTGCGAAGGTCATGCCCCTCACCCTTCCCCTTCCGCGCGGGCCGCGAGCCGGTCATCCACAGGGCCTGGGTGCGGACTGCAACCTCCTCGGCGGTGACGGCGTCTTGGTGGCACGTTCCCCTCGCGGAACGCGCCCGACAGGGCGGCCCACCACTCACGAGAAACCGAGAACAGTCATGCGTACCTCCCTCACCAGCACCACCGTCGCCCTGTCGGCCGCTGCCCTCACCCTCGGTCTGGGTGTCGGTCTCGCCGGACCTGCGAACGCCGAGCGCCACGGCGTCGACGACGCCCGCGACACCGGCCACGGCTCCGACGTCCTCGCCCTCTCGGCGAAGCTCGGGCAGCAGAACCTGCACGTCACCTCCACCCACGAGAACCTGAGACCAGACTTCGCCAGCGGCGCGGGCGGCCGGATCTACCTCGACACCGACCGCGACGACTGGGGCCCGGAGTACGTCCTGGTCGGCGGCTTCTACGACGGCACCGACTACCAGCTGCTCGAGGCCGACGGCTTCGCGCGGGCCCACTGGGGCCAGCCGGTCGACGGCTCCTACGAGATGACGCTCGACTACCGCGCGGACGAGGTGCACCTCCGGGTCTCGCGCGAGAGCCTCGACGGTGCCACGGAGGTGCGGGTCGGGATGCGGGCCTCCGGCACCCGCACCGACGGTACGTCGCACGGTCTCGTCGACTGGGTCGGCGACCGCCGGGAGCTGACCCCCTGGATCGCCCAGGGCTGACGCCCCACCCCTCCTCCCTCCCAGTTCCGGGGCCGGTATCCCTCCACATCCGGCCCCGGAACGCCCTTGTCCACAGGGCTCCCGGACAGGCACGGGTCTTGTCGGTGGTCGCGCGGAGCGTGGAGGCATGAGCCAGGCAGCCGTCCCCCTGCAGCACCCCATCGAGCGGTGTGTCGCCTCGGTGTCCGCTGCGCTCGACGACGCCGCGGGCAGCTCCGCGCTCTACCTGCCCACGTCGGCGAAGCGCGACGTGCTGCTCGACCTCTCGCGCCAGATCGCGCGCCTGGAGGGGCTGCGCGCCTCGGTGCTGGCCGTGGCCTCCGACGTGGCCGACGAGGACGCCGCCCGGACGCCGGGGCAGTGGCTCGCGGCCGAGGCCCGGCTGGAGCGCGGTCAGGGGACCAGGCTGCAGCGGCTGGCGGACGCGCTGGACCGGCGCTTCGAGGTGCTGGCCGCGGCGCTGTCGGCCGGGGACGTCTCGCGTGCCCAGGCGGAGGTCATCGCCGCAGCCCTCGACGCCCTCCCGTCCGACCTGGGCGGCGACCTGCTGGCCGCTGCGGAGCAGCACCTGGTCGCGCGGGCGGCCGACTTCGGCCCGCGCGAGCTGCGGGTGCTCGGTCGGCGGGTGCTGGAGGTGGTCGCCCCCGACGTCGCCGACGAGCACGAGCGCGACGCGCTGGAGGCGGCGGAGCGGCGTGCCCGCGCCACCATGGCCGTCAGTCGGCGCGACCTCGGCAACGGTCTGGTCCGGATCACGGCCAGCATCCCGGTGCTCCACGCCGACCTGCTCTACACCCAGCTCCACGCCTTCGCCTCGCCCCGCCGTGACCACCTCGAGGGCGTCGACCGCCGCGACCCGGAGTCGGGGGAGCGCGTGCCCTACCCGCGGCTGCTCGCGCAGGGTCTCTGCACGCTGCTGGAGCGTCTGCCCTGCGACGTCGTCCCGGCCCACGGCGGTGTGGCCGCGACCCTCGTGGTCACCATCGACCACGACCAGCTGACCGACCAGCTGGGCGCGGCCCGGCTGCTCACCGGTGCGGCGATCAGCCCCGGTGAGGCCCGCCGGCTGGCCTGCACCAGTGGCATCCTGCCGATGGTGCTGGCCGGTGCGTCCCGGCCGCTCGACGTCGGGCGCAAGAGGCGGTTCCACGACTCGGCGATGCGGATCGCGATGGGCGTGCGCGACGGCGAGTGTCGTGCCTCGGGCTGCGACGTCCCTGCCGCCTGGTGCGAGGCCCACCACCGGACCGCCTGGTCGGCGGGCGGCTCGACGAACGTCGACGACGGGCTGCTGCTCTGCGGCCATCACCACCACCGGGCCCACGACCGGCGCTACGACCTGACCACGCTGCCCAACGGTGACGTCCGGTTCCACCGGCGGACGTGAGGGGTCAGCACCGGCGGGGCCTGAAGGGCGACGCGCATCGTCGTTCGGCCCTAGCCTGAGCACGTGACCGACCCGTTCAGGAAGGCGAAGGACGCGGACCGCGACGCTGCCCTCGAGGTGGTCGACGCGGCGTACGCGGGCGGCCTCATCACCCAGGCCGACTCCGAGCTTCGGGTCCAACGGTTGCAGCAGGCCCGGACCATGGCCGAGATCCTCACCCTCACCCGCGACCTGCCCTCTCCGTCGGCCGTGTCGATCGCCCAGCCGGCGCCGGCCACGGACCTGACCGGCTCGGTCCGGGAGGCGACGCCGACGGCACGGCTGCAGGCGCGTCCAGAGCAGGCCGGGCGCGGGCTGGTGGGGGTGCTCGTGGCCGCCGTGCTCTTCGTGGTGCTGGCGGGAGTGGGCGTGACCGGCGCACTGTTCGCCGACGAGGTCACCGACAGCGGGGTGGAGACGGGCGTGGCCGATCGGCGGGTCCTGGTCGACCTGACGTCCGCCCGGGGCTTCGAGGGGTTCGTCGCGGAAGTGGCGGACAAGACCGGGTCGACCGTGGTCTTCGGCGCGACCGTCTACCCCGGCTACGCGGTGGTGGAGGTCCCGGTCGGCGAGAAGGGTCGGCGCTCCTACGGCTGGTACTACGACGGGGACTGGCGGAAGTCGACCGGGCGCGGCACCACGGAGGGCGAGCGCTTCGACCTCGCCGACCTCGACGGGAGGGTCGTGGCTGCCACTGTGCGCAAGGCGCAGCGGAGGGTCGAGGACGCCGACTCCACCTATGTCCTCGTCAACCCCTCCGCCCGCGAGGACGACGTCTGCCTGTCGGGCTACGCGACCAGGGACGACCAGACGGCCTACGTCGACGCGACCTGCACCGGCGACGTCGTGCTCAGCTATCCGAGGTGACCGGACGTCGCCTCAGGTAGGCGGCGAGCACGGCTCCCGACACGTTGTGCCAGACCGAGAACACCGCTCCGGGCAGGGCCGCGAGCGGGCTGAAGTACTGCGCGGCGAGGCCGGCGGCCAGGCCGGAGTTCTGCATCCCGACCTCGACCGACATCGTGCGCCGCACCCGCTCCGGCTGGCCGGTGAGCCGACCGACGGTGTACCCCAACGCGAAGCCGAGGCCGTTGTGCAGCACCACCGCGAGCAGCACCAGCAGGCCGGCGTCGACGATCGATTCCGCGCTGCCCGCCACCACGGCCACGACGACCAGCGTGATCGCGCCGACCGAGACCCACGGCAGTGCCGGGAGCGCACGGGTGACGAGCCGGGGCAGGAGCAGCCGGACGACGAGACCCGCCGCGACGGGCAGCAGCACGATCTGCAGGATCGAGAGCGCCATGCCGGCGCCGTCGACGGGGAGGTACTGACCGGCGAGCCACAGCGTCAGCAGGGGTGTCAGCAGCGGCGCGAGCAGTGTCGAGACCGAGGTCATCGCCACCGAGAGCGCGGTGTCGCCCTTGGCGAGGTAGGTGACCACGTTCGACGACGTCCCGCCCGGCGCGCACCCCACCAGGATCACTCCCGCCGCGAGGTCAGCAGGCAGCTGCAGCGCGACCGAGATCGCGAGCCCGAGCAGCGGCATCACGGCGTACTGCGCGACGACGCCGAGCAGCACCGGCAACGGCCGGGTGGCGACGAGCTGGAAGTCCGGCAGCGTCAGGGTCAGCCCCATCCCGAACATGATCACGCCGAGCAGCGGGGTGATGATCGACCCCAGCGGCGTGAACGTGTCGGGCGTCAGGAAGGCGACGGCGGCGCCGGCGAGGATGAGGACCGGGAACAGGGTCACGGCGACGCGTGCGCTGCGGTCCTCGGCGGTCGGCTGGATGGTCGTGTCGTCCCGAGTGGTCACGAGACTCGATGCTCACACGGATCCGCGGACGGGCCAGCCGTCCATCCATGCTGCGAGACCGGCTCCTGGGTGGGTCCCTCAGGACAGGGCGCTGAACGCCTCGAACACCATGTAGGCGGGCCAGAAGACGCCCTGGAAGATCGCGTAGACGTACTCCCAGAAGGAGTCGGCCAGCTGCCAGAACCACACCCACGCACCGAACATCCCGAGGCCGTAGATCGCACCGCCACCGGCGGCGCCTGCGTTGTTGGATGCCATGTTCACCACCTCCTCACCTCAAGGGTGGCTCGGTTGCCCGGGTAGGGGCAGGGCCCAAGGTCCCGAGACGGCGTGCCCGGCGGTTTCGAGGCTCGCTGCGCTCGCACCTCAACCACCGGGCGCTGCGCTCGCACCTCAACCACCGGGCGCTGCGCTCGCACCTCAACCACCGGGCGGTGCGCTCGCACCTCAACCACCGGGCGGTGCGCTCGCACCTCAACCACCGGGGGTCCACGTGAGCCGGGCCGCTACTTCCCCATGCCGCCCACGAGACCGGAGACGATCTGGCGGGTGAGGAAGAGGAACAGGATCACCAGCGGGGCGGTGGTGATGACCAGGCCGGCGAAGACGGCGCCCCAGTTGGTCTGGTACTCGCCGAAGAAGTTGGTGAGGCCGACGGGGAGGGTGTACTTCTCGGTGGTCCGCAGCAGCACCAGCGGGAAGAAGAAGTCGTTCCACAGCTGCACGAACTGGAAGATCGACACCGTCGCGATCGCCGGCTTCACCAGCGGCAGCATGACGCGCGCGAAGATCCGGAACTCCCCGGCGCCGTCGAGTCGCGCCGCCTCCTCGAGCTCGCGCGGCAGGCCGCGCATGAACGCGGCCAGGATGAACACCGAGAACGGGATGCCGGTCGCGGCGTACACCAGGACCAGCCCGATCCGGGAGTCCACCAGCCCCATCGACCCGAGCAGGTAGAAGATCGGCACCACCGCGAGCTCGATCGGCAGCGTCAGCCCGGCGATGAAGTAGGCCGTCAGCACGGTGTTGCCGCGGAACTCGTAGCGCGCCAGCGGGTACGCCGCCATCGCCGAGACCACCGTGCAGAGCACGACGCCGGCGACCACGACCATCACCGAGTTGCTGAAGTACGTCGCGAACTGCGCCTCGCGCCACGCCTCGACGTAGTTGCCGAGGTAGAGCTCGGTGGGGAGGCCGAGCGGGTCGTTGAAGATTTCGGTGCTCGGCCGGAACGAGTTGAGCAGCATGAACAGCAGTGGCCCGACCGCCACCACGCCGTACGCCGCGAGCAGCAGCAGCACCAGCACGCGGCGCGTCCCCTCCGACATCGGGGCGCGTCCCCTCGGGCGGGTCGTCGCGTCACTCTCGCGCCACTCGTCGCGTCAGTCGTCGAGCGGGTCGTCACGTCAGTCGTCACGTGAGCTCAGCCTCCTTGCGCCGCAGCCAGCGGTTGGCGACCAGCGCGATGCCGAAGATGAACACGAACATCAGCACGGCGAGCGCGGAGGAGAGCCCGATCGCGTTCACGCCGCCCTCGAACGCGGTCCGGTAGAAGACCAGGCCGAGCACGTCGATCGCCCCGGCCGGGTCGCCCTTCGAGCCTCCGACGGCGTAGGCCAGCGCGAACAGGTTGAACGAGCCGATGAACGTCAGCACCGTGACCGTCCCGAGCGCCGGTGTCAGCAGCGGCAGCGTGACGTGGCGGAACGCGCGCCACGGCCCGGCTCCGTCCACCCGCGCGGCTGCGTCGTACTCCTCGGGGATCGAGGCGAGCGCGGCGCCGAACAGCAGCATCGGGAAGCCCACCCACTGCCAGGCGTTGATCAGGATCACGACCGGCAGCGCCGTGTCCGGATCGCCCAGCCAGGGCTGGGAGAACGACTCCAGACCGACCGCGTCGAACGCCGCGTTCAGGACACCGAACTGCGGTCGCAGCATCAGCACCCACAGGTAGCCCACGACCAGCGGGCTGACCAGGTAGGGCAGCGTGTACAGGGTCTGGAAGACCCGCCGCGTGATCCGCTTGCGGTAGAGCAGCACGGCGAACGTCAGCCCCAGCGTGTTCTGGATCAGCATCGTGCCGACGAAGAAGACCACGTTGTGCCCGAAGGCGCTGACCAGCTGCTCGTCGAGCGGGAACGTGGTGAACAGTGCGACGAAGTTGTCGAGCCCGACGAAGCCCCTGCGGGCCGTGCCCGCCCAGTCGAACAGGCTGTACTGCAGCGCGGAGAACAGCGGGTAGACGACGAACACCGAGTAGAGCACCAGCGCCGGGAGCAGGAACGCCGCCAGCACCGGGAGCGGCGGGGCCGGGCGACGACTGGTGGCAGCACCAGTGCCGCGCCGACCCCGCCGGCCCGTCACGCCTCGGGCTCGAACCACTGAGCGATGCCCTTCTGCAGGTCGGCGGAGACGTCGGCCGCGTCGGCGTCACCCAGCAGCATCTTCTGCAGCCCGGCCGCCATCAGGTCGGTGCCGGTCGGCTCGCCGTAGCGGAAGTCCTGCAGCAGCAGGTACGGCGTGGGCGACTCGGTGCGCAGCTCGGAGATCTCCTGCAGCACCGGGTCGTCAGCGGTGACGCCCTCGACCGGGTTCAGCTGCTTGAGCTCGTCGCTCACCAGCTGCCCGAAGTCCTGCGTGGCCATCCAGCGCACCAGCTCGACCGCGGCCTCCTGGTTCGGCGAGTCGGCGTTCACACCGAAGGAGGCGTCCACCCAGCCCGGCGTCATCGCCTCGTCGACGACGGCGCCCGGGGGCGGCGGGACCGCGAAGACGCCGAGGTCCAGGTCGGGGTTCTGCTGCTGGAAGAAGGCCAGCTCGAAGGAGCCGCCGGGGTACATCGCGGCCCTCTCGCTGGTGAACAGCGTCTGCGCGGTGGCGTAGTCGACCCCGATCACGTCCTCCGGGAAGTACGGCGTGACCTCCTCCATCGTCTCGATCGAGGCGACGTAGTCGGCGTCGGTGAAGTCGGCCTCGCCGCTCTGCACGGCCTCCTCGAACTCCGGCCCGCCGTAGCGCGGCGCGGTGAAGAGGTCGTGGAGCATCGGCAGCACCCAGGTGTCCTTGCCGGTCACCGCGTACGGCGTGACGTCGGCCTCCTGGAGCGTCCGCCCGGCGGCCATCAGCTCCTCCCAGGTCTGCGGCTCCTCGAGGCCGTTGTCGGCGAAGATCGCCTTGTTGTAGTAGACGACCAGCGCCTGGCTGGCGAACGGGACGCCGTACAGCGCCCCGTCGCTCTCGCAGCGTGCACCCTGCTGGATGTCCTCGGGGATCGCGGAGACGTCGACGTCCTCGGCCTCGAGGTCGACCAGCCGGCCCGCCTCGCACAGCGGCTGCAGGCCGCCGTAGGCGCGCAGCTGCGCCACGTCGGGGCCGCCCTTGGCGCTGAGGCCGGTGGAGAGGATGGTGTCGTACTCAGTGGCGACGTAGGGCTTGAACTCGACCGTCACGCCCTCGTGCTCGGCCTCGTAGGCGTCGAAGATCCGCTCGTACTCGTCGACGTCCTCGGTGCGCCAGGACCACACCTCGAGCGTGGTCCCGTCGCCGCCGTCGCCGCCGTCCGAGGAGGACGTGCCCGGGGCACACGCTGCGAGCATCGCAACCCCGAGTCCGGCGGACGCGAGCCCGAGCATCGGCCGCTTCAGCATCTGGTGAACCTTTCGTCGTGTCCCGTCAGGGAGTGGTGGGGGAGTGGGGGTCTGGGTGGGTGTCCGGGCCGGCTGCGAGGTGGGCCAGCGCCGCGCGCACGACGCCGTCGCCCGCGTCGAGCGCCGCCCGGGCGCGGTCGGCGTCGACGTCGGCGAGCAGCCGGACCATCGCCAGCCGCAGGTCGCCGTCGGAGTCGGCGAGCACCGCGGCACAGGTGTCGAGGTCGCAGCCGCTGGCCTGGCCGAGGATGCCGACCATCCGGCCTCGGAGCTTGGCGTTCTTGGCGACGACGCCGGTCATCAGGTTGGAGTAGGTGTGGCCGAGCCGGACCATCACTGCGGTCGAGAACGCGTTGAGCACCAGCTTCTGCGCGGTCCCCGCCTTCATCCGGGTCGACCCCGAGAGCACCTCCGGCCCGGTGTCGGCGCAGACGTGGACGTCGGCCAGCGGCGCGATCGCGGCATCGGGGTCGGAGGAGACCAGGACGGTCGGGACGCCGAGCGAGCGCGCGTGGGTGAGCGCCCCCGCGACGTACGGCGTGCGGCCGCTGGCGGTCAGCCCGACGGCGAGGTCGCCGGGCCGCAGCACGCCGGCGTCGGCCGCGCCGGTGGCTTCGTCGTCCTCGACGTTCTCCAGCGCGGTGCCGAGCGCGGCTGCGCCGCCGGCGTGATGGGCGACGACCCGGTCGGGCGTCACGCCGTAGGTCGGGGGGAGCTCGGCGGCGTCCATGGCGGCGATCCGCCCGGACGTCCCGGCCCCGAAGTAGTGGATGGTCCCGCCCTCGCGCAGCGCGGTCACGCCGAGCTCGACGGCCCGCTCGAGGTCCGGCAGGGTGGCGGCGACGGCGGGGGCGACGGAGGCGTCCTCGGCGTTGATCAGCGCCAGCAGCTCACCGGTGGGGAGCAGGTCGAGGTCGGCCGTCGCCGGGTGGCGCAGCTCGGTCGGGGCGTGGACGGGCGCCGGCGGAGGGAGGGTGGTCACCGCTGTCCCTTCCGCTCGATCCGACGGCCCCGCACCGCGTCGGCGGTGAGCTCGAGCGCCCGCTGGCTGGTCTCGTAGGTGCGCTGGGCCAGGCCGACGAAGACGCAGTCGACGACCGTGAGCTGGGCGAGCCGGCTGGCGGTGGCGCCGGAGCGGAAGGTGGTCTCGCGGGCCGCGGTGGTCAGCACGTGGTCGCCGAGCTCGGCGAGCGGGGAGCGCGGGAAGTTCGTGATCGCGACGGTGGTCGCGCCGTTGCGGCGGGCCAGCGCGAGCGCGTCGAGGGTGTCCTGGGTGGCGCCGGAGTGGGAGATCGCGACCGCCACGTCGCCGGGCGTGAGCAGCGCGGCGCTGGTCAGCGCCATGTGGGGGTCGGGCCAGGCGAAGCCGACCCGGCCGATCCGGTGCAGCTTCTGCTGCAGGTCGAGCGCCACGAAGCCGCTGGCGCCCACGCCGTAGACGTCGACCCGGGGCGCGGCGACCAGCGCGTCGATGACGTCGTGGAGCGCGGCGACGTCGAGCTGGTCGGCCGTCTCCTCGACCGCGCGGGCGTCGGCGTACGCGATCTTGGCGACCACGGCGTCGAGGTCGTCGTCGGCCACGATGTCGCCGCCGAGCTCGCGGGCGTCGGTGCCGTGGCTGCGCCCGCCCTCGGCGGCCAGCGCCAGCCGGAGCGCGGGATAGCCGGTGAAGCCGACCGCCCGGCAGAACCGGATGACCGTGGTCTCCGAGGTGCCGCACTCGTGGGCCAGCGCGCTGATGGTGGACGCGGCGACGCTGGCGGGGTCGGCCAGCACCCGCTCGGCCACCCGACGCTCGGCCGGGGCCAGCGAGGGGAGCAGCGAGCGGATCCGGACACCCGTGTCGGGAGCGGCGGAGTCGGACATGTTGGAAAGTTACCCACATTTCTTCGTGTTCGGCAATGACCTACGACGGACTTCTCAGTACGGTGACCCGCGTGGACCTCGTGATCGGCGTCGACGCCGGCGGGACGACGACCCGCGCGCTGCTCGCCGACGCCTCCGGGCGCCGGCTCGGACACGGCACCGCGGCCGGGCTCAACCAGCGCTCCAGCGGTGGCGACCCGGTCGACCGGCTGGTCGAGGCGGTCGCGGCCGCGCTCGGGCGGCACGACCCGGCGGCGGTCGTCGGGGGCGTGCTCGGTGTCGCCGGGGCCGGCGCGGCCGGGCACCAGCGGGTCAGCGCGGACGCCGCCGAGGCCTGGCGTCGGCTGGGGATCACCACCGTCCCGCGGGTGGTCACCGACCTGCTCACGGCGTACGCCGCGGGCGAGCCCGGCCCGACCGGCT
Organism: uncultured Actinomycetota bacterium; assembly: GCA_963795215.1. Taxonomy (GTDB): domain Bacteria; phylum Actinomycetota; class Actinomycetes; order Propionibacteriales; family Nocardioidaceae; genus Nocardioides. Next base: position 477,363 of record CAWCGW010000002.1, read on the forward strand.
CGGTGCTCGTCGCCGGCACCGGCGCGGGAGCCGCCGCCGTCGTCGACCGGTCGGTGACCCGCCAGGCCGACGGGGCGGGCTGGCTGCTCGGCGACGTCGGCTCGGCGGTGTGGCTGGCCCGCGAGGCGCTGGTCGCCGTGGTCGCCGCGCTCGACGGCCGCGGACCCGACACCGGGCTGGTCCCACCGCTGCTCCACGAGCTGCTGGGTGGACCCGGCGGCGTGCAGGACGTGATCGCGGCGGCGTACTCCCGGGCGCCGGCGGCGCTCGGCACCCTCGCCCCGGTCGTGAGCGCGCAGGTCAGGGCCGGCGACCCGGTCGCCACCGCGATCGTGGAACGCGGGGTCGCGGGGCTGCTGGCCTCCCTCGACGCCGTACGACCCGCCGGCCCCGGCCCGGTGGTGCTCGCCGGCGCGCTGCTCACCGCCCCCGGACCGGTCCGCGACGGGGTCGCCGCCGGCATCGCCCGGCGTGGGCTGCCGGACCCCGGCCGGGCGGACCAGCCCGCCGCCGGAGCGGCGTGGCTGGCCCTGGTCGAGCGCGGCGTGACCGACGCTGCGGTGCACGCCCAACTCACGGCGCGATAGGGCCGGCGGTTTCGAGGCTCGCTTCGCTCGCACCTCAACCCCCGGGTGCCGGACTCTCGCACCTCAACCCCCGGGGAGGCGCGGGGGTTGAGGTGTGAGGAGCGCCAGCGACGAGCCTCGAAACCGCCGCGGGCGCGGAGCTGGGGGTTGAGCAGGGCGCGCAGCGCCCGTGTCGAAACCTCGCACCTCAGCGACGGGGGAGGGGCCGGCGGTTTCGAGGCTCGCTTCGCTCGCACCTCAACCCCCGGGGGTGCCGGACTCTCGCACCTCGGAGGGGGACTCGCACCTCAACCCCGGGGTGCCGGACTCTCGCACCTCAACCCCCGGGGACCTCCGGGGGTTGAGGTGCGAGGAGCGCCAGCGACGAGCCTCGAAACCGCCGCAGGCGCGGGGGGCCTCAGGTGCGTGAGGGTGCCCAGCCGTTCCCGTCGAGCCGGCCGTCGAGCCGCCGGCGGTCCAGCCGCACCCGGTCGACGTAGACGCCCCGGCCCTGGCTGGTGGCGTCGCTGGCGTAGCGCCAGCGCACCTGCACCCCCGACGAGCCGGCGGGGGCGGAGGGCAGCACGGCCGAGGCGTCGTGCCACTTCCGCCCGCCGAAGCCGGAGACGACCCCGTCGGGAACCGGCTCCCCGGACAGCGTGTAGGGCAGTGCCGTCCAGCTCTCTCCGTCGTCGGTGGAGACCTCGAGCGCCAGCTCGTCGTAGCCGGCCTCGGTGTCGTACCAGAGCGCGAAGTCGAGCACCCGCCCGTCGAGGTCGGGCGTGGAGAGCGTCACCGTGCGGGCGTCTCCGATCCCGGAGAACCACGCGGTCCGGCCCTCCCGCGGCCTCACCGCAACCGCCCGGGCCAGGTCGCGGGCGACCGCACGCCGGGCCGGGTTGTTGCTGCCCCAGTCGCGGGTCGGGTGCACCCGGTTGGTCAGCAGGATCACGAAGGAGTCCGCCAGCGGGTCGATCACCACCGAGGTGCCGGTGTAGCCGGTGTGGCCGAACGTGACCGGGCTGGCCATCCCGTCCATGTACCAGCGCTGGTCGAGCTCGAAGCCGAGCCCGTGCGCGTCGCCGGGGAACTCGGCGTTCTCGTCGACCAGCATCGCCCGCACCGTGTCGGTCCCGAGGATCCGGGTCCGGCCGTAGCGGCCGCCGTTGAGCAGCGTCCGTGCCAGCACCGCGAGGTCGCGGGCCGTCGAGAACAGTCCGGCGTGGCCGGCGACGCCGCCCAGCGACCAGGCGTTCTCGTCGTGCACCTCGCCGCGGATCATCTCCCGACCGGCCCACGGCTGCGCCTCGGTGGCGGCGATCCGGTCCCGCAGCGAGGCCGGCGGCGTGAACATCGTGTCTGACATCCCGAGCGGACCGGTGATGCCCTCGGTGACCACCTCGTCGAGTGGCTGCCCGGTGACCTCCTCGACCAGCAGGCCGAGCGTGATCAGGCCGAGGTCGGAGTAGACGTAGGCCTCGCCGGGTCCCGTCCTCGGCTCGACCGCGAGCACCGCCGCGAACCGCTCCTCGACCGTGTCGTAGCGGCTGTAGAGCGGCAGCCACGCCGGCAGTCCGCCGGTGTGGGTCAGCAGGTCGCGGACGGTGACGTCCTGCTTGCCGTTCTCGGCGAAGGCCGGGAGGTACGTCGCCACCGGCTCGTCGAGCTCGACCCGGCCGGCCTCGACCTGCTGCATCACCACGATGGTCGTGAACGTCTTGGTCACGGAGGCGAGGTCGAGGATGGTGTCGCGACGCATCGGCACCTGCTGCTCGGCGGGCAGCTCGGTGTGGGCACCGTCCTGGGAGTCGTAGCGCACCGCCTTGCCCGCCGCGTCGTGCACCGCCACCACCCCGTGCCGCGAGGCCAGCACCACGCCGCCGGCGTACAGCGGGTGGGTGGGCGACGGCTCGAGGAAGGCCCGCAGGTCCTGCGACATCCGGGCCATCGGCTCCGGCAGCAGCCGCGCCTGTCGCGCGCTGCCGGGTCGCAGCCGGTGGTGGGGGAAGCGCAGGTCGTCCGGCGTCACGTCGCCGTCGTGGGCCGCGACCCGGGCCGGCTTGTGCCGGTCGTCGGGCGCACCCCGACCGGCCGGCCCACCCGCGGCGGCGGCCGCACCGCTCACCACGAGCCCCAGCGCGAGGGCCGGTACCAGCGCACCCCTCACGACCGCCGCCCGCGGTAGAGCAGGTGCTCGGCCCGGACCTCGCGGAAGTCGGCGAGATCCTGCTGCCAGCCCGCGACCACCTCGGCGGGACCGGCGCCGGCGTCGATCGCGAGCCGGGCCCGGTCGGTGCCGGTGAGCTTGTCCATCCAGTACGGCCCCGTGGTCTCGCGCCAGCCGAACTCGTCGTAGAGGTCGCGACAGGTCGTCATCATCGTGATCGCGGTGCGGATCGCGTCGAAGTCGTCCCGGTCGGTCACGTGCAGCTGCACGCCCGCGCAGGTCGTGCCTGTGTGCTTGGAGGCCAGCGGCGCGAAGTAGGCCTCGCGGAACTCCACGCCCCGCAGCCCGGCGGCCTGCAGCGCCCCGGCCCACCGGTGGTCGGCCCAGGGTGCGCCGATCAGCTCGAAGGGTCGCGTCGTCCCCCGTCCCTCGGACAGGTTGGTGGCCTCGAACAGGCAGGTGCCGGGATAGACGACCGCGGTCTCGACCCGCGGCATGTTCGGCGAGGGCATCACCCACGGCTGACCGGTCTCCTCGGCGTACATCCCGCGGCGCCAGCCGCGCATCCGCGACACCGCCAGGTCGACCGGCCCGTCGGCGGTCGCGTCCTCGGGGAGGAACTCGGCGTTGAACAGCCGCGCCAGCTCGCCGACGGTCATGCCGTGCTGCTGCGAGATCGCCTTGCGGCCGACGAACGTGGCGTTCTCGGGGTGCATCACCGGCCCGTACGCCGCGGTGGCGCTGATCGGGTTCGGCCGGTCGAGCACCAGGAACCGGACGCCGGCCAGCGAGGCAGCCACCATGCAGTCGTACATCGTCCAGATGTAGGTGTAGAACCGGGCGCCGACGTCCTGGATGTCGAACATCACCGTCTCGACACCCGCCTCGGTGAGGTAGTCGGCGATCTGCGCCGGCGACTTGCCGTAGGTGTTGTAGACGGGGACGCCGGTGCGGGGGTCGGGGCCGCCCGGCTCGGAGGCGCCGGCCTGCGCGCTGCCGCGGAAGCCGTGCTCCGGCCCGAACGCGGCGACCAGGTCGACCCGGTCGTCGGCGGCCATCACGTCGACCTCGTGTCGCAGGTCGGCGACGATGCCGGTCGGGTTCGAGATCAGCCCGACCCGCTGGCCGGCGACCATCGCGTAGCCGTCGCGGGCCAGGGTGTCGAAGCCGGTGAGGACCCGGTTGCCGTGAGCGTGTCCGTGCCCCGGGCGGGCCTGTGCGGGTACGGCGAGCACGCCGGCGGAGGCGACGGTGGCGGCACCGCCGAGGACGAGGCCCCGGCGGCTGGGGGAGAAGTGCGTCATCTCAGTACTCCAGTCCGTGGCCGTAGGGGTAGAGCACGCCGCTCCCGCGCTGCTTCGGCACGGTGACCGGCAGCCGGCCGCTGGGGCCGAGGTCGCCGAGCAGCACCCGGGTCAGCGAGTCGAGCGCCGCGGCGGTGTAGGAGTAGGTCGCCAGGTAGCCGTCGACGTTCTTGAACTGGTTGACGTCGTAGGCGTCGCGGACCGCGACGGCGACCACCGGCGTACGGCCGGCGTCGAGCTTGCGGACCAGCTCGGCCTGCCCGGACTGGGTGGCCAGCCCGGCACGGTTGGTGACCACCACGACGACGTCCTGCCGCCTCGCCTGCTGGCGGACCGACCGGATCGTCTCCGGGGTGGGGTTGGCGCCGGTCTCGACGACGTCGGTGTCGAAGCCGCCCTCCTCGAGCCCGGAGGCCACGGTGGCGGTGGTGCTCACGCCCCAGCCGGTGACGAGCACGTCGTCGCCGTCGGTGGGGTCGAGCGGCAGCAGGTCGCGGTGGTTGCGGACCAGGGTGGTGGTGCGGTCGGTGATCTCCTGCACGGTCGCGAGGTGGGCGGCCGTGCCGACGCTCGCGCCGACCAGCGCCGGGTCGACGTAGGGGTCCTCGACGATGCCGAGGTCCTGCTTGAGGGTCAGGATCCGGCGGACGGAGGTGTCGATCCGCTCCTCGGTCAGCTCGCCTGTCGCCACCGCCTCGAGGACGGCGGCGTGGGCGACCTCGAACTCCGGCGGCATCAGCAGCATGTCGACGCCGGCCTTGAGGGCCAGCACCGGGACCCGGTCGTTGCCGTAGGTCGCGCTGGCGCCGGCCATGTCGAGCGCGTCGGTGATGACGACGCCGTCGTAGCCCAGCTCCTCGCGCAGGATGCCGGTCATGATCGGCTCCGAGAGGGTGGCGGGGTCACCGCTCGGGTCGAGGGCGGGGACCGAGATGTGCGCGGTCATGATCGCCGGGACCCCGGCCGCGATCGCGGCCTCGAACGGGGGCCGGTCCAGCCGCTCCCACTCCTCCCGGGTGTGGTCGACGACGGGGAGCCCGGTGTGGCTGTCGGTGGCGGTGTCGCCGTGCCCGGGGAAGTGCTTGGCAGCACCGGCGACGCCGGCGGAGAGGTAGCCGCGGGTCTGGGCGGCGGTCATCGTCGCGGCCAGGCGGGGGTTCTCGCCGAAGGAGCGGACCCCGATCACCGGGTTGGCCGGGTTGACGTTGACGTCGGCGACGGGCGCGAAGTTCCAGTTGATGCCCATCGCGGCGAGCTCCTCGCCGTTGACCGCGGCGGCGTCCCGGGCGTCGCGGGCGCTGCGGCCGGCGCCGAGCGCCATGTTGCCGGGGAGCTGGGTGGCGGGGGCGCCGATCCGGGCGACGATGCCGCCCTCCTGGTCGATGCCGACGAGCGAGGGGATGCCGTGCGGCTGGGCCAGCGCGGCGTCCTGGATGCCGTTGGAGAGCCCGGCGATCTGCTGCGGGTTCTTCACGCTGTTGGTCCAGGCGAAGTAGATGATCCCGCCCGGCTGGTAACGCTCGATCAGCTGCTCGGCGTTGTCCACGCCGTAGAGCTTCTGGTTGGCGGCGACGTCGGCGGGCGCCTGGGTGTCGGCGGTGGTGCCGTAGGCGTGGGTCATGAACAGCTGGCCCACCTTCTCCTCCAGCGTCATCGCGGCCAGCGTGCTCTCGACCCAGCCCTCCTGCGCGTCGTCCTGGGCCCCGTCCTGCGCCGCCGGTGCGTGGGGTTGGGCCTGGGCCGGCGGCTGCACCGCCAGGCCGGCCAGCACCAGGCCGGCCACACCGAGGGTCACTCCGGTGGCGCGACGGCGCGACCGGACCAGCATCCCGAGCTGCATGGTCTTTCTCCCTGTCGTTGTCATCCATCGTCGATCCGCTGTCAATGATTGACGGCGAAACGTGGTTGACGGTGAGTTTCCTACCAACTCGCGGGGAGGTCAATGGGTCAGGCGGGGACCAGCCGGTGCGCGAGCACCCGCTGCAGCGCGTCGGGGCGGTTGGAGATCACGCCGTCGACCCCGAGGTCGACGGCCCGGCGCAGGTCGCCGTCCTGGTCGGCGGTCCACACGAAGCACCGCATCCCGGCGGCCTGCACGGCGGCGACGTAGGACCTGGTCGTGCGCCGGTGGTGCGGGTTGACGTAGGCCGCCCAGCCGGCCAGCAGCGGGAGCCGGCGTACGGGCGGGTGGCCCAGCAGGCCGGTCGGGATCTCCGGGGCGAGCCGCGCGAACCGGCGCATCACCCGGTGGTCGAAGGACTGCACGACCAGCCGGCCGGCGGCCGCCGCCTCGGCGTACCCGGGACGCGCGCGCAGGGTGCGCGCCACGTCGAACGCGATCCCGGGGTGCAGCGCCGGCTGCTTCACCTCGAGCAGCAGCCCGGTCGCGGTCGGGCCCAGCAGGTCGAGGGCGTCGTCGAGCGTGGGGATCCGCTCCCCGGCGTACGCGGGGGAGAACCAGGCGCCGGCGTCGAGCCGGAGCAGCTCGGCGTGGGTGAGGTCGGCGATGCGGCGCGGTAGGCCCGCAGTGCGCGCGAGGTCGGGGTCGTGGGCCAGCACGAGCACGCCGTCGCGAGTGCGCTGGACGTCGACCTCGACGAGGTCGCAGCCGGCGTCGACGGCCACGCGCAGGGCGGCCAGGGTGTTCTCGGGGGCGTCGGCGCTGGCGCCGCGGTGGCCGATGGTGAGGACCGGGGGAGGAGTCACACCCCGACGGTCCGCGGGTCACGTGGACGACACGTGACCCGCGGGTGGCCGGCTGGGTGAACCCGAGTCGAACGCTGGGCCGGGCGACCCCGGGCGCTCGACGTACACGCTCACCAGATCGACTCGGCCCACTCCGGGTGGTCGATGAAGGGATTGCGGTTGCCCTGCCAGGTGGAGTGGATCCGGTCGTTGCGGCGCATCTCGAAGCTCGACACGGGGTCCTCGGCGTTCCAGGCGAGCAGCACCGAGACCTTGCCGTGCCATGGGGTCGAGCCGTTGTTGACCTGGTCGTTGAGCTCGAGGTCGGGGAAGCCGTCGTCGCCCTCGTAGCGGACGTCCATGTAGAACAGCATCCGGGCCACGTCGCCCTTGACCGCGTCACGGGGCTCGAAGGAGTCGGAGTCGGTCCAGCAGTCCGAGCACTGCGAGACGGCCGAGCCACCGAGGTCGAAGTCCTTGTTGCCGCGGGTGGAGTTGACGCTCACGTCCTCGGGGCGGAGGTGGTGGACGTCGGTGCCGGGGCCGGCCGCGGTGCCGAAGCCGCCGTGGGACTGGGCCCAGACGTGCTCGCGGTTCCAGTCGTCGGGGTCGCCGCCGTTGAGGGTCTTGGAGATCGAGGTGCCGGAGTAGAGCTCGATCACGTTGTTGGTGTTGCCCGGGTCCTGGTCGGTGTCCTGCAGCGCGGTCCACACCTGGGCGTAGGAGAGCGTGGTGTGGCCGTCGATGATGTCGTGCAGCGAGGCCTTGAGCGCGCTGCCGGACTTGCCCATGGCCGGCGCGTAGTAGGTGGAGTCCCAGGGGCTGGTGCCACCGGGCGGCGGGTCCGTCGTGCCGCCGGCGAACGCGAAGGCCGAGGTGCCGGTCATACCCGGGTGCGAGAAGTAGGCGGAGAGCGACCCGGTGACGTCGATCTGCCGACCCATCAGACCCGGGTTCGTCTTCAGACCCCACTGCGACCGGAACGCGGAGGGGATCTGCACGTAGAGCATCTGCGAGGTGCTCGTCTGGCCCGCCGAGTCGGCGATCGCCAGCGCGTAGTCGTTGGGGAAGCCGGACGTCACGACCGTGTGGGTGGCGGTCGGCTGTCCGACGACGTAGCCGCGGACCGTCTGCGACGACCCGTTCTGCTGGCCGATCGCCTGGCCCACGGTGAGCGGTGCGGCGGCCTGGGCGGCGGGGGTGGTGGTCGTCGGCGCGGTGAGGCCGAGGACGGCGAGGAGGGTGGTGGCGAGGGTGAGCGCGAGCGCCCGACCCGTCCCGAGATGACTGGTCATGGCGCTGGAGCCTGCCGCATGGCGGGCCCCGGCGGAAGGGGTGAGGCGTGAACGCCCGGTGTCGACGTACCGTCGGGACATGGCGATCCGTGTCGGCACGACCGTGACCTGGGCCTGGGGCTCCTCGCGCGCCGAGGGGAGGGTGAGCGAGGTCCACCACGACGACGTCACCCGCACCACGAAGGGTGCGGAGGTGACGCGTCACGGCTCCGCGTCGGATCCGGCGTACGTCATCGAGCAGCAGGACGGCACCGTCGTGCTCAAGCTCCGCAGCGAGGTGGAGCGGGCCTGAGGTCCAGCAGGCACCGACGGGCTCGACGTCGAGCCGAGCCCCGCCGCCCCTCCGGTGGTCGCTCAGCCGAGCAGCTCCCACACCCGGGCGGTGGCCGCGCCGGCCCCGGGGAGGCCGATGCGCTGGAAGTTCCGGCCGCCCCGGGAGAACGCGTAGCCGACCTGCTCGGGCACGAGCGCGCCTTCCACGAGAACCCAGTCGCAGGGACGGACGTGGACCAGCTCGTCCGCGAGCGCCGCGGCCGACCGGTCGGTCCGGCACGGCCCGCAGACCCGGCCGAGGTGGGAGTCGCCCGCGAGCCGTGTCCACACGAACGTTCCCTCCGGTACGGCGCAGAACCGTGCCAGCCGGGCCTCGTCGCGCTCGTTCTCCACCGCGCGGACACCGACCACGCCGTCGGTGAGAGCCCGCGGCGAGACCATCGGCGCGCGGTAGGCATCAGGGGACACCACCCCACCCTGACATCCGCGCTGACGAGCCCGGCGGTTTCGAGGCTCGTCGCTGGCGCTCCTCGCACCTCAACCTCCGGGACGCTGGCGCTCCTCGCACCTCAACCCCCGGGACGCTGGCGCTCCTCGCACCTCAACCCCCGGGACGCTGGCGCTCCTCGCACCTCAACCCCCGGGACGCTGGCGCTCCTCGCACCTCAACCCCCGGGACGCTGGCGCTCCTCGCACCTCAACCCCCGGGACGCTGGCGCTCCTCGCACCTCAACCCCCGGGACGCTGGCGCTCCTCGCACCTCAACCCCCGGGACGCTGGCGCTCCTCGCACCTCAACCCCCGGAGGCCGAGGTCGGGGGTTGAGGTGTGAAGGCCGCCTGCGGCCTGAGCCTCGAAACCGCCGGCCGGCTGCGGCCCGAGCCTCGAAACCGCCGGGCGCTCAGGCCTCGGCGGAGTCCAGCTTGTCGAGGCGGGTACGGAGCAGCGGGACCCGGTGGGAGTTGCCGGTGAGCTCGACGTACTGCTCGCCGAAGATGGCCAGCAGCGCGTCGTCGAGGCGGCGGACGGCGCCGGCGGGGTGGCGGTAGCCCATCTGCTCGATCAGCTCGTCGGGGTCGACGGAGGACAGCAGGTCGTCGAGCTCGCCCAACGAGGTGATCCCCAGCTCCAGCAGCAGCCCGGCGATCCAGCCGTAGTGGTCGGTGTGGGACCAGCCGGCGTCGGAGTACTGACCGGCGAGGAAGGCCGCGAGCTCCTGGCCGCTGACCCGTGGGTCGGCCGGGTCCGCCTCCGGCGTGCCGGGTGGGGCGGTCGCCTCCAGCCGGGCCCGGATCGAGGCGAACTCCTGGTCGGCGAGCTCGAGCAGCCCGGCGGCGAGCGTGAAGCGGCGGTCCAGGTCGGAGGCGTGCTCCTCGGGGACGGTGCCCTTGTAGCGGATGTCGTGCTCGAACTCCGCCCACGCGTGCTGGAGCACCGTGCGGACCTGGATGCTCGCGCGGAAACCCGCGAGGTCCTCGTACGACGGGGGAGCGGGCTCGGCCACGGCGACCAGCAGGTGCCGGCTGGCGTAGCCGAAGCGTCCCTGGTTGGCGGTCTCCTCACCCAGGTCGCGGTCGTCGAGGATCGCGAGCTGGTCGTCGAAGACCGCGGCGACCGCGGCCACGTCGCTGTGGACGTAGGTGATCACCCGGACCCCGATCTGGTCGGTGATCTGCTGCATCGGTGCGGAGTAGAGCGGTTCACCGTCGGCCATCCGAGACGCCTTCGCCGCGAACGACGCCACGCTCTTGGTCCGACCGGTGACCGTCTGGTAGTTGATGCCGGCCTCGTCGAGCAGGTTCTGCACCAGCTCGACGTAGCGGTGCGTGGGCTCACGCAGCGTCGGCTGCAGCTCGGCGTAGGCACGCACCGCCTCCCGGACGGGCGCTTGGGCAGGACTGGACACGGGCCCAGCCTGCCCTACCCGACCACGTCCGCGCTCAGGCGCGGCGCGCCGACCAGCCACGCACCGGTGGCCGCAGCGCGGCAGCGCACACCAGCACGGCCACCGCCGCGAGCGCCAACCAGAACCCGAGGATCCCCCGCTCGAAGCCGGACAGGGGGAACGGGACCGGGACGTCGAGGAAGCCGAAGGTGACGACCGGGGCCAGGACGATCAGCACGATGAGTGAGGCCAGTGTCGGGCCAGGAACCGGGTGGCCACGGGAGAGCAGCGCCGCGGTCCCGGCGCTGAGCGCGATGGTGGCGACCCCCAGCAGCAGCCAGCCCGGCCGCGAGAGGGGAACGTCGCCGGGGCGGGCGACGACGAGTGCCGCCCAGAGCGACAACGGCACCAGGCCGCACCCGAGTCGGGCGAGCGATCGCCAGCTGCCCCCACGCGGGGTGACCGCCACCACCGACGCCGACGGCTCGTCGAAGAGGAAGGCGGCAGCGGCGGCGCACCCCGCCAGGACCGCGGGCAGCAGCACGAGGGCGGTGCCCGGCCAGCGATCCACCAGGAGGGCGGTGACCACCGCGACGCCGCAGCAGACCACGAGGGCCGGCCAGGCGACGCCGCGACGGACGTACCAGAACCGCATGCTCACCCCTCGATCTGAAAGGCGATCGGCGGGGAGATCTGGTCCTCGGGGCCGGTGAGGACGGCGAGGGCCAGGAACCCGAGGCCGAGCACCACCACCGCGGCGATCGCCCCCTTCACAGCACCCGTGCGAGCGGTGCGGTCGTGCCAGATCGCGGCGAGCACGGCAGCCGAGCAGAGGCAGAGCAGGTACCCGAGGTAGAAGGCGGGGTTGCCGGCGAAGAGGGTGGCGGTGCCGTCGGGCAGCGAGCCCGAGTGGAACATCGCCCAGGGCACCCACAGCCGGAGCTCCGAGGGGCTCTGGCCGTCCACGTCGGCCACGGGGAACTGACCCATCATGGTGACGGCGACCACCGCGACCACGACCACTGCGGCGGCGCCCGGGAACCGCAGCCAGCGACCGGTCAGGACGCCGAGGAGTCCGCCGCCCAGGCAGGCGACCGGGCCGAGGGCGAGCAGGATGCTCCAGACCTGCCAGTCGGGCAGGGTCTGGAACCACCACTCGCGCGGGTCGGTCCCTCTCGCCGCAGCGGCGATCAGATGAGCCGCCGTGAACGCCAGGCCGGCCGTGAACGGAACCAGGCAGGCGAGGGCCAGCGCTGTCGTGCGCCGGGCCTCGGTGCCCGGCGCGGTAGCCACCGCCTCGGCCGCATCCTGGGTGGAGCAGGTCAACCTGGCCAGGGTGATCAGGCTCGTGAGCCCGATGAAGAAGGCTGGGATCACCGGGAGTGCCAGCTGGTCACCCATGGCGGGTGCATCGTCGACTGCGAGCATCACGGCCAGCACCCCGAAGGCCAGCGTGACCCCGACGAGGAAGACGGGGTGCCGCGCCACGCGGCGCGCCTCGATCAAGGCCATGGCCCGGTGACCGGACAGGCCGGACGCAGGCACGGACAGGCTGGTCATGGTCACTCCTGGTCTCTGGCGGGTTCTCAGGTGGAATCTCAGGCGGAGGCGCGGACGGCGTCCGGGCCGAGCATCAACAGGTAGGCGTCCTCGAGCGTGGGCTCGGCGGGGACGGCGCCGGGTGGCGGCGTCCCCCCGACGACGTGGTGGCGACCGGTGCCGGTGCGCCAGCTGACGTGGGCGTCCGCGCCGGGCTCGTCGGCGAGCCACACCCGGCCGGCCGCGGTGGCCACGAGCTCGGTGACGGGGCCGTCGAACCGGACGGTGCCGCCCGCGAGGACCACGACCCGCTCGCAGAGCGCGGCGACGTCCTCGGTCTGGTGGGTGGACAGCACGATGGCGGAGTGGGCCCCGATCACGGACAGGCACCGGCGCAGGTCGGCGCGCTGGCTCGGGTCGAGGCCGGTGGTGGGCTCGTCGAGGACCAGGATCCCCGGCTCGCCGAGCAGCGCCTGCGCGAGACCCACCCGGCGGCGCTGGCCCCCGGAGAGCTTGCGGACCTTCCGGGTGGCGAGGTCGGTGAGGCCGACCAGGTCCTGCACGCGGCGCACCTCGCGGTGCCGACGGTCGCGGTCGTTCCACTCCTTGAGGACGGCGACGTACTCGAGGAAGCCGAACGTCGTCATGTCCGTGGGGTAGCCGAGCTCCTGCGGCAGGTAGCCCAGCCCGCGGCGGATCGCCGTGACGTCGGCGTGCGAGGCGTGCGGGTCGCGCCCGAGCAGCCGGACTTCACCCGAGTCCGCGGCGATCGAGGTGGCGATGATCCGCAGCAACGTCGTCTTGCCGGCCCCGTTGGGTCCGAGCAGGCCGGTGACGCCGCGGTCGAAGGACAGGTCGACCGTGTCCAGCGCGCGGGTGCGGCCGTAGGACTTGCTGACGGCGCGCAGCTCGATGGCGTTCCCGATGGCCTTCCCGATGGCGTTCCCGGTGGCGTTCACAGCACGGCTCCGATCCGGCGGTCGGCCTGTGAGCGGACGAGAAGCACCGCGCCGGCCGCCGCCGCGAGCCCGAGGTACGCCAGCTGTTGGGAGGCCTCGACCGGCCAGGTCGCCGGCAGGCCACGCAGCGAGAACACGATCACGGCACACCACCCCAGCGCGACGACGGCCGCCGCGGTGCGGGGCCCGGTGAAGGTCGAGACGGCAAGCAGGATCGGGACCAGCGCGAGCGCGGGACCCAGCCAGGCGCCGGCGATCCACAGCGGGCCGGGCAGCAGCAGCCCGAGCAGCCCGGTGAACGGCAGCACGGTCGCGAGCACGGCGAGGCTGCGGGTCAGGATCAGCCGGGTCCGACCGTACGGCGCGGTCACGACCAGCACCTCGAGCGGGTCCTGCTGGGAGCCGTAGGCCGCGGCGACCCCGATCACCGGGACCAGCGGCGCGACCAGCAGGAACGGTGCGAGCAGCTGGCCGGAGGACGCGGCCGCGGCGAGGGTGGCGAAGCCGAGGGCGACGAACGCGCCCGCCAGCCAGGCCGAGCGCAGCGACGCGGTCGCGGCGAGCAGCACCGACGTCGGCTCGGGCAGCCCGCAGCGGCGGGCCAGTCGGACCGGGAGCGGCTGGTCCGGGGTCTCGACGGCGTCCCGGACCCCCGCCCACGCCAGCTCGAGCGGACGGGTCTCGACCAGCGTGGCCAGGCTGGCGCGGCACTCCGGGCAACGGGTGAGGTGCTGCTCGACCGAGGCGCCGGCGACAGCGTCGACACCGCCGTCGACGTAGGCCTGCAGGACGACCGGGTCGGCGTGCCAGGTCTGGGCGTGCGTCATGACCAACCTTCTCGTGGTTCGGCGAGGGCTCCGCGCAGCTGCGCCTTGGCGCGGTGGAGCCGGGTCTTCACGGTGTTCTCCCGGACGCCGAGCAGCCGTCCGGCCTCCTTGGTCGTGAGGCCGTCGAGCACGACCGCCTGCACCACCGAGCGGAACTCGGGCGAGAGCCGGCGCAGCGCACCGGCCAGGTCGCCGTACTCGACTCCCAGAAGGACCTCGTCCTCCGCCGACGGGAAGGACGTGCCGGGCACGGCCAGCTCCCAGTCGGGCAGCAGGACGAGGTCCTTGCGGGACCGCAGCCGCGACACCATCCGACGGAAGGCGATCCCCCACAGCCAGCCCGCGACCTCCCCCTCGCCGCGGAACCGGTGGGCGTCCTTCCACAGCGCCACGAACGTGTCCTGGAGGACGTCGAGGACGACCTCCGGGTCGTTGCAGCGCCGCATCAGTCGTGCGTGCAGCCACGGAGCGTGGCGGTCGTAGAGCTCGCGCAGCGCGCCGGTGTCGCCGTCGGCGACGTCGGCGACCAGCGCCGAGTCCAGGACCTGCGTTCCCCCCATGCCTTCACTGTCGCACCGGGAGGCCGGAATGGTTCCCGATCCGGAGGACGGGGATGGCCCGTTCGGGCCATGCCCGCACGACCGAACGGTTCGACCTTCGACGACTCGCGTCGGACGGCGACGCGGAGGCCGCCGGGCGGCATAGGTTCAGGCTGTCCGGCCGCCAGGAGCGGCCGGTTTCCATGTCCCCGGGGGACGGCCCGTGCGGCCCGGTCCCCCAGAAGGAGAAACCCCCATGCCCTACTCCTCCCGCGCCCGGCTCCTCGCCGCCACCGCCGTGGCCGGTCTCGGCCTCTCGGTCATCCCGTTCACCGCCCACGCCGTCGTCACCGAGCGGGACAGCAGCGTCGTCGTCGAGGCGATCAGCGGCAGCAAGACGGTCCGCTCGACCTGGTGGGTCAGCAACACGACGGGCATCAGCGAGACTCGGCGGTGTGACGGCTCCGAGGGCCTCGGCATCAGCGACGCCTACCGGGCCGGCACCAACCGCAGCCGCTCCGACGCCTTCGACAACGGCCTGGCGTTCGAGATCGACGGGGAGCGCCTCGTCGCCCCCGGGACCTGGTCGGTGGAGCAGCAGCGGATCCGGCGCGGCGACGTGGTCGACCGCGCGGTCACCGCGGGCCCGATGGCCGCCGGCGGGCTGCAGAACGTCGTGCAGTACCGCGCCCTGGGCGGCTCCCAGATGTTGCGCTCGACCCTGCAGATGACCAATACCGGCGACGCGGTCGTGCGGGTGCCGGTCACGGTGTCCACCAACGTCGGCTCGGACTCCAGCAGCCTGGTGCGCGGCTCGAGCAGCGGCGACGCCGAGCTCACCGACGAGGACCGTTGGGTGGTGACGAGCGACACCTACCGCCTCGACGGCGACCCGGTCAACCTGCATGCGCTCGCCGGCCCCGGCCGGGTGCTCGCCCCGGCGGAGACCACCACCACGAGCGTCTTCGACTGCGCGGGTGTCGAGGGCGTCGGCGCCACCTACCAGGTGCGGATCCCTGCCGGGAAGACGCGCAGCCTGATGCTCTTCAACCGGCTCGCTCCCACCGCGCCCAAGGCGCTGCGGATGGCCGAGCGCTTCGACAAGACCCCGAAGGCGAAGAGCGCGCTGGTCCGCGACCTCACCGCCAAGCAGCGGGCCTCGGTCGCGAACTGGAACCTCCGCTGAGGTCCACGACGCTTCGCTGACCGCACGCTGACGCGCCGGGTCGGTCCCACGGGGCCGGCCCGGCGCGTCGCTGTGTGACCCCGACTAGGTTGGCGGCATGACGGTCCCCTCGAGCGCGGATGTCGTGGTGGTCGGCGCCGGGCTCGCCGGGCTGGCCGCGGCGGTGCGGCTGCAGGCGGCCGGTCTCGACACGGTGGTGGTGGAGCGCGCCGAGGCCGTCGGCGGTCGGGTGCGGACCGACCTGGTCGAAGGGTTCCGGCTCGACCGCGGCTTCCAGCTGCTCAACCCCGCCTACCCTGAGGCCCGGCGGGCCCTCGACCTCGCCGCCCTGGACCTGCGGCCCTTCCTCGCCGGTCTCGTCGCCTGCGCCGGCGAGCGGCGCTACCCCCTCGGCGACCCGCGGCGGCTGCCCTCCGCCATCCCCGCGTCGCTGACTGCACCGGTCGGCTCTCTCCGGGAGAAGCTGGTGTTCGGCGCCTGGGTAGCCCGCCTCGGGATCGGCAGCGCCACGCCGATCCGTGACGCCGACGACCGCCCCCTGATCGAGGAGCTCCGCGCCCGCGGTCTCGGTGGTGCGCTCACCGACCGGGTGCTGCGGCCCTTCCTCTCCGGCGTGCTCGCGGAGGAGGGGCTGGAGTCCTCGCAGCGGATGGTCTCGATGCTGCTGCGCGCCTTCGCCCGCGGAGCCCCCTCGGTGCCCGCCCTCGGCATGCAGGCGATGCCCGACCAGCTCGCCGCCCGGCTCCGGCCCGGCTCGCTGCACGTCGGGGTCGAGGTCTCGCAGCCGGGTCCTGGAGCAGTGCACACCACCGACGGCCGGATCGACGCCCGCGCGGTCGTCGTGGCCGTCGACGGTGCCGCGGCCCGGGGCTTCGGCCTCCCGGGAGCGCCGATGCGCGCCCTCACGACCTGGTGGTACGCCGCGGCGGAACCGCCCAGCGACCGCGCGCTGCTCCACGTCGACAGCGAGCGGCGCGGGCCGCTGGCGAGCACCGTGGTGATGACCAACGCCGCCCCGTCGTACTCCCCGGACGGGCGGGCGCTGGTCGCCGCGACCGCCGTGGGCGCACATCCCGATGTCCGACCCCAGGCGCAGGCCGACGCCCGCCGCCACGCCGGCATCCTCTACGGCGTCGACCCCCGGGGCTGGGAGCTGCTGCGCACCGACGTGATCGAGCACGCGTTGCCCGCCCACCCGGCCGGCCAGCCGCTCGCGCAGCCGGTGGCGCTCGGCGAGGGGCTGTACGTCTGCGGCGACCACCGCGACACCCCCTCGATCCAGGGGGCGCTGGTCTCGGGTCGGCGAGTGGCGGACGCGGTGCTGTCCGGGCTCAGCCGGCCGGCGGCCTGACCAGCCGCTTCAGCGCGAGCCTCGCCACCGGGACGTACGGCGCCACCAGGTAGCGGTGGGCGTGGATCCGGACCCAGGCCCGGCTGCCGGTGTCGGTCTCGTCCACGCCGTGGTCCATCCCCACCCCGAAGATCCCGAGCCCGACCCACCACGACCACACGTGGGCGCGGTGGTCGACGTAGCGGATCCGGAACGGCGCGAAGGTGAACACCGGGCCGTGGACCGTGCCGCGGGTGCCGTGCTCGATCGGGTCGTCGTCGCTGTCGACACGGCGGATCTGGGGCGCCCAGTCCGACCAGAGGGTGGGGTGGGTGTAGCGCTCCCACACCAGGTCGACCGGGGCGTCGCCCTCGACGGAGATCAGCATCAGTTGAGGACCACGATCCCGGCGTTGAGCGCGGTCGCGAACGCGACCCACGCGAGGTAGGGGACGAGCAGCCACGCGGCGGTGGTGGAGGTGCGCCGGAAGACGAGCGTGGTCGCCACCAGCACGACCAGCAGTACGAGGATCTCGACCAGGGCGACGGCGTACAGCTCGGCGGCGAAGAACAGCGGCGTCCAGAACAGGTTGAGGACCAGCTGCACCGACCACAGGGTCAACGCACGGTTCCACCCGTCCTCGCGCCAGACCAGCCAGGCGGCCACCGCCATCATCACGTAGAGCACGGTCCACACCGGACCGAACAACCACGACGGCGGTGCGTAGGGCGGCAGCTCCAGGGCGCGGTAGGTCTGCCCGGCGGAGCCGGCCGCCAGGCCACCCACCACCGACACCACGGCCACGGCCGCGAGGAAGGCCACCAGGGCCGGCCACGGCGTACGACGGGTCGTCATCACGGTCGACACGTCCCCAGTCTGCACAGCCGGTGGTTACTGTGGCGAGGGTGAAGATCCAGCGCACCGTCGAGACGACCGCCGCCCCGGCCGCGGTCTTCGCCTACCTCAGCGACTTCAGGAACACGACCGAGTGGGACCCCGGCACCGTCACGACCGAACGGGTCGAGGGCGACGGCGGGGTCGGCACCGTCTACGCGAACGTCTCCGAGTTCAACGGCCGGGAGAGCGAGCTGCGCTACGAGACCGTCGAGCTCGTGCCGGAGCGGCGCATCGTGTTGCGCGGCGAGGGCAAGGCGGTGCACGCCGACGACACCATGGAGCTGGAGGCGATCCCGACCGGGACCCGCGTCACCTATACCGCCGACATCCGCTTCAAGGGTGCGCTGAAGATGGCCGAGCCCTTCCTCGGCAAGGCCTTCACCAAGCTGGGCGACGAGGCCGAGACCGGCCTGCGCGAGGCCCTCGCCAAGCTCTGACCCGGGCGGCGCAGCCGTACGGACCGCTCAACGGCACGGGACGCTGGCCAACCGGGCCAGGCCCTCGAGGTCGCCCGGCCCGAAGTCGGAGCGTCCGAAGTTGGTGTCGTGCATCAGCTCGCCGGCGTCGGTCACGTGGTCCAGGCCCAGCACGTGACCGAGCTCGTGCTGGAGGATGGCACGCATCGAGACGAAATCGGTGCCGAGCGCGTGGTCGGTGAAGACGTCGGTGTCGAGCGCGATCGAGCCGGTCACGTAGTAGGCGCGTCCGAGCGCGTCGCGCTCCGCCGCGCTCCCGCCGAGGCCGGCCGTGTCGCCGCCGAGCTCGGGCAGCTCGGCCTCGTCGGCGAAGCCGATCACGACCGGTTGCGCGAGCGCCGGCTGGAGGCCGGGGGCGAACGGGCGCCGCTCGGTCGTGCCCGCGTCGGTGAGGTCCAGACCCGTCGCCCACTCCACGCCCGCGACCGCCTCGGCCACCAGGGCCGGCCACTCCTCGGGGGCGCCGGCGGGGTTCACGACGTACTCGATCGGCTCGCAGGGGTCCCACGCCACGGGATCCCCGGAGCCGCGCTGGGTCTGGAGGAACTCGTGGCTGCCCTGCCCGGGGGTGTAGTCGGGAGGGGCCCCGTGGCGCTCCCCACCCAGCCCCAGCAGCCGACGGGTGGTCTCGAACTCGTCGCCGGGGGAGAGCAGCACCACCCCGCCGAGGATCACGGCCGTGATCAGCAGGCCGGCGAGCGACGCCGGTACGCCGCGGCGGTCGTGGGGCTCGGACACGGGACGATCATCCCTCCCGCACCCCCTCCCCACCCCCACTTCCGCGGTGCTACTGCTACTTCTGCGGACGCTGACACCCGCGGATGTGGCAACAGCGCCGCGGGAGTCGGGAGATTCTCGGGTGGTTGCGCTCGGCTCAGTCGAGAGCGCTGACGTCGGGGGGTACGTCGACGGCGTGCTCACGCAGCACCTCGAGCGGGATCACCTCGAGCGTGCGGTAGTTGGTCGCAGCGAGGACGACGGGGGCCGCGACGCCCGCCTCGAAGGACTGCTGCCACCGGCCGGCCACGACACACCAGCGGTCCCCGGCCTGGAGCCCCGGGAAGCGCCACTCGGGCCGTGGCGTCGTGAGGTCGTTGCCGACCGAGCGCTGGTGGGCCAGGAACTCCGTCGTCACGACCGCGCACACCGCGTGCAGGCCGGGATCCATCGGTCCCACCGTGCAGCTCCCGTCGCGGTAGAACCCGGTCACGGGGTCGTCGCTGCACGACTCCAGCTCGCCACCGAGCACGTTGCGCTGGCTCATGGTCCGAGCATGTCACGCCGGAGGTCGGCCAGCAGCGGCCTCAGCCGCCGGTCACGGCCCGCTCGTAGATGCCGCGGGTCCGCTCGGCGATCGCGCCCCACGAGAAGGCCTCGATCGCGCGGGCACGCCCGGCACGGCCCATCGCCGCCGCCCGGTCGGGGTCGGTGACCACGGCGGTCATCGCCTCGGCGAAGGCCGCGACGTAGCCGTCGGGGTCGAGGGGGGTCCCGGTGCCGTCGGTCTTCTGCTCGATCGGCACCAGCAGCCCGGTCTCCCCGGACACCACGACCTCGGGGATGCCGCCGGTCGCGGTGGCCACGACGGCGGTCTCGCAGGCCATCGCCTCGAGGTTGACGATCCCCAGCGGCTCGTAGATCGACGGGCACGCGAAGACGGTCGCGGCGGTGAGGAGCGCCACGACGTCGGGGCGGGGCAGCATCTCGCGGATCCAGACCACGCCGGTGCGGGAGTCGGCCAGCCCGGCGGCGAGGCCCTCGACCTCGGCCTCGATCTCCGGGGTGTCGGGGGCGCCGGCGCAGAGCACGATCTGCACCTCGGGCGGCAGCTCCGCGCAGGCGCGCAGGAACAGCGGAAGCCCCTTCTGGCGGGTGATCCGGCCGACGAACACCACCGAGGGCCGGTCGGGGTCGACGCCCAGCTCCCGCACCCGGTCGGGGGCGCTCACCGGCGACCACTCCTCGGTGTCGATGCCGTTGTGGACCACGTGGACCTTGTCGGGGTCGAGCGCGGGGTAGCAGCGGAGCACGTCGTCGCGCATCGCGGCGGACACGGCGACCACCGCCGCCGCACCTTCGTAGGCCGTGCGCTCGACCCAGGAGGAGATGGCGTAGCCGCCACCCAGCTGCTCGGCCTTCCACGGCCGCATCGGCTCCAACGAGTGGGCCGACACGACGTGGGGGACGCCGTGCAGCAGCCCGGCCAGGTGGCCGGCGAGGTTCGCGTACCAGGTGTGGGAGTGGACCAGGTCGGCCCCACCGCACGCGTCCGCGATCGCGAGGTCGACCCCGAGCGTGCGCAGCGCACCGTTGGCGCCGGACAGCTCCGCCAGGTCGGCGTACGACGAGGTCAGCGACTCCTCGCGCGGGGCACCGAACGCGTGGACCCGGGTCTCGAGGTCCGGCAGCCGCCGCAGCGCCCGCACCAGCTCGGCGACGTGGACGCCGGCACCGCCGTAGACCTCGGGTGGGTATTCCTTGCTGAGCACGTCGACGCGCATGGTTCGACGGTAGTGGCACGGCGCGGGGTGCGCGAGCGCCGGTCTCGGGGATGGTCACGAGGGTCGACCTCTGTGACGTACACCACTAGCGTGGCGACATGCGTCGCGACTCCCGGAAGAATGTGCTGGCCATCGTCCTCGCAGGCGGTGAGGGCAAGAGACTCATGCCTTTGACGGCCGACCGGGCCAAGCCAGCCGTCCCGTTCGCCGGGATCTACCGGCTGATCGACTTCGCGTTGTCGAACGTCGTCAACTCCGGCTACCTCAAGGTGGTCGTGCTCACGCAGTACAAGTCGCACAGCCTCGACCGCCACGTCACGCAGACCTGGCGGATGTCGACGATGCTCGGCAACTACGTCGCTCCGGTCCCCGCGCAGCAGCGGGTGGGCAAGCGGTGGTACCTCGGCAGTGCGGACGCGATCTTCCAGAGCCTCAACCTGATCACCGACGAGCGGCCCGACATCATCGTGGTGGTCGGCGCCGACCACGTCTACCGGATGGACTTCAGCCAGATGGTGGAGCAGCACCTGGAGACCGGGGTCGGGTGCACCGTGGCCGCGATCCGGCAGCCGATCGGGCTCGCCGACCAGTTCGGCGTGATCGACATCGACCGCCAGGACCCCCGGATGATCCGCGACTTCCTCGAGAAGCCGACCGACCCGATCGGGCTGCCCGACAGCCCCCAGGAGGTGCTGGCCTCGATGGGCAACTACGTCTTCGACGCCGACGCCCTCGTCGAGGCGGTGACCCGCGACGCCGCGGTCGACGACAGCGCCCACGACATGGGCGGCGACATCGTGCCCGCCTTCGTGCGCCGCAACCAGGCGGCCGTCTACGACTTCAAGGACAACGAGGTCCCCGGGGCCACCGACCGCGACCGTGGCTACTGGCGCGACGTGGGGACCATGGGCTCCTACTACGCCGCCCACATGGACGTCGTCAGCCCGCTGCCGATCTTCAACCTCTACAACTTCCGGTGGCCGATCTACACCTCCTACGGCCCGCAGCCGCCGGTGAAGGTCGTGCAGGGCGAGGGCGGCCAGGACTCCACGATCGGCGACGCCGTGATCTCGCCGGGCGCCGTGGTCAGCGGTGGCACGGTGCGGCGCTCCGTGCTCTCCCCGGAGGTGCGGGTCGAGGTGGGTGCCGAGGTCAGCGACAGCGTGCTGCTCAACGGCGTGCGGGTCGGCGCCGGTGCCGTGGTGCGCAACGCGATCCTCGACAAGAACGTCGTCGTGCCGCCGGGCGCGCAGATCGGGGTCGACCAGGCCGCCGACCTCGCGCGCGGGTTCATGGTCGAGGACGGGCTGACCGTGCTCGGGAAGGGCCAGGCCTTCCCCGCGTGAGTGCTCAGGCCCGCGGCGGCCGGTCGACGAACAACGAGTAGCGCACCCCGGCGGCGAACCGGGTGTCGCAGCCGAGCCGGTCGAGCAGTCGGGCGACCTCGGTGCGGAAGGTCCGCAGCGAGACCCCGAGGCTCGCAGCCGCGTCGGCGTCGCGGAGCCCGTCGGTGAGCAGCCGGGCGACGTCGTGCTGGCGCGGGGTGAGGCTGATCGCGCCGGGGTCGGTGAGGGCGGCGGCCGGCACCGAGGAGCGGCGTACGGCGGCGAGGTAGCCCAGCGTCGCCCGCACCGCCGGGACGCCGCGCAGCAGCAGCAGGTGCCGGACCTCGCCGGCCTCCAGGCCGGCGACGAGCACCTCGCGGCGGTCGAGCAGCTTCAGCTGCATCGGGCCGTGCCCGACGTGATAGCTCATGCCGGTGGAGTCGGCGAGCAGCCGCACCATCTCCGGCGTCATCGACCCGGCGTCCCAGTAGGAGGTCATGTCGGCGCCGGTCTCCGCGACGTAGGCGCGGTTCTGGGCGTCGCCCGCGGCCAGGGCCGCCACGCTGTCCACCCAGAGGGTGACCGTCTCGAGACGGTGCACGCCGCGGCACAGGCCGAGCACCGTGTCCCGCACCTCCGCGGCCGGCCGGCTCAGGACCCGGTAGCCCTCGGTCTCGTGCTGCCCGGTCCGCTGCCAGCACTCGAGGGCCTGCCGGCGCAGCAGCATCACCGGGAGCGCGGCGTCGGCCACCTCGACCTGGACGTGGGGGCGTACGAGCATCCCGCGCATCGGCCCCGTTCACCTCCCGCTGGTCGGACCTGCAGCAACCCTGCAGCAACCTTGCAGCAACCTGCAGCGTCGGTTGCCGCCGTTCAGGCACACAGGCATTCTCGCGTATGCGGCGCGCGCTGTCCCGGAAGGCGACGATTCGGGGGAACGCCGGCCTTCGGGACGGCCGCACCGCAACCACGGCCCGACGGCCGACCGCTCAGCCGCCCGGCAGCACACCGGCGGCGCGAGCGGGCTCCGCGTAGGCACCGGCCAGCGAGTCCACGGTCTCGTGGGCGTTGAGCCCGCTCGGGTTGGGCACCACCCACAGCTCCGCACCGGCCAGGCCCTCGGGCTGCCGGCCCGGCACCGCGCGGCGTACGCCGAAGGCCGCGCGGTACGCCGTGATGCCGGCGACCGCGACGACCTTGGGCCGCACCCGGGCCACGGTGGCGACCAGCGCCTCCCCGCCGGCCCGCAGCTCCTCGGCCGTGAGCTCGTCGGCGCGGGCGGTGGCGCGGCGGACCAGGTTGGTGATCCCGAGGCCGCGGGCCAGCACCCGCGTACGGTCCTCGTCGGTCATCCCGGCCGCCGGGTCGACCGGCCGCTCCAGGATGCCGGCGCGGAGCAGGGCGGGGTAGAAGCGGTTGCCGGGGTGCGCGAAGTGGGTCTGCGTGGCCGCGGTCCACAGCCCCGGGTTGATGCCGACGAACAGCAGCCGCACCCCGGGGCCGAGCAGGTCGGGGACCTCGGTGTCGCGGTAGGACTCCAGCTGGGCCCGCGTGAAGCGCGGCACCGGATCAGCTCGCGCCGGACAGCACGGCGATCCCGTCGGCGACCCGTCGCTGGGCACCGTCGGAGGGCTGGTTGAGCAGCCGGCGGTCGCCGTCGCGGCGGCGGCCGACCACGGCCGAGGAGCCGCCGCCGTCGAGGTTGAGGGCCGTCTCGGCGCCCAGGCGCCGCATCGTCCGGGCCAGCTCGACCAGCGTCTGCCCCCGGCTGTGGCGCTGCCGGCCGTCGATCACCAGCAGCAGGATCCGCCCGCGGTCCCGGTCGATGCCGACCGCGGTGCGTGGGTGGAGGATCCGGTCGTCGGACACCTGGACCCGGCCCCGCTTGAGCAGCACGCTCTCGCCGCCGACCGCGAAGGCGGGCCGGTCGGGCAGGTGCGAGCGCAGGGTGACGCGGGCGCCCACCCGCAGCTGACGGAGCTGCTCGGCGCCGGGGCCCCGGCCGACGAGCACCTGGCCGTCGATGTCCTGGCCGGTGGAGAGGTCGGCGGTGTTGGCCACGACCCGGCCCTGCTCCACCACGACCATCCGGACACCGCGGCGCTGCCCGTCGGTGATGGAGTAGCCGGAGGTCGAGCCCCACTTCGGGTTCCACAGGCCGATCCCGCCCGCGCGGGCCCGCGGGGAGTTCGCGTTGGTGATCTCCAGCTGGGGGAACTCCGCGATACTCGCCACGATCGTGGACCGGCCGATCCCCGGGGTGCCGTCGCGACCGATCCAGAAGGCGTTGTTCCAGGTGTGGCGGGACCCGTGCAGGAAGCCGCGCTGCCGGTCCTGGCCGATGCCCAGCGGAGCGCCGGTGTCGTCGATGTCGAAGAAGCCGCCGTTGACGCCGGCCACCGCGTCGGCACCCTCGCGCCGCAGCATCCCGCTGACGGTGTTCCGGTCGGGGACGTGGCGGCCGCCGGAGGCGTAGTCGATCCGGACCCCGGGCCGGTCGTAGGCGACGGAGACGAGGTAGGCGCGCACCTGGCCGCGGTAGTCGGTCTGGTCCCAGCGGCGGAAGGTCACGCCCGGGGCCATCCGCCACGAGCGGCGGTGGTCGATCTTCGGTCTCGGGGCCCGGAAGAACGGCGGCAGCACCGCGGCGACCTCACCGGCCTCGCCGTCGGAGGTCTGGCGCGGCTGCCCCTGCTCGCGGGCGGTCAGGGTGGCGCGGTCGTCGGTGCGGCCAGGTCGGTGGTCGGGCCAGAGGTCCACCACGAGTGCCGTGCCGACGAGCACGACGACCAGCAGTCCGACCCGGAGACGCATGGGTTCCAGCCTAGAATCGCCCGGGCCGGATCGCGGGGAGGTGCGCCACCGTGTTGCCGTCGTGGCCACGCCCGGCGTACGTCGTCGGCCCGGTCCGGGGCGTCGCGCGCACTAGGGTGCCGAGCGTGCCCAGCCCGCCGAGCCGCCCGACGAACCTCTTCGTCGAGGCTGACAACCTGGACGTGCTGGCCCGGCTCGCCCCCGCCTCGGTCGACCTGGTCTACATCGATCCGCCCTACAACACCGGCAACGACTTCGCCTACCGCGACCGCTGGGGCCACCACGAGGCCTGGCTGGCGATGCTGCGGCCGCGGCTGGAGGCCGCCCGCGCGGTGCTGCGGGAGACCGGGGCGATCTTCGTCAGCATCGACGACCACGAGGTGGCGCACCTGCGGCTGCTGATGGACCAGGTGTACGGCGAGGACGCGTTCCTCGCGCAGGTGGTCGTGAACCTCAACCCCAAGGGCCGCCAGCTCGGTCACGGCTTCGCCACCAGCCACGAGTACCTGCTCGTCTACGCCCGCGACGCCGCGTGCTGCGTGCTCGACGCCAGCAGCAGCGAGACCGTCGACCCCCGCGACTTCCCGCTGACCGACACCGCCGGTCGCCGCTACCGCCAGCTGCCGCTGCGCAACACGAACAAGAAGTTCAACCCGACCACCGCGCCCACGATGTGCTTCCCGGTCTGGGGCGACCCGGTCTCCGGCGCCGTGGCGACCCTGCCGTTCGAGGGTGGCGTCGAGGTGCTGCCCGTGTTCGGCGACGGCTCGCCGGCGGTCTGGCGGTGGTCACGACCGCGGATCGACGCCCGACCCGCGGACCTGGTCTGCCGGACCGTCAGCGGCCGGCTGGGGGAGCGGGTGGACGTCTTCCAGAAGGACTGGCTCGACACCGGCGGACCGCCGGGGGTGCGGCGCAAGAAGCTGCGGACCGTCTGGCTCGCCGAGGAGGTCGGCTCGACCGACAGCGCCGTCGCCGAGCTCAAGGCGCTGGTCGGACATGTCTTCGAGTCGCCCAAGCCGACCGGGCTGCTGCGCCGGGTGCTGCACACCATGCCCGACGACGCGGTCGTGCTCGACTTCTTCGCCGGCAGCGGCACGACCGGCCACGCGGTGGCGCTGACCAACGCCGAGGACGGGGGGACCCGCAGCTGCGTGTCGGTGAACTCCGCGGAGCCGACCCGGCCGGGCTCCAACGCCCACCACGCCGGGCTGCTCACGGTCGCCGACATCACGCGCGCGCGGCTGCGCGCCGTCGCCGACACGGTCGGCGGCGGGTACGCCGAGGTGGGTCTCGGGTCGCTTCCGGCGTACGCCACAATCGAGGCATGACGACCCGAGTCGCCCTGGTCACCGGCGCGTCGAGCGGGATCGGCGAGCGCACCGCGCTGCGGCTCCACGAGGCCGGCTTCACGGTGTACGCCGTCGCCCGTCGCGTCGAGCGCATGCAGGGGCTGGCCGATGCCGGGATCCACGTCTTCGCGATGGACGTCACCGACGACGCCTCGATGACCGCCGGGGTGCGGCGGATCGTCGACGAGCAGGGCCGGATCGACGTGCTGGTCAACAACGCCGGCTACGGCTCCTACGGCGCCGTCGAGGACGTGCCGATCGAGGAGGGGCGCCGTCAGTTCGAGGTCAACGTCTTCGGCCTCGCACGGCTCACGCAGCTGGTCGTGCCGCACATGCGGGTGATCGCCGGCGAGCCGCTCGCGCGGCGATGCCGGATCGTCAACGTCTCCAGCATCGGCGGCAAGTTCTACGAGCCGCTCGGCGCCTGGTACCACGCCACGAAGTTCGCCGTGGAGGGCTTCAGCGACAGCCTGCGGATCGAGCTCGCGCCCCACGGCATCGACGTGATCATCATCGAGCCCGGGCCGATCCGCACCGAGTGGAGCGAGATCTCGCGCGACGGCCTGACCGAGTCCAGCCGAGGCGGGGCCTACGAGCACCAGGCCGCGAAGGTGCGCCGCGTGATGGAGCGGGCCGACCGGGCGCCGATGGGGAGCATGCCCGACGTCGTCGCCCGCAAGATCGTGGGTGCCGTGCAGGCCAACACCCCACGGGCCCGCTACCCCGTCGGCCGGGGTGCCGGCACCATCGTCCGCGCCCGTCGGCTCCTCCCCGACGCCGCCTTCGACTACGTCGTCAAGGGTGCCTTCGGGATGCGCGGCCGCTCCCGCCGTCGCTCCTGACCGCCCCGGGTCAGGCTCCGGCGGCCTTCTCGAGGGCCTTCAGCTCGTCGTCGAGGTGGGACAGCAGCCGCTGCAGGTGGGGGACGGTCCGCCGGCAGCCGGTGAGCCCGAAGCACATCTGGCCGTCGTAGGAGGTGCAGGTGATGTTGAGCGCCATCCCGTTGATCGGGATGGAGAGCGGGTAGGTGCCCACCAGCTGGGCGCCGTTCCAGTAGTGCGTGGTCCGCGGGCCGGGCACGTTGCTGATGATCACGTTGTACGGCGGCCGCACCAGGCCCTGCATCCGCAGCATCGGCGTCAGGATCGCGGGGGCCTGCCCGAGGGCGCTCATCGCGAGGATCTGCATCGGGGTCATCGACGACAGCGCCCGCTTGCCGTCCTGCATCGAGCGGTGGACGGCCGCGAGCCGGTCGGCGGGGTCGGCCCGCTCGGTGCCCATCTGCACCATGATCGAGCCGACGGCGTTGCCGCCCTGCGTCGAGGCGATCTGCGACTGCTTGGCGTTCAGCCCGACCGGCACCATCGCCACCAGGCTCTGCTCCGGCAGCGCGGACAGCTCGAGCAGGTAGGTGCGCATCGCGCCGGACACCATCGCGATCACGACGTCGTTGATGGTGGCCCCGGACGCCTTGCCGACGGCCCGCAGCCGCTCGACCGGCCAGTTCTGCGCCGCGAACCGGCGTGAGCCGGTGATGTTCTGGTTGAGGATCGTGCGCGGGGCGTGCAGCGAGAGCGCGGAGGTCTCGTTGCGCACGCTCTTGGTGAGGGTGCGGATCAGGGCGCCGGGCAGGCCGGCCGCCTCGGCGGTGAGACCGAGGGCCGTGCGCAGCGCCTGCGTCGAGATCTCGGTCAGCGGCGTCTCGGCCGCTCCCTGCCCCGCGTCCGGCTCCCCGTCGGGGCGGGCCGGCCCAGGCCGCGCCGCCCACGGGGCGGGCATGTCGCGCCGGTCGGGGTCGGTCGACAGCACGCCGGCGAGCAGCCGCATGGCGCTCACGCCGTCGACGAGCGCGTGGTGGGTCTTGGTGTACATCGCGACCCGCCCGTCGCGCATCCCCTCGATGATGTGGGCCTCCCACAACGGGCGCTCCCAGGCGAGCCGCGTGGAGTGCAGCCGCGAGCACAGCTCGAGCAGCTCGCGGACCCGGCCCGGCTTGGGCAGTGCGCTGTGGCGGACGTGGTGCTCGATGTCGAACTGCTCGTCGGGCCGCCAGACCAGCTGGCCGGCGGTGCGCGCGGAACGGTAGGGGTGCTTGAGGAAGAGCGGTGACATCTCCTCGACGTCACGCATCTGCTCGACCATCTGACGCACGTAGTCGCGGCCCGCACCCTCGGGCTTCTTGAACAGCTGCAGCCCACCCACGTGCATCGGCATGCTGCGGCTCTCCGCGAGCAGGAACGCCGCAGACGTCGGGTCGATCGGTGTGACCACAACCACTCCTCGGGTAGGTGGCCGATCCTTGCCGTTCGCCCGCACGTCGACAAGGGCTCGCCCGGGGTCCTTGCCATGGCCTTCCCCACACCCGAGGCTGGAGCCGCTCGACCCTGTCCGTCTCGCCACTCACTCTCGGGAGTGCTCCATGCTGCGTCGCCTGACCCTCGTCCTGCTCGCCCCCCTCACGGCGCTCGCCGCCGTGGTCGCCAGCCCTGCCGGGGCCCACGCCGAGGACTACTCGGCGCCCCTGATGACCGCCATCTCCGACCTGCCGACCGCCGCCGAGGTCCGCACCGGCTACTCGCGCAGCCTGTTCCCGCACTGGATCGACGCCGACGGCGACGGCTGCAGCACCCGCAACGAGGTGCTGATCGCCGAGGCCGACGACCCGGTGACCGTCGGCTCGGGCTGCTCGCTGTCGGGCGGCCGCTGGTTCTCCTACTACGACCGGGTGTCGTGGACCAACACCTCCGACGTCGACATCGACCACATGGTGCCGCTCGCGGAGGCGTGGGACTCCGGGGCCCGGACCTGGTCGACCGCCACCCGGCAGGCCTACGCCAACGACCTCGGCGACTACCGCTCGCTCGTGGGCGTCACCGACAACGTCAACCAGTCCAAGGGGGACCAGGACGTCGCGCAGTGGCTGCCGCAGTACGACCGGTGCCGCTACCTGCGGGAGTTCGTGGCCGTGAAGCACCGGTGGGGCCTCAGCGTCGACTCGGCGGAGAAGTCCGCGATGAGCTCGCTCGGCTCGGGGTGCACCAACACGACGATCACGGTCACCCTTGCTCGTTGACCCTGCTCGTTGACGGACCACCTGCCGTCCACCGTGCGGCCGCCCGCGCCCTTCTCCCCAGGGGGTGCCGCGGGCGGCCGTCGTCGTCCCCGCCGCTGCCTAGCGTCGCTGGCGCACGGAGGCCGGAGGTGGCGGGAGGTCCGTCGCCCGGGCCGTGCCGGACGAACGGGAGACAGCGATGGGTGTGAGCAGGACGTCGAGGGGAGCCGTGGCCTGGCTGGTGGCCGCCCTGACGGGAGTGGTCGTGACGGGGACGGCCGCGACCGGGTTGGCCGGGGCGGCGGGCGCCACCGGGACCACGGGGGACGACGTGATCGTCGCGGTGGAGGGCAACGCGGCCGACGGCTTCGGGGTCCACTTCCACGACGGCAGCGCGATCTACCCGCCCACCGACTCCGAGGCCCGGGCCGAGTGCACCGAGTACGACACGGTGCGCGAGCGGGTGCGCTGCCGCACCCAGGTCCGGACCTGGTACGCCGACCTGCGGGAGCTCAAGCGGTCGCTGCGGTGGGCGCTGCAGCAGTAGCGCCTCGCCGGCGTCGTCGGGCGTCGGTGCCATCATCGGGAGGTGAGCGCTGCCGAGCCCCGCTGGGTGCTGCACGTCGACCTGGACATGTTCCTGGCGGCGGTCGAGGTGCTGCGCCGACCCGAGCTCGCCGGCCGACCGGTGGTGGTGGGAGGCCGGGGGATCGTCACCGAGCGCGCGGTCGTCTCGACCGCGTCCTACGAGGCGCGCGAGTTCGGGATCCGCTCGGGGATGCCGCTGCGGACGGCGTTCAAGAAGTGCCCGGACGCGGTGTTCCTGCCGGTCGACTTCCCGGTCTACGAGGAGGCCTCGACGCAGGTGATGACCGCGCTCCGCGGGATGGAGTGGGGCGGGGCGCCGGTGGTGCTGGAGGTGCTGGGCTGGGACGAGGCGTTCCTCGGCGCCGGCCCGGGGCACGGTGCGCTCGGTGACCCCTGGGCCTTCGCGCAGCGGGTCCGGGCGGCGGTGCTCGCCGCCACCCGGCTCCACTGCTCGGTCGGGATCGGCAACAACAAGCTGCAGGCCAAGATCGCCACCGACTTCGGCAAGCCGCAGGGGGTCTACACGATCACCGACGAGACCTGGTTCGAGGAGATGGGTGACCGACCGGTCCGGGCGCTGTGGGGCGTGGGGGCCAAGATCGCGGCCCGGCTCGGCAGCCTCGGGATCGCGACGGTGCGCGAGCTCGCGGCCTCGGACACCGCTCTCGTGGCGGGGGAGTTCGGGCCGACGATGGGCCCCTGGTTCCACCGGCTGGGCCGGGGCGTCGACGCGAGCCCCGTGGACGCGACCCCCTGGGTCGCGCGCGCCCACGGTCACGAGGAGACCTTCCAGCGTGACCTGGAGTGGCCGGAGGTCCCGGACGCCGTGCGGGCGCTGACCGCCCGGGCGCTGGCGAGCATCGACGCCGAGGGTCGGCCCGCGATGCGGGTCCACCTCAAGGTCCGCTACCGCTCCTTCTTCACGCTGACCCGTTCCCGCAAGCTCCCCGAGCCGAGCAACGACCCCGGCGTGCTGGCGGACGCGGCGGTGGCGCTGCTCGACCGCGTCGAGCAGGACAAGCCGGTGCGGCTGCTGGGCGTCCGGCTGGAGATGGTGCCGCCCGAGGGCGGCTACTAGACCGGCGAGGGGTCCGGCTGGCCCAGCGAGACGGTGAGCTCGTCGACGACCGAGGCCACCACGGCCACCAGGTCACCGCCGTGGGCCTCGGCGACCCGGCGCTGCCGCTGGTAGGACGCGCCGTGGCGCGGGATCTCCGCGACGCTCCGCAGCTCGCCCTCGCACCCGAGCGAGCTCGCGACCGGCTCGAGCCGGCTGAGCAGGTCGTGGAGGTCGTCGGTGACCAGCCGCTCGTGGCAGGCGGCGTCGACGATGATCTCGGCGTCCAGGCCGTAGCGCGCGGCCCGCCACTTGTTCTCCTGCACGTGCCACGGGGGCATCGTCGGCAACCGCTCGCCGCCGGCCAGCCGCCGGTCGAGGTCCACGCACAGGCACTGCATCAGCGCGGTCAGCCCCGCGAGCTCGCCGACGTCGGAGACCCCGTCGCAGACACGGTTCTCGATGGTCCCGTTGCCGGCCGAGGGACGGATGTCCCAGCGGACGTCGCTCTGGGCCTCGATCACCCCGGTCACCGTGGAGTCCTCGCAGAACGCCTCGTACTCCGCCCAGGTCTCGAACTGGAAGGGCAGGCCAGCGGTGGGGAGCTGCTGGAACATCAGGGCCCGGTTGGAGGCGTAGCCGGTGTCGGTGCCGGCCCACACCGGGGAGGACGCCGAGAGCGCCTGCAGGTGCGGGAAGCTGTTCAGCAGCGAGGACAGCACCGGCATCACGCGCTCCACGGCCGGCATGCCGACATGGACGTGCACCCCCCAGATCAGCATCTGCCGGCCCCACCACTGGGTGCGGTTGATCAGCTCCTCGTAGCGGTGGCCCGGCGTGAGGTGCTGCTCGGACCACGCGGCGAACGGATGCGCCCCGGCCCCGAACAGGTCGACGCCGAGGCCGGCGGCGGCCGGCAGCACGACGTCGAGGGTGGAGCGCAGGTCGATGATCGCCTCCTCGACGCTGTCGCACACCCCGGTCACCACCTCCACCGTGTTGCGCAGCAGCTCGCGGTGCAGGGCGTCGGGCCGCACCTGATCGCCCACGGCGGTGAACAGCGCCTCGGCGCAGTTGGTCAGGTCGCGGCTCTCGTGGTCGACCAGCGCGAACTCCCACTCGACGCCGAGCGTCGGCCGTGAGGAGGCGTGGAAGTCGATCTGCACCCGCTCAGTCTGCGGCGAGACGGTCCAGCCACGGAAGGTGGGTCTCACCGTCGAAGGGCGGCACGCCGGCGCGGACCGCCCGCTCGATGCTGGCGCAGGAGGCCAGCGCGCCCCTGACCAGCGGCTCCGGGTAGGCCCACCGCTCCCGGTGGGCGGCGAACTCGTCCTCGTCGTCGACCCACACCCGGCCGGTCCGACCCTGCACCACGTCGAGGTCGAGGTCGACGGAGCGCAGCGTGGTGCCCTCCCAGACCGGCGGGGTCGCCACGTCGACGTACACCCGTACCTCGCCGGCCGGCGCGTGGAAGGCGGCCAGCCAGCCGCGCTCCTCGAGGTGGTCGGCGGGGGCGAGGGCGACCTGGTCGTACGGGGCCACGTAGTCCGCGCCCGGCCGGGTGAACCGGCTGCCGGAGCGGAACCCGATCCAGTCGCCGTGCTCGTCGGAGCCGAGGTACACCCCGACGTAGACCCAGTGCGGTCGGTCACGCCACTTGGTCATCTCGCAGCGCACGACCGTGCCCGGCTCGAACCTCATGACAGGATCAGACCATGGCCGTGGCCCCACCCCTGGACCGGCTGTGGATGCGTGGCCGGACCTCGGTGAAGGTGCGGCTGCTCCGCACCCGGTCGAAGTCCTGGCAGATCGCGCAGTGCGCGATCGCCGCGGGCGTCGCCTACTTCATCGCCGCCGAGGTGCTCGGCCACCCGACCCCCTTCTTCGCGCCGATCGCGGCGGTGGTGAGCCTCGGCACCTCCTACGGCCAGCGGCTGCGGCGGGTCGCCGAGGTGACGTTGGGCGTGGCCATCGGGGTCCTGATCGCGGACCTGCTGGTGCTCGGGATCGGCAGCGGGTGGTGGCAGCTGATGCTGATCGTCGCGCTGGCGATGACCGCGGCGTTCCTGCTCGACGGCGGCCAGCTCTTCGTCACGCAGGCCGCGGTGCAGTCGATCGTGGTCTCGACGCTGCTGCCCGACCCCGACCAGGGGCTCGTCCGCTGGACCGACGCCCTGGTGGGCGGCGCCGTCGCACTCGTGGCCGCGACCGTCGTGCCGGCCGCTCCGTTGCGACGACCCCGCGAGCAGGCCGCGCTGGTGCTCGACAAGGTCGCCAAGCTGCTGCGGGCCGCCGCGGACGTGATGGTCGACGGCGAGGTCGAGCCGGCGCTGGAGCTGCTGGCCGACGCCCGCGCCACCGACATCTTGATCCGCGAGCTCCAGCTCGCGGCCGACGAGGGGCTCGCGGTGGTCGCCAGCTCGCCGTTCCGGGTCCGGCACAAACCCGGCGTACGCCGGATGGCCGAGCTGGTCGACCCGTTGGACCGGGCGCTGCGCTCGACCCGGGTGATGGTGCGCCACACCGCGGTCGCGGCCTACCACCGCCGGCCGATCCCCTCGGCCTACGCCGGGGTCGCGCGTGACCTCGCCGCCGCCGTCGACGAGGTGTCGGCCGAGCTGCGGGAGAACCGGATGGCCACCGCCGCCCAGCCGGCGCTGCTCGCGGTCGGCCACGCCACCGGGCAGGTCGAGCGCACCAGTGTGCTCTCCGCCGAGGTGGTCCTCGCCCAGCTGCGTGGGGTGATCGCGGACCTGCTGCTGCTCACGGGGATGGACAGCCTCGAGGCCAGCGACGCGCTGCCGCCGCCCCCGGTCTGAGGGCGTAGGGGTCGCCCTCAGCGCCCCACGCAGAACTCGTTGCCGTCGGGATCGGCCAGGACCACCGCGACGGGATCGTGGCGGGCGGCCTCGGCTGCGACCCTCTCGAGCCGGGAGGCGCCGAGTCCGAGCAACCGCTCCACCTCGGCGTCCCGGTCGGACCCGTGGCCCGGGACGAGGTCGAGGTGCCAGCGGTTCCTCGGAGCCTTGGGAGCCACCGGGGGCCCTCCCCACGAGATCTTGCTGCCGCCGAGCGGAGACTGGATCGCGGTCTCCTCGCCCTCGTCCCAGACCAGCGGCCAGGCCAGCGCCCGGCTCCAGAAGCACCCCACCGCCCGGGTGCCGTCGCTGGCCAGCGCCCCGACGACCGGGCAGCCCGCGAGGAACCGGTTGCCGGGCGGGATGACGCACAGCTCGTTGCCCTCCGGGTCGGCGAGCACCACGTGGTCGGCGTCGGGTCCCTGCCCGATGTCCAGGTGGCCGCCTCCGAGCTCGAGCGCGCGGGCCACCCTGGCCTGCTGGTCCGCCAGCGAGGTGCTGGTCAGGTCGGGGTGCATCTGGTTGGGCCGGTCCTTCGGCACCCGGGTCGGCAGGAACCGGATCGCGAAACCCGGCTCGTCGACCTGGGGCAGCACCGTCGGGTCGACGCCGGAGACCTCCCGTCCGAGCAGCCCGCCCCAGAACCGGGCGAGACCCGCGGGGTCGTGGGCGTCGATGCAGAGGGTGTCCAGCTCCAGCGCCATGTCGCGGAGGCTAGGACGCGGCCCGCGTGACGGCAACGGCTTTCCCGCCGGGTCAGCGCGGCCGGTCCGGCAGCCTCCCGCGGGAGACCGTCGCCACGACGTCCTGGTAGCGGGAGCCGGTGAGCCGGGCGAAGTGGTGCAGCGCGTGCGCGTCGAGGCCGACCAGGCACCGCGCCCGCCCCCTCAGCACGGCCCGGACGATGATCCGGGCGGCCCGCTCGGGGGTCATCCTCGCCAGCTTCTGGTCGAACAGGGCGGCCGTCGCCGGCTGGTCGAGCCCGTCGGCGGCCCGGGAGTTGCGCGCGATCGCGGTCTTGATGCCTCCGGGATGGACGACGGTGACGCCGACCGGGTGGCCGTGCACCAGCATCTCCTCGCGCAGCGCCTCCGAGAAGCCGCGCACGGCGTACTTCGTGGCGTTGTAGAGGCTCTGGCCCGGGACCGAGATCAGGCCGAAGAGCGAGGAGAGGTTCACGACGTGCCCGTCCCCGGAGGCGATCAGGTGCGGCAGGAACTCCTTGGTGCCGTGGACGACCCCCCAGAAGTTGATGTCGATGATCCACTGCATGTCCTCGTAGGAGAGCTCCGCGACGTCGCCGGTCAGCGCGACGCCGGCGTTGTTCACCACGACGTTGACCCGTCCGAAGTGCTCGGCCACCGCCGCGGCGTACGCCGTGAAGGCCTCACGGTCCGCGACGTCGAGCCGGGTCGCGTGGACCTCGCGGGCGCCGGCGGCCTCGGCGAGCCCGACGGTCGCGGCGAGCCCGGCCTCGTCGACGTCGGAGAGGGCCAGCAGCGAGCCGCGGGCCGCGCAGTCCACGGCCAGCGCCCGGCCGATGCCGGAGCCGGCGCCGGTGATCACCACGACCTTGTCCGCCAGGGTCCTCATGCCCCGACCCTCCTCCCGACGACCTCCTGCTCGGCGGCGCTCGGCTCGTAGGCGCTGACGTCGAAGCGCGAGAGCAGCCGCCGGAAGCTGACGGTCGTGCGGGGCCACAGCGTGGTGTTGCGGCCGTGCTCGTCGAGGTACCAGCTCGAGCAGCCACCGGTGTTCCAGACCGTGCGCTGCATCCGGCGGTGCAGGTCGGCGTTCCACGCGTCCTGCTCGGCCCGGCGGGGCTCGAGGGTCGCGTAGTGGTGCACGGCCATCGTCCGCAGCGCGTCGCGCACGTAGCCGACCTGCGCCTCGATCATCAGCACCATGCTGGAGTGCCCGAGCCCGGTGTTCGGCCCGACCAGCTGGAAGTAGTTGGGGAAGCCGCGGACCGTGGTGCCCTTGTAGGCCTGCATCCCGGTCTCGGCCCAGGTCTCGGCCAGCGTCCGTCCGTCCCGACCGACGACGCGGTGGGCGATCGGCTGGTCGGTGGTGTGGAAGCCGGTGGCCACGACCAGGACGTCGACCTCCCGCTCGGTCCCGTCGGCGGTGACCACGCCGTGGCCGGTGACCTTGGTGATCGGGTCGGTCACGAGGTCGACGTGGTCCTCGGTGAGCGCGGGGTAGTAGTCGCTGGAGATCAGGATCCGCTTGCAGCCGATCCGGTAGTCCGGGGTCAGCCGCTCCCGCAGCGCGGGGTCCGCGATCCGCTGCGCGAGGTGGCGCAGCGCCATCGCCTGGGCGGGGAGCGCGAGCCTGGGCTGCCAGGTGAAGCCGGGCACGTAGCCCTCGCGGGCCCAGTAGATCGCCTCGCGGTAGGCGCGCTGCACCCCCGGCAGGTGCCGGAACGCGAACCGCTCGAGCCGGGTGTAGCGGCGGTCGTTGCGGGGGAGGACGTACGGCGCCGTGCGCTGGTAGACGTCGAGGTGGTCGACCACGGATGCGATCTCCGGGACGATCTGGATCGCCGAGGCGCCGGTCCCGATCACGGCGACCCGCAGGCCCGTGAGGTCGAGGTCGTGGTTCCAGCGGGCGGAGTGGAAGACCTCGCCCTGGAAGCCCGCGATGCCGGGGATCTCCGGCAGCCGCGGCTCGACCAGCGCGCCGGCGCCGCTGACGAGGGTGCGGGCGGCGTACTCGCCGGCGCTGGTGGTGACCAGCCAGCGGGTGGACGCCTCGTCCCAGCGCGCCTGCTCGAGCGTGGTGTCGAACCGGAACCGGTCGAGCACGCCCGCCTCGCGGGCGACCCGCTGCAGGTAGGCCTGGATCTCGTGCTGCGGGGAGAACGAGCGCGACCAGTCGGGGTTGGGCGCGAACGAGTAGGAGTAGAGCTGGCTGGGGACGTCGCACGCCGCACCGGGGTAGGTGTTGTCGCGCCAGGTGCCGCCGACGTCGGGGCCGCGCTCGATCACCACGAAGTCGGTCTCGCCGTCCTCCTGGAGCTTGATCGCCATGCACAGGCCGGCGAACCCGGCCCCGACGACCAGGTGGTCGACCTCGTGCCTGGTGCGGGGACGCGCGTCCGGCCGGCTGGTGTCCATGGCCCGACCGTAACCGCCGGCCGCGACGCCTGCGTACGCCGAGTCGGCTCTTGCTCACGCGTGCGTACGTCGAGTCGGCTCTTGCTCACGCGTGCGTACGTCGAGTCGGCTCTTGCTCACGTAAACAAGCGCCGAGTCGGCTCTTGCTCACGTGAACAAGAGCCGACTCGACACGCGCAGGCGTCACGAAGAGCCGACTCGCGGGGGGAGGGTGACGTGGAGGGTGGTGGCACCGGGGTGGGAGGCGAGGGTGACGGTGCCGCCGTGCGCGGTGACGATCGCCTTGACCAGTGCCAGCCCGAGGCCGGAGCTGCCGCCGACCTCGCGGGTACGAGCGACGTCGCCGCGGGTGAAGCGCTCGAAGGCGTGCTCGAGGAGCTCGGGAGGGAAGCCGGGGCCGTCGTCGTGCACGGTGAAGCCGCGGGCGTCGGCGCTGACGGTGATCGTCGTGCCCTCGGGCGTGTGCCGGCGGGCGTTGGCCAGCAGGTTGCTGGCGACCTGGTGCAGCCGCTGCTCGTCCCCGACCACCTCGATCGGCTCGTCGGGGAGCTCGAGCCGCCACCGGTGGCCGGGGGAGACCACCCGGGCGTCGGTGACCGCCTCCAGCAGCAGCCGGGTCAGGTCCACCGGGTCGCGCTCGAGGGGGCGACCGGCGTCCAGCCGCGCCAGCAGCAGCAGGTCCTCGACCAGCGTGCTCATCCGCTCCGACTCGACGCCGACCCGCGAGACGGCCTGCCGAACCGTCTCGGCGTCGTCGGGACGCGACCGGGCGAGCTCGGCGTACCCCTGGATCGTGGCCAGGGGCGTCCGCAGCTCGTGGGAGGCGTCGGCCACGAACTGCCGGACCTGCTGCTCGGACCGGTGGCGGGCGGCGAGCGAGGTCTCGACGTGGTCGAGCAGCGTGTTGAGGGCGGCCGCCACGCGGCCGACCTCGGTCGACTCGTCGGTGAGGTGGTCGGGCACCCGCTGCATCTCACCGACCTCGCCGGAGGCCAGCGGCAGCTCTGCGACCTCGTGGGCGGTCCGGGCCACCTCGCGCAGCGGTCGCAGCTGCCGGCGTACGACGACGGTGGCGGCGCCTCCCGCGACCAGCACGGCCAGCAGCCCCAGCACCACCTCGACCAGCAGCAGCGTCCCGACGGCGTCCTCGACGTCCCCGGTCGGCAGGCCCACGACGACACGGGCGTCACCGACCGTGGTGGCGTCGATCCGGTAGGCACCGAGCCGCGCGAGGTCGACCTCCTGGACCCGCCGGTCGGTCCCGAGCGACCCGAGCTCCTCGAGCACCTGCTCGTCCACCTCGTCGGCCTCGCCGGGCGTGTCGCCGAGGACGACGCCGCGCTCGGTCTGGCCGAGGACCACGAGCAGCGTCCCGGGCGCCTGGTTGCGCAGGTCGATCGCACCCCCCGGTCCCGGCCCGTCGACCGCCCGGCTCAGCGCCGCCCGTACGTCGTCGTCGAGCCGGTCGGTCAGCGTCTCGCGCATCACGAGCGTGGTCGCGACCCCGATCAGGACCGAGACCAGGGCGACCAGCGCCACCGAGGTGATCGCCAGCCGCGAGGTGAGCGAGCGGGCGTGGGCCGCGGGTCGCTTCACGGCGCCGGCTTCAGGACGTAGCCGGCGCCCCGCATGGTGTGGATCATCGGCTCCCGCCCGGCGTCGACCTTCTTGCGGAGGTAGGAGATGTAGAGCTCGACGACGTTGGCCTGCCCCCCGAAGTCGTAGTTCCAGACCCGGTCGAGGATCTGGGCCTTGCTG
Source organism: uncultured Actinomycetota bacterium (assembly GCA_963795215.1). Lineage (GTDB taxonomy): Bacteria > Actinomycetota > Actinomycetes > Propionibacteriales > Nocardioidaceae > Nocardioides. The sequence goes on from CAWCGW010000002.1 coordinate 515,714, forward strand.
AGCACCCGCCGCGGGTTGCGCATCAGGTAGCGCAGCAGCTCGAACTCGGTCGCGGTGAGGGCGATCTCCGCACCGTCGCGGAAGACCTCCCGGCTGTCCTCGTCGAGGGTCAGGTCGCCGACGGTGAGCACGGAGTGCTCGGAGGTACGCCGGGCGCCGGCCCGGCGCACCAGGCTGCGCACCCGCGCCACGACCTCCTCGAGCGAGAACGGCTTGGTCACGTAGTCGTCGCCGCCGGCGGTCAGGCCGGCCACCCGGTCCTCGACGGCGTCGCGAGCGGTCAGGAACAGCACGGGGACCTGGGGGTCGAGGCTGCGGACCCGACGCAGCACCTCGTAGCCGTCGAAGTCGGGGAGCATCACGTCGAGCACGATCGCGTCCGGTCCGAGCTCGCGGGCGGTGGCCACGGCTCGGGCGCCGGTGTGGGCGGCGCGGACCTCGTAGCCCTCGTAGCGCAGCGCCATCGAGACCAGCTCGGCGAGGTTGACCTCGTCGTCCACGACGAGCACGCGCAGGGGGGATCCGTCCGGCCGGGTGAGCTCCATGCGACCCACTCTGCCGCGCTTCGCTGTGGGTTTCCTGTGAGCGCGCCACGGATGGCGTGTGGCGAGGTTCGCGGCGGACGCTGGGCCTCCCCACAGTCCCGGCACAGGCGGCGGGCGCACGGTTGCTGCCATGAACGATGACATCCCCACCCAGCCCCCCGACCAGCCCGCCGAACCCACGACCGAGGAGCAGCCCTCGCGGCTCGACCGGCTGCGCGCCCGCGGCAGAACCCTCGGCAAGGGCACCGTGGTCGCGCTCGTCGCCGGCCTGGTCGTCGGCTCGGCCGGTGGCCTCGCCGTCGGCGCGGTCGCGACGGGGTCCGACGACGACTCCCGAGGCGGCGTGCACGACCGTCCCTTCGGCGACGAGGACAGCCAGCAGGACGGCCAGCCGGACGGACGTCCCGAGGGTGCCGTACCGGGCGGCGCGCCCGGTCAGCTGCCCCCGGCCACCACCCCCGAGGACGCCGACGGCGCCGAGCAGCCCAGTGGCGACCTGAACAGCTGACCCGCCACGCCCAACCCTTCGCCCGCAGCCTCCGTCGAGGAGGTAGAACCAGGGCAGGAGGCAGGGTGGACCGGGACCGGGAGTTCAGCGACTACGTCGGGCAGCGGCGCGCGCAGCTGTACCGCACGGCGGTGCTGCTGTGCGGCGACCCGCACCGTGCCGAGGACCTGGTGCAGAACGCCCTGGCCAAGCTGTACGCCGCCTGGCCGCGGGTGCGGCGGGCCGACTCCGTCGACGCCTACGCCCGCCGGGCCGTGGTCAACTGCCACCTCGACGAGACCCGGCGCCCGTGGCGCCGGGAGCGGCCCACCGAGCACGACCGGCTCGACGGCCGGGCCCGCGACGGCATCGCCGTCGAGGAGAGCGACGCGCTGTGGACCGCCCTGCGGGCCTTGCCCGTCGGTCAACGGCGCGTGGTGGTGCTGCGGCACTTCTGGGGCCTGTCCGTGGAGGAGACCGCCGCCGACCTGGGCATCAGTGCCGGCACGGTCAAGAGCCAGACCAGCGCTGCGCTCGCCCGGCTGCGGGCGACGCTGACGCTGGTCGAGACCCGAGGGGAGCAGCGATGACCGCGACCGACCTGGAGCGCGAGCTCGACCGGCTCGCCGAGCGGATCGAGGCCCCCGTCGTCCCGGTCTCCGCCGACCTCGCCCGGGGGCGGCGCCGGCTGCTCCGCCACCGGCTCGCCGTCGCCGGCGCGGCGGCGGCGACCGTGGCCGTGGTGGGTGGTGCGGCGTGGTGGGGGCAGGGGACGGTGCAGTCGCTCCCCGACCCCGCCGAGCGCCTCCCCGACGGTGGGCGCACGAGCGAGCCCGCGACGCAGGCCCAACCGCTCCCCGACCTCGACGACCGCGCGAGCCACGCGGACGAGCTGTCGGCCTGGAACGACGTCCTGGCCGAGCACCTCGACCCCCGCCGCGAGCACCTCCAGCCCTACACCTCTCGCACCGGCAACCAGCAGACCAGCGGCGGCGGTCATGGCCTGAGCACGCTCGGCTCCCGGTACGGCTGGAGGAACGCGGGGGAGGAGGGGCTCGGCATGCTGGAGGTCTCGGTGTCGCGCAGCCGCGCTGCCTGGTGGCCGTGCCACGGCGGTGCCGAGGTCGGGCTGACCTGTCGCGACGCCCGCGGACCGAACGGTGAGGAAGCCCGGGTCGGCACCTCGGACTCCGTCACGACCGTGCAGCTGGTGCAGCAGGACGGCGACGTCGTCGCGCTGACCCTGGACCTGCTCTTCGGCAACAACTCGCTGGTGCCGATCTCGGGGAGCGACCTGACCCCGGCTCAGCTGCTGGAGGCCGCGGCCGACGACCGCCTGGACCTGCCGGAGCCGCCGCCCGTCAGCTCGGTCGACCCGGCGCAGTTCCAGCGGGCTCTCGAGGAGGTGGTCGGCGAGGACCGCGAGGTGATGGGCTTCCCCAGCGGCGGGAGCTCGCTCCTCGAGGGCGGGCTGTTCGACGGTCGCCGTCAGGTCGCCGTGCTGACCGCCGACGCGTTCCCCACCGACGCCGGCTACGGAGCGCCCCGCGGCTGCGACGAGCAGGCGTACACCCGCTGCGAGCGGCGGGAGGTCGACGGACGCGAGGTCTTCGTGGGGTGGTTGCGCAGCGCGTACTTCCCCGGCGTGCAGGTCGTGGCCGCCGGCCCGGAGAACGTCGTCCGCCTGCAGTGGGAGCGGTCGGGGGCCGACGGCGACGAGCCGGACGTGGACACGCTGGTCGCGCTCGTGGCCGATCCGCGCTGGCACCGGTGACCCGTTGACGCGGGCGACGCCGCTTGGCAGGGTCGGCGGCGGCAGCCCCGGTCATCTCGGGAACGGGGCGCCGTCTCTCGGGAGAACTCCATGCGTCGTACCGTCCTGCTCCTCGTCACGGGCCTGCTGGTCGCCCTGCTCGCCCCCACCCCGGCCCAGGCGGCGAGCGCCTGGCCGGTCACGAAGGCGGGCCAGCCCCGCAACAACAACGCGATGTCGCTGCAGCACCTGCTGACCGCGCGCGGCTGGTCGACCACGGCCGACGGCGTGTTCGGGTCGGGCACGACCGCGAACCTGAAGTCGTTCCAGTCCTCGGTCGGTCTCACCGCCGACGGCATCGCCGGCTCCGGCACCTGGCCGAAGCTGGTCGTGCAGGTCAGCCAGGGCTCGAGCAGCTCCAGTGCGGTGAAGGCGGCCCAGACCCAGCTGAACAAGTACGGCGCGAACCTCGTCGTCGACGGGATCTTCGGCTCCGGCACCCGGGCCTCGGTGGTCGCCTTCCAGGCCGACCGGGGCCTCGCGCAGTCCGGCACCGTCGACCTGGCGACCTGGCAGGAGCTGCTGGGCTGGAGCCAGACCTACGACCAGTCGCTGTGCTACTCGACGGGGGGCACCTCGACGTCGAGCCTCACGACCGCCCAGCTGGCCAACGTGAACACCATCATCGACACCACCCAGGCGGTGGGCGGCAACCGCAACGCGCAGATCATCGCGCTGATGGCCGCGATGCAGGAGTCGAAGTTCTGCAACATCCAGTTCGGTGACCGCGACTCCCTGGGGCTGTTCCAGCAGCGGCCCAGCCAGGGCTGGTGCCCCGGATCGGTCGCCTGCGTCCAGCCCGTCGACGCGACGAAGGGCTTCCTCGGTGTCTCCAGCGCCACCAGCAACCCCGGCCTCTTCGACATCAACGGCTGGGAGTCGATGTCGAAGACCCTCGCGGCGGACGCCGTCCAGCGGTCCTGCTGCCCGAACGCCTACGCCCAGTGGGAGCCGATGGCGACCACGCTGGTGAACACCTACGGGGGCTGAGCCGGGGATCGGCGACCGACCCGGTCGCCGGTTTCCCGGGTAGGACAGAATCGTCCCCGTTGTGGACATCTCCTACCCGCCCGAGCTGCCGGTCGCGCAGCGGCGCGACGACATCGCGGCCGCGATCCGCGACCACCAGGTCGTCATCGTCGCCGGCGAGACCGGGTCCGGGAAGACCACCCAGCTGCCCAAGATCTGCCTGGAGCTGGGCCGGGGCGATCACGGCACGCTGATCGGGCACACCCAGCCGCGCCGGATCGCGGCCCGGTCGGTGGCGGAGCGGATCGCCTCCGAGCTGCAGCGCGACGGGCTCGGGGACGGCCTCGGCTCGATCGTCGGCTACCAGGTGCGGTTCACCCAGCAGACCTCGCAGGCCAGCCGGGTGAAGCTGATGACCGACGGCATCCTGCTCGCCGAGCTGCAGCGGGACCGCCAGCTGCGCAAGTACGACACGATCATCATCGACGAGGCCCACGAGCGGAGCCTCAACATCGACTTCCTGCTCGGCTACCTCAAGCGGCTGCTGCCGCGCCGGCCGGACCTGAAGCTGATCATCACCTCCGCCACCATCGACGTCGACCGGTTCGCGCGGCACTTCGACGCGCCCGTGGTCGAGGTCTCCGGCCGCACCTACCCCGTCGAGGTCCGCTACCGCCCGCTGCTCGAGCTCCCCGAGGACGACGAGGAGGGGGAGCCCGTCCAGCGCGACCAGACCGAGGCGATCACCGACGCCGTGCGGGAGCTGGCCACCGAGGGGCCCGGCGACGTGCTGGTGTTCCTGCCCGGCGAGCGCGAGATCCGCGACACCGCCGAGGAGCTGGCCGACCTGCCGCGCACCGAGGTCGTGCCGCTGTACTCCCGGCTCTCCGCCGCCGAGCAGCACCGGGTCTTCAGCAGCCACCCCGCGTCCGTACGCCGGATCGTGCTCGCCACCAACGTGGCCGAGACCTCGCTGACCGTCCCGGGCATCCGGTACGTCGTCGACACGGGGGTGGCCCGGATCAGCCGCTACTCCTCCCGCACCAAGGTGCAGCGGCTGCCCGTGGAGCCGATCAGCCAGGCCTCGGCCAACCAGCGATCCGGGCGCTGCGGCCGGGTCGAGGCGGGCATCGCGATCCGGCTGTACTCGGAGGAGGACTTCGAGGCCAGGCCCGAGTTCACCGAGCCCGAGATCCTGCGGACCAACCTCGCCAGCGTGATCCTGCAGATGACCTCCCTCGGACTGGGCGACATCGCGAGGTTCCCCTTCGTCGAGCCGCCGGACCGGCGTCACGTGACCGCCGGCGTCCAGCTGCTCGAGGAGCTCAACGCGCTCAAGGACGAGCGGCTGACCCGGATCGGCAAGCGGCTCGCGCGGCTCCCCATCGACCCCCGGCTCGGCCGGATGATCCTCGAGGCCGAGCGGCTCGGGTGCGTCCGCGAGGTGCTCGTGATCTCGGCCGCGCTGTCGCTGCAGGACCCGCGGGAGCGGCCGGTGGAGCACCGCGCCCAGGCCGACCAGCTGCACGCGCGGTTCAAGGACGAGTCGAGCGACTTCCTGACCTGGCTCATGCTCTGGCGCCACCTGCGCGAGCAGCAGCGCGAGCTGTCGTCGTCGGCGTTCCGGCGGATGTGCAAGCGGGAGTTCCTGAACTACCTGCGGGTCCGGGAGTGGCAGGACTTCGAGTCCCAGCTGCGCCAGGTCTGCCGGGAGATGGGCCTCGCGACCGGTTCTCCCGCGGACTCGCCCGACGCCGACGGCATCCACCAGGCACTGCTCGCCGGGCTGCTCTCCCACGTCGGGCTGCTGGAGGAGCGGGAGCGGGCCTCGACCGGCGGCTCCGGGCGGCGCGGCCCGCGGGAGTACCTCGGTGCCCGCGGCACCCGGTTCGCGATCTTCCCCGGCAGCGCGCTGAAGGGGAAGAACCCGCAGCTGGTGATGGCCGGCGAGCTGGTCGAGACCGGACGGCTCTGGGCGCGGCAGAACGCCGCGATCCGGCCGGAGTGGGCCGAGCGGATCGGCGCCCACCTGGTCAAGCGCAGCTACTCCGAGCCCCACTGGTCGAAGAAGCGCGCCGCCGTGATGGCCCAGGAGCGGGTGACCCTGTACGGCGTACCGCTGGTGGCGGACCGCTCCGTGCAGTACGGCCGGATCGACCCGGCCACCTCGCGCGAGCTGTTCATCCGCCACGCCCTGGTCCACGGCGAGTGGCACACCCGGCAGCAGTTCATGGCCCAGAACCGCCGGCTGCTCGAGGAGGCCGAGGAGCTCGAGCACCGGGCCCGCCGGCGCGACCTGGTCGTCGACGAGCACACCCTCTTCGACTTCTACGACGCCCGGATCCCCGAGGGGGTCGTGAGCGGCGCCCACTTCGACTCCTGGTGGAAGGACGAGCGCCGGAAGCGTCCGGACCTGCTGACCTTCGACCCCGCGATGCTGACCCACGACACCGTCGAGCAGGTCCGCGAGACCGACTACCCGCAGCAGTGGCAGTCCGAGGGGCTGAGCTTCTCCCTCAGCTACCACTTCGAGCCGGGTGCCGCCCACGACGGCGTCACCGTCGACGTCCCGGTCTCGACCCTCAACCGGGTCTCCGCGGACGACTTCTCCTGGCACGTCCCCGGGCTGCGCGAGGAGCTGGTGGCGAGCCTGATCCGGAGTCTGCCCAAGAACCTCCGGGTCAGCTTCGTGCCCGCCCCCAACACCGCCCGCGAGTTCCTCGCCGCGGTCCCCCCGGGGGAGGAGCCGCTCCTCGACGCCCTCGAGCGCTACCTGCGCGCGACCACCGGCGTCCACGTCCCGCGCGAGGCGTGGGACTGGTCGAAGGTGGCCGAGCACCTGCGCCCCACCTACCGGGTGCTGGGCGAGGACGGGGCGGAGCAGGCCCGGGGCAAGGACCTCGAGGCGCTCAAGGAGCCGCTGCGCCCGCAGTTCGCGGCGGCGGTGGCGGAGGTCGCCGCCGACACCACCACGACCGGGCAGACCGCCTGGACCTTCGGCGAGCTCCCGGCCGAGCAGACCTGGAAGCGTGCCGGCCACGAGGTCCGTGGTTTCCCCGCCCTCGACGACGAGGGCGCGAGCGTCGGACTGACCGTGTGTGGGTCGGCCGCCGAGGCCGACGCGCGGCACCGGCTCGGCGTCGCCCGGCTGCTGCTGCTCGCGCTGCCGCGCCCGGACCTGCTGGCGGGGCTCGACAACGCCGGCAAGCTGGCGCTGGCCGGCTCGCCGTACCCGAGCGTGGCGGAGCTGGTCGAGGACTGCCGCCGGGCGGTGGTGCTGGAGTCGGTCGACGCCCGGTCGGCGGTGCGCGAGGAGGCGGCGTACGACGCGCTGCTGGCCTCGGTCCGCCCCGAGCTGGAGCTGCGGATGCGCGAGCTGCTCGGCACCGTCACGACCGTCCTCGCCCGGTGGCGGGAGGTCGACCGGCAGCTCTCGGGACGCGCCGAGCTGGCCACCCTGCCGTCGATGACCGACATGCGCGACCAGCTCGCCCGGCTGGTCCACCGCGGCTTCGTCGCCGAGGCCGGGCCGACCCGGCTGCGTCGCTACCCGACCTGGCTCTCCGCCCTGGCGCTGCGCCGTCAGCGCCTCGACGAGCACCCGGCGCGTGATCGTGAGCAGCTCGCGCGGCTGGCCGAGCTGCAGGCCTCCTACCTCCACGCCGTGGAGGCGCTGCCCGAGGGACGCCCGGCGTCCGCGGCGCTGCGGGAGGTGCGGTGGATGCTGGAGGAGCTGCGGGTCTCGCTGTTCGCGCAGCAGCTCGGCACGCCGACGCCGATCAGCGACCAGCGTGTTCGCAAGGCGCTCACGGCAGCGACCTCCTGACCCGTAGCCTGAGCGGGTGAGCGAGCCCCCGACCTCCCGGCGCCACCACCGACCGATGCTGCCCGGCGACCGCACCATCGAGGCGGCCACGGGGAGCGTCGACCCGGCCGAGCTGCAGGAGGCGGCCGACCGCGCCGCCACCGTGCTGGTGCGCGGTGCCCACGACAGCCGCGACGACCAGGTCGCCGTACGGCTGCTGCACCTCGCCGACACCGAGGGCATCGAGACCATCGCCGAGGTCTGGGCCAGCTCGCCCGGCGACTCGCTCGCCGGCTGCCTGTGGCGGCTCTACCTGCTGCGCTCCTGGGTGTACGCCGACCCGGCCGGCGTCGCGCGCGAGTACGAGGCGGGCCGTGCGCAGGCCCCCGTGGCGCGGGTGGTCGCCGGGGTGGCCGACCCGCCGGGGCCCCCGGAGCTGCAGGCGATGATCGATGAGGTGCTCCGCGGGATCGCCGAGGGTGAGTTCGCCGACGTGCTGTTCCGGGCGGCGGCGTTCGCCCGCGTGGTGGCCACCGGGCGTGCCGGTGACCGGGACGCACGGCACGAGCAGGTCACCCGGATGCTCGGCCTCGCCGAACAGCTCGAAGCGGCAGGACATCTGGAGATGGTCCACGGACTGGCTTGATTCGTCGTTACACTCATGACTGGTGCCGGGCCGCGGCAGCCCCGGGTCCCAACATCAGCCGCTTCGAGCGGCCACGCGCCGTGAGGCGCTCCCGGTCCGGCACCCCAGACCTCCCCAAGGGTTGAGTTGGGCGTGCGCATCACCCGAGGTGGGCCTGTGTTGCACCGCCGGTGATGCACACGCCCAGTTCGACTGATGCGCACGCCCAACTCGACCGGAGGGTCAGAAGGTGGCGTCGGCGGCGGCGAGGGCGGTCGCGAGGCGGCGCTGGGGATGGCGGACGTCGGCGACCTCCACCACGGCGAGCCAGCGGCCGTGACGGACGGCGCCGAGGGCGGCGTCGCGACGCTCGAGCCGGCGGGCGCACTCCTCGGTCCAGGCCTCAACGACCCGATGGATCCGCCACGCGGACCGGTGGTCGACGAAGCGGGAGACCGCCTGCACGGCGGTGCCGGGGCCACGGAAGTCGCGGACCCGGGTCCGCTCCGCGCCGATGTCGGCCATGCTCGCGCGGTGGCACGGGCTCATCACCCGGCCGTCCTCGTCGGAGGTGGCACGCACCCGCCAGCGCGCCCCGAGGTCGGTGGCCCGGATCAGGTGCCCGTCGGGACCGGCCGCGCGGACGGTCAGCGCGTTGCTGCGCGGGCGCTGCGGTCGCGTCGGCTCCGCGAGCGTACGCCGACCCGAGGGCCGGCCCGACCGGGTGGCCGGCGGGGTCGGGGACGGCGCCGCGGACGGGGACGACGCCGATGACGACGGAGCAGACGGGGTCGTGGCCGGTGCGCCGGGCTCGGACGTCGGCGCGCGGCGACGGTCGCGGGGATCGGCGGCCCGGTCGTCGCCGTCGGCAGCACCGCACCCGGCAAGGAGCAGCAGGCCGAGGAGGAGCGCGAGCGCGCGGGGGGAAGTCCGCGTGGAGGTCATGCCCGCAGCGTAGGCAGCGACGGGGCTCCCGGCCGGTAGGACGCGCGTCGGTAGGCTGTGTCGGCGTACCCGCGAGGGGTCGTCAGGGTTGGAGGGAAGCACGTTGCGTGCAGGTCGGAGGAGGGGGCTGGCGGCCCTCGGGTTGCTGCTCGCGGCCGTGCTGGCCGCCGGGTGCGAGGCCAACCAGGGTGCTGTGCCACCCCGGGAGGACGAGGCGCCGGCGCCCGTCGACCGCTCGCTGACCTTCGCCGTCTTCGGCCCGGCGGCGGAGGTCACCGCCTACAGGTCGTTGGTCTCGGTCTACAACTCCCTCTACGACGACGCCGAGATGACGGTGGAGGGGTACTCCTCGCGCGCGGAGCTCATGGGCACGCTGCGTGAGTCAGGCGAGGTGCCCGACGTCTTCCTCGCCAGCGGTCACGACCTCGCCTGGCTGCAGGAGGCCGGGGTGCTGCAGCCGGTCGACCAGCTCCTGATCGAGCGTGGCATCGACTTCGGCGACCTCTACTCCCGCGACTCGGTGCTCGCCTTCAGCGCGGCGGGCCGGCTGCAGTGCATGCCGGTGGGGATCTCCCCGATGGTGATGTACTACAACACCGAGCTCGTCGACTTCGACGCCATGGTGCGCCGCGGCATCTCCGCGCCCGCCGAGGAGGGCGTGAGCTGGAACCTCGAGCAGTTCACCGCCGCCGCCGAGTTCGCCAGCCGGCCGGCGCGCGGCACCAAGGGCATCTACGTCGCCCCGACGATCGAGGGCCTGGCGCCCTTCATCTACGCCGGCGACGGCGCCCTGTACGACGACCCCAGCACGCCCACCCGGCTGGCCTTCTCCAGCGACGGCACCCGGGCCGCGTTGGAGACGGTGCTGCCGGTGCTCCGCGACCCGCGGCTCACCCTGACGCCCCGCCAGCTCGAGAGGCGCAGCGCCCTGGAGTGGTTCAAGCGCGGCAAGCTGGCGATGATCCCCGGCTACCGCGACCTGGTCCCGCAGCTGCGCGACGTCCCCGACCTGTCCTTCGACGTGATCCAGATGCCGTCGGTGGAGCGGACGGCGACCGTCGGCGACCTCACCGGCATGTGCGTCTCGGCCGACACCCGCAACGCCACGGCCGCCGCGGACTTCCTGGTCCACATGTCCTCGGCCGTGTCCGTACGCCGGGTGGCGAGCGAGGGCTACCTCGTGCCCGCCAACCTCGAGGTCGCCTTCTCCTCCGACTTCGTCCAGCCCGGCCGGGCCCCCGGCCATGCCGAGGTCTTCCCCAGCGCGATCCGCACCATCGTGCTGCCGCCGCTGCTCGACGACGAGCCGGAGCTGGAGCTGGTGGTCGCCGACGAGCTCGAGGAGCTGCTGATGGCGCCGGTGCTCACCGACCTCGAGCAGCTCACGACCCGGATCGACCAGGAGTCGCGCAAGGTGCTCGACCCGGAGGGCCTGCGCGAGGAGCGGGCCGAGGAGACCGAGAGCCCCTGACTAGTCGGGCTGCTCGGCGTCCAGCACCGCTGTGACCAGCACGGGCACCGCCAGCGCGCGCTGCCACGAACGGGCGCCGTAGCCGGCGAGCTGGGTGTCGACGGCCTCGGCCAGCTGCTCGGGCTCGCGGGTGGCCGGCGGCGCCCAGAGCACCCGCCGGGAGAAGTCGGGGGTGAGCAGGTTTTCGACGGGGAGGTGGTGCTCCTCGGCAAGCGCGGTCAGCGCCGGCTTGGCGAGCTCGAGCCGCCGCGCGGCGACCGCATCACGCTCGGCCCAGGTCCGGGGGAGCGGTGGCCCGTCGCCCCGTGGCGCGCGGGTGGGCAGGTCCTCCTCGGGCAGCTCGAGCACCTCGCGCAGGGCGGCGGTCCAGCGGCTGGCGTAGCGCTCGGCGCCGCGGCCGTGGAAGCCCGGGGTGTCCAGCAGCTCGCGACGCTGGGTCGGCATCGCGGACGCCGCGGCGACCAGCGCGGAGTCGGGGAGGATCCGGCCCGGGGTCACGTCGCGCTCCTGGGCGATCTGGTCGCGGAGCTCCCACAGCGCTCGGACCGCGCCGAGCGAACGACGCCCGCGCACCCGGTGCACGCCGGACGTGCGCCGCCACGCCTCGACCCGCGGGGTCGGGGTGAAGCCGCGCAGCGCATCGAACTCCTCGGCGGCCCAGCCCGCCTTGCCGGACGCCTCGAGCTCGGCGGACAGCAGCTCGCGCAGCTCCACGAGCGGCTCGACGTCGAGCGCGGCGTACTCCAGCCAGGGGGTGGGCAGCGGGCGGGTGGACCAGTCGACCGCGGAGTGCTCCTTGGCCATCCGCTGGCCCAGCAGTGACTCGACGAGCGAGGCGAGACCGACCCGGGGGTGGCCGAGCAGCCGTCCGGCCAGCTCGGTGTCGAAGAGGACGGTCGGGGTGAGTCCGACCTCCACCAGGCAGGGCAGGTCCTGGGTCGCGGCGTGGAGGATCCACTCGGCGTCGCCGATCGCCTCCTGGAGCGGGGCCATCGAGGCGAAGGCGATCGGGTCGACCAGGTGGATGCCGGACCCCTCCCGACGGACCTGGATCAGGTAGGCGCGCGAGGAGTAGCGGTAGCCGGAGGCCCGCTCGGCGTCGATCGCCACCGGGCCGGTGCCGGCGGCGACCGCCTCGCAGGTCCGCGCCAACGCCTGCTCGGTGTCGACGACCGGGGGGAGCGGCTCGCGCAGGCGCAGCAGCGGCGCCTCGGGCGGGGGCTCGGGTGGGGTGTCGGCCACGGTCTCGGCAGGGGACTCGGGGCTGGGCTGGGGGGTGGTCTCGGGGTCTGACATCGACCTCAGTGTCCCTGACCGCGCTGGCCACGCCTGCTCGGCATGGCCGTCACGCCGTCCGGGACCGGCGGCAGCCCCGCCGCGGTGCACAACAGCTCACCCCACGCCTCCACGTGGTGGCCGAGCTGGTCGGGGTCGCCCGTGGGGGTCCAGGAGGCCCGGACCTCGATCTGGGCGGTCCCGTCCTCGTCGGCCATGCCGCCGAAGCTCTCGGTCGCCACCCGGGTGACGGTGCCGGACACGGCGGTGTGCTCGGCGCCGTGGGCGGCGAGGGCCTCGCTGAGCCAGGTCCAGCCCACCTCGGCGAGCATCGGGTCGGTGATCATGTCCAGCTCGATCTCGGCGCGGGCGTAGGCCACGCACCGGAAGGTGCCGTCCCAGGCGTCGTTGCCGTCCGGGTCGTGGAGCAGGATGATCCGCCCCGTCCCGACGTCGGTGCCGTCGACGGTCACGTCGGCGCTGAGGGCGAAGGAGTGCGGCGCGATCCGTTGCGGTGCCGGCATCTCCTCGCAGAAGACCTCGGGGCGCAGCGGGGCGGCGCGCATGCTGGCGACCGCCGCGCCGAACTCGGGCGGCGACCCGCCCGCACCCGATCCGGGGTGCGTCTCCTGCCGGACGACCATGCCCCCACAGTAGGTGCGCCCGCCCGCGGGGATGTGGGAACACGCCGGGCGACCTGCGAGGCTTGACCCATGCTCGACCCCACGACCGTCCCGACCGACGGCGCTGCCGACCACACCGCCCCGGGCCTCTCCGAGAGCCCGTTCCTGCGTGCCGTCCGCGGTGAGCCGACGCCGCACACGCCGGTGTGGTTCATGCGTCAGGCCGGTCGGTCGCTGCCGGAGTACCGCGCCATCCGCGAGGGCGTCGCGATGCTCGACTCCTGCATGGACCCGGCGCTGGTCACGGAGATCACGCTGCAGCCGGTACGCCGCTACGGCGTCGACGCGGCCATCTTCTTCTCCGACATCGTGCTGCCGCTCAAGGCCGTCGGGGTCGACCTCGACATCAAGCCGGGGGTCGGACCGGTCGTGGAGCGGCCCGTGCGCACCCTGGCCGACGTGGCCGCCATCCCGGACCTGGAGCCCGGTCACGTGCCGTTCATCACCGAGGCCGTCACCGCGCTGGTCGCCGAGCTCGGGGCCACCCCGCTGATCGGCTTCGCCGGCGCGCCGTTCACGGTGGCGTCGTACCTCGTCGAGGGCGGGCCCTCGAAGGACCACGCCCTCACCAAGGCGATGATGTTCGGCGCTCCCGAGGTCTGGGACGCGCTGATGCGCAAGATCGCCTCGATCTCCGCCGCCTACCTCGAGGTGCAGGTCGCCGCGGGGGCCTCCGCGGTCCAGCTCTTCGACTCCTGGGCCGGGGCGCTGACGCCGGCGGACTACGCGGCCCACGTGATGCCGCACTCCGCGGCCGTCCTCGCGCAGGCAGGCGAGCTCGGCGTGCCGAGGATCCACTTCGGGGTCGGCACGGCCAACCTGCTCTCCCTGATGGGCGAGGCCGGCGCCGACGTCGTCGGGGTCGACTGGCGCACCCCGCTCGCCGATGCGCTGCCGCTGGTCGGCGACCGCGCCGTGCAGGGCAACCTCGACCCCACGCTGGTCTTCGCCCCGACCGAGGTGATGCTCGCCCGCGCCGCCGAGGTGCTCGACGCCGGCCGGGCCGCCAAGGGCCACGTGTTCAACCTGGGCCACGGCGTGATCCCGGCGACCGACCCCGACCAGCTCGCCCGGCTCACCGACTTCGTGCACGAGCACTCCGCCCGCGGTTGAGTCGCCCCTCGCGCGGGACGAGTTGCCACTCCGGGTGGCAACTGAACCCGCGCGAGTGGCGACTCAACTCTTCTTGCGGGCCGACCTCGTGGTCTTGGTGGTCGTGGTCGTCGCTTTCGTCGCTGGCTTGGACTCGGCCGTGGGCTCGGGGTTGGGCTCTGTCTTGCTCGCGGTCTTGCTCCCCGTCTTGCTCGTCGCCTTGCTCCCCGTCTTGCTCGCCGTCTTGGCGGCGGTACGGCGGGCCTTGAGCCGGACCTCGAGCTGGCGCCCGGCTTTGCGGGTCTCGAAGTAGGGCTGGTCGGTGACCAGCGAGCTGAGCTTGCCGTGGCCGAAGCTGCGGGGGTCGAAGCTGGCCTGGCTGCGGGCGAGGTGGTTGCCGATGTCGGAGAGGCTGGTCCAGCCGTCGTCGTCGGCGGTGGCGTTGACCGCCTTGGTGAGCACGCTCTGCAGGTTGAGCTGCGGTGCCGGCTCGGTGCCCTCGGCGTCGTTGTCGTCGTCGGCGTCGTCGGGGTCCTCGGAGTCACCGTCGTCGGACTGGTCGGTCCCGAGCACCTCGAGCATGATGAAGCGGTCGCAGGCGTTCTGCAACGAGATCGCGGTGCGCTTGCGGCCGAGGCCGTAGACGATCTTCCCGGACTCCCGCAGCCGCAGGGCCAGGCTCGTGAAGTCGCTGTCGCTGCTCACGATCGCGAACGCCTCGACGTTGTCGGCGTAGAGCAGGTCCATCGCGTCGATGATCAGCGCCGAGTCGGTGGCGTTCTTGCCGGTGGTGAACGCGTTCTGGTGGATGGCGCGGATCGCACGGCTGTTCAGCTCCCGGGTCCAGCCACCGAGCCGGGGCGAGGAGAAGTCGCCGTAGGCGCGCTTGATCGTCGCTGTCCCGTACTTGGCGAGCTCGTCGAGGATCCCTTCGGCGTACTTGGGGCTGGTGTTGTCGGCGTCGATGAGCACGGCGATCCGGACGGCACTGGAATCGGTCTGCACCGGGCCAGCCTAGGGGGCGCCGCCCCTACGCTGGTGGGGTGAGCAACCGGAGCGGTCGCGTGGTGGTGGTCGGCGGGGGGATCGCCGGGCTGACGGCGGCCTACCACCTGGGCGCGTCGGGCGGCTACGACGAGGTGCTGGTCCTCGAGGGATCCCCGGAGAGCGGGGGCAAGCTGCGGGTCCGCGAGGTCGCCGGGGTCCCCGTCGACGTCGGCGCCGAGGCGATGCTCAACCGGCGCCCGGAGGGGGTCGCGCTCGCCGCCGAGCTCGGCCTCGACGTCGTCCACCCGGCTGCCGGCTCCTCGGGGCTGTGGACCCGCGGCGAGGTCCGTCCGCTGCCGCGGACGATGCTCGGGGTGCCGCTCGACGTCGAGGCGCTGGCGGACTCCGGCGTGCTGAGCAGCTCCGCGCTCGACCGGGTGAGGCTCGAGCCCACCCTTCCCGACACCGACGTCACCCGGGACCGCAGCGTCGCCGGGCTGGTGGCCGAGCGGTTCGGCCAGGAGGTCGTCGAGCAGCTCGTCGAACCCCTCCTCGGCGGGGTGTACGCCGGACACGCGGGCCTGCTCTCCGCGTTCGCGGCAACGCCGCAGCTGGTGGCGCTGGCGCGGCAGGGATCGCTGCTGGACGCCGCTGCGCGGCTGCCGACCAGCGACGTGCCGGTGTTCGCCGGGCTGGCGGGCGGCATGGGCGGTCGACGCGGGCTGCCGGCCGCCCTGGTCGGCAGCGGCCGGTTCGAGCTGCGCACGGACGCCCCCGTCCGCCGGCTCGCCCGCGCCGGCTCCGGGTTCGCCCTCACCGTCGGGTCCGCCCACGACCCGCAGCGGGTCACCGCCGACGCGGTCGTGCTGGCCTGTCCCGCCACTCCGGCCTCCCGCCTCCTGGCCGAGCTGGCGCCGGTCGCGTCCGACGAGCTCGCCGGGATCGAGTCGGCGTCGATGGCCGTGGTGACCCACGCCTTCCGCGCGGAGGACGCCGGCGCGATCGACGAGACCGGCGCGTCGGGGTTCCTGGTGCCGCCGGTCGAGGGACGGCGGATCAAGGCGGCGACGTACTCCTTCGCCAAGTGGGGCTGGGTCCGCGAGGCCGGCGCGGGGCTGCTCGTGCTGCGCACCTCGACCGGCCGCCACCGCGAGGAGGCCGACCTCCACCGCAGCGACCCCGAGCTGGTCGCGACCTCGCTGGCCGAGCTCCGCGAGGCGGTCCCCGGGCTCGGCGCCGGGGCGGTCCCGGTCCAGAGCCACGTGCAGCGGTGGGGCGGTGCGCTGCCGCAGTACGCCGTGGGTCACTGCGACCGGGTGGCGCGGGTCCGGGCCGACGTCGGGCGGGTCCCGGGGCTGGCCGTGTGCGGGGCGGCGTACGACGGGGTGGGCATCCCGGCGGTGATCGGATCGGCCCGGGCGGCTGTGGCCTCGGTCACCGAGGCAGAATGAGGGCATGGTCAACAAGGTCGCCAGCGCCCGCGAGATCAACGCGACGGTCCGCTACACGATGTGGTCGGTGTTCCGGCTCCGCGACGTGCTCGGCCCCGACGCCGATCGTGGCGCCGAGGCCGCGGAGGTCGGCGACCTGCTCGACAAGCTCGCCGCCGACGACACGGTGACCCGGGGGGTCTACGACCTGTCCGGCCTGCGCGCCGACGCCGACGTGCTGGTGTGGTGGCACGCCGCCACGCCCGAGCAGGTCCAGGACGCCTACAACCGGTTCCGCCGTACCGGCTTCGGACGCCGGCTCGACCCGGTGTGGAGCCAGCTCGCGATGCACCGGCCCGCGGAGTTCAACAAGGGCCACGTCCCGGCGTTCATGGCCGACGAGGAGGCGCGCGGCTACGTCTGCGTCTACCCCTTCGTCCGCTCCTACGAGTGGTACCTGCTGCCCGAGGAGGAGCGCCGCGAGATGCTCGTCGAGCACGGCCAGATGGGTCGCGAGTACGCCGACGTCCGGGCCAACACCGTGGCCTCCTTCGCCCTCGGCGACTACGAGTGGATCCTGGCCTTCGAGGCCGACGAGCTGCACCGGATCGTGGACCTGATGCGCCACCTGCGCGGCTCCACCGCCCGCCGGCACGTCCGCGAGGAGGTGCCGTTCTACACCGGCCCCCGCGTGGACCCCGCCGACCTGCTGGCCCGCCTCCCCTGACCGCGAGTCGTCGCTTGTTCACGCTGTGACCCGCCGAGTCGTCGCTCGGTCACGTGTGTGACCTGCCGAGCCGTCGCTTGATCGGCTTGGTGGTCCGCCGAGCCGCGCCGTCGAGCGCCGCAGGATCCCGACCGGGGTGACGGCTCGCGCTCAGGCCTTGGGCTCGAGGGTGAGGGAGACGGAGTTGATGCAGTAGCGGTCGCCGGTGGGGGTGCCGTGGCCGTCCGGGAAGACGTGGCCGAGGTGGGAGCCGCAGTTGGCGCAACGAACCTCGGTGCGCTTCATGCCGTGGCTGGTGTCCTCGAGGTACTCGATGGTGTCGCTGACCGGCTGGTAGAAGCTGGGCCAGCCGCAGCCGGAGTGGAACTTGGTGTCGGACTCGAAGAGCGTCGCCTGGCAGGCCTTGCAGCGGTAGACGCCGGTGGTCTCGGTGTCGTTGTACTCGCCGGTGAAGGCGCGCTCGGTGCCGGCCTGACGCAGCACGGCGTACTCCTCGGCCGAGAGCTCCTCGCGCCACTGCTCGTCGGTCTTCTCCACGTTGTAGGGCATGACCCGAAATCTACCGCTCGGGCGGTTGCGGCGCCGGTCGCGGCTAGGGTCGGGTCATGGCCAAGACCCCTGCCGCGACGGTGGTCGCGGGGGACCGCGAGGTCCGCGTCTCCTCGCCCGACCGCATCATCTACGAGGCGACCGAGCGGACGCCTGCGGTGACCAAGCTGATGGTGGCCGAGTACGTCGCCGCGGTCGGCGACGGGCTGATGCGGGCGCTGCGCGACCGGCCGACCGCGCTCGAGCGGTGGACCTCCGGCGTACGGCCGGGGATGCGGCTGGCGACCGGGCCGGCCGACCGTGGCGCCGACGCGTTCTACCAGAAGCGGGTGCCGAAGGGGGCTCCCGACTACCTGGAGGCGGTCGAGATCACCTTCCCCTCGGGCCGGACGGCCGAGGAGATCTGCCCGACCGAGATCGCGGTGCCGGTGTGGTGCGCCCACATGGGGACGCTCACCTTCCACCCCTGGCCGGTCCGCCGCACCGGCGACCCGGCCAGCCTGGACCGCCCCGACGAGCTGCGCATCGACCTCGACCCCCAGCCCGGCACCACGTTCGGCGACGCCGTCCGGGTGGCCGGGGTCGCACGCGAGCTGCTCGCCGAGCTCGGCATCACCGGCTTCGTGAAGACCAGCGGCAACCGGGGCGTGCACGTCTTCGTCCGGATCCGTCCCGAGTGGGAGTTCGTCGACGTCCGGCACGCCGCGATCGGCTTCGGCCGTGAGCTGGAGGCGCGCGACGGCCAGGTGACCACGGCGTGGTGGAAGGAGGAGCGGGGGGAGCGGATCTTCGTCGACTACAACCAGAACTGCCGCGACCGGACGATCGCCTCGGCGTACTCGCTGCGGCCGATCGAGGGCGCGCCGGTCTCCACGCCGCTGAGCTGGGAGGACCTGGCGGACCTCACCGACCCGCGGGGTCTCACGTTGTTCACGGTGCCGGAGCGGCTGGCCGACGGCGACCCGTGGGAGGCGATGGACGAGGTCGCCCACGACCTGACCCCGTTGCTCGACCTGTGGCGGGCGCAGGGCGAGGTGGAGCTGAACTATCCGCCGGACTACCCGAAGATGCCGGGGGAGCCGCCGCGGGTGCAGCCGAGCCGGAAGGTGGCCGAGCACTGGGACGCCGAGGGCAACCGGGTGGAGGAGCAACGGGAGCCGTGAACGACCGCAAATGAGAGGAGACCCGCCTGGTCCCCCAAGCGGGTCTTCTCATCGATCCGGACCCCTCTCGGGAGAATCCGGTCTGGCTCCTCATACCCCCCGGTGCAAGGTGCCGTTCAATCTTCAGTTCAGCGACCAGGACCCCCCCGGATCTGGATCGCCATGTCGGTGTCGGAACCCCCCGGTTCGACCACCTTGTCAGCGACGGAGAAGCTGACAACTGAAACCGTAGGCGAGGGGTCTACCGGTCGCACCCACGCCGCGTCCACAAGTGGGTAACAGAGTCGGGAATCCTCTGTCGGGGGGCCTCTCAGAGGCCCGTGATCCCCTCGCCGCCGCCGGCCTGCTCGTCGAAGGTCTCGTGCTCGAGCAGGTGCAGCACGGGCACCCCGATCCGGCGCCGCGCGCGGGACGTCCAGTCGAGGTGGAAGAACTCCGCGACCAGGTGCGGGCGGGTGAGGATGATCGCCTCCCGACCGTCGACCTCGCTGACGGCGGTGGCGAGCGCGTCGATCGGTGGCTCGGAGACGATCCGGCCCTCGGCGGTGGCCCCGGCGGCGATCAGCTCACGCAGCGTCGTGTCGAGGTCGTCCTGCGAACGCTCCTGGCAGTCGCGGCGCACGGCCTCGAGGTCGACGTCGCTCATCGCCATCGCGGGGGAGGACATCACCTCGCCCGCCGAGAGCGAGCCGAGCGCCGACTCGATCCGGGCCGCCGCGTCCTCCAGCGGCACCAGGACCAGGTAGTGGACCGGCTCCTCGATGTCCTCGTGCAGGGAGCGGACCTGCTGGGCGTCGGTGGCGGTCAGCCCCCGTTCGACCAGCAGCACCACGTGGTAGACGGCCTCGCTCATGATGACGAACCTCCTGACAGGATTTTACCCAGGTCGTAGCCCGCCGGCTCCTCCAGCTGCGCGTAGCCGCACGACTCGGGGTCGCGGTCGGGTCGCCAGCGCTTGAAGTGGGCGGTGTGGCGGAAACGCCGCCCCTCCATGTGGTCGTACTTCACCTCGAGCACCCGTTCGGGACGCAGCGGGGTGAACGAGAGGTCCTTGCCCTGGCTCCAGCGGCTCTGGGTGCCGGGGACGCGGCCGGGGTTGGCGACCAGGAACTCCTGCCACCGGCCCCAGGGGTGCTCCTCGATCGGGCAGGCGAGCGGCTGCAGCTCGTCCCACAGCTGGGCGCGCTTCGCGGCGGTGAAGCTGGCGCTGACCCCGATGTGCTGGAGCTCGCCGCTGTCGTCGTGGAGCCCGAGCAGCATGCTGCCGAGCAGCGGCCGTTGCGGGGTGGAGGTCTTGTGCTCGCGCAGCCCGGCGAGGACCACGTCGGCGGTCCGCTCGTGCTTGACCTTCAGCATGGTGCGGGCGTTCGGGGCGTACGGCGCGTCGAGCGGCTTGGCCATCACCCCGTCCAGCCCCGCCCCCTCGAACCGCTCGAACCACGACTGCGCCTCGTCGGGATCGGTCGTGGTGCGGGTCAGGTGGCAGGGCCCGTCCTGTCCCTCGAGCCCGGCGAGGGCCTGCTCGAGGGCGGCGCGCCGCTCGCTGAACGGCCGGCCCAGGAACGACTCGTCACCCAGCGCGAGCAGGTCGAAGGCGACGTACCCGGCCGGGGTCTCCGCGGCCAGCCGGTCGACGCGTGACTCGGCGGGGTGGATCCGTTCCTGGAGCACCTCGAACTGCAGTCGAGCCCCCGTGCCCGCCTGCTGCGCGACGAACAGCTCACCGTCCAGGACGCACCGCTGCGGCAGCTGGTCCCGGACGGCCGCGACGATCTCCGGGAAGTACCGGGTCAGCGGCTTGGTGTTGCGGCTGGCGAGCTCGACCTCGTCGCCGTCGCGGAAGACCAGGCATCGGAAGCCGTCCCACTTCGGCTCGAAGCTGTATCCGCTCCCGCGGGGGACGCCCTTGACGGCCTTGGCCAGCATCGGCTGCAGCGGCGGCATCACGGGCAGGTCCATGAGGGCAGGGTAGTGATCCCGCACCCCCGTGGCCGGAGTGCCACCCCGGTGGTGGAGGTGTGAGCCCGCCCCGCGCCGGACCGAGGGATCGCCTTCGGTGGTCGAGGTGTGAGGGCGCCGGCGGTGGTTGACGTACCCCACGCCAGCCGTGCATGAAAGGAACAGGCAGCAGTGAGGGCGCCCACGGTGGGTGAGGTGTCAGGGCGCCTCCGGTGGTTGAGGTGCGAGGGCGCCCCGCGCCCGAGCCTCGAAACCGCCGGGTCCTAATCTTGTCCACCTATCCCCGGTTGGTCTGCCGGCAGGGCCCGCCTGACTTTGAATCAGGACTAGCGACGTAGGTTCGACTCCTACCCGGGGAGCAAGCCGTCGGCGTCCGGGCTTCCTGCGGGTTCGCGGACAACGAGCGCGTGACGCTCTAGAGTCCGACCATGATCGGGGGAGATCCAGCGGCTCTGCGCGCACTGGCGCGCCGGGTGCGCGACCACGGTGACGAGATCGCGCAGACCGCGGCCCGGGTGCGTACGGCCTCGGACGCCGAGTGGCACAGCACCGCCGCGGACCGGTTCCGCGAGGTGCTCGACCGGAGCAGCGTCGACTTCGGCCAGGTGGGGGATCGCTACGAGCACCTCGCCGAACGCCTCGAGCACCTGGCGACCACCCTGGAGAGCCGGCAGCAGCTGCTGGTGGCGGCGTTCAACGAGGCCCGGGAGGCCTTCGACAAGGCGCAGGACGCCGTGGAGGACGGGGCGCGGGCGGCGTGGGACTACGCCGGCGACGTCGCGGGGTTCGCGCGGGACAGGCTCGGGTGGCTGTCGTGACCGCCCTGGTGGAGGAGCAGGGCCTGCTCCGGGTCCGGCTCGACGAGGCGCGGTGGCGGACGGCGTACGACGCGGCCGGTGCGCCGGCCGGGCTCGGCGGGCTCGGACCCCAGGTCACCCGGGGAGCCGACGAGGTGCCCGACCCCGCGACCGTGGCGGCCGTGCGCGACCTGCTCGACGCGCCGGTCCGGGTCGAGGTGGTCACGAGCCACCGGGGCACCGGCGTGGTCGGCGGCTTCGCGGTCCGCCCGGGGGCCGTGGTCTCGCTGACCCGGGTCGTCGGCGGCGTCGACGACCGGATGGGCGCCGTCCCCGGGGTCGAGCTCTCGGTGTTCACCCCCGACGTCCTCGTCGAGGAGCTGCTGCGGCTGCTCCCGGAGGCGCGGGACGCCTGGCGCTCGACCGAGCCGCTGGTGCTGCCCGCCGAGGACGCCCTCACCCTGGTGCGCGCGGTGAAGCAGGGCGACGAGCGGCTGCTGCGCACCACCCTCGAGGTCCTCGGGCTCCCCGAGGTCCCGCCGCTCATCCCTCACCTGGTCCAGCCCCTCGGTGACGCCTCCGTCGTCCTCACCCGTACCGAGGGCGGCACCCGCCACCTGCGGCTGCTGCTCACCGAACGGGGATGGCTGCGGCTCTCCCTCGCACCGGACACCGGACTCACCCACACCCCGACGACCACCCGGGAGGTGGCCGTGGCGCTCACGACGTCCCTGGCCACGGCGCTGCGACCGCGCGACCCGGACGGTCGGGAGGGCCGGTCGTGACCGGCGACTGGTCGGTCTCCGGGGGCGGCACGGGGATCGAGGCGCGGTTCGACGACATGCTCGCCGCGGCGCAGGTCATCGACGACGCCGCCGACACGCTCCGCCACCGAGGGACCTCGGACGCCCGGCTCGGCGCGAGCGCCGACCTGCTGGAGGCAGCCCTGGTCTGCCCGGTGGAGGTGGCCGAGGTGGAGGCAGCGGTGGTCGCCGCGACCGCGCTCGGAGGCGGCGCGCTGTCGCTGGGCCTCCAGCTCGAGGCGCTGGCGCTCGCCGTGCAGGCCGGCGTCGGGCTCTACCGCGACGCGGACGAGCTGCTCAGCGAGATCCGGGAGGAGGCCGAGCAGCAGCTGGCCTTCGGGACCGGCGTCGTGCTGGGGTCCAACCCGCTGCTGGCCCTCGGGCTCGCGGCGCTCGCCGCCCGTGACCCCGAGGCCACGCAGCAGTTCCTCTACGACCACCCGTGGCTGCTCGACGCTGCGACCCGGGGCGCCCCGGGCCTGGTCCAGGGCGGGGCGTTCGGCTTCGCCACCCTGCTGGGCGGGCCGCTGGCGCCCGCCGTCCTGGCGGCGCTGACCGGCGGCCGGTGGCCCAGCACCGACTACGAGCAGTCGGTGGCCGGGCTGCAGGCGCTGCTCGGACTGGGGGGCCTGGTGCAGGACACGGGGAGGTTCGACCCCCGCGCGGTCCGCGCGCCCGTGGCCGAGAACCTCCTGGAGACCTCGGCCGACCGGTTCCTGACCACGCTCGCCGCCCGCGAGACCACCGTCGCGTACAGCGACCCGCCCAAGGTCGAGATCGTCCCCGTGGTCCGTGACGGCGTCACGGTCGGGTACGTCGTGCAGATCCCCGGGACCGACCCCACCAGCGGATTCCGGCACGGTTCCTCGCCGTACGACTGGACCACGGACGTGCAGGAGATGACGGGCGAGGGCTCGCAGGTCCGGGCGGCGATCGTCCGGGCGCTGGAGGACGCGGACCTCCAGGGCAGGCCCGTGATGCTCTCCGGCCACAGCCTGGGTGGCATCCTCGCCGCCTCGATGGCGGCCGACGACGGCATCCGCGAGCGGTTCAACGTCCAGAGCGTCGTGACCTACGGCTCGCCCGTCGCGCGCTTCGACATCCCCGACGACGTCTCGGTGCTGAGCATCGAGCACCGGCAGGACGTCGTCCCGATGCTCGAGGGGCGCGACAACCCGGACGGCGCGAGCTGGACCACGATCCGGACCGACGACCCGCACGGCGGCGGCGACATCGTCGAGGCGCACGACCACGGTCGGTACGGCTACGGTCAGACCCTGTCCGACCTGGACTCCCTGGACGGTGTCCCCGCCGAGGTCCGGGCAGCGATGGATGACTGGAGGGACCGCAACCAGATGTTCTTCGGCAACGGCACGGCCCCGCACCAGGTCTACGCCCTGGACCACGACGGATGAGGTCGCTGATGGGCGGGCTGCTTCTCGGTGCGATCGCCCTCGGGCTGAGCGCCTGTGGGACCTCGGACGAGCCGCGGCGGGGGGACCCGCCGTCGGACTACGCCGCCGTGCCCGACGAGGACCTCTTCGACGCGGTGCGGTCCCTGCCCCGGGTGCGCTCGGCCGACCTGACCTACGTCGACCAGCTCGGGGAGTCGAACACCTACCGCGCCACGGTCCGGCTCGGTCCGGGACGTGAGCCCGCGGAGGTCTCCGACGTGTTCGACCGCGTGGTCGAGGTGCTCCGGCACGGCCGCTGGCGGGCAGCCATGGTCGTCACGGTGGTCTCGGGTGACGTCGTCGACCAGGACGGTGGCCACGGTCTGTTCACGGGTGAGGACTACGAGGAGTTCTACGGCCCGCAGACCGGACAGGCGGGCTGGCCGCCCGACTTCCTCCCGGCGCGGTGAGCGTGGCGACGTACGCCCACCTCCTCGACCAGGTCCTCGGTCTCCGGGCCGACCTGTCCCGGCCGCCGGTGGTCGGCATCAGCGGACACGGGGGCGCCGGCAAGACGACGCTGGCAAGGCGCCTGGCCGCCGACCTCGGCGTACTCCCGGAGCAGGTCGTCACGCTCGACCGTCTGTACGCCGCAGGCGCCACCGAGCAGGGCGGCCTCTTCGACCTCCACGACTGGGAGGTGCTGCTGGCGCTGCTGGGGGCGGTGCGGACGGCGCCGACGCCGGCCCGGCTCGCCCACCCGACCCGGCAGTGGAGCGGCGAGAGCGGGGTCCACGACGTCGCGATGCCCTCCGTGGTGCTCGTCGAGGGGATCCGGCTGCTGCGGGCCGAGACGATGCCGCTGCTCGACCTGGCGGTCTGGATCGACCTCGACCCGGAGGCCGCCGGGGAGCGTGCCGTGGCCCGCAACGTCGCCCAGGGCGACGGCCCCGAGGAGCTCGCGCTGTGGCGGTCGCGGTGGGTGCCCGAGGCCCGGGCCTACGAGCGGCGGGTGCGGCCAGCAGCCCTCGCCCACGTGGTCATCGGCGCGGCGGGGCGCGTCTAGGGTGGGGGCCATGACCGACGACCTCACCGTGATCGTGCTCGCCGCGGGTGGGGGCACCCGCATGAAGTCGAAGACGATGAAGGTGCTGCACCAGGTCGGCGGTCGCAGCATGATCGGGCACGTCCTGCGGGCGGTCCAGGAGCTGGCGCCCGGCCGGGTGGTGGCGGTGGTCGGCCACCAGCGCGAGCAGGTCGGACCCCACGTGCAGTCGCTGCTGCCCGACGCGGTGCTGGCGGTTCAGGAGAGCCAGGACGGCACCGGGCACGCCGTCCGGGTGGCGGTCGAGGTCGCCGGGGTCGCGACCGGGACGGTGCTCGTCGCGACCGGCGACACCCCGCTGCTGCGCGGCGAGAGCCTGCGCGCCTTCGTCGCCGAGCACGAGGCCGCCCAGCGCGCGGTCAGCATCCTGTCGGGCGTCGTCCCCGACCCCCGCGGGTACGGCCGGATCGTCCGCGACGCCGACGGCGAGGTGGTCGCCATCGTCGAGGAGAAGGACGCCACCCGCGAGCAGCGCGAGATCGGGGAGATCAACAGCGGCATCCTCGCCTTCGACGCCGGGTTCCTGGCGGGCGCGCTGCCGCGGATCGGCAACGACAACTCCAAGGGTGAGTACTACCTGACCGACACCGTCCGGCTCGCACAGCACGACGGCCTCACCGTCGGCGCCTACCCCATCGACGACGTCACCGAGACCGAGGGCGCCAACGACCGGGCCCAGCTCGCCGCCCTCGGCCGGGTCCTCAACCGCCGGATCGTCACCGGGTTCATGCGCGAGGGCGTCACGGTGATGGACCCCGAGACCACCTGGATCGACGCCGACGTCTCGCTCGCCCCCGACGTCACGATCCTGCCCGGCACCCAGCTGCTCGGCGCGACCAGCATCGGTGAGGACGCCGTGATCGGTCCCGACACCACCCTGCAGGACTGCGAGGTCGGCGAGGGCGCGCGCGTCGTACGCACCCACGCCGAGCTCGCCGTCGTCGGGCCCGGCGCCACCGTCGGCCCCTTCGCCTACCTGCGGCCCGGCACGACGCTCGGCGACGGCGGCAAGATCGGGGCCTTCGTGGAGACCAAGAACGCCGCCATCGGCGAGGGCGCGAAGGTGCCCCACCTGACGTACGTCGGCGACGCCCGGATCGGGGCCGGCACCAACATCGGCGCCGGCACGATCTTCGCCAACTACGACGGCTACGAGAAGCACCGCACCACCGTCGGCACCGGCGTGAAGACCGGCGCCAACAACACCTTCGTGGCGCCGGTCGAGATCGGCGACGGAGCGATGACGGGCGGCGGAACCGTCGTCCGCCGCGACGTCCCACCGGGGGCGCTGGCCGTCAGCGGCGGGCCGCAGCGCAACCTCGAGGGGCACGCCGAACGGATCGCCGCCCGCCACACGGACCCCGAAGTTGGGCAGCCGCCCGCCGGTGGGCCACAATCCTGAGTGCACCCACCCCGGCGTGACCCCGTTGCTCGATCGAGGAGCTGCCCGACGTGACCGGAATGAAGCGGACCACCGAGAAGAACCTGATGGTCTTCAGCGGCCGGGCCCACCCCGACCTCGCCGCAGAAGTGGCCGAGCAGCTGGGCACCGGACTGGTGCCCACGTCGGCGTACTCCTTCGCCAACTCCGAGCTCTATGTCCGCTACGAGGAGTCGGTGCGCGGCTCCGACGCGTTCGTGATCCAGAGCCACACGGCGCCGATCAACGAGTGGATCATGGAGCACCTGATCATGGTCGACGCGCTCAAGCGCGCCTCTGCCAAGCGGATCACGGTGGTGCTCCCGTTCTACGGCTACGCCCGGCAGGACAAGAAGCACCGCGGCCGCGAGCCGATCTCGGCCCGGCTGCTCGCCGACCTGTTCAAGACCGCGGGTGCCGACCGGCTGATCGCGGTCGACCTGCACGCTGACCAGATCCAGGGCTTCTTCGACGGCCCGGTGGACCACCTGATGGCGATGCCGATCCTGGCGGACTACGTCAAGGAGAAGTACGGCGACCAGCCGCTCGCGATGGTCTCGCCGGATGCCGGCCGGATCAAGGTGGCCGAGCGCTGGGCGGCGCGGATGGGTGGCGTGCCGCTGGCCTTCATCCACAAGTCCCGTCGTACCGACCGACCGGACGAGTCCACCGCGAACCGGGTCGTCGGCGACGTCAAGGACCGCCTGTGCGTGGTCACCGACGACATCATCGCCACCGGCGGCACCATCGTGCAGGCCTCCGAGGCGCTGCTCGCGGAGGGCGCTGCCGGGGTCGTCGTCGCCGCCACCCACGCGCAGCTGGCCGACCCGGCCGTCGACCGCCTCAAGAACTCAGGCATCGCCGAGGTCGTGGTCACCAACACCTTGCCGATCGAGGCGGAGAAGCAGTTCGACAAGCTCACGACGCTCTCGATCGCGCCGCTGCTCAGCCGCGCGATCCGCGAGGTGTTCGAGGACGGTTCCGTGACCTCCATGTTCGACGGACACGCCTGACCCGAGGTCTGCCGACCTGCCTGCGTGGCAACTCGACCCGCGCGCGTGGCAACTCAACCCGCGCGGGTGGCGACTCAACTCAACGGCGGCCGGCGACCAGGTCGTCGTAGCGGTCGTCCCAGAACCGGCGGAGGACGGTGGGGACGTCGCCCGCGAGGGCGGTGGCGACGGCGGTGAGCTGCTCGTCGGTGAGCGGCACGGTGGGGAAGGCGCGCCCGAGCATGTCCTCGAAGCCCGGTCCGCGGCGCCGGGCGAGGGTGAGCCCCTCGTCGAGGTAGCGCGGGACGTAGGGACCGACCAGGGCGGTGTGCTCGGGGTGCCAGAACCCGCGTGCGGTGGCCTCGAACTCCCGGTTGGAGAGCGGCGGGTCGGCGACCAGCCGCTCCCACGCCGCCGCCTTGGCCTGCTCGGTGGGGAGGGACGCCAGGGCGGTGGCCGCGCCGAGCACACCCTGGATGGTGCCGTCGGCGTCCCGCTCCTGACCGATCGCCTCGGCCCCGATCGCCCCCAGCGAGGCGAGCCGCTCGACCGCCAGCCACCGCAGGTGCTGGTCGACCTCGACCCCGGTGTGGGTCACCCGGTCCAGCAGCCACCGCTCCAGCAGCATCGGGTCCGGCGTCGTCGTGGCCAGGCGCCGGGTCAGCGTCACCGCCACGTCGGGGCCGGGCCCGGAGGCCAGGCCGGTCTCGCAGGCGGCCGCGACCTGGGCGAGGGCGTCGAAGACCTGCTCGCCGTCGAGGTGTCGTACGACGAGGGTGCCGGTCGTCCAGCCGAGGACGGAGTCCAGGATCGTCGGGTTCGGCTCGCGCGGCAGGTGGCGGGTCACCAGGCCGAGGAACTCGGTCGCGGCCAGCTCCCCGCAGCGCACCAGGTCCATCGCGGTCGACCACACGATCGCCCGGGTGTCGTCCTCGACCACCGAGGCCAGGTCGGCGGTCAGCAGCTCCCAGCTCTGCGGGTCGAGCCGCAGCCGCGCGAAGGTCTCCCCGCCGGCGTTGGGCACCACCACGGCAGCGGCGGGGAGCCGCAGCGGCTCGTCGGCGAGGTCGACCAGCTCCCGACCGGTGCCGACCAGGTCCTCGTCGTACGTCGCGACCGCGAAGCGGTGGGGGCGGGTGCCCTCGCGGGTGAGCACCACCTCGTCACCGTCGCGCTCGACCCGGACGGTGTCGAAGCCGGCGGTCCGCAGCCACTCCTCGACCCAGCGGCGGACGTCGCGGTCGGTGGCGCTGTCGAGGGCGTCGACGAAGTCCGCGAGGGTCGCGTTGCCGAAGCGGTGCCGGCCGAAGTAGGTCCGCACGCCCGCGAGGAAGTCCTCGTCGCCGAGCCAGGTCACCAGCTGCCGGATGGCGGAGTTCCCCTTGGCGTAGGAGATCGCGTCGAAGTTGTTGGTCGCCTCGTCGACGTCGCCCACGTCCTCGGCCAGCGGCGCCACCGGGTGCGTGGAACGGCGCTCGTCGGCGGCGTACCCGTTCACCTTCTGCCGGATCGAGAAGTCGACGAACGCGCCCTCGAAGCCGGCCGCGTCGGCGGCGATCCGGAAGCCCATGTAGTCGGCGAAGGACTCCTGCAGCCAGGTGTCCTCCCACCAGGTCATGGTCGTGAGGTTGCCGAACCACTGGTGGGCCATCTCGTGGGCGATCACCATCCCGCGGCGCCGGCGCTCGTCGCGGGTGGGGACGCCGACGGGCAGGATCTCGTCGCGGTAGGTGACGCAGCCGGGGTTCTCCAGCGCCCCCCAGTTCAGGCCCGGAACGAACACCTGGTCGTAGGAGCCGAACGCGAACGGCTCCTCGAACAGCTCCAGGTAGTGGTCGAAGCAGGCGTCGGTGACCCGTCGCAGCTCCTCGGCGTCGCGGTCGAGCTGCGAGGCGAGCGAGGCCCGGGCGTGCCAGCCGAAGGGGAGACCGGCGTGCTCCCAGGTGATCGAGTGCCACGGCCCCGCGCACACGGTGAACATCGGCAGCGGGATCGGGGGCGTGGTGCCGAAGGTCCAGCTGCCGTCCTCACCGGCGCTCGTCGCCCGGCCGTTCGCCAGCACCGTCCAGCCCGGCGGCACGGTGGCGCTCACCGTGACCGGAGCCTTGAGGTCGTTCTGGTCGAAGCAGGGGAAGACCCGCTGCGCGACGTCCATGCCGACGTAGGCCGCGACGTAGGTCTCGCCGTCCGCCGGGTCGGTGAAGGTGTGCATCCCCTCGCCGTCGGTGACGTAGGGGATCCGCGCCTCGATCGTGACCTCGTGCTCGGTGCGGAGGTCCTCGAGGACCAGCCGGCTGCCGTCGTACGTCGTGGCCGGCAGGCCGTCGACGAGCACCTCCCGGGCGTCGGCGAGCTCCAGGAAGGTGTGGGCGCCGGGGGTGGCGCAGCGGAACCGGACGACCGTGCGGCACCCGTAGGTCTCGCGGTCGGTCAGGTCGAGGTGGAGGTCGTAGCTGACGTCGGAGACGAGGGCCGCGCGCTCGCGGGCCTCGGAGAGCGTGAGGGACACGGGTCGACCCTAGACGGACGGGTCGCCGGGGCCGGATACCCCGGATATGGGACAGACCGGACGGGCGGAGGTTAGAGTGCCTTGGTTTCGCGTGACGGGGCGCGGAGCTTCCGGGTTGACGTGGGCTGGCCCGACCCCCCTAGCAACAGGGACACAAGAACATCATGTCGAACATCATTCTCGGGCGGACGCGCGTTCGCCGGGTGCTTCAGACGACTCTCGCCGTGACGCTGGTGGGCGGCGCGGTGGCCACCCTCGACTCACCTGCTGCAGCCGCACCGGAGAAGGTGCTGCAGTCGGTCGCCATCTCGCTGGGCGCGGACTCCTCGATCCAGGACGTCACCAGCACCACGGTGCGGGCGGGCGAGGGTGAGGCGCTCTCGAGCGACAGCGAGACCTTCGACCCCGCGGCCGTCGCCGGCGACCTGCCCGTCCGGGTGCTCACCAGCTACCGGCTCGGTGAGCGCACCGGCACGGACCTCGCCGACATCGAGGGCGAGGCCGGCCGCGTCGTCGTGGACGTCACGGTGCAGAACGTCACGGCGCGGCCCGAGCAGCTCACCTACGACTTCAACGGCAGCCAGCAGCGGCAGAACGCCCTGGTCGCCACCCCGCTGACCGTGGTCGCCTCCGCCGACCTCGGCGAGGACGCCCTCGGCACCGTCGTCACCGACGACGACGTCGACCCCGACACTGTCACCAACGGGGTGCTCGGTCGCAGCGAGGGCCGGTCGGCCGACGTGCAGTGGGCGGCGCTGCTCGCCCCGCCGCGGCTGGGCTCGAGCGCGACCTTCCGCCTCGTCCAGGACACCGACAGCTTCACCGTCCCCAGCTTCGACCTCTCGGTCCAGCCGGGCCTCGTGACCGACCCGTCGGTCCAGCAGCTGCTGGAGGCGGCCTTCTCCGAGGACCCGAGCTCGACGCTCAAGCTGGAGACCTCGACCATCGAGCTGGTCAGCAACGTCAACGCCATCCTCACCACCGCCAGCGGCGTGCTCGGACAGATCCAGAACGAGCTCGGCAGCACCGCCGAGGTGCTGGGGGCCAAGACGATCACGGACCTGGAGTCCAGCGCCTCGCTCGTCTCCTCCTCGCTCTCCTCGCTGGCCGGCGACATCGACTCGCTCAGCTCGCAGATGGCCGGCGAGATGGAGTCCGCGAGCGACGACACCGTCGCGCAGTTCCAGGACACCGTCGGCCGGATGCAGGACCTGCTCGGCGACCCCGGCGACTTCGACAAGCTGCCCGAGGTGAGGTCCATCGAGTGCGGCGGCGCCATCCCGAAGCTGCGCACCAACCGCAGCATCACCGAGCAGATGATCGCCATCACCTCGCAGCTGCGGAGCATCAAGTCCGCCACGGACGAGTGCAAGGCCGCCATCCAGGAGGGTCTGAACGCCGCGATCGGGACGCCGGAGGACGGCGCCGAGGCCGACACCGTGATCGGGTCGATCAAGAACACCCAGGCCGAGCTGCAGGTCGAGGCCGGCCTGCTGCGCTCGGCCGGCGCCGACCTCGCCGAGGACTTCGACGGGGACCTGCTCGGCTACCTCAGCAGCTCGGTCGGGACCCTCGGTGGCCTCGTCGAGACCATCCAGGACCTCGCCGACGACCTCAACGGCGGCAACGGCGGCGGTGGCAGCGTGACCCACCGCCTGCGGCAGATGCAGAACACCCTGGCCACCATGCAGGGACAGCTCGGCGACACCGAGGACGGCCTGCCCGCCCTTCTCGAGGACATCGGGGCGGACGCCGCGCTCGCACTGGACAGCAACGGTCCGGCGGCCACCCAGGTGGACGACATCCGGGACAGCC
The DNA here is from genome assembly GCA_963795215.1 of uncultured Actinomycetota bacterium. GTDB lineage: Bacteria > Actinomycetota > Actinomycetes > Propionibacteriales > Nocardioidaceae > Nocardioides. The sequence continues at coordinate 547,074 of CAWCGW010000002.1, forward strand.
TCTGCGCGCTCGCGCCGGCCGACCCGGCCGACCCGGCCCGTGCCGAGTACGGCGCGGTCAGCGCGATGCTGACCGGCGTCGACTGCGACGACCAGCCGGTCGAGGGGGCAGAGCCGCTGGCCGCGAAGATCTCGGCCACCCAGGAGGCGCTGACCCGGATCGAGGGGCTGGCCGACGACGGCCAGGACGCCGTCGCCACGGTGGTGGGTCAGGTCAACGGCCTCAAGCAGACCGTCGACAGCCTGCTCGACAACAACGGCAACGGGACGCGCAACCAGATCGACGAGCTGTTGCACGAGATCGCCAAGCTCTCCGACGGCCTGGACCCCGACTTCGGGCCCGAGGGTCCGCAGTGGCCCAACCTGGGTTTCCTCGCCGACCCTGACCGGAACCCGAACGCGCCGACCCAGTGCGAGCCGGTCACCGCCTTCGACATGCCGGCCTTCATCGAGGACCCCGACGCCCAGCCGCACGGGTACACCTACCCCGACCCGCTCGAGCAGATGCGCCTGTTCCACAAGCAGATGGAGTGCAACCAGATCGGCATCGAGGACCGCATCGACGACGCCTTCCAGGCCGGCGCCGACATCCTCGACGCGACCCGTGGTGAGCTCGACGACCACGTGACCGACATCGACGGTGCCCGCACCAGGGCCAACGAGGACGTCGACCAGCTCGTCGACCAGCTGACCGGCGCGCTGGACGTCTCGGTCGCCTCGATCCGGACCGAGGGCAAGAAGTCGGTCAAGCGGCAGCGCGAACGGCTCGAGGCCGAGGAGAAGCAGCTCTCGGGCTCGCTCGACCAGCGCATCGTCGAGGCGGTCCGCCGGATCGAGGGCACCGTCAGCGACTCCAACCGCAACCTGGTCGCGGCCGAGAAGGCGCTGGTCGCCGACCTCGACGAGGTGCTGCTCGACCTCGGCAACCGGGACGAGGAGGGCTCGGGCCTGCTGGGCGCGCTCTCCAAGGGGGCCTCCGACACCGGCACCGCCACCGACAACGTCGTGCGCGCCAACCAGGCGACCTCGGAGTTCGCCGGTGTCCGGAGCACCGCGCTGTCCGACGTCTTCCTGCAGCAGGAGCAGCTCGAGCGCTCGCTGACGCTGCTGGAGACCTACCCGGCCTTCGGGATGGACCTGCCCGCGGGCAGCAGCCACCTGAGCGTCTTCACCTTCCAGCTCGGGGGGAGCTGACGTGCGTCGCACCCGCATCGCCGCCCTCGCCGTCGGGGGCGTCGTCCTCGGCGCCGCCCTGAGCGCCTGCTCGGAGGAGGCCGAGCCTGCCCCGCAGGCCAGCCCCGTCGAGCAGCCGCCGGTCGAGCTGACCGTCGAGGAGCCGACGGCCGACCCGGTCACCATCGGGGTCATCGCCACGCTCAGCTCCGCCCCCGGCCAGGGTGCCGACGTGCTGGAGCCCGCCGAGGGCGCCCAGGTGGCGGCGTACCGCCTCGAGCTGGGCGGCCAGTCGGTCACCCTCGAGGTCGCCGACGACCAGGGCACCGAGGCGGGGGCCCGGGCCGCGGTCGAGGAGCTCGTGAACAGCCGCGTCTCCGGCATCGTGGCCGCCACCACCGGGGACCACGTGCTGCCCGCCCTGGAGGACGCCGCGGCGGCCGACACGGCCGTGCTGCTGCCCTACCTGCGCAGCGACGCCACGCTCCCGAGCGGCGCCTACCTCACCGGCCCGACCGCCCCGGCGGTCGACCGGGCGCTGTCCGACGCGATGGCCGCCGACGACCTCACCGCGCCGTTCCTGGTGACCGCCGACGGCGTCCCCGCGCCCGACCTCGAGACCGCCGGCCGGGCCGAGTACGCCGACGGCAACACCGACGCGGTCCTCCGGGCGCTCGCGCGGGCCGTGAAGCAGGACGGCGTCGACAGTGCCGTCATCGCCGCCTCCGCCCCGAGCCAGGCGCAGCTGGTCAGCCGGCTCCAGGGCTCCCTGACCGACCTCCCGCTGGTGCTGACCCCCGAGGCGCTGAGCCCGGACTTCGCCGAGCAGCTCCAGGACGCCGAGGGCACGATCGCGGCCCAGTTCGTCACCGCCGGCGTCGACGCGAGCGACGCCACCACGCTCACCAACGGCGAGCAGGCCGACGCCGTGGCGTCGTTCTTCTCCGCCCTGCGGATGATGAGCGGGTCCGAGCGGCTCGACCTGTTCGACTCCGTGCCGTACGCCGAGGTGGCGACCGGCGCCGACACCGCCAGCCACGACGCCGTGATCGCCCTGGTGACCGCCGCCGTCGAGGCCGGCTCCACCGCCCCGGCCGACGTCGCCGGTGCGCTCGAGGGTCTCCAGGTCGACGCGAGCGACGGGCTCGCCGGGCCGACGCTGGACTTCACGGCGACCGAGGCGCTGCCGGCCGACGCGGTCGTCGAGCTCAACGCGACCAGCCAGGACCCCGGCGTCCGCCCCTCCGACGGCACCGGCTCCCTGTTCTGGTTCGCAGTCGGGTCGGAGTGATCCCTGGATGAGCACGCCCCGTCCCCTCGGGAGCCGCTACGAGCTGCTGGACCTGCTCGGCACCGGCGCCATGGGCGAGGTGTGGCGCGCCCGCGACCGGGACAGCGACCGCGAGCTGGCGGCCAAGGTGCTCCGCGCCGAGTACGCCCGCGACACCGAGATCGTCACCCGCTTCATCCAGGAGCGCTCGATCCTCACCGACCTGCGCCACCCCAACATCGTCGAGGTCCATGACCTGGTCGTGGAGGGCGACCGGCTCGGCATCGTCATGGAGCTGGTCGAGGGCGGTGACCTCCGCGGCCGGCTCCGGGCGGCCGGCACCCTCGGCCACCGCGAGGCGGTCACCGCGACCTGCGCCGTCCTCGACGGGCTGGCCGAGGCGCACGCCCAGGGTTGCCTCCACCGCGACGTGAAGCCCGACAACGTGCTGCTCGCCGGTCCGATCGACGAGCCGGGCGCGGTCAAGCTCTCCGACTTCAGCATCGCCCGGTTGGCGCAGGAGTCCACGGTCATGGCGACCGGCCTGCTCGGCACCCCGGGCTACATGCCGCCCGAGCTGTTCGTGCACGGGCAGTTCAGCGCCGCCTCGGACGTGTACGCCGCCGGCGTGCTGCTCTACGAGCTGCTCGCCGGGCGCACGCCCTTCGCGGGCAGCGGCACCGCGCACACCATCGGCAACCGTCACGTCAGTGCCGAGCCGCCCCGGATCCCGGTCGACGACGCCCTCTGGCACGCGCTCGAGACGATGTTGGCCAAGGACCCCCGGGTCCGGCTGACCGCCAGTGCCACCGCGCAGGCGCTGCGGGACCTGCCCGACGAGGTGCTCGACCAGCCCGCCCTCCCGGTGCAGCAGCACCCGGAGACCTTCGGTCCCGCCCTGCAGTCCGCGCTGCGTCCGAGCCCGATCCGGATCCAGGAGCCGCCGAGCGAGCTCGACCCCGGCGCGACCAACCTCCACGCCGGTCGCGAGGCCCCGGCGCCCGTGGCGGGGACCGGTGAGGTCCTCGCCTTCGCCCCCGCCGCACCGCTGAGCGAGGAGGAGCTGACGTCGGTCGGACGGGCCGCGCCGACCCACCGCGCCCCCGTCCTGACTCCCGGCGCCGTCGCCGAGGAGCCGAGGAAGCGCAAGCGCTGGGTGCCCTGGGTCGTCGGTGGAGTCGTGGTCGCGCTGCTCGGCGGTGGCGGGATGGCCGTCGCGCAGGCCCTGGGCGGCAGCGCCGCGGACGAGCCGGGCGACTCCACGCCGCCCGCCGGTCAGACGGCCCCGCTGACCGCGGACGCCGACACGCAGAGCTGGGAGACCGGTCTGGACGTCGACCGCCTCGTCGAGTACGACCCGGCCACCGACCGGGCCGTCCTGACCCTCACCTACACCACCGACGAGGCGCCGCTCACCGGGCCGTTCTACGAGGTGGTGCCGGCGGTCGACGACGAGACCGACTGCCCCTCCGTCGTGTGGCAGGGCCGCGACCAGATCCCCAACATCGAGCGGCTCACCAGGATCGACAACCCCTGCGGCTTCGCGGTCGACGTCGACACGGTCCCGGCGGACAGCAGCGTCGAGGTCTCGGCCACCGTCGACATCGATCTCGGCGAGGACCCCGAGGCGCTGCGCGCCTGGGTCCAGCGGATGACCGACGCCACCCGCGCCGACCTGGAGTCCGAGTCGGTGATCTCCGGGGTCTACCCCGTGCAACGACTGGCCGCGGTCGACGTGGACGTGCAGCCCGGGCTGACGACCCGGGACGAGAACGTGCGGGTGACCCTCGTCCCCGTCTGGCTCGACGGCAGCCGGGACCTGACCCAGCTGCTCTACAACAGCCAGGCCAACGAGTCCACGATCCTGCTCGAGCAGGTGGCGGGTGGCCTGCCCGGGCTGCGGCTGCGCGAGAACTGCGGCGGGGCGCTCTCGGTCTACCAGGACCGGCAGGTCGGTGTCGTCCGCCAGACCAGCGGCGACTGCTCGATCGAGGCCGAGGTGGGAGCCCTCGAGGGCGAGAGCGGGTCCATCACCATCTCCGGGCTGGGAGGCTGACCGATGCGGATCACCGTGACCGTGGAGAGCCCGCGTGGCGCCACCGACGTGCTCGTCGACTGCGACGACGCGCTGGCTGCCGAGCAGCTCGCGCATGACCTGGTCGCCCAGGGCCACGGCAGCGGCGGGCTCACGGTGCCGCCGAAGCACGGGGTCGACCTCCACCGCTCGGCCGAGGGCCCGGTGGGCGAGCTCGGCCTGCGCGACGGCGTCCGGGTCGGCGTGGACGGCGTCGACACGGTCACGCCACCGCTGCCCGACACCGGCCTCCAGCTCCAGGTCGTCGGTGGTCCCGACGCCGGCCGCGTGTTCGCCCTGCCGGTCGGCATCCACGAGGCGGGCCGCAGCGGCGTCCTGACCTGGGCCGACCACTCCCTGTCCCGACGCCACCTGCGGATCGCGGTCACCCCCGACGGGGTCCAGGTCGCCGACCTCGGCTCCAGCAACGGGACCCGGCTCGAGGGTGAGGAGCTGCCGGCCAACGAGCCGGTGGAGTGGCCGGTCGGCCATGTCCTGGCGGCCGGTGACTCGCTGCTGGTGCTGCGTCCCGCCACCGACACGCGCGCGACCGTCGAGCCCGCCGAGCCGGGGTGGCTCAACTTCCTGCGCCCGCCGCGGATCCTGCCGTTCCACGCCGCACCCACGGTCGAGGTGCCGAAGGCGCCGGAGAAGCGCCGGGGCCGCAAGTTCCCGCTGATCGCGATGGTGGTGCCGCTCGTCTTCGGCGTCGTGATGGCGTTCCTGCTGAACCCCTACTTCCTGATCATGGCCCTGATGAGCCCGCTGATGATGGGCGCCAACCTCTACACCGAGCGCCGGGGCGACGCTCGCGACTACCGCGAGGCGCTGGAGAAGTACGAGACCGACCTCGCCGCGGCCCAGCAGGCCCTCGACGAGGCCGTGCGCTCGGAGTCCCAGCGGCTGCGTGAGGAGATGCCCGATCCCGCCGACGCGTTCGTCACCGCCGTGCTGCCCGGCCAGCGGCTGTGGGAGCGACGTCGGCACGACGACGACGCCTTCACGATCCGGTTCGGCTGCAGCGAGGTCTCCTCGACGGTGAAGGTGACCGGCGCGGAGGACGGCTCGGACCACCAGATGACCGCGATCCCCGTCGGGGTCTCGCTGACGGGCAGCAAGATCGTCGGCATCGCCGGCCCCGAGGCCCAGGTCGACGCCACGCTGCGCTGGGTGATCGTGCAGCTCGCGACGTACCACGCGCCGCGGGACCTGACGATGTCCTTCCTCACCAGCCGCGGCGGCACGGAGTGGAGCTGGCTGCGCTGGCTGCCGCACCTGCGTCCGGAGAACACCGAGGCCTGCCTGGCGATGGTCGGCAACGACCCCGACACGGTGTCGGCCCAGGTCGCGAACCTCACGGCGATGATCAAGGCCCGTCAGGAGCTCGGTCGCGAGTCCTCCGCCGTGAGGGCCGAGAGCTTCCCGCCCCACGTGGTGATCGTCCACGGCTTCCGCGAGCTGCGCGGCACCATCGGCCTCACCCAGGTGCTCGAGGACGGCCCGTCGGTCGGGGTCTACGCCGTGTGCACCAGCGACGACGTGCGGTCGCTCCCCGAGCGGGCGACCGCCACCCTGGCGGTCGACCCGCAGCAGCCGTCGTACGCGGCGCTGCGTCGGACGGGGCACGCGAACCTGCCGGAGGTGCTGCTCGACGGGGTCGCGCCGGCCTGGTGCGAGCAGGTGGCGCGCGAGCTCGCGCCGCTGCGCGACGTGGGTGCGGCGGCCTCGGGCGGGGAGTCGCTGCCCGACAGTGCTCGGCTGCTCGACGTGATCGGCCTCGAGCCGCCCACCGGCGACGCCGTGAGCGGCCGCTGGCGGGCGCAGCCCCGCAGCACCTCGATGACCCTGGGCGTGGGGCTGCACGGCCCGTTCGCGCTGGACCTCGCCGGCGACGGGCCGCACGGCCTGATCGCGGGCATGACCGGCTCGGGCAAGACCGAGCTGCTCCAGACGATGATCGCCTCGCTGGCCGTGGCCAACCGGCCCGACCACCTCAACTTCGTGCTCATCGACTACAAGGGCAACGCGGCCTTCAAGGACTGCATCCACCTGCCCCACACGGTCGGCAACGTCACGAACCTCGACAAGCACCTGGTCGAGCGCGCGCTCGCCTCGCTCAACGCCGAGCTGAAGTGGCGCCAGCGGTTCCTCGACGACGCCAAGGTCAAGGACGTCGAGGACTACCAGCTGCTGCAGGGCAAGGAGCCCGAGCGACCCGCGCTGCCACGGTTGCTGCTGGTGATCGACGAGTTCGCCCAGCTGGTCAAGGACCTGCCGGAGTTCGTCACCGGCCTGGTCAGCATCGCCCAGCTCGGCCGCAGCCTCGGGATCCACCTGCTGCTGGCCACCCAGCGGCCCAGCGGCTCGGTGTCGCCGGAGATCCGCGCCAACACCAACATGCGGATCGCGCTCCGCGTCGCCGACACCGCCGACAGCACCGACGTGCTGCAGAGCCCCGAGTCGGCCCGGATCCCCAAGAGCTCTCCGGGCCGCGGCTACGCCCGCCTCGGAGCGGGCGCGCTGCTGGCCTTCCAGGCCGGCCGGGTGGGTGGCCGTCGGCCCGGCGTCGTCTCCACCGACGTCGCACCCCCGTTCCTCGCGCCCGTCTCGTGGGCCTCGATCGGCTACCAGCCGCCGGCGCCCGCGAAGCGGGGTGGCGGCGACGAGGTCGCCGACACCGACCTCGCCGCGCTGGTGCAGGCCGTGGTCGAGGCCGCGACGGCCGACGGGGTCGGGGAGCAGCGGAGCCCGTGGCTGGAAGCGCTGCCCGAGCAGCTGGTCTGGGACGAGGTGGTCTCGGGCAAGGCCGTCCGCGGCGTCGTCCCCGCCCTGCCGTACGGGCGGCGCGACCTCCCGGAGGACCAGGCGCAGGAGACGGCTGCGCTCGACCTCGACGCCGACGGGCACCTGCTGGTCTTCGGCTCCGCCAAGAGCGGCCGCTCGCAGGTGCTGCGCACGATCGCCGCCTCGGTCGCGCGGTTGACCGACCCCGACGACGTCCACCTGTACGGCCTCGACTGCGGCAACGGGGCGCTCAACCCGCTGGTCTCGCTGCCGCACTGCGGCGCGGTGGTCAACCGCACCGAGACCGAGCGCGCGGCCCGGCTGCTGAGCCGGATCACCGGCGAGATGGACCGGCGGCAGGCGCTGCTGGCCTCGACCGGGTACGCCGACATCCGAGAGCAGCGGGCGGGGTCCGACGAGCCGCTCCCGCACCTGGTGCTGATGCTGGACCGGTGGGAGGGCTTCGTGCCGACCCTCGGCGAGAGCGACGACATCATGGGTGCCGCCCTGCGGATCCTGCGCGAGGGCGCGAGCGTGGGGGTCCACGCCATCGTCACCGGCGACCGCACCATGGCGAACAACTCCCGGGTGGTCTCGACCACCGAGAACAAGCTGACGCTGCGGTTCGCCGACAAGGCCGACTACGGGTTGGTCAGCCTCAACCCGCGCCAGCTGCCGGACCGGGTCCCGCCCGGCCGCGGGTTCGCCGCGGGTGCCCTCGAGACCCAGGTGGCGTTGCTCTCCGACGACGACTCCGGTCAGGCGCAGGCGGCGTTCCTGCTGGAGCTGGCCGAGGAGGCCAGGGCCGGTGCCACCGGGGAGCGGCGACCGTTCCGGGTCGACGTGCTGCCCGCGCGGGCGAGCCTGGACCTCGCGCTGGGGCTGCGGCGTGGCCCGGTCGAGCAGCCGCTGGTGCCGGTCGGGGTCGGCGGGGACGAGCTCGCCCTGTTCGAGGCCGACGTGCGCCAACCGGCCTTCATCGTCGCCGGGCCCAGCCGCTCCGGGCGGAGCTCGGTGCTCACCGCGGCCGCCCGGGGGTTCCTCGAGACCGGGGGAGCGGTGCTCGCCGTCGCGCCCCGCTCCAGCCCGCTGCGCGAGCTGGACGGCGCCCCGGGGGTGCTGGGCGTCGTCACGGAGCCGGCCACGACCTCGGAGACCTACCAGCAGCTGCTCGCCGGGGCGCAGGGCCCGGTCCTGCTCGTGGTCGACGACGGCGAGGTGCTCAAGGAGTCCGGGGCCAACGACTTCTTCCAGTCCGTCGCGCGCAGCCAGGTCCCCGGGGTCTTCCTGCTGCTCGGTGGCCACCGTGACGGCCTGTGCGCCGGCTTCTCGGGCTGGCAGGTCGATGCCCGCAAGTGCCGGCAGGGGCTGCTGCTCTCGCCGCAGGAGCTGGGCGACGGCGACCTGATCGGCACCCGGGTCTCGCGCCAGGTGATCGGGAAGCCGACCCAGGCCGGGACCGGGTGGCTGCACCTGGGCGACGGCGTCCTGCGCCAGGTGGCGACCCTGCTGTAGGCACGACGAAGGGCCGCTGCCTCACGGCAACGGCCCTTCGTGGATGGAGCGGGAGCTGCTGGTCAGCCCTTGAGCGCGGAGGCCAGCTCGGAGTCCACGTTCTGGAACGTCTCGGCCGCCTTGCTGAGGTACTGGCCCATGCCGTCGAGGCCCTCGATGGTCTGGGACGCGCCCTTGGTGAACTCCTCGTAGGAGGTCTGGAAGGCGGCGGAGGCGGAGTCGGTCACGAAGCCACCGGCGACCAGGTTGTCGACCTGGCCCTTGAGCTCGTTGAGCTTGCTCTCGATCTCCTGACGGCCGGCGGCGAGCTTCGTCGCCTGGCTCTTCATCTCCTCGTAGGTCACGCTGACGTTGGCCACGATTGGGTTCCCCTCGTTATGTGTGGGGACTGACGCCCACTGCAGCCGGCATGTCCGACGCAGGCCAGCCCCCGAGACGGGGCCACGCTACCGGAGGCGGGGCCGGTAGTCAGCACTTTGCTGCCGGTCAGGATTCGCCGTGCCGCGACCGGCTCCCCTAGGATCGGACGGTTGCCTCGGCGAGGGACACCTGCAGCAGCTCATCGGCGCAGGTTCCGTGATCGACAGGGCCGGCCCACCCGCCGCGCTGTCGCGCGGCGTTCGTCGTTCCGGGGCCAGGACTTCTGGGACCAGCACGAGGAGAGAGAGCATCATGGCCGACAAGATCACCGCCGAGAAGCGCACCGAGTTCGGCAAGGGCGCCGCCCGCCGGATCCGCCGCGAGGACAAGATCCCCGCTGTCATCTACGGGCACGGCGAGGCGCCGGTCCACGTGACCCTGCCGGGCCACGACACCTGGATGGCGATCAAGCACGGCGGCGCCAACTCGCTGCTCGACCTCCAGATCGAGGGCGACACCCAGCTGGCCCTGACCAAGCAGATCCAGGTCGACCCCATCAGCCGGGTCATCGAGCACGTCGACCTCGTCGCCGTGCGGCGCGGCGAGAAGGTCCACGTCGACGTGGCGATCCACCTCGTCGGCGAGGCCGGTCCCGACACCCTGGTCGTGACCGAGAACACCGTGGTCTCGATCGAGGCCGAGGCCACCCACATCCCCGAGTACTTCGAGCTCTCGATCGAGGGCGCGGAGGTCGGCACCCTGGTCCACGCCTCCGACCTCGACATCCCGAAGGGCAGCACGCTGCTCTCCGACCCGGAGCTGCTCATCGTCAACGTGACGCAGCAGCGCACCGAGGAGGAGGTCGAGTCCGAGCTCGAGGAGCTCGAGGCCGAGGCCGGCATCGAGCGCGAGGAGTCCGACGAGGACGCGGGCGCCGAGTCCGCCACCGAGGGCGACTCCGAGGGCGACTCCGCCGAGTGACGTTCGGCGACCTGCTGCGGCAGGCGCTGCGACGGGGCCGGGAGACTTCCGCCATGACCACCAGCCAGCCAGGGACCGACCTCGAGTCGGGATCCGAGGTGTGGCTGGTGGTCGGGCTGGGGAATCCCGGCCCTTCCTACGCCGGGCACCGGCACAACGTCGGCTACCTCGTCACCGACGAGCTGGCCCGGCGGCTGGGCGCGGGCTTCCGTGCCCACAAGTCGGGGCGGGCCGACGTGGTCGAGGCCCGGCTGGGTCCGCCCGGACCGGGCGGGGCGCGCGTCGTGCTGGCCCGGCCCCGGTGCTACATGAACGAGACCGGGGGTCCGGTCAAGGCCCTCGCCTCGTTCTACAAGATCCCGCCGGCCCGGGTCGTGGCCGTGCACGACGAGCTCGACCTCCCCTTCGGCACCCTGCGGGTCAAGCTGGGCGGCGGGGACAACGGGCACAACGGGCTGCGCTCGCTGCGCTCCTCGCTCGGCACCGGCGACTTCCACCGGGTGCGCGCCGGCATCGGCCGACCCCCCGGCCGCCAGGACGTCGCCGCCTTCGTGCTGTCCGGCTACTCCTCGACCGAGCGCAAGGAGCTCCCCTTCCAGGTCGACCGCGCCGCCGACGCCGTCGAGTCCCTCGTCCTCGACGGCCTCGAACGCACGCAGCAGACCTTCAACGGTTGAGCTGGGCCTCCGCAACGGTTGAGCTGGGCCTCCGCAACGGTCGAGCTGGGCCTCCGCAACGGACAGCCGGTACGGCTGGCCCCGGTCCTCGCGGCCGCGGCGGCTCGCTAGGGTGGCGGCGTGACTGACGCGCCCTCGAACCTCCCGTCTCCGACCGGCCAGCCCGACCTCGCCGACGACCATGCCTTCGCCGCCTGGGCGGCCGAGCAGGCCGGAGCGAGGCTGCTCGAGGTCCGCGAGCAGGGCCTGGAGGGCAAGGCCCTCAAGGACGCCGGTGATGCTGCTGCGCAGGAGCTGCTGGCGGAGCTGCTCGCCGAGCACCGCCCGGCCGACAACGTGCTGTCGGAGGAGGCCGGCGACGACAAGTCGCGGCTCGAGGCCGACCGGGTCTGGATCATCGACCCGCTCGACGGAACCCGTGAGTTCTCCGAGCCCCCGCGCGACGACTGGGCCGTCCACGTGGCCCTGTGGGAGCGCAGCGCCGGTGGCGACGGTCTCACTGCCGGCGCCGTGGCCCAGCCGGCACTCGGCGAGACCTTCCACACCGGGGATCCGGTGCAGGTCCCCGCGCGCTCCAGCGAGCGACCCCGGATCGCCGTCTCGCGCAGCCGGCCGCCGGCCTTCGTGCAGGCGCTCGCCGAGGAGATCGGCGCCGAGCTGGTCCCCATGGGCTCGGCCGGTGTGAAGGTGATCAGCGTCGTGCGCGACGTCGCCGACGCCTACGTGCACGCCGGCGGCCAGTACCAGTGGGACAACGCCGCACCCGTCGTGGTCGCGCGGGCGGCCGGGCTCCACTGCTCGCGGGTCGACGGCGCGCCGCTGGTCTACAACGAGGACGACACCTCGCTGCCCGACCTGCTCGTGTGCCGCCCCGAGCTCGCGGAGCAGATCCTGGAGTTCGTACGCCGCCACGGCACCGCGTGACCGGGTGCTGATCCAGCACCTGCTGCTCGACGCCGACGGCGTGCTCCAGCACGTCGGCGGCTCGGGATGGCGCACGGAGGTCGAGCGTCGTCTCGGCGACCGCACCGAGGAGTTCATCGGCGCCGTCGACGCGCTCGAGGCCCCCGCACTGCGGGGCGAGACGGAGTTCCCCGACGGGCTCGCCGACATCCTCGCCGGTTTCGGCCTCGACCTCGACGCCGAGGAGCTGTACGTCGCGCTCTGGGAGACGATCACGGTCGCACCCGACACGATGGCGATCGCCGCGGCGGCCCGCGACGCGGGGGTCCGGGTGCACCTGGCGACCAACCAGCACCGCCGGCGTGCCGCCCTGATGCGACGGACCCTGGACTACCAGGAGGTCGCCGACAGCTGCTTCTACTCCTGCGAGGTGGGCGCGGCCAAGCCGGAGCCCGAGTTCTTCCGCCGGGTGCTGCGTCGGCTGCACGACCCCGATCCCCGTGCCGTGGTCTTCGTGGACGACTCCTCACGCAACATCGCGAGCGCCGCCGGGCTCGGTCTCCGGGCCGTCCACTGGCACCTCGACGAGGGCCACCACGCGTTGCGTGACCGGCTCGCCGACGCCGGCCTGTCGCTGACCGCCTGAACCGCCGCCCCGCTCGACATACCGGGCAGTGACGGTCGTCACGGACGCTTCCCCAATATGGGGGGAAACCGGTTTTCGGTTCCCGCGACCGGCGCGGCCGACACCACTGTGGTCCCACCGGCGCTGCTCCACCACCTGGAGTGACGCCACCTGGGGAACACGTAGCTGGGGGGCCAACGTGACACTGAATGCACTCGTCGACGCGCCGTCGATCGAGATGCCCTCGGTCGACGGAGTCGGCCGCGGGGCACGACGTGTGATGGTTCGCGGGACCGAGCTCGCTCACTGGACGCTGCCCGCGACGGGCGCCGCCGCCGTCGGTGCGCTGGCGGGCGCTGCCCCGTGGCAGGCCGGCACCGTCGCCCTCGTCTGGCTGGTGACCTACGTCCTCGTCCGCCGCGCCCGCTGGCGCACCCTGACCGTCGATGCGACGGTCCGGTTGCTGGCGCTGCCCGTGGCGGCCGCCGCCGTCCTGACCGCTGTCGGGCTCGCCGGCACCCACGACCTGCGGGCGGCACTGTTCGCCGCTCTCGCGGCCACCGTCCTGGCGCAGGGCGTCACGCTCACCGCGGCCCGGGTCTCCGGCCCGCTCCGGGTGCTGCTGCTCGGCGACGACGCCGGCCTCGTCCGCGTGCTCAACCGCTGGGCCAGCTCCCGCGAGGTCGAGGTCGTCGGCGTGCGGGCGGTCCACGGCACGGCGCTGGAGGCGTGGCTGCCCCGCGAGGTGGCGAGCCAGGCCTCCGACCTCGGCGCCCAGGCCGTGATCGTGCTGCCCGGAACCATGATCGGGCCCCGCGTCCTGCAGCAGCTCGGGTGGGCACTGGAGGACTCCGGAACGGCGCTGCAGGTGCAGACCGACCTCGAGGAGGTCGGTCGGCACCGGATCACGGTGTCCAGCATCGAGGGGATCGCCACCGCCGAGGTCGCCCCGAGCCGTCCGGCGATCCACGTCCGCGCCGCCAAGAGCGCGCTCGACCGGGTCGGCGCGGTCGCGCTGCTCGCCCTGCTCTCGCCGGTGCTGCTCACGCTGGTGATGCTGGTCCGGCTGGACTCGGCGGGCCCCGCGTTCTTCACCCAGACCCGGGTCGGCCGGCACGGGAAGCGGTTCCGGCTCTACAAGATCCGCACGATGACGACTGACGCCGAGGCAGTGAAGCTGACCCTGCGCAACCAGGACGAGGGCAACGGCGTGCTGTTCAAGATGCGCAGCGACCCCCGCATCACCCGGGTCGGCCGGTGGCTGCGCCGGACGTCGCTCGACGAGCTGCCGCAGCTCCTCAACGTGGCGCGGGGCGAGATGTCGCTCGTGGGTCCCCGCCCGGCGCTGCCCGAGGAGGTCGAGCGGTACGACGACCGCGTGCGCCGTCGGCTGGCCGTGCGACCCGGCATGACCGGGCTCTGGCAGGTCAGCGGCCGCTCGGACCTCGACTGGGAGCGCTCGGTGGCCCTCGACCTGTCCTACGCCGACAACGTCACGGTGGTCGGCGACCTGCACATCTGTCTCCGCACGGTTCGTGCGGTCACCAGCGGAAGAGGCGCGTACTGATGGCAGCACCGGCACTGATGGTCTCCAGCCAGGGCGGCCACCTGGCCCAGCTCCTGGTGCTGGAGGAGTGGTGGGGCGCGGGGGAGCGGATCTGGGCCTGCCCCGACACACCGGACGTCGCGGACCGGCTGCGCGGGGAGCGGGTGGTGACCACCCACTCGCCGACCACCCGCAACGTGGTCAACCTGGTGCGCAACTTCTTCCTCGCGGCTCGCGTGATGCGCCGGGAGCGCCCCGCGGTGGTCGTGAGCACCGGCGCCGGAGTGGCCGTCCCCTTCTTCGTGATCGCCTGGCTGATGCGGGTGCCCACCGTCTTCATCGAGGTCTACGACCGCATCGACTCGCCGACCATGACCGGCCGGCTGTGCGGGCCGTTCACCACGCGCCGCATCGTGCAGTGGCCCGACCAGCTCGCGTTCTACCCGGACGCCACGCTCGTGGGACCGCTGCTGTGAGCCTGGTCCTGGTCCTGGTCGGGACCGACCACCACCCCTTCGACCGCATCGTCGGCTGGGCCGACGAGCTGGCCGCCGCCCGACCGGAGTGCCGCGTGGTGGTCCAGCACGGCGCGACCGCGGGTCCGGCCATCGCCGAAGGAGCGGACTTCATGCCGCGCGAGGAGCTGCTGGCCGTGCTGGGGAGGGCCGACGTCGTGGTCTGCCACGGAGGACCGGGCACGATCATGGATGCACGGGACGCGGGGCACGTCCCGGTCGTGCTGCCGCGCGACCCCGATCGCGGCGAGCACGTCGACGGTCACCAGCAGCGCTTCGTCCGGCTGCTCGACGGCTCGGGGATCGTGACCGCCGCCTGGTCGACCGACGCCGTCACGCGGGCCGTGACGGCGGGGCTGGTGGAGCGCCGCCCCGCTCCGAGCCCCTCCGGGACCGACGCCACTCGCCGAGCTCGTCGCACGCTGGCCCACGAGCTCGACCAGCTCTGCGGCCGTGGACCCGGATCCACCGCGCTGGCGCAATGAACGTCCGACCGATCCGTACCCCCAATTTGGGGGAGATGGATCGGTGTCCACCGGGAGGATCCCCACCCGGTGTCAGCATCGGCAGCGGTCCTAGGCGGACCGCGTTACGTACTTGATGGGGGTCGTCGTGGCCAGTACCACCGCACCGCGTCCGTGTGGGTCCAGTCGGCGACGCACGAGCATGCTCGCCAGCGCCCTGCTCGTGCTCGGCGGCCTCACCGCGCTGGTGGCGAGCCCGCCGGCTCAGGCGGCGGGCGAGCAGCTCAGCCACGTCGCCTCCACCGGGTCCGCCGGGAACCGGACCGCCCACGCGGTGACCGTCCCCGCCCAGGTGCAGGCCGGCGACCTGATGCTGCTCACGATGACGTGGAACAACACCTCCGCTCCGTCGGCCCCGGGCGGCTGGACCCAGCTGCAGGCCCGCAACGGCAACAAGGTGCGGGGTCGGGTGTGGAGCAGGACGGCCACCGCGGCCGACGCCGGCAGCACCGTGTCGATCGGTACGGCCGCCCGCTCGAAGTCCGTGGTCTCCCTCTCCGCCTACCGCAGCAGCGGCGGGCTGGTCGAGGTGTCGGCCTCGGCGATCGGGGGTGCGGACGGCGGCGCCACCAGCCACACCACGCCCACGGTGCCCGTCACCGAGCCGGAGTCGTGGCTGGTGAGCACCTGGAGCACCAAGTCCGGCGGGGTGCCCACCTGGAGCCTGCCCGCCGGCGTCACACCCCGGACCCAGCTCTCGGCGTCCGGCTCGGGCCTGGTCAGCATGGTGAGCTCCGACTCCGCGGGTCCGGTGGCCACCGGCACACGCGGCGGGCTCACGGCCACCACCAGCCTCCGGGCGGGACGCTCCGCGCAGTCCTCGGTGGTCCTGGTGCCCACGGGCGGCGTCGCGCCGCCGGTCAACCAGCCGCCCAGCGCCTCGTTCACGTCCTCCTGCGCCCAGCTGGTCTGCAGCTTCACCTCGACCTCCACCGACCCCGACGGCGACCCGCTCACCCACAGCTGGAGCTTCGGAGACGGACAGAACGGCAGCGGCGCCTCGCCCGACCACACCTACGGCACCGGCGGCACCCGTACGGTCACCCTCACCGTCAGCGACGGCGAGGACTCCGACCAGGCGACCGGCACGGTCTCGCCGACCGCGCCGCCGGGCGGGTCCACGCCGCAGCCGGTCCCCGGCCTCTCCTCACTGGTCCCCGACACCGCGAACACCGCCATGCCCCGGATCCTGAACGGCGAGATCTGGGACATCGAGGTGGTGGGATCGCGCGCCTACGTCGCCGGGACCTTCACCTCGGTGGTCGACATCGCCGGCAACGGCGCGACGGTCAACCAGGCCAAGCTGCTGGCCTTCGACCTCGGCACCGGCCTGCTCGACCGCAGCTTCCGCCCGGTCTTCACCGGCGGCTCCGGGGGAGTCGACGCCGTGGAGGCCACGCCGGACGGGACCAAGCTCTACGTCGCGGGCTCGTTCAACGAGATCAACGGCGTGACCAAGCGCAAGATCGCCCGCCTCAACCCGGCCACCGGGGCCGCGGTGACCGGCTTCTCGGCCAACGCCGACAGCCGGACCACCGCCCTCGCCGCCTCCGACACCACCGTCTACGTCGGCGGCCGCTTCGCGGCGATCAACGGTCAAGGCATGGTGGGACTTGGCCGCCGTCGACGCGACCACCGGCTCCCTGGACCGTGACTTCGACAACCAGCTCGCCGGCGGCATCGGCGTCAACGGCGTGCTGCAGGTCCAGTCACTCAAGCTCACCCACGACAACCGCAAGCTGCTGGTCGTGCACACCGCGCGGCGCATCGACGGACAGGACCGTCACGGGGTCGGGCTCGTCGACACCGCCACCAAGCAGCTGCTGCCGTGGCACAGCCGGCTGTGGGAGGACAACCTCCAGTACGTCGGCGGCATCCAGCGGATCTACGCCGGGGACATCTCGCCCGACGACTCCTACTTCGTGGTGACCAGCGGATCGGGCGGCGACCGTCCGCCCATCAATGACACCGCGATCGCGTTCCCGGTCGACGGCGGAGCCGGCGTCCAGCCGCTGTGGATCTCGCGTGCCTTCGACTCGATCTACTCGGTGGCGATCACCGAGAGCGCGGTCTACATCGGCGGCCACTTCCAGTGGCTCGAGTCCCCGACCGCACCCGACCCGTGGCCGGGCCTCGACAACGTCGGCTACGGCACCGGCCAGGGCCTCAGCGGCTACGGCCTCGGTGACGCGGTCGTGCGTCGCGACCACCTCGGCGCGCTGAACCCCGCCGACGGCAAGGCGCTCGAGTGGTACTCGGGCTCGAACTCCTTCGAGGGCAACAAGGCGATGCTCGCCACCGACCGCGGCCTGCTGACCGGCGGCGACACGCTGCGCCAGGGTGGCAGCAACGTGGGCCGGATCGCGTTCTTCGACGTCCGCGAGGCCGAGCAGACGACGCCCACCCAGACCACGATCACCGCACCCATCCAGGGACGGGTCGTCCCCACCGGCCAGCCGGTCGAGCTCCGAGGGCACGGCCACCTCGGGCGGCACCCTCGCCCGGGTTCAGGTGGAGGTGCAGAGCGGCAACGCCTACCTGCAGGACGACCTCACGACCTGGAGCAACAGCTTCAACACCATCAACGCGACGCTCGGTGACACCACCGGCGGCACGACGGCCTGGACGCTCGGCTTCACCCCCGCCACCGCTCGCGAGATGGTGGTCCGGGCCCGGGCGGTCTCGACCAACGGTCAGCAGGACCCCACGAAGGCCACGAAGAACATCGAGTCGTTCAGCTTCGACGACCTGCCGCCGGAGACCCGCATCACCTCCCCGGGGTCGCTGCAGACCTCGACCTCCTTCGTGATCCGTGGCACCGCCACGGACGACAAGGGCGTGACCGGGGTGAACCTCTACATCCGTGACGTCGACACCAACCAGTACCTCACCGCCGACCACACCCTGGTCGGCAGCTACACCACCTTCCGGATCGAGCCCGACGTCGACAACGCGACCAGCACCACCTGGGAGCACGAGGTGACGCTGCCGCACGAGGGCAACTGGAAGATCGGTGCCGCGGCCGCGGACACCATCGGCCAGTCCGACACCCGGTGGGTCACCCGCGACGTCACCGTCGACTCCAGCGGCGCCCCGCCGACGGTGACGGTCTCCACGCCCGTCTCGGTCACCCCACCGGTGAACCCGCCGACACTCACCATGACTCCCGGGAACCGGCTGACGTTCACCGGAACCGCCACCGACGACCAGTCGCTCGCCACCGTCGACGTGATCTTCCGCAACGCCACCACCCGGGAGAACCTCGCCTCGGACGGCAGCTGGGGCACCGACGTCAGCCTCGGCTGGCACAAGATCTCCCCGGCCAACCTCAACCAGTCCAGCCTGGACTGGAGCTTCACGTCGCCGGAGCCGCTGGCGCCGGGCACCTACGACTTCCGGGTGCGGGCCACCGACCGGCAGGACCTGACGACCTCCTCGTCGATGCAGGGCCGGGTCACGATCAACGTCGCCGTCCCCGGTGACGTCGCCCCGAACACGCTGACCACGCAGGGCCCGGCCGAGCTCGACGTGCGCCACCTCGACCTGTCGGGCACCGCCACCGACGACCTCGGCGTCCGCGAGGTGCGGGTCGCGGTCTACGAGAACGACGCCGACCTCTACCTGCGGCCCGACGGCAGCCTGCGCGCCGGCTACGGCACGATCCCCGCGGTGCTCGCCACCCCTGACGGCACCAGCACGGACTGGACGCTGTCGGTCGACGTCCCGACCAACGGCGACTACTCGGTGACCGCGGTCGCCGTCGACACCGCCGGCCAGCTCGACCCGTCGAGCAGCGGGGCGACCGCCCGGTATCGGATCTACCCGGGGGACGCCGACCCGTTCCTGTTCGAGAACCTCTCGTCCCCCTCCACAGGAGACCAGTTCACCGACTCGCGCATCTTCGTGAGCGGCCGCGCGGAGGACGACCTCGCGATCGCCGGCGTCGAGGTGGCCATCGTCGACTCGGCCGGTCGCCACATGAGCAGCTCGGGGGCCTTCGGCACCACCGAGCGGTGGATCTCGGCGTTCCTCAACAGCCCGGGCTCGCTCGGCTCGAACTACTCCTACACCACGCCGCTGCTCGCCGACGGCAGCTACGAGGTGCGGGTGCGCCCGGTGGACAACCACGGGCACCGACCCGCCTACCGCTCGGCGACGGTGGGGGTGACGGCGCCGGCGGCCAACCAGCCGCCCACCGCCCTCGGCACCGTCAGCTGCTCGCAGAACGTCTGCACCTTCGACGGGCGAGGCAGCACCGACGAGAACCGCGCCAGCCTCGCCTACTCCTGGAACCACGGCGACGGTCGCACCGGGACGGGCGGGCTGCGTACCCACACCTATGCCCGGGCCGGCACCTTCACGCCGACGCTCACGGTCACCGACGAGTACGGCCTGGTCTCCACGACGACGCTGCCGGCCGTGACGATCGCCGAGCCTCCGGACAACGTGGCGCCGACCGCCGTCATCACGACCCCGACCTGCGTGGGGCTGACCTGCTCCTTCAGTGGGGCCACCTCGTCCGACCCGAACACCGGCGACACCATCAGCTACGCCTGGAGCTTCGGAGACGGAGGTAGCAGCACCTCCTCCGCACCGTCACGCACCTACGCCGCCGAGGGCAGCTACACCGTGACCCTGACCGTGACCGACGGCTGGGGCCGTGCGGCGACGACATCGAGGACGGTGACGGTCTCACCCTGATCCGAGGAACGTGCGCCGGTGTGGGCCGGCGGCACAGCGTCAGCTACGAGAGCGTCCCGACCGGGACGCTGTACGAGGGGGATGTCAATGCAAGCACCGACCGCCGCGCATGTGCGCGACCTGAGCGACTACGTGTCCCTGGTCCGCCGCCGCTGGGGATGGATCGCGATCTGCGCCGTGCTCGGCGTGCTGCTGGGATCAGTGTTCCTGGTCCTGGCCGACCGCACCTACGCCTCGCAGGCACGGGTGCTGGTCCAGGAGACCGGCACCGAGTCGGTGTCCCTGGGAGAGCGGACCAACTCCGGGATCAACCTCGACACCGAGGCGCAGCTGGTGACCTCCGAGCCCGTCGCGACGCGGGCCGCCAAGATCCTGGGCACCGACCTGTCGCCGGTGTCCCTGGCGACCCGGGTGAGCGTGACGGTGCCGGCGAACACCACGGTCATGGTGCTCTCCTTCCGGGCCCCGACCGCCGAGGAGGCACAGCGGGGAGCCGCGGCGTTCGCCGAGGCCTACCTCGCCAAGCGCGAGGACGACGCCAACTCGACCCTGCAGCGGGAGATCTCCCGGCTCGAGGACCTGGTGGCCAACGTCTCCGACGACGTCCGCACGACCAACGTGCAGCTGGCCCGGCTCCCGCGCGGCATCGACTCGGCCTCGCAGCGCTCCTTCCTCAAGGCGCGCCGTGCTGCCCTGACCAGCCGCCTCTCGTCGTACAACACGGCGCTGGCGCCACTGGTGGGCGCGGTCGTGCGCGCCGGCGAGGTCATCGGAGAGGCGCAGGAGCCACTGACCCCGATCGACCCCAACCCGCTGCTCGTGCTGCCCAGCGGGCTGATGGGCGGCCTGCTCCTCGGCCTCGGGTTCGCCGCCGTCCGAGAGCGCCTCGACCAGCGGATCCACTCCGGCGCCGACCTGGAGCGCGTCTTCGGCCTGGTGCCCGCGGCCGAGCTGCACGCCGGCCGGCAGCGCCGTGGCGCCCGGCTCGAGCACGACGTGCGTGCGCTGTACCACACGCTGCGTGCCTACAGCAGCACCGGCGGGCGGGAGCGGGTGATGCTGGTCGGTCCGGAGGCCACGGAGTCCGCGCAGCACCTGTCGTGGTCGCTGGCGCTCGTGGCCGCACGCTCGGGCGCCCCCACCTGCTACGTCGTCGCCCCCGGGGCCAGCGCGGAGACCGCTCCGGCGCCGGACGTGGTCGAGGGCAGTCCGATGCTCCGCGTCGAGGACTACGCCTCCCTCGAGGTGCTGGTGGACGGTGAGCTGCGCTCGGGCGTGCTGGCGGCCGAGCTCGACGAGCTCGGCAAGATCAGCGAGTTCCTGGTGCTCGACCTGCCGACGCAGGACCCGATCGTCGACATCCCCGCCCTGGGCCGTCACCTCGACCTCGCCGTCGTCGTGGTGCGGCTCGGGGTGACCCGCCGCGACAGCCTCAGCTCCGTGCTCGTCACGCTCTCCAAGTCCGGGGTCACGGCCGTGCAGGCCGTCACCCTCGACCTGGGTCGCAAGGGCTGGAGCCGCTCGCGGGTCGACGCGGCCAAGACGTTGCGCGCGCCGGTGGCCCCCGTCATCGTGACGGAGTCCGAGGACCGGGGCCACCAGACCCCCGCCGCGCATGACCACGCGAGGCCTCCGGCCAGGAGCTCGGAGGACGATGCTGACGATGCGGCCGCCGCCGGCGCGACAGCCGGCGCCCTCGGGGGGCCGGGAGCGTCAGGGGGACCGCAGCCCTCGGCCGCGATGGTGCGGGCGCCGGTGAAGAAGCCTCGGGGGCCGCGATGAGCACCTCCACCCTCATTGCCACCGACCGGCTGGTCTTCGTGGCTGGTCTCCATCGGAGCGGCACGACGCCCCTGGCGCGGCTGCTGGCCGAGCACGCCGACGTCAGCGGCTTCTCCGGCACCGGCGTCAAGGAGGACGAGGGCCAGCACCTGCAGGACGTCTACCCCGCGGCCCGCAGCTACGGCGGCGCCGGGCGGTTCGCCCTCGACCCGCGCTCGCACCTCACCGAGACCTCGCCCCTGATCAGCGAGGCCAACGCCGAGCGGATGCTCGCCGGCTGGTCGCAGCACTGGGACCTCGAGCGCCAGGTGCTGCTCGAGAAGTCGCCGCCCAACCTCGTGATGACCCGGTTCCTGCAGGCGCTGTTCCCCCAGGCGCGGTTCGTCGTGGTGATGCGTCACCCGGTGGTGGTCGCGCTGTCCACGCTGAAGTGGAGCGGGCCGCTCGGCCGGGTGGATCGGCTGATCGAGAACTGGCTGGCCGCCCACGAGAGGTTCTGGGCGGACCGGCCGCAGCTGGAGGCCAGCCTGGTGCTGCGCTACGAGGACCTCGTCGCCGACCCCGAGCCGACCCTGGAGTCGTTGCGGGACTTCCTCGACCTGGGGACCCCGTTGCCCGCGGCGTCCCTGGATGCCAGCCGCAGCGACCGCTACCTCGACGCCTGGCGCGCCATGACCCACAGCCGCTCACCGCTCGTGCGCCGCCGGGTCGGCCGGTTGCGACGCAAGTACGCCGACCGGATCGCCGCCTTCGGCTACGACTTCGACGACCTCTCGGTCCGCCGTCCGCTCGACCCCGACCGGGTCGCGGTCGCGACGCAGCCGTTGAAGGTCCTCTACGTCGGCGGGATGCCCCGCAGCGGCTCGACCCTGACCGACCTGATGCTCCACCAGCTGCCGGGCCATGTCGGTGTCGGCGAGCTCTACTACCTCTGGCGCAACGGTCTCGCCCACGACGGGCTGTGCGCCTGCAACGAGCGGTTCTCCGAGTGTCCCTTCTGGAGCGACGTCGGTCGGGTCGCGTTCGGGGGCTGGGGCGAGGTCGACGCCGACCAGGTGATGGCGCTCCAGGACCGGGTCGACCGCACCTCCCGGATCCCGCTGCTGCTCTCCCCGCTGCGTCCGCCCCGCTTCGAACGCGACCTGCGCGCCTACACGGACGTGCTGCGTCGTCTCTACCGCGCCATCGTCGAGGTCTCGGGAGAGGAGGTGGTGGTGGACTCCTCCAAGCGTCCCTCGCTGGCCTTCGTGCTGCGCACGATGGACGACGTCCGGCTCGACGTCGCCCACGTGGTGCGCGATCCCCGGGGGGTGGCGTTCTCCTTCGCCAAGCACGTGGCCCTGCCGGCGGGGGCCGCCCTGGCCGACGAGATGCCGCGGAGCACGACCCGCAAGGTCGGGCGCCGCTGGGTCACGGTCAACGCCACCATCGGCTCGTTGCGGTGGTTCGGCGTGCCGGTCACGCGGGTGAGGTACGAGGACCTCGTGGCGGCGCCGCAGCGCGAGCTCGGCCGAGTCCTGGAGCTGACCGGAGCCGAGCGCGGTCAGGACCCCTTCGGCTTCGTCGGCCCCGACGGCATCACGGTGCCACGCACCCATGTCGTCGCCGGGGGCCGGATCCGGCTCGGGACCGGGACGATGGCGCTGCGGCTCGACGAGCAGTGGCGCCGTGACATGCCCACCCGGTCGCGTCGTCTGGTCGAGCTGATGACCGCACCCGTCCGTCGTTCCTACGGCTACCAGTGAGCCGATGACCACCACGACCTTCTCCGGCCACCTTCCCGGCGCCACGACAACCACCGTCCGCGACGAGCTCGCCTCGGACGTCGACGACCGGGTGCTCGTCACGCGAGAGGTGGTGCACACACCGGCGCGGACCGAACGCACCACCTGGCCCGTCCCGCGGCGACGTCGCGGCCTGCCCGTCGGGTGGCCGATCGCGGCGATGGTCGCGGGCTGGCCGATCTGGTGGTCGCTCGGTGTGCAGAACATCGTCTTCCCGCTGCTCGCGGTGCCGCTGGCCTGGTCGCTGCTGCAGCGCGGTCGGGTCAAGGTGCCGCCGGGCTTCTGGATCTGGTGCCTGTTCCTGCTGCTGGTGCTGGTCAGTGGGCTGGCTCTCGACGCCCAGGTGGAGTCCGCGGCCACGAGCGACGGCATCGGCCGGTACTTCGCCTTCGGGTTGCGCTACGCCAACTACCTCGCCGTGACGGTGATCCTGCTCTTCATCGGCAACACCTCCGAGGCGGACCTGCCACGGCGGCGGGTGATCCGCTGGCTCGCGCTGCTCGGCGTCTCCTGCATCGTGCTCGGTGCGCTGTCGGTGCTCGCCCCCACCTTCGGGTTCCGGACGCCCGCCTCCTACGTGCTGCCCGGAGCCCTGACCGACGAGGGTGCGAGCCGGGTCACCCTCGCCCAGTACCAGCCGATCCTCGGCGACCCCGCCCCGCGACCCTCGGCGCCCTTCTCCTTCACCAACGCCTGGGGCAACAACCTCACCCTGCTGCTGGTCTGGATCGCCGTCGGCTGGGGGGTGCTCGGCTCCCGCCGCCGCCAGCTGGCGATGTGGCTGCTGCTGGCGCTCGCGACGGTGCCGATCATCTACTCCCTCAACCGCGGCATGTGGCTCGGCCTGGCCGTCGGGGTCGTCGTGGTCGCCGTCCGGCTGGCCCTTCGTGGCCGGGTCCGTGCCCTCGCCGCGCTGATGCTCTGCCTCACGCTCGCGGGATTCGGCGTCTCGGCCTCGTCGCTGGACACCATGATCCAGTCCCGCCTGGAGACCGGCCACAGCAACAGCGTGCGCGGCTCCCTGCTCAACACCTCGCTGGACCTGGCACGGCAGTCGCCGCTGATCGGCTTCGGGAGCACGCGCAAGACCCTGGGCAGCGACGCCTCGATCGCCATCGGCCCCTCCGAGAGCTGCCCCCGCTGCGGAGCCCGCAACGTCGGCTCCACCGGTCAGCTGACGTTGCTGCTGGTCTCCCAGGGCCTCCTCGGGACCCTGCTCTACTTCGCCTTCCTCGGGTTCGTGCTGCTGCGCTACCTCCGCGACCACTCCGTGCTCGGCATCGCCGCCACGCTCGTGATCGGGCTCGAGATCCTCTACGCCGGCTTCTACTCCGCCCTCACGATGCCGCTGGCGATCGTGTTCGTCTCGATCGGGCTGCTGTGGCGCAACGACGGGCTGCGCAGAGCGGCGGTGGCACCGTGACGGCCGTGGCGGGCGCCGGTCCGCGCCACGACCGCGCGGTCGCGGCCGAGCAGCTGCTCGCCGTCCTCTATCCCTCCCCCTTCGTGGTCGGCCCCGGAGACGACGCTCCCGCCGTGGGTGACCTGCGGCGGACGTGGACGGCGGTGCCGTCCAGCGACCGGCCGCGACTGCTGGTGCCCGCGGGCCACGGGCTGGGGGCCGCGCGCAGCGCCCGCCGGCAGCTGACCGGGCGTCGGTTGCGGACCCGGGCCGCCCGGGCGGCGATCGGTGCCGCCCTCGCGACCGGAGCCCTGGCCCGGATGACGCGGACCCGGGTGGTCGTCACCGGTCCCGAGGGCGCGCGGAGCATCGAGGACGTGCTGTGCGCCGCGCTCGAGGTCGAGCAGGTCCGGGTCGCGATGCCCGTGGGCCCGGCCCGGGCCAACCGCAAGCCCGTGCTGCAGGTGACCGACGTCCGGGGCAGCGTGCTGGCCTTCGCCAAGGTCGGGCACACCGAGCTCACCGCCCGGCTCGTGCGCCGCGAGGCGGTCGCGCTGCGCCGGCTGGCGCAGGCCCCACCCCTCGGTCTGCGCGTGCCGGCGCTGCTGGCCGCGACGGACTGGGAGGGTCGCGAGGTGCTGCTCCAGGAGGCGCTGGAGGTGCCGCGCCACCGGCTGACCGGCAGCGAGGCCGGCGAGCGCCTGGTCCGGGTGGTCTCCGACATCGCGCGGATCGAGGGGACGGTCGCGCCGGTGCCGTGGGACCAGCACCCACTGCGCGCCAGGCTGCTGGAACAGGTCGCCGGGACGGGCGAGGCCGCGGAGGCGCTGCTCGTCGCGCTGCTCGGGATCTCCTTCCGCGCGCCGGTGCCCACCGGCTCCTGGCACGGCGACCTCAACAGCGGCAACCTCGCCCTGGTCGCCGGCCCCTGCCCCGTCTGGGACTGGGAGCGCTACGAGACCGGGGTGCCGCTGGGCTTCGACCTGCTGCACCACCGGCTCCACCAGTCGATCACGGTCCAGGGCAGTGCGCCGGCCGAGGCGGCCCGTGCCCTCGTCCGACACGCACCCGGCCTGCTCGCCCCCCTGGGCATCGGGGCCCACGACGCCGAGGCCGTGGCCCGGACCTACCTGCTGGTGCTCGCCGTCCGCTACCTCACCGACGACCAGTCCGGCGCCGGGGCAGACCTCGGCGACGTCGGGTCCTGGCTGCTGCCGGCCCTCGCCCGCCCGGGACGGGCCACCCCGTGAGCGGCGGGACCGTCGTGGTCGCCGTGCTGGCCCACCGCGACGCACCACTGCTGCACCGCCTGGTCTCCCGGGTGCTCGAGGGGGACCGCACCGTGGTGCTGGTCCACCACGACCCGCGCGGTGCCGATCCCGGCCTCGTGCCCGACGACCGGGTCCGGCTGGTCCCCGACCCGCAGCCGTGCGACTGGGGCCGGATCAACCTCGCCGACGCGATGCTGCGCTGCCTCGACGTGGCTGCCCGCACCATCCCGGACCTCGAGTGGCTGCTGCTGGTCTCCGGCCAGGACTACCCGGCACAGCACCTCCGCCTCACCGAGCGCGACCTCGATACCTGCGACGACGACGCCCGGCTGCGCTGGTTCGAGGTCGCCGAGCAGCCCCAGCCGGGTGAGATCCCGTGGCAGACCCGTTGCCGGCAGCGCTACCTGCACCGGCTGAGGGTCCCGGGAAGCCACCGGTCCGTGCCGTTCCCTCGGCACCACCCCTTCCACGACGGCACTTCGTTGTTCGTGGGCGACATGTGGGTCAACCTGCGTGACACGGCGGTCCACCACGTGCTGGAGCAGGCGCGACGGCGTCCCGAGCTGCGCTCGTACCTCGCCCGCTGCTCGGTGCCCGACGAGGCGCTGCTGCCGAGCCTGCTGCTCAACGACGCCGACCGGCTGCGGATCGGCGCGGACCGCAAGCGCTCCATCCGCTGGGTGGAGGGACGAGCCAACCCCGAGCTCCTCACGCCCGGCGACGTGCCGCGGGTCGCCAACTCGGGCGACTACTTCGCCCGCAAGGTGGACAGTGAGCAGACCCCGGAGGTCCTCGACCTCCTCGACGCCGCTGCGAGGTGCGATGCCCGCCACTGATCCCGTCCGTGTGCTGCTGATCGTCGGGTCCGGCCGCAGCGGCTCGACCCTGTTCGAGCGGGCCCTCGGCGGAGTTCCCGGGGTCGCCGCGCTCGGCGAGGTCGTGCACCTGTGGGACCGGGCGGTGCGCGACGACGAGCTGTGCGCCTGCGGCGAGCACTTCAGCCGCTGCCCGTTCTGGGGACCGGTCGGCGCCGACGCGTTCGGCGGGTGGGACACCGTGGCCGTGGACGACGCCGTACGCCGACGCCACGAGGTGGTCCGGACCCGACGCCTGCCGGGCCTGCTCCTGGGCCGGCCGTCGGCGAGCTGGCGGGCCGACCGCGACCAGCTGGCCCGCGACCTCGAGCAGGTGCTGCGAGCCGCGGCCGGCAGGTCCGGGGCGCGGCTGGTGGTGGACTCGAGCAAGATGCCGGCCTACGCCGCACTGCTGATGCGCACCGACCTCGACGTCCGGTGCGTGCACGTGGTCCGCGACCCCCGGGGCGTCGCCCACTCCATGGCCAAGCAGGTGGTGCGTCCCGAGGCCGCCGACGCCGACCTCATGCACCGCACCCGTCCGGCGGAGTCGGCGTTGTGGTGGTCGGCGTTCGACCTGATCTCCGGGGGAGTCCTCCCGGTCGTGGGCCGGGCGCCGTTCCTCACGGTCCGCTACGAGGACTTCGTCCGCGATCCCCGCGCCAGCCTGCGCACGGTGCTCGACTTCGCGGGCCTGGCGCCCGAGGCCTCCGACCTGGCCCACCTCGACGGGGACCTCGTCCAGCTGGGCCCGAACCACCAGGTCGCCGGCAACCCGATGCGCTTCCGGACCGGTGAGGTGGCAGTCCGGCGGGACGAGGAGTGGCGCGACTCGCTGGCTCCGCGCGACCGTCGAACGGTGGGGCTGCTCACGGCCGGGCTGCGTCACCGCTACGGCTACCGGTAGCCCGCTCGCGCACGGCCGGGAGTTGCCTCGGGCCCCGGGTCGTGGTCTAGAGTCGCGGCTGATTCGCGCGGGGAGCGCTACAACTGGACACCGATCTGCAGGAGCCCCATGCCCCCGCTCACCCCCCATCGGCCGGCGCGATCCCTCGCCACCGGCCTCGTCACTGCCCTGGTCCTCGCCCTGGCGGTGACCCTCGCCCCCGTCAGTCCCGCCACGAGCGCCCCCCGGGACGAGGCGTCCGCGACCGCCTCCCACCGCTCGTCGAAGGCGCCGCTGTTCGGCGGCACGATCTACCGCAAGGACGGCGAGTCCCTCGCCGACGGCTACGACCGGGTCATGAGGAAGTACGACGGCCTGGACGCGATCCGGATGTTCTTCCCCGGCCTGCCCTCCTCCTGGGACCGGATCCGCAGCAACGTCCACAAGACCCCGGTCGTGGTGTCCTTCAAGGCCGGTCTCGGAGACATCGTCTCGGGCAAGCACGACGCCCTGTTCCGGCGCTGGTTCAAGGACGCCCCGACCACGCGCCCCACCTACTGGAGCCTGTGGCACGAGCCCGAGGACGACGGCGTGAACGCCGCCCAGTACCGCAAGGCCTGGCGGCACCTCAAGCAGCTCTCGCGTGAGGCGCACAACCCCCGGTTGAAGTCCACGCTGATCCTGATGTGCTGGACCCTGGACTCCAAGTCGGGGCGCAACTGGCGCACCTGGTACCCCGGGAACCGCGCCATCCACACGCTCGCGTTCGACTGCTACAACGCCGGCCGCAAGAACGGCGTGTACAAGGACCCCGCCGACATCCTGCGCCCCGTGGTCCGCGTCGCCCGGCGCACGGGCAACAAGTGGGGGGTCGCGGAGTTCGGCAGCACGGTCGTCACCAGCGACGGCGGCCAGGCCGGCCGCGCCCGGTGGCTGCGACAGTACGGTCGCTACGTGCGCAGGCACGGTGGCCAGTTCGCGACCTACTTCGACAGCTACGTCGGCTACGACTACCGGCTCCACGACGACCGGTCCAGCAACGCCTGGCGCAACGTCGTCAACCGCTGACCACTGCCGGCATCCCCAACTTCGGTGATGCCGGTCCGCGAGCGTTCCGCGGGGTCCTCGCGCGCCTAGGCTGACAGCCCGGACGACTGCGGGAGGGGGCGACGTGCGAGGACATCGCATGCTCGTGACGACGCTTGCCCTGGTGGCGACCGCTGCCCTCACGCTCGTCCCGGTGGCCGCGGGTCCGACGGTGCTGCCGGCCGCCTCGGCGGCCGACCCGATCACCGCGGTCGCCGAGAGGGCGGTGAGCCGATCGATCACGCGACCGTGGGTCACCGTTCCCGCACAGGTGGTGGCCGGGGACCGGCTCGTCCTCGTCGTGTCGGTCGGGTCCTCCACACGCACCGCCACGGGACCGGCGGGCTGGGAGCTCGAGGGCGACCGGACGGCCGGTTCCATGCGCTCGTTCGTGTGGTCCCGCACGGCCACCGCAGCCGACGCCGGGTCCCGGGTGCGGGTCACGCTCAGCGGCTGGGCGAAGTCGTCGGTGCAGGTGGCGGCCTACCGGGGCGTCGTGGCCGAGGACCTCACGGTCGCCTCGGTCGGGTACACCGGCCGGAGCACGACCCGCCGCACGCCGACCGCGGTCGCGGCGGAGGGGGACTACGTCACGTCCTGGTGGTCCGGCAAGTCGGGCGCGGCGACCACCTGGGCCCCGCCCGCCTCGCTGACCGCCCGGTCGGTCACCGCCAACTCCGGCTCCGGTCGCATCGTGAGCCGGCTCGCGGGTTCCGGTGGTCCGGTCTCCGGCGGGACCGTCGGCGGACACCTGGCCACCTCGGACTCCCCGACCGGCTCGGCGGTGGCATGGAGCATCGTGCTCCCGGCCGGCGCGGTCGCGGACCCTCCGCCGACGGGGGGCGACCCGATCACCGCGGTCGCCGAGTCGGCGGTGAGCCGGGCGCTCGCGGCGCCGTGGATCACGGTGCCCGGGCAGGTGGTGGCCGGCGACCGGCTCGTGCTCGTCGTGTCGGTCGGGTCCTCTGGTCGCACCGCCACCGCACCGGCCGGCTGGGACCTCGAGGGCGACCGCACGGCCGGCTCCATGCGTTCCTTCGTCTGGTCACGCACCGCCACCGCGGAGGACGCCGGCTCGCGGCTGACGGTCACGCTCAGCGGCTGGGCCAAGTCGTCGGTGCAGCTCGCCGCCTACCGGGGCGTCGCGACCGGCGACCTGGGCGTGGCGTCGTCGGTCTACACCTCCAGCGGCACGACCCGCCGCACACCGGGCGTGGTCGCGGCCGAGGGTGACTGGGTCACGTCCTGGTGGTCCGGCAAGTCGGGCGCGGCGACCACCTGGACCCCGCCCGCCTCCCTGACCTCGCGGTCCGTCACCGCCAACTCCGGCTCCGGTCGCATCGTGAGCCGGCTCGCCGACTCCGGAGGGCCCGTGCCCGGCGGAGCCGACGGTGACCACGCGGCCACCTCCAACGCCGCGACCGGCTCGACGGTGGCGTGGAGCATCGTGCTCCCAGCCGGCGGCGTCAGCGCGGACACCCCGCCGACCGCGGCCTTCTCCTACCAGTGCTCCGGGCGCACCTGCAGCTTCGACGGCTCCGGGTCCAGCGACGCCCAGGGCCCGATCGCCGGCTGGGCCTGGGACTTCGGGGACGGTGCGAGCGCGAACGGCGAGACCGTCGGACACACGTTCCCCACCAACGGCTCCTGGACCGTCGAGCTGACCGTCACCGACTCCGCCGGCGCCACCGACCAGCTGGCGCGGCAGGTCACCCTCGGCGGGGGCCTCGAGCTGGTCACCGCCGACGTCGAGACCACACCGGTCACCCACACCGGCGACTCCGCGGACGACCCGGCGATCTGGGTCCACCCCACCGACCCCGGGCGTTCGCTGGTGATCGGCAACGACAAGCAGGGGGCGCTGGAGGTCTACGGCCTCGACGGCACCCGGCTCCAGCGGATCACCACCGCCACGTCGTTCTGGGGCAACGTCGACGTCCGGCAGGACGTCGTGGTGCGCGGCCAGACCCGCGACGTCGTGGCCGCCTACAACGGCGGGATCCGCACCTACGAGGTCGACCCGGTGACCCAGGCCCTCGTGCCGGTCGGTGACGGCACCGGGACCATCCCGACCAACGGCGGTGAGGGGCTCTGCTCCTACCACAGCGCCTCGGGCTCGCTGTACGTCTTCGTGATCACCCGCGGCGGCAGGGTCCGCCAGTACCTCATCCACGACGACGACGCCGACGGACTGCTCCAGGGCACGCTGCAGCGGGAGTTCGTCGTCGGGTCCGAGGCCGAGGGCTGTGCCGCTGACGACGAAGCCGGCGTCCTCTACGTCGCCGAGGAGGACACCGGGCTCTGGCGCTACGGCGCCGAGCCGAACGCGGGAGCCACGCGCACCCTCGTCGACGCGATCGCTCCCGGTGGCAACCTCGCCTACGACGTCGAGGGAGTGACCATCGCCGAGACGGGACCGCTCACGGGCCACCTGATCGTCTCGGCCCAGAACGGCGCCGCGCCGCAGCAGTCCTACTTCGCGGTCTACGACCGGCAGACCAACGACTACCTCGGCTCGTTCCGGATCGCCGCGGGCGCCGCCACCGACGGCTGCGAGCGCACCGACGGCATCGCGGCGTACGCCGGAGACCTGGGGCCGCAGTTCCCCGAGGGGCTGTTCGTCTGCCAGGACAACGGCAACACGGCTCCGGCCGCCGGCAACCAGAACTTCAAGCTGACACGACTCGAGAAGATCCTCCCGGTCCCGTGACCGGGTGGACGTGGGGGAGCGCCATGACCGACCTGATGACCCGCCTGGAGGACGTCCCGGCTGCCCGGGCGGCCCGTCGCCAGGCCCGCCGGGTGAGCGACGCGACGTTGGAGCTGACCGGGCCGGCGCGGATGCGGCCCGACTTCCTCATCGTCGGCGCGCAGCGGTGCGGCACGACCTCGATGTTCAAGACGCTGGTGCAGCACCCCGACGTGGTGCGACCGTTCCTGCGCAAGGGCGTCCACTACTTCGACAAGTCCTACGATCGCGGAGAGCGCTGGTACCGAGGCCACTTCCCGCTCGTCGCCACCAGCAGGGTGCGCGGCGGGTCCGGCCGGGCGCTCACCGGCGAGTCGAGTCCCTACTACATGTTCCACCCCCTGGCGCGGCAGCGGATCGCCGGCGACCTGCCCAACGTCAAGCTGCTCGTCCTGCTGCGCGACCCGGTCGTGCGCGCCTACTCGGCGCACAGCCACGAACGGGCCCGCGGGTTCGAGGAGCTGGACTTCGAGGCTGCCCTCGCCGCCGAGCCGGAGCGGCTGGCGGGCGAGCGGGAACGGCTGATGGCCGACCCCGGTTCCGACAGCCTCCACTGGCAGCACCACGCCTACGTGACCCGGGGGCAGTACATCGAGCAGATCCGGGCCCTCGAGCAGCTCGTCGGCCGCGAACGCCTGTGCGTCATCGACAGCGGTGACTTCTTCACCGACCCCGCGCCGGTCTTCGAGGAGGTCCGGACCTTCCTGGGCCTGGCGCCGGCTCCCGGCATCGTGTTCGAGCAGCACAACGCCCGGCAGCGCTCGCCGCTGGCACCGGACCTGCGCGCACGGCTGGAGGAGCACTTCGCGCCGTACGACGCCGAGCTCGAGCAGTGGTGGGGCCGGACGCCGTCGTGGCGGCGTTCCGACTGAGACGTCCGGGGCCGTGCCGGCCGCCGGACGGCGAGGTCAGATGCCGCGGCCGAACCGGTTGGCCACGTGCAGCAACCGGTCGGCGCTGAGCGCCCCGGACAGCACCACCAGCGTCGCCAGGGCACGCCGTTCGCGCGGGTTGTTGCGCACGGTCTGCCGCCAGTGAGACCAGGCCGCGGGGCGGTCCTTGACCGCGGCGCTCGCGAACGCGCGCTGGCCGTGGATGCGGGCCGCCCCTCGCGGGTCCCGGCCGATGTCGGGGTGCTTCTCCAGCAGGTAGCCGAGTGCCTCGTCGATGGTGCCCCACTGACGGGTGAAGAAGGAGCCGGGGTGCCAGAGCACCTCGACCATGGGCTCGGTGACGCACGCGATGTCGGTGAGACGAGCCACGCGCAGCAGCCAGTCGTAGTCCTCGCCGTACCCGCCGGGCAGCACCTCATCGACCGGGCCGGCCTGCTCGGCCACCTCGCGTCGGACCAGGTAGCTCGAGGGGTGGGCGGCCACGACCCGGTCCCGGACCAGGTCGGCGTGCCGCAGCACGGTGGTCGTGGGCCGGCGGTGCCGCACCTTGTCGCCGTAGTGGATCCGGATGCCCGTGACCGAGGCGTCGCTGGCCGTGGCGGCCATGGCGCCGACCTGGGCGCGCAGCTTGGCGGGCAGCCACCAGTCGTCGTCGTCGCAGAACGCGACCAGCGGGTGGCTGGCCAGGCCGATGCCGGTGTTGCGCGCGCCCGGGAGTCCGGGGGTGCGCGCGTTGGCGGTGACCCGCACCCGGCGGTGCGGATCGTCCTGCGTCAGGCCCGGCGTGGGCTCGGCCTGGTCGAAGACGGCGATCACCTCGATCGGCCCCGGGTAGTCCTGACCGAGCGCCGCGCGCACGGCCTTCGCCAGCAGCTCGGGCCGGTTGCGGGTCGCGATGACGACGCTGACCCCGGGCATCGGGACGGCTTCCACGAGACTCCTTCGATCGGTCTGCCCCGAGCCTAGGAAGCGCGCGGGCCGGCGGCGTCGAACGCGCGGCCACGTCCCCCATTTGGGGGACATCGGTGGCACTGGATCCACCGATCAGGCTCCCCCGGTCGACGGCGCTGGCTACGGTGCTGCCGTGGCGGGGACGACGGCGGGGCAGCGCGGTGCGGACCTGCGCCGACTGGCACGCGGCAGCTCGCTCAACCTGGCCGGCAGCTTCGTGGCCGCCTCGCTCAACCTGGTGCTGCCCGTCGTCATCACCCGGGGGCTCGCCACCGCGGATGCGGGCCTGTTCTTCCAGGCCACCGCGCTGTTCACCATCCTGCTCAACCTCGGCACCCTGGGAGCCGACACCGGGGTGCTGCGCTCGATCCCGCGGGCCAAGGCGCTGGAGCGTCCCCGCGACATGCCCCGCTACGTCGTCGTGGCCCTGGTGCCGAGCCTGGTCTTCACCGTCCTGCTCTCGGTCGTGCTGGTGCTGTCCGCGGGCCCCCTCGCCGGGCTCCTGGCCGAGGGCGAACGGCAGACCGACATGATGCGGGCCGCGGTGTGGGTGCTCGCCCCCTTCCTGCCGGTCGCGGTCGGCTACGCCGTGGTGATGTCGACCAGTCGCGGCCTGGGCTCGATCCTGCCGCTGGTGCTGGGGGAGAAGATCGGCCGCAACGCGCTGGAGACCGGGGGCGCCGCGCTGGCCGCGGCCCTCACCTCCTCGCTCGCGCTGATCGTGCTGGCCTGGGTGGCGCCGTACGCCGCGATGCTGGTGGTGATCGGGGTGTGGGTCGCCCGCCGCGTGGCCGCCGCCGGCTCCGCCGCCGCGGACACGGCCGCCGCGGCCCGGCCCTGGCGCGAGCTGGCCTCGGAGTTCTGGCGGTTCTCCGCACCGCGGGCCGCGTCCCGGGTGTTCACCGTCGCGCTGCAGCGCTTCGACGTGCTCGTGGTCGGTGCGATCCGTGGCCCCGAGGACGCCGCGCTGTACGCCGCCGCGACCCGGTTCGTCGTGCTCGGCCTGATGTTCGTGCAAGCCATCCAGCAGGTGATGACACCGCGGATCAGCGAGCTGCTCGCGCTCGAGGAGGACCGTCGTGCCGAGACCATCTATCGCACCACCACGGCCTGGCTGACCCTGGTCTCCTGGCCGGTCTACCTGGTCGCGATGCTGTTCGCGCCGCTGCTCCTCGACGTCTTCGGGCCGGGCTTCGACCGCGCCTGGCCGGCTGCGGTGATCCTGTGCGCCGCGATGCTCGTGGCGACCTCGTGCGGCCCGGTGGACTCGGTCCTGCTCATGGGCGGGCGCAGCATGCTCAGCCTGATGAACACCGGCACCGCCCTGACGGTGAACGTCGGCCTCGACCTGGTGCTGGTTCCTGCCTGGGGGGTGACGGGGGCGGCCGTGGGCTGGGCTGCGGGGATCCTGGTGAACAACCTGCTGCCGTTGTGGCAGGTGCGGCGCCACCTGGACATGCATCCCTTCGGGTCGGGGACGCTGGCGGCGATGGCGTGCTGCGTGGCCGCCTACGGCGTGGTGGCCGGAGCCGGGCGGCTCCTGCTCGGAGGTGGTCTGCTCGGCCTGCTGGTCTCCGGCCTGGTCGGCACCGCGGTGTTCGGGGCCCTCGTGGTGCGGCAGCGCGAGGCGCTCGAGCTCGCGGCTCTCCGGGGGGCGCTGCGTCGTCGCGGTCGGGGCCGGGCTTGACCGGCCCCCCGCTGGTCAGCGCCGGTAGTAGCGCAGCAGCCCGGGCCAGGTGACGGCGGTGACGGAGCGCCTGGCCGCCGGCGAGAGACCCTCTCGCCAGGCCTCGTCCGGACGCATCTCGATCACGCCCTGCTGCAGTCGCATCGGGTTGCCCCAGACGCTGTGGTCGGTCGCCACGTCGACGCTCGTCGGCCCGGGGAAGGGCAGCTCGACCCCGGCCAGGTCGAGGTCGAGGAAGTCGGCCACCTCGAGGGTGCGGGCCCGCGGTGCGGCCACGAAGTCCTCGTAGCGCAGCTGGAACCGTGGCGTCCCGCGGCGGCCCATCGCCTCGAAGAGCGCGTTGTCGAGCAGCCACGCGGCCGAGGTCCGGGTCGGTGGCTTGCGCAGCATCTCCCGGCCCGCCTTGTCGGACCGGCGCACGTGCTTGGTCCAGGAGTAGGCCACGCCGTGGCTGCGCCGGACCAGGTGGACCACGCGCAGGTCGACCCCGGGCGTGCGGCGCGCGAGCAGCGCCACCTCGGGCTGCTTGGAGTTGTCGACGACGACCGCGCCGCCGCTCTCGGCGGAGATGGCGGAGTAGAGAGGGCCGAGCAGCCCGACGTACTCGTCGACCTCCGCGGCGAAGGCGCCGCGCGGACGGGTCCACAGCTCGGGGATCCGGCTGTTGCGGGTGACCGAGCGGCGCAGGTCGTTGGCACGGGCGGCGTCGACCCGGTCCCAGCCGCCGAACGCGCGGTTGCCCACGCCGGTCCAGAAGTCGCACTCGAGGAACGGCCGGCCACAGCCGCAGGGGCGGTTGCGCAGCACGCCGTAGGTCCACAGCCAGCACAGCTCCCCGACCGAGCAGGTGCCCGGCAGGCTCCCGATGACGCGGGACACCAGTGTGCTGCCGCTGCGGCCGGTGGCTCCGATGAAGCACACCCGCGCGGTGTCGGTCCTGGTCTGCACGCCGTCTCCCCGCCGTCTCCCCGCCGTCTCCGACCCCGATCATCGCGGTCCGAGCGGCGGACCGGCTCCACGACTGCGCCCAGTTCATCAAAATCAGTGATCTGCGGGAACGGTCCCGCCGGGACCCTCGAGCGGGGCGTTTGCTGAGCCTCGGGGGGACACCGCGGTCCCCGCGGGAGGAGACGGCGGCATGACACGAACACGGTTCCACGCGAGCCCCAGACCCCTGGCACGCATCCGAAGGCGGCTGCGGCCGGTCCTCATCGGCGCCGCCGGCCTGACGCTGGCGATGGTCGCCCCTGGCGCTGCGCATGCGGCGACCACGATCGGGGACTGGCAGATGAACGAGGCGTCCGGCAGCACGCTGATGGTCGACGGCTCCGGCAACGGCTTCGACGGCGTGATCGGCCCGGACGTCGTGCTGGCCGAGAGCACCGGGTCCGGCCTCGCCTACCGCTTCAAGGGCGACTGGTGGATCGTCAACGACGACCGGCTGGTGCTCTGGGATGACCGGCCCGGCCTGGACCCGGGCACCGACACCTTCGCGGTCACCATCCGGCTCAAGACGGGTGCGGTCGACCCGAACATCATCCAGAAGGGACAGGCCGGACAGACCGGCGGCTTCTGGAAGTTCGCCCTCAAGAAGGGCTGGCCGCGCTGCCACTTCACGGACGGCACCGGTGCCACCAAGGCGATCGGCTTCGTCAACGACAAGCGGCCCGAGACCAAGATCTCCGACGGGCAGTGGCACACGCTGCGCTGCGAGCGGACCGCCACCGGGGTCCGGATGACCATCAACTACGGCGAGCCGAACGCCATCAGCAAGTTCATCCGCGGGACGATCGGCAGGATCGACAACACCCGGCCGATGACCCTGGGCGGCAAGGTCGACTGCGACTACGTCACGGTCACCTGCGACTACTTCGCCGGCGCGGTCGACTGGGTGACGATCGACCGCCCGTGAGTCGTCCGGGCCGGCCACATCCCACTCACGGGTCCCTAGGACCCGTGGTGGTCGGCGCGGCGAGCCTGGTGCTGTTGCTCAGCGCATGCGGCAACGGCGACCCGGCAGCTTCGGAGTCGGGTGGGGTCGCGAATCCCCCGCACAGCCCACACGCGACCTCCTCCGACTCCGGAGCGTCCCCCGCAGCGATGGAGGACGGCACCACGGTGCTGCAGCTCGACTTCGACGACGGCGTCGTGGGGGAGACGATGACGCCGGTGACCTCCGGCGGCACGGCGCGCGTGAGCGCCGAGGTGGTGACCACAGGTTCGGGCTCCGCGGTCGCCACGAACGTCCCGGACGGGGTCGGGCTCCGACTGCCGGCCTTCGCGGAGGGACGCCAGGACTTCGCCGTGGTCCGCGTGCTGCCCGCCGGTGACGACACGTCCCTGGACCCCGGGTCCCGCGACTTCGGCTTCGGTGCCGACGTGCTGCTCGACGACGTCACCGGCGGCGCGCCGAGCGACAACGGCGACAACCTCCTCCAGCGGGGCCTCTTCGACGACGGTGGGCAGTTCAAGATCCAGCTCGACCACGGCCGCCCGTCGTGCCGCCTGGCCGGCACCGACGGCGACCTGCTGGTCACCCTCGACCAGCCGCTGGGTGCCGAGGAGTGGCACCGCATCTGGTGCACCCGCACCGGCGACGAGCTCCGGCTCTCGGTCTCGGCGGTGACTCCCGCCGGACTCGGAGCGGAGCGCGTGGCCACCGCCAGCGGGCCCCTCGGCAGCATCGACCTGGCCCCGACCACTCCGCTCTCGGTCGGTGGCAAGCTCGCGGCGGACGGCCAGATCGTGGTGTCCTCCAGCGACCAGCTCAACGGCATCGTGGACCGGGTCGTCGTCGCCATGGTCGACTGAGGGCTGCCGCGCGAGACAGCCCCACTATTGGGGATTGCCGGGAATCGCTGCCCGGGGCCACCGTAGAGGTGGGCCTACGGTGGCCCCCAGGAACACCGCCAGCCGTCGACCGGGCGGCGGAGTAGACGAGACCCATGGCGCTCCCCGCGCGGACCTCGAACCTCCGACGCCAGTGCTCGCCGGACCGCCCACGTTCGGTGGGAGTGGAGACGGCTGGCGGGTTCCCGGCTCGCCATGACGACGTCGACGGATGACGCCGACGGACGACCCCGAGGACTCAGGTGGGCGGTGGCCGCCACCGGACCCGGTGGGCGACGCCGACCGCGGCGAGCTGCGAGGAGACCTCGAGCTTGGCGAGGATCGACTTGACCTGGGTGCGGACCGTCGCCTCGGAGACCACGCTGCTCCGGGAGATCTCACGGACCGTGCGGCCCTCCATCAGGCTCCCCAGCACCTGCTGCTCACGACCGGTGAGCCGCTCCAGTCGCGAGAAGAGGTCGCCGGTGCGGGCGTGCTCGCTCTGCCAGGCCGCGAGCAGGCGCTCGCGCTCCTCGACGTCCATCACCGAGGCCCCCTGGTTGATCTTGCGCACCGTCGCCAGCGTCTCGTTGAGCGGCCGTGACTTGCTGAGGACCTTGCGGGCACCCCTCGCGATGCAGTGGCCCCACCGACTCTGGTCGTCCGAGGCGGTGACCACGACGACGGAGGCTCCCGTCTTGGCCAGCGGGGCGACCAGCCGGACGCCGTCACCGAGCCTGCCCAGGTCGAGGTCGAGCAGCACGATCCGCGGCCGCAGCCTGGTCGCTGCTGCCAGCGCGGTCGCGGCCGTGGTCTCACCGTCCAGCACGATCCGACGCACGTCGTATCCCTCGACGGTCAGCGCCAGGTCCAAGGACTCCGCGAACAGCGTGTGGTCCTCGAGGATGACGATCCGGACGTTGCTACGCGGAAGCCGGGGCTGCACCACGGGCGCTCCTCGTCTCCGCGCCGTGCCGCACCGGCTCGGACGACGGCAGGGCGATCTCGAAGGTGGCGCCGCGGACCGTGTCCTCGACCAGCGTGAGCGTCCCGCCCGACTCCTCCATCAGGCGCTGCGCGACCGCCAGACCGATCCCGAGACCGGGCGAGCTCGCCCCCCGCGCGCCGAAGCCGAACAGCCGCTCGGCGACGTCCGGGGGCACGCCGGGGCCGAAGTCGGAGACCCGGATCGAGACCCTGGTGTCGTCGTGGGCCACCGTGACCCGGACCGGGGAGCCCGAGGCGTGGCGCGCCGCGTTGTTCAGCAGCGTGGTCAGCGCCTCGGCGAGGTACTCCCGGTCGGTCTTCACGCGCAGCCCGGTCCGCGTGCACTCGACGGTGCGGCCCTGGATGCGCTGGGCCAGGACGACCGACTCCAGCACCTCGTCGAGGTCGCAGTCGCCGACGCTGGAAGCATCGCCGTGGGCCATCCGCTCCAGCCGGGTCAGCTCGCTCTCCATGACGTGGCGCAGCTGGACGAGCCGCTCCGCGGGCAGCGAGACGGACGGGTCGTGGATCAGCCGCGAGGCGGAGACGATGCCGGCGATCGAGGCGTTGAGCTCGTGGAGCTGTTCGCGGTGGAACTGGTCGCGGCGCTCGACCTCGTCGACCTGGCGGCGCAGGTCGGCGAGCTCGCCTGCGCTGTCGGCGCGGAGCTGGCTGATCAGCGCCAGCGACAACGACGACAGCAGCCCGACGGCCGTGAGCTGGAGCGCGATCGCGGACAGGCCGCCCAGCCGGCTCTCGGAGCCGGCCAGCCACGGCAGTGGGCTCGCGACCAGCGCGAGGAAGCCGAGCACCAGGCGGCGGTGCCCCCACGTCGGCACCGATTCCCGCGCGAGCCTGCGCAGCACGCGGGTCAGGAGCACGAGCAGGACCAGGAGCAGTGCCGCAGCCGCACCTCCCAGCATGTTCCGGGCGCCGCCGTCCAGGACGGACCGCAGGTCCACTGACGGCACCGCGGCTGCCGCGATCGCCGACGCGACGGCCAGCAGCAGGCCGACGACGGCCGGATGGACCACCGGGACCGCGTCCGACGTGGTCAACAGCGCGGCCAGCACCGCGGCGCAGAACAGCGCAGCGAGCACCAGCAGGGCCGCCGGGTTGGCCGTCACCTCGTCGCCGTACGCGACGTGGAGCCCCGCCAGCGAGAACCCCTGGGCGGCCGCCACCAGCAGTCCGGCGGAGAGCCACGACAGGCACAGCTCCCCGGTGTGGCGCCAGGTCAGGTGCAGCACGACGGCAGCGGCCAGCACCACCGGATAGCCGGCCAGGCCGGCCACCGTGGACGCGTCGCCGATCGAGCGCGCGTCAGGCTGCACCCACAGTACGAACAGCAGTGGCAACGCCGTGATCAGCAGCACCAGACCGGTGCCACGCCACGCCACTGCCTCTCCATATTGCCTCGGATAATTTCCCATGATGTGTGCTCGCCCCCCGCGAGACATGAGCCTCGGCGTCGCCTCAGCACGAGCGCGGCATCATTGCCGTCCCCCTGCTGACGCGACCCGGCCCTCTTCCCCCCGAAGAGGCCCCTCCCGGCTCCGTGATACCGAAGCATCGTGACCCGCGGCCCGCGGTATTACCAGAGGGGTTCCGGAATTCGACGCTTCGACCCCCCATATTGGGTAAGTCTTTACCTACTGGGCTGCCCGGCTCGCCTTTTCGGAGGTCGCACGCGGTAACCTCCGCCGCCCTCGCGGGCCCCCATCCCCAAAAGTAGGGGAGATCATCGCGGCTGGTCCGCCGCTGCGCCCCTCGTCACCACGATGGAGGACCGACCAACCTTCCGGGGGGTGAGGGGTCCGAAGGAGGATCATGCTGATGGCGGTCGGGCTGACGCGAGTACTCGTCGCCTCCAGCTTTCCTCTCGTCTCTGACACGGTGCAGGCGGCGCTGGTCAGCCGCGGCTTCGACACCCACGTGATCCGCCTGGAGGGCTCGGACGCGGGATCGGCGGCAGGGTCGACGGCCGGGGCCGGGGTGGTCACCGCGGGCGTCCGGTCCTTCCACGCAGACGTCGGCGTCCTGATCAGCGACCTGTCGACGGTGGAGCAGGTGCGCCACGCGCGCGGCTTCCTGGCCGCGGCGGACGTCCGTTGGCTGCTGCTCAGTGCCGCGCCGCCGGGGCCGGCGTGGGGCGCCGCGCTCGAGGCCGGTGCCGTCGCGGTGCTGCCCGGCGACGCCACCTTGGAGCAGGTGGACCACGCGCTGCAGCGGCTGGCTGCGGGGGAGGAGCTGATGGAGGAGGGCGAACGCGCCACCTGGATCGACTCCTGGCGGCGCGCCCGTGGTCGGCGCGAGGACCTGCTGCGACGGCTGGGCACGCTGACCCCGCGGGAGAACGACGTGATGATGTTGCTGTACGGCGGCTACCGGGTGCACGACATCGCCCTCCGGCTCGACGTCACCGACGCCACCGTGCGCAGCCACGTGAAGTCCACGCTGCACAAGCTCGGTGCGAGCTCGCAGATCGACGCCGTGTCCCTGATCGCCTGGCTGCGCGCCACCCCGCAGCTGGGCCTGCCCGCCTGACCGGTCATCCTCGACCCGGCCTCCGTACGGGCGCACCGTAAAGTGGGCGGCAGCCCCCCTGTCGCTCGCGGCCGGGGGCTCGAAGCGTGCCCGCCCCACGTGTCCCGAAGGAACTCCGTGAGCCTCACCGGCCTCTCCTCCGCCGTCCTCGCCGAACCGGTCCTCGCCCAGGCGATGGCCGACGCCCGCGGTGGCGCGCTGCCCACCCTCGACCTCACCGGTCCGGCAGGGCTGAGGCCCTTCGTCGTCGCCGGGCTGGCGGAGCAGGGGCGCACCGTGCTGGCGGTGACGCCGACCTCGCGGGAGGCGGAGGACCTCGTCGCCGCGCTCGGCGACCTGCTCGACCCGAGCCACGTCGCTCACTACCCGAGCTGGGAGACGCTGCCCCACGAGCGGCTCAGCCCGCGCAGCGACACCGTCGGGCGCCGCCTCGCCGTGCTCCGCAGGCTGTGCCACCCGGGCACCGACGCCAGCAACGGCCCGCTCCGGGTCGTCGTGGCGCCGGTCCGGTCGGTGCTGCAGCCGCAGGTCCCGGGGCTGGGCGACCTCGCGCCGGTCGAGCTCACCCCCGGCGACACCGCCGTGCTCGACGAGGTGGTCGAGCATCTCGGCGCCGCGGCGTACTCACGGGTCGACCTGGTGGAGAAGCGCGGCGAGTTCGCGGTGCGCGGCGGCATCGTCGACGTGTTCCCACCGACCGAGGAGCACCCGCTGCGGGTGGAGTTCTGGGGCGACGAGGTCGAGGAGATCCGCAGCTTCGCGGTCGCCGACCAGCGCACGCTGGAGGCCGTCCCCCGACTGTGGGCGCCGCCGTGCCGCGAGCTGCTCCTCACCGAGGAGGTACGCCGCAGGGCGGCCGCGCTGGGCGAGGCGCACCCCCAGCTGCTGGAGCTCACCGACAAGATCGCGCAGGGCATCGCGGTGGAGGGCATGGAGGCGCTCGCCCCGGTGCTCGTCGACGAGATGGAGCTGCTGGTCGACCTGCTGCCCGCCGAGAGCCACGTGGTGGTGCTGGACCCCGAGCGGGTCCGCTCCCGTGCCCACGACCTGGTCGCGACGAGCGAGGAGTTCCTCGGTGCCAGCTGGG
The DNA here is from genome assembly GCA_963795215.1 of uncultured Actinomycetota bacterium. Lineage (GTDB taxonomy): Bacteria > Actinomycetota > Actinomycetes > Propionibacteriales > Nocardioidaceae > Nocardioides. The sequence goes on from CAWCGW010000002.1 coordinate 589,516, forward strand.
CGGCCGCCGCCTCGGGCGGCCAGGCGCCGATCGACCTGGGAGCCGCGTCCTACCGCGAGCTCGCCGACGTGCGCCAGCACACGCTGGGTGCCGGCCGGGCCTGGTGGAGCGTCAGCCCGTTCGGCATCGAGACGCCGCCGTCGCCGGACCTCGCCTCGAGCGCCGAGGACACCAGCGCCGTCGAGACCCGGGTGCTCCCGGCGCGGGTCGCCGAGGCCTACCGGGGCGACATCGAGCGGGCCGTGGCCGACGTCCGCGGCTGGCTCGCCGAGGGCCACCGGGTCGTGGTCCTGCACCCCGGTCACGGCCCGGCGCAGCGGATGGTGGAGGTCCTCGCGGACCACGACGTGCCGGCGGCGATGGTCGAGCCCGAGGTTCTCGAGCCCCGGCCGGGCGTCGTCACGGTCTCCTGCGGTGCCCTCGAGCAGGGCTTCGTCGACCCCTCGGTCCGGCTGGCGGTGCTCACGGGCGAGGACCTCTCGGGCCAGAAGACCTCGACTCGCGACATGCGGAAGATGCCGACCCGCCGCAAGAAGCAGATCGACCCGCTGGAGCTGCAGGCCGGCGACTTCGTCGTCCACGAGCAGCACGGGGTCGGCCGGTTCGTCGAGATGAAGCAGCGCGAGGTGGCCGGTGCCACCCGCGAGTACCTCGTCCTCGAGTACGGCTCCTCGAAGCGCGGCGGTCCGCCCGACCGGCTCTTCGTGCCGGCCGACACCCTCGACCAGGTCACCCGCTACGTCGGCGGCGAGCAGCCGAGCCTGGACCGGCTCGGCGGCGGCGACTGGACCAAGCGGAAGAACAAGGCTCGCAAGGCGGTCCGGCAGATCGCGGCCGAGCTGATCAAGCTGTACGCCGCACGGCAGGCCACCCAGGGGCACGCCTACGGCCCCGACACCCCGTGGCAGCGCGAGCTCGAGGACGCCTTCCCCTTCCAGGAGACCCCGGACCAGCTGAGCACCGTCGACGAGGTCAAGGGCGACATGCAGCGCACCGTGCCGATGGACCGGCTGGTGTGCGGGGACGTCGGCTACGGGAAGACCGAGATCGCGGTGCGCGCGGCGTTCAAGGCGGTCCAGGAGGGCAAGCAGGTCGCGGTGCTGGTGCCGACGACGCTGCTGGTGACCCAGCACCTCTCGACGTTCGAGGAGCGGATGAGCGGCTTCCCGGTCACCATCCGGCCGCTGTCGCGCTTCCAGACCGACGCCGAGGCGCGCGAGGTGCTCGCCGGCCTGGCCGACGGCACCATCGACATCGTGGTCGGCACCCACCGGCTGCTCAGCCCCGACACCCGGGTCAAGGACCTCGGCCTGATCATCGTCGACGAGGAGCAGCGCTTCGGGGTGGAGCACAAGGAGCAGATGAAGCGGCTGCGGACCTCCGTCGACGTGCTGAGCATGAGCGCCACGCCGATCCCGCGCACGCTCGAGATGGCGGTGACCGGCATCCGCGAGATGTCGACGATCACGACCCCGCCGGAGGAGCGGCACCCGGTGCTGACCTACGTCGGTGCCTACGACGACAAGCAGGTCACCGCCGCGATCCGCCGCGAGCTGCTCCGCGACGGCCAGGTCTTCTTCATCCACAACCGGGTCAGCTCGATCGAGAAGGCCGCCGCCCGGTTGCGTGAGCTGGTGCCCGACGCCCGGGTCGCGACCGCCCACGGCCAGATGGGCGAGCACCAGCTCGAACGGGTGATGCTGGACTTCTGGGAGAAGCGCTTCGACGTCCTGGTGTGCACCACGATCGTGGAGTCCGGCCTGGACGTGTCCAACGCCAACACGATGATCATCGAGCGGGCCGACACGCTCGGGCTCTCGCAGCTCCACCAGCTGCGCGGTCGCGTGGGACGCAGCCGCGAGCGCGCGTACGCCTACTTCCTCTACCCGGCCGAGAAGCCGCTCACCGAGACCGCCCACGAGCGGCTCGCGACGCTGGCCCAGCACTCCGACCTCGGCGGCGGCATGGCGATCGCGATGAAGGACCTCGAGATCCGCGGCGCCGGAAACCTGCTCGGTGGTGAGCAGTCCGGCCACATCGCCGACGTCGGCTTCGACCTCTACGTCCGGCTGGTGGGCGAGGCGGTCTCGGAGTTCAAGGGGGAGGAGGAGCCGGAGCTGCGCGAGGTCCGGATCGAGCTGCCCGTCGACGCCCACCTGCCGCACGACTACGTGCCCAGCGAGCGGCTCCGGCTGGAGATGTACAAGCGGCTCTCCGAGGTCCGCAGCGACGCGGACGTCGACCTGCTGGTCGAGGAGCTCGACGACCGCTACGGCGAGCCGCCGGCCCCGGTCGCGGCCCTGCTGCTGGTCGCGCGGTTCCGCGCCCGTGCGCGGGAGGCCGGGATCGGCGAGGTGACCATCGCCGGCCGCAACGTCCGCTTCGCCCCGGTGAGCCTGCCGGAGTCGCGCACCGTCCGGCTGCAGCGGCTCTACCCGAAGAGCATCGTGAAGACCCAGCTCGACAGCGTGCTGGTGCCGCGGCCGGGGACACCGGGGCACCTCGGCAAGCCGGTGGAGGGGGTGGCCCTGCTTGAATGGGCCCGCAACGTGATCGACGCCGTGCTCGATCCGCCGGAGCTCAAGTCGAAGGAGCAGCAGTGAGCAAGACCCGCAGGTTGGGTGCCCTCGGGGCGGTCGCCGCCCTCGCCCTCACCGGATGCGGCGCCCTCCAGCCGGGGACGGCCGTGGAGGTGGGCGGGGACACCATCTCGTCGCGCGCGTGGACGACGTGACCAGCGACTTCTGCGCGGCCATCGAGCCGCAGCTGGACGACCAGGCGCAGACGCTGCCCAACAGCTACCTGCGCGGCGGCATCGCCGGCACCCTCGCGCTGCGTTCGGTCGCCGACCAGATCGTGGCCGAGCGGGGTCTCGAGATCGACAGCGAGCGCTACCTCACCGGCATCGCCGAGCTGCAGCGCAACGTCGCGCCCGTCCCCGAGGAGCTGCGCGAGAGCGTGATCGAGGTCGAGTCCGCGCCGCTGTTCGTGGAGGCGGTCAAGGCCGAGCTCGGCGAGGAGCAGCTCGGCGGCCAGGGCGGCTACGAGGACTTCGTCGCGGCGGGCACCGAGGAGTTCAACGCCTGGATCGCGGAGGAGGGCATCGAGTTCGACCCCGCCCTCAACACCGCGATCCGCGACGGCAACGTCGCGTCGGTCGACGGCTCGGTCTCCTTCGCGGTCAGCGAGGACGCCACCAGCGGGCTGGCCGAGCAGCCGGACCCCGCGCAGGCCCGGAGCCTGCCGGGTGCCCACCGCTGCGGTCGCTGACCCCGTGCCCGGCGACGAGGAGGTGCTGGCCTTCCTCGACGTCATGCGCCGGCTGCGGGCGGAGTGTCCGTGGAAGGCCGCCCAGACCCACCGGTCGCTCGCGCGCTACCTGCTCGAGGAGGCGCACGAGACCGTCGAGGCCCTCGACACCGGCGACAGCACGCACCTGCGCGAGGAGCTCGGCGACCTGCTGCTCCAGGTGTTCCTCCACACCGCGATCGCCGAGGAGTCGGGGGACTTCACCACCGCGGACGTCGCCGCCGACGCGATCGCCAAGATGGTGCGGCGCAACCCCCACGTCTTCGGCGACGACGTGGCCGGCCAGCCCGCCGAGCTCGACCCGACCGCCGTCAACGAGCTGTGGGAGGCCAGGAAGGCTCAGGAGAAGCAGCGGTCGTCGGTGACCGAGGGGCTCGCCCCCGCCCTCCCGGCCCTGCTCTACGCCGACAAGGTGCTCGACCGGGCGCAGCGAGCCGGCACCCCGCTCGTCGTACCCAGCGGCTCCGAGGACCTCGGCGACCGGCTGCTCGCGCTCGTCGCGCAGGCCCGGGAGTCGGGGGACGACCCCGAGCAGGCACTGCGTGACGCCGTCCGTCGGCTGCTGTGACGGCCCACCGCGGACACCCGGCTGACCTCTCCACCGATCCGCACTAGTCTCGACACGGCTTCGTCCACGACCCTGCAAGGAGCACCCAGTGGCTGTCATCTCCGCCGTCGGCGCCCGCGAGATCCTCGACTCGCGCGGCAACCCCACCGTCGAGGTCGAGGTCGTCCTCGACGACGGGACCTACGCCCGGGCCGCCGTGCCCAGCGGCGCCTCCACCGGCGCCTTCGAGGCGGTGGAGCTGCGCGACGGCGGCAAGCGCTACGCCGGCAAGGGCGTCAGCAAGGCCGTCGACGCGGTGATCCGCACGATCGGACCCGCGATCGAGGGGCTCGACGCCGACGACCAGCGGCTGGTCGACCAGACGATGCTCTCGGTCGACGGCACGCCCAACAAGGCCAAGCTGGGGGCCAACGCCATCCTCGGTGCCTCGCTCGCCGTCGCCCGGGCGCAGGCCGACTCCTCGGGCCTGCCGCTGTTCCGCTACGTCGGGGGCCCCAACGCCCACCTGCTGCCGGTCCCGATGATGAACATCCTCAACGGCGGCTCGCACGCCGACTCCAACGTCGACATCCAGGAGTTCATGATCGCGCCGATCGGCGCCCCGACCTTCCGGGAGGCCCTGCAGCAGGGGACGGAGGTCTACCACGCCCTCAAGGCGGTGCTGAAGAAGAAGGGCCTCGCCACCGGGCTCGGCGACGAGGGCGGGTTCGCGCCCGACCTGCCGTCCAACCGCGCCGCGCTCGACCTGATCGCCGACGCCGTCAAGGCCGCCGGGTTCAAGCTCGGTACCGACATCGCGCTCGCGCTCGACGTCGCCGCCAGCGAGTTCTTCGACAAGAAGAGCTACACCTTCGAGGGCAAGAAGCGCTCGGCCGACGACATGACCGCCTACTACGCCGACCTCGTGGCGTCCTACCCGATCGTCTCGGTCGAGGACCCGTTGGACGAGGAGGACTGGTCCGGCTGGAAGACCATCACCGACGAGCTCGGCGAGCAGACCCAGCTCGTCGGCGACGACCTGTTCGTCACCAACGTCGAGCGGCTGCAGCGCGGCATCGACGGTGGCCAGGCCAACGCGCTGCTGGTCAAGGTCAACCAGATCGGCTCCCTGACCGAGACCCTCGACTCCGTCGAGCTGGCCCACCGCAACGGCTACCGCTGCATGATGAGCCACCGGTCGGGCGAGACCGAGGACGTCACCATCGCCGACCTCGCGGTCGCCACCAACTGCGGCCAGATCAAGACCGGCGCGCCGGCCCGCTCCGAGCGGGTCGCGAAGTACAACCAGCTGCTGCGGATCGAGGACGCCCTCGGTGACGCGGCTCGCTACGCCGGCACCGGCGCGTTCCCCCGGTTCGGGGGCTGACCCCGACTACCGTGGGGCCGGTGAGCGAGCGACGTACCCGCCGCGGGCCCGGCGGGTCACGCCGTCCCGGCCAGCGCACCGGCGCCGGCCGGCCGGGGTCACGTGCCCGCGTCACCGACACCTCCGGTGGCGGCACCGGTGGCCTGCGGGCGATCCTGGCCGAGCCGCGCCGCCCGCGGCTCACCGGCCGGGCGGCCGTGCTCGTGCTGGTGCTGGCCGTGCTGGCGGTGTCCTACGCCTCCTCGCTCAAGGCCTACCTCCAGCAGCGCGCCCACATCGAGGATCTCAAGGTCGAGATCGCCCGGACCTCCGCGGAGATCGACGACCTCGAGCGGGAGAAGCGGCGCTGGAACGACGAGGCCTACGTGCGCGCCCAGGCGCGGGAGCGCTTCGGCTACGTGATGCCCGGCGAGACGGCGTACGTCGTGCTCGACGAGGACGGCACCCCGCTCGAGGGCGAGGCGGCGCTGCACGACCCGGACGAGGTGCTCGCCCAGGACCCGCAGGCCTGGTGGCAGGATGCGTGGGGCTCGGTCGAGCTGGCCGGCCACCCGCCGAAGGACCAGCCGCCGCCGGCGACCGACCTCGACGCACCCGAGCAGGAGCCCCTGGACTAGTGCCCACCATCGACCCCGCCGACGAGCAGGCCATCGCACGACAGCTGGGGCGGGAGCCCCGCGGCATCGCCGCAGTCGGTCACCGGTGTCCCTGCTCGCTCCCCGACGTGGTGACCACCGAGCCGCGGCTGCCCCACGGCACGCCGTTCCCGACCACCTACTACCTCACCTGCCCCCGGGCCGCGTCCCGGATCGGGACCCTGGAGGGGTCGGGACTGATGAAGCAGATGGAGGGCCGGCTCGAGACGGACGCCGCGCTGGCTGCCGCCTACCGCGCCGCCCACGAGGCCTACCTCGCCGACCGTGACCGGGTGGCCGCGGAGGCCGGGCTGGACGTCCCCGAGATCGCCGGGATCTCCGCCGGCGGGATGCCGGACCGCGTCAAGTGCCTCCACGTGCTGGCCGCCCACGCGCTGGCCGCCGGCCCGGGGGTCAACCCGCTCGGCGACGAGGTGCTCGAGGAGCTGGGGGACTGGTGGTCCACCGGCCCGTGCGTGGCGGACGACGCGTGATCGGCCGTGCCTGAGGAGGTCGCCGCCATCGACTGCGGCAGCAACACGATCAAGCTCTTCGTCGGCATGCCCCCGCACGCGTCGGTCCGCGAGGCCCGGATGGTGCGGCTGGGACAGGGCGTGGACGCGACCGGCCGGCTCTCCGAGGAGGCGCTGGAGCGTGCGTTCGCCGCGCTCGACGAGTACGCCGCCGTGGTCCACGACCACGGCGTGCCGGTCGACCGGATCCGGTGCTGCGCCACCTCCGCGACCCGCGACGCCGCCAACGCCGCGGTGTTCCGCGAGGGGGTCCGGGCCCGGCTCGGGGTCGAGCCGGAGGTGCTCAGCGGCGACGAGGAGGCCGCGCTCGGCTTCGCGGGCGCGATGGCGGCGCAGCCCGACGACCTCGCGACCCCGGTGCTGGTCGTCGACGTCGGCGGCGGGTCGACCGAGGTGATCCTCGGCGACCGCAGCGGTGTCCTGGTCGCCCGTTCGATGGACGTCGGGTCGGTCCGGCTCCACGAGCGGCACGTCCGCCACGACCCGCCCACCCCCGCGGAGGTCGCCGCGATCGGCGCCGACGTCGACGCTGCGCTCGACGGCTGCGGCGTACCGCTCGCGGACGCGGCGACCGTGGTCGGCATCGCCGGCACCTGCACCACCCTCGGCGCGGCCCTGCTCGACCTGCCCGCCTACGACCGCGACGCGATCGACGGGACCGTCCACCGCGTCGACGACGTCCGGGACACCGTCGCGCGGCTGGTCGCCCTGACCGTCGAGGAACGACGCGCGCTGCCCTACATGCACCCCGGCCGCGCCGACGTCATCGCCGCCGGCGTCCTCATCGTCGAACGCGTCCTCGCCCGCACCCACCTCGCCTCCCTCCGGGTCTGCGAGTCCGACATCCTCGACGGCATCGCCGCCTCCGTCCGATGACCCGTCATCGCCACCCGCTCACCGGGCAGGAGTTCGGCTCCCCGGTGGCGGCGGGGGAGGGCTGGCCGGAGGACCCCGCGGCCGGGGCGACGCCGGTGGCCCGGACGGCCGCGCAGGTTCGGCGGCTGGCGCTCACCGACGGCGCCGACCCGCTCGCCGAGCTGGACGCGCGGGTCAGCGTGTGCGCGGCGTGCCCCCGGTTGGTCCGGTGGCGCGAGCAGGTGGCGACCGAGAAGCGGGCGGCGTTCGCCGACCAGCCCTACTGGGGTCGCCCCGCCCCCGGCTGGGGCGAGGCCAGGCCGCGGATCCTGGTCGTCGGGCTCGCCCCGGCCGCCCACGGGGCCAACCGCACCGGGCGGGTCTTCACCGGCGACTCCAGCGGCGACTGGTTGTTCGCCAGCCTGCACCGCACCGGGATCGCCACCCAGCCGACGTCCGTCCACGCCGGCGACGGCCAGGCCCTGGTCGGCGCGCGGATCGTGGCGACCGTGCGGTGCGCGCCCCCGCAGAACAAGCCGACCGTGCGCGAGCGCGACACCTGCGAGCCGTGGCTGGCGCAGGAGGTGCGGCTGCTGCTGCCGGACCTGCGGGTGGTGGTCGCGCTGGGTGCCTACGGCTGGGCGGGGGCGTTGCGCGGCCTGGCCGTGGCCGGCCTCGACGTACCGTCTCCGCGGCCGCGCTTCGGGCACGGCGCGGAGGCCTCGATCGGCGGACTGACCCTGCTCGGGAGCTATCACCCCAGCCAGCACAACACGTTCACCGGACGGCTGACCCCGGACATGCTGGACGAGGTCTTCACCCGGGCACGGGCGCTGACAGAATGACCGGGTGACCCTCCACGCCATCACCGTCCTCGGCCACGACCGCCCCGGCATCATCGCCGAGACGACCGACCGGCTGGCCGGCCTCGGGCTCAACCTCGAGGACTCGACGATGACGCTGCTGCGCGGCCACTTCGCGATGACCCTGGTCTGCGCCGGGGACGCCTCCGACGCCGACCTGGAGGCCGCGCTGCAGCCGCTGACCAGCGACGGCACGCTGACCGTGACGGTGCGGGAGGTGCCGGAGGACCACGCGTGGGAGACCGCGGGCACGTCGTGGGTGCTGACCGTCCACGGCGGCGACCGTCCCGGCATCGTGTCCGCCGTGGTCGCCGAGGTGGCGCGCGCCGGCGGCAACATCACCGACCTCACCACCCGGCTCGCCGGCGACCTCTACCTGCTGGTCGCCGAGCTCGACCTGCCCGGCTCCGCCGACGTCGAGGCCGTCCGGACAGCGATCCAGCAGGCCGCGGCCGACCTCGGCGTCGGCGCCACGCTGCGCGCGGCCGAGGCCGACGACCTGTGACCGTGAACCCGACGGTGCTGGCGTGGGCCGAGTCCGCGCTCGGGGTGGCGGGCGAGGTGCTCCCCGTGGTCACGGCCCCGGACCCGGTGCTCGCGGGCGCCGGAAGGTCCGTCGACCCGACCAGCGAGGACGTCGTGCAGCTCGCCGCCGACCTGGTGGCGACGATGCGCGTCTCGCCGGGGTGCGTGGGACTCGCGGCGCCGCAGCTGGGGGTGGGGGCGCGGGTCTTCTGCGTCGACGTCTCCGCCCACCCCAAGACCCGCGACCACCACGGCACCTTCGTGCTGTGCAACGCCGAGGTCGTCGAGTCCAGCCGCAACGAGAGGGCGCGGGAGGGGTGCATGAGCGTCCCGGACCTCACCGGCGACGTGAAGCGCGCGACCCGGGTCGTCGTCCGCGGCCAGCTGCCGGGGACGGGGGAGGAGGTGGTGGTGGAGGCCACCGCCTTCGAGGCCCGCGCCCTCCAGCACGAGATCGACCACTGCGACGGCCTGCTGTTCCTCGACCGGGTGGCCGGCGCCCACGCCGTCCACCAGCGCAAGACCTACCTATAGTCCGCACCAGCAGTCCGCACCAGCAGCACCGCCGGCCCCGGTATCCCAACCGGCAGAGGAAGCCGCCTTAAAAGCGGTTCAGTGTGGGTTCGACCCCCACCCGGGGCACCCCCCGCACCCCGCTCCCTGAGAAAAGGCCCAGAGTGGGGTGGAAGCAGGAACAGCGCACCCGGATCGGACGTTGTAGAGGTGCCAGCCCACTAGACTGGTGGTACGACCCAGGCCGTCACAGTGACGGCCACGCTTTCAACAGTCTTTCAACAGTAGGGCCTCCAAGGAGGAGACCATGCAGAGCAACAACCCCGTCTTCCGCAAGTCGGACGCGTTCAACGGACGGGCAGGCAACGCCTACGGCAACCAGACCTACCCGGGCAACGGGATCGGTCACGACGCCTACGGCCAGTCCCCGACCGGCTACTCAGACCCGCAGGCCCCGGTCCGCTCCGGCGAGCGGATGACCATCGACTCGGTGGTCCAGAAGACCGGCATCTCGCTGGGCATCGTCCTCGTGACGGCCGCCGCGACCTGGATCCTCACCGGCGACATCCGCACCAGCCAGGACAACCTGGGCACCCTCTACGCCGCGCTCATGGTGGGTGGCCTCGGCGCGTTCGCGCTGTCGATGGCCAACTCCTTCAAGCGGGTCGTCAGCCCCGCGCTGGTGATGGCGTTCGCGGCGCTGGAGGGCGTCGCGCTCGGTGCCTTCAGCAAGCTCATCGACGCGATGTTCGTCAACGACAGCGGCTTCGGCAACAACCTGGTCCTGCAGGCCGTCGTCGGCACCTTCGCCGCGTTCGCCGGCACCCTCGCGGCGTACAAGTTCTTCGACATCAAGGTCGGCCAGAAGTTCCGCACCTTCGTCGTCGCGGCCATGTTCGGCATGGTGGCGCTGGCGATGCTCGAGGTCGTGCTCGGCATGTTCGGCAACGCCATCGGGTTCCTGGGCTTCGGTGGGCTGGGTCTGCTGTTCTCCGTCGGTGGCCTCGTGCTCGGCATCTTCATGCTGATCCTCGACTTCGACTTCGTCGAGCAGGGGATCGCGGCCGGCATCGAGGAGCGCGAGTCGTGGCGCGCCGCGTTCGCGATGACCGTGAGCCTGGTCTGGATCTACACCAACCTGCTGCGGATCCTGGCGATCTTCAGCCAGGACTGATCCGAGCCCGATCGAACGGGCCCCACCCGCGATGGGTGGGGCCCGTTCGTCACGTCCGGGATCCCGCGGACTCCTCGTCGGCGTGCTCCTCGTTCTCGTCCGGGGCCTCGGCGTCGGTGGCGGGGTGGCGGCGGCGGTGACGCAGCTCGACCCACAGCCCGCGTACGCCGCGGCGGGTGCCGGCCACCTCGGTGCCGTCGAGCTCGGTGCCCGGGTTGTCGGCCGCCTCGATGGCCGCGACCGCGATCGGGCGCAGGCCCTCCCCGCGATCCGGCTCGGGCTGCTCGACGGCGTCGAGCCCGTGGCCCAGCGCCGCCAGCGAGCTCGGGAGCAGCACGTCGGCCAGGGCCCGGTAGCCGGCCGCCGAGGGATGGAACCGGTCCGGGCCGAAGAGCAGCGCCGGGGCCGCGTCGAACTCGGGACCCAGGATCGTGCCCAGCGAGACCGACCGGCCGCCCTGCTCGACGACGGTGATCGCCTGGGCGGCCGCCAGCCGCCGCGACCAGGCGCGGCCGATCTGCTTCAGCGGCGGCGGGATCGGCCGGATCGTGCCGAGGTCCGGGCAGGTGCCGACGATGACGGCACAGCCGCCGTCGTGCAGCTGGCGGACCGCCTCGGAGAGGTTGCGGACCGACGTGGCTGGCAGCACCGAGTGGGTGATGTCGTTGACGCCGATCAGCAGGACGGCGAGGTCGGGCGCGGTGGGCAACGCCCGCTCGACCTGGCCGGCGAGGTCTCGGGACTGGGCCCCGACGACGGCGAGGCTGCGCAGGTGGACCCGCCGGTCGGCGTACGCCGCGATGCCGCTGGCCAGCCGTGCGCCGGGGGTGTCCTCGACCCGGTCGACGCCGTAGCCGGCGGCGCTGGAGTCACCGATCAGCGCCACCTTGATCGCGGGCCCCGGACGACCGCGGCCGTACCAGCCCGTCGCGTCGGGCGGGGGCACGTCGCCGGGCTCCCCGATCGCCTTGCGGGCCAGCGAGGCCTCCAGCCGCAGCAGGCCGTAGAGCCCGCCGCCCAGCACGGAGAGGCCGCCGCCGCCGTAGGCGGCGGCGGCAGCGAGCTTGCGTGCAGCAGCGGCCTTTCCCACGCCCCAACCCTACGGGCGTGCCGTGACCCCGGCGCGACGAATCCGGCAATGGACCCCGGGCGCCCTAGATTGGCGCCATGCAGTACGTCGACTCGCTCGTGGACCTCATCGGCAACACCCCGCTCGTGCGCCTGCAGCGCACGCTGGACCTCCCCCCGGGGCAGGACGGCGGACCGTTGCTGCTCGCCAAGGTCGAGTACCTCAACCCCGGTGGCTCGGTGAAGGACCGGATCGCGAGCCGGATGATCGAGGCGGCCGAGGCCTCCGGCGAGCTCCAGCCCGGCGGCACGATCGTCGAGCCGACCTCCGGCAACACCGGGGTCGGGCTCGCGATGATCGCCCAGCAGAAGGGCTACCACTGCGTCTTCGTCTGCCCCGACAAGGTCAGCGAGGACAAGCGCAACGTGCTCAAGGCCTACGGCGCCGAGGTGGTCGTCTGCCCGACCGCGGTCGCCCCCGAGCACCCGGACTCCTACTACAACGTGAGCGACCGGCTGGGCGCGCAGCCCGGCGCCTGGAAGCCCGACCAGTACTCCAACCCCCACAACCCGCGCTCCCACTACGAGACGACGGGCCCGGAGATCTGGGAGCAGACGGACGGGAAGGTCACCCACTTCGTCGCGGGTGTCGGCACCGGCGGGACGATCACGGGCGTCGGGCGCTACCTCAAGGAGCAGAATCCCGCGATCGAGGTGATCGGGGCCGACCCGGCCGGCTCGGTCTACTCCGGCGGCACCGGTCGCCCCTACCTCGTCGAGGGCGTCGGCGAGGACTTCTGGCCCGAGACCTACGACCGCTCGGTCGCCGACCGGATCATCGAGGTCTCCGACGCCGACTCCTTCGCCTTCACCCGGCGGCTGGCCCGGGAGGAGGCGCTGCTGGTCGGCGGTTCGTGCGGCATGGCCGCGTACGCCGCGCGGCAGCTGGCGGCCGAGCTGGCCGCCGAGGGCCGCACCGACGCGGTGATCGTGGTGCTGCTGCCCGACTCCGGGCGCGGCTACCTGACGAAGATCTTCAACGACGAGTGGCTGGCCCGCTACGGCTTCCCGACCTCCGCGGACGACCACGACCACGACCAGACCGTGGGAGAGGTGCTGCGCGGCAAGGACGGCAGGCTGCCGGACCTGGTCCACACCCACCCGGCCGAGACCATCGCCGAGGCGGTCCAGATCCTCCGAGAGTACGGCGTCTCGCAGATGCCGGTCGTGCGCGCGGAGCCGCCGATCGTGGCCGCGGAGGTCGCCGGCTCGGTCTCCGAGCGGACCCTGCTGGACGCCCTCTTCGCGGGCACGGCCAGGCTGACCGACTCCGTCGAGGACCACATGTCCGAGCCGCTCCCCACCATCGGCTCCACCGCCCAGGCCCGCGACGCGGTCGCTCTGCTGGAGCACGCGGACGCCGCGCTGGTGCACGAGGACGGCAAGCCGATCGGGGTGCTCACGCGGCAGGACCTGCTGGCCCACCTGGCGCGCGGCTGACCTGGCAGCGCTGAGGACCCCTCGTTCGCGGTAACAGCCATGGCCCGAACGGGTCATGGCTGTCGCGGTCTTCGGAGGACGTCTGGTGTTGCGATCCGTACGCCGGGGCCCCCCTCGGTAACAACCGGCCCACAGCTGCGCCCCGGCCGTGACAAGGCCCGACGTACCCCTCGGCGAGCCGCCTAGGTTCCTCTCGCAACGCGATCCCGTGGGTGGGACGCGGTCTACCAACGAGTCAAGGGGTTCGGATGAACAACATGGTCAAGGGTTCCGTCGCCGGTGCGGCCGGCGTCGCGCTGCTGATGGGTGGCTTCGGCACCTACGCGCTCTGGAGCGACAGCCGCGACCTCGAGGTCAACGGTGTCCAGTCGGGCGACCTCACCATCGCCACCGCCGCCGGGGTGTACGACGACGCCCGCACCGAGGCCACCGACGACTGGTCCGCCACCGACGCGATGGTGCCGGGCGACAAGGTCACCTACACCCAGACCTTCACCGTCACCGGCTCCGGCAAGAACCTGCAGGGCAGCATCGTGCTCGACGCCCTGCCGATGACGGGGAACTCCTTCTCGGACGCGCTGACCCGCGACGTCGAGGTCGTGGCCTCCCGCGGCGCCACCGTCACCCAGGACGACGCCACCTCGTTCTCCTTCGCCGACCCGTTCGGCAAGGCCACCCTGACCGCGACCGTGACCTACGTGCTGCCGACGTCGGTCGACGGCACCGACGACCAGCTGAAGTCGGCGACCACGCCGGCCTCGACCTTCACGATCAGCCAGTCCTGACCCGAGCCCGGCCGACCGCACCGAGCGCATGAAGTCCCGGATCCCGTTCGCCGCCGCCGTGGTGGGCGCCCTCCTCGTCGGAGGCGCCACCACGGGGGGCACGTACGCGTCCTGGACCGACCAGCGGCCACTGGCGGCGAGCTCGGTCTCGTCGGGGCAGATGAGCTACACGGCCAGCAGCCCGGCCGGGGTCACCGTCGCCCGGTCCGCCGGTGCCACCGCCGACTCCACGTTGGTCCTCGACGACACGTCGGTGGGCAAGAACCTCGGGCAGCGGATCACCGCCACGGTGACGTCGACCCCCGCCGGTGTCTCCGCGACGGTCGGCACCGCGTGCCCCGGAGCCTCGACGGTCTCGGTCGACACCACGCCGACCGGTGCGGACCGCGCCCTGTGCGTGCGCGTCAGCTCCTCCACGACAGCCGTCACGGGGACGGTGGTGCTCACCCTCCGCAGCGTCCAGCGCCCGGTCGCCGGGTGGACCACGGCCGCGACCACCAGGTCGATCGCCGTGACGGTGACCGAGCCCGGGCCCGTCGTACCCGTCCTGCAGTGCGACGGGAGTGCGTCGCCCGGTCCGGCCTACCGGGTCGCGTGGGCCGCGACCGGCGCGTCGAGCTACCGGGTCCACACCTCGAGCAGTGCGACGACCGGCTTCACCGTCGCCGGGACCGTCGCCTCCGGGACCACCTTCACCTCGACCGGATGGGCGAGGAACGAGGTCCGCTACGTCCGGGTCACCGCCGTGACCGGCGCGACCGAGTCGGCGCCCAGCAACACCCTCGAGGTCGAGCGGAACGGCAGCTCCGACAACTTCAAGTGCGGGCCGGCGTCGTGAGCCGCACCCGCGCCCTCCTCGTCCGGGTCCTCAGCTGGTCTCTGCTGGCGACCGTCGTCGCCGCTGGCGCCGCGCTGATCGTGGTGCCCAAGGCAACCGGGGCGCGGCCACTGACGGTGCTGAGCGGATCGATGGCCGGGACCTACGACATCGGCGACGTGGTCGTGGTGCGGCCGGTCGACACCGACGATCTCCGGGTCGGTGACGTGATCACGTTCCAGCCGGTCTCCGACGACCCCAACCTGACGACCCACCGGATCATCGCCTTCAACGTCGGCAGCGAGGGGACCCGCTACGTCACCCAGGGTGACGCGAACAACGCCCCCGACCTGCTGCCCGTGGAGCCGGCGCAGGTCAAGGGGGAGGTCTGGTACTCCGTCCCGAAGGTCGGGTACGTCGCGACGTCCCTGGCGGGCGGGTGGCTGCGGACGGTCGCGGACGTCGTGGCCGTGCTGCTGCTGGTCTACGGCGGCCTCACGATCACGACCGGGCTGGTGGCACGGGCCCGCCGTCGGTGTGAGCCGACCGGTGAGGCCGCCGACTCGGGCCAGGACGACGGCGAGGACCAGGGCGAGGACCGGGGGGAGGACGACGGCGAGTACGACGGCGCCGACCACGACTCCGTCGCCGAGGAGGCGCGCGCATGAGGGTGCGCCGCACCGCCCTCGGCGGGCTGCTGGTGCTCGCGCTGGCGGCGGCGCTGCTGGCGCTGCTGGGGGCACCGTCCCAGGCGGAGTCCAAGAAGCTGCTCGTCTCGAGCTCCGCGACCGGCCCGTTCCGCGACCACCTGGCGACCCCGCTGTTCGACGGTGACGCACCGTTCGTGCCGCGAGACCGGGCCAGCTCGACCTTCTACGTCAAGAACAACAGCGAGCAGACCGCCCGCGCCACGCTGTCCGTGGTCGACCGGGACGGGACCAACGAGTTCGAGGACGCGCTCTCCTTCGAGGTCGACATCGACGGCACCGCGGCCGCCGGCACGCTGGACACGGTGCCCGAGCTCGGCGGCGACGGGTGCAGCGTGCTCGCCACCGGACCGAGCATCGCGCCCGGCGCGGTCCAGCCCGTGGGCGTCTCGCTCTCGGTGGCAGATCTGGACGGGCGGTCCGGGACGGGCCAGGCCGCCACCCTCGACGTCGTCGTCACCCTCACCCAGACCGGGGACGACGGCCAGGTGGAGGTGTGCGGCGAGCAGGCCACCGCCGAGCCCGAGGTCAAGGGTGAGCAGGGCACGTCGACGCCCGGCGGTGCGGCGCAGTGTCGGCGCCACGTCGTCGTGACCGTCGCCGGCGCCCCGACCTGCGTCCCGACCGCGGTCGCCGCCGGCCGCGGCGGTCCCCTCTCCGAGGGCGACGGAGACCCGCGCAGCCCGCTGACCGTCCTGGGAACCGTGCTGCTGCTGGTTGGCCTCGGCGTCGGCCTCGCCCTCGGGGCGTCCCGCCGCCGGCGCAGGACGGACTGACGCGGACCCGGGTCGGGACCAAGGTCCCCGGGGTCGCCGACCTCGGGCCCTGCCCCCGGAGCGCGAGGCACGCGAGCGTGGGGGTGACGGCGAGAGGCGTCGTCATCAGGGTCGAGGAGGAACCATGCTGACCGATGCCATCCCCAGTGGGACCGTGGTCGTGGGGGTCGACGGCTCCGAGGGGGCCGAGCGCGCGCTGCGCTGGGCTGCCGAGGAGGCACGTGACCACCGGCGAGCGCTCAGCCTCGTGAGTGCCGTGGCGCTCCCCGAGCGCTACACCATGGGTGAGTCGATCCTCTACTTCGACCAGATGCGGGCCGACGGCCGCGCCGAGGCGCACCGGCTGCTCGCCGACGCGCGTGAGGTGGTCGAGGAGATCGCCCCGGACGTCGAGGTGCGCGAGGCGGTCGTCGAGGCCGATCCGCGCGACGCCCTGCTCGCCTTCGCGCCGCGCGCCGCGATGATCGTGATCGGCTCACGCGGCCGGGGTCCGGTGCGCAGCCTGCTGCTCGGCTCGGTCGGGGTGGCCGTGGTCCGGCACGCCGAGTGCCCGGTCGTCGTGTGCCGCCCGGCGCCCGAGGGGGTCACGCCCGAGGGGATCGTCGTCGGGGTCGAGGGGACCGAGCGCTCCCTCGCCACCCTGGAGCACGCCGCCACGCTCGCCTCCTACCGGCGTCAGCCGCTCCGCGTCGTGCACAGCCGCTGGCTCGGTCCGCTCGGGGACGACGGGGAGCAGCGCGACATGCGGCTCGCCGAGACCCTGGCCGGTCTGCAGGAGAAGTTCCCGGACGTCGAGATCATCCGGGACAGCGTCGAGTGGCCGCCGGAGCAGCGGCTGGTCGAGCTCTCGGAGAGTGCGGTGGCCGTGGTGGTCGGTGGGCACGCCGGCGGAGTCGCCTCGGAGATCCTCACCGGATCCGTGGCCACCTCCGTGGTCGAGCACGCGCGCTGCCCGGTGGTCGTCGTCCCCTTCCGTGACGCGGTCGCCCGGCACTGACCCTTGCGGGGCGCAGTAGCGTCGAGAGGGTGACTGAGGCTCCGACCCTGACCACCCTCGGCGAGCTCCGCGGGAGCGGGCACGTCCACCGGCCGCTGCGCGAGGAGCTCCGCGAGAACCTGCTGGCCCGGCTGGCCGCCGGCGAGGACCCCTGGCCGGGCCTCCACGGGTTCGAGGACACCGTCATCCCCCAGGTCGAGCGGGCGCTGATCGCCGGCCACGACCTCGTGCTCCTCGGGGAGCGCGGCCAGGGCAAGACGCGGCTGCTCCGCTCGCTGGTCGCGCTGCTCGACGAGTGGACGCCGGTGATCGCCGGGTCCGAGCTGGGGGAGCACCCCTACGACCCGATCACGGTCGCCTCGCGACGGGCCGCGGCGCGCGAGGGTGACGACCTGCCGATCTCGTGGCGCCATCGCGAGGAGCGGTACGCCGAGAAGCTGGCGACCCCCGACACCAGCGTCGCCGACCTGATCGGTGACGTGGACCCGATGAAGGTGGCCGAGGGCCGTCACCTCGGCGACCCCGAGACCATCCACTTCGGGCTGATCCCGCGCAGCCACCGCGGCATCGTCGCGATCAACGAGCTCCCCGACCTCGCCGAGCGGATCCAGGTCGCGATGCTCAACGTGATGGAGGAGCGCGACATCCAGATCCGCGGCTACGTGCTGCGGCTGCCGCTCGACGTGCTCGTCGTGGCCAGCGCCAACCCCGAGGACTACACCAACCGCGGCCGGATCATCACCCCGCTCAAGGACCGTTTCGGGGCGGAGGTGCGGACCCACTACCCGACCGCGCTCGAGGACGAGGTGGCCGTGATCCGGCAGGAGGCCCACCTCGTCGCCGAGGTCCCCGACCACGTCGTCGAGACGCTGGCCCGGTTCACCCGCAACCTGCGTGAGTCCAGCAGCGTCGACCAGCGCAGCGGCGTCAGCGCACGGTTCGCCATCGCCGGTGCCGAGACGGTCGCGGCGGCGGCGCTGCACCGCGCCACCCGCCAGGGCGAGGACCACGCCGTGGCCCGGGTCGTCGACCTCGAGACCGCGGTCGACGTCCTGGGCGGCAAGATCGAGTTCGAGTCGGGTGAGGAGGGACGCGAGCGCGAGGTGCTGACCCACCTGCTGCGCACCGCGACCGCCGCGACGGTGCGTGACCGGCTGCGCGGCCTCGACCTCGCGCTGCTGGTCGAGGCGATCGAGGACGGCCGGATGGTCACCACCGGGGCGCAGGTCGCTGCCCGTGACTTCCTCGCCGGGCTGCCGGTGCTCGGCGAGTCCGAGCTGTACGACGCGATCTGTGACCGGCTCGACGCCCGCGACGACGGCACCCGCGCCGCCGCCATCGAGCTCGCCCTCGAGGGCCTCTACCTCGCCCGCAAGATCGGCAAGGACTCCGACGGGGCGGAGACGGTGTACGGATGATCGTGCGCGCGGCCACGCTCGACGACGCCGAGGCCATCGTCGGCCTCGGCGAGGTCGTCGTGCCGGCCACCTACGCGCCGATCGACGAGGATTTCGCCGCGTGGCAGCTCGAGCGCTGGTGGTCCGCTGAGGAGGTGCGGTCGGGGCTCGGCCGGCTGCCCCATTGGGTCGCCGAGGAGGACGGCCGCGTGGTGGGGGTCGCCAACCTCGGCGAGCACGACGGGCTCCCCGCGATGTGGAAGCTCTACGTCCACCCCGAGCTGCATGGGTCGGGGGTCGGCTCGGCGCTGCTTGCTGAGGTGGAGGCCGCGGCGAGCCCCCCCGTCCTCACCCTCGAGTACGTCGGTGGCAACGACCGCGCTGCGACCTTCTACACGCGTCGGGGCTTCGAGGAGACCGGCCGGACCAGCTTCGAGGACCACCCGCACCTGGACTGGATCTGGATGCGGAAGGACCTGTCGTGAGCCGTTACCGCAGCTACGACGGCGGCGACCCGCTCGCGCCGCCGGTCGACCTCGCCGAGGCGCTGGACGCCATCGGCGAGGACGTGATGGCCGGCTACAGCCCGCAGCGGGCGATGCAGGAGTACCTGCGGCGGGGCGACCGCGACCGGGTGGGCCTCGACGAGCTGGCGCGTCGGGTCGCCGAGAAGCGGCGCGACCTGCTGCGGCGCCACCACCTCGACGGCACCCTCCAGGAGGTGCGCGAGCTGCTCGACACGGCGGTGCTCGAGGAGCGCAGGCAGCTGGCCCGCGACGTCGAGCTGGACGACGCCGACCGCGACGTCCGCGAGATGCAGCTGGCGAACCTCTCGCCCAGCACCGCGGCGGCGGTGACCGAGCTGGCGTCCTACGACTGGCAGAGCCGGGAGGCACGCGAGGCCTACGAGCAGATCAAGGACCTGCTCGGCCGCGAGCTGCTCGACCAGCGCTTCGCGGGCATGAAGCAGGCACTGGAGAACGCCACGGACGAGGACCGCGAGGCGGTCAACGAGATGCTCGGCGACCTCAACGAGCTCCTCGAGAAGCACCGGCACGGGACCGACACCCCCGAGGACTTCGACGAGTTCATGGCCAGGCACGGCGGCTACTTCCCCGAGAACCCCCAGGACATCGACGAGCTGCTCGACACCCTCGCCCAGCGCTCGGCGGCGGCCCAGCGGATGCTCAGCTCGATGTCGCCCGAGCAGCGTGAGCAGCTGCTGCAGCTCTCGCAGCAGGCGTTCGGCTCGCCCGCGCTGACCGAGCAGCTCGCCCGGATGGACGCCAACCTCCAGGCGCTGCGCCCCGGAGAGGACTGGGGTGGCTCGGAACAGTTCGAGGGCGGGGAAGGGCTCGGTCTCGGTGACGGGACCGGGGCGCTGCAGGACCTCGCCGAGCTCGACCAGCTCGCCGACCAGCTCTCGCAGTCCTACTCCGGCGCCCGGCTGGACGACGTCGACCTCGACCAGCTGGCGCGCCAGCTCGGGGACCAGGCGGCCGTCGACGCGCGCGCCCTGCAGCGGCTCGAGCAGGCGCTGCGCGACAGCGGCTACCTCCAGCGCGGCTCCGACGGCCAGTACCGCCTCAGCCCGCAGGCGATGCGCCAGCTCGGCAAGGCGCTGCTGCGCGACGTCGCGCAGCGGATGTCCGGCCGCGAGGGGCAGCGCGAGCTGCGGGCGGCCGGTGCCGCGGGCGACCTGTCGGGCGCCACCCGGGAGTGGCAGTTCGGCGACACCGAACCCTGGGACCTGCCCCGGACCGTCCTGAACGCCCAGCGCCGGCGCGCGTCCGATCCCTCCGGCCGGCTGCTGGAGATCGAGGACGTCGAGGTGCAGGAGACTGAGGCCCGCACCCGGGCGGCGGTCGCGCTGCTGGTCGACACCTCCTTCTCGATGGCCATGGACGGCCGCTGGGTGCCGATGAAGCGCACGGCGCTGGCGCTGCACACGCTGGTCCGCAGCCGGTTCCGCGGCGACGCGCTCCAGCTGATCGGCTTCGGCCGGGCGGCGCAGGTGATGGAGATCGAGCAGCTCACGGCGCTGGACGCCCGCTGGGACAAGGGCACCAACCTCCACCACGCGCTGCTGCTGGCCAACCGCCACTTCCGCAAGCACCCCCACGCCCAGCCGGTGCTGCTGATCGTCACCGACGGTGAGCCGACCTCCCACCTCGAGCCGGACGGCGAGGTGTGGTTCTCCTACCCGCCGCACCCGTTGACGATCGCGCACTCGGTCCGCGAGCTCGACAACGCGGGGCGGCTCGGGGCGCAGACGACGTTCTTCCGGTTGGGCGAGGACCCCGGGCTGGCCCGGTTCATCGACTCGATGGCCCACCGGGTCGACGGTCGGGTGGTGGCGCCGGAGCTCGACGACCTCGGCGCGGCCGTGGTCGGCTCCTACCTCGGCGACCGGAGCCCGGGCTCGTCCTACCGCGACCACTTCGGCGACTGGTCCGGCGGCCGCGGCTTCTGGGTCGACTGACGGCTCGCTGTCGCGCGGCACCACTTGGGGGAGTGGTGGCCCCGGGGCGATAGTCCCTCACGAAACCGTTGCTCCCGGGCTGGTTCCACGACAGTTCCGTGAGGGACTATCCCCCGGGTCAGGGGTGGAGCAGGGCGGCGAGCTCCTCGACCCCGTCCAGGAGACGGGTGCCGGGACGGGCCCACGAGGCGTTGGCGTCCACCGCGTGCACGGGTACGCCGGTGGGCAGCCGCCCCGCGGCGACCAGCTCGTCGGCGAGGGACCGGCAGCCGTCCCTGTCGAAGCCGCACGGGCCGACGACGACGACCTCGGGACCGGCGTCCGCGACGTCCTCCCAGGTCACCCGGACCGACTTCTCCCCGGTGCGACCCAGCAGCGGCTCGCCACCGGCGGCCTCGATCATCTCGGGGATCCAGTGGCCCGGAGCGAAGGGCGGGTCCGTCCACTCCAGGAACATCACCCGCGGTCGTGGCCTGCCGGTGACCCGGGCCCGCACCGCCGCGAGCCGCGACCTCTGGTCGGCGACGAGGGCCGCCGCCTCGGCCTGGTGCCCGGTGGCCGAGCCCAGCCGCCCGATCGAGTCGAGGACGTCGTCCAGGGTGTGGGGGTCGATGGTGAGGACCTCGGCGCTGCACCCGAGGTGGGCGAGCGCGTCGTCGACGACCGAGACGTCGACGGCGCAGACGGCACAGAGGTCCTGGGTGACGACGAGGTCGGCGTCCAGTCCCGACAGGGCACCCTGGTCGAGGTGGTAGAGGTCCTCGCCCCGCGCCATCGCGGCGACGACGAACGCGTCGATCTCGGGCGGGGTCAGCCCCTCGGGCATGGCCGAGGTCGACACGACGGTGCGGTGGCGGGCCTGCTCCGGGAAGTCGCACTCGAAGGTCACGCCCACCACGTCCTCGCCCGCCCCGATGGCGAACAGGATCTCGGTGGTCGACGGCAGCAACGACACGATCCTCACGACGCCGACCCTACGATCGGCCGCGGCGGCGACCGCCCGGTGGTCCCGGACCGGGCCCAGGGGGCCGCGGGCCTCAAGCGGGTGCTGCGCGGGTGCTGCGCGGGTGTTGCGCGGGGTGTTGCGCGGGAAGGTGTAGAACAGGGCCATGGCCGACGCGACGATCAAGGTCTTCCTGCTCGACGACCACGACGTCGTGCGCGAGGGGCTGCGGTTCCTGCTCGAGCGCCACGACGACATCGAGGTGGTGGGGGAGTCCGGCTCGGCGGTCGAGGCCACGGCCCGGATCCCCGCACTGCGACCGGACGTCGCGGTGCTCGACGCCCGGCTCCCGGACGGGTCCGGGATCGAGGTCTGCCGGGCGGTCCGTGCGGTGGACGAGTCGATCCGCGCACTCATCCTGACGTCGTACGACGACGACGAGGCGCTGTTCGCGGCGATCATGGCGGGCGCGAGCGGCTATGTGCTGAAGGAGATCCGCAGCAGCGACCTCGTGAGCGCGGTGCGCCACGTGGCCGAGGGCCGCTCGCTGATCGACCCGACGCTGACCGCCAAGGTGCTCGAGCGGGTGCGCCACGGCCCGGCCACCGCGCCGGAGCTCGCCGAGCTCACCGAGCAGGAGCTCAAGCTGCTCGGCCACATCGCCGAGGGCCTCACCAACCGCCAGATCGGCGAGCAGATGTTCCTCGCCGAGAAGACCGTGAAGAACTACGTGTCCAGCATCCTCGCCAAGCTCGGCCTGGAGCGGCGCACCCAGGCCGCGGTGCTGGCCTCCCGGCTGCTCGGGACCGACGACACCCCGGGCTAGGGACCAACGGCTGCACGCCGGGGACCAACAGCACTGACCCGCACTGGTCCCCGGGCGCGACCGTGGAGGTGACAGCAACCGCTCCGTCACCGACCAGGAGGTCGTCCCCATGTCCGTCCTCACGCGCCACCGCCACCACGACCACGACCACGAGCACCGGGCCGCCGCCGCGGACAGCACCGAGACCCCGGGCAGCACCGGCAACACCGCCCTGGGCCGCGCACTGGCGACGCTGCGCATCGCCTTCGGTGTCACCTTCCTCTGGGCCTTCCTCGACAAGACCTTCGCGCTGGGCTTCGCCACCGGCACCGCCGAGGACGGCAGCGTCGACCGGTTCGGCGCCGCCGCGTGGATCAACGGCGGCAGCCCCACCGAGGGCTTCCTGACCTTCGGCGTCCCGGCCGACAACCCGTTCAAGGGCTTCTTCGACGCCCTGGCCGGCCAGGCGTGGGTCGACTGGCTGTTCATGCTCGGCCTGCTCGGCATCGGCCTGGCGCTGCTGCTGGGGGCGGGGATGCGGATCGGCACCACCGCCGGCGCCGTGATGTACGCCTTCATGTACGCCGCCGTGCTGCCGCTGGAGAACAACCCCGTCGTCGACGACCACCTGATCGGGGTCATCGCCATGGTCGTCCTCGCCCTCGGCGCCGCCGGCACCACATGGGGCCTCGGCCGCACCTGGGAGCGCAGCCGGGTGGTCCGGCAGTACCCCGTGCTCCGCTGAGAGCACGACCCGATCGCCGGCCCGTCATCTCCCCCGGTGGCGGGTCGGCCTACGTGAGGGGGACGCTCCAGCGCAGCACGGTCCCGGTCGGCTGGTTGGCGGAGAGCTCCAGGGAACCGTCGAGGTCGACGGCACGGCGGCGGGCGTTGCGCAGGCCCGACTCGCGGCGGTCGGGAGCCAGCCCGGTGCCGTCGTCGCTGACCACCAGCCGGACCTGGCTCTCGGTGACCACCACGTCCACCTCGGCGCTGCTGGCCAGCGCGTGGCGCGCCACGTTCGAGATCGCCTCGCGCA
Source organism: uncultured Actinomycetota bacterium (assembly GCA_963795215.1). Lineage (GTDB taxonomy): Bacteria > Actinomycetota > Actinomycetes > Propionibacteriales > Nocardioidaceae > Nocardioides. The sequence goes on from CAWCGW010000002.1 coordinate 613,173, forward strand.
GCACCGGCAGCAGCTGGGAGCGCACCCGGTCGGGTACGGCGGTGTCGACCGGTCCGGTGGTGCGGACGGTCGGGGAGAAGCCGAGCACCGGCACGTACTCGCGCACCAGGCCCCGGACCTCCGCCCGCAGCGAGCCCGCCTGCCGGCTCTGGAGCTCGAAGATCGTGCCGCGGATCGCGGCGATCGTGGCGTCGAGCTCCCCGACGGCGGAGTCGAGCCGCTGGGCCACCTCGCCGGCGCCGGCGACCATCGCCACGCCCTGCAGCTGCAGCCCGGTCGCGAAGAGTCGTTGGATGACCACGTCGTGCAGGTCGCGCGCGATCCGCTCGCGGTCGGAGATCACCGCCAGCTCCTCGCGGTCGGCGACCGCCTGCGACCGGTCCAGCGCCAGCGCCACCTGGTCGGCGAAGGAGGCGAGCAGCTCACGCTCCTCGGCGTCGCGCGGGACGGGGTCGAAGAGCGCGACGAGCGCGCCCCGGGGCGCCAGGTGCGCGCGCAGCGGGATCACGACCGCCTCGAGTCCCTGCACCGCGAGGGTGACGGGGTCGGGGCGCTGCTCGGCCGTCAGGTCGGCGGCCACCTCCGCCAGCGCCGCCTGGACCAGGTCGGCGTCCCCGGGATCGAGTGTCACGGTGGGCGCGGTCTCGCCATCGGGGAGGACGGCGGCGGCCCGGGCGTTCGCGACGGACCGGACCGTGTCGGTGATGTGGCGCAGGCCGCGCGCGATCTCCACCGGGGGCTGCAGCGCCTCCGCGAGCTCCGAGGAGGCCTCGAGCCACTGCCGGCGGCGCTCGCTGAGCCCGTAGGCCCGGGCGTTCTCGATGACGAAGCCCGCGGTCTGGGCGAGCGCCTCGACCAGCTCCTGGTCCTGGTCGGTGAACTCGCCCCCGCCGGCCTTCTCGGTCAGGTAGAGGTTCCCGAACACCGTGCCCCGGATCCGGACCGGGACGCCGAGGAACGTCGACATCGGTGGGTGGTGGTCGGGGAAGCCGACCGAGGCGGGGTGGCCGGCCAGGTCGGGCATCCGGATGCTCTGGGGCTCCCTCACCAGCAGCCCCAGGATCCCGCGGCCGCGCGGCAGGTCGCCGATCAGCTCGTGGGTGTGCGGGTCGATGCCCGTGGTCACGAACTCGTCGATCATCTCGCCGGCCCCGATGACGCCGAGCGCCCCGTACCGCGCCCCGGTCAGGCCGGTGGCCGCCTCCACGATCCGCAGCAGCACGCTGCGCTGGTCGAGGTCGGAGCCGATCGCGATGACGGCGTCGAGCAGGGCCCGCGCCTCCGCGGGCAGGGTGACGCCGTCGGTGAGCGGCTGCTCGCGGGTCATGTCCTCAGGAGTCATGGGCACCAGTGTGCCCGGACGTCGCGTCGACCGTGGCCGGGCTCAGAGGACCCGGTTCGCGGGCAGGCTCTGGTGGATGTCCCAGGACCCGCCGAGCTGGCGGCCGGTGAGCTCGCTCCAGTGCAGCTGCAGGAACAGGCTGCGACTGCCCGAGGCCCACGGGCGGGGCGCCCAGATCCGCTGGATCCGGTCGATCTCGTCGGGGTCGTGCACGGCCCGGGCGCGGCCGCGGGCCACGACGCTCCAGCCGCGCTGGTGCTCGTGGTCGAACCCGTCGACCTCGAAGGCCAGGGCGCTGTCGCGGCCGTAGGTGCCGAGCACGCCGTACGGCGAGGTGCGGATCACCACGTCCGAGCCCACGACGGAGTAGTTCACCGGGACGATGTGCGGCCCCCCCGGCGTGCTGAGGGCGACGCGCCCCACGACCCCGGCGCGCAGCAGCGCCTCGCACTCGCTCGGGCTGAGCTCTCGACTCTCGGGCATCGCTGGCCTCCCACGTCCTCGGGTCCGGTCTCCGGTGTTCTTCGATCCTGCGCCCTCGCGGGAGGAAGGGGCAGGGACCTAGGTCCCGCCTCCCGGGTCCCTCCGTCACCAGCCCTGCTCCTACGATCGGGTGGTGTCCGACCCCAGCCTCACGGTGCTCCTGCTGTTGGCGCTGGCCGGCCTCTCGGCAGGCTTCGTGGACGCGGTGGTCGGGGGTGGCGGGCTGGTCCAGCTGCCGGCGCTGCTGCTGGGGCTGCCCGGTGCCAGCCCGGTCCAGGTGCTGGCGACCAACAAGCTCGCCTCGATCTGCGGCACGTCGGTGAGCGCGGCCACCTACTACCGCCGGATCCGCCCCGACCCGCGCACCTTCCTGCCGCTGATGGCGCTGGCCTTCGTCGGCTCGGCCGCCGGCGCCCTGGTCGCCACCCGGATCCCGAAGTCCGCGTTCGACCCGATCGTGCTCGCGGCGCTGGTGCTGGTGGGCGGCTACGTGCTGCTCAAGCCGACGCTGGGTGAGGCCACGGCCCTGCGGTTCACCGGCCACCGCCACCTGGCGGCGGCGATGGTCACCGGGCTGGCGATCGGGTTCTACGACGGCGCGCTGGGCCCCGGCACCGGCAGCTTCTTCGTCTTCACCCTCGTCGGGCTGCTCGGCTACTCGTTCCTGGAGGCCAGCGCCAAGGCCCGGCTCGCCAACTGGACGACGAACCTCGCGGCGCTGGTCGTCTTCGTGCCCGCCGGCGCGGTGCTGTGGAAGGTCGGGCTGCTGATGGGGGCCGCCAACCTGGTCGGGGGCTACCTCGGCGCCCGGGTCGCCATCTCCCGCGGCGCCGGTTTCGTCCGGATGTTCTTCATCCTCGTCGTGGCCGGGTTCGTGGTCCGGATCGGCGGCGACCTCGTGGGCCTGTGGTGACCGCGTCCTACCTGGTGCCGGCCCGCGACGTGGCGGTCGAGACCGAGGTGCGGCGGTCCCGGTTCCTGGCCGTGGTGCGCCGGGTGCCGGACGAGGCCACGGCCCGCACGGTGGTGGCGCAGCTGCGGCGGACCCACGGGGACGCCGGGCACCACTGCTCCGCGCTGGTGCTGGGGGCCGACGGGGCGCTGGAGCGGTCCAGCGACGACGGCGAGCCCGCCGGCACCGCGGGTGCCCCGATGCTCGAGGCGCTCCGCGGCGCCGGCCTGAGCGACACCCTCGCCGTGGTGGTGCGCTGGTTCGGCGGCACCCTGCTCGGCGCCGGCGGCCTGGTGCGCGCCTACGGGGACGCCGTCCGGCTCGCGCTCGACGAGGCCGGCACCCGTCGCCGGGTGCTGCTGCACGAGCTCGCGGTCGAGCTGCCGCACGGCGAGGCCGGGCGGATCGAGTCCGAGCTGCGCTCGCGCGGGGTCGTCGTCCTCGACGCGGCGTACGCCGAGCAGGTGGTGCTCCGGGTCGGCCTCACCGATCCCGGCCCGCTCGACGGCTGGTTGGCCGAGCTCAGCGGGGGCCGGGTCTCGGCGTCCCCGTGCGGCGAGCGCTGGGTCGACGACCCGGCGCGCTGACCACCCGACGCGCCGGTGACGCCCCGCCCACCGGTCTGCTTGGCTGGGGACATGCAGCAGGTGAGAGCAGTCGTCGCCCACGCCCAGGGCGAGCCCGTCACGATCGAGACCATCAACGTCCCGGACCCCGGGCCCGGTGAGGCCCTGGTGCAGGTGCAGGCCTGCGGTGTCTGCCACACCGACCTGCACTACCGCGAGGGCGGGATCAACGACGAGTTCCCCTTCCTGCTCGGCCACGAGGCGGCCGGGGTCGTGGAGGCCGTCGGCGAGGGCGTCACCGAGGTGGCGCCCGGCGACTTCGTCGTCCTGAACTGGCGTGCGGTGTGCGGTGACTGCCGCGCCTGCAACCGCGGCGAGCCGTGGTACTGCTTCGCCACCCACAACGCCACCCAGAAGATGACGCTCGCGGACGGGACGGAGCTGAGCCCCGCGCTCGGCATCGGCGCCTTCGCGGAGAAGACGCTGGTCGCCGCGGGACAGTGCACCACGGTGGACCCGGAGGCCCGCCCGGCCGCCGTCGGGCTGCTCGGGTGCGGCGTGATGGCCGGGCTGGGAGCGGCGATCAACACCGGCAACGTCACGCGTGGCCAGACCGTCGCGGTCATCGGCTGCGGCGGCGTCGGCGCCGCTGCGGTGGCGGGCGCGGCCCTCGCCGGGGCGAGCCGGATCATCGCCGTCGACCTCGACGACCGGAAGCTGGAGAACGCCCGCAAGCTCGGGGCGACCCACACCGTCAACAGCACCGAGACCGACCCGGTCGAGGCGATCAAGGAGATCTGCGGCGACCACGGCGCCGAGGGTGCCGACGTCGTGATCGACGCGGTGGGCCGGCCCGAGACCTGGCAGCAGGCGTTCTACGCCCGCGACCTGGCCGGCACCGTCGTCCTGGTCGGTGTCCCCACGCCGGACATGAGGATCCCCGACCTCCCGCTGATCGACGTCTTCGGTCGCGGCGGCGCCCTGAAGTCCAGCTGGTACGGCGACTGCCTGCCCAGCCGGGACTTCCCGATGCTCGTCGACCTCTACCGGCAGGGCCGGCTCGACCTCGACGCGTTCGTGACCGAGGAGATCGGGCTCGACGACGTGGAGGCCGCGTTCGAGCGGATGCATCCCGGCCCTGGCGTCGAGCCGGTGCTCCGCTCGGTGGTGGTCCTCTGATGGCGGTCCGGGTGGACCACGCGGTGGTCAGCGGCACCTTCAGCCTCGACGGGGAGACCCACGAGGTCGACAACAACGTCTGGGTGGTCGGCGACGACGAGGAGTGCCTCGTCATCGACGCGCCGCACGACGTCGACGCCATCCTCGAGGTGGTCGCGGGCCGGCGGGTGAAGGCGATCGTCTGCACCCACGCCCACGACGACCACGTCCGGGTCGCGCCGCAGCTGCGGGAGCGGGTCACGGCGCCGATCCTGCTGCACCCCGACGACCGGCCGCTGTGGGAGCTCACGCACCACGACCACCTGTGGGACGTCGACCTCGAGGACGACCAGTCGCTCACGATCGCGGGCGCCTCGGTGAAGGTGCTCCACACGCCGGGTCACGCGCCGGGCGCCGTCTGCCTCTACGTCCACGACCTCGGCTGCGTGTTCACCGGTGACACCCTCTTCCAGGGCGGACCGGGGGCCACGGGGCGCTCCTTCAGCGACGAGGACCTGATCAAGGAGTCGATCCGCGCCCGGCTGCTCGCGCTGCCCGACGAGACGGTCGTCCACACCGGCCACGGCGACGACACGACGATCGGGGCCGAACGCGCGAACCTGGGCTGAACCGCTGGCGCGGGGCGAGGCGGACTGAGCCGCTGGCGCGGCGCAACGCGGGCTGAGCCGCTGGCGCGGCCAACGCGGGCTGAGCCGCTGGCGCGGCTCCGGGGGAGGTGGTCTACTGGCCACGACCCGAGAGGTACGCCGCCCATGGACACTCGGCCCGACGCTCGCACCGACCACTGGGCCGCGTTGTCCGCAGCGGACCGGCCCCGAGCGCAGGCCGTGGTGGCTGGGCTCGTCGACCAGGGCTGGTCGACGCGCCGGGTGATCAGCGAGCTGGTCGTGCCCAGCCAGACCCGCATCGGCGACCTCTGGCTGAGCGGCGACTGGAGCGTCTTCCAGGAGCATGCCGCCACCGCTGTCAACGAGTCGGTCGTCCACTGGCTCACCTCCCGGCTCCCCGCGCCGCCGGAGGACGCGTCCACCGCCGTGGTGGCCTGCGTCCAGGGCGAGCGCCACTCGCTGCCCGCTCTCGTGCTCGCCCACGACCTGATGGCGCTGGGGGTCAAGGTCCTCTACCTGGGCGCCGACCCCGAGCCCTCCGGCCTGCTCAAGGCGGTCCTCTCGTTGCGGCCCCGGGCGGTGCTGTTCAGCGCCTCCCTCGCCTCGGCGCTCGGCAACCAGCGGATGTTCTTCCACGGCATCGCCTCGGTCGGCGTCCCGCTGATCGTCGGTGGCGCAGCCTTCGGCAGTCGTGAGGTCGGCGGTCGCCGGGCGGCGGCGTTGGGCGCGACGGCGTTCGCCGAGACCGCCGAGGAGGTGCTCGACCTGCTCGCGGACCTGCCGGTGCGGTTGCCGACGCCGGACCTACCCGAGCTGGGGGTGGCCGACGACGACGCGGAGTGGCTCGACCACTTCGGGCACCGGATCGTGCCGGAGATCATGTGGACCTTGGGCCAGCGGCACGGCGACCCCACGTCGGTGGGGAGTCGGTGGCCCGAGGTCTCCCAGCACATCGAGCACGTCCTCGGCTGCCTGGCCGCGGCGATCTCGACGCGCGACGAGTCGATCATGGTCGAGGTGCGCGACTGGCTCGTCGGGGTGCTGGAGCACCGCGACATCGACCCGGCGCTGGTCGACGAGCTGTGGGAGCTGCTCGCCGAGCCGCTGCAGGGCCACCCGGTGGCGCGGGTCTACCTGGCCGCGTCCCGCCGGACGTCGTCGAAGCTCGACGCCCGAGGGTGAGGGTCTCGACGCCTGCCGCGACGCGAGTCAGAAGGGGTCGACCAGCAGCGCCGTGCCGTGGCCGCCGACCCGGGTCAGCACCAGGGTGGCGGCGTTCTCGCCCCGCAGCGCCAGCCGGTGCCGCAGCTCCTCGGGGCTGACCGAGACGCCGCGCTTCTTGATCGTCAGCACGCCGATGCTGCGCTCGCGCAGCGCCGCCTTGAGCTGCTTCTCGCGGTAGGGCACCTCCTCGAGCACCCGGTAGCCCCGCGCGAAGGGGGTGCGGAACGCCGCATCGCCGGTCACGTAGGCGATCTTCTCGTCCAGCAGCCCACCGTCGACCCCGGCGGCCACCGCGGTCACCAGGCCCGCGCGGATGACCGCTCCGTCCGGTTCGTAGAGGAACCCGCCCACCGCGCGGACCCCCGCCCCCGGGTCGTCCTCGTCGGTCAGCGTGGCCAGCCCGCCGCGGCCGATGACCGTCGCCCGGCGGCGTACGGTCGCGAGCCGGCCCGACCACAGGGCGGCCTCCTTGACCTCGCCCTGGTCGCTGACCCACTCCGCCTCGACCCCGTCGGGCACGAGGTCGTGGGGGATGCCCGGGGCGGCCTTGACGCAGGCGTCGCGGGTCAGCAGCCGCTCCACGAACGACCAGGGCGGGGTCCAGCCCTCGGGGCTGAAGGTGCGGCCGGCGCCGGTGCGTCGGGCGGGGTCGGCGAAGGCGACGTCGAACGGACTGGTGTCGACCGTGGTCGCGTCGGCGACCATCACCGCGCCGGGGAGGTCGAGCGCCTCGAGGTTGGCGGCAGCCACGGCGACCCGCACCGGGTCGAGGTCGACCCCGGCGGCGGTGATGCCGGCCTCGGCGGCGGCCACCAGGTCCCCGCCGATCCCGCAGCCGAGGTCGACCACCGTCGCGGTGGCGGCGGCCCGGAGCCGGCCGGCCCGGTGCCGGGCGACGGAGAGCCGGGTGGCCTGCTCGAGGCCGTCGGGGGTGAAGTACATCCGGGAGGACAGCGCGCCGAACTTCGCGGCCGCCCGGTCCCGCAGCTCGAGCTGGGTCAGGGCCGCGGCCACGTGCTCGGGCGCGGCGTCCCGCCGCAGCACGGACTGGCGGGCGAGCTCGTCGCCGGGCAGGCCCGCGGCCCGGTCCAGCAGCCGCTGGCCGGGGTCCGTGAGCAGCCAGCGGAACGCCTCGAGGTCCATCAGGTGGATCCTTCCACCCGCCCGCTCTGGCACTCGCTGGGGGCGAGTGCTAGCGTCAGCATTGGCACTCTCACCACGAGGGTGCCAGCTTGCGACGACGGACGGCCCCCGCGACGGCGTGCGTCAGAGCAGGCCCCAACGTCCTGGAGCCCTGGGCTCCTTCACTGGTAGCTGAGAAGAGAGAGGTTGATCTGAAGTGTCGGTCAACATCAAGCCCCTCGAGGACCGGATCGTCGTGAAGCCGCTCGACGCCGAGCAGACCACCGCGTCCGGCCTGGTCATCCCCGACACCGCCAAGGAGAAGCCCCAGGAGGGCGAGGTCCTGGCGATCGGTCCCGGCCGCATCGACGACAACGGCAACCGGGTGCCCGTCGACGTCGCCGTCGGCGACAAGGTGATCTACAGCAAGTACGGCGGCACCGAGGTCAAGTACGCCGGCGACGAGTACCTCATCCTGAGCGCTCGCGACGTCCTCGCTGTCGTTTCCTGATTTCCCCGGGTCGTGTGCCTGAGGACGGTCTCCGCACCGTTCTCAGGCACACGACCCTTCTGCTTCGAGTAGGAGAGCCATGCCCAAGATCCTGGAGTTCGACGAGGACGCCCGCCGCAGCCTCGAGCGCGGTGTCGACGTCCTCGCCAACACCGTCAAGGTGACCCTCGGCCCCCGCGGCCGCTACGTCGTCCTCGACAAGAAGTGGGGTGCCCCCACGATCACCAACGACGGCGTGACCGTCGCGCGTGAGGTCGAGCTCGACGACCCGTTCGAGAACCTCGGTGCCCAGCTCACCAAGGAGGTCGCCACCAAGACCAACGACGTCGCCGGTGACGGCACCACCACCGCGACCGTGCTGGCGCAGGCGATGGTCCACGAGGGACTGCGCGCGGTCGCCGCGGGCATCAACCCGATGGGTCTCAAGCGCGGCATGGACGCCGCCGCCGAGGCCGTCGGCGACGCGCTGAAGGAGGCGGCCCGCGAGGTCGAGACCAAGTCCGACATGGCCTCGGTCGCCACGATCTCCAGCCGTGACTCCGTCATCGGCGAGCTGCTGGCCGAGTCCTTCGACAAGGTCGGCAAGGACGGCGTGATCACGGTCGAGGAGTCCAACACCATGGGCACCGAGCTGGAGTTCACCGAGGGGATGCAGTTCGACAAGGGCTACATCTCGGCCTACTTCGTCAGCGACCCCGAGCGGATGGAGGCCGTCCTCGACGACCCCTACATCCTGCTGCACCAGGGGAAGATCTCGGCCGTGGCCGACCTGCTGCCGCTGCTGGAGAAGGTCATCGCGGCCGGCAAGCCGCTGTTCATCCTCGCCGAGGACGTCGAGGGCGAGGCGCTCTCGACCCTGGTCGTGAACAAGATCCGCGGCACCTTCAACGCCGTCGCGGTGAAGAGCCCCGCCTTCGGCGACCGTCGCAAGGCGATGATGCAGGACATCGCGACCCTGACCGGCGGTCAGGTCGTGGCGCCCGAGGTCGGCCTCAAGCTCGACCAGGTCGGGCTCGAGGTGCTCGGCCAGGCCCGTCGCGTCGTGGTGACCAAGGACAACACCACCATCGTCGACGGTGCCGGCGACAGCGCCGAGGTCGAGGGTCGGGTCAACCAGATCAAGGCCGAGATCGAGAACACCGACTCCGACTGGGACCGCGAGAAGCTCCAGGAGCGGCTCGCCAAGCTGGCCGGCGGCGTGTGCGTCGTCAAGGTCGGCGCGGCCACCGAGGTCGAGCTCAAGGAGAAGAAGCACCGGATCGAGGACGCCGTCTCGGCGACCCGTGCGGCCATCGAGGAGGGCATCGTCCCCGGCGGTGGCTCCGCGCTGATCCACGCCGTCTCCGTGCTCGACGACGACCTCGGCCTCACCGGTGACGAGGCGGCCGGCGTCCGGATCGTCCGCAAGGCGGCCGACGAGCCGCTGCGCTGGATCGCCGAGAACGGCGGCGTCAACGGCTACGTCGTCGTCGCCAAGGTCCGCGAGAACGGTGTCGGCACCGGTTACAACGCCGCCACCGAGGAGTACGGCGACCTGGTCGCCCAGGGCGTCCTGGACCCGGTCAAGGTGACCCGCTCCGCGCTGGTCAACGCCACCTCGATCGCCGGCATGCTGCTGACGACCGAGACGCTGATCGTGGACAAGCCCGAGGACGAGGACGAGTCCGCCGGCGGCGGGCACGGCCACGGGCACGGCCACGGCCACTGAGCCCACGCACGAGACGACCCGCCCCGGCCCCGGCCGGGGCGGGTCCTTCGTGTTCCTGGTCCCGCTGATCCTGGCGGGGCTCTCGATGCTCGGCCCGTTCAGCATCGACACCCCCTTCCCGGCCTTCCGCGAGATGGCCGACGACTTCGTCGTGACCGGCGACCAGATGCAGCTGGTCGTCTCCGCCTACCTGATCTCCTTCGGGCTGATGAGCCCGTTCCACGGGCCGCTGTCCGACGCGATCGGGCGCCGCGCGGTGATCCTCGGCGGCGTCACCGTGTACGTCGCGGCCTCGATCGGCTGCGCGCTGTCCACCAGCCTGGAGATGCTGCTGGTCTTCCGGGTGCTGCAGGGCCTCTCGGCCGGCGGTGGGGTGATCGTCAGCCGCACCGTGATCCGCGACGTCTACTCCGGGGCCGAGGCCCAGCGGCTGATGAGCCGGGTGATGATGATCTTCGGGCTCGCGCCCGCGGTCGCCCCGATCATCGGCGGCCTGCTGCTCCAGCTCGGCCCCTGGCCGATCACCTTCTGGTTCATGGCCGGGGTCGGCGTCACGCTCGTCGTCGTGGTCGCCGTGGCGCTGCCCGAGACCCACCCCGTGGAGCGTCGCACGCCGCTGCGGGTCGGGTCGCTGGTGCGCAGCCTGGCGGAGGTCAGCGGCAACGCCGCGTTCCACCGGGTGGCGTGGGCGGCGGCGCTGTCGTTCGCCGGCCAGTTCGCCTACATCGGGGCCGCGCCGATCTTCGTGGTCGACCTGCTCGGCCGCGGTGAGCTCGACTTCTGGATCTTCTTCGTCCCGATGATCGCCGGGGTGATGGTGGGCTCGCAGGTCAGCAGCCTCGCCGCCGGACGGCTCAGCGGGAACCGGCTCGTCACCGGCGCCCTGGTCTTCGGCACCCTCGGCGCCGCGACCAACGTGCTGCTCGCCGTCGTGGCGGGGCCGACCCTGCCGTGGGCCGTGGTCGGGCCCGCCCTGATCGCCGTCGGCACCGCGGCGGCGTACCCCTCGATGCAGCTGGCGCTGCTCGACATGTTCCCCGCCAGTCGGGGTGCTGCGGTCTCGATGTTCACCTTCTTCACGCTGCTGCTCAACGGCCTGATCGCCGGGCTGGTGGCCCCGCTGGTCACGGGGACCGTGGTGCAGCTGGCCCTGGCCTCGGCGGCGCTGGTGCTCGGCGGCGCGCTGCTGTGGCTGTGGCACCTCGCGCTGTCGCGGCGTCCGGTCCCGACCACGCACCACCCCTACGTCGTGGAGCCCACCGACCAGATGTGACCTCCCCGAAACGGACGCGACGGCCCCGCGAAACATCCGCGGCGCAGGATCGGCTCCGACACCGGACGAGGAGTGGGGAGAAGCGATGCTGTGGCGAGTGCGGACGACGCTCCCGGACCGGCCGGGATCGCTGGCGGAGCTGGCGGCGTGCTGCGGGGAGTCGGGGGTCAACATCCTGGCGCTGCAGATCTTCCCGGGGGTCGAGCGGGTCACCGACGAGCTGGTGCTGCGCACCCCCGACGACTGGGAGCTGACCGACCTCGCCCAGCTGGTCGAGCTCGCCGGCGGCACCCGGGTCAGCGTGCTGCCCTGCGCCGAGGCGGCCCTGACCGACCAACCCACCCGCTACGTGCTCGCCGCGCGCTCGATCCTCGCGCAGCCGGCCGGGTTCCCCGAGGTGGTGGCGCAGCTCTTCGACGCCGAGGCCGACCCGGCCGAGGCGACGACCACCGGCGCGGCCCAGGACGTGATGGACCTGGCGGTGGGTGACGTGTCGGTGCAGGTGCGCCGGAGCGCCCCGTTCACCGCCACCGAGCACGCCCGCGGCGCGGCCCTGGCCGAGCTGGTCACCGACGTGCTGGCCGCTGCCACGCAGCGAACGGTGCCCGAGCCCGGACGTCGCGGCAGCGGCGACGGGACGCCGACCTTCGACGTCGACGACGACGCCGTGCTGGCGCAGGTGGAGGGCACCGTGGTGGGCTCGGCGACCTGGTACGCCGACGACGACCGCGCCTGGCACCTCGACCTCGGCGTCGACCCCGCCTGGCGTCGCCGCGGCATCGGCTCGCGGCTGCTGCTGGAGGCGGCCCGGGTGGCGCGTGCCGGCGGCGCGCAGGAGATCGTGGTCCGCACGGCCGCCGACAACCAGGCCGTGCTGCCGCTGGTCCTCGGCAGTGGCCTCCGCGGCCGGATCCGGATGGGCGCCGACGACCTCACCGTGCGGATCCCGGTCCAGCAGCTCGCGGGAGTCCGCTGACCGACCCGGCTCAGTCGTCCCGCTGGTCGGGCCGGTCCGGCTGGTCGGGCAGGTCCGACCGGTCCGATTGCTCCGGCGAGGTGCGCCGACGCGCCTCGGCGCCGAGGTCGCGACGGATCTCCTCGGCGCGCCTGCGCTCGAAGAGCAGGATCGCCACCGCGATCCCGAGCAGCACGACCACGGTCACCACCACGTCGAACAGGCCCATGTCCTCACCCCAGCCGGGCGTCGAGGTTCATCGCCGCGGACACCAGGCTCAGGTGGGTGAAGGCCTGCGGGAAGTTGCCGAGCTGGTTGCCGGTGACGCCGACCTGCTCGGCGTACAGGCCGAGGTGGTTGGCGTAGGTGAACATCTTCTCCAGTGCCAGCCGTGCGTCGTCGAGCCGGCCGGCCCGGGTCAGCGCCTCGACGTACCAGAACGAGCAGATCGAGAACGTGCCCTCCGGCCCGTCCAGGCCGTCGGTCGTGCGGCCCAGGTCGTAGCGGAAGACCAGGCTGTCGGAGACGAGCCGCTCCTCCACCGCCGCGAGCGTGGAGAGGAACCGGGGGTCGTTGGGGGCCAGGAACTTCACCAGCGGCATCAGCAGCACGCCGGCGTCGACGTTGGCGGAGCCCTCGTACTGCATGAACGCGCCGACCTCGTCGTCCCAGCAGTCCTCCAGGATCCGGGCGTGGATGGCGTCGCGGACCTTCCCCCAGGCGGTGAGGTCCCCCGGCAGGCTGCGCTGGCGCGCGGTCCGCATCATCCGCTCCACCGCGACCCAGCACATCAGCCGGGAGGTGGTGTGCGGGCGGGGATCGTCGCGGATCTCCCACATGCCGGCGTCGTCGCGGTCCCAGTTGTCGGCGACCCACTCCAGGATCCGGGTCAGGTCGGCCCAGGCGTCCAGGCTGATGCCCGGCCCGTACTTGTTGAACAGGTAGACCGAGTCGATCACCTCGCCGTAGATGTCGAGCTGGAGCTGCCCCGCGGCCGCGTTGCCCACCCGCACCGGCCGGGAGTCGGCGTACCCCCGCAGGTGCTCGAGCTCGCGCTCCTCGTCGGGGACCCGGCCGTCGAGGTCGTAGAGGTTGCGCAGCGGCCCCAGGCCGCGGCCGTCGTCGTCGTGGCGCTCGCCCATCCGCTCGGAGAGCCACCGCATGAAGGACTCCGCCTCGCCGGTGAAGCCCAGCTTGAGCAGGGCATAGATGCTGAACGCGGCGTCGCGCACCCACACGTAGCGGTAGTCCCAGTTGCGCTCCCCGCCGAGCTCCTCGGGCAGGCTCGTCGTCGGGGCGGCGACGACCGCCCCGGTCGGCTCGTGGGTCAGCAGCTTGAGGGTGATGGCCGAGCGGTGGACCATCTCGCGCCACCGGCCGTGGTAGGTCGACGCGTCGAGCCACTGCCGCCAGAAGCGCGAGGTCCGCTCCAGCAGGTGATCGGTGGGCGCGTCGGGCGGCGGGGACTCGCCGTCCGCGAGGACGTGCAGGGTGAACCGCGCCTCCTCGCCGCGCCGCAGCCGGAACTCCGCGGTCACCAGCCCCTCGTCGCTGTCCTCGTCCGGGCCGCCGAGCTCGACCTCGTGGGTGGACGTCAGCCCGAGCCGGACGCCGTCGGCGGTGAGCAGCACGACGCCGTCGACGCGCTCCGGCTCGCCGACCACGCGCCCGTAGTCGGGCCGCACCCGCAGCTCGGTCCGGATCCGCACCTCGCCGCGCACGGCGGCGACCCGGCGCACGATCCGCTGCCGGTGGTCCGGGTCGTGGGCGGCGACCAGCGGGAAGAAGTCGTGCACCTCGGCCACGCCGTCCTCGCTGAGGAACCGGGTGACCAGGATCGCGGAGTCGGGCAGGTAGAACTGCTGGGTCCGGACGTGGCCGTCGACGATGCCGATGCGCCACGAGCCCGCGTCGGGGTCGAGCAGGCTGCCGAGCACGCTCGGTGCGTCGAAGCGACCCGGGCAGAACCAGTCGATGGTCCCCTCGGTGTCGACCAGGGCGCAGCTGCGCAGGTCGCCCACGATCCCGTGGTCCGCGATCGGGGCGGCCGGGGTCTCGGCGTTCACCGGCCGAGCCGCCAGCCACCGGGCGCGAGGTCCAGCGCGGGCTGCGGACCCCACGAGCCGGCGTCGTACGGGTGCACCTCGGGGCGGTCGTCGAGGACGGGCTGCACGACCTGCCAGAGCCGGTCGACCTCGTCGGCGCGGGTGAAGAAGGTCTGGTCGCCGTGGAGGACGTCCAGCAGCAGCCGCTCGTAGGCCGCCAGCGGGTCCGGCTCGTCGACGGTGTCCTCGGCGAGGTCGAGCCGGAACGACGCGTCGGTGAGCGCCAGCTCGGGCCCCGGCCGCTTCGCGCGCACGTCGAGCCCGACCTGCACGTCGTCGGTGAGCTCGAGGACCAGCTCGTTGGCGCGGCACTGCCCCCCGGGCAGCAGCGAGGACTCGGGGGTGCGGAAGCGCAGCGTGACCGTGCGCCGGGTCTCCGCCATCGCCTTGCCGGTGCGCAGCAGGAACGGGACCCCGCGCCACCGCTCGTTGTCGACGCGCGCCTCCAGCGCCACGAAGGTCTCCACGTCGGAGTCCGCATCGACGTCGTCCTCCTCGCGGTAGCCGGCGTACTGCCCCAGCACGACCTTCCCGGGGTCCAGCGGCTGCAACGCCTCGAAGACCGACGCCTTGGCGTCGCGGACCGCCTCGTCGAGGGAGGCGGGCTCCTCGAGCGCGACGAAGCCGAGCAGCTGGCACAGGTGCGTGGAGACCATGTCGCGCAGGCAGCCCGTCGCCTCGTAGAAGCTGCCGCGGCCCTCCATCCCCAGCGTCTCCGGGACGTCGATCTGCACCGACTCGATGCTGTGGCGGTTCCAGGCCGGCTCGAGCACGCCGTTGGCGAACCGCAGCGCCAGGATGTTCTGCACCGCCTCCTTGCCGAGGAAGTGGTCGATCCGGAACACCTGCTCCTCCGCCACGACCTCCTTCAGGGCCGCATCGAGCTGCCGGGAGCTGTCGAGGTCGAGGCCGAACGGCTTCTCCACGACCAGCCTTGCCCGCTCGGTGAGGCCCTCGCGGCCGAGCATCGCCACCATGCCCTCCATCGCCGCGGGCGGCACCGAGAGGTAGACCAGGCGGCGGACCTCGTCCCCGGCGCCGTCCGTCCCCAGTTGCCGCTCGGCCGCGCGGACCGCGGCGGCGAGGTCCGCGCCCTCGTCGGCGTCCGAGGCCTGGAACGACAGCCGTGCGAGCAGGTCGCCGACCACCTCCTCGTCGAGGTCCTCGACGGCGTCCCGCAGGCCGGCGCGGACCTGCTCGCGGAACTCCTCGTCGGTGCCGGGGGAGTGACGACCCGAGCCGATCACCGCGTACTCGGCGGGCAGCAGGCCGCGGGCGGCGAGCGTGTAGAGGCCCGGGAACAGCTTGCGGTCGGCGAGGTCGCCGGTGGCGCCGAACAGGACCAGGACGTGCGGGGGCAGCTCGGTCATCGCCCCATCGTTTCCGACCCGGCCAAACCCGGCGCCCCCCTCGGCGGGTGTGACGACCTAGACTCTGGGGGGTGGAGGTCCCTGAGAAGTTCGCCGCCCTCGGTCTCACCTACGACGACGTGCTGCTGCTGCCGGGTCATTCCGACCTCGCGCCCAGCGACATCGACACCACGACGCGGCTGACGCGCGAGATCTCGCTGCGGGTGCCGCTGGTCAGTGCGGCGATGGACACCGTCACCGAGGCCCGGATGGCGATCGCGATGGCGCGCGAGGGCGGGCTCGGCGTCCTCCACCGCAACCTCTCGATCGACGACCAGGCCTACCAGGTCGACCTGGTCAAGCGGACCCAGACCGGGATCATCTCCAACCCCGTCACCATCGGCCCCGACGCGACCCTGGAGGAGCTCGACCGGATCTGCGGTGACTACCGCGTCTCGGGCCTGCCGGTCGTCGGCGTCGACGACACCCTGCTCGGCATCATCACCAACCGGGACCTGCGGTTCACGCCGGTCGCGGAGTGGGCGACCACGAAGGTCGACGAGGTGATGACGCCGATGCCGCTGATCACGGGACCGGTCGGGATCTCCCGCGACGAGGCGACGCTGCTGCTGCGCAAGCACAAGCGGGAGCGGCTGCCGCTGGTCGACGACCGCGGCCGGCTCGCCGGCCTGATCACGGTCAAGGACTTCGTGAAGTCCGAGCAGTTCCCCAAGGCCTCCAACGACGCCCACGGCCGGTTGATGGTGGGCGCGGCGATCGGTTACTTCGGGGACGCGTGGGAGCGGGCGACGCGGCTGATCGAGGCCGGCGTGGACGTGCTGGTCGCCGACACCGCGCACGGCAACGTCCGGCTGCTGCTGGACATGGTGCAGCGCCTGAAGTCCGACCCCGCGACCCGCGGCGTCCAGGTGATCGGCGGCAACGTCGCGACCCGCGAGGGCGCGCAGGCCTTCGTCGACGCGGGCGCCGACGCCGTGAAGGTCGGCGTCGGCCCGGGCTCGATCTGCACGACCCGGGTCGTCACCGGGGTCGGCGTACCGCAGATCACGGCGGTCCACGACGCGTCGCTGGCCTGCCGCCCCGCCGGCGTACCGGTCATCGCCGACGGGGGCATGAAGCACTCCGGGGAGATCGCGAAGGCGATCGTCGCAGGCGCCGACGCGGTGATGGTCGGCTCGTTGCTGGCCGGGTGCGAGGAGTCCCCCGGGGAGCTGGTCTTCGTCAACGGCAAGCAGTACAAGGCCTACCGGGGGATGGGCTCGCTGGCGGCGATGAGCAGCCGGGGCAAGAAGTCCTACTCCAAGGATCGCTACTTCCAGGCGGAGGTCAGCAGCGACGACCAGATCGTCCCCGAGGGCATCGAGGGGCAGGTCGCCTACCGGGGCCCGCTCGCGGCCGTGGCGCACCAGCTCGTCGGCGGCCTCAACCAGTCGATGTTCTACGTCGGCGCGCGAACCGTCGCCGAGCTCCAGGAGAAGGGGAGGTTCGTCCGGATCACCTCCGCGTCGCTCACCGAGAGCCACCCCCACGGCGTCCAGATGACCGTCGAGGCCCCCAACTACACCGGGCGCTGAGGCTCCGGCCCGACAAGTCTGTGGACAAGTGCTGACGATCCGGCCCCGGACGCGCTATATTCGTTCCGGTTCGTATGGAACCAATCGCAGGGCGGCGTGCCGCCCGCCCGGGGCCGCACGGGGGACGGTGCCGGGTGGGCGGCAGCGTCGGCGCCCGGCCCGTCGATAGGCTTCACGCGTGGTCACCAGGAGGCGGTACGACGCCAGTGGGCGTCGCGCCGCCGCCGAGGAGCGCCGGTTGCGGATCGCGGACGTCGCCGCGTCGCTGTTCGGCGAGCGGGGCTGGTCCGGGACCACCATCGCGGCCGTGGCCGAGAGCGCCGACGTCTCCCCGGACCTCGTGGCCTCGGCGTTCGGGGGCAAGGCCGGGCTGCTGATGGCGGCGCTGCGGCGCGCGGGTTTCGGTGAGCACACCAACCTGCAGGAGGCCTTCGCCGCGCTCGCCCTCGACGACGAGCCCTCCCGCGAGGTGCGCCTGGACCGGATCGTCGGGCTCGCCTGCACGGCACTGGACGCGATGGCGCCGATCTTCTCGGTGCTGCCCCTCGCCGCCGACCAGGACCCCGAGCTCCAGGCGCTGGTCACGGCCTCCGAGGCCGGGCTCCACGACATCGCCGGCGACGTCGTGCGGCTGCTGGCCACCGGCCCCGTCCACCCCGACGCGGTCGACGAGGTCTACGTGCTGCTGCGCTCGCAGACCTTCCTGGCCTTGCGGCGCAGCTGCGGGTGGGGCATCGAACGCTACGGCGCCTGGCTGCGCCGCTCCCTGCTCGACGCCGCCGACCTGCGCGCCTGACGGCTCGCGCCTCAGGTGTCGCGGTAGAGGCAGAAGGGGTGACCGGCCGGGTCGAGCATCACCCGGACGTCGGGCTGGGGCTGGACCTCGGCCAGTCGTGCGCCGAGGGCGAGCGCGTCCTCGACCGCCTCGGGGACCGAGGCGACCCCGACGTCGAGGTGGGCCTGCATCTGCTGGTCACCCGCGCCGGGGCTCGGCCACACCGGCGGCACGTGGTCGTGCTCGAGCTGGAAGGCGAGGTACGTCGAGTCGCTCGCGTCGACCTTGAGGGTGACGAAGCTGGCGTCCTGGTCGTCGACCTCGCCGCCGAGGACACCGGCGTAGAAGCGGGCCAGTCGCACCGGGTCGGGGGTGCCGAGGATCGTCCCGACCCAGCCCGAGAAGCCGCGGACGGGGCTCACGGGACCGGCTCCCCGCCCCCGAGCGCACGGCCGGAGACGGCCGCTGCGCGGTCTGTCGCGGGTGTCGCCATCGGTGCCCGTCTCGCTCGAGGATGCGACCACGGACACTAGTACGGGGCGGCTCGGAGCGGGAGCGGGCCGTGACAGACTGACCCGGTGACCGAGATCGAGATCGGCCGGGCCAAGCGCGGTCGCCGTGCGTACTCCTTCGACGACATCGCGATCGTGCCCTCGCGGCGCACCCGCGACCCCGAGGAGGTCAGCGTCGCCTGGCAGATCGACGCCTACCGGTTCGAGATCCCGGTGCTGGCGGCCCCGATGGACTCGGTGATGTCACCGGCGACGGCGATCGCCCTGGGCCAGATGGGTGGGCTCGGCGTGCTCAACCTCGAGGGGCTCTGGACCCGGTACGAGGACCCGAGCGACCTGCTCGAGGAGGTCGCCAGCCTCACCGGCACCGACGCGACCCGGCGGATGCAGGAGATCTACCTCGAGCCGATCCGGCCGGAGCTGATCACCGCCCGGCTGCGCCAGATGCGCGACGCCGGGGTCACCGTGGCCGGCTCGCTGTCGCCGCAGCACACGAAGGAGTACGCCAAGGCGGTCGTCGACGCGGGTGTCGACATGTTCGTCATCCGCGGCACCACCGTGAGCGCCGAGCACGTCTCCAGCCAGTCCGAGCCGCTGAACCTCAAGGAGTTCATCTACGAGCTCGACGTGCCGGTGATCGTGGGCGGCTGCGCGACCTACCAGGCGGCGCTCCACCTGATGCGCACCGGTGCGGCCGGGGTGCTGGTCGGGTTCGGCGGCGGCGCGGCCCACACCACCCGCACGGTCCTGGGCGTCGCCGTCCCGATGGCCAGCGCCGTGGCCGACGTGGCCGCCGCGCGCCGCGACTACCTCGACGAGTCGGGTGGGCGCTACGTCCACGTCATCGCCGACGGCTCGATCGGCCGGTCCGGCGACGTCGCGAAGGCCGTGGCCTGTGGCGCCGACGCCGTGATGGTCGGCTCGCCGTTCGCCCGCGCCACCGACGCCCCCGGCCGCGGCTTCCACTGGGGCGGGGAGGCCCACCACAGCCAGCTCCCACGGGGACAGCGCGTGGAGTTCGAGCCGGTGGGCACGCTCGAGGAGATCCTGTTCGGCCCCTCGCGCGTCGCCGACGGCACCATGAACCTGATCGGCGCCCTGCGACGCTCCATGGCCACCACCGGCTACACCGAGCTCAAGGAGTTCCAGCGGGTGGAGGTCGTGGTCGAGT
Organism: uncultured Actinomycetota bacterium; assembly: GCA_963795215.1. Lineage (GTDB taxonomy): Bacteria > Actinomycetota > Actinomycetes > Propionibacteriales > Nocardioidaceae > Nocardioides. The sequence continues at coordinate 632,603 of CAWCGW010000002.1, forward strand.
AATGGCCGTCTTCTCCCGGACGCGGCAGGACGCTGCCGACGTCCCTCACCCTGTCGAGGCCGTGTGGGACCTGCTGGTCGACCCCGCGGCCGTGGCCCGGCTGACGCCGATGGTCTCCCGGATCGACGCCGACCCGGCGCGCGAGGTGTGGGTCTGGTGGCTGCAGGGCGTCCCGCTCTCCGGCAAGGTGGTCGACCTGACCATGAAGGAGCGGATGTCGTTCGAGCCGCACACCCGGATCGACTTCACCCACGAGCCGCTGGAGTCCGGCATCGTCGCCGGCGCGCAGGGCTGCTACCGGCTCGCGCCGATCGAGTCCGGCACCCGGCTCACCATCGACCTGACGGTCAGCGCCCGGCTGCCGCTCCCCGGCCTGGCCCGGCCGGCGGTGCAGACCGCGATGGCGCAGGTGCTGCGCCACATGGGCACCCGGTTCTCGAGCAACATGCTGCGTGAGCTGGGGTCGCGCAGCTCCTAGCGCCCGCCGGTGGCGCCGGGCGGCGGGGCGGCGGAGTCGCCACTGTCTTGACATCGAGGTTTGTTGTGTCAAACCTCTCCTGAGGCTACTCGGGGGTAGATCGCGAGACGGTGGTCACATACCCTCGGTAGGCATGAGCGCCCAGCACCCGTCCGGAGGGCCGATGCTCGACGGTCCGGCCGACCCCGAGCACGACCCCACCGCGTCGTACGCCCTCGAGCCGGCCGCCGTCGCCCGGCTGACCCGCAGGGTGCTGTCGACCAGCGGCGAGAGCGCCGCCGTCCACTCCCCGCTGCGCGGCCAGCCGCTGGCCCACGTGCCCCAGTCGAGCGAGGCCGACGTCGACGAGGCGTTCGCCCGTGCCCGCCGCGCCCAGCAGCAGTGGGCCCGCACCACCCTCGAGGAGCGCAGCGCGATGCTGCTGCGGCTGCACGACCTGGTGCTCGACCGCCAGGACGAGATCATCGACCTGATCTGCTGGGAGTCCGGCAAGGCGCGCAAGCACGCCTTCGACGAGCCGCTCCACATCGCCCTGACCGCGCGCTACTACGCCCGCACGGCCCACGACCACCTCGACACCCGGCGCCGGCGCGGCGTGGTGCCGGGCCTGACCCGGGTCGAGGTCAACCGGGTGCCGAAGGGTGTCGTGGGCATCATCTCGCCCTGGAACTACCCCTTCACCATGGCGCTGTGCGACGGTCTCCCCGCACTGCTGGCCGGCAACGCCGTGGTCACCAAGCCCGACGCGCAGACCATGCTCTCCGCGCTGCTCGGGGCCCAGCTGCTCGAGGAGGCCGGCTTCCCGCGCGACCTGTGGCAGGTCCTCGCCGGGCCCGGCTCCCGGGTCGGCGGCGCGATCATCCAGCGCGCCGACTACGTCTGCTTCACCGGCTCCACCGCGACCGGCACCCTGGTCGCGCAGCAGTGCGCCGAGCGACTGATCGGCTGCTCGCTCGAGCTCGGCGGCAAGAACCCGCTGCTGGTGCTCCGCGACGCCGACCTCGAGCGGGCCGCCGAGGGTGCGGTGCGCGCGTCGTTCTCCAACGCCGGTCAGCTGTGCGTGTCGGTCGAGCGGCTCTTCGTCGCCGACCAGGTCTACGACCGGTTCGTGGAGCGCTTCGTGGCCCGCACCCAGGCGATGTCGCTCGGCGCCAGCCTCGACTGGGGCGTCGACATGGGCTCCCTGATCAGCCAGGACCAGCTCGACACCGTCGAGGCCCACGTCGCGGACGCGGTGGCCAAGGGCGCGCGGGTGCTGACGGGTGGCCGCCACCGCCCCGACCTCGGGCCCTTCGTCTACGAACCCACCGTCCTCGAGGGCGTGAGCCCCGACATGACCTGCTTCGGGCACGAGACCTTCGGGCCCGTGGTCGCCCTCTACCGCTTCCACGACGAGGCGGACGCCGTGGCCCGGGCCAACGAGGGCGAGTACGGCCTCAACGCCGCCGTCTACAGCCAGCACGGTGCCCGTGCCCGGGCGATCGCGCGCGACATCAGGTGCGGCACCGTCAACATCAACGAGGCGTTCGGGGCCACCTTCGCGAGCATCGACTCCCCGATGGGCGGCATGCGCCGCTCGGGGATCGGGCGCCGGCAGGGGAGCGAGGGGATCCACCGCTACACCGAGTCGCAGTCGGTGGCCACGCAGCGACTGATCCGCTTCGCGCCGATGCTGGGGATGTCCGAGGAGACCTACACCAAGGTGATGACGGCCAACCTGCGGCTGATGAAGAAGCTGGGTCGTGCTTGATGGTCCACTACGACGTGCTGGTCGTCGGCTCCGGTTTCGGTGGCTCGGTCACGGCCCTGCGGCTGACCGAGAAGGGCTACCGGGTGGGGGTCCTCGAGGCCGGCCCGCGGCTGGCCGACGAGGACTTCACCTCCGGCACCTTCGACCTGAAGAACTTCCTGTGGGCACCGGCGCTGGGCTGCTACGGCATCCAGCGCATCGACGCCGTCCACGACACCCTGATCGTGGCCGGTGCCGGCGTGGGGGGCGGCTCGCTGGTCTACGCCAACACGCTCTACGAACCGCTGGGTCCCTTCTACGCCGACCCGCAGTGGTCCCACATCACCGACTGGCGCGCCGAGCTCGCGCCGTACTACGACCAGGCCAAGCGGATGCTGGGCGTCACCCAGTACCCCTACCGCACGCCGGCGGACGACGTCATGGAGAAGGTCGCCCAGGACATGGGGGTCGGTGACACCTTCCACCCGACCCCGGTCGGGGTCTTCTTCGGCGCCCCCGGCCAGGCCCGCGGGGAAGAGGTCGAGGACCCCTACTTCGGCGGCGCGGGGCCTGCCCGGCGTACCTGCCTCAACTGTGGCGAGTGCATGTCAGGCTGCCGCCACAACGCCAAGAACACCTTGGTGAAGAACTACCTCCACCTCGCCGAGAGCCGCGGTGCCACGGTGCTGCCGCTGACCACGGTCACCCGGATCTCGCCCCGCTCGCCCGACGGGACCGGTGGCTACGAGGTGCGCGTGAGGTTCACCAAGGCCCGACGGGAGACGGCGCGCACGACGCGGACCCTGACGGCCGACCACGTGGTGCTGGCCGCAGCCTCGCTCGGCACCCAGAAGCTGCTGCACCGGATGAAGGACGAGGGGCACCTGCCCCGGCTCTCGGACCGGCTCGGGTACCTCTCGCGCACCAACTCCGAGTCGATCCTGGGGGCGATCGCCCCCAAGTCGGACCCCACCGACTACACCGAGGGCGTCGCGATCACCTCCAGCTTCCACCCCGACGAGCACACCCACGTCGAGCCGGTGCGCTACGGCAAGGGCCACAACGCGATGGCGTTCCTGCAGACCGTGCTGACCGACGGCGACGGCCCGGCCCCGCGGTGGCGCACCTGGCTGCGGGAGGTGTGGAGCCAGCGGTACAGCGTCGGGGACCTGCTCGACGTCCGGCACTGGTCCGAACGCACCGTCATCGCGCTGGTGATGCAGAGCCTCGACAACTCCATCACCACCTACGGCAAGCGCGGCCGGTTCACCGGACGCTGGCGGATGACCTCCCGCCAGGGCCACGGCGCCCCGAACCCGACCTGGATCCCCGCCGGCAACGAGGCCGTGCGCCGGATGGCCCAGGTCATCGGCGGCATCCCCGGCGGCAACATCGGGGAGCCGTTCAACATGCCGCTGACCGCCCACTTCATCGGGGGCTGCGCGATCGGCGACTCCCCGGAGTCCGGCGTGGTCGACCCCTACCAGCGCGTCTATCGCTATCCGGGGTTGCACGTCGCCGACGGCTCGGCGATCTCGGCCAACCTGGGTGTGAACCCGTCGCTGACGATCACGGCCCAGGCCGAGCGGGCGATGGCGTTCTGGCCCAACAAGGGCGAGCCGGACCCGCGCCCCGAGCTGGGGGCGGGCTACCAGCGGATCCCACCGGTGGCGCCTCGCTCGCCCGTGGTGCCGGAGTCGGCGCCGGGGGCGCTGCGGCTGCCGATCGTCGAGGTCTCCTGAGGTTCCGAAAAAAAGTCAGGATCAGGCGTAACCACCTCCGGCGGGCCTCGTTGTACGGGCGGATCCGGCCTACTCCTCCCTCCCTCGGCCGGATCCCCGGTCCACCCGCGGCCCGCGGTCTGGTGGACGCTCAGGGCCCGGCCATCCTCCCTCCCCGGCCGGGCCCTGACTCACGTCCGAGCCCGGCTAGGCTCTGGCCATGACGGAGACGCCTGATCACGACCTGGTCCTCGTCGTCGACTTCGGCGCCCAGTACGCCCAGCTCATCGCCCGCCGCGTGCGCGAGGCGCACGTCTACTCCGAGATCGTGCCCCACACGATGCCGGTGGCGGAGCTGCTGGCGCGCCGACCGAAGGCGATCGTGCTGTCCGGCGGCCCCTCGAGCGTGTACGCCGAGGCGGCCCCCGGCATCGACACCGACCTGTTCACGGCCGGGGTCCCGGTCTTCGGGATGTGCTACGGCTTCCAGCTGATGGCCCTCGGGCTCGGCGGCGAGGTCGCCCACACCGGCGCCCGCGAGTACGGCCGGACCCGGGTGGGCGTCAGCAGCCACGGCACCCTGCTCGCGGACATCCCCGCCGAGCACACGGTTTGGATGTCCCACGGCGACTCCGTGACCGCGGCCCCTGCGGGCTTCGACGTGCTGGCGTCGACGACCGTGACGCCGGTGGCGGCCTTCGAGGACCTCGACCGCGGCCTCGCCGGCGTGCAGTGGCACCCCGAGGTGCTCCACACCGAGCACGGCCAGCGGGTGCTCGAGCACTTCCTGCTCGACATCGCCGGCTGCCGTCCCACCTGGACGATGCTCAACATCATCGACGAGCAGGTCGAGCTGATCCGGGAGCAGATCGGCGAGGGCCGCGCGATCTGCGCGCTCTCCGGTGGCGTCGACTCCGCCGTCGCCGCAGCGATCGTCGAGCGCGCCATCGGCGACCGGCTCACCTGCGTCTACGTCGACCACGGGATGATGCGGCTCGGCGAGACCGAGCAGGTCAGGCGGGACTTCGAGGAGGTGTTCAGCCAGCTCGACGTGGTCGACGCCGAGGACCAGTTCCTCGGTGCGCTCGAGGGCGTCTCGGACCCCGAGGAGAAGCGCAAGATCATCGGCCGGGAGTTCATCCGCACCTTCGAGGCCGCGGAGGTCCGGGTCTTCGGGGACCTCCCGAAGGGCGAGCAGGTCACCGCCTACCTGGTGCAGGGCACGCTCTACCCCGACGTCGTGGAGTCCGGCGGCGGTGCCGGCACCTCCAACATCAAGTCCCACCACAACGTGGGAGGGCTCCCCGAGGACCTGCAGTTCGAGCTCGTCGAGCCGCTGCGCACGTTGTTCAAGGACGAGGTGCGTGCGGTCGGGGAGCAGCTGGGGCTGCCGCCGAGCATGGTGTGGCGCCACCCGTTCCCCGGGCCCGGCCTCGGGATCCGGATCATCGGCGAGGTCGACCGCGAGCGGCTCGACATCCTGCGCCGCGCGGACGCGATCGCGCGCGAGGAGCTGACCCACGCCGGTCTCGACCGCGACATCTGGCAGTTCCCGGTCGTGCTGCTCGCCGACGTCCGCTCGGTCGGCGTCCAGGGCGACGGCCGCACCTACGGCCACCCCGTCGTGCTGCGCCCGGTCACCTCCGAGGACGCGATGACCGCCGACTGGGCGCGGGTGCCCTACGACGTGCTCGAGACGATCTCGACCCGGATCACCAACGAGGTGGCCGAGGTCAACCGGGTTGCCCTGGACATCACCTCGAAGCCGCCGGGCACCATCGAGTGGGAGTAGGACCGCCCAGCCGCGGTCCCGCCGCTAGCCGACGGCGACGCTGAGCTGCCAGATCCTGCCGAAGAGCTGGTCGCCGGGCTTTCCGGTCGAGGTCCGGTTGCCGGACGTGACCGTCCCGGTCGGCGTCACCGTGCCGAGCGCGAACGCGGCGGTGGTGGACACGCCGTCCACGGTGACGCCCACGTCGCCGCCCCGGCGCCAGCAGGAGAACGTGTGCTGCTGCCCGCCGTCGTCGAGGGAGGGCGTGGCGGCGGTGAGGATGATCCGGCCGCCGGTGCCGTTGAGCACGCACTGCGGCACGCCGGTCCGGTTCAGCTGCAGCTTGACCTGGTGGCCGCGGTACAGGCCGAACTGGAAGACGTTCGGCGTGGACCGGGCGCGCAGCCGGTCCATGCTCAGCACGGCCTCGTAGGCGAAGTCGGCGGCACCGGGTACGACGGCGGTGCCACCGGGACGGGTCGCCAGCGAGGGAGCCGTCGTGAAGGCGACGGCAGCTGCGCCGGAGTCCTCGGAGGAGGGCGATCCACCCTGGATCGAGAAGGGCGGGCTCCCGGCGCTGCTGACCAGCTGGTGCGTGGCCGGATCGTAGGACCAGGTGTCCACCGGCACCGTCGTCGCGCCCGCGGTCGGGGCGGTGGCCAGCACCAGGATCGCCCCCGCGAGCGCCGCCCCCAGTCTCTGCACCGCAGGCTCCTCTCACGCGTGACCTCAACCTAGACCTCGCCGTCGTCGAGGGCCAGCGCCCGGAAGGGTGGGCGACGCCGGTGCCCCCGGTCTGGTTCACTTCCGCACGTGCCCGAGGACGTGCTGCCGCTGCGGGTCGCGACCAGGACCTGGTTCCTGATCTCGCTGCAGACCTTCGGCGGTCCGGCCGGCCAGATCGCCGTCATGGAGCGCACCCTCGTCGAGGAGAAGCGCTGGATCGGGCACCAGCGGTTCCTGTTCGCGCTGTCCTACTGCACGCTGCTCCCCGGCCCGGAGGCCCAGCAGCTGGCGACGTACGTCGGGTGGCTGCTCAACGGGGTGCGCGGCGCCTTGGTGGCGGGCATCCTGTTCGTGCTCCCCGGGGTGGTGGCGCTGCTGGCGCTCTCCGGCCTCTACGTCGCCTACGGCGACACCGCGTGGGTCGAGGCGTTCTTCCTCGGCGTCGCGCCGGCGGTGATCGCGATCGTCGTCAGCGCGCTGTGGCGGTTGGGCTCCAAGGCCCTGCACCACCCGGCGCTCGTGGTGCTCGCGGTGGCCGCGTTCGTGGCGTTGACCGCGCTCGGGGTGCCGTTCCCGGCGGTCGTCGGGGCCGCCGCGGTGGCGGGCTGGCTGCTGGCCCGGGCGGGCCTGCCGGTGGTGGCGGCGCCCCGGCGTTCCGGCGAGGACGACGGGCCGGCGCCCCTCATCGCCGACGACGCGCTCCACGCCGAGCCGCCCTCCGTGCGTCGCTCGACGCTGGTGCTGCTGGTCGGCCTCGCGCTCTGGGTCGCCCCGGTGGTGGTGCTGGCACTGGTCCTCGGCCGTGGCAGCGTCTTCGTGGACCAGGGGCTCTTCTTCGGTGGCGCGGCGCTGGTCACGTTCGGCGGCGCCTACGCCGTGCTGGCCTACGTCGCGCAGCAGGCGGTGGAGGTCTACGGCTGGCTCGCCCCGGGGGAGATGGTCCGCGGCCTCGCGCTGGCCGAGAGCACCCCGGGGCCGCTGGTCATGGTCGTCCAGTTCGTCGCCTTCCTCGGCGCCTACCGCGACCCCGGCCCGCTGGATCCCTGGGTCGCGGCCGTGCTCGCCGCGCTGGTCACCACCTGGGTGACGTTCGTCCCGTGCTTCCTGTTCATCCTGCTCGGGGCGCCGTACGTCGAGCGGCTGCGCCACCACCGCGGCCTGGCTGCCGCCCTCGCCGGCATCACGGCCGCGGTGGTGGGCGTGATCGCCAGCCTCGCCGTCTACTTCGCGCTCCACACGCTGTTCGAGGACAGCCGGGTCCTCGACAGCGGGCCGCTCTCGCTGGAGCTGCCGCTGCTCACGACGGTCCAGCCGACCCCGGTCGCGATCACGGTGCTCGCCCTGGCGATGGTGCTGTGGCTGCGGTGGTCGCCGTTGCGGACGCTCGGGGTCTGCGCAGCGGTCGGCATGACCGTGGCCGGGTTGCTCGCGCTGGGCTGAGGGGGGATGGACCGGGCTCCCGCGATGCCGGTGGTCACCACTAGGGTGTGGGCGATGGATCTGGACGCGCTGACCCACGAGGTCGACGAGCTCCTGGTCGACGCGGACGAGGCTGCTGCACAGCCCGCCGGGGCCGGGACCGACCGGCGACCGGTCCACACCTGGTACGTCCTCGCCGGTGACTTCCACGCCGACCACGTGCGCGACAGCGGCCGGGAGGCCGAAGCCCTGGTCCTCGAGCACGCCGAGGAGTTCCACCAGGTGCTCGGCGGCGACGACGCCCTCATGGGCCGGGTGCTGGAGAAGCTCGCCGAGGACCCCATCGAGGACCTGCGGCTCGACTTCACGCAGTGGACCGGGGACCGCGTGGTCGACCGGGCCGCCGTGTCGTGGTGCGCCGCCCGTGACTCCGGCGACCTGCCCGCCCGGGCCGGCATCCGGATCCCCGCCCTCGGGCCCGACACCCGGCAGCGCGCGGTGCGCACGCTGGGCCGGTTCCTGGACGGGCTGGGGGAGATCCCGCCCGACTTCGTCGTGACCGTCCGGACCGTCACCGGCGCCGCCCAGGTCGAGGCGCTGCTCCACGTCGTGGAACGGATCGAGAAGGAGCTGGCCGGCCGGATCCGGCTCGAGGTCCAGCTGGAGTCCCCCTCGGCCGTCCTCGCCCGCGACGGCGGTGTGGAGGTGGCCCGGGTGCTGCAGGCCGCGGCGGGCCGGATCTCCGGGGTGCAGCTGCTCACCGAGGGGTTCGGCCCCGACCGGGTGACCGACCTCGCCCTCGCGCTGGTGCAGTCCGTGACCCACGGCACCGAGGTCGACGTGATCGAGGGCGACCCCTGCACGATCCGCCGCGGTGACACCGTCGTCGACGTGTGGGAGCGCCACCTCGCCCAGGTGCGCCGCGCCCTCGCGCGGGGCCTGGTGCGCGGGTGCGACACCCATCCCTCCCAGCTGCCGACCCGCTACGCCGCCGCGTACGCCCTCGAGCCGGAGGACCCGGCGACCGGTCGCTGAGCCCCTCAGCCCAGCAGCAGCGCCGCGGCGCCCACGACCACGACCAGTCCCACCAGCACCAGCGCGGCGGCCAGCAGCACGGGCCGAGGCGGCGCCTGGTCGGCCTCGGCGGGCTCGGCCGGGTCGGGGCCGTCGAGCTCGGCCAGCAGGTCGAGCAGGTCGAGCAGGCCACGGCGCACCTCCTCGGCGGAGGGCCGACGGGCGGGGTCCTTGGCCAGGGCGGCGGCCAGCAGGGCGTCGATCCGCAGGTCCACGCGGTCCAGCGTCCCGAGCTGCGGCACCGGGTCGTTGATGTGGGCGTTGGTCATCGCGAAGTCCGTCCCGGCGTACGGCGCGCGGCCGGTCAGCACCGTCCACAGCAGGCAGCCGGTGCCGTAGACGTCGCCGGCCTCGTCGGCGGGCCGGCCGAAGTGCCGCTCGGGCGCCATCCAGGCGGGCGAGCCGGACAGCGCGCCGCTCGGCGCGAGGTCCTGGCCGGCCGCGGGCACGATGCCGAAGTCGCCGAGGTAGGGGACGAGGCCGTCGGCGCGGGCGTGCAGCAGCACGTTGGCCGGGCTGACGTCGCCATGGATCACCCGGGCGTCGTGGGCGTCCACGAGCGCCTCGCACACCGCGGCGACGAGCGCGACGCCCTGTCGTCGGTCGAGGGGCCCGTGCGCGGCCAGCCAGCGGCGCAGGTCACCGTCGGGGCAGAGCTGGGTGACGACGTAGGCGGTGTCCTCGTGCTCGCCGTACTCGTGGATCCCGACGACGTGGGGCGACTGGATCCTGGCCAGGGCGGCCGCCTCACGGGCGAACCGGCGTTGCACGTCGGCACGATTCGCGGTCGAGGGCAGCACCACCTTCAGCGCGACGTCGCGGTCCAGCACCTTGTCGTGGGCCTCGTAGACGGTGCCGACGTCGCCGTGACCCAGCTCGCGCTGGACCTCGTAGCGTCCGCCGTACAGCTCGCCCGGCCTCGGGAACCCCGTCATCTCTACTGCTCAGACCCCCAAGCTGCGGCCGATGATCTCCTTCTGGACCTCGGTCGTGCCACCGTAGATGGTGGAGATCCGGCTGTCGAGGAAGGCCTTGGCGATGGGGAACTCGCTCATGTAGCCGTAGCCGCCGTGCAGCTGGACGCCCTGGGTGACGATCTTGTTCTGGAGCTCGGTGGTCCACCACGTGATCATCGCCGCGTCGACGGCGGTGAGCGCGCCGTCGAGGTGACGCCGCACGCAGTCGTCGAGGAAGGCGCGAGCCACCCTCGCCTCCGTGGCCATCTCCGCGAGCAGGAAGCGGTTGTGCTGGAAGCTCCCGATCGGGCGCCCGAAGGCCTCCCGGGTCCTGGCGTGGTCCAGGCACATGTCCGCGACCGCCTCGATCGCGGCGACCGGCTGGGCGCCGATGATCAGTCGCTCCTGGGGCAGCTGCTGCATCAGGTGGAGGAAGGCGCGCGCGGTCTTGCGGAGGTCCTCGTGCTCGTCGAGGTAGCAGCGGCTGGACGGCGGTTACGAGACCCACTCCTTGACCTGGGAGACGGTGGCGGCCGGGTCGTCGCTGGCGGGCATCACCGTCAGGTGGGTGACGCCGGCCTCCCGGAACGCCGCGATCCGTTCCCGCACGTACGACGCCGGCCCGACGAGGTTGGACGCCTCGAGCCACTCCGTCGGGACCTTCGCCTCGGCCTCCCGCTTGTGGCCGGCCAGGTAGAGGTCCTGGATCTCCTCGGCCTCCTGCTCGTAGCCGTAGGCCCGGGCGACGTCGTTGTAGAAGTTCTTGCCCTTCGCGCCCATGCCGCCGACGTAGAGGGCGAACAGCGGACGGGCGAGGTCGAGCAGCGCCTTGGTCTCGGGGCCCTCCCCGATGGCGACCATGCCGCCGGCGCTCACCTGCAACGGGGCGAGCTCGGGAGACCGCTGCGCCGCGCCGGCCGCGAGGGCGTCACCCCACACGAGGGGGGACTTCTCGGGGTGGAACAGGTGGGGGATCCAGCCGTCGGCGATGCTCGCGGCCTGCTCGACCGACTTGGGTCCCAGCGCGGCGATCCAGATCGGGATCGTGTCGCGCTCGGGGTGGGTCAGGATCTTCAGCGGCTTGCCGAGGCCGGTCACGGCGCCGTCGGCCTTGGTCAGCGGCAGCGTGAAGGTGCCGTCGTTGACGAGCTTCTCGCGCTTGAGCCCGCGACGGACCAGGTCGACGATCTCGGCGGTGCGGGCCAGCGGCTTGCGGTAGGGCACGCCGTGCCAGCCCTCGATCACCTGCGGCCCGGACGCCCCGAGCCCCAGGATCGCCCGGCCGCCCGAGACGTTGTCGAGGCCGGCCGCGGTCTGCAGCAGCGTGCCGGGCGTCCGGGAGAAGATGTTGAGGATCGCCGAGCCGATCTGGACGGACTCGGTCCGCGCCGCGAGGTAGCCCATCAGGGTGGGGGAGTCGAAGCCGTAGGCCTCGGCCACCCACACCACGTCGATCCCGGCCCGCTCCAGGCCGGCGACCTGGTCGGCCGCGGCCCGGGGGTTGCCGTCGTACATCAGCGAGTAGGAGAGCAGCACGTGCGCCATCGTGACAGTAGCGCTGTCACGATCGCAAGGCTTCTCTGCCCGAGCCCGGAGGCATGTAACGCCGGGTCGAGGCCTGTACCGCCCAGGAGATACCGGGGGTGGAACAGGTCGTAACCCGGCGTGACAAGCGGGGCGCGGCCCTCAGGGGGCGGCGGCCCACCCCGTGATCGCCAGGGCGAGGGGGTAGGCCAGCAGGAACGCCAGGCCGAGCACGAGGTCACGCCGGGTGATCGTCATGACGCCAGCCTCGTCGCGGCAGGCGACGCCGTGGTGAGGCCACGGTGGCGGCCGGGTGAACCTCAGTGGGCGAGCCCCTCGACCACCTCGGCGCCCGGGAGGTGGGGGAGCAGCCGGCCGGGGAGGACGAGCTTGCTGCGGCGTACGCCGGAGCCGATCAGGACCAGGTCGGTGGCGGCGGCCTGCTCGTCCACGAGCAGCCGCCAGCCGGCCGGGAGGCCCACGGGCGTGATCCCGCCGTGCTCCATCCCCGAGCCCGCCACCGCCCGCTCCATCGGCAGGAAGGAGCACTTGCGGACATCGAGCAACCGCTTGACCCGGAGGTTGACGTCGGCCCGGGTGTCGGAGCGGACGACGCAGGCGGCGACCCGCTCCTCACCGTCGCGCCTCCCGGCCACGACGACGCAGTTGGCGCCCGCCTCCAGCGGCACGGCGTACGCCGCGGAGCACGCGGCGGTGTCGGCCAGCCCGGGGTCGATCTCCGCGACGCCGACGTCCGCGGCGTGAGGCCAGGAGGCGAGCGCCGCCCGGACCGGCTCGGCGAGCAGGTCCGGGCGGTCCGTGGCGGACTCGACGGCCAGGGTCCCCAGGGTCGGCAGGCACATGCCCTCCAGCCTAGGCAGCCTCAGCGGCGTCGCCGTGCCCCCAGGGCCATGGCGACCAGGCCGGCGGCGCCGGCGCTGACCCACGGGATCGGCAGCAGCCACCGGATGTCCCCGTCCGCGACCACCTCCCCGGCGACCAGCGCCCAGATCAGCACCATGCCGGCGAAGGCGATGCCCATCACCAGGTGGCCGACGTTGAGAGGGTGGCGCCACGCGTCCTCGCGGGTCGTGTCGAGGGTGCTCGTCTCGTGCTCGGTCATGTCGTTCACTCCGTCTCGATGGTGATCTCGCCGGCCTCGAGGGCGGCGTCGATGGTGAAGCTGGGGTCGTCGGAGGCGCTGCGCCACTGGCCGGTGGTCCGGCTGCTGAAGCCGCCGCCGACCTGCTGGCCACCGAAGAGGTCGTAGCCGCCGGGCCCGTTGATGTCGATGCGCGCCCGGACGTTGGCGTCCTCGGGCACCCGGACCACGATCTCGCCGATGTCGCCGCTGACGTCGATGGTGCGCCCGTCGAGCTCCTCGGGGTCGAGGTCGGTCAGGTCGACCAGCATCGCGCCGTGGCCCATCGCGTAGCTGTCCTGGACCTCCGAGCCGGAGGTCGGGACGTACTCGTAGCGCTCGCCCTCCCAGCGCTCGGCCGCGGTCGCGGCGGCGAGCCCGAGGCTGGCGACCAGGCCCAGGGCGATCAGGCCGCCGGCGCGGCCCATCACGGACCCGACCACGAGCATCGCCGCGACGATGCCGACCGCCAGGGCGGCGTACGCCGAGTCGACGACGCGCAGCCCGGCCCCGTCGAGGATCCCGAGGACGCCCTCGGCCACCGCGACCAGCAGCAGCGTGAACCAGAACAGCCGCGGCCCGCGCTTGCGGGGGTCCCGCGGCCGCGGGACGTAGGTCGCAGCGGCGCTTGTCGCCTCCACGTCGCCCGCCAGGGACGGGTCGTGGGCGGCGGCCCGCCGCGCACCCCGCTCGCGGCTCCGGCTGAGCCAGACGAAGGCGATCAGCCCGATGATGGCCAGTGGCCACGGGAACCAGCCGGCCCCCCACGAGTCGCCGACCAGCGCCAGCAGCGCGAGCACGCCCAGTGCCACCAGCGCGATCGTCCGGCTGCGCTCGTCGAGGTGGACGGGGGCGCGCTCCGCGCCGTCCTCGGGCAGCAACGCCCAGCCTGCCGCGTAGAGGATCAGGCCGGCGCCGCCGAAGAAGGCCAGCACCACGAAGCCGACCCGCAGCAGCAGGGGGTCGACGTCGAGGTGGCGGGCGAGCCCACCGGCGACGCCGGCGACCTTGCGCTCGGTGGTCGTGCGCCGCAGCCGACCGAGGTCGCGGACCTCGTCACGGGTGACGCGGGGCCCGGACTCGGGACCTGTGTCGGCGGGCGACTCGGGGGACTCAGGAGGTGTGGTGGTCATGGCTCCAGCGTGTCGCGACGGGGCGTCCCGGACCATCGGGGACGCCCCTGATCATGCCCCCTGCTCGGCCGGGGGTCCGGGGCCAGGCGTCTCAGGGTCGGGTCGGGGTCCTGCCTCATGGTGGCCGACCCGACTGCGTGTGAGGATTGAGAGGAGATGAGCAACCCGACGGACACCGTGAGCGCCGAGGCATTCCGCCGCGCCACCCGCGACACCCGGCAGCCGGTGCTCGGCGGCGTGGCGTCCGGACTGGCGCGCCACCTCGCGCTGCCGGTGCTGTGGGTGCGGCTGGGGTTCGTGCTGGCGACCACGCTCGGCGGGCTCGGCGTCTTCCTGTACGGCGCGCTGTGGATGGTGCTGCCCGCCGACTCCGCCTTCGCGCAGGACGCCCCGGGCCTGGAGGGCGCCAGCCGGGACGGCCGGCGCCCGGGGCGGATCCGCCGGTGGGCCGACGTCGGCCCGCTGCAGGCGCTCGCAGCGCTCGGTCTCGGCGCGGTGCTGCTGCTCGACGCCGTCTTCGGCCAGGGCGGGCTGTTCCTCGCGGCGCTGCTCGGTGTCGGCGGGGTGGCGCTGCTGTGGCGCCAGGCCGACGAGGCGCAGCAGGAGCGGTGGCTGGACCGCACCGGTCGGGTCGACCCGGTCCGGGTCGTCCTGGGCAGCGGCGGCTGGGCGGCGTACAGCCGGCTGGTGCTCGGGCTGCTGCTCATCGTCGGAGCTCTCGTCCTGGTGTCGCTGCGCGGTGGCTCGTCGTTCGCGCTGGCCCGCGACGTGACCCTGGTGTCGCTGCTGGCGGTGGCCGGGATCGGCATCGTGGTCGGGCCGTGGATCTACCGCCTGGCCGCCGACCTGACGGCCGAGCGCGCGGAGCGGGTCCGGACCCAGGACCGGGCCGACGTGGCCGCCCACCTCCACGACTCGGTGCTGCAGACGCTGGCCCTGATCCAGAAGAACGCCCACGACGCCACGACCGTCGCCCGGCTCGCGCGCTCGCAGGAGCGCGACCTGCGTGGCTGGCTCTACCGGGGCGACTCGACCGACGAGCGCACCGTCGCGGGCGCGCTGCGCCGGGTCGCGGCCGCCGTCGAGGACGGCCACGGTGTGGCGGTGGAGGTCGTCGTCGTCGGCGACCTCCCGTACGCCGAGGCGCTGACGCCCGTGGTCCGCGCCGCCGGCGAGGCGCTGACCAACGCGGCCAAGCACGCCGGGGTCGACCGGGTCGACCTCTACGCCGAGCTCACCGACGCCGGGATCTCGGTCTTCGTCCGCGACCGCGGGGTCGGCTTCGACCCGGCGGAGGTCCCCGAGGACCGCTACGGCGTGCGCCAGAGCATCCACGACCGGATGACCCGGCACGGCGGCGACGCCGAGATCCGATCCGCCCCCGGAGAGGGGACCGAGGTGCGGCTGCACCTTCCCGTGACCGCAGGAGGCACCGATGACCAGTGAGACCACCCCCGAGCCCACCGAGACCACGCCCGGACCGGTCCGGGTCGTGCTCGTCGACGACCACGCGATGTTCCGCGGCGGGGTGCGCGGTGAGCTGGCGGCTGCCGCGGGTTCGGTCGAGGTCGTCGGCGAGGCCGGCGACGTCGACGAGGCGGTCGCGGTGATCGACGCGCACCGGCCCGACGTCGTGCTGCTCGACGTCCACCTGCCGGGTGGAGGCGGCGTGCAGGTCGTGAAGCGCGCGCGGAGCGAGGCCACCCGCTACCTCGCCCTGTCCGTGAGCGACGCCGCCGAGGACGTGATCGGCACCATCCGCGGCGGTGCCCGCGGGTACGTCACGAAGACCATCACGGGGCCGGAGCTGGTCGACGCGATCCGGCGGGTGGCCGACGGCGACGCGGTGTTCTCCCCGCGGCTGGCGGGCTTCGTGCTCGACGCCTTCGCCGGCTCGATCGAGGTCGCCGCGGTGGACGAGGACCTCGACCGGCTCACCGAGCGGGAGCGGGAGGTGATGCGGCTGATCGCCCGCGGCTACGCCTACAAGGAGGTCGCGAAGGAGCTGTTCATCTCCATCAAGACCGTCGAGACCCACATGTCCTCGGTGCTGCGCAAGCTGCAGCTCTCCTCGCGCCACGAGCTCACGCGCTGGGCCTCCGACCGGCACCTGCTCTGACCTCCCGGCCACCCCGCCACTCACCCCAACGGATGTTTGACAACCTGCCCGCCGGTTGGGTTCGGTGAAGGGCCCCCGCGTTCCCACCGAGAAGAGGCTCCATCCGTGGCCGAGTTCCGCCCCGCGCACGCCGACGACCCTGCCGACGTCCTTGCCGACGACGCGACCGACGACGGGGGGCTGCGGAGGTCGATCACCGGTCGACAGCTGTTCTTCTACACCCTCGGTGACGTCCTCGGGTCCGGCATCTACGTCCTCATCGGCCTGGTGGCGGCCGCCGTCGGCGGCGCCTTCTGGATCGCGTTCGCCGTGGGCGTCTCCATCGCCGCGATCACCGGCACCGCCTATGCGGAGCTGGTCACCAAGTACCCGCAAGCGGCCGGAGCAGCGCTCTACGTCAACAAGGCGTTCGGCAGCAGGGCGCTCACGTTCCTGATCACGGTCTCGTTCCTGTCCGCGAGCTTCGCGGCGGCGGGTTCCCTGGCCGGCGGGTTCGCGTCGTACTTCGCCACGCTCTGGGCAGGCCCTCCGGCCCTGCTGGTGACGCTGCTGTTCGTCGCGGCGCTGACCGTGGTCAACTTCGTCGGCATCTCCGAGTCGGTGGTGATCAACATGGTCATGGCCTTCGTCGAGATCGCCGGCCTGATCATCGTGCTGGTCATCGCGATCTGGTACGTCGTCCAGGGGGACGCCGACTTCGGGGTGCTCACCGAGTTCGACACCGGTGACACCAACTGGTCGCTGGCGATCCTCGCGGGCGTCGCGCTCTCCTTCTTCGCGATGACCGGCTTCGAGAACACCGCGAACGTCGCCGAGGAGACGATCGACCCGCACCGGTCCTTCCCCCGGTCGCTGATCGGCGGCATGGTCACCGCCGGCGTCATCTACGTGCTCGTGTCGATGGCTGCGGCGCTGACCGTGCCGGTCGACACGCTCGCCGGCTCGGAGGCCGCGCTGCTGGAGGTCGTGAGGACCGGCATCCTGCCGGTCGACACCGGCTTCATGGCCACGCTGTTCTCGGTGATCGCGATGGTGGCGATCACCAACACCACTCTGGTCGCCGTCGTGACGCAGCCCCGGATCCTCTACGGCATGGCCAACGAGGACGTCGTGCCCGAGATGTTCGGCAAGATCCACCCCACGCGACGCAGCCCCTGGGTGGGGCTGCTGTTCAGCGCCGTCGTGGTCGCCGCGCTGCTGGTGGTCGGCACCCTCGCGCCGAGCGTCGAGGGGCAGTCCCTGGTCGAGCGGCTGGCGCTGGTGACCGTGCTCTTCCTGCTGTTCATCTACGCCCTGGTGATCGTCTCCTGCCTCAAGCTGCGCGGTCAGGACGAGGACGAGCGCGCCTTCCGTGCCAACACCCCGCTGCTGGTCGTCGGGCTGGTCGGCAACCTCGCCATCCTGGCGTGGTCGGTCTACGACGACCCGACCTCGCTGCTGTGGTGCGCGGGCCTGCTCGCGGTGGGCGTGGCGCTGTTCCTGGTCGAGTACTTCTTCGGCTCGAGGTCCCGGCCCGGGAGCGTCGACCGGGACTCGGTCACCACCGGTTCGAGGGGAGACCTCTGATGCACGTGATCGTCGCCACCGACGGCAGCCAGCAGTCACTGCGGGCGGCGCGGCACCTGAAGTCCTTCGCCGACCCCGCGAAGATCAGCGACGTCTCGGTGGTCGCGGTGATCCGGCCGCTGGCCGCGGTCGCCTTCGCCGACGACCTCTCGCCGACCGAGCGACGGCGGGCCGACCTCGAGGCCGGCGGCTTCCGCAAGGCCGCGGAGTCCGCGGTCGAGACGGTGGCCGCGGTGTTCGAGGGCTGGGGACCCGCGCTGCACCGGAAGGTGCGCGCCGGATCGCCGGCCAACGAGATCATCAAGGCCGCGGCGGCGGTCGACGCGGGGCTGATCGTGGTCGCGGCAGGCGGCCGCGGCCTCAGCGACACCGTCCTGGTCGGCAGCACCGCGCAGCGCGTCCAGCACTACGCGCCCTGCCCGGTGCTGGTCGTTCGACCGGCACCGCGCAGGCGCGCGAAGTCGAGGAAGTGACCCGCGGAGCGGGCCGCCTCCTCAGGTGGTGGCCCGCTCCTCGACCGGCACCACGGCGATCGCTCCGCTGCGACGACCCTCGCGGAAGTCGCGGATCTCCTCGCGGACCTTGGGCAGCAGCAGGTAGCAGGCCAACAGGTTCGGGATCGCGCACACGAACAGCATCGCGTCGGCGAAGTCGAGGACCGAGGTGAAGTTGACGGTGGCGCCGATGACGACGAACAGGCAGAAGACGAGCTTGAAGATCATCTCGCTCGTCGGCGTGCGGCCGAACAGGGTCGTCCAGGCCTTCATCGTGTAGTAGCTCCACGTGATCAGCGTCGAGAACGCGAACAGCGCCACCGCGATCGCCAGCAGCACCGGGAACTGCGGCAGGAACGTCTCGAAGGAACGCGAGGTGACGACCACGCCGTCGGGGGCGTCACCGCCGGCGGCGACCGACGCCACGGCCTCGTTGTAGAAGTTGGTGTCGGCCACCACGATGGTGAGGGCGGTCATGGTGCACACGATGACCGTGTCGATGAAGGGCTCGAGCAGCGCGACGTAGCCCTCGCTGACGGGGTGCTTGGTCTTCACCGCGGAGTGGACGATCGGTGCCGAGCCGACGCCAGCCTCGTTGGAGAACGCCGCGCGCTGGAAGCCGACGATCAGCACGCCGATGACACCGCCACCGGCGGCGGTCGGGTTGAAGGCCTCGGAGACGATCGTCCCGACCGCGCCGGGGATGTGGTCGATGTTGCCCAGGATCACCAGCAGGCAGGTGCCCAGGTAGAGCATGCCCATGACCGGCACCAGGCGCGAGGTGACCTTGGCGATCGAGGTGATGCCGCCGAGGATCACGGCGCCCACGAGCAGAGCGAGCACGATCCCGAAGATCAGCGCGGAGCCCGAGGACCCGAGGAAGCCCTCGTCGCCGCCGGTGACCTCCCGGGCCTGCGCCATCGTCTGGTTGGCCTGGAACATGTTGCCGCCGATGGCGCCGAACATGAACAGGGCGACGGCGAAGATCGCGACCATCGAGTTGGAGAAGACCTTGCCGAAGCGTTCGAAGGCGATGGGCAGGTACTTGAACGGGCCGCCGGTGACCGTGCCGTCCTCGTGCACCTCGCGGTACCTCACCCCCAACGTGCACTCGACGAACTTGGTGCACATGCCGAGCAGCCCCGCGATGATCATCCAGAACGTCGCCCCGGGCCCGCCGATCACGACCGCGGCGCCGACGCCCGCGATGTTGCCGAGGCCGACGGTGCCCGACACGGCCGAGGACAGCGCCTGGAAGTGGGTCACCTCGCCCGGGTCGCTCGCCCGGGAGTACTTGCCCCGGACCAGGTCCAGGGAGGTCTTCGCGCTGCGGAACTGCACGCCGCGGAAGTAGATGGTGAAGATCAACGCCGCCGCGACCAGCCAGAACACGATGAGCGGGGCGTCGGTGCCGAAGATCGGCACCTTCGCGAAGATCACCGACCCCACGCCGTCCGCGATCGGGTCGAAGGCGCCGTTGATGGCGTCCTCGACCGTGGAGAGCCACTCCCAGGTCTGGGCCGGCTCGTCCTCGACGGCCGAGATGATCTGGTGGGCGGCGTGGGCGAGAGGCATGGGGGTCACCCCACCGCATGCAGGGACCGTGTGGCAAGGGTCTCCGGCCATCCGAGTAGGTTGCGCGCATGGAGACCGTGCGTCTGATCCTGCTGCTCCTCCACCTGCTCGGCTTCGCGGCCCTCTTCGGCGGACTGCTCGCCCAGACCGCGGACACCGGGAAGCGGGTCAACGGCGCGATGCGCGACGGCGCCGGTCTTGCGTTCGTCGCCGGCCTCGGCCTGGTGGGGGTGCTCGAGGCGGGTGACGCGTCCGTGGACCACGCGAAGGTCGGCGTGAAGCTGGTGATCGGCCTGGTCGTCCTCGGCCTGGTGATGGC
Organism: uncultured Actinomycetota bacterium; assembly: GCA_963795215.1. GTDB lineage: Bacteria > Actinomycetota > Actinomycetes > Propionibacteriales > Nocardioidaceae > Nocardioides. The sequence continues at coordinate 652,348 of CAWCGW010000002.1, forward strand.
CAACGTGCGCAAACCCTCGATCCCGCAGGGTCTCTGGGCCGGGCTGCTGCTGCTCACCGCGCTCAACGTCGCCGTCGCGGTCTTCTGGGCCCCCGCGCACACCTGAGGCCGGTCGGCCGGCGGCACCGGAGTCGGCACCCCGCCGTAGGGTTGGGGACCCATGAGCACGTCGACCCCGCTGCCCGGCTTCGAGCACCTCGCCGCCGCCTCCGAGCCCGCGCCCCCGCGACGCGGACCGAGCCGCGAGGAGCTGCTCGACGGGCTCAACGAGCCGCAGCGGGCGGCGGTGGTCCACGAGGGGGCACCGCTGCTGGTCGTGGCCGGCGCCGGCTCCGGCAAGACCCGGGTGCTGACCCGCCGGATCGCCTGGCTGGTCAGCGAGCGTCACGCCCACCCCGGATCGATCCTGGCGATCACCTTCACCAACAAGGCCGCCGCCGAGATGAAGCAGCGGGTCGAGCAGCTCGTCGGCAAGCGGGCGCGGATCATGTGGGTCAGCACCTTCCACTCCGCGTGCGTCCGGATCCTGCGCAAGGAGATCGACAAGCTCGGCTTCAAGTCCTCGTTCTCGATCTACGACTCCGCCGACTCCAAGCGGCTGATGACGCTGGTCGCCAAGGACCTCGAGCTCGACCCGAAGCGGTTCCCGCCCAACGTGCTCCTCAACTGGGCCTCGGACCAGAAGAACGAGCTGCGTGACGCCGAGGAGGTCACCCGCGAGGCCCGCAACCAGTACGAGGAGGCCTGCGCCCTCGCCTACACCCACTACCAGCGGCGGCTGCGCGAGGCCAACGCCCTCGACTTCGACGACCTGATCATGACCACCGTCCAGCTGTTCCAGGCGTTCCCGGACGTGCGGGAGAGCTATCGCCGCCGGTTCCGGCACGTGCTCGTCGACGAGTACCAGGACACCAACCACGCCCAGTACGCCCTGGTCCACCAGCTGTGCGCCGACAACCCCGAGGACCTCGACCCCGCGGCCGAGCGGGTCGTTCCCAGCGAGCTGATGGTGGTCGGTGACGCCGACCAGTCGATCTACGCCTTCCGCGGCGCCAACATCCGCAACATCCTGGACTTCGAGCAGGACTTCCCGCAGGCGCAGACGATCCTGCTCGAGCAGAACTACCGCTCCTCCCAGACCATCCTGAACGCCGCCAACGCGGTGATCGGCCACAACAAGGGCCGCAAGCCCAAGCGGCTCTGGTCCGACGCCGGCCAGGGCGAGCGGATCGTCGGCTACGTCGCCGACGACGAGCGCGACGAGGCGCGGTTCGTCTCCGAGGAGATCGACACCCTCGTCGACCAGGCGGGGGTCAAGCCGTCGGACGTGGCGGTGTTCTACCGCACCAACGCACAGTCCCGCGTGTTCGAGGAGGTGTTCATCCGCACCGGCCAGCCCTACAAGGTGGTCGGCGGGGTGCGCTTCTACGAGCGGCGCGAGGTCCGCGACGCGGTCGCCTACCTGCGGATGCTGGTCAACTCCGACGACGAGATCTCGCTGCGCCGGGTCCTCAACACCCCCAAGCGTGGCATCGGCGACCGGGCCGAGGCGATGGTCGCGGCGTACGCCGAGCGGGAGCGGGTCACCTTCTGGGAGGCGTTGCGCCGCGCCGACGAGGCGCCGGGGCTGGTGTCACGCTCGCTGAACGCGATCCGCGGCTTCGTCGCGATGGTCGAGGAGCTGCAGTCGATGGTCGACGCGGGGGAGCGGCCCGACGTGGTGCTGGAGTCGGTGCTGGACCGCTCCGGCTACCTCACCGAGCTCGAGGCCTCCGACGACCCGCAGGACGAGACCCGGCTGGAGAACCTCGCCGAGCTCGTGGCGGTGGCCCGGGAGTTCTCCGACGACCCCGTGGCCGGACCCTCCGCGGACCCCAGCGACGTCGACGCGGGGACCGTCGCCCCCGGCCTCTCGGACTTCCTGGAGCGGGTGGCGCTGGTCGCCGACGCCGACCAGATCCCGGATCAACCGACCGGCGACGGCAGCGAAGCCGAGGGAGTGGTCACGCTGATGACCCTCCACACCGCGAAGGGCCTGGAGTTCCCGGTGGTGTTCCTCACCGGGCTCGAGGACGGCGTGTTCCCCCACTCCCGCTCGCTGGGCGACCAGCCGGAGCTGGAGGAGGAGCGGCGGCTCGCCTACGTCGGGGTCACCCGGGCCGAGCAGCGGCTCTACCTCTCCCGTGCCGTCGTCCGGTCCGCGTGGGGCGCGCCCTCCCACAACCCGGCGTCGCGGTTCCTCGACGAGATGCCGGTCGACCTGGTCGACTGGCGGCGCACCGAGGCGGCGCAGGCGCAGTGGCACCGCCCCGACCTCGCCGGCGGCGCTCGCTCCTCCTGGGGGGCCCCCACCGACGCCGGCCGTCGCAACTTCTCCGCGGCCGCAGCGCGCGCCGACGCCGCGAAGAAGGCCAAGCCCACGCGTGAGGTGCCGTCGCTGGCGCCGGGCGACCGGGTCGTGCACGACAGCTTCGGCCTCGGCACCGTGGTCGCGGTCGAGGGAGCCGCCGACAAGGCCGTCGCCTCGATCGACTTCGGCAGCGAGGGCGTGAAGCGGCTGCTGCTGCGCTACGCGCCCGTCGAGAAGCTCTGAGCGGTCCTGCGACGCGGCCGGCGGGGTCCGGCGAGGCTGCGAGCCGCTACGGCGTGATGCCGTGGACCAGGAAGGCGGCGTACGGGTCGACGGGGTCGCCGGCGCCGGGCCGGATCTCGAGGTGCAGGTGGGAGCCGGTCACGTTGCCGGTGGAGCCGACGTAGCCGATGACCTCGCCCGCGCGGACCTCGTCGCCCTCGCTGACGCCGAAGGAGCTCTGGTGGCAGTACCAGACCTCGGTGCCGTCCTCGAGCGTGACCACGGTCTTGTTGCCGTAGGAGCCGTCGTAGCCGGCGGAGGTGACCACGCCGTTCGCGACGGACATGATCTCCTGGCCCTCGACGCCGTTGAAGTCCAGGCCGGTGTGGTAGCTGGCCCACAGGCCGTAGTCGCCGAACTCGGCGGTCGTGACCGAGGGGCTCAGCGGGAGCACCCAGCGGTTGCTCTCGATCTTCTTCGACTGCTGCTCGGCGAGCTGGGCGAAGCGGGCCAGGGCGGCGTCGCGCCGCTTGGTCATCGCCTCGGCCTCGGCGACCAGGTCGGCGTCGGCGGAGTCCGCGAGCGCGTCGCGGCGGGAGTCACGGGAGAGCGTCGAGCGACCGCGCAGGGCGTCGCTGGTGGCCTGCCCGGTGGCGCCGTTCAGTGCGTTGGCGGCGACCAGCCGGTGGTTGCCGGAGGGAGCGGCAGGCTCGGAGACGGTGACCGCGCCACCGATGGACGCGGCGAGCGCCGCGACACCGAGCAGGACGGGAACCGACGGCAGGCCCTTGAAGAGCGGACCACGGGTGCCGGTGTGGCGGCTGGCCTTGCGACGGCCGCCGCCGGAGGTGCTACCGGGGGTGGGAACCGTGGCGACCCGACGCGGGGTCGACTCGGACCGGCGGCGAGGGCCGCGGTGGTCCGCACGGTGGTTACCCATGTAGTCGGTGGCTCTTCCAGTCGGGGGTGTTCTGGTCCTGAGACAACGAGCAGAGACTGTAACGGATTGGTCACGCACCTGAAAATCCCGGTGCGGTCCATGATGGCCGATCTGTCCCCGGCCCGGGTGGGGCCTGTGGACGGTTCAGGCGTGACAGCGGCCCACAGGAGAGGCGTCGGGCCCGCCCCGCGTGGTGAGGATCACCGCTCGGCTACCCTGCGGACATGACCGAGCAGTCCACCGGACGGATCCGGATCGTCGTCGGCAAGCCTGGCCTCGACGGCCACGACCGCGGCGCCAAGATCGTGGCGCGCGCGCTGCGCGACGCCGGCCACGAGGTCATCTACACCGGCCTGCACCAGACGCCGGAGCAGATCGTCGAGACCGCCATCCAGGAGGACGCCGACCTGATCGGCCTCTCCGTGCTCTCCGGTGCCCACATGACCCTGTTCAAGAAGCTGCTGGAGCTGCTCGCCGAGCGGGACGCCTCCGACATCGTGGTCTTCGGCGGGGGCATCATCCCCGAGGAGGACATCCCGCTCCTGGAGGAGCTGGGGGTCGCCAAGGTCTTCACCCCCGGCGCGCCCACGCACGAGATCACCGGCTGGGTCGCCGGCCACTTCGCCGTCGGGGCCTGAGCCTCCGCCGCACGGTCCGCCGCCGGCGCCCGTCCACCGACCCGCCCTGCCGTGACCCGCGCCACGGGACTAGGGTGCGAAGGCCGGACCCTGCCCTGGCAGACGGGGCTTGTCGAACAGAACAAAGGACTGGGCGAACAGTGGACCTGATGGAGTACCAGGCAAAGGAACTCTTTGCCAAGCATGGAGTGGCCGGAGCACTCGGCAAGACCGTGGAGACCCCCGAGGACGCTCGCGCGGCCGCGGAGGAGATCGGTGGCGTCGTCGTCGTCAAGGCCCAGGTGAAGGCCGGTGGCCGCGGCAAGGCCGGCGGCGTGAAGGTCGCGAAGACGCCCGAGGAGGCCGAGACGGCCGCCCGCGCGATCCTCGACCTCGAGATCAAGGGCCTGCCCGTGAACCGGGTGCTGGTGGTGCCGGGGGCGTCGATCGAGGAGGAGTACTACTTCTCCTTCCTGCTCGACCGCTCCAACCGCTCCTACCTGTGCATCGCGAGCGTGGAGGGCGGCGTCGAGATCGAGGAGGTCGCCAAGACCAACCCGGACGCCGTCAAGAAGATCCCGATCGACCCCGGCACCGGCGTCGACGCCGCGAAGGCGGCCGCGATCGTGGACGAGGCGGGCTTCCCCTCCGCGCTGCGCGACCAGGCGATCGAGATGGTCCAGCAGCTGTGGTCGGTGTTCGTCGAGGAGGACGCCACGCTGGTCGAGGTCAACCCGCTCGCGCGGCTGACCGGGGACAAGCTCGAGGCGCTCGACGGGAAGGTGTCCCTCGACGAGAACGCCGACTTCCGCCACGAGGACCACGCGGCCTTCGTGATCCGTGAGGAGTCCGACCCGCTCGAGGCCAAGGCGAAGGACAAGAACCTCAACTACGTCAAGCTCGACGGCCAGGTCGGGATCATCGGCAACGGCGCGGGCCTGGTCATGTCGACCCTCGACGTCGTCGCCTACGCCGGCGAGAAGCACGGCGGCGTGAAGCCGGCGAACTTCCTCGACATCGGAGGCGGTGCCAACGCGCAGGTGATGGCCGACGGCCTCGACGTGATCCTCCACGACGAGCAGGTCAAGAGCGTGTTCGTGAACGTCTTCGGCGGCATCACCGCCTGCGACGAGGTCGCCAACGGCATCAAGGGCGCGCTGGAGATCCTCGGCGACGAGGCGACCAAGCCGCTCGTCGTGCGCCTCGACGGGAACAACGTCGACAAGGGACGCCAGATCCTCGACGAGCTGGCCCACCCGCTGGTGACGCAGGTCGACACGATGGACGGTGCGGCAGACAGAGCAGCCGAGCTGGCGAACGCGGGAGGCAACTGAGATGTCGATCTACCTCAACAAGGACTCGAAGATCATCGTCCAGGGCATGACCGGTGGCATGGGCTCCAAGCACACCACCCTGATGCTCGACGCCGGCTCGAACATCGTCGGCGGCGTCAACGCCCGCAAGGCCGGCACCTCGGTCGAGCTCGCCGGCCAGGAGCTGCCGGTCTTCGGAAGCGTCAAGGAGGCGATGGCCGAGACCGGTGCCGACGTCTCGGTCGTCTTCGTGCCGCCGGCGTTCACCAAGGACGCCTGCATCGAGGCCATCGACGCGGGCATCGGCCTGCTCGTGGTCATCACCGAGGGCGTGCCGGTGCAGGACTCGGCGGAGGTCTTCGCCTACCTCGAGGGCCGGTCCACCCGGATGATCGGCCCGAACTGCCCCGGCATCATCACGCCGGGGGAGTCGCTGGCCGGCATCACCCCGCACACCATCTGCGGGACCGGACCGATCGGGCTGGTGTCGAAGTCGGGCACGCTGACCTACCAGATGATGTTCGAGCTGCGCGACCACGGCATGTCGACGGCGATCGGCATCGGGGGAGACCCGATCATCGGCACCACCCACATCGACGCCCTCGAGGCGTTCGAGAACGACCCCGACACCAAGGCGATCGTGATGATCGGCGAGATCGGTGGTGACGCGGAGGAGCGGGCCGCGGCCTACATCAAGGACCACGTGACCAAGCCGGTCGTCGGCTACGTCGCCGGGTTCACCGCCCCCGAGGGCAAGACCATGGGCCACGCCGGCGCCATCGTCTCCGGCTCCTCGGGCACCGCTCAGGCGAAGAAGGAGGCCCTCGAGGCCGTCGGCGTGAAGGTCGGCAAGACGCCGTCCGAGACCGCCGAGCTGATGCGGGAGATCGTCAGCAAGCTCTGACGACCCCCGTCGTACGCACGCCCGAGGGGCCGGACCGCGAGGTCCGGCCCCTCGTGGCGTTCGGGCCCTCGCTCGGTCGAGGATGTGGCTGACCCCGCCGTGCCCTGGCCTCTAGGTTGGGGTCATGACCGTGGGCAGACTGACCCAGCTCGTCCTGGAGTGCGACGACGCCGAGCAGCTTGCCCGGTTCTGGCAGACGGTGCTCGACCTGCCGGAGCCGGAACGGGATCCCGACTGGGTGACGCTCCGCTGGGAGCCCGTCGGTCGTCTCTCCTGCCACCACGTCGCTGGCTATCGACCGCCCGTGTGGCCGGGCGAGCACGGAGAGGAGCAGGTGCACTTCGACCTGCTCGTCGACGATCTGCCCGTCGCCTGCCGAGCGGTGGAGAGCGCGGGTGCCCGTCCGTTGAGCGAGGTCCGGGACCCCGGACCCCGGGCGTGGCGGATCTACGCCGACCCCGCGGGCCACCCCTTCTGCCTCGTGTCCGTCCCCGAGTAGGTCCCGGAGGAGACCGAACCCCGGTGCCGACCCGCGCGAGCGCCCTGGCTGCGGGAGCCGGCTACAGGCCCATGTCGAGGACGACCGGGCTCGACCCGCTCAGCCGGACCCGGTCCATGCACGGGACGTCGCCGGGCGCGTCCAGGTCGCAGACCACGATCCAGCCCGACGAGCCTGACTGGCCCGCCCTCGTGTCGGCGGCGCGGAGCACGATCCGGTGGGCGGCCAGGTCCTCCCAGCCGCCGAACCAGACGAACCGGTGACCGGTCCGCAGCGGCACCCGCGCACCCGGCTGCGACGCCCGGTGCACCGCCACCTCACCGGCCCTGTCGTCGACGTAGATCTCCTCATCCGGCGTCAGGTAGCCGTCCTCGCGCCAGGTCCGCGGGAGTCCCGCGGCGCCGTCGCCGACGGTCGCGTAGCCGCGGCCCGCACGCCACAACATCTCGCGCGGGAAGCCGCCGGAGGAGTCCAGGCTCGGTTCGGTGGCCCCGGTGGCCAGGTCGACACGGACGTCGCCGGGGTCGCCGCTCGGACGGTTCCAGTAGGCCCGGTCCTCGGCGTCGAACCCGGCGAAGTGGGGCCACGCGTTGCTGTACAGCTCGGCCAGCTCCGCCGGGTCCGTCCCCGGCTCACCCATGCCCTCCGCCGAGGACAGCGCCAGCCGTCCGGTGGCCAGGTCCACGACCCGGACCACGGCGAGGCCGCCGCGGGTCGGTGGCGTCGAGTCGTACTCCAGCCAGCCGGCGTAGCGGCCATCGGCGGAGACCTCGAACGTCGCGGCCCGTTCGGCCACGGTCGTGACCGACTCCCCGTCCCAGTAGAGGATCTCGGGGGCGAGGTCGTCGGCCGGACCCACCTGCAGGAAGAACCCCGTCGGTACACGCACCAGACCGGTGATGTCTGCGGGCACGACGTTGCGGAACACCTCGTCGCCGTAGTGGATGGTGCCGCCCTGCGCCCACGTCAGCCGCGGCTTGCCGAACGGCCGCTCGTCCGAGGTGGCCGCGGGCAGCAGCCGGTCCCCGGCCGCGGCGTCGTCGCCGACGTCCTCCGGTGGGGCACAGCCGGCCAGCAGCGCCGCGGCGAGCACGGCGACGACCCGACGCCTTCCGGACGGGCGTGACGGGGACGAGCGGCGGGGGCGGGAGGTCACGTCACGGTAGACGCGCGGGATCAAGGTTCGGTTGCCCCGGTGGCCTCAGCGCTCCGTGCGGGGCAGGTCCTCGAGGCGGGCGAGGGCGCGACGGACCAGGGCGTCGAAGTCGTCGGGCGCCACCGTGACGCCACGGGTCGGGACGAAGCCGATCTGGCCGACCGCCCCGCCCGTGCGGACGATGCCCATCAGGTAGGTGACGGTCTCGTCGTCGCTGACCTCGGAGGTGATCCGCCACAGGGACACGTCGCGGGCCGCGGTCGAGTCGCTGGCCAGGCCCACGACGTCGCTGCCGGCGTCACGGTCGGAGCACGAGGCGACCTTGTCGCGGACGCCCTCGACGAAGGAGCGCGCCCGGGCCTGGCTCATCTGGCCGACGGTCTCGGTGAGGCCGAAGGCCGCAGGCAGCTTCGCCTGGGGGATCAGGAAGGTCCGGGTGACGGCGTCGCTGATGTACGGCTGAGCGAAGTCGGCCCGGTCGCAGCGGGTCGAGGCCGTGTTGGAGCGCGCCTGCCGTGGCTCGGTGCCGACCCACGGCTTCGAGACGCCGCTGACCGGCGGCAGGTCGGCCTCGACCAGGAGGCCGGGCACGTCCCCGACCGTCACGGGGGCGACGGCCTTGCTCCGCGGCTTGACGCGGCAGCGTGCGTCGGGGGTGGTGAGGCACAGTCCCTCGACCGCCGCGCCGAGCAGGTCCACGGCGCCCGCCAGGTCGGGCCGGCCGGTGCCGGAGGTCCGCAACAGCGTGGTCGTGACGATCTGCCCGGTCCGGGCCACCCCGACGAGGTAGGTCTCACCGCTGCCCTTCCACCGGCGCAGGTGGAACAGCATCCCCTCGTCGCCGGCGCCGGTGACGGCGTAGGTGCCGACCAGCTGGGTCTGCGGCGTCACACACCCGCCGTACCAGCGCAGCATCCGCTCCCAGGCCGTGCGGGACCTGCGCGTCGAGTGCGACAGCTCGGCGTACTGCGAGGCGGAGGCCTTCACCTTGCCCGTGGACGGAGAGGAACGGGCGAAGGTGCGCACGAGCGTCGAGACGCCCGCGGGGTCGGCGTACCGGTCCTGCTGGCAGGGTGAGACACGGCCGTTGCCGCGCGAGTTGTCGGAGGTGTTGCGCTCGGCCCAGCCGCGTCCGCCGACGGCCTCACCGACGTCCTCGGCAGCGAGCAGCCGCGCGGTCGTGAAGGCGGAGGCGGGGGAGTCGTCCGGTCCCGACGCGGCGATGCCCGTCTCGCCCCCGGTGACCGGGCCGCCCTCGACGGTGGGGCCGCTGACGACACTGCCGGTGACCACGACCGCGGCGACGGCCGCGACCGCCCCCACGACGGTGTGCGTACGCCGGCGGGCGGCGCCGGCCCGGCGCACGATCGAGGCGCGGGGCAGCCGGGTGTCGGCCACGAGGGTGGCCAGCGTCCCGAACAGGATCGGCAGGTCGGCCGGCCCCACCTCGCGCTTCTCGCAGAAGGCGCCGGTGGCCACGGCGGTGAGCCGTTCGGCCTCCCCCAGCGTGAGCCCGAGCTCGCGCGCCCGCTCGGTCATCGGCAACGACGTCGTCAGGTCCAGCAGCAGCGCCTTGCGCTGCGACATCGACAACGCGCCCAGCGCGTCGAAGGTGGCGCGGGCCTCGGGGTCGAGGGACTTGTCGCGGTGCCAGATCCGGGCCGTGTGGCGACGCTGCGCCTGCGCCCAGGCGTGCGGTCGGACCCATGCCTCCGGGTCGGGCAGCCGACTGATCTTGCGCCACTGGCGCCAGGTGACGATGAAGGAGTCGCGCACCGCCGACCGTGCGGCGGGAAGGTCTCCGGTCAGCGCGTAGGCCTGGAGCAGCAGCCGTGCGCGGGCGTCCTGGTAGAACGCGTCGAAGGCCTCGGGCTGGATCATGACCGATCCACTGTAGGGGGGATCCGGGCGCCCGCGCACACCGGCGTGGGAGCGCTGTGGGCGCGCTCACGCGGGTGATGATGTCCGGGCCATGACCTCCCTGCTCCCGGCCCCGGCCCGTGCCTCGAGCCGGCCCGCCGACCGGCGTCACCGCCGTCCGCTGGTCGCCGTCGCGACCCTCGGCGGCGTCGCCGCGGCCGCCTCGGTGCTCGTGTGCTGCCTCGGCCTGGCCGTCACCGGCTGGTTCCTCTCCGACGCCGCCTCCCACGGTGAGCCCCGCGACGCGCTGCGGGTCGGCGGCCTCGGCTGGCTGATGGCCCACGGGTCGGGTCTGCGGGTCGCCGGCACCACCGTGACCGCCGTCCCGCTGCTGGTGACGCTGCTGGCAGCCTGGTCGGCCTGGCGGCTCGGACACCGGGTCGGCACCGCCGTCTCCGGCCACGGACCCGACGCCGACCAGATCGCCGACGGTGAGCGCGACTGGACGGTGCCCGTCGCGGTCACCTGCTTCGCCCTCGGGTACGCCGCGGTCACGCTCGTCACCGCCGGCCTCGCCGGCACCCCCGCGACCGCCCCGGCCACCGGCCGCGCGGTGCTGTGGTCGCTCCTGCTCGCCGCCCTGGCCGGGGGACCGGCGATCGCCACCGGGAGCGGCCGCGCCTCGATCTGGGCCGCCGTGCTCCCCGGCAACCTGCGTGCCACCCTCGCCGCGTGCCGCGCGGTGCTGCGATCGGTGCTGGTCGCCGCGCTGGTCGCCCTCGTGGCCGCGCTCGCCGTCGACCTGACGACCGCCGTCAACCTGATGGCGGGACTGCGGCTCTCCGGCGGGGAGATGGCGCTCTACGTGGCGCTCTCCCTGCTGCTGCTCCCCAACGCCACGGTCTTCTCCGCCGCCTACCTGCTCGGCCCCGGCTTCCTGGTCGGCGCCGACACCCTGGTCTCGCCGACCGTGGTCGTGACCGGCGCGCTCCCCGCGTTCCCGTTGCTCGCCGCCCTGCCTGACAGCGGCCCGGTCCCCGGCTGGACCGTCGCGCTGGTCGCCGTCCCACCGCTCGCCGCCGCGGTGGGGGCCGCGCTGGCGCAGCGGCGCCGGCCCACCGTGCGGTGGGAGGAGGGCGCGCTGCGCGGGTGCGCGGGCGGAGTCCTGGCCGGCGTGCTGCTCGGGTGGCTCGCGACGCTCGCCGGAGGCGCCGTCGGGCCGGGTCGGATGCGGCTGGTCGAGCCCCTCGTCTCCGACGTGCTGGTCCACGCCATCACCGCCCTCGGCATCGGCGGGCTGCTCGGCGGGCTGGTCATGACCTGGTGGCAGCGCCGTGCCCTCCACCGCGCCGGCTGAGCACCCCCTAGAGTTCCGGACGTGCGGCTCGTCGTCCTCGTCTCCGGTTCCGGCACCAACCTGCAGGCGTTGCTCGACGCCGCCAGCGACCCGGCGTACGGCGCCGAGGTGGTCGCCGTCGGCGCCGACCGCGACGGCATCGAGGGACTCGCCCGGGCCGAGCGCGCAGGCGTGCCGACCTTCGTCTGCCGGGTCCGCGACCACGGGTCGCGCGAGGAGTGGGACGACGCACTGGCCGCGGCCGTCGCTGCCCACGAGCCCGACCTCGTCGTCTCCGCCGGCTTCATGAAGCTGGTCGGTGCCGGTTTCCTCGAGCGGTTCGCGATGGTCAACACCCACCCGGCGCTGTGCCCCTCCTTCCCGGGCATGCACGGAGCCCGCGACGCGCTGGAGTACGGCGTGACGGTCACCGGGGCGACGCTGTTCGTCGTCGACGCCGGCGTCGACACCGGACCGATCGTGGCCCAGGCGGTCGTCCCCGTCGAGGACGACGACGACGTCGCGTCCCTCCACGAGCGGATCAAGGTCGTCGAGCGGCAGATGCTGGTCGACTCGGTGGGCCGGATGGCCCGCGAGGGCTGGGCGGTCGAGGGCCGCCGGGTCCGGATAGGCTGACCCCACACGACTGGCGCAGGTGGGCCACCACCGGGGAGTGACCGCGTCGGGCATCGAACGCCTGGGTGCCCGGCCTCGATCCCGCACCCCACATCGAGGAGAGTCGTCCCGTGGCAGCACCCACCTCCCAGGTCCCGATCCGTCGCGCCCTGGTCTCCGTCTACGACAAGACCGGCCTGGAGCCCCTCGCCCGCGGCCTCCACGACGCGGGGGTCGAGCTGGTCTCCACCGGTGGATCCGCCGCCCTGATCGAGGGCCTGGGCCTGCCGGTCACCCGGGTCGAGGCGCTCACCGGGTTCCCCGAGTGCCTCGACGGCCGGGTGAAGACGCTGCACCCGCGCGTGCACGCGGGCATCCTCGCCGACCGCCGGCTCGAGAGCCACGTGGCCCAGCTCGACGAGCTCGGCATCGAGCCGTTCGACCTCGTGGTCTCCAACCTCTACCCGTTCACGCAGACCGTCGCGTCCGGGGCCACGCCCGACGAGTGCGTGGAGCAGATCGACATCGGCGGGCCCTCGATGGTCCGTGCCGCGGCCAAGAACCACCCCTCGGTCGCGATCGTCACCTCGCCGGCGCGCTACGACGACGTGCTCGCCGCGGCCGCCGGGGGCGGTTTCACCCTCGAGCAGCGGCAGGCGCTGGCGGCGGAGGCGTTCGCCCACACGGCCGCCTACGACGTGGCAGTCGCGGGCTGGATGGCCTCGACCCTGGCGCCGGGCGAGGACGGGTGGCCGGCCTTCGCGGGGCTGGCGCTGGAGCGCTCGACCGCCCTGCGCTACGGCGAGAACCCGCACCAGCCGGCCGCGTTGTACGTCGACCCCGGCGCCGGCGAGTCACTCGCCACGGCGGAGCAGCTCCACGGCAAGGAGATGTCCTACAACAACTACGTCGACACCGACGCGGCGCTGCGGGCGGCCCACGAGCAGGGTGATGTCCCGACCGTCGCGATCATCAAGCACGCCAACCCCTGCGGGATCGCCGTCTGCGCCGACGACGTCGCGGACCCGGTCTCGGTGGCCCACCGGCGCGCGCACGCGTGCGACCCGGTCTCTGCCTTCGGCGGCGTGATCGCGACCAACCGGCCGGTCTCGGTGGCGATGGCCGAGCAGGTGGCCGAGGTGTTCACCGAGGTGATCGTCGCTCCGGCCTACGACGAGGGCGCCGTGGCGGTGCTGCAGGGCAAGAAGAACATCCGGATCCTGCGCACCTCGGGCCGCGGCGGCGTCGGGCTCGAGCTCCGGCAGATCTGCGGCGGGGCCCTGGTGCAGGCCGCGGACACGATCGAGGCCGAGGGTGACGACCCGGCGCGCTGGACCCTCGCGACCGGTCAGGCGGCCAGCGCCGAGCTGCTCGCCGACCTCGCCTTCGCGTGGCGGGCCTGCCGATCGGTGAAGTCCAACGCGATCCTGCTCGCCAAGGACGGCGCGTCGGTCGGCATCGGCATGGGCCAGGTCAACCGGGTCGACTCCTGCCGGCTGGCCGTCGAGCGGGCGGGGGAGCGGGCCGCCGGCTCGGTCGCCGCCTCGGACGCCTTCTTCCCCTTCGAGGACGGTCCTCAGGTGCTCATCGACGCGGGCGTCACCGCGATCGTCCAGCCCGGCGGCTCGGTGCGCGACGAGCTCACGGTCAAGGCCTGCGAGGCCGCCGGCGTGACCATGTACTTCACGGGCACCCGTCACTTCGCCCACTGACCGCAGGCGCGACCGGCACGGCCGCCACCAGGTGAGAGGATCCACCCGATGACTGCACAGAAGCTCGACGGCACCGCGACGCTGAAGACCATCAAGGCCGAGCTCCACGAGCGGGTCGCGCGGTTGCGGGAGCGCGGGGTGACTCCCGGCCTCGGGACGGTGCTGGTCGGGGACGACCCGGGCAGCCACTGGTACGTCGGCGCCAAGCACAAGGACTGCGCGGAGATCGGTGTCACCTCGCTGCGCCGCGACCTCCCCGCAGGTACGCCGCAGGCGGAGGTCGAGGCGGTCATCGACGAGCTCAACGCGGATCCCGCGTGCACCGGGTTCCTGGTGCAGCAGCCGACCGGCCTCGACGAGTTCGCCCTGCTCTCGCGGGTCGACCCGGACAAGGACGTCGACGGCCTCCACCCGGTCAACCTCGGCAAGCTGGTGCTGGGCGAGGCCGGCCCGCTGCCCTGCACACCCGTCGGTGCCATCGAGCTGCTCCGCCGGCACGGCGTGGAGATCGCGGGGGCCGAGGTGGTCGTCGTGGGGCGCGGCCTGACCGTCGGCCGCCCGCTCGGTCTGCTGCTGACCCGGCGCAGCGAGAACGCGACGGTGACGCTGTGCCACACCGGGACCCGCGACCTCGCCGCCCACGTCCGCGCCGCCGACATCGTGGTGGCCGCGGCCGGCGTGCCGTCGATCATCACCGGCGACATGGTCAAGCCCGGTGCCGCGGTGCTCGACGTCGGTGTCTCCCGCGTCGACGGCCGGATCGCCGGTGACGTCGACGCCTCGGTGGCCGACGTCGCCGCCTGGGTCTCACCCAACCCCGGCGGGGTCGGCCCGATGACCCGCGCGATGCTGCTCTCGAACGTCGTCGAGGCGGCCGAGCGGGCGGCGGACGCGGGAGGTGGCGCGTGAGCGAGCCCGGTCCCGCGATCCGCCCGCCGGAGGAGACGCCCCGGCGCTACCCCTCCACGATGGGCGGCATGCTCTACCTGCTCGCCCTCGTCGGCGTGCTCGCCGGGCTCGGGATCGCCGTGCTCGACGACTGGCGCTTCGGCGTACGGGTGCTGGCGCTGGCACTCGGCTTCGCGGCCGCCTGCCGGCTGCTGCTGCCGACCCGGCAGGCCGGCATGCTCGCCGTCCGCCACCGCCTGGTCGACGTCGGGATGCTGGTCGCGGTCGCCGCCGGCCTGTTCTTCCTCGCCGGCGACATCCCCAACCAGCCGCTCTGACCCGCCCGCCCCGTCGCCCGGGTGGCCCCTGCCCGCGGGCCGGTGCACCTGCTGTAACGCCGGGTTACGTGCTGTAGCCCCCACGAAATTTCATGGGTGGAACAGTCCGTAACCCGGCGTTACATGCGCAGCCCCGCCCGCACACCTCAGCGCGGGGGAGGGTGGCTCAGATCAGGCCGAGCTCGCGCACCGCGTTGCGCTCGTCCTCGAGCTCGGCGGCGGTGGCGTCCATCTTGCCGCGGGAGAACTCGTTGACGTCGAGGCCCTCGACGATCTCCCAGTCGCCGTCCTTGGTGATGACGGGGAAGGAGTAGACGATGCCCTCGGGGACGTCGTAGGAGCCGTCGGAGCGGACCGCCATCGAGACCCAGTCGCCCTCGGCGGAGCCGGTGAGCCAGTCGCGGGCGGCGTCGATGGTGGCGGAGGCGGCGGAGGCGGCCGAGGAGGAGCCGCGGGCCTCGATGATCGCGGCGCCCCGCTTGGCGACGGTCGGGATGAAGTCGTTCTCGAGCCACGCCTGGTCGTCGACGACCTCGGCGGCGTTGCGGCCGCCGACCTCGGCGTGGAACAGGTCGGGGTACTGGGTGGCGGAGTGGTTGCCCCAGATCGTCATCTTCTTGATGTCGGTGACGGAGGCGCCGGTCTTCGCGGCCAGCTGCGAGATCGCCCGGTTGTGGTCGAGGCGGGTCAGCGCGGAGAACCGCGCGTCCGGGATGTCGGGGGCGTTGGACATCGCGATCAGCGCGTTGGTGTTGGCGGGGTTGCCGGTCACGCCGATCCGTACGTCGTCGGCGGCGACCGCGTTGAGGGCCTTGCCCTGGGCGGTGAAGATCGCCCCGTTGGCCTCGAGCAGGTCGCCCCGCTCCATCCCCGGCCCGCGCGGGCGGGCGCCCACGAGCAGCGCGAGGTTGACGCCGTCGAAGACCTGCTCGGCGTCGGAGCCGATCTCGATGTTCGCGAGCGTCGGGAAGGCGCAGTCGTCGAGCTCCATGACGACACCCTCGAGCGTCTTGAGCGCGGGCTCGATCTCGAGCAGCCGCAGCTCGATCGGCCGGTCGGGTCCCAGCAACGCACCGCTCGCGAGGCGGAACAGCAGGCTGTAGCCGATCTGGCCGGCGGCGCCGGTCACGGCCACCTTGAGCGGAGAGGTCACGTCAGGGGCTCCTCGATCTTCTCGTGTTGGTCTGCGTCCCGACGCTAGCAGCGGTGCGACATGCTGTGCGCATGGCCCCGTCCCGACGGAACCGATCCCTGCCGGCGGGGCTCACCGCGCTGACCTGCGTGCTGCTCGCCGGCTGCGGCGGCGACCCCGTCGAGATCGGACCGCAGGGCGTCGACGGCCTGGAGGTCCCGACTCCCTCGCCCGATCCCGGCGACTTCGTCGACCGGATCGACAACCCGTACCTGCCGCTGCTGCCGGGCACGCGCTGGGTCTACGAGTCGACGGGGGAGGACCCCGTCACGGTGACGGTCACGGTCACCGAGGAGACCCGTGAGGTCGCGGGCGTGACGACCACGGTCGTCCACGGCGTCACGACCGACGCGGCGGGCGAGGTCCTCGAGGAGGGCCACGACTGGTTCGCCCAGGACCGCGCGGGCAACGTCTGGTCCTTCGGCGAGGACACCACGGCGTACGACGGGCGCGGCCGGCCCGACCCCGAGGGCTCGTGGGAGGCCGGCGTCGACGGTGCGCAGGCCGGGTTGGCGATGCCCGCGGTGCCCCGCGTCGGCGACGGGTACCGGCAGGAGCTGCTCGAGGGGGAGGCCGAGGACCAGGCCGAGGTGCTGGCGCTGGACGAGCAGCGTGAGGTCGCCGGCGTCGACCACGCCGACCTGCTGGTCACCGAGGACACGACCCCCCTCGAGCCCGGCGTGGTCGAGCGGACCTACTACGCGCCCGGCATCGGGCCGGTCCTCACCGAGACCGTCAGCGGCGGCGACGAGCGGGTCGAGCTGGTCGAGCACGCGGCCCCCGGGGGCTCCTGAGCGACGTGGACCGGCGGTGGGCGCCCGCCCGGGCCTCTAGTAGCGTCCGACGCGTGACCGACACCCATGGATCCACGATCATCTACACGCACACCGACGAGGCGCCGCTGCTCGCGACCTACTCGTTCCTGCCGATCGTCGAGGCGTACGCCGCGCAGGCCGGAGTGTCCGTCGAGACCCGCGACATCTCCCTGGCCGGCCGCATCCTCGCCCAGTTCCCCGACCGGCTGAGCGACGAGCAGCGCATCGGTGACGCGCTCGCCGAGCTGGGGAAGATGGCGACCACGCCCGAGGCCAACATCATCAAGCTGCCCAACATCTCCGCCTCCGTGCCGCAGCTCAAGGCGGCGGTGAAGGAGCTGCAGGAGCAGGGCTACGACATCCCGGCCTACCCCGAGAACCCGCAGACCGATGAGGAGAAGGCCGCGCGCGCCGCCTACGGCAGGGTCATGGGCTCCGCGGTCAACCCGGTGCTGCGCGAGGGCAACTCGGACCGCCGAGCGCCGGCCGCGGTCAAGGGCTACGCCAGGAAGCACCCCCACCGGATGGGCGAGTGGAAGAGCGACTCCCGCACGGCGGTCTCGACCATGGGCGCCGACGACTTCCGCTCCAACGAGCAGTCGGTCGTGATGGAGGCCGCTGACACGCTGCGCATCGTCCACACCGCCAGCGACGGCACCGAGACGGTCCTCAAGGAGGGTCTCGAGGTCGAGGCCGGCGAGGTCGTCGACGGCACCTTCATGAACGTCGCGGCGCTGCGTCGCTTCCTCACCGAGCAGATCGCCCGCGCCAAGGCCGACGACGTGCTGTTCTCGGTGCACCTCAAGGCCACGATGATGAAGGTCTCCGACCCGATCATCTTCGGCCACGCCGTGAAGGCGTTCTTCCCCACGCTCTTCGAGCAGTACGGCGAGCAGCTGGCCGAGGCCGGCATCTCGCCCAACGACGGGCTCGGCGCCCTGCTGTCGGCGTCCGCCGACCTGCCCGACGGCGACGCCATCAAGGCCTCCATCGAGGCTGGGCTGGCCGAGGGCCCCCGGATGGCGATGGTCGACGACCGCAAGGGCATCACCAACCTCCACGTCCCCTCCGACGTCATCATCGACGCCTCGATGCCGGCGATGATCCGCATCGGAGGCCACATGTGGGGTCCCGACGGCCAGGAGGACGACTGCCTCGCCGTCATCCCGGACTCCAGCTACGCGGGCGTCTACCAGGCCGTCATCGACGACTGCAGGACCCACGGCGCCCTCGACCCGGCGACCATGGGCTCGGTGCCCAACGTCGGTCTGATGGCCCGCAAGGCCGAGGAGTACGGCTCCCACGACAAGACCTTCGAGCTGCCCGCCGCCGGCACGGTCACGGTCGTCGACTCCTCCGGCACCACCCTGATGTCCCACGACGTCGAGCCCGGCGACATCTGGCGCGCCTGCCAGACCAAGGACGAGCCGGTCCGCGACTGGGTCAAGCTGGCCGTCACGCGTGCTCGTGCCTCGGGCTCGCCGGCGATCTTCTGGCTCGACGAGACCCGCGCCCACGACGCCCGGCTGATCGCCAAGGTCCACGAGTACCTCGCCGACCACGACACCGAGGGTCTCACCATCGAGATCATGTCGCCGTCCGAGGCGTGCACCTACTCGCTGGAGCGCATCCGGAAGGGCGAGGACACCATCTCGGTGACGGGCAACGTGCTGCGCGACTACAACACCGACCTGTTCCCGATCCTCGAGGTCGGCACCTCGGCCAAGATGCTCTCGATCGTCCCGCTGATGAACGGCGGCGGCCTGTTCGAGACCGGCGCCGGCGGCTCGGCGCCGAAGCACGTCCAGCAGCTGGTGGAGGAGAACTACCTGCGCTGGGACAGCCTCGGGGAGTTCTTCGCGCTGGCCGCCTCCTTCGAGCACCTCGCCGACCGCGAGGACAACGCCCGCGCCCAGGTGCTCGCCGACACGCTGGACCGTGCGACCGCCACGTTCCTGGAGGAGGACAGGTCGCCGACCCGCAAGATCGGCGGAATCGACAACCGCGGCTCCCACTTCTACCTGGCCCTCTACTGGGCGCAGGAGCTGGCGACGCAGACCGACGACGCCGCGCTGGCCGAGGTGTTCGGCCCGTTCGCCGAGACCCTGGCCGGCCAGGAGGACACCATCGTCGGCGAGCTCAACAGCGTGCAGGGCAGCCCCGCCGACATCGGCGGCTACTTCCGTCCCGACCCGGAGAAGGCCACGTCGGTGATGCGTCCGTCGCAGACGCTGAACGACGCACTGTCCGCGCTGGGCTGAGGCGGTCGTTCACGACGCGTCCCGGGCCCCGAGGGGCCGGGACGCGTCAGCACGTGTCAGGGCGCTGCTACTCCTTCACCGCCCCGGTGCTGGCGTTCATGATCCGCTTCTGGAACACGAAGAACAGCACCGCCACAGGGATCGTCATCACGGCCGCCGCGGCCAGCTTGAACGGGTACTGGGTGCCCTGCCCGTAGCCGCCGGAGGCGAGCTGGGCCACGCCCTTGGTGAGGGTGAACAGGTCCTCGCGGTTGCTGGCCACCACGAAGTGGCTCAGCTCGTTCCACGAGCCCTGGAAGGAGAGGATCACGATGGTGACCACCGCTGGCCGCGCCATCGGCAGCACCACCGACCAGAAGATCCGGAAGGTGCCGGCACCGTCGATCCGGGCCTGCTCCTCCACGCTCGCCGGGATCGACTCGAAGAAGTTCTTCATGATGAAGATGCCGGCGGCGTCGACCAGCAGCGGCACCACCAGGCCGCTGTAGGAGTTGAACATCCCGAGCTGGTTGACCACGAGGAACTTCGGGATCAGCAGCACCACGTTGGGCACCGCCATCACCGCGATCAGCAGCGCGAAGATCACCGTGCGGCCCCGGAACGGGATCCGGGCCAGGGCGTAGCCGGCCATCGAGTTGAACAGCACCCGGCCCAGGGTCACCAGCACGGTCACGATCGCGGAGTTCTGGAACCACAGCGGGAACGGCGAGGTCACGAAGAGTCGCTCGTAGGCGGCGGTGGTGAACGTCTGCGGGACCAGCGAGACCGGGCTGTCGGCGGCCTCGGGCTCGGTCTTGAACGACGTCGCGAGGTCGATCAGGAACGGCATGATGTAGAGCACGGCGAGGCCGACGAGCACGGCGTACAGCACGATGCTGCGCGAGCGGCTCCCGGAGTGGACGGCACTCATGTGCGGCTCCTCAGCAGCAGCCGCTGCAGCAGGGTCATCACGACGATGATCAGGAACAGGATGAAGGCGATCGCGGCGCCCTGGCCCCACTGCTGGTCCTGGAAGGCGGACTGGAAGGACAGGTAGGCCGGGGTCACCGTGGTCTTCGCCGGCCCGCCCTGGGTGCCGGTGTAGATCTGGTCGAAGACCTGCCAGGTGCCGATCAGGCCCAGGGTGAGCACCGTGAACAGGGTGGGCCGGATCATCGGCAGCGTCAGGTGCCGGAACCGCTGCCAGGCGCTGGCGCCGTCGATCATCCCGGCCTCCTCGATCTCGTCCCCGATGTTGTTCAGGGCCGCGATGAACAGCAGCATGAAGGTGCCCGAGGTGGTGAAGACCGCGAGCAGCACCAGCGCGAACATCGCGACCGACGGCCCGGAGAGCCACTCCCACCAGCTGATGCCGAGCAGGGTGCCGTCGGTGAGGGCGGCCGGAGCCGTGTCGACCCCCACGGCGCCGAGGCCGAGGTGCACGAGGCCGCGCGGGTCCTGGAACCAGTTGGGGCCGTTGATCCCGACCCAGCCCAGGATCTCGTTGACCGCACCCGTGGTGCTGAAGAGGAACAGCCACAGCACCGTGATGGCCACCGCGCTGGTCACGCTCGGGAAGTAGAAGGCGGTGCGGAAGAACCCGCGGCCCTTCAGCGCCTTCGCGTGGACCAGCACCGCGAGCGCCAGGGCCAGCGCGGTCTGCAGCGGCACCACCAGCAGCACGTAGTAGAAGTTGTTGCGCAGGGCGGTGCCGAAGTCGCGCTGGTCCAGGCTGCCGCCGGTCAGGATCGAGCGGTAGTTGTCGAGCCCGATGAAGCTCACGTCGCCGGAGAGCGGGCTGCCGACCCCGCGCCAGTCCGAGAAGCTCACCCACAGCGCCATCACGACGGGGAAGGCCAGGAACAGGCCGAGCACCGCGACGGCCGGCGTGATGAAGAGCCAGCCGTCGCGGGTGCGACCGCGGTTGATCGAGGTGGTCACTGACCGACGACGGCCTGCATCGACTGCTGGACCGAGGTCAGGATGGCGGCGGGGTCACCGTTCTCGAGCCCCTCGAGCTGGGCGTTGAAGTCGGCGACCACGTCGGCCGCGCCGTCCTGGGCCGGCGGGTTCTGCGCGTACTCGGCACCGGCCACGAACGCTTCGAAACGGGGCTGGTCCGCGGCGTACTGCTCGGCGGCGGACTGGACCGAGGGGATCACGCCGAACGCGTCGGCGAAGTCGAGCTGCTGCTCGGCGCTGGTGAGGTGCTCGACGAGATCGACGGCCGCCTCCTGGTCGCCGCTGGCCTCGGCGATGCCCCAGCAGTTGGTGAAGGCGAGCGTGCCCGGGCCGGCGGGTCCGTGCGGCAGCTCGGCGACGGTGTAGTCGACCTTCGGGAAGTCGTTGGTCATGGCCCCGGCGATCCAGTTGCCCTCGATGGTCATCGCGGCCAGCTCCTTGCCGAAGGCCTCGCCGCCCCAGCCCGCGCCGAGGTCGGAGGAGTACGCCGCGACGCCGTCCTGGATCATGCCCTGCACGAACTCCAGCGCCTCGAGGTTCTCGGGGCTGTCGACCGTCGCCTCGGTGCCGTCCTCGCTGACCATGGCGCCGCCGGCCTGCGGGAAGAACGCGCCCACCCGCTGGTACTCCGGCCCGAACGCGAGACCGACCCGGTCACCCTGGGTGAGCTCACCGGCGACCTGCTCGAGCTCCTCCCACGAGGTGGGGACGTCGTCCTCGGTGAGTCCGGCGTCGTCCCAGAGCTTCTGGTTGATGACCAGGCCGAGGGTGGAGAAGTCCTTGGGGGCGCAGTAGAGCTCGTCCTCGAAGGTGAAGGCCTCCACGAGGTTGGGGTAGAAGTCGTCGACGTTGGACAGCTCGTCGCCGTACGGATGGAGCGACCCGTTGCCGGCGTAGCCGGCGAGGGTGTCGGTGGAGACGTAGAACACGTCGGGCGGGTTGTCGGCGGCGAAGCCCTGGCTCAGCTCCTGGGGCAGGTCGGCCGCGACCTTGACGCTGGCCTCGACGCCGCTGTCCTCCGACCACGCGGCGACGGCGTCCTCGACCGCCTGGGTCTCGGCGTCCCCGGAGGTGCCGATCAGCACACTGACCTCACCGCCGCCCTCGGAGCCGGCACCGTCGTCCTCGAATCCCGAGCCACCGCAGGCGGTCAGGGCGAGGGCGGTGGTCGCGGCCAGGCACAGGGCCGGAACGGCGCGGCGGACGTGGGGGTTCCTCATGGTGTCTCCTCGGGCGGTGTGGGTGGGTGCGCGGGGGGCGCGGGGGTGTGGGCCGGGCCACGGAGGCTCGACTCGCGGACGACGAGCTCGGGTGGGAGCAGCGTCTGCCGTCGGTCGGTGGTGCCCGCCAGCTGCGCCTCGACGGCAGCCACCAGGTCCTGCGCGACCTGCTCCAGCGGCTGCCGGAGGCTGGTCAGGCCGGGCGTGGTGAGCGCGGCGGCGGGTGAGTTGTCGAAGCCGGTGACCGCCACGTCGGTCCCGGCGCGCAGGCCGCGGTCGGCGAGCGCGCGGAGGACGCCGAGCGCGAGCGTGTCGGAGGCGCAGGTGATGGCGGTGGCGGCGTCGGTCGCGTCGAGCAGCCGGTGGGCCGCGGCGCGCCCCTGCTCGAAGTCGTCGGCGACCTCGACGTGCAGGTCGTCCCCGAGCCCGAGCCGCTGGCACACCTCGCGCCAGCCGGTGCGGCGGTCGCGACCGGTCTCCGAGGACAGCGGCCAGCCGACGTGGCCGATCCGGTGGTGGCCCTGGGCCGCGAGGTGCTCGGTGGCGGCGCCGAGCCCGGCCCGGCCGTCGACGTCGGCCCAGGCGACGTCGGGGTCGCCGTCCCAGGACCGGCCGAAGGTCGCGAAGGGCACGCCCCAGTCCTTCAGGGCCTTCGCGCGGGCGTCCCCGGCATGGGCGCCGGAGAGCACGAAGGCCTCGACCGAGGTGGTGTCGAGCAGCTCGCGGTAGGCGGCCACCTCCTCGGCCTCGCCGTCGGCCTGGCAGAGGATCAGGTGGCAGCCCGCTCCGGCGGCGGACTCGGCGAGCGCATGCAGGAACTGGTCGAGCAGCAGCGCGGCGCGGTCGTCGCGCGAGGCCTCGACCTTGACGCCGATCAGGCGCGACCGCTGGGTGCGGAGGGCGCGGGCCGAGCGGTTGGGGCGGTAGCCCAGCTCGCGGACGGCCGAGAGGATCCGCTCCCGGGTGTCGGGGGCGACCCGGGAGGGGTTGTGCAGCGCGTTCGAGACCGACTGGGCGGAGACGCCGACGTGGCGGGCCACGTCGCTGAGGGTCACCGAGCCGTGGGGGGCCGGCCCGCGGCCGGGCGTCCGAGGGACCACCGGATCGCTCATCCGGACCTCCTCGGGGTGGTTGCGGGCGGGGTGCTGTTTAGCGTTAAACTCCGGGCCGTGACGGAGACTACACAGAGGTCCGGTGCCCCGACAACCCCCTCCCGAGGGGAGGCCGAGGAGCGAGCGCTGCAGCCGTTGCTGCACGACCTGGCCTCCTGCGTGGCGGCGCCCGGCGTCCTGCTGGGCTCCCGCGACGGGCAGGTCCGACCCGGGGGCGTGAGCGGTTGGTACGTCGGCGACGTGCGGCTGCTGGACCGGTGGGAGGTCTCGGTCGCGGGCTCGGGGCTCGACCTGGTGCGGTCCTCGACGACGGGCACCACCCGCCACGAGTTCTCCTACGTCGCCCGCTCCCTCGGCGACCTGCTGCCCGACCCCACCGTGCGGCTGGACCGGGTGCGCGTGCTCGAGGCCGACGGCGTCCACGAGGACCTCGTCCTCGAGTCGGTCGCCCAGGAGCCGGTCACGGTGGACGTCCGGGTCGAGCTGGGCAGCGACCTCGCCCCCATGGCGCGGGTGAAGCAGGGAGGAGCGGGCGAGCGGGTCACCCTGCTCACCACCCCCGACGGGCTGACCTGGGAGCGGGAGGGCGCCGAGGTCTCCGTCGCCGCCGCGCCCGTGCCGAGCGAGGTCGACGGCCACGCCGGACGGCTGACCTGGCGGCGCGAGCTCGTCCGCGGCGAACGGGTGCGGCTGTCGCTGCACGCACGCGCCACCGCCCCCTCCGTCTTCGCACCGGGACGTCCGGCCCGCTGGTCGACCGAGGTCGAGGCCACCGACGTCCGGGTGGCTCGCACGGTCACGCAGGGTCTCACCGACCTCGAGGGCCTGCTGCTCGCTGACGAGGAGGACCGGTTCCTGGCCGCCGGCAGCCCGTGGTTCCTCACCCTGTTCGGGCGGGACTCACTGTGGTCGGCCCGGTTGCTCGCGCCGGTGGACCCCGCGCTCGTCGTCTCGACGCTGCGGGTGCTGGCCCGGCGGCAGGGCGTGGCCGACGACCCGGCGACCGAGGAGCAGCCCGGGAAGATCCTCCACGAGGTGCGGCCGGCGACCCTCGACCTCGGCGAGCAGGTGCTGCCACCGCTCTACTACGGCACCGTCGACGCGACCCCGCTGTTCGTCTGCGCGCTCGCCGACGCCCACGACTGGGGGGCTGACCCCGCCCAGGTGCGGTCGCTGCTGCCCGCCGCCCGTGGCTGTCTGGAGTGGGTGCTCGCCCAGGCGCAGGAGACGGGGTGGCTCACCTACGTCGACCACTCCGGCACCGGGCTCGCCAACCAGGGCTGGAAGGACAGCCACGACTCGGTGTCGTTCGCCGACGGACGGCTCGCGGAGGCCCCGATCTCGCTCTCCGAGGTGCAGGCCTACGCCCACGAGGCGGCGGTCCGTGGCGCGGCGCTGCTGGCGGCGTACGACGAGCCCGAGGTGCCCGGCCTGGTGGCCTGGGCCGCGGACCTGCGCCGCCGCTTCGCCTCCGACTTCTGGGTCGGGTCCGCGGAGGGTGGGCACGTCGCCATCGCGCTCGACCGGGAGGGACAGCAGGTCGACTCGATCAGCTCCAACCAGGGCCACGTGCTCGGGACCGGGGTGCTCGAAGCCGAGGCGACCGCTCGGGTCGCGGACCTGCTGGCCGACCCGCGGCTGGACTCCGGCTTCGGGCTGCGGACGCTGGCCACCGACTCCGCCCGCTTCTCCCGGCTCAGCTACCACGGGGGCACCGTGTGGCCGCACGACACCGCGATCGCCGTGCGGGGCCTCGCCGCGGAGGGCCGGCTGGAGGAGGCCGCGCGGCTGACCCGCGGGCTGGTCCTCGCCGCCGAGGACGTCGGCTACCGCCTCCCCGAGCTGTACGGCGGTGACGCGGCGGACGAGGTCGACCAGCCGGCGGCGTACCCGGCGGCGTGCCGGCCGCAGGCATGGTCGGCGGCGGCCCCGGTGGCCTGCCTGGTGGCACTCACCGGGCTCCGGGCGGACGCCGCCCGCGGGACGCTCACCCACCCGGCCCGCACCAGTGGGCTACTGGGCGCCTGGTCGCTGCGGGGGCTGCGGCTGGGGGAGCACCGCTTCGACGTGCACGTCTCGGCCGACGGCGCGGTGACGGTGTCGCTGCCCGCCGGCAGCCCGGTGGAGGTCCAGGTCACGTGAGCCCCCCGGAATGCGGGCCCGGGGGCGGGTGTTGCCGTCCCACGTGACCACCCTCGCCCCGGAGCACCCGGAGACCGCCGTCCGGCCGCGCCACGTCACGGTGGCGCTGTTCGCGCTGGCCATGGGTGGCTTCGCGATCGGCACGACCGAGTTCGTGTCGATGGGCCTGCTGCCGCAGCTGGCGCGTGGCGTGGAGGTCTCGATCCCCGCGGCCGGCCACGCGATCTCGGCGTACGCCCTCGGGGTCGTGGTGGGCGCCCCGACGATCGCGTTCCTCGCGGCGCGGCTGCCGCGGCGCTCGCTGCTGGTCGGCCTGATGGCCGCCTTCGCGGTCGGCAACGCCGCCTCGGCCCTCGCCACGTCGTACGGCGCGCTGCTGGTCGCCCGGTTCGCCGCCGGGCTTCCCCACGGCGCCTACTTCGGGGTCGCCTCCCTCGTCGCCGCCTCCCTGGTGCCCGTGGCCCGGAAGGGCCGCGCGGTCGCCTCGGTGATGCTCGGCCTGTCGGTCGCGAACGTGCTCGGCGTCCCGGCGGCGACCTGGCTCGGCCAGAACCTCGGGTGGCGCACGGCGTACTGGCTGGTGGCGGCACTCGGGCTGGTCACCGTCGCCCTGGTGCTGGCCTTCGTGCCCTCACGGAGCGGCGACCTCACCGCGACCTGGCGCAACGAGCTCGCGGCGCTGCGGCGCCCCCAGGTGCTGCTGACGCTGCTCGCCGGCGCGATCGGCTTCGGTGGCATGTTCGCCGTCTACACCTACATCGTGCCGACGATCACCGAGGTCGGCGGACTCCCGGAGGCCGTGGCCCCGTTCTTCCTGCTCGCCTTCGGCCTCGGCATGGTCGTCGGCACCTGGGTGGCCGGTCGGATGGCCGACTGGTCGGTGATGCGCTCGATGTTCATCGGCGGCACCGGCCAGGGGGTGCTGCTGCTCGTCTTCGCCCTGCTCGCGCCCGCCGGCTGGTGGACGATCCCGGTGCTGTTCGGGATCACGCTGACCGGCTCGGTGCTGGTGGTCGCGCTCCAGCTGCGGCTGATGGCGGTCGCCGAGGAGGCCCAGACGATGGGCGCGGCGATGAACCATGCGGCCCTCAACGTCGCCAACGCGCTCGGTGCCTGGCTCGGCGGGCTCGTGATCGCCGCCGGGTGGGGCTACCGCGCCCCGGGCGTCGTGGGGGCGCTGCTCGCCCTGCTCGGCGTCGCGGTGCTCGGCTGGTCGGCCTCGCTCCGCAGGCGCCACGGCTGAGCCGGCACCACCGGGGGCGGGGCTGAGCGGGCCGCCTGACAGAATCGCGCCCATGTCCGCTCCGACCTCGCGGCCGCGCGTCCTGTCCGGGATCCAGCCCACGGCCGACTCCTTCCACTTCGGCAACTACCTCGGCGCGCTGCGGCAGTGGGTGGACCTCCAGGAGGAGCACCAGCCGTTCTTCTTCATCGCCGACCTGCACGCGATCACGGTCGAGCAGGACCCGAAGGTGCTGCGCGAGCGGACCCTGCGCGCGGCCGCCCAGCTGCTGGCCGCGGGCGTCGACCCGGAGCGCTCGGCGATCTTCGTGCAGAGCCAGGTGCCGGCCCACGCCCAGCTCGGCTGGGTGCTGCAGTGCCTCGCCGGCTTCGGCGAGGCGCGGCGGATGACCCAGTTCAAGGACAAGTCGGCCAAGGGCGGCGAGGGTGCCTCCTCGGTCGGCCTGTTCACCTACCCGATCCTGCAGGCGGCCGACATCCTGCTCTACCGGCCGCAGTACGTCCCCGTCGGCGAGGACCAGCGCCAGCACCTCGAGCTGACCCGCGACCTCGCGCAGCGCTTCAACCACCGGTACAAGAAGACCTTCCGGCTGCCCGAGCCCTACATCCTCAAGGCCACCGCGAAGATCACCGACCTGCAGGAGCCCACGGCGAAGATGTCGAAGTCCTCCTCCTCGCCGTCCGGGATCATCGACCTGCTCGACGACCCCAGGACCAGCGCCAAGAAGATCCGGTCCGCCGTGACCGACTCCGAGTCGGAGGTCCGGTTCGACCCGGAGACCAAGCCGGGGGTCTCCAACCTGCTCACCATCTTCTCCGCGCTCACCGCCAAGCCCGTGGCCGAGATCGAGGCGGCCTACGCCGGCCAGGGCTACGGCGCCCTGAAGGGTGACCTCGCCGACGCCGTCGTCGAGTTCGTGACGCCGTTCCGCGACCGCGCCCTGGGCCTGCTGGAGGACCAGCAGCAGCTGCAGGAGGTGCTGCGGCAGGGTGCGGAGACCGCGGCCGCGGTCGCCGAGGCGACCCTCGCGGACGTCTACCAGCGCGTCGGCTTCGTCGCGGCTGCCCGCTAGGGTCGAGCAGTGCCCACCATCGGAGTAGCCATCGCCCTGCCCGAGCCCTGGGCCCGCGAGCTCCAGGACTACCGGACCGCGCTGGGCGACGAGACCGCCACCCTGATCCCCACCCACATCACGCTCGTCCCGCCGGTCGACCTGACCGAGGAGGAGATCGAGGACGCCGAGCAGCACCTCGCGGCCGCCGCGGCGGGCACCGACCCGTTCGAGATCCACCTCCGGGGCACCGGGACCTTCCGTCCGGTCTCGCCGGTGGTCTTCGTCTCGCTCGTGGAGGGCATCTCCCAGTGCGAGGCGCTGGCAGCCCGGGTCAGGCAGGGCCCGCTCGACGTCCCCCTGCTCTACCCCTTCCACCCCCACGTCACCATCGCCCACCACCTGCCGGAGCAGGTCATGGACCGGGCCTTCGACGAGCTGGCCGGCTTCGAGTGCACCTTCGAGACCGGGGAGTTCCACCTCTACCGACACGACGAGGAGAACGGCTGGCGCCCGGCCCGGGACTTCGCGCTGGCCACCACCCCATGAGCTCACCCCAGGAACGACTCGAGGACCTCCGGCGGCGGCGCCCGGTCGTCGACCACGTGGTCCGGATGGTCCAGCACTACGGCTCGGTCAAGGGCAACCTGCAGGCCGGCGCCGTGACCTACTTCGGCTTCCTCTCCTTCTTCCCGATCCTCGCCCTGGCGTTCTTCGTCGTGGGCTGCGTCTCGAAGGTGTTCCGAGACGCCCGCGACGTGCTCGTCACGGCGATCAACGGCCTGTTCGCCAAGCAACATCGAGCTCGACCTGAGCGCCTTCGAGGACGAACGCGTCGACCGCCGGGCTGATCGGTCTGGCCGGCGTGCTCTACGCCGGACTGGGCTGGTTGTCGGCGATGCGCGAGGCCCTGATCGTGGTCTTCGAGGAGCCCAAGCGCGAGCAGCCGAGCTTCGTGGTCGGCAAGGCCCGCGACCTGGTCACCCTCGCCCTGATCGGCGTCACCTTGATGGTCAGCGTGGCGTTCACCGGCCTCGTCAGCGGCTTCGCGACCGACCTGCTCGGCTGGGTCGGCCTGGCGGAGACCCTGTCCCCGCTCGTCACTCTGCTGACCGTGGTGCTCGGCCTGGCCGCCAACGTGCTGCTGTTCTTCATCATGTTCCAGCTGCTCGCCCAGCCGAACGCCCCCCGCCGGGCGCTGGTCAAGGGCGCGATCCTCGGCGCGATCGGCTTCGAGCTGCTCAAGCGGCTCTCGTTCCTGCTGCTCGGGTCGACCAAGGACTCCCAGGCCTTCCAGCTGTTCGGGGTCGCCCTGATCCTGGTGGTCTGGATCTACTACTTCTCCCGCGTCGTGATGTACGCCGCCTCCTGGGCGCAGACCGCTCCGGAGACCCGTGCCAAGAAGGAAAGGGAGGCCCTCGCCGCCGACCGGCACGAGTACGCCATGAAGGAGCTGACCCACGTCGAGCTGCGGGAGACCGACCCGAACGGGTCGTCCCGGGTCGGCCCGAAGGCCGCCTTCGCCGCCGGCGGGGCAGCGATGCTCGGCCTCGTGGCCCTCGCGCGGCGCGGCAGCAAGAACTCCCGCTGACACAGCAACGCCGCGTGTGCCTGAGAACGCGCTATAGGCCGTTCTCAGGCACACGCGGCGCCGTGGTGCTGCTCAGTGACCGTGGCGCATCGCGGTGCGCAGGTCCTTGTTGAGCTGGGAGATCACGTCGAGCGGGATCTCCTTGGGGCAGGCGGCGGTGCACTGGCCGATGTTGGTGCAGCCGCCGAAGCCCTCGTGGTCGTGCTGGGCGACCATGTTGACCACCCGGGTGTCGCGCTCGGGCTGGCCCTGTGGCAGCTCCCCGAGGTGGGTGATCTTGGCGCCCATGAACAGCGAGGCGGAGCCGTTGGGGCACGCGGCCACACAGGCGCCGCAGCCGATGCAGGTCGCCACGTTGAAGGCGCGCAACGCGTCGTCGCGGGGGACCGGCACCGAGTGGGCCTCGGGAGCCGACCCGGTGTTGACGGAGATGTAGCCG
This sequence comes from uncultured Actinomycetota bacterium, assembly GCA_963795215.1. Taxonomy (GTDB): domain Bacteria; phylum Actinomycetota; class Actinomycetes; order Propionibacteriales; family Nocardioidaceae; genus Nocardioides. The sequence goes on from CAWCGW010000002.1 coordinate 682,105, forward strand.
CCCGCGGCGATCATCCGGTCGAACGCCGAGCGGTCGACGACGAGGTCCTTGAGCACCGGGAAGGCGTCGACGCGCCAGGGCTCGATGGTGATCGTCTCGCCGTCGGAGAACGACCGCATGTGCAGCTGGCAGGTCGTGGTGACCTCGGGGCCGTGGGCGTCGCCGTTGATCATCAGCCCGCAGGTGCCGCAGATGCCCTCGCGGCAGTCGGAGTCGAAGGCGACCGGGTCCTCGCCCTTCTCGATCAGCTGCTCGTTGAGCACGTCGAGCATCTCGAGGAACGACATGTCCTCCGAGACCCCGTCGAGCTCGTAGGTGTGCATCGCGCCCGGGGCCGCGGAGTCCGCCTGGCGCCAGATCTTCAGGGTCAGCTTCATCACTTGTAGCTCCGCTGCTTCATCTCGATGGCCGTGTAGACGAGGTCCTCCTTGTGCAGGACGGGGGGCTGGTCGTCGCCGGCGAACTCCCAGGCCGCCACGTAGGCGTACCGGTCGTCGTGGCGCAGCGCCTCGCCGTCCTCGGTCTGCGACTCCCCCCGGAAGTGACCGCCGCAGGACTCCCGGCGGTTGAGGGCGTCGATGCACATCAGCTCGCCGAGCTCGAAGAAGTCGGCCACCCGGCCGGCCTTCTCCAGGCTCTGGTTCAGCGAGTCCGCCGTGCCGAGGACCTTCACGTTGCGCCAGAAGTCGTTCCTGAGGGTGCGGATCAGGTCGATCGCCTTCCGCAGGCCGTCCTCGGTGCGCTCCATGCCGCAGAACTCCCACATGATGTTGCCGAGCTCGCGGTGGTAGGAGTCGACGCTGCGGGTGCCGTTGCTGGTGAGGAAGTGGTCGATCCGCGACTGCACGGACTCGCGCGCCTCCACCACGGCCGGGTGGTCGTCACCGATCTGCTCGAACGGCCCGTCCGCGAGGTAGTCGCGGATGGTGTGCGGCAGCACGAAGTACCCGTCGGCCAGGCCCTGCATCAGCGCCGAGGCGCCGAGCCGGTTGGCGCCGTGGTCGGAGAAGTTCGCCTCTCCGGTCACGAACAGGCCGGGGATGGAGGACTGGAGGTCGTAGTCGACCCAGAGCCCGCCCATCACGTAGTGGACGGCGGGGTAGATGCGCATCGGCATCTCGTAGGGGTTCTCACCCGTGATCCGCTCGTACATGTCGAAGAGGTTGTCGTACTTCTCCTCGATGCCGTCCCGGCCCATCCGCTCGATCGCGGAGGCGAAGTCGAGGTAGACACCCCGGCGGACGCCGTCGACCTCGGGCCCGACTCCGCGGCCCTCGTCGCAGACGTTCTTCGCGGCGCGCGAGGCGATGTCGCGGGGGACCAGGTTGCCGAAGGAGGGGTAGATCCGCTCCAGGTAGTAGTCGCGGTCCTCCTCGGGGATGTCGCGGGGGTCCTTCTCGCAGTCGGCCTTGTTCTTGGGCACCCAGATCCGGCCGTCGTTGCGCAGCGACTCGCTCATCAGCGTCAGCTTCGACTGGTGGGAGCCGGACACCGGGATGCAGGTCGGGTGGATCTGCGTGTAGCAGGGATTGGCCATGTAGGCGCCCTTGCGGTGCGCCCGCCAGCTGGCGGTGACGTTGCAGCCCATCGCGTTGGTCGAGAGGTAGAAGACGTTGCCGTAGCCGCCCGAGGCCAGCACCACGACGTCGGCGGTGTGGGTCTCGATCGCGCCGGTGACCATGTCGCGGGCGATGATGCCGCGGGCCTTCCCGTCGATGGTGATCAGCTCGAGCATCTCGTGGCGGGTGAAGGTCTCGACGGTCCCGGCGTGGACCTGGCGCTCGAGGGCCTGGTAGGCGCCGATCAGCAGCTGCTGACCGGTCTGGCCGCGGGCGTAGAAGGTGCGCGAGACCTGCACGCCGCCGAAGGAGCGGTTGTCGAGCAGGCCGCCGTACTCGCGGGCGAACGGGACGCCCTGCGCGACGCACTGGTCGATGATGTTCACGCTGACCTCGGCCAGCCGGTAGACGTTGTCCTCGCGGCTGCGGTAGTCGCCGCCCTTGACGGTGTCGTAGAAGAGACGGTGCGTGGAGTCGCCGTCCTCCTTGTAGTTCTTGGCCGCGTTGATGCCGCCCTGGGCCGCGATGGAGTGGGCGCGGCGGGGCGAGTCCTGGTAGCAGAAGGACTTCACGCGGTAGCCGGCCTCGCCCAGCGTGGCAGCCGCCGAGGCCCCCGCCAGGCCGGTGCCGACGATGATGATCGAGAGCTTGCGACGGTTGGCCGGGTTGACCAGCCGGGCCTCGAACTTCCGCGTCGCCCAGCGGTCGGCGACGTCGCCGGCGGGCGCCTTCGTGTCGCGGATCGGGTCACCGGGGGTGTAGTAGCCGGCGGCGTCGTCGTACTCGCCGTCGAGGGCGGCGTTGTGGGAGGCGTCCGCCGCGGAGGTGGTGTCGGGCATGTCCTTGAAGTCACTCATGGAAGCTGCTCCCCTTACTTCGAGATGACGCCGGCGAGCACGGCGATCGGCACCAGTGAGAAGCCGACCGAGATGATCAGCGCGAGGGTGAAGCCCACGGCCTTCGCGCGCTGGCGTGCGCTGGCGGTGCCCGTGAGACCGAGGGTCTGGGCGGCGCTCCAGATGCCGTGGTGGAGGTGGGCGCCGAGCATGGCCATCGCGGCCAGGTAGATCAGCGTCAGCCACCACACGTCGAAGGTGTCGACCAGCAGGTCGTACGGGTCGTTGGTCGGCCCGCCCTGCGGGTTGACCTTGCCCACGGTGAAGTTCAGCAGGTGCCAGACGATGAAGAGCAGCAGCGTCACGCCGCCCCACCGCATCATCAGGCTCGCGAACGTCGCGCCGGTCCGCTTCTTCATCACGTACGGCGTGGAGCGTGCGTTCCTCGCCCGCGACCACAGCGCGAACGCGGCGTACACGTGGGCGAGCAGCGAGCCGAGCAGGACCACGCGGATGATCCACAGCGCACCCTCGTGGGGGAGCATCGGCTCGCCGAGCTCGCGCAGGTGGTGCGCGTACTCGTTGAAGGCGTCGTGACCGGCGAAAGCCTTGAGGTTGCCGTACATGTGGAGCAGCACGAAACCGATGAAGACGATGCCGCTCACGGCCATCAGCAGCTTGAGTGCGATGGTCGAGCGGGTCGAGCGCGCTCCCTTGACCAAGGTAGGAGTTGCCACGAGTCCTGACGCTACCCTCCGACTCCACCCAGGCCCGCGTCGGGGGAGTGTGAGAAGTACGTCATCGGCGGCGTCGGATCTCCTCGACCACGGCCGGCACGACCTCGTGCATGTCGCCCACGACGCAGTAGGTGGCCCGGGTCATCATCGGCGCCTCGGGGTCGGTGTTCACCGCGAGGATGGCCCTGGAGGACGCGCATCCCGCCCAGTGCTGGATGGCTCCGCTGATGCCGCACGCGACGTAGAGGTCGGGGGAGATCCTGCTGCCGGTCTGGCCCACCTGCTCGTGGTGCGGGCGCCAGCCCAGGCTCGTCACCACCCGGGTGACGCCGACGACGCCGCCGAGCAGCCCGGCGAGCTCGGTGACGGGGCCGAAGCCGTCGGGCCCGCCCGCACCCCGTCCCGCGCCGACCACCACCGAGGCGGACCGCAGCGACCCGGACTCGTCCGGCTCCGGGTCGGCGGTGCGCACGACCCTGGCCACGAGGTCGGCCTCCGGGACCTCGGGGACGACCTCCGTCCAGGGAGCCGGGCCACCGGGCTCAGCCTCCGCCTGCCACGCGTGCCCGGCGACGGTGAGCACGGCGGGGCGGCTGGCCAGCTGCATCTCCTCCAGCGCCCCACCGCCGGCGACCTGACGGCGCACCGTCAGCGGAGAGAGGCCGTCGAAGCTGACGACGTTGGCGGCCATGGGGACGTCGAGCCGGGCGGCCAGGTGGGCCATCACCTCGTTGCCCCGCGGGGTCCCGCCGGCGAGCACGGCCACCGAGCCGGTCTCCCGGCGCACGGCGTCGACGGCGGCCGACCAGGCCGCCCCGCCGAAGGCGGACACCGGCTCACCGACGGCGTGGCGCACCTCGACGACGCCGTGCGCCCCGAGCGTCGCGGCCACGGCCTCCCGGTCGGCGACCGCGCCGACGACCACCGCCCGCACGGCCACCCCGCCGCCGGTCGCCGAGAGCGACCGGGCCAGGGCCAGCGACTCCAGCGAGACCTCGTCGACCTCGGACGTGACCGGGTCGACCTCGCAGAACACCAGGATCACGACAGCACCCCCAGCCGTCGCAGCACGTCGACCACCGCCGGCGCGGCCGCCGGCCCCTCCCCGAGGACCTCGGTGGTGCTGGGTGGAGCCGGCGGCACGTGCCACCTCACGCGGCCGCCGCCGAGGGGCGTGCGCCGCGGCGTCCGGACGTCGACCTCGACCTTCTTGGCGGCCATCCGGCCCTTGAGGGTCGGGTAGCGGGGCTCGACCGCCCCCTCGAGCACGGAGACGACCGCCGGGAGCGGCACCTCGTAGGCCTCGGTCCCGTAGGGACCGTCGACCGAGGCGTGCAGGGAGCCGTCGGCCACCTCGGCGCGGCTGGCGCCCGTGACGATCGGCCGTCCGAGCGCGTACGCGAGCCGGACCGGAACCTGGAAGTCGCCGGTGTCGGCGGCGTCGTTGCCGAGCAGCACCAGGTCGTAGGGCTCGCCGGCGCCGGCCGCGTCCTCGACCACGCCGGCGATCTCCGCCGCCACGTCGGCCGGGCCGAGGCCCACGGGGTCGGTCTCCACCAGGATCGCGGCCCGGGCGCCGAGCGCCAGGCTGGCCCGGAGCTGCTCGACGGCGTCCTGGGTGCCGACGCTCAGGAGGGTGACGTCGCCTCCGGTGGCCTCCGCGACCCTGATCCCGAGCTCGACCGCGCACGCGTCGTGGTTGCCGATCGTGTAGCCGGCGAACCGTCCGTCCAGGCCCTGCTCGTCGGGGGTGAGGACCACCTCGCCCGAGGAGTCGGCCACCCGCTTGATCGCGACGAGGACCCGGGTCACGAGCGGAGCCGCTGGTTGTCGGGGTCGAAGACGGGCGTGGCGTCCGTGCTGAGCACCCGGACCGGGTAGAGCTCCTCCATGTAGGACACGGCCAGCGCGGTGCCCAGGACGGCCTGCTCCGGCGGCAGGTAGGCCAGCAGCAGGTGCTTGCCCAGGCTCGGCGCGGAGCCGGCGGAGGTGACGTAGGGGTGGTGGCCGTGGGCGTCGGTGAGGGCACTCCCGTCGGCGGCGAGCACGGGCTCCCCGCCGAGCATGTAGCGCCGCACGCCGGACGCGGACACGTGGTCCTCGACCGCCAGCGTGCACAGCACCCGGGCGGGATCCTGCTCCCGCTGCTTGAGGTAGGCCTCGCGGCCGGTGAAGTCGGCCGTCTTGACCCGGGGCCGCTGCATCCCGGCCTCGACGATGGTCCGCTCCGCGTCGAGCTCGGCCCCGAAGGCCCGGTATCCCTTCTCCAGCCGCCCGCTCCCGGTGTAGACACCGATGCCGACCGGCACCGCGCCGTGCCGGGAGCCGGCCTCGTGCAGCGCGTGCCAGAGCCTGGCGCCCTGCTCCATGGGGACGTAGAGCTCCCAGCCCAGCTCGCCGACGTAGGAGATCCGCGACGCCAGCACGACCTGGCTGCCCAGCGCGAGCGAGCGGCAGTGGAGGAACCCGAAGCCCTCGTGGCTGATGTCGGCGTCCGTGAGCTCGCCGAGGATGTCCCGGGCCCGCGGTCCCCAGAGCCCGATGGTGGTCCACGCGGAGGTCTGGTCGACCACGGCCGCGGCGTGCCCGCGGGCGTGGTCGGTGAACCACTTGAGGTCGGCCATGCCGTGGGCGCCGCCGGTGACGACCCGGAAGTGGTCGTGGGCCAGCCGCATCACGGTGAGGTCGGAGCGGAACCCGCCCCGCGCGTCGAGCACCGGGGTGTAGACCACCCGCCCCGGTGCGACGTCGGCCTGGGCCACGACGACCCGCTGCACGACGTCGAGCGCCTGCGGACCCACGACGTCGAAGATGGCGAACGCCGAGAGGTCGACGATGCCGGCACGTTCGCGCATCGCCAGGTGCTCGGCGTTGACGATCGGGCTCCACCAGCGGCTGTCCCACTCGTGCTCCCGCGCCATCACGGCGTCGCCGTACTCGCCGAGGAGCACCTCGTTCTGCTGGTACCACTGGGGCCGTTCCCACCCCACGGCCTCGAAGAACACGGCACCCCGCGCCTGCTGGTCGGCGTGCATCGGCGCCAGCCGCTTGTCCCGGTCGGAGGTCCACTGCTCCCCGGGGTGGACGATGCCGTAGGTCTTGATGAACGCCTCGGAGGTGCGCGCCCGTACGTGCTCCCGGGTCCGCTGGTGCGGGTGGAAGCGCGCGATGTCGCTGTGGTGGAGGTCGATCTCGGAGAAGCCGTGGGTCATCCACTCGGCCAGGGCGCGACCGACCCCGGGACCCTCCTTGATCCAGACGGCGGCGGCCGACCACAGGCCGCGCACCTCCGGTGTCTCCCCGAGGACGGGCGCACCGTCGGGCGTCAGGGAGAGCAGGCCGTTGATCGCGTAGCGGATCTCGGCCCCGTCGGCGCCGAGGGCCTCCGGCATCAGCTCGAGAGCGGTCTCCAGCTGCGGGTCGAAGTCGTCGGCCGTGAACGGCATCTCGGTCGGGCTGAGCTTGGCCCGCTCGAGGGAGGGGATCTCCGCGGGGTCGTGCAGGATCGCGCGGTGGGCGTAGGAGCCGACCTCCATGTCCGCCCCGTGCTGCCGCTCGTAGCAGAGCGAGTCCATGTCGCGGACGATCGGGAAGGAGATCTCGCCCTCCCGCTCGGCGAGCTGCGGGATCGGGCCGACGCTGATCATCTGGTGGACCGCCGGCGTCAGCGGGATGGTGGCGCCGGCCATCTCGGCCAGGGCGGGACTCCACACCCCGCAGGCGATGACGACGGTGTCGCAGGCGATCTCGCCCTGGTCGGTGTGCACGGCACGGATCGCACCGTCCACGACGTCCATGCCGGTGACCTCGACCCCGGCGACCACGGTCAGCGCGCCGGACTCGCGGGCGCCGTCGCGCATCAGGGTGCCGGCCCGCAAGGAGTCGACGACCCCGACCGAGGGGGTCCAGAAGGCGCCGAGCACCTCCTCGGTCTCCAGGAAGGGGATGCTCTCGCGCACCCGCTCGGGGGAGACCAGCTCGGCCTCGATGCCCCAGGCCCGGGCGCTGGACATCCGGCGTCGCAGCTCCTCCATCCGCTCCTCGGTCCGGGCGAGCTCGAAGCCGCCCGAGCGGGTCAGCACGCCGAGCTCCTCGTACTGCCGGATCGAGTCCAGCGTCAGGTCCGTGATCTCGCGGGAGTGGTCCACCGGGAAGATGAAGTTGGAGGCGTGCCCCGTCGAGCCACCGGGGTTGGGCAGCGGGCCCTTGTCCAGCTGCACGATGTCGCGCCAGCCGAGCCGGGCGAGGTGGTGGACCAGGCTGTTGCCGACGATCCCCGCGCCGATGACGACGACCCTGGCTGCTGGCGGAACCGCCATGGTGACCTCCGCACCGTTGCCGTTGCGCGATACGCATCGCGTCGCGCCATACGAGACAACTCTGGGATGCCGGGTCGCCCCTGTCAATGCACCACGGCGATGGTTCCGCGACGCGGTCGGATCAGTCGTCGGAGTCCGGGCCGGCCCAGCCGAGGGCCTCGGAGACGGCGCGGCTCGCGCGCAGCAGCTGCTCGACGGCGGCGGCCGTCACGGACTCCTCCATCCGGTAGGTCGAGCCGCTGACGCTGATCGCCGCGGCGACCTCGCCGTGCGCGTCCCGCACCGGTGCGGCGACGGCGGTCAGCCCCTCCTCGAGCTCGTCGACGGCGACGGCGAAGCCGCGCTCGCGCACCTCCGCCAGCTCGCGGTGGAGGGTGGCGCGACGGGTGATCGTGCGCGGGGTGTGCGGCTCGAGGTGGGGGAGCAGCGCGTCGACCTCGCGGCGCTCCAGGTGGGCGAGCAGCACCTTGCCGTTGCTGGTGGCGTGGAGCGGGATCCGTTGCCCCACCCAGTTGTGCGGCTGCAGCGCCGAGGACCCGGCGATCTGGTCGAGGTACAGGGCGGAGGAGTCCACCAGCACCGCGATGTTCACGGTCTCGCCGGTGGCGGTGGCCAGGTCGCGGCACACGGGGCGCGCCACCTGGACGAGGTCCGTCCGGGCCGCGGTCGAGTGGGCCATGCCGACCAGACCGATGCCGATGCGGTACTTGCGGCGGTCCTCGGACTGCTCGACCAGCCTGCGGGCCTCGAGGGTGGCGATCAGCCGGAAGGCAGTGCTCTTGTGGACCCCGAGCTCTCCGGCGATCGTCGTCACCCCGGCCTCGCCCTCCCGCGCCAGGATCTCCAGTATCGTGATCGCACGGTCCACCGACTGCACGACACCCACGTCCCGACCCGCCACCGTGTCGCTCATGAGCGGATCCTAGCCTGTTGCGTATGGAGAATCACCGTTGCGTATGGCGCAACTAGCGGTGGGAGGGTCAGGGCACGTCGACCCGGCGGGCGGACGAGCAGATCCACGAGATGATCGACCGCTCGGCATACTGGAGGGTGATGACTCCAGACACCTCCCGCAAGGTCGAGATCGATTGGCTCAAGACGACCGGCGGAGCCTTCGCGGCCGTGTCGTCCGCCGTTCTCCTCTCGACCCTCGGTGCGGCCGGCACCATCATCGGTGCCGCGCTCGGTAGCGTCATCGTGACCGTCGGCGGAGCGCTCTACAGCCAGGGCCTGGCTCGCAGCCAGCAACGGCTGGTGCAGGTGCAGACCGCCGCGAAGCGCAAGGCGGGGGCCGCCCACGCCGAGGAGCGCCTGGACGAGGTGAACGACGACCTCGCCAGCATGACGGACGAGCCGGCCGGCCCCGGCTGGCGCGAGCGTCTGGGAAAGCTGTCGTGGAAGCGGATCTCGCTGATCGCCGCCGGGCTGTTCGTGGCAGCGGTCCTGGCGATCACCGCGTTCGAGCTCGCGGTCGGGCAGAGCGTCTCCTCGATCACCGGCGGTTCCGAGGGAAGCGGTCGCACCACGATCGGCCGCCTCAGCGGCGGTTCCGACGAGGACGCGCCCACGGAGGAGAACCGGGCCCCGTCGGACGAGGAGTCCTCGGACCAGCCGGCACCGACCGACGAGCCCACCGATGAGCCGACCCCCGCGCCGGAGTCCGAGACCCCGTCGCCCACGCCTTCGGCTCCCACGACCGATGAGACCGCTGAGCCCACCGACCCCGCGACGACATCTCCGACGGGCTGATCGTCACCGGCGCCGGTCGGCAGGGACCCCGGACCCGGCACCGCCCTACGACAGTCCGCGGATCCTGCCGTCGTCGTCGATGGACATCCCGGCACTGGCCGGCGTCCTGGGAAGCCCCGGCATCGTCATCACCTCCCCGGTGAGGACCACCACGAAACCGGCGCCGGCGCTGAGCCGCACCTCGCGCACGTCGAGGAGGTGTCCCTCCGGGGCCCCGCGCAGGGCGGGATCGGAGGAGAAGGAGTACTGGGTCTTGGCGATGCACACCGGCAGGTGGCCGAAGCCGTCGGCGGTGATCCGGTCCAGCTGTCGCCGGGCCCGGTCGGAGAAGGTGACCCCTGAGGCGCGGTAGACCCGTCGCGCCACCTGGTCCACCTTCTCGACCACGTCGCCCGCGTCGGGGTAGCAGAAGGTGAACTCGACCTCGTCCTTGTCCAGCAGGTTCTGCACCTCCTGGGCCAGGTCCGCAGCACCGGGCCCGCCGTCGACCACGTGGGTGGACACCACGGCGGTGACGTCCTCGGTCTCCGCGACCTCGCGCACGACCTGGACTTCGGCGTCGGTGTCGTCGGGGAAGCGGTTGACTGCCACGACGGCAGGCACGCCGAAGACGTCGCGGAGGTTCTGCAGGTGCCGGCGCAGGTTGTCGCCACCGGCCCGCACGGCGGCCAGGTCGGTGGTCGACAGTCCGGCGACGGGGACGCCGCCGTGGTACTTCAGGGCGCGCACGGTGGCCACCACGACTGCGGCGCTGGGCCGCAGCCCGGTGAGCCGGCACTTGAGGTCGAAGAACTTCTCGGCCCCGAGGTCGGCCCCGAAGCCCGCCTCCGTCACGACCACGTCCGCCAGCTGCAGGGCCGTGCGCGTGGCCAGCGCCGAGTTGCAGCCGTGCGCGATGTTGGCGAACGGTCCCCCGTGCACGAACACGGGGGAGTGCTCGAGGGTCTGCACCAGGTTCGGCTGCAGCGCGTTCGCGAGCAGGATGGCCAACCCGTCCTGGGCCTGCAGGTCGGCCGCGGTCACCGGCACCCCCTCGCGCGTGTGGGCCACGACGATCCGCGAGATCCGTTCCCGGAGGTCCCCCAGCGAGCCCGCCAGGCAGAAGATCGCCATCAGCTCGCTCGCCACCACGATGTCCCAGCCGTCCTCGCGGGGGTACCCGTTCCCCGTGCCGCCCAGGCCGACGACGACGTCGCGCAGCGCCCGGTCGTTCATGTCGATGACCCGCTTCCACGTGATGGTGCGCGGGTCGATGCCCAAGGCGTTCCCGTGGTGGACGTGGTTGTCGATCAGCGCGGAGAGCAGGTTGTTGGCCGCAGCGATGGCCGCGAAGTCACCGGTGAAGTGCAGGTTGATGTCGGTCATCGGGACCACCTGGGCGTGGCCGCCCCCGGCAGCTCCGCCCTTCATCCCGAACACCGGCCCCATGCTCGGCTCGCGCAGTGCCGCCGCAGCCCGCACGCCGAGGTGCCGCAGGCCGTCGGTGAGCCCCACGGTCGTGGTGGTCTTGCCCTCCCCGGGCGGGGTGGGTGAGATCCCGGTGACCAGCACGAGCTTCCCGAGCGGCGCGTTCGCCAGGGTGGAGAGGAACGCGCGGTCCAGCTTGGCCATGTGGCGGCCGTACGGGACCAGCGCCTCCTCGGGTACGCCGAGCTGCTCCCGGGCCACCCGGGCGATGGGCCACAGCTCGGCGGCCTCGGCGATCTCTGCGTCGCTGAGCATGCAGTCTCCTTCTGGCGGGTGGCGGTCAGACGGCGGCGTCGAGGCCCTTGGACTTGAGCAGCTCGCGCTGGTTGGGGTTCACCGAGGGCCGGAACGGCATCTCGACCACCTCCGCGGAGACCGGCGAGCCCGGCTCGTCGGCGTACTCGTGCGGGAGGTGCACCCACAGCGACGTGCCGATCCCGCTGCTGGCCAGCGGGACCATGCCCATGGCGATGTTCCCCTCGAGCTCGGGGGAGTACCACGGCGAGGTGACGTAGCCGACCGGGTCACCGTCCGGGCTGTCGGCGATCAGCCAGAAGTCCGGGGAGTAGTCGTCGATCGGCTTGCCCTGCAGCCGCATCCCGACCAGCGTGTGCGTGTAGGGCGGGTGGCCGGCCTCGAGGTCGGTGCGCACCTGCTCGAGCCGCTGCTTGCCGATGTAGTCGGCCTGCTTGGTCCGCGGCACCTGGTAGCCGAGGTTGACCTGGAAGGGCAGCGTCTCGGCGTCCATGTCCTGGCCCCACGAGAGGATCCCGGCCGCGATCCTGCGGTGGTGGGCGGGGGCGATCACGGCGAGCTGGTGGCGCTTCCCGGCCTCGAGCACGGCGTTCCACATCCGCTCGGCGTGCAGCGTGGCGTCCCGCAGGTAGATCTCGTAGCCCTTCTCGCCGGAGAAGCCCGTCTGGCTGACGATGACCTCGCAGCCCGCGATGTCGCCGGCGTGGAGGCCGTAGGAGGGCAGCTCGGCGATCTCGGGGCCGAAGAGGTCGGTCATCAGGTCGATCGACTTCGGACCCTGGATCTGGACCGGGGAGACGTCGATCTCGTTGATCTCGACGTCGAAGTGCCGGCCGACGTTCACGCCCTGCAGCCAGAACATCAGGTCGGAGTCGGAGAGGCTGAACCAGTACTCGTCCTCGGCGATGCGGAGCAGCACCGGGTCGTTCAGGATCCCTCCGGCCTCGTTGCAGAGGATGACGTAGCGGGCCCGCATCGGCGGGATCTTGGTGGCGTCGCGGGTGATGACGAAGTTGACGAAGTCGGCGGCGCCGGGTCCCTTGACCTGGATCTGCCGCTCCACGGCCACGTTCCACATCGTCACGTGCTTGACGAGGGAGTCGTACTCCGCCATCGCGCCGCCGTCCTCGGGGCGGACGTAGCCGCGCGGGTGGTACATCCGGTTGTAGACCGACGCACGCCAGCAGCCGGCTTCGGCGGAGAGGTGCCAGTACGGCGACTTGCGGACACGGGTGTCGACGAGCATCTGGACGGGTGTCCAGCCCGACTGACGCAGGTTGACGGGAACCAGCCGGTCCGACTGGTCCACTGAGGGGACGTTCATGCTCATGTGCGGTGCTCCTGGGTGGATCGGACCCGCGGACGGGTCGGCTAGCCAGCGGTGGCCCGCCCCTTCCGGGACGGCGGGGTCGTGTCACCTCCTTCCCGCAGCTGCGCGAGCAGCCCGGCCCGCCAGGCCTCGGCCTCGGCGACCTGGTTGAACGTGAAGACGTGGAGCCCGGCGACGACGGAGTCGCTCCGGGTCAGTGCCGGGGCGAGCCGGCGGAGGAAGGCATCGGTGCTGAACCCGCCCGGCGCGACCAGGCGGGCGACGGTCCGCCGGTGCTTGAGGAGGTAGCGGGTGGACTCCCCGACGCCGATCCGCGAGGCGATGCCCAGCAGTCGGGTGGTCCCGACCGGACCCGGGACCCCCAGCCAGAGCGGGAGGGTGACACCGCGCCGGCGGACCCGGGACAGCCACTCCTCCACCGCCCTCGGGTCGAAGCTGAGGTTGCTGACCAGCTCGGTGGCGTAGCGGCGCTTGTCCCACATCGCCTGGACGGTCAGGTCGTCGGAGATCGTCGGGTGCGACTCGGGGTAGCCGGTGATGCCGACGTGCGCGAACGGCGAGCCGAGCTCGTCCAGGCCCTGGAGCAGCGCCACGGCGTCGGGGTAGGCGCCCGCCTGGTCGGCATCACCGCTGGGCACGAAGATCCGGGTGACGCCGGCCTGGTGGAGGTGCGCGACGATCTCGGCGAGGTGCACCTGGTCGACGACCATGCGGGCGGCCAGGTGAGGGACCGCCTCGTACCCGAGCAGCGCCAGCTCGACCGCCAGGTCGATCGTGGGATCCAGGCCCCGGGCGGGGGAGGCCGTCACCGTCACCATCCGGCCGTGGGGCAGGTGGGTGGCCACCGACTCGACCGTCCCCGGGGTCGGCAGCACCTCGAACCGGGGGTGCTCGAGCATGTCGGCGAGCGCTCCGATCGCGGCCCGGGGGGCGATCTGGGGCAGCCGGACGACCCGGGGTGTCGCGGGGTCCGCGACGCGGAAGATGTTGCGCATGGCGCAATCCATTTCGTGATACGCACCTTGGAGCCCCCACGGTAGGCACACCGGGGGGCATTTAGGTAGACCCGCGTCGCACGCATTTCGTGTCGCACCCCCCGGCGTCCCGCGTGTCACCGGTAATCGGTTGACGATCCGCCCCTCGACCGGTTCGATCGGTGTGCCCTCACGTGCACCGACCGGTAGGGGAACGATGGGCCAGCTGACCGTGGAACGCTCCGGCGACCACGAGGACCTGCCGGTGGTGCTGCTCCACGCCGGGGTGTGCGACCGGCGCATGTGGGACCCGCTCTGGCAGGACCTCACCGGGCGCCACGACGCGGTACGGGTGGACCTGCGCGGCTTCGGTGACTCCGTGGCCAGGCCCGCGGGCCGGCTCTCCCACCCCGGTGACGTGCTCGAGGCACTCTCGGCGCTCGGCATCGCCCGGGCGCACCTCGTGGGGGCCTCCCTGGGAGCCGGGGTCGCCGTCGAGCTCGCCCTGGTCGACCCCGACCGGGTGGCCTCCCTGTTGCTGGTGGCGCCGGGCGGCTCCCTGATCCCGGAGCTGACGCCACGACTGCGCGAGTTCGTGGACGCGGAGGACGACGCACTCGGGACGGGCGACCTCGACGCCGCCGTCGAGGCCAATCTCGTGACCTGGGTCGACGGTCCCGGCCAGCGCGTGGACCGCGTCGACCCGCGGGTCCGGTCGTCGGTGGGGGAGATGCAGCGCCGGGCGTTCGAGCTGACCGCCGACTGGGACGACGTCGAGGACGACGAGCTCGACCCGCCGGCCCTGGAGCGGCTGGCCGAGATCGGGGTACCGACGCTGGTGCTGAGCGGTGCCCTCGACCTCGACGCGATCGACCTGGCTGCTGCGGCCGTCCTCGGTGGGGTCACCGGTGCTCGTCAGGTCGTGTGGCCCGACGTCGCCCACCTGCCGTCGCTGGAGCGGCCGGCGGAGTTCCTCGCGCTGCTCGACGACTGGCTCGACGAGGCCGTGGCCTCCGACTGATCGTGCGCGGGCACCTGCTCGCGCTCAGGCGGCGGGAGTCGCCGAGGCGCCGAGCAGGGGTCTGTAGTGGACCTCGACGAGTTCGTCGACGGCGTCGGCCCAGGTGCGCTGCTCGGCGACGGCGCGGCCGTGGTGGCCGAGCAGCTGGCGGCGCCGGTCGGCCACCACCGCGTCGAGGGCGCGGAGCAGCCCGTGGCGCTCCGCGGGGTCGTGGAGCAGGCCGGTCTCGAGCGGGCGGACGACGTCGGTGGCACCGCCGGACGCTGCGGCCACGACGGGGACCCCGCTCGCGGCGGCCTCGCGCAGCGGGTGGCAGCAGGTCTCGTGGAGGCCCGGGTGGACCAGCACGTCGAGGTTGGCCATCGTGGTGGCGAGGGCGCCGGTCGTCTGTGGACCCAGCAGCTTCGCGCCCGGCAGCCGCGCGCGCAGCCACCCCTGCTGCGGGCCGTCGCCGACCACGACCAGCCGGGTGCCGGCCAGCGTGCCGACCTCGCCGAGGCGACGGACGTCGTGCCGGTTGCGCAGCCCGCCGACGTATCCCACCAGCACCTCGCCGTTCCGGGCCCAGTTGGCCCGCACCGCGGGGTCACGGAGCGTGGGGGAGAAGGTGCGCACGTCGACACCGGGCGCCCACAGGGCCGTCGGCACGCCGAGGTCGGCGAGCCGGCGCCGCATCCAGCGGGCCGTGACCAGCACCCGGTCGGCGCGCATCGCGGTCGTCGAGCGCCAGTGCTCGGCGCCGAGGTCGGGCACCGGGCTCTGCTGCACCTGGAGTGTCGTCAGCCGCAGCGCGTGCGCGTGCGTGAGCGCCCGGCGGCCCACGGCGCCTGGCGAGGCCAGGTGGACCAGGTCCGGCCCGAAGCCGGCCAGCGCCGCGCGGACCTGCTCGCTGCGACCGGGCTTCTGGATCCGCGCCACGCGGCAGCCTCGGTAGGACGCCAGGCCGGGACCGGGCGCGACCACCAGCACCTCGTGGCCGGTGTCGACGAGCCGGTCGGCGACGGCGCGCACGGTGGTCGTGGTGCCGTCGACGGCGGGGTAGAAGGACTCCGAGACCAGGGCGATCCGCATGTCCCGAGCCTCCTCCGGGCGTGCGAACCGAGGTCGGCACCGACGCGACCGCGAGGTGAACACCGGACGGAGAACCGCGGTGTGGCCTCCTTCACATTCGGCGTCCCGCCAGCCAGACTGCAAGCCGTTGCGCATCCGTGGGACACCGCGGGCACCGACCGAGAGGGACACATGGCGACCGGAGTGACCGGCCCGGGCCGGGCCAGCATCGAGGAACGCACGCTGCGACCGGACCGGTGGTGGCTGGCTCCGTTGACCACCTTCGTGGTCTTCTCCGCGTTCGTCGTCTACGCCACGGTCCGCGCGTTCATGGGTCGCGACTACTACGCCTCGCCCTACCTCTCGCCGTTCTACTCCCCCTGCCTGGGCGACTGCGTCGAGGGCGCGAGCGACTTCGGGCAGCCGTTCGCGTGGTTCCCGCTGTCGGCCGCCCTGCTGATCCTGATCTTCCCGCTGGGCTTCCGGATGACCTGCTACTACTACCGCAAGGCCTACTACCGCGCGTTCTGGCTGAGCCCGCCGGCCTGCGGCGTCGCCGAGCCCCACGTGGCGTACTCCGGCGAGACGCGGTTCCCGCTCATCCTGCAGAACGCCCACCGGTGGTTCTGGTACGCCGCGGTCGTGGTCGGCCTGATCCTCAGCTTCGACGTGGTGCTGGCGTTCCGCAACGAGGACCACGAGTGGGGCCACATGGGCCTCGGCACGCTGCTGATGCTGGTCAACGTGGTGCTGATCTGGCTCTACACGCTCTCGTGCCACTCCTGCCGGCACATCGTCGGTGGCCGGATGCGGCACTTCTCCAAGCACCCGGTCCGCTACCGGGCGTGGACCTGGGTCTCGCGGCTGAACCAGCACCACGCGCGCTACGCGTGGTACTCGCTGTTCTCGGTCGCCCTGGTCGACCTCTACATCTACCTGCTGGCCACCGGCCGGATCGAGGACGTGAGGTTCTTCTGATGCGCCACGAGATGACCGGCAACGAGATGGACTACTACTCCGAGGGCGGGATCGAGCGCCACCGCTACGACGTGGTCGTGGTCGGCGCCGGCGGCGCCGGGCTGCGCGCGGCCATCGCCGCCCACGAGGCGGGGGCCGAGACCGCCATCGTCTGCAAGTCGCTGCTCGGCAAGGCCCACACCGTGATGGCCGAGGGTGGCATCGCGGCCGCGATGGGCAACCGGTGGCCCGAGGACAACTGGGAGGTCCACTTCCGCGACACCATGCGCGGCGGCAAGATGCTGAACAACTGGCGGATGGCCCAGCTCCACGCGCAGGAGGCCCCCGAGCGGGTGATGGAGCTCGAGGACTGGGGCGCCTTGTTCGACCGCACCGACGACGGCCTGATCAGCCAGCGTGACTTCGGTGGCCACCGCTACGCGCGGCTGGCTCACGTGGGTGACCGCACCGGCCTGGAGATGATCCGGACGCTGCAGCAGCGCGCGGTCCAGGTCGGGATCGACGTCTTCATGGAGTGCACCGTCACCGAGCTGCTCCAGGAGCAGGAGGAGGGGGCGCAGCCCCGGATCTCCGGTGTCTTCGGCTACTGGCGCGAGACCGGCCGGTTCGTGACGATCGAGGCGCCGGCCGTGGTCCTGGCCACCGGCGGGATCGGCAAGTCCTTCAAGGTGACCTCGAACTCCTGGGAGTACACCGGCGACGGGCACGCCCTCGCGCTGCGCGCCGGGGCCTCGCTGATCAACATGGAGTTCGTCCAGTTCCACCCCACCGGCATGGTGTGGCCCCCGTCGGTCAAGGGGCTGCTGGTCACCGAGTCTGTCCGCGGTGACGGCGGCATCCTGAAGAACTCCGAGGGCAAGCGCTTCATGTTCGACTACATCCCGGAGTTCTTCCAGGCGGAGACGGCCGACACCGAGGCGGAGGCCGACCGCTGGTACGACGACAAGGCCAACAACCGGCGGCCCCCCGAGCTGCTGCCGCGTGACGAGGTGGCCCGCGCGATCAACTCCGAGATCAAGGCCGGCCGGGGATCACCGCACGGCGGGATCTTCCTCGACATCGCCTCCCGGCGCGACGCCGAGTACATCCGCAAGCGGCTGCCGTCGATGTACCACCAGTTCAAGGAGCTGGCCGACGTCGACATCACCGCCGAGCCGATGGAGATCGGCCCCACCTGTCACTACGTGATGGGCGGCGTCGAGGTCGACCCCGACACCCAGCAGAGCGCCGTGACCGGGCTCTACGCCGCCGGCGAGGTGTCCGGCGGGATGCACGGTTCCAACCGGCTGGGCGGCAACAGCCTGTCCGACCTGCTGGTGTTCGGCCGCCGTGCCGGGGAGGCCGCGGCGGCGTACGTCGCGGGGCTGGCGCAGCGGCCGGTGGTCCGTGACGAGGACGTCCGCGCGGGCGAGTGGAGCGCCGTGTCCCCGTTCAACGTCGAGGGCAGCGACAACCCCTACACGATCCAGCACGACCTCCAGCAGGCGATGAACGACCTGGTCGGCATCATCCGCACCGCTCCGGAGCTCGAGCAGGCGCTGCGCGAGATCGAGGAGCTCAAGCAACGGGCGACGACCATGGGGGTGACCGGGCACCGCCAGTACAACCCCGGGTGGCACCTCGCGCTCGACATCCGCAACATGCTGGTCGTCTCCGAGGCGATCGCGAAGGCGGCGCTGGCCCGCGAGGAGTCGCGGGGCGGCCACACCCGCGACGACTTCCCCCAGCCCAGCCCCGAGTGGGCCACCCGGAACCTCGTGGTCCGCCTCGACGAGTCCGGCACCGGCGTCGTCCTCACCGAGCAGCAGCTGCCGGTGATGCCCGAGGAGCTGAAGCGGTACTTCGAGGAGCCGGCGTCGACGGAGGGTGGGAAGTAGCCATGGGGTACGACCTGAAGCTGCGGGTGTGGCGCGGCAACGAGGCCGGGGGCGAGCTGTGCGACTACACGGTCGAGGTCTCCGAGGGCGAGGTGGTCCTCGACGCCCTCCACCGGCTGCAGGCGACCCAGACCGGGGACCTGGCGATCCGCTGGAACTGCAAGGCCGGCAAGTGCGGGTCCTGCAGCGCCGAGATCAACGGACGTCCCCGGCTGCTGTGCATGACCCGCCTCTCGGACTTCGAGGAGACCGAGACGATCACGGTGACGCCGATGCGCGCCTTCCCCGTGGTCCGCGACCTGGTCACCGACGTCTCCTTCAACTACCGCAAGGCCCGGCAGCTTCCCGGCGCCGAGCTGGGTCCCCGCGACCCCGACGGCAAGCGGCGGATGATGCAGGTCGACGTCGAGCGCGGCCAGGAGTTCCGCAAGTGCATCGAGTGCTTCCTGTGCCAGGACGTCTGCCACGTGGTGCGCGACCACGAGGACAACAAGCAGTCCTTCGCGGGGCCGCGGTTCTTCCTGCGCTACGCCGAGCTCGACATGCACCCGCTCGACACCCACGACCGACGCCAGCTGGCGCAGGAGGCGGCCGGTCTCGGGATGTGCAACATCACCAAGTGCTGCACGGAGGTCTGCCCCGAGGGCATCCGGATCACCGACAACGCGATCATCCCGATGAAGGAGCGCGTGGTCGACCGGAAGTACGACCCGCTGGTGTGGCTCGGCAACAAGATCGGGATCCGCGACAAGGACACCGACGGGCGCACGGAGGTCTGAGGAGAAGCGGGACCACTGCTCACAGCGCTCGTTCGGCCGCCACGTCGTACTCGGCCACCGAGGCGGACTCGATCCGTCCCGCCAGGTCGCCGGGGCCGCCGTCGCCGCGGAAGGCCGCGAGCTGTCCGGCCGAGTCCCAGCGCTCGGTGATGTTGATCCGGCGCGCGTCGAGCAGGTCGGGGGAGAGGGCGAAGTCGAGGCAGCCGTCCGCGACCCGGGCGCCGGCCACCACCGGGCGGCACTCCTCGAGGTAGGCGGCCCGGTCCTCGGCGGCCACGAGCAGGTGGCCGGACACGATGATCATGCCCGGGCAGACCCCCGCGGGACATCGGACTCATCGCGGGTCCTTCGGTCCGGCGAGCTGAGTCCGAGGACTCATGACGCGGGTCCCGCCCCGGCCGAGACTGGAACCATGACCGAGACCGCCACCACCCGCCCGACGGGGCCCCGTCGCCCCGCTCCCACCGCGTCCGTCCGCCGCGTCGTCGTCTGGCTGACGATCGGATCCTTCGGGATCGCCGCCCTGATGGGCATCCTCGCCCTGCTCGGGCAGGGTGCCCTCGGTGAGCGCGAGGGCCAGGTCCTGCTGACCACGCTGGTCGTCGGCTGCACCAGCGTCGCGATGCTCTGCTACCTCGCGACCGCCGGCACCCGCGTGCAGTGGGTCGGCGCCGCCGGTGGCGTGGTCGTCCTGCTCCCCGCGACGATCGCGCTGCTGCTGATCTGGAACGAGGGGGTGTGGGACACCGAGACGACCCTGAAGACCTTCGGCATCGGCCTCGTGGTGGCCGCCACCCTCGCTCAGCTCTCGCTGCTGCTGGGGGTGGCCGCGGAGCGACGTCGGCTGCAGCTCGTGCTGTGGCCCACCGTCGCACTTGCCGTGGGCCTCGCCGGCCTGGTCGTCGCGATGATCCTGGCCGAGCCGGAGGCCGACGGCGTCTACCGGGTCCTCGGCATCCTGGCGATCCTCGACGTGCTCGGCACGATCACGACGCTGGCGCTGGCGGTCTTCGGCAACCGAGCTGCCGGCGAGCCGGGCGCCCCGGTGCGGATCCCCGCGACGCTCGAGGCCGGGCTGACCGCCGCGGCGCAGCACGACGGGCGCTCCCGCGACGACGTGGTCGCCGAGGCCCTCGAGGAGTGGCTGGCCCGCTCCCGCTGACCCGAAATCGGGTTGCCGGCCGCCGGATGATGGGACCAGGGACCCCGAGGCTCGGGGTCAACGCGTGGCGTGGTGCGCCAACGGGTGAGGTCGAGCTCCCCGAGGCCACCACGCCGCGCCGCGACCCCGGCCCGGCAGCACTGCACCAGACCAGTGCGACCAATTCTGCGGTCCTCCCACGGGGGCCCTGGCGCTCACGTACCGTCCCGCCATGACCCCCCGACCCCCCCGGGGCCATGTGGTGGTGGTGGCGACCCTCCTCGGACTGCTCGCGACCCTCGCCCCAGTACTCGGCCCTGCCCTGACCGTGCCTGCCCAGGCCGCCACGGACGCCCGCAAGAAGTACACGATCGCGGCGCCCCGCCACCTGCGCACCCTCGACAAGACCCCGACGCAGCTCGCGCTCGCGTGGTCCCGGCCCCGCGGGGCCCAGCTCTTCCGGCTCAGCTACGCCCCCCGGTCCGACCGGAGCGACGCCCGCGTGAAGTGGACCCGGCGCACACGCTTCACGCTCACCGGGCTGCGGCCCGAGACGGCCTACCGCGTGCGGGTGCGGGTGGTCGACGGCCAGCACCCCGTGAGCCGCTTCTCGCGCACCAGGCGGTTCCGGACCGTCGCCTTTCCACGCCACCCCCGGCACCGGACCCGGAGACGCCGCCCCCGCACCGGACCCGGAGACGCCGCACCCGGAGACCCCGGAGCCGGAGACGCCGCCCCGGCACCGACCCGGAGACACCGCGCGGACCCTGTTCGGGGCGAACTACACCACCAACAGCCTCGTGGACGAGAGCCTCTACGGCGGTCGTGCTCGCGTCGCCCGTGTCTTCTTCCAGCAGCTCGCGGGGGTCCGCTTCTCCCGCAACTCCGCGGTCGCGGAGGCCATGGCCGACGGGGTCGACACCTTCGTCATCTCGTGGAAGGAGACCAACCCGGAGGCGATCCGCACCTTCCTGGCGGGCATCCCCGACGGCCTCACGGTCTACACCTCGTTCAACCACGAGCCTGAGAACGACCACGGCAACCCGGGCTCGGAGGCCTACCGCGCCTGGTCGGAGGAGTACCGCCGGCAGTGGGCGCTCCAGTCGCCCCTGATGCGGGCCGAGGGCATGATCCCGACCAACATCTTGATGGCGTGGACGCTGGTCCGGTCCTCCGGTCGCGACATCGCGGAGTGGACCCCGCCCGCGGGGACCGTCGACGTCTTCGCCTTCGACGCCTACTACGGCAAGGGCAAGGACCCCGCGTCGCTGGTGGCGAGGATGGCCGAGGCGGCCCGGGACGCCGGTGTCGAACGGACCGGCCTCGCGGAGACCGGCGCACCCGCCAGCGACGGGACCAGACTCGCCAACACCCGGGAGATGCGCCAGGCACTGCTCGCGGCCGGGGTCTTCGAGTGGGGCATCTACTGGAACAGCGCCGAGAGCGGCTACGACAGCCGGCTGGACCAGACGACGGCGGACGCCTGGTTCGGGAGCTGAGCGCCCGGGCCCGAACTGCCGGCCCGGGCCGCCCAGCACGGCCCTAGGGTGGGGCGCCATGACCGAGGACCAGGCAGCACCCGACGTCGTGGCCCCCGACTGGTGGAAGTCCGCGGTCGCCTACCAGATCTACCCCCGCAGCTTCGCGGACGGGAACGGCGACGGGGTGGGCGACCTCCCGGGCATCCGGCAGCGGCTGGACCACCTCGAGCGGCTCGGCGTCGACGTGGTCTGGCTCAGCCCCGTCTACCGGTCACCGATGGACGACAACGGGTACGACATCAGCGACTACCAGGACGTCGACCCGTTGTTCGGGTCGCTGGCCGACCTCGACGGGCTGATCGCCGACCTGCACGAGCGCGGCATGAAGCTGATCATGGACCTGGTCGTCAACCACACCAGCAGCGCGCACGCGTGGTTCCAGGAGTCCCGGTCCAGCCGGGAGGACCCGAAGCGTGACTGGTACTGGTGGCGGCCACCGCGGCCCGGTCACGTGGGTGGCATGCCGGGCGCGGAACCGACCGACTGGGAGTCGGTGTTCTCGGGGCCCGCGTGGACCTACGACCCGGGGACGGGGGAGTACTACCTCCACCTGTTCGCGGAGAGCCAGCCCGACCTCAACTGGGAGAACCCGGCGGTCCGGCAGGCGGTGTACACGATGATGAACTGGTGGCTCGACCGCGGAGTGGACGGCTTCCGGATGGACGTCATCAACCTGATCTCGAAGGCCGTGGTCGAGCAGCCGCCGGGGCTCGTCGACGGCGAGGCGGGGCCCTCGGTCCTCAACGGACCCCGGGTCCACGAGTTCCTCCAGGAGATGCACCGCGAGGTGTTCGCCGGCCGCCCGGCCGGGCTGCTCAACGTGGGGGAGACGCCGTCGACGACCGTCGAGCAGGCACGGCTCTACACCGACGCGGAGCGCCGCGAGCTCGACATGGTGTTCCAGTTCGAGCACGTCGACCTCGACTCGGGTCCCGGGGGCAAGTGGGACATCGTGCCGATGACCTCGCGGGACCTCAAGGACTCGCTGGCCCGCTGGCAGGAGGGCCTCGCCGACGTCGGGTGGAACAGCCTCTACCTCGGCAACCACGACCAGCCGCGCTGCGTCTCGCGCTTCGGCGACGACTCGCCGGCGCACCGGGCACGCTCGGCGAAGGCGCTGGCCACGGTCCTGCACCTGCACCGGGGCACGCCGTACATCTACCAGGGTGACGAGCTCGGGATGGCCAACGCGCCGTTCCGCGGCATCGACGACATCCGCGACCTCGAGTCCCGCAACGCCTACCGGGCGGCGGTCGCCCGCGGCGTCGACCCCGAGCAGGCGATGGCCGCGATCCGTCACAAGGGACGGGACAACGCGCGGACCCCGATGCAGTGGGACGCCTCCGAGCACGCCGGCTTCACGACCGGCACCCCGTGGCTGGCGGTGAACCCCGACCACGCCGAGGTCAACGCAGCCGCCCAGGTCGGCGACCCCGACTCGGTGTTCGCCCACCACCAGCGGCTGATCGCCCTGCGCCACGAGGACCCGGTCGTCGCCCACGGCGACTTCGCGCTGCTGCTGCGCGAGCACGAGCAGGTCCACGCCTTCGTGCGCCGCCTCGACGGCCGGGAGCTGCTGGTCGTCGCCAACCTGTCGTCGGAGGACGGCGTCGTGGCGGACGTCCCGGACGCGGCGGGCTGGGCGGCGAGCGAGCTGGTGCTCACGAACGCCGACGGACTGCCCCAGGAGGGACGGATCGTGCTCGGGCCCTGGGAGGCCCGGGTCCACCGCAGGGGCTGAGCGCTACTCGGCCGCGGCCATGGTCGCGCCGAGCCCGATCATCATCACCCCGCCGGTGACGCCCATCGCGTCGAGCCGGCGAGGCTCGCGCGTGAACCAGCGACGCGCTGCGCCGGCTGCCGTCGCCCAGGCACTGTCGGAGACCACGGCGATCGACGCGAACGCCAGTCCGAGCGCGGCGACCTGCGGTGCGGCCGAGGACCCCGGGTCGGTGAACTGGGGGAGGAACGCGATGAAGAACACGATCGTCTTCGGGTTGCTGACCCCGACCAGGAAGCCGGTGCGCAGCGCCTGCCCCGCCCGCTCGGCCGGCCGCTGGCCGTCGAGCAGTGCCGTCCGGGCGTCGCCCCGGTGCCGGATCGCCTGCACGCCCAGCCACACGACGTACGCCGCGCCAGCGATCTTCAGCGCCGTGTAGGCCGAGGCGCTGGCCGCGAGCACGGCGCCCAGGCCGACGGCCACGAGCAGCACCTGCACCAGCAGGCCGACCGCGTTGCCGACGACGGAGAGCAGCGCGTCGCGGAGGTCCACCGTCAGTGCCCGACCGAGCGTGAACAGCAGGCTCGGGCCGGGGACCTGGATGAAGAGCAACGACGCCACCAGGAAGGTGACCCACTGGGTGGGGCTGGGCATGCGGCGAGTATGACCCGGACCGCGCCCCCGGCGCGACGGGATTCGACGCGGGCCCTGGGGTCAGGTCCCGGCGGAGCTCCGCTCCGGGAGCGGCGGCGGGGTGGTGGTCCCGTGCAGGCAGACGTCGTGGCGACGGACCCCGCCGTCGGGATCGCGCAGCGGCAGGAAGCCGCGGCGGATCCCCTCCTGCTCGAAGCCCGCCGCCAGGGCGACCCGGCAGGAGGCGGGGTTCTCGACGCTGTGGTCGAGCTGGACCCGCGCCAGGCCGCGACCGTCGCTCGCGAGCAGCCACCGGGAGAGGAGCACGATCGCCGTCCGCCCCACGCGGCGCCCGCGGCTGTCGGGGTGGACGACGTAGCCGAGGTCGGCGATCTCCAGCCGTTCGGTGCCGGTCCACCGCCAGGAGATGTCGCCGAGCAGCCGGTCCGGGTCGGCGGCGTCGGCGATCACCAGGGTCCCCGGTCGCCGCTCGGCCCAGGCGTCCGCCGCTGCGGCGAACTTCTCGAGTGCCTCACCCACGTCGTGCGTGGGCGGCACGAACGACGGGGCGCCGTAGCGCTGGTAGTCGGGGTCGGCCAGCATCTCCAGCCAGCGCGCCGCATCACCCTCGACCGGGGTGCGCAGCACGACGTCCAGGCCCTCGTCGATGCCCTCATCTGTGCCCTCGTCGATCGCCATGTCCGCAGGCTAGGACGCGCGCCGTAGGTCACACCCGGTGGCCCGCCGCACGGCCACCCTCCTATCGTTCGACCATGACCTCAGAGGAGTCCGTCGAAGGCGGGTTGGACGAGCCGGCCGAGCTGGAGCCCGATCAGGGCTCGCTCGCCCTGAGCGATCCGGCCGACGACCACACCCGTGCCGACTGGGAGGCGGCGGCCGCGGCGGTGCTCCGCAAGGCCGGACGGCTCGGTGAGGGCGACGCCGACGACCGGGTGTGGGAGCAGCTGACGAGGACGACGCTGGACGGTCTCGCCGTCCCTCCGCTGGGGACCCCCGACCTGCTCGACGACCTGGTGACCCGTGGCCGGCCGACCCGCGTCGGCGGCTGGGACGTGCGGACCCGGGTGGACGACAACGAGCAGGCCCTGGCCGACCTCGACACGGGCGCGACCTCGCTCTGGGTCGAGGCCGACGCCGACCTCCCGTCGCTGCTCGAGGGCGTGCTGCTCGACCTGGCCCCCGTCGTCCTGCAGGACGGCACCGTCGACTCTGCCCGGGAGCTCGCCGGGCTGCTCGGCGACACCGACCCCGCCGAGGGCACCAACCTCGGGGCCGCCGCCACCGGTGAGGACGTCGTCGAGGTCGCACGGATCGCCCGCGACGCCGGCGTGCTGGCCGCGGTCGTCGACGGCACCGCGGTCCACGACCGTGGCGCCAGCGACGTGCAGGAGCTCGGCCGGGTGCTGGCCGACGCCGCGGCGTACCTCCGGACGCTGACGGGTGCGGGCCTCACGGTCGAGGAGGCCGCGGGGCTCCTGGAGTTCCGGCTGGCCGTCACCGACCACCAGTTCCCGACGATCGCCAAGCTGCGCGCGGCACGGCGGCTGTGGGCCCGGATGCTGGAGCTGAGCGGGGCCCGGGCGACCGACGGGGGGATCGCGATGCGGATCCACGCCGTCACCAGCCGCCCGATGATGAGCAAGTACGACCCGTGGGTGAACCTGCTCCGCACGACCGTCGCGGCCTTCGCCGCCGGGGTGGGCGGCGCCGACTCGGTCACCGTGGTGCCCTTCGACAGCCCGCTCGGCGAGCCCGACGACTTCGGTCGCCGGATCGCCCGCAACACCTCCCACCTGCTGATCAGCGAGTCCCACCTGGGACGGGTCGCCGACCCTGCCGGCGGGTCCTACGCCGTGGAGAAGCTGACCGACGACCTCGCGCTCGCCGCGTGGGCGGAGCTGGGGCGGATCGAGGCCGAGGGCCCCGAGGCGTTCGAGGCTCGCGTCGCCGAGGTCGTCGCCGCCCGGGACACCGCCGTGGCCACCCGCTCCCAGCCGCTGACCGGGCTCACGGAGTTCCCGAACCTCGCCGAGTCGCTGCCCGAGCGGCCCGGCGTCCGGCACGACGGCGTACGCCGCTGGGGCGCACCCTTCGAGGAGCTGCGCGACGAGCCCGCCTCGTCGCCGGTGTTCCTCGCCACGATGGGGCCGGTCGCCGCCCACACCGCGCGCGCCGGGTTCGCCACCAACCTGCTCGCCGCGGGCGGGGTGGCCGTCGCTCCCGCCGGGGCGACCGACGGGGTCGATGCGGTCCTCGCGGCCTACGACGGCCAGCCGGTCGCCTGCCTGGCCGGCACCGACGCGGCGTACGCCGAGTGGGGTGCCGCCCTGGTCGTCGCCCTGCGGGGGGCCGGCGCCCGGCACGTCGTCGTGGCGGGACGTGCCGACCTCGGCGCCGACGACCAGTGCCACGCCGGGATGGACGCGCTGGACTTCCTGCGCCGGACGAGAGGAGAGCTCGGATGAGCGTCCCGGACAGCTTCGCCGGGCTCGACCTGGCCGGTGGCGGGTCGACCGCGACCCCGACCGGCGAGCCGTGGGCCAGCCCCGAGGGGATCGGGGTGCTGCCGGCGTACGGTCCCGAGCACCTCGACGGCCTCGACGCGCTCGACACCTGGCCCGGGCTGAGCCCGTTCCTGCGCGGGCCCTACCCCACGATGTACACCACCCAGCCCTGGACCGTGCGCCAGTACGCCGGCTTCTCCACCGCTGAGGAGTCCAACGCGTTCTACCGGCGCAACCTGGCGGCCGGCCAGAAGGGGCTCAGCGTCGCCTTCGACCTCGCCACCCACCGGGGCTACGACTCCGACCACCCGCGGGTGCGGGGCGACGTCGGCATGGCCGGGGTGGCGATCGACTCGATCTACGACGCACGCACGCTCTTCGACGGCATCCCGCTGGACCAGATGTCGGTCTCGATGACCATGAACGGCGCGGTGCTGCCGGTGATGGCGCTCTACGTCGCCGCCGCCGAGGAGCAGGGGGTGAAGCCGGAGCAGCTCACGGGGACCATCCAGAACGACATCCTCAAGGAGTTCATGGTCCGCAACACCTACATCTACCCGCCCGCTCCGAGCATGCGGATCATCTCCGACATCTTCTCCTTCACCGCCGAGCGGATGCCGCGCTTCAACTCCATCTCGATCTCCGGCTACCACATGCAGGAGGCCGGGGCGACCGCCGACCTCGAGCTCGCCTACACGCTGGCCGACGGCGTCGAGTACCTCCGCGCGGGTCTCGACGCGGGCCTGGACATCGACCGGTTCGCACCGCGGCTGTCGTTCTTCTGGGCGATCGGGATGAACTTCTTCATGGAGGTCGCCAAGATGCGCGCGGCCCGGGCGCTCTGGGCCCGGCTGGTGCGCGACTTCGACCCGCAGAACCCCAAGTCGCTCAGCCTGCGCACCCACTGCCAGACCAGCGGCTGGTCGCTCACCGCGCAGGACGTGTTCAACAACGTCGGGCGCACCTGCGTCGAGGCGATGGCCGCGACCCAGGGCCACACCCAGAGCCTGCACACCAACGCCCTCGACGAGGCGATCGCGCTGCCGACCGACTTCTCCGCGCGGATCGCCCGCAACACCCAGCTGCTGCTGCAGCAGGAGACCGGCACCACGCACACCATCGACCCGTGGGCCGGCTCCTACTACGTCGAGCGGCTGACCCACGACCTCGCCGAGCGCGCGTGGGGCCACATCCGCGAGGCCGAGGAGGCCGGCGGCATGGCCGCGGCCATCGAGCAGGGCATCCCGAAGATGCGGATCGAGGAGGCGGCCGCCCGCACCCAGGCCCGGATCGACTCGGGGAACCAGCACGTGATCGGGGTGAACAGGTTCCGGCTCGCGACCGAGGACAAGCTGGACGTGCTCAAGGTCGACAACGACGACGTCTACCGCCAGCAGATCGCCAAGCTGGAGCGGCTCCGGGCCGAGCGCCGCGACGAGGACGTGCAGCGCACGCTCGAGGCACTGACCCGTAGCGCGGGCGACGGCCGGGGCAACCTGCTCGAGCTCGCGGTCGACGCCGCCCGTGCCAAGGCGACCGTCGGGGAGATCTCCGACGCGCTGGAGAAGGTCTACGGCCGCCACCAGGCGGTGATCCGTACGATCTCCGGCGTGTACCGCGACGAGTCGGGCTCCGACGGCCCCGTGCAGCGGGTCGTGGAGGCCGCCGAGCAGTTCGAGGAGCACGAGGGCCGCCGACCCCGGATCCTGGTGGCGAAGATGGGCCAGGACGGCCACGACCGGGGGCAGAAGGTCGTGGTGAGCGCCTTCGCCGACATGGGCTTCGACGTCGACGTGGGGCCGCTGTTCTCCACCCCCGACGAGGTCGCCCAGCAGGCGGTGGACGCCGACGTCCACGTCGTCGGGGTCTCCTCGCTCGCGGCCGGTCACCTCGCGCTGCTGCCGCAGCTGCGCGCGGCCCTCGCCGAGCTCGGGCGAGAGGACATCATGGTCGTGATCGGCGGCGTGATCCCGCCCGACGACGTCGCGACGCTGACCGAGATGGGCGCCGCCGCGGTGTTCCTCCCCGGGACGGTGATCGCCGAGTCGGCCCTGGACCTGCTCCACCAGCTCGCGGAGCAGCTGGGCCACTGATGGTCCCGACTGGCGCGACCGACGTCGCGGCCCTCGCGGCGGGCATCAGGCAGGGTCAGCGGGCCGCCGTCTCGCGGGGGATCACCCTCGTCGAGTCCAGCAAGCCCGCCCACCGGGCCGCGGCCCGCGAGCTGCTCGGCATGCTCCCGCACGGCGAGGCCGTCCGGGTCGGCATCTCCGGGGTGCCGGGGGTCGGGAAGTCGACGTTCATCGAGCAGCTGGGGACCCGGCTCACCGCGGCGGGCCACCGGGTCGGGGTGCTGGCCGTGGACCCCTCGAGCGTGCGCACCGGTGGGTCCGTGCTCGGGGACAAGACCCGGATGGGACGGCTCGCCAACGACCCGGCCGCCTTCGTCAGGCCCTCGCCGTCGGCCGGCACCCTCGGCGGGGTCGCGCGCGCCACCACCCAGGCGATGAGCGTGCTGGAGGCCGCCGGCCACGACGTGGTCCTGGTCGAGACCGTCGGTGTCGGGCAGTCGGAGGTCACCGTCGCCGGGATGGTCGACACGTTCCTGTTCCTCACCCTCGCCCGCACCGGTGACCAGCTGCAGGGCATCAAGAAGGGGATCCTCGAGATCGCCGACGTGATCGCGGTGAACAAGGCGGACGACGAGGGCGGCTCCGACCGCTCCGGGGAGGCCCGCTCCGCCGCGCGCGACCTCGCCGGCGCCCTCCGGCTGGTCCGGGGGAGGGAGGAGTGGGCACCCCCGGTCGTCACCTGCTCGGGACTCACCGGCGTCGGTGTCGACGAGGTCTGGGAGCGGGTGCTCGCCCACCGCGAGCACCTCGGCGGACCGGGCCTGGCGGCCAGACGGGCCGAGCAGCAGCTCGACTTCACCTGGACCCTGGTCCGCGACGAGCTGGCCGACCGGCTGCGCCGCTCGCCCGGGGTCGCCGCCGTGCGCGAGGAGGTACGCCGACGCGTGCTCGCCGGTGAGCTGACCGCTCCCGTCGCGGCCGACGAGATCCTCGCGGCCTACGACGGCACCCCGGTGGGCGGGGTCTGAGCGGGCGGGGTCTGAGTGATCGGGGTCTGGGCGTCCGATCCGACCGATCTCCCCCATCTGGGGCATGCGCTCCCTGACTCGCGGTCCCACAATGAGTCGGTCGACGGGGGTCGCGGGTGGGTGGCCGATCTCTGACGACGGTCCATCACACCGACCCAGGGGGAACCCTCATGCGACGAACCACCCTGACCGCCGGCAGCCTCCTGGCCGCCACCGTCCTCACCGTCCCGCTGCTGCCCGCCGTCGCGGCGCCGGCCGCGGACCCGATCGCACGCGGGCTCGTCACCCCGCTGAGCCTCGCCGTCGCGCCCGACGGCACCGCCTGGGTCTCGCAGAACTTCGCGGGCCTGCTGACCGAGATCCCGCCCGGGGGCGAGCCCGAGGTCGTCTTCTCCCACCCCAAGGGCGCGGAGGTGGGCGCCGTCTCCGAGCTCGACGGCGTGGTGACCTTCGCGACCACCAAGGAGAAGCGTCGTGCCGGCACGATCGTCACGGCGCTCTGGGAGCGCGACGCCACCGGCGAGGTGACGAAGGTCGCCGACCTCAGCGGCTACGAGGAGGAGGTCAACCCCGACGGCGAGACCCGCTACGGGCCCGGAGGCCTGGGGCGGCGCTGCCTGAGCAAGCTGCCGCGGGGGCTCAAGCCCTACGACGGGATCGTGGAGTCCCACCCCTACGCGTCCTACAGCACACCGGAGGGTACGTATGTCGCCGACGCGGCCGCCAACGCGATCTTCTGGGTCAACACCTACGGCGCCGTCGAGACGGTGGCCGTGATGCCCAGCGTGAAGGTCCGGCTCAGCCGCAAGGTCGTGAAGTCCTTCGGGCTTCCCCGCTGCCTGGCCGGGCACAACTTCCGCTTCGAGAGCGTGCCCACCGACGTCGAGCTCGGCCCCGACGGACTGCTCTACGTCTCCTCGCTGCCCGGCGGGCCCGAGGACGGCAGCCTCGGCGCGAACGGCTCGGTCCGCACGGTCGACCCGGCCACCGGGGAGGTCGCGATGCTCGCCGGAGACCTGGTCTCGCCCGTGGGTGTCGCCGTCTCCGACACCGGTGACGTCTACGTCTCCCAGCTGTTCAAGAACGAGATCGCGATGGTGCCGGCCGGCAGCTCGACCGCCGAGCGCTACCGCTTCGCCCGGATGCCCGGCGACGTGGAGTGGACCGGTGACGCCGTCTACGCCACCACGCGGGTGCTCAGCGACCCGCCGAAGGGCAGGGTGCAGCGCTGGGAGCACGCCCCCGTGAGGTGACGACGCGCTGATCCGCGCCGCACGGATCCCCGCCAGCGGTGCCCCCGGAGGGGTGCCGCTGGCGGACTGATGCGGGTCGGGGCCGGCTCGTGGACTAACCTCCAAGGGCAATGTCGAACCAGTCCCGCGCCCCGCTCACCGACGCCTCGGAGACCATCGACGAGGTGGTGGACAAGTACGCCGACGACCTGGTCCGGCTGCGCCGCGACCTCCACGCCCACCCCGAGCTGTCGTGGGCCGAGCAGCGGACCACCGAGGTGGTCGCCGAGCAGCTCGCCTCCGTGGGCGTCCGGGTACGCCGCCTCGAGGGCACCGGCCTGCTGGCCGACATCGGCGACGTGGGCCCGCTGGTGGCCCTGCGAGCCGACCTGGACGCCCTGCCGGTCGAGGACACGACCGGGCTGCCCTGGTCGAGCACGGTCCCCGGGGTGGCCCACGCGTGCGGCCACGACGTCCACACCGCCGGCCTGGTCGGCGCGGCGCTGGCGCTGGTCGAGCTGCACCACCGCGGTCAGCTGCCGGGCCGGGTGCGACTGCTCTTCCAGCCCGCCGAGGAGGTCATGCCCGGGGGCGCGCTCCGGCTGATCGAGCAGGGCGCGCTGGAGGACGTGCAACGGCTCTTCATGCTCCACTGCGACCCCAGCCTCGACGTGGGCGAGGTCGGGCTCCGCGACGGCGCGCTCACCGGGGCCGCCGACGCGCTGGCCGTGCGGCTGACCGGCCGTGGCGGCCACACCTCCCGCCCCCACCTCACCGAGGACCTCACCTTCGCCCTCTGCAAGCTGGTCGTCGAGCTGCCCGCGATCCTCTCCCGGCGGCTCGACCCCCGCGCCGGCGCGAGCGTCGTCTGGGGTCTCGTCCGCGCCGGCTCGGCACCCAACGTGATCCCGGGCGGGGGCTACGCCGCGGGCACCATCCGGATGCTCGACGCCGGCGCGTGGGCTGACGCCGAGGCGCTGGTGAGGGTGCTCATCGACGAGATCGTGGCGCCGTACGGCGTGACCGCCGAGATCGACTACAAGCGCGGCGTGCCCCCGGTGGTCAACGACCACACCTCCACCGACCTGCTCGGCACCGCCGTACGACGCGTGCTCGGCCCGGAGGGCCACGTGCCCACCACCCAGAGCCTCGGCGGTGAGGACTTCGGCTGGTTCGTGGAGCGGGTGCCCGGCGCGATGGGCCGGCTCGGCACCCGCACCCCGGGCGGTCCGACCTACGACCTGCACCAGGGCAACCTGGTGGTGGACGAGCGGGGCACCGCCATCGCGGCGCGGGTGATGGCCGAGGCCGCCCTCACCTCGCTGACGCAGCTGCGCTGAGCCTCACGACTTCCGGTAGGGCGACCCGACCGCCGCGGGCGGGCGCGACCGGCCCACGAGGCCGGCCACGGCGAAGATGGTCACCACGTACGGCAGCATCAGCATGAACTGGCTGGGCACCGGTGACCCGAGCACCGACAGCACGCCCTGCAGGTTGGACGCGAAGCCGAACAGCAGGGCCGCCAGCGTGGCCCGGATCGGGTCCCACTTGCCGAAGATCACCGCGGCCAGCGCGATGTAGCCGGCGCCCCCGGTCATCTCCCGGTTGAAGGCCTGGGCCGACACCATCGTGTAGAAGGCGCCCCCCAGGCCGGTGATCGCCCCGGCGAGGAGCACCGTGCGGAACCGGGTCCGGTTGACCTTGATGCCGACGGTGTCCGCCGCCATCGGGTGCTCGCCGACCGAGCGCAGCCGCAGCCCCCACCGGGTGCGGTAGAGGCCGTAGGTCACCGCGGCGACGGCGAGGTAGAGCACGTAGACGATCGGTGACTGCCGGAAGAGCACCGGGCCGATCAGCGGGATCTCGCTCAGCAGCGGGATCGACAGCGTGGCCAGCCGCGGTGGCGCGTTGAGGGTGGCCGCGTTGGGTGCGAGCACCTGGGAGAACATGAAGCTCGTGATGCCGATGACGAGCACGTTGAGCACCACACCGACGATGATCTGGTCGACGTAGTAGGTGACCGCGAAGACCGCGAGCAGCAGGGCGACGAGCATCCCGGCCACGACCGCGCCCGCCAGGCCACCGATCGTCGAGCCCGTGAGGGAGCCGACGAGCGCCGCGGCGAAGGCCCCCGCGAGCAGCTGGCCGTCGATGGCGATGTTCACCACTCCGGCGCGCTCGCCGAGCACCCCGCCGAGGGCGCCGAACACCAGCGGGACCGCCAGCGCCACGGAACCACCCAGGAGGCCGACCACCGGGATCGTGCCGCCGGCGGCGGCCCAGCTGAGGAATCCCGTCATCGCGATCACGGCGTACGCGATCGGGAGCCACATCGGGGTGCGCTGCTTGCCGACGTAGCGGCGGACCGCCTCAGCGGTGCAGAGCGCCATCAGCGCCACCATCACCCAGGCCGTGCCCTGGCCGGGCACGGTGATCTCGGGCAGCTCGACGAGGTCGTTGCGCGAGGCCAGGCGGAACGTCGTGTCACCGCTCTGGGAGCCGAACAGCACGGCCGCACCCAGCGCCGCGGTGAGCACCCCGAAGAGGACGGGGGTCTTGCGGTCGACGACCGCGATGACGGAGGTGTCGTCGGAGATCCGTCCGGTCGGAGCCGGAGCCGATCCGGTGGTCTGACTCACGTCGCCTCCTTCGAGGGCAAGCGGAAGATGGCTCGCACCAGGGGCGGCGCGGCGATGAAGAGGACGATCAGCGACTGGATCACCAGCACCAGGTCGACCGAGATCCCCTCGGACACCTGCATCGAGAAGCCCCCGGCCTTGAACGCACCGAAGAGCAGGCCGGCCCCCAGCACGCCCAGCGGGTGGGAGCGGCCGAGCAGCGCCACCGTGATGGCGTCGAAGCCGATGCCGGCGTCGAGGTCGACCGTGACGCCGCTGGTGACGGTGCCGAGGACCTGGTTGGTGCCGGCGAGGCCGACCAGCGAGCCGGCGATGAGCATCGCGACGACGTAGGTGCGGCCCACGTCGATGCCCGACGCGCGAGCGGCGTGGGGGTTGATGCCCACGGCTCGGAACCGGAAGCCGAGCGCGGAGCGGGCGAGGATCCACCAGACCACGACCACCGCGGCCAGGGCCAGCAGGAAGCCGAGGTGGAGGTTGTAGCGCGCGCCCAGCAGGTCGGGCATGACCGCCTCCTCGGGCATCGGCAGCGACTTGGCGTTCACCGAGCCCGGTGCCTGCAGCACCCCCTGCGTGGTGAGCAGGAAGAAGACGAGGTAGAAGCCGACGTAGTTGAGCATGATCGTCACGATCACCTCGTGGGCGCCGGTCCGGGCCTTCAGCAGCCCCGCGATACCGGCCCACAGCGCGCCGGCGAGCATGCCTCCGGCGATGGCGGCCACCATCAGCAGCGGGAACGGCAGCGGGACCTCGAGCGCCACCCAGCCGGCGGCCGCGCCGGCGAGCAGCATCTGGCCGCGGCCGCCGATGTTGAACAGCCCGGTGCGGAAGGCGACGGCCACCCCGAGACCACCGGCGATGAGCGGTCCGGCGAACTTCAGGGTCTCGGTCAACGGGCGGATCCCGGTCGCGAAGTCCTCGGCCCGGGTGTTGTAGATCGAGCCGCGGAACAGCGCGCTGTAGGCGCCGGAGATCGCGTCCCCGGCGGAGCGCAGGAAGTCACTCGGCCGGGCGCCGATGTAGCCCAACGTCTCGCGCACCTGGTCGTCGGTGGCGATGATGAGGATCGAGCCGAAGATCACGGCGAGCAGCACGCTCAGCACCGCGGTGAGGGCGTTGCCGGTGGTGATCGAGCGCCACACGTTGTGCCAGTGGCCGTTGTCGGGCTGCCGTGGCGCGTGCTCCTCCTCGGGGGCGGGCGAGCCCTGCGCGTCGTCTGGCGCCGCGCCGTCGGCGGTCTCGTCGGTGGGCTGGTCGGGGGCGTCGTTCACGCGGGCGCTCCTGCGGGTCGTTCGCCGGTCATCATCAGACCGAGCACGTCACGGGGGGTGTCGGCCGGCACCGTGCCGACGATCTTGCCGCGGTAGAGCACCATGATCCGGTCGGCCAGCGCGGTCACCTCGTCGAGCTCGGTGGAGACGACCAGCACGGGGACGCCGGAGTCGCGGGTGGCCACGATCTGCTTGTGGATGAACTCGATCGACCCGACGTCGACGCCGCGGGTCGGTTGGGCGGCGACCAGCAGCCGGAGGTCCCGGGACAGCTCGCGGGCGACGACGACCTTCTGCTGGTTGCCACCGGAGAGGTTGCCGGCCTCGGTGCTGATGCCGGGCGCGCGGATGTCGTACTCCTCGAGCTTCGCCTGGGCGAAGTCGTCGAGCGCGTCGAGCTGCAGCGTGCCGGCCTTGACGA
The DNA here is from genome assembly GCA_963795215.1 of uncultured Actinomycetota bacterium. GTDB lineage: Bacteria > Actinomycetota > Actinomycetes > Propionibacteriales > Nocardioidaceae > Nocardioides. Next base: position 717,259 of record CAWCGW010000002.1, read on the forward strand.
ACGGCGGCCCGAAGCAGCGGTCGAGCATGAGGTTCTCGGCGATGGTGAAGGTGCCCACCAGGCCGTCGACCTGACGGTCCTCTGGGATGAAGCCGACCCCCGCGTCCAGGACGTGGCGCACGTCGCGGCCCACGAGCTCCTGGCCGTCGAGCCGGACCGAGCCGAGCACCCGGTCCTGGAGCCCGAGCAGCGCCTCGGTCAGCTCGGTCTGGCCGTTGCCCTGGACGCCGGCGACCGCCAGCACCTCGCCTGCGCGGATGGTGAAGCTGAGGTTGTCGACGTGGACGTGCCCGGAGGCGTCGGCCACCGTGAGACCGGTGACGACGAGGGCGTCGTCACCGAGGTCGGGTGCGTCCTTCTGCACGGTGAGCTCGACCGGGCGGCCGACCATCAACGAGGCCAGCTCGGCGTTGCTGGCGGTGGGCTCGGCCTCACCCACGACCTTCCCGAGCCGGATGACGGTGATCCGGTCGGCGACCTCGCGGACCTCGCGCAGCTTGTGGGTGATGAAGACGATGGCAGCGCCGGTCTCACGGAGCTGGCGCATGATGCCCATCAGCTCGTCGGTCTCCTGGGGCGTGAGCACCGCGGTCGGCTCGTCGAAGACCAGGATCCGGGCGTCGCGGGAGAGCGCCTTGATGATCTCGACCCGCTGCTGGACCCCTACCGGGAGGTCCTCCACGACCGCGTCGGGGTTGACGTTGAAGCCGAAGCGGTCAGAGATCTCGCGGACCCGCTCGCGGGCGGCGTCGAGGTCGAGGGAGCCGCCGAAGCCGGTCGACTCGTTGCCGAGCATGACGTTCTCGGCGACGGTGAACACCGGCACCAGCATGAAGTGCTGGTGCACCATGCCGACCCCGGCCGCGATGGCGTCACCCGGACCCTGGAACTCCCGGCGCTGGCCGTCGATGAAGATCTCGCCCTCGTCGGCCTGGTAGAGCCCGTAGAGAACGTTCATCAGGGTGGACTTGCCGGCACCGTTCTCGCCGAGGAGGCAGTGGATCTCCCCGGGCTCGACCGTGAGCGAGATGCGGTCGTTGGCCACCACCGGGCCGAAGCGCTTGGTGACGTTGGACAGGACGAGCTGCATGGGCGGGATCCTACTGAGCGGCCGGGGGCACGGGAGACCCGGTGGGCAGGCGGGTGGTAGGGCGGATCAGACACCTCGGGGAGGCCGGCGCGAGGCCGACCTCCCCGAGGTGGTGGTTCAGCGTGCGATCACTGCGAGCCGAGGTAGGAGTCGACGGTGATCGAGCCGTCGATGATCCCGGCCTTCACCTCGTCCAGCTCCTCGACGAGCGTGTCGGAGACCTCGCCCTCGAAGTTGTGGAACGGGGCGATGCCCACGCCCTCGTTCTCCAGGGTGCCGATGTAGGCCTCGGCGTCGAACTGGTCGTCGCCCGCGGCCATGATCGCCTCGTAGGTGGAGATGTCCATGCCCTTGAGGATCGAGGTGAGGATGTAGTCCTGCGTGCGCGGGTCCGTCTCGTAGACGTCGGCGTCCACGCCGAGCATCACGGCGTCGTCACCGGAGTCGGGGATCGCGGTCAACGCACCCTCGTAGATCGGGCCACCCACGGGGAGCAGCACGTCCGCACCCTGGTCGAGGAGCTGGGAGGCCGCGTTGGTGGCGGCCGGGCCGGCCTCGAAGCCACCGGTGAAGCTGCCCTTCTTGCCGTCCCAGCCGATGATCTTGACCTGGGCGTCCTTCTGCTCGTTGTAGTACTCCACGCCCTGGCGGAAGCCGTCCATGAAGATCGTCACCGTCGGGAACGGCTCACCGCCGTAGGTGCCGACGGTGCCGGTCTTGCTGAAGTCGGCCGAGGCGTAGCCGGCCAGGAAGGCGGCCTCCGCGGTGTTGTAGAGGAGCGGCTTGACGTTGTCGGCGTCCTTGGTGCCGTCGAAGTCGGTGTCGGCCGGGTCGTCGATCAGGACGTACTCGATGTCGGGGTTGGCGTTCGCGGACTCCACGGTGGCGGAGGCCAGGGCGAAGCCGACGGCGACGATGACGTCGCAGCCCTCCGCGACCAGGCTGTCGAGGTTCGGGCCGTAGTCGTTCTCGCTGTTGGACTCCACCGCGTTGAAGTCGGCGCCGAGCTCGTCGGCCGCCCGCTCCACGCCCTCGTAGCCGAGCTGGTTGAACGACTTGTCGTCGAAGCCGCCGGCATCGGAGACGATGCAGGGCAGGAAGTCGGTGGTGGCAGCGTCGTTGCCGGTCCCGTCGGACTCCTCGGGTGCCTCGCCACACGCAGTCAGCGTCGCCGTCGCGAGCAGCCCCGCGATGCCGCCGACGAGGGCCTTCTTGGTCTTCCTCACAGATGCCTCCATACTCACACCGGCCCCGGGGTTGGGTCCGGGCACAGGGGGCATGATGCACGGCCTGGGGCGCCGACGGAACTATCCACACGCTATCGCTATCAGGTTGAGACCTAGGGGGAGCCGGACGCCGTGCTGCAGCCGCCGGTGGTCCATACTGCCGGGGTGCAGGACAGCGACTGGGAAATCCTGAGGTCGGCCGCGAACGAGGCGGCGAGTTCCGCCTACGCGCCGTACTCCCGCTACCGGGTGGGCGCCGCGGCCTTCGCCGTCGACGACGATGGCCGGTCCCGGCTGCTGACGGGGTGCAACGTCGAGAACGCCGCCTACGGCGTGACCCTGTGCGCGGAGTGCGGACTGGTCAGCCAGCTCCACCTCACCGGCGGCGGCCGGCTGACCCACTTCGTCTGCGTCGACGGTGCGGGCGGGGTGATCATGCCCTGCGGTCGCTGCCGCCAGCTCCTGCACGAGGCCGGAGGACCGGCACTGCTGCTCCTGACCGGCTCCGGGGTGAGGACGATGGCCGAGGTGCTGCCGGACGCCTTCGGCCCCGACGACCTGGCACGGACGACCGGCTGAGTCGAGCGGCGGCGGGGATCGCCGGATCCGGACCGCGGTATTGCGGGTGCTGGCCGTAGGGTGCGGTGCGTGCAGGAGACAGGTGGAGGTGCGCATGCATGACGCGGTCGAGGTGATCCTCGCGAAGCGCGACGGCCACGGGCTGTCCGACGGCCAGATCGACTGGGTGGTCGACGCCTACACCCGCGGCGAGGTGGCCGACGAGCAGATGGCAGCCCTGGCGATGGCGATCCTGCTCAACGGCATGGACCGGCGCGAGATCAGCCGCTGGACCGCCGCGATGATCGCGTCGGGGGAGCGGATGGACTTCGGGTCGCTGTCGCGCCCGACCGCCGACAAGCACTCCACGGGCGGTGTGGGCGACAAGATCACGCTCCCGCTGGCGCCCCTGGTCGCCGCGTGCGGCGTCGCGGTGCCGCAGCTGTCGGGCCGCGGCCTGGGCCACACCGGCGGCACGCTCGACAAGCTGGAGTCGATCCCCGGCTGGCGGGCGGCGCTCTCCAACGACGAGATGCTCGCCCAGCTCGAGTCGGTCGGCGCGGTCATCTGCGCGGCCGGGGACGGGCTCGCTCCGGCCGACAAGAAGCTGTACGCGCTGCGGGACGTCACCGGTACGGTGGAGGCGATCCCGCTCATCGCCTCCTCGATCATGTCGAAGAAGATCGCCGAGGGCACGGGCGCGCTGGTGCTCGACGTGAAGGTCGGCACCGGAGCCTTCATGAAGGACCTCGAGCGGGCCCAGGAGCTCGCCGAGACGATGGTGGCGCTCGGTACGGACGCCGGCGTCCACACCGTGGCGCTGCTCACCGACATGAGCACCCCGCTGGGTCTCACCGCGGGCAACGCCATGGAGGTCGCCGAGTCGGTGGAGGTGCTCGCGGGCGGCGGGCCGGCCGACGTGGTCGAGCTGACGCTGGCCCTGGCCCGCGAGATGCTCGCCGGCGCCGGTCGCGACGACGTCGACCCCGCCGAGGTGCTGGCGTCCGGACAGGCGATGGACGCGTGGAAGGCGATGGTCCGCGCCCAGGGTGGCGATCCGGACGCGGAGCTCCCGACCGCCCGGCACCGCCACGACGTGGTCGCCCCCCGCAGCGGGGTGCTGACCAGGCTCGACGCGATGGCCGTCGGGATGGCGGCCTGGCGGCTCGGCGCCGGCCGCGCGCGCAAGGAGGACCCGGTGCAGGCCGGGGCCGGCGTCGTGTGGCACGCCCGGCCCGGGGACGAGGTCACCGAGGGCCAGCCGCTGCTGACGCTGCACACCGACGACGAGCCGCGGTTCGAGCGAGCGCTGGCCTCGCTCGAGGGTGGCTTCGACATCGCGTCCCGGAGCGACTCCGCGGCGTACGACCCGACGCCGCTGGTGCTGGGTCGGGTCGCCCCCTGACATGGGCCGGGACGGGGGGTTGGACGCCGAGCGGGTGCGCGCCGGTGCGGCACGCTGGGTGTTCGTGCCGGTCGACGCCACCGAGGTGGAGACCGACGACTACCGGCTGACCCACTACACCGACTACACGAGCGTGCAGTGGTCGCGCACCTCGCGGCCGCTCGCCGAGGTGCTCGACGAGGTGCTGGGCCACGCCCGCGACGCGGGTCGGCCGACGCTGCGCTGGTGGCTCGACGAACGTACCGTCCCGACCGACACCGACCGGCAGCTCGCCGCGCTCGGGCTGAGCGAGGTGGAGCGGCTGGTGGTGCTGGCGCTGCCCGTGACCGCCGAGCTCGACGTGCCCGCCGGAGTGGAGGTCGTGCAGGTCACCGACCGTGAGGGGCTCGAGCTGGCCGGGCGGATCCAGGCGGAGGTCTTCGACATGTCGCCGCCGACGACGGCGCAGCTCGACGACCTGCTCGCGTCGGTGTCGAGGCCCGAACCGGAGCGGTTGATCCGGTGCTACGTCGCTCTCGTGGACGGCGTGCCCGTCGGCTCGGGGGGCAGCACGGTCGACGGCGACGTGCTCCGCTTCTGGGACGGGTCGGTGCTTCCGGCCTACCGGGGCCGCGGCGTCTACCGCGCGCTCGTCGCCCGACGGGTCCGGGACGCCCGCCCCACCACCGCCGACTTCGCGCTCGTCAAGGCCGTCGCCGACACCTCCGCCCCCATCCTCACCCGCCTCGGCTTCCGCCCCTACGGCGAGCAGCGCTGCTGGGCCACCCCCGGCCCCCGTTGAAGTTGAGTTGCCAGGCGCGCGCGTCGAGTCGCCACTCGCGCGCCGCGCGAGTGGCGACTCGACCCGCGCGCCTGGCAACTCAACTTCACCCTCACCCCACCCTCACCTCACCCCACCCCCGTCAGGGGAGGAGCAGGACGACGGTCTCGGCGACGCAGGCGGGCTTGTCCAGCACCTGACCGTCGGGGGCCTCGATGGTGAGGACGTGGCCGAGCACGAGCTGCTTGCCGGAGGGGAGGTCGGTGACCCCCCGGACCGAGACCGTGCTCCGGACCCGTGAGCCGACCCGGACCGGGGAGGGGAAGCGGACCTTGTTGACGCCGTAGTTCAGCTTGGCGCCGGGGGTCTCGAGGGAGAACACCTGGGCCCCGAGGAAGGGGAGGAGCGAGAGCGTGAGGTAGCCGTGGGCGATGGTGCCGCCGAAGGGCCCCGCCTCCGCACGCTCCACGTCGACGTGGATCCACTGGTGGTCGCCGGTGGCCTCGGCGAACTGATCGACCCGGTCCTGCTCGATCCGGAGCCACTCACTGGTCCCGAGCTCCTCCCCGATCGCAGCGGTCAGCTCGTCGAAGTCCGTGAACGTGCGCATGACTGGAAGGATAGGGACGTGCCCGACCAGACCCCACGCCCGACCCGTGACCAGGTGCGCCGCGCCCCCAAGGTGCTGCTCCACGACCACCTCGACGGCGGGCTGCGTCCCGCCACCGTGCTCGAGCTCGCCCGCGAGTGCGGCCACGCCCTCCCGGAGGGCATCACCGAGGCCGCCGAGCTCGGCCGCTGGTTCGCCGCGGCCGCCGACTCCGGCTCGCTGGTGCGCTACCTGGAGACCTTCGACCACACGGTCGGGGTGATGCAGACCGCCGCCGCGCTGACCAGGGTCGCGCGCGAGTGCGTCGAGGACCTCGTCGCCGACGGCGTGGTGTACGCCGAGATCCGCTACGCACCCGAGCAGCACGTCGAGGGCGCGCTGTCGCTCGACGAGGTCGTCGAGGCCGTGCAGGCCGGGTTCGACGAGGGGGTGGCCGCCGCGGACGGGTCGATCGTGGTCCGGCAGCTGCTCACCGCGATGCGCCACCAGGCGCGCTCCAACGAGATCGCCGAGCTCGCCGTCACGTGGCGCGACCGCGGCGTCGCGGGCTTCGACATCGCCGGCGCCGAGGCCGGCCACCCGCCGACCCGGCACCTCGACGCGTTCGAGTACCTCCAGCGCGAGAACGCCCACTTCACCATCCACGCCGGCGAGGCCTTCGGGCTGCCGTCGATCTGGCAGGCGATCCAGTGGTGCGGCGCGGACCGGCTCGGCCACGGTGTCCGGATCATCGACGACATCACCCTCGACGAGGCCGGCGAGCCGGTGCTGGGCCGGCTCGCGGCGTACGTCCGGGACAAGCGGATCCCGCTGGAGATGTGCCCCGCCTCCAACATCCAGACCGGTGCGGCCGACAGCATCGCCGAGCACCCGATCGGGCTGCTGACGCGGCTGCGGTTCCGGGTCACGGTCAACACCGACAACCGGCTGATGAGCCAGACCTCCATGACCGAGGAGATGTCCTCGCTCGTCGAGGCGTTCGGCTACGGGCTGGAGGACCTGCGGTGGTTCACCATCAACGCCATGAAGTCGGCGTTCCTGCCCTTCGACGAGCGGCTCGCGCTCATCGAGGACGTGATCAAGCCCGGGTACGCCGCGCTGTCGCCAGCGCGCTGATCTCGACGTAGGCACGGTCGGGGGAGACCCGTTCGCAGCCGAGCGCGACCGCGTGGCGCACCACCTCGCGCTGGGCGCGCCGCAGCGCCCAGCCGCGGCGCAGCAGCACCAGCGGCGGCTTGCGGTGCTCGCGCAGGTCGCGGGTCAGCCGCCGCCAGAAGGTCACCAGCGGGTGCTGGGTGACGCAGTACGCCGCGGCGAGCAGCCCCTCCCGGGCGCAGGCCGGGACGATCTCCTGGGCGAAGATCCCCTCGGCCACGAACAGCGGGGCGTCGGCGAGGTCGAGGACCTGCTCGCCGCAGCGCCCGTCGTGGGCGATGTCGTAGACCGGCACCGTCGCCCGGCCCTCGGTGCACAGCAGCCGCAGGGCGTCCATCGCGTCCTCGGCGAGCCAGGAGTCCGGGTGGTCCCAGTCGGTCAGCCCCGCGTTGGGCCCCGCGGCGATCGACGGGAGGGTCGGGTCCGACCCGGACCGGTAGAAGTCGTCCAGCCGGAGCACCGGCAGCCCGAGCCGCTCGGCGAGCCGCGACTTGCCGGCACCGGACGGACCGGCGAGGACGATCACGCGTGGGGGCACCCGAGGATTCTGCCTGATGGTGGGCGCGTGCCGGTCGCCAGCGCCCTCAGGTGAGGACGAACCACGGCCGGTCCCAGCCCGCGAGCCCGAGGCTGTCCGCGAGGAACGCGGCCCGGTCGACCCCGACCGTGGTGCCGGACGCGGGCTCGTAGACCCGCAGCCGGGCGGGAGAGGCCGCTGCGGTGACGAGGACGACGTGGCGGGGCAGCCGGGCGCTCCCCACGTAGACCGGGGCGGGGCCAGCCGCCCGGACCAGCCGGTCCCAGGCGTTCGCGCGGTCGCCGACCCAGTGCACGCGTGGCGCACCCGCCAGCTCGCGCGCCAGCGCCCAGGGCTGGGTGCCGAGGGCGCGGGGCCAGGGCAGCTGGGGGCGGCCGCGGGGGTCCAGGAGACGGTTGGTGCGCCGGTGGGTGGCCAGCGCCTCGTCGGCGAACCGGCCGGCCGGGTCCACCGCCGACCGGACCCAGGCGTCGTAGCCGGGGTCGGTCAGCATCCGCGCCCGCACCGCCACCGCCGACCCGCACGTGGTCGGGTCGGGCTGGCGGAACGCGGTCATGGGTCCCTCAGACGCCGATCGGGTGCCAGACCGTCTTGGTCTCCAGGAAGGCGGTCATCGCCTCGAGGCCGGGGTCGGCCGTCCAGTCCGGCTCGGCGGCCGGCGCTCGGCGGACCCGCTTGAGGTTGTCGGCGGCGGCCACCTCGAGTGCGGTGGTGGTCTCGACGTCACCGGCCAGGCCGGTCAGGTCGAGGGCGTTGACGTCCATGTGGGAGGCCAGCCACGGCGCGGTGTCGGCGGGGTCGCCGGTCAGGATGTTGACCACGCCGCCCGGCAGGTCGCTGGTCGCGAGCACCTCGGAGAAGGTGATCGCCGGCAGCGGCCGGGCGTGGGACGACATCACGACCGCGGTGTTGCCGCTGACGATGACCGGGGCGACGACCGAGACCAGGCCGAGCAGGCTCGACTCCTCGGGGGCGACCACGGCGACGACGCCGGTCGGCTCGGGGGTCGAGAGGTTGAAGAACGGGCCGGCGACCGGGTTGGCGTTGCCGACCACCTGGGTCAGCTTGTCGGCCCAGCCGGCGTACCAGACCAGCCGGTCGATCGCGGCGTCGAGAGCCTTGCCGGCGCCCGCGGCCGTCAGACCCTCGGACTGCCGCAGCGCCTCGAGGAACTGGGGACGACGGTCCTCCATCACCTCGGCGACCCGGTAGAGGATCTGGGCCCGGTTGTACGCCGTGCGGCCCGACCACCCCTTGAGCGCCGAGCGGGCCGCGACCACCGCGTCCCGGGCGTCCTTGCGCGAGGCCTTGGCGGCGTTGGCCACGAAGCGTCCCTTCGAGTCGTTGACGACGTAGGAGTGGCCCGACTCCGAGCGGGGGAACGCCCCGCCGATGTAGAGCTTGTAGGTCTTCCTCACGTCGATCCGCGTCGATGCCATCAGTGATCGGCTCCCTTCAGGTACCCGGCGAGGCCGTGGCGGCCGCCCTCGCGGCCGTAGCCCGACTCCTGGTACCCGCCGAAGGGCGAGGTCGGGTCGAACTTGTTGAACGTGTTGGCCCACACCACGCCGGCCTTCAGCTGGCTGGCCGTCTTGAGGATCAGGCTGCCCTTCTCGCTCCAGACGCCGGCGGAGAGGCCGTAGGGGGTGTTGTTGGCCTTCTCGACCGCCTCGGCGGGGGTGCGGAAGGTCAGCACCGACAGCACCGGCCCGAAGATCTCCTCGCGGGCGATCCGGTGGGCCTGGGAGACGCCGGTGAAGATCGTCGGCGGGAACCAGAAGCCCTGGGTCGGCAGCTCGCAGGCGGGCGACCAGCGGCCGGCACCCTCGGACTCGCCGATGTCGGAGAGCTCCTTGATCCGGGAGAGCTGCGCCGCGGAGTTGATGGCGCCGATGTCGGTGTTCTTGTCGAGCGGGTCACCGATGCGCAGCGTGGAGACCCGGCGCTTGAGCCGCTCGAGCACGTCCTCGGCCACCGACTCCTGGACCAGCAGCCGCGAGCCCGCGCAGCACACGTGGCCCTGGTTGAAGAAGATGCCGTTGACGATGCCCTCGACCGCCTGGTCGACGGGCGCGTCCTCGAAGACGATGTTGGCGGCCTTGCCGCCGAGCTCCAGGGTGACCTTCTTGTCGGTCCCGGCCACGGCCCGGGCGATGGCCTTGCCGACGCCGGTGGAGCCGGTGAAGGCGACCTTGTCGACGTCCGGGTGCTCGACGATCGCCTGGCCGGTCGCACCGGCGCCGGTGACGATGTTGACGACACCCGGCGGGAGGTCGGCCTGCTGGCAGATCTCGGCGAAGAGCAGCGCGGTCAGCGGCGTGGTCTCGGCGGGCTTGAGGACCACGGTGTTGCCGCAGGCCAGGGCCGGGGCGATCTTCCACGCCAGCATCAGCAGCGGGAAGTTCCACGGGATGACCTGGCCGGCGACGCCCAGCGGCGTGCTGCCGTAGCCGGAGTACTCGAGCTTGTCGGCCCAGCCGGCGTAGTAGAAGAAGTGCGCCGCGGCGACGGGCACGTCGACGTCGCGGGTCTCCTTGATCGGCTTGCCGTTGTCGATCGACTCCAGGACGGCGATCTCACGGCCGCGCTCCTGGATGATCCGGGCGATCCGGTAGAGGTACTTGGCGCGCTCGCTGCCGGGCAGCTTCGACCACACCCGGGTGTAGGCACGGCGGGCGGCCTTGACGGCGCGGTCCACGTCGGAGGCGTCGGCCTCGGCGACCTCGGCGAGCACCTCCTCGGTGGCCGGGCTGATCGTCTTGAAGCTCGCGCCGTGGCCGTCGACGAACTCACCGTCGATGAACAGGCCGTAGGAGGCCCTGATGTCGACGATCGCGCGCGACTCGGGGGCGGGGGCGTACTCGAAGGGGCTGGTCATCGCCATCAGTCCAGGGTGAAGTAGTCGGGGCCGGAGTAGCGACCGGTGGTCATCTTGGTCCGCTGCATCAGCAGGTCGTTGAGGAGCGTGGACGCGCCGAAGCGGAACCAGTCCGGGTCGAGCCAGTCGGGACCGGCCACCTCGTTGACCATCACGAGGTACTTGATCGCGTCCTTGGCGGTACGGATGCCGCCGGCGGGCTTGACGCCCACCATCTGGCCGGTGGCGGCCTTCCAGTCGCGGACGGCCTCGAGCATCACCAGCGTGACCGGGAGGGTCGCGGCCGGCTGGACCTTGCCGGTGGAGGTCTTGATGAAGTGGCCGCCGGCCATCATGCCGAGCCAGCTCGCGCGGCGGACGTTGTCGTAGGTCTGCAGCTCGCCGGTCTCGAAGATGATCTTCAGGTGGGCGTCGCCACAGGCCTCACGGACCTGCACGATCTCCTCGAAGACCTGCAGGTAGCGGCCGGCGAGGAACGCGCCACGGTCGATGACCATGTCGATCTCGTCGGCACCGGCCTCGACGGCGTCCCGGGTGTCGGCCAGCTTGATGTCCATCGCGGCGCGGCCGCTGGGGAACGCCGTGGCGACGGCGGCGACGTTCACGCCGGAGTCGCCGAGCGTCTCCTTGGCGGTCCCGACCATGTCGGGGTAGACGCAGACGGCCGCCACCTGGGGGGCGGTCGGGTCGGCCGGGTCGGGCCGCATCGCCTTGCTCGCCAGGGCCCGCACCTTGCCCGGGGTGTCCTGCCCCTCGAGCGTGGTCAGGTCGACCATGCGGATGGCCAGGTCCAGGGCGTAGGCCTTGGCCGTGGTCTTGATCGAGCGGGTCCCGAGACCGGCTGCACGGGCCTCGGCACCCACCTGGTCGACGCCCGGGAGACCGTGCAGGAAGCGTCGCAGCGAGGCGTCGTTCCTGGTGATCTCCGCGACGTCGCCGGGAGCGAACGAGTCGGGTCGGAGGGAAGTGGTCGTCACCGACCCAGCATAGGTGCGCGGGGACTTCCGGAGACAATCACGCGGGCTCAGATGCCGGCCGCGGCCTTGACGTCGTTCTTGAGGGCGTCGAGGCGTCCGGCAGCGGCGATCCGGGCGGCCTCCACGCCGTCCTCCTCGGGGCCGACGGGCACCACGACCTCGAGGTAGCACTTCAGCTTCGGCTCGGTGCCGCTCGGCCGGACGATGACGCGGGCGCCGTCGGCGAGCCGGTAGCGCAGGCCGTCGGTGGGGGGCAGTCCCGTGGTCGCCACCGAGCCCTCCGCGAGGTCGTCGACGCCCTCGACGGCGAGGCCGCCGAGCATGCTCGGGGGAGTACGCCGCAGCGTGTCCATCGCGCGCGCGATCTCGGCCAGGTCCTCCACGCGCACCGAGAGCTGGTCGGTGGCGTGCAGGCCGTGCTCACGGGCGATGTCGTCGAGCAGGTCGACCAGCCCGCGGCCCTCCGCCTTGGCCGCGGCCGCGACCTCGCACAGCAGCAGCAGCGCGGAGACGCCGTCCTTGTCCCGCACGTGCTCGGGGTCGACGCAGTAGCCGAGCGCCTCCTCGTAGCCGAACGCGAGGCCCTCGACCCGACCGATCCACTTGAAGCCGGTCAGCGTCTCGACGTACGGCTGGCCGTGGGCGGCCGCCAGCTTCGCGAGCAGGGTGGAGGAGACGATCGAGCAGGCGTACGTGCCCTGCTTGCCGGTGGTGAGCAGGTGGTGGCCGAGCAGCGCGCCGACCTCGTCACCGCGCAGCATCCGCCAGCCGTGGCTGCCGGGGACGGCCGCGGCGCACCGGTCGGCGTCGGGGTCGTTGGCGACGACCAGGTCGGCGCCGGTGCGGTCGGCGAGGGCCATGGCGAGGTCCATCGCGCCCGGCTCCTCCGGGTTGGGGAACGCGACCGTCGGGAAGAGCGGGTCGGGGTGCTCCTGCTGCTCGACGACGGTGGGGGCCTCGAAGCCGGCGGTCTCCAGCACCTGGAGCACCGAGGTGCCGCCGACGCCGTGCAACGGGGTGTAGACGGTGCGCAGGTCGCGGGGGCCGTCGGCGGCGAGGTCGGCCACCGTGTCGAGGTAGCGGTCGACGATCTCGTCCTCCAGCACCCGGCCGGCGTCGCCGCGGGGGACGTCGGCGACGCTGCCGACCGCCGCGATCCGCTCGGCGATGCCGGAGTCGGCCGGCGGCACGATCTGGCTGCCGTCGCCGAGGTAGACCTTGTAGCCGTTGTCCTGCGGCGGGTTGTGGCTCGCGGTCACCATCACGCCCGCGACGCAGCCGAGCTCGCGGATCGCGAAGGCCAGCAGCGGCGTCGGCAGCGGCCGCGGCATGACCAGCGCCTTGAAGCCGGCGCCGGTCATGACCTCGGCGGTGTCCCGGGCGAAGACGTCGGAGTTGTGGCGGGCGTCGTACCCGATGACGACCGAGCTGCCGGTCCGGGCGCCCTCGTCGCGGAGGTACGCGGCGAGGCCGGCCGCCGCCCGCAGCACCACCACCCGGTTCATCCGGTTGGGGCCGGCACCCAGGGCTCCGCGCAGGCCGGCGGTGCCGAACTCCAGGGTGCCGTCGAACCGGTCCGCGAGGTCGGCCAGAGCCTCGTCCCCGGCCCCCGCCTCGACCGCCGCGACGATCCGCTCCAGCTCGGCGCGGGTCTGGGTGTCGGGGTCGTCGGCGGCCCAGGCGCGGGCGCGGGCCAGCAGGTCCGCGGGAGGTGCGGCGGTGTCGACGGTGCTCATGGACGGAACGCTAGACCCAGACCCGCCATGATGGGGCCGTGGGGGATCGACCTGTCACCGAGCTGATCGCGGAGGCCGCGGACCGGCTGGGCCACGAGCAGCTCGCGGTCCGGTGCGTCGCGCTGCTGCGCGGCGCCGACCGTGAGGACCACCTGGACCTGATGCCGTGGCTGACCGGCCACGACTGGTCCGACGGCGCCTCCGTGCGTGACCCGACGAGCTGGCGCTCGTCCTGGGTGCGGACCTGGGGTGCCCGGGGCCTGCTCCACGCGTGGCACGACCTCGCCACCGAGGCGGTCGTCGAGGGGCTCCGCGACGAGCACTGGCGTCCGGCCGAGATGTGCCTGAAGGTCGTGGCCGCCCACGACGTCGCGGGGGCGGGCGAGGGTGCGGCCGCGCTCACCGGCCACGAGCTGCCTCGCGTGCGCGCCGCGGCGGCGCGGGCGCTGGCGGTGGCCGGCGACACCGAGCACGTCGCCGTGGTCGCCGACCTGCTCGAGGACCCCGACCCCGCCGTGCGCCGGGCGGCTGCCCGGTCCCTGGCGCGGATGGGCACACGACTCGACCTCGAGTGAGCGGCCGACGGCCCGGACGAGGGGTCTCAGCCGAGGGCAGCCAGCACCGCGTCGTAGTCGGGCTCCTGGCCGATGTCGGGCACCAGCTGGGTGTAGGTCACGGTGCCGGTCGCGTCGACCACCACCACGGCGCGCGCCAGCAGGCCCGCGAAGGCGCTGTCGACCAGCCGGACGCCGTAGGTCTCGCCGAAGTCGCTGCGGAACGCCGAGGCGACCTCGACCCCGTCGATGCCCTCGGCGCCGCAGAAGCCGGCGAGCGCGAAGGGCAGGTCCATCGACACGCACAGCACGCGCGTGTCCGCCAGCCCCGCGGCCAGCTCGTTGAAGTGGCGCAGGCTCGAGGCGCAGACGCCGGTCCCGACGCTGGGGAAGATGCTCAGCACGAGCCGCTGCCCCGCGTGGTCGCTGGAGGTGACGTCGCCGAGCCCCCCGCTCGTCAACGTGTACTCCGGAGCGGGGCTGCCGACGGGCGGCAGCTCGCCGACGGTGTGGGCGGGGGTGCCGTCGAGGGCGGTGGTGGCCATGCCGCCCTGTCTACAGGGCAGGTCCGAACGCGGGGCGCTCGAACTGCGCACCCGCGAACGGACCGCCCACATGGGCGGCCTCGGCCTCGTCGTCGGCACCGGGCTGGACCCGGTCGGCGTACTCCTCGGCGTCGTCGAGCGGGTCGTAGCCCAGCGCCCGCCCGGGGGCCAGGTCCCACCAGCCGCGGGTGTTGGCGCTGACGCCGTAGAGGACGGCGTAGCCGGGAGCGGGGGCGGCGAGCGCGGCGTCGACCATGCGCACGCAGTCGTCGTGGGACAACCAGGTCGACAGGTGGCGCACCGACTGCGGCTGCTCGAGGAAGGAACCGATCCGGCACGAGACGACGTCGAGGCCGTAGCGATCGGCGTAGAGCGACAGCAACGCCTCGGCCGCGACCTTCCCGACGCCGTAGAAGGTGTCGGGCCGGGGCCGGGCCTCGTCGGTGAGCAGCCCCGCGGGCAGCGTGGCGCGCGGCGTACGGCCGACGGCGTGGTTGGAGGAGGCGTAGACGAGCCGAGGCACGTCGTGGCGCACCATCGCGTCGAGCAGGGCCGCCGTCGTCAGCGCGTGGGAGGCCAGCGACTCCGGCAGGCCACGCTCGTCGGGGATGCCGGCGAGGTGGAGCACGGCGTCGGGCCGGTGCTGGGAGAACACGGCCTCGACGGCCTCGGGATCGGTGCAGTCCAGGGTGTGCCAGGGCCCGTCCCAGCCGTCGGGGGCGGGGAGCAGGTCGGCCCCCACGACGTCGTGGTCACGGTCGACGAGGCCGGGCACCACGACCCGGCCGATGCTGCCGGCGGCGCCGGTCACGAGGATCCTCACGGGGCCATCGTGCCGGACGCGTGCCTCAGGAGCCGGGTGACCTCCGGGGGGACCGCATCCGCGAACCACACCGGCGACCGGTCGCCGTACGTGTTCTGGACGCTGGCGGTCAGCAGGAGGACGCAGGCCAACACGCCCGCTCCCGACGTCCGGGACGCGCATCAGCAGCCGCCGGACCGGGTGCGGCCGCCGTTGTCGAACGTCGAGGCACCGGTCGCGGTGCCGTCGTCCCAGCCGAGGACGAAGTCGTCGAGGGGGAGGTCGGGCCGTACAGCGGTCCGGACGAAGAAGCTGTAGGTCGTGCCGGGCTCGAGCTCGGCGCCCTCGAACGGCTGCCGGTCGCCCCATCCCCGGACGTCCGACAGGCGGCTGCCACCGGCGTCGAGGTCGAGGTTGCCCCTCTCGCGGACCTGCTTCGGTGGCAGCGGTGCCACCCAGCTGCCGGTGATCCGGAGCGCCTCACCGCCTCCGGAGATCCCGGTCAGGGTCACCGGGCGGCGGGCACGGAGCTGGTCGACGTGCACGATCCGGCGCACCCCGTCGGGGAAGCACCGGAAGGAGACCCGGCGGTCGTGGCTGAAGAACCGCAGCGGGTCCTCAGCGCCGTCGGCGGCGCCCCCCGACGTCGGGGGAGTGGTCGGGTCGGCGGGTTGGGAGCCCGGGTCGGTGTCGGCCTGGCAGCCTGAGAGCACCGCGGTGAGGAGGAGCGTGAGGCACGCGGTTCGCGAGCGCGCGGTCACATCCTGCCCACGATCTCGGAGAGCAGACCTCCCATGCGTGCGGCGGCCGTGCGTCCGGCCTCCAGCACCTCCTCGTGGTTGAGCGGCTCGCCGGAGATGCCGGCGGCGAGGTTGGTGACCAGGCTGATGCCGAGCACCTCCAGGCCGGCCTCGCGGGCCGCGATCGCCTCGAGGGTGGTGCTCATCCCGACCAGGTGGCCACCGATGGCGCGGACCATCCCGATCTCGGCGGGGGTCTCGTAGTGGGGGCCGGGGAACTGGACGTAGACGCCCTCGTCGAGGTCGGGGTCGACCTCGTGGCACAACGCCCGGAGCCGGGGGGAGTAGAGGTCGGTGAGGTCCACGAAGGTGGCGCCCTCGAGCGGCGAGGTCGCCGTGAGGTTGATGTGGTCGCTGATCAGGACCGGGGTGCCGGGGGACCAGGTCTCCCGCAGGCCGCCGCAACCGTTGGTGAGGACGATCTGGCCACAGCCCGCGGCCGCTGCGGTCCGGACCGGGTGGACGACGGCCCGCACGCCCTTGCCCTCGTAGAAGTGGGTGCGCGAGAGGAAGACCAGCAGGTTCTTCTCCCCGGACCGGATGCTGCGGATCTTCCCGCTGTGGCCGGCGACACCGGCGGCGTGGAAGCCGGGAAGGTCGGTCGTGCTGATCTCCGCGGTGGCCTCGCCGAGCGCGTCCACCGCCGGCAGCCAGCCGGACCCGAGGACGAGGGCGATGTCGTGGTGGTCGACGCCGGTGAGACGGGCGAGCGCGTCGGCCGCCTCCTGGGCGAGCTGCTGGGTCTCGGTCACGGGCGCACCCTACTTCTCTGGGAGCTCCCTCGCGTCAGTCCGCCGGCGCCGGAGCGGCGTGCTCGCCCCCGGACCCGTTCGTCAGCTCCTCGGAGACCGAGACCACGAAGCCTCCGAGCATGAAGGCGAGCAGGACGGCGACCAGCGAGCCGGTCGGGATCGCGGGGAGGTAGCGCCGCAGCCCCTGCTGGCCGGCCTCCGCGGAGCCCTGGCCGTGGGTCAGCGCGTGCCCCTTCCCGCGCCGGAGCAGATAGCGGTTGACCGGGTAGGCGGCGAAGAAGGCGGCGGTGAAGGCGACCACCATCGCGATCCAGAAGACGGGGTTCACGAGCCCGTCGTCCATGGCGCCGGGGATCAGCACCATCACCAGGTTGTCGACGACCTCCATGGTCAGGATCGACAGCGTGTCGGCTGCCAGGACCAGGCTGAGCGCGGACCCGACCGCCAGGCCTCCCTTCAGCAGGGGCAGTGCCGAGAGGGCGTACCCGAACAGGAAGGCCAGCGCGACCGACAGCACGATCGTCCAGCCCGTGGCCAACCCGACCGCGGTGCCGATCAGGAGGCCGAGGATCTCGCCGGTGGCGCAGCCGGTCAGGCAGTGCAGCGTGGCGGAGACGGCCATGCTGTCCCCGGCGTGCCGGTCGGGCGATCCGTGCTCGGACATCGATCCTCCTGTCGGTGCGGGTGGCCTGTCGCTCACAACCCCGTCGAGCGGCACGGCCGCCGCCGGAGGGCGGCGACGTAGTCGTCGGGGGCGTCGGCGGCCTCGGCGGCGTCGGCGAGCACCCCGAGGTAGGAGGCGGAGGGCAGCCCGCCCTCGTAGGCGTCCAGCACGTAGGTCCACACCACCAGCTCCCCGGTCATGGTGGAGACCCGCACCTTCGTCTTGCGGTAGAGCCCGAGATCGGCGCCCTCCCAGCCGTCGAGGGCGAGCTCGTCCTCGCGGGTGATGTCGTAGACCGCGACGAAGACCTGCTCGATCGGGTCCTCGACGATCGTGGACAGCGCGCCGTCCCAGCCGTGCTCCTCGCCGCCGAAGGTCAGCCGCCACCCGGTCAGCCACCCGGTGGTGCGCAGCGGGGAGTGGGGACAGCGCTCACCCATGCGGGCTGGGGACAGGTTGGTCCCGTAGGCGGCGTACAACGTCACGGGGAGCAGGCTAACGGTGGCGCGGCCGCATTCGCGGCGCGGAACCCCGGTCACTAGGCTGTGGGCGTGAGCGACAACCACTTCGATGTCCTGGTCCTCGGCGCCGGCCCCGGCGGCTACGTCGCCGCCATCCGCGCCTCGCAGCTCGGCATGAAGGTCGGGGTCGTGGAGGAGAAGTACTGGGGTGGTGTCTGCCTCAACGTCGGGTGCATCCCCTCCAAGGCGCTGCTGCGCAACGCCGAGCTCGCCCACACGCTCCAGCACGAGAAGGAGCTCTACGGCATCGAGGGCGAGGCCACGATGCGCTACGACGCCACGCACGCCCGCTCGCGGAAGGTGAGTGCCGGCATCGTCAAGGGCGTCCACTTCCTGATGAAGAAGAACAAGATCACCGAGATCGACGGCTGGGGGACGCTGCGGTCCGCCACCGAGATCGACGTGGACGGCACCACCTACACCTGCGACCACCTGATCCTCGCCACCGGTGCGAAGGTCCGCATGCTGCCGGGCATGGAGGTCAGCGAGAACGTCGTCACCTACGAGGAGCAGATCCTCGACGGCGAGCTCCCCTCCAGCATCATCATCGGCGGCTCCGGCGCGATCGGCGTCGAGTTCGCCTACGTGATGAAGAACTTCGGCGTCGACGTCACCATCGTGGAGTTCCTGGACCGGATGGTCCCCACCGAGGACGCCGACGTGTCCAAGGAGCTGCTCAAGCACTACAAGAAGCTCGGCGTGAAGGTGATGCTCTCGACGAAGGTCGAGAACGTCGAGGACACCGGCTCCGGTGTGAAGGTGACCGTGGCCCCCGCCGACGGCGGCGAGAGCCAGGTCCTCGAGGCCGACAAGATGCTCGCGGCGTTCGGCTTCGCCCCCCGGCTCGAGGGCTACGGCCTGGAGAACACCGGCGTCGAGACCACCGAGCGCGGCGCGATCGCGACCGACGACTACGGCCGCACCAACGTCGAGAACGTCTACGCCATCGGCGACGTCACCGGGAGGCTGATGCTCGCCCACGTCGCCGAGGCGCAGGGCGTCGTCGTCGCCGAGGTGATCGCGGGCGCCGAGACGATGCCGGTGGAGATCGACTTCGTCCCGCGCGCCACCTACTGCCAGCCGCAGGTCGCCTCCTTCGGCTACTCCGAGGCGCAGGCGAAGGAGAAGGGCTACGACGTGAAGACCGCGTCCTTCCCGTTCAGCGCCAACGGCAAGGCGATGGGCCTGGGCCACCCGGTCGGCTTCGTCAAGATCGTGGCCGATGCCGAGCACAACGAGATCCTCGGCGCCCACATGATCGGCCCCGACGTCACCGAGCTGCTCCCGGCGCTGACCCTGGCTCAGAAGTGGGACCTGACCGCCGACGAGATCTCGCGCAACGTCTTCGCCCACCCGACGCTGTCCGAGTCGGTCAAGGAGGCCGTCGAGGGCATCGCCGGCCACATGATCAACCTGTGACGGGACGGACCTTCCCCTCTCCCACCCTCCCGTACGGGTCGCGTGCGGAGGTCCTCCTCGGCTACCTCGACCACTTCCGCGGCGTGGTGGCGGACAAGGTCGGCGACCTGTCCGAGCACGACCAGCGCCGCAGCCTGCTCCCGTCGGGCTGGTCGCCGCTGGAGCTGGCCTGGCACCTGCTGCACATGGAGCGGCGCTGGCTGGTCTGGGGGTTCGAGGGCGCTTCGCTGCCCGATCCGTGGGGCGACGCCCGCGACGGTCGCTGGCACCTCGACCCCGCCCGGTCCGCGGATTCGGTGCTCGAGGCTCTGGCGGAGCAGGGCCGCGAGACGGCCCGGGTCGTGCGGTCGCACGATCTCGACGACGTCGGTGCCCCCGGGCCTCGGTGGGACGGGGAGGAGCCTGCGACACTCGAGCGGGTGGTGCTCCACGTCCTGCAGGAGTACGCCCGCCACGTCGGCCACCTCGACGTGGTGCGGGAGATGATCGACGGCACGGTGGGCGAGTGAAGGAGGCGGAGCAGTGAGCACCGACAAGGTCGTGATCATCGGCGGCGGTCCCGGCGGCTACGAGGCCGCCCACGTGGCGGCCCAGCTGGGAGCCGACGTCACGGTCGTCGACACCGACGGGCTCGGCGGCTCGGCCGTCCTCACCGACTGCGTCCCGAGCAAGACCCTGATCGCGACCGCCGAGTTCATGAGCGAGATGGGCGGGGCGGGTGAGCTCGGCGTCGACGTCCGCGACCGTGACGGCGACCGTGCGACCGCCGTGTCGGTCGACCTCACGACCGTGAACAAGCGGGTGCTGGCGCTCGCCGCCGACCAGTCCGCCGACATCGCCCGTCGACTCGAGCGCGACGGCGTCAAGGTGGTCACGGGTCGCGGCCGGCTCGGCGGCACCAACGCCGTCGTCGTCACCACTGACGCGGGGGAGCAGACCCTCGAGGCGGATGCGATCCTGATCGCCACCGGCGCCGCGCCGCGCACGCTGCCCAGCGCGCAGCCGGACGGCGAGCGGATCCTGACCTGGGAGCAGGTCTACGACCTGACCGAGGAGCCTGAGCACCTGATCGTGGTCGGCTCCGGCGTCACGGGCGCCGAGTTCGCCTCCGCCTACCTCTCCCTCGGGATCGAGGTCTCCCTGGTCTCCTCGCGCGACCGGGTGCTGCCGGGCGAGGACGCCGACGCGGCGCTGGTGCTCGAGGAGGTGCTGACCCGCCGGGGCATGAACGTGCTCTCGAAGTCGCGGATGGAGTCGGTCACCCGCGACGGCGACACCGTGACCGTCACCCTCACCGACGGCCGCACCGTCACCGGCTCCCACTGCATCCTGGCCCTGGGCTCGGTGCCCAACACCGACGACCTGGGGCTCGAGGAGGCGGGCGTCGCGATCGACGACGGCCGCTTCATCACCGTCGACCGGGTCTCGCGCACCACGGCCCGGGGCGTGTACGCCGCCGGCGACTGCACCGGCGTGCTGATGTTGGCCTCCGTGGCGGCGATGCAGGGGCGGATCGCGATGTGGCACTTCCTGGGCGACGCGGTCTCCCCGCTGGACCTCAAGCAGGTCTCCGCCAACGTCTTCACCGCCCCCGAGATCGCCACCGTCGGCTGGAGCCAGAAGTCGGTCGACGAGGGCGAGATGCAGGCCGAGGTGGTCACCCTCCCGCTCAGCGGCAACGCGCGGGCCAAGATGCAGGGCGTGCACGACGGCTTCGTCAAGCTGTTCTGCCGTCCCGGCACCGGCATCGTCGTCGGGGGAGTGGTGGTCGGTCCGCGCGCCAGTGAGCTGATCCACCCGGTCTCGATCGCGGTGAGCTGCTCGCTCACCGCCGACCAGCTGGCCCACGCGTTCACGGTCTACCCCTCGATGAGCGGCTCGATCGCCGAGGCAGCCAGGCGCTTGCACCGCGTGTGAGGATGTCCCGCATGACTCGGGGGACACGACGGGCTGGACTGACCGCTGCGCTGGCTGGACTGGTGGTGACGCTTCCCGTGGCCCCGGCCGTGGCCGACGAGGCCGTACGAGAACTTCCCGCACGACGCGGTCGTCACGATCCGCGGCGACGGCAGCGGGCACGGCATCGGGATGTCCCAGTACGGCGCCTACCGGGCCGCGCGGGACGGGGTGGCGTACCGCGCGGATCCTCGCTTCTACTACCCGGGGACGGAGGTCGCACCGCTCGGCGGAAAGATCCGGGTGCTCGTCTCCGGCCGACGACGACCGCAGCCTCACGATCGACGCGGTGAGAGGGTTGCGGATCGCGACCCAGCGGCCGAGGAGCTCGACCCGGCCCTCGGTCGCCGGGGTGAGGCAGTGGCGGGTCAGCCGGCGGGGAGGCAGGAACGTGATCTCCTTCCGCAGGAACGGCTGGAAGGTCTGGAAGAAGGTGCGCGGCGACGTCGACCTTCTCGGCCGGCAGGCGCACGCTGACCGGCTCCGGACCCCCGACGGTCCGGTCGACTACCGCGGGCTCGCTGCGGTCGACCCGGTTCCAGAAGCAGCGGATCACGGTGAACATCGCTGCCGATGGAGCACTACCTGCGTGGTGTCGTGCCCGCCGAGATGCAGGCCGGGCTGGCCGCGGCACGCGTTGCGTGCCCAGGCGGTCGCGGCCCGCACCTACGCCGGCTACCAGCGTGAGGCGCTGGCCTTCCGGCCCTACGTCATCTGCGACACCGCAGCCTGCCAGGCCTACGGGGGTGCCTCGGCCGAGGCGCCTGCCACCACGGCAGCCGTGCGCGACACGGCGAAGCAGGTGCTGACCTACGACGGCGAGACCGCGTTCGCCATGTACTCGGCGAGCAACGGCGGGCACACCGTCGAGGGTCCCGCTTCGCCGACGCCTACCTCCGGGCTCGACCCGACCCCTACGAGGGAACGTCGCCGGACTACTACGGCTGGACCGTGAAGGTCCCGGTCTCGGACATGCTCGCGGAGTACAACTACGACGAGCTGCGGCGATCGGCATCGAGGAGCGAGACGGCAACGGGTCCTACGGCGGTCGCGTCGAGACGCGTGCGGGTCACGGCCGGGTCGGCTACACCGACACGATCACCGGCGAGGACTTCCGGCGCGACTGGGGCCTGAAGTCCACGCTGTTCCGGATCACTTCGGTCCGGTAGCGGCCGCAGAACGCCTACCATCGGGCAGGTGCGCCCCCTCCGTCACACCGCTGCCGCCTGCCTGCTGGCCGGTGCGCTGGCCCTCACCTCCGCCCCTGCCGCGTACGGCGCGGACCGCTGGGACGTGCCGCGGAACGCGACGATCACCGTCAAGGGGCACGGTTACGGCCACGGCCACGGGCTGTCGCAGTACGGCGCCGAGGGCGCAGCCCGGGAGGGTCTCGACTACGAGCAGATCGCGGAGTTCTACTACCCGAGGACCCGGTGGGGACGCGCCCGCGGCCGGATCCGCGTCCAGATCACCGCCGACACCACCGACGACCTGGTGGTGACCGCGCGCCCGGGCCTGGTGGTGCGCGACCTGGGCAGCGGCCGGTCCTTCGAGCTCCCCGACAAGGACGCCAACCGGTGGCGGGTCGTGCGCAGCGGCGACGGGCGCAACCGGGTCGCCTTCCACCGCGCCGGCCGGTGGCGGAACTGGCGCACCCTGGCGGGGCTCGGTGCCTTCAGCCGCGGCGGCGACCCGGTCTCGCTGGTCACCCCCTCCGGCACGAAGCCCTACCGCGGCACCCTCGCCGCCCTCGCTCCCGCCGACGCGCCGGCGGCGCGGGTCACGGTGAACACGGTGCGGCTCGAGCAGTACCTGCGCGGCGTCGTGCCCCTCGAGATCCCCGCGCTGTGGTCGGCCGCCGCGGTCCGGGCCCAGGCGGTGGCCGCCCGCAGCTACGCGGCGTACGGGCGGAAGCACCCGCAGGCCTCGATCTTCGACCTCTGCGACACCTGGTCCTGCCAGGTGTACGGCGGGGTCGCGGCCGAGCACTCCGCCTCCGACGCCGCGGTGCGCGGCACCCGTCGGCGGATCCTGACCCACGACGGTGGGCCGGCCTTCACCCAGTTCTCCGCCTCCAGCGGCGGCCGCACCTCGGCGGGCTCGGTGCCCTACCTGGTCGCGAAGCGGGACCCGTACGACGACTGGGAGGGCAATCCCCACCACGACTGGTCGCAGCGGTTCTCCGACGACCGGTTCGAGCAGGCGTGGCCCGCGCTGGGCAACCTGCGACGGATCGTGGTGGTCGACCGCGAGGGCGGCGGCGACTGGGGTGGCCGGGTGCGCACCGTCCGGTTCGTCGGCTCGCGGAACACCGTCACCGTCTCCGGCGACACGCTGCGCTCGGTCCTCGGCCTGAAGTCGACCTACCTGACCTTCCGCGTCCGCTCCTGACCCGGCGACGTCAGCCGCGGATCAGGCAGAAGGGGTGCCCGGCCGGGTCCAGGAAGACCCGGAAGCCCCCGTCGGTCGAGGGCTGATGCTCGTGCCGCGGGCGCCCGACCGCGAGCACGGCCCGCTCGCTGGCGTCCATGTCCGGCGTGGCGAGGTCCAGGTGCATCTGCTGCGGGTGGGCGCCACCCGGCCAGGTCGGCTCCGCCCAGTCCTCGATCCGCTGGAAGGCGAGCGTGGTGCGCCCGTCGGGGTTGTCGGGGGCGACGCCGCCGCCGGGCGGCACCAGGGTGGCCCAGCGCTCGTCGGCGCCGTCCTCGACCTCCCAGCCGAGGACGTCGGCGTAGAAGCGTCCGAGCGCGAGCGCGTCAGGGCAGTCGATGACCAGCAGGTCCAGCTTCGGTCGCAGATCCATCCGGCGAGGGTACGACGGGTTCCGGACGGTGCGCGTCCGCCCCCGCCCCGGTCAGCCGCAGCAGCCACCGGGGCGTCGCGAACAGCCATCCCAGCCCGAGCCGCGGGGCCAGCCGCCCGCACCAGAAGGTCACGACGATCAGCGCGCCCGCGAGCAGCACCGGGGCGCCGTGCTCGAGCAGGGGGACCCGCTCGAAGGCGTAGCGCGAGGCGAGCCACCCGACGGCGGTCACGACCAGCAGCTGGTGGAAGAGGTAGACCGGCAGGGTGCCGCGCCCGAGCGCCCGCAGGCCGGACCAGCGCTGGAGCAGCAGGGCGACGCAGACACCGGCCGCGATGCCGGCCAGGCGCAGCGCGAAGCCGACCACCGGGGCGGTCTCCAGACCGGCCTCCGCGCACCCGAGGTACAGGACGACCCAGGCCACGGGGACGAACGCGGCCACGCCGAGGGGGACCCGCGCGACCGATCCCAGCAGCCGGTCGCGCGCCGCGATGCCGAGCAGGAAGAAGAAGGTGTAGCTGCCGAGCCCGTCCCAGGCCGGGTTGCCGAACCCGACCCACCCGGCCAGGAAGGCGATGCTCACGACGGACGCCGACGTCAGCACCGCGAGCGTCGGAAGCCGCCGGACGGCGCGGGCGAGCACGAACATCAGCGCCAGCGCGACGATGAACCAGCCGCCGGAGGGCCAGACGACGCGGAGCGCGATGTCGGAGAGCGTCATGCTCGGCCCGTGCACCGGAGGCAGCGCGAGGAACCAGAGGTAGCGCACCACGATCCACAACAGGTAGACCCACGCGAACAGCAGCACCTTCGTCCGCAGCAGCTCCGGCCAGGTCCGCCGGTCGCTGACCCAGGTGGCGGCGAACACGCCTGCCACGGCGAAGAACAGCGGCATCCGGACGGTGGCCAGCATCTCCGTCAGGGTCAGCCACCAGTCGGCGGAACCGACCGCCACCGACCGCTTCGCCGCGTGGTGGAGGACCACCAGGGCGATCGCCAGCCCGCGGGCGGCGTCGGCCCAGTGGACCCGCCCCCCACTGGTCTGCACGGCGAGAAGCCTACGCGGCCGGGGTGCCCGCGTCCGGCATTGTCGCGGCCTAGGGTGTGGTCGTGATCCGGACCGGCGGACTGACCAAGCGCTACGGCAGCGTCACCGCGCTCGACGACCTCACCGTCGACGTCGAGCCCGGCGTGACCGGGCTGGTCGGCGCCAACGGTGCCGGCAAGTCGACGCTGCTCAAGATCCTGCTGGGCCTGCTCCCCCCGACCGCCGGCGGCGCCCGCGTGCTCGGCCTCGACGTCGGCACCGACGGACCGGCGGTCCGCGAGCGCGTCGGCTACATGCCCGAGCACGACTGCCTGCCGCCCGACGTGACCGCGACCGAGTTCTGCGTCCACCTCGGCCGGATGTCGGGGCTGCCGACGACCGCCGCCCGGGAGCGGACGGCCGACGTGCTGCGCCACGTCGGGCTCTACGAGGAGCGCTACCGGCCGATGGGCGGCTACTCCACCGGCATGAAGCAGCGGGTCAAGCTGGCCCAGGCGCTGGTCCACGACCCCGACCTGGTGCTGCTCGACGAACCGACCAACGGCCTGGATCCCGCGGGCCGCGACGACATGCTCGACCTGATCCGCAGGATCGGCTCGGAGTTCGGGATCTCGGCGCTCGTGACCAGCCACCTGATGGGTGAGCTCGAGCGGACGTGCGACGCGATCGTCGTCATCGACGGGGGCCGGCTGCTGCGCCACTCGACCACCGCCGACGTCACCGCCGAGACGACGCTGGTGGCCGTCGAGGTCGACGGCGACCCGGCGGCGCTCGTCGCGCGGCTCGCCGGGGCCGGCTTCGCCGTCCGCCTCGAGGGTCGGCTGCTGCTCGTCGACGTGGCCGACGCCTCGGCGTACGACGCGGTGCGCGACGGCTGCGCCGGGCTCGGGCTGGGGCTGATCCGGATGGAGCGGCAGCGGCACCGGATGGTGGAGGTGTTCTCGTGAGCGAGTCGCCCCCGCCGGCACCGAGCGGCGCGATCCACGACATCGGCTACCGCCACTACGACGGACCCCGGCTGGGGGCGACCTACGTCCGGCGTTCGCTGTTCGTCGACACCCTCCGCGGCGCCTTCGGCCTGGGCCGGTCGGTGCGGTCGAAGGTGATGCCGGTCGTGCTGCTCGCGATGCTGACGATCCCGGCCGTGGTGATGGGCATCGTGACCGGCTACTTCGGGTTGCCGACGCTGCCCCTGGACTACACCGAGTACGTCTTCGCCCTCCAGGTCGCCGTCGTGATCTTCGTGGGCTCGCAGTCACCGGCCGTGATCTCGCGCGACCTGCGGTTCCGGGTGGCCTCGCTCTACTTCTCCCGACCGATCAGCCGCGCCCAGTACGTCCAGGCCAAGTACGCCGGCCTCGCCACCGCCCTGTTCGTGCTGGCGGCCGTGCCGCTGACGGCGCTGTTCGTGGGCGCGCTGCTCGCCGAGCTGCCGGTCGACGACCAGGTCCGCGACTACCTGCGCGGTCTGGTCGGTGCCGCGCTGCTCGCCCTGGTCCTCGCCGGGATCGGGCTGGTGATCGCGGCGCTCACCCCGCGGCGCGGGCTCGGCGTCGCCGCGATCGTCGGGGTGCTGCTCGTCTCCGCCGGGGTGCAGGGGATCGTGCGCTCGCTGGCCGAGGAGTTCGGCAGCGACACCCTCGCCGCCTACGCCGGGCTCCTCAACCCGTTCACGCTCGTCGACGGGGTGATGTCGGGGCCGCTGGGAGCCGACTCCGTGATGTCGACGCCGCCGGACGAGCCGCTGATGGGGGCGGTGTTCACCATGGCCGCACTGGGCACCGTGATGGCCTGCTACGCCCTGCTGCTGCTGCGCTTCCGCAAGGCGGTGGCCTGAGGTGAGCACCATCGAGCTCGTCCAGGTCTCGCGCTGGTACGGCAACGTCGTCGCTGTCAACGACGTCACGATGCGGCTCGGGCCGGGCGTCACCGGACTGCTGGGGCCCAACGGCGCCGGCAAGTCGACGCTGATCACGATGATGGCCGGTTTCCTGCCGCCCTCCGCCGGCACGGTGACGCTCGACGGTCGACCGTTGCACCGTGATCCCTCGATCTATCGCGAGGTCGGCCTGGTCCCCGAGCGCGAGGAGATGTACGACGCGGTGACCGGCTGGACCTTCGTGCTGGCCAACGCCCGGCTGCACGGCCTGGCCGACCCCGAGGGCGCCGCGCGCCGGGCCATCGCGACCGTGGAGATGGCGGACGCCCAGGACCGGGACATCCGTGGCTACTCCAAGGGGATGAAGCAGCGGATCAAGATGGCGACCGCGATCGTGCACGACCCCGGCGTGCTGCTGCTCGACGAGCCGTTCAACGGCATGGACCCGCGCCAGCGGCTGCACCTCATGGAGCTGCTGCACCGGCTCGGCGAGGAGGGCCGGACCATCCTGTTCAGCTCCCACATCCTCGAGGAGGTGGAGCAGCTCGCGGCGCGGATCGAGGTGATGGTCGCGGGCCGGCACGCCGCGTCCGGTGACTTCCGCGAGATCCGGCGACTGATGACGCAGCGGCCGCACCAGTACACGATCCGCTCCTCCGACGACCGCGCCCTCGCCGCCGCGGTGATCGCGGAGGCCAGCACCTCGGGCGTCGAGCTGGTCGAGGGGGCCGTCCACGTGCAGGCCACCGACTTCGCGGCCTTCGTCCAGGCGCTGCCGCAGCTGGCCTCGCGCCACGGCATCCGGCTGCTCGAGGTCCGACCCGCCGACGAGTCGCTGGAGTCCGTCTTCTCCTACCTGGTGGCCCGATGAGCGTCCTGAACCCCACCGTCGTCCAGCTCACCGCCCGCAGCCTGCTGGGCCGCCGGCGGACCCTGCTGCTGCTCGCCCTCCCGACCGTGCTGCTCGCCCTCACCGTGCTCGGCCGGGTGCTGGCCGGCTTCGACGACGGGCTCGCCGAGGCGCTCGACTCCGGCTTCGCCACCAGCCTGCTCGGCGGCTTCGGGATCGCGGTGCTGATGCCGCTGCTCGGTCTGATCGCCGGGACCGGTGCGATCGGCCCCGAGATCGACGAGGGCTCGATCGTCTACCTGCTCT
The DNA here is from genome assembly GCA_963795215.1 of uncultured Actinomycetota bacterium. GTDB lineage: Bacteria > Actinomycetota > Actinomycetes > Propionibacteriales > Nocardioidaceae > Nocardioides. Next base: position 745,091 of record CAWCGW010000002.1, read on the forward strand.
CCAAGCCGCTCAACCGCCACTCGATCATCGTGTCCAAGCTCGCCGTCGCCGTGGTGGTCGTGACCTGCTTCGGCGCGCTCCCCGTCCTGGTCGCCGGCATGGTCCTCACCGGCTCGCTGGGCGGGTTGACCGCGGCGTACGCGGTGGGGGCGCTGGTCGCCGGACTCGGCTACGTCTCCCTGTTCCTGTTGCTCGCCGTGCTGACCCGCAACGCGGTGGTGCTCGGACTCGTCTACGCGCTCGTGTGGGAGTCGCTGCTCGGCGGCCTGGCCCCCGGCGCCCAGACGCTGTCGATCCAGCAGTGGTCGCTGGCCGTGGTCGAACGACTGCTCGGGGTGGAGCAGGCGACCCTGCTGGGTGTCGAGGCCGCGGTGTCGCTCACCACCGGGGTGGTGCTGCTGGTGCTGGTCATCGTCGGGAGCACGGCGTACGCCGGACGCCGCCTCCAGACGCTCCGCCTGACCGGGGACTCCTGAGGCGTCGGCACGGGGCTCCGCGTGGGGGGCGCCCTTCACACGGACGGTTCTGGCGGTTAGTTTGTCCGGACCTGGCACGCCCGCCGAGCGCGTGCCTTCTCGGGAGGTTTCACCATGAATGGTCGGCTGGTGGTCACGCTTGTCGCCGCGATGGCGACGGCGGCGGTGGGGATCGGGGCGTCGTACGGCGGCGGCTCCGACCGCGACAACGTGCACAACGCGACGGGTTCCGAACAGGCCAAGCAGTTCGCTGCGGTCGCCGGCGAGGACACCCGCGCCGCGGCGAAGGTCGGCCGGACGGCCGCCCGCTGCCGTGGCGGCATGGCCGCGGAGTTCCCGTGCCAGGGGATCGACCTGCTCGCCCACGTCCCGCGCGAGGACCTGGGCCTCAGCTTCGTCAACGACATCTGGGGCTGGAGCGACAAGCGGGGTGACGACTACGCCCTGGTCGGCGGCACGGAGGGCACCGTCTTCGTCGACGTCAGCAACCCGCGTCGGCCCGACGTCGTCGGCACGCTCCCGAGCGCCTCGCTCGAGGGTGGCGAGTACTGGCGCGACATCAAGGTCCACGACGACCACGCCTTCATCGTCTCCGAGCACGACAACCACCAGATGCAGGTCTTCGACCTGACCCGGCTCCGCCGCGTCCACGGTGCGCCGGTGACGTTCGAGGAGACCGCGGTCTACGACGTCGGCGGCTTCGGCAACACCCACAACCTGAACATCAACGAGGACACCGGCTACGCCTACCTCATCGGCACCAGCACCTGCGAGGGCGGCCTCCACATGGTCGACGTCCGGGACCCGGAGGCTCCGACCTTCGCGGGCTGCTTCGAGGACCACGGCTACATCCACGACACCCAGTGCGTGGTCTACAAGGGCCCCGACAAGGCCTACCGCCGTCACGAGATCTGCTTCAACGCCAATGCGGAGTATCTCGGCCCCACCATCGAGGACATCGAGAACACGCTGTCGATCGTCGACGTCACCGACAAGGACAACCCCGAGCCGCTCTCCCGGGTCTTCTACGGCAACGACGGCTACAGCCACCAGGGCTGGCTGACCCGCGGCCAGCGCTTCTACATCCACGGTGACGAGCTCGACGAGCAGATCACCGGTGCCAACACCCGCACCCGGGTCTGGGACGTCAGCGACCTCGACGACCCCGAGGTGAGCGGGGTCTTCGACAACGAGACCACCTCGATCGACCACAACCTCTACACCCGGCGCGGGAGGTCCTACCACTCCAACTACACCTCCGGGCTCCGCGTCTACGACCTCTCGCGACTGGCCCGCGGCCGGCTCTCGGAGAAGGCGTTCTTCGACGTGTACCCGGAGAACGACGACCCCACGTTCGAGGGCGGCACCTGGAGCAACTACCCGTACTTCAAGGGTGAGCGCTTCGTGGCGGTCAGCTCGATCGACCGCGGCCTGTTCCTGCTGCAGGAGCGGGGGCGCTGAGCGGGCCCTCCGTCGAGGCGCACGGCATCGGTGGGGCGGCCGATCTCCCGATCCCGCTCTCGTTCGTCGTCGCGGGGGCCGGTGTGGCCCTGGCGGTGTCGTTCGCCGTGCTGGTCTGGGCGTGGCGGACGCCGCGGCTGGACCGCGACGGGGGAGGCCGGTTCCTGCCGGTCTGGGTCGGCACGGTCGTCGACTCGCCGTGGCTGCACGCCCTGGTGCGGCTGCTCGGCGTGGTGGTCACGGCCTACGTCGGGTGGGCGGCGCTGGCCGGGCTCGACGCGCCTGCCAACCCGGCCCTCGGCGTCTTCTACATCTACCTGTGGGTCGGGCTGGTGCCGCTGTCGCTGCTGCTGGGGAACGTCTGGCCGCTGATCTCACCGATGCGGACGGTGCACGTGGTCGTGTCGCGGCTCGTCGGCAGCCCGCCCGAGCGGGGCACCGCGGACTACCCGGAGTGGCTCGGCTACTGGCCGGCGGCCATCGGGCTCTTCGCGTTCGTCCACACCGAGCTGGTCAACCCGGCCGCCGAGTACGTCTCGACGGTGGTCACCTGGGCGCTGCTGTACGCCGCCGTGATGCTGGTCGGGGCGACCGTCTTCGGCGACCGGTTCCTCGCCCGGGCCGATCCCTTCGAGGCGTGGTTCGGGCTGGTGGCCCGGCTCTCGCCGTGGGCACGCCGGCAGGACGAGGCGGGTCGCGACCGGGTCGTGCTGCGCAACCCGCTGGTCAACCTCGCGACCGTTGCGCCGCTGCCGGGGCTGGTGGCCCTGGTCGCGGTGCTGCTCGGGTCCACGGCCTACGACAGCTTCGGCCGCTCGGTCTGGTGGATCCAGCGCACCGCCTCCGCCGGAGCACTGGACCCGGTCCTGCGCGAGACCCTGGTGCTGCTCGGGTTCGTGGGGTTCGTGGCGGTCAGCTTCGCGGTGGCCTCGGTCCTCGGGTCGGGGCTGCGCGGCCCGGACCGGCGGGCGCTGCCCGGTCGGCTGGCGCACTCCCTGGTGCCGATCGGGGTGGGGTACGTCGCCGCGCACTACCTGACGCTGCTGGTGGAGTCCGGGCAGGCGTACCTGATCTTCCTGTCCGACCCGCTGGTGACCGGCGAGGCCGACTACTTCGGCACCGCGGACGGCACGATCAGCTACGTCCTCTCCCTGCGTCCCACGCTGCTGGCGACGCTGAAGGTGGGCTTCGTGCTCGCGGGGCACGTCCTGGCCGTGGTCGCCGCCCACGACCGCGCCGTCCGGCTGCTCCCCGCCGGCCACGCGCTGCGCGGACAGCTGGCGATGCTGGCGCTGATGATCCTCTACACGGTCGGCGGGCTGCTGCTGCTGTTCAGCGTCTGAGCCCGCGGCCGTATCAGCCGTCCGTCGACCGACCTCCTGCTGGGGGAGAGGCGCGTCCACCCGGGAGGCGCCCCGAGGTTCGGAGACAGGCACATGGAGCTCACGCAGAGGATGGTCGGGGTCGGGATCGGCGACCTGCAGCACGCGGCGCTCGCGGAGGCGCGCGAGCTGATGCGCGAGGCGAAGGGTGATCGATCGGTGGCCACGGCTCTCGTGTACGACCGGCTGCACGACCTGGGATGGCTGTCGCCGGGGGAGCGCGACGCGCTGCAGAAGATGCACGCTATCGGTGCGGAGCCGGCGCCCAGAAGAGCGCCCAGAAGAGCGCCCAGGACGCCGGACGACCCGTCGCCACGGAGGCGTTCCTCCAGGTGCGGGGCGTCTACGACGAGCTGCTGCGTCGCGGGGACACCGGGCCGGTGGCGCTGGCCCTGGCCGCGGGCACCGTCGGGTCCTACGAGGTGGTGCCCGGTGAGGACGGCACCACGGTCGTCTACGCCAAGAGCAACCGCAGCTACCAGGGGATCCTGGGTGGCGCGGGCGCGATCATCGGGGGCGCGATCGGAGGCTCACAGGGCGCGGCGATCGGCGGAGCCATCGGTGGCGTCATCGGCACGATCGTCGACGACTGCAAGGACTGACGTCGGGCCCACGACCTCTCAGCACCTGCGGTGGAAGCTCACCTGGCGGTCGGGGTGGGCGGTCATCTCGTAGCGGGGATCGTGGGCGAGCGTGTGGTGGCGGGGGCACAGGAGCCGGCCGTCGGTGACGCTGGTGTGGCCCTCGTCCGCCCAGCGCACCTCGTGGTGGGCGTGGCAGTCGCCGGGCGGGCGGTCGCAGTCGCGAGCCGAGCAGCCGCCGTCGCGGATGCCGAGTGCGAGGCGCTGCGGCCGGGTGTGGAAGCGTCGACGGCGACCGACGTCGAGCGGCTCGGAGCGGCCGCCCAGCACGACCGGGACGATGCCGGCTCGGCAGGCGAGCCTGCGGGCCTCGGCAGCAGAGATCCTGGACCCGTCGCAGACCGCGGCGGCCTGCAGCCCGCCCAGCAACGACTCGAGGGTCATGGTCACGACGACGGTGGCGGCCAGCCCACCGGAGTGGGGGACGCTCTCGGCGGGTCGGGTCTCGACGTACTCCAGGAAGGCCTCGCCGAGCTGTCGTCTGGTCGGGGTGCCCGTCGGGCGACCCGGGTGGCGGTCGGGGGAGGCGAGCGCCCGGAGGTGCTTGCGCAGCATCGCGCCCTGGACCGAGGGGATGGTGAACCGGCCGTGGCAGCGGCCGTGGCCGTCGTCGGAGATGGTGAAGGACGCGGTGGCGCGGGCGGCGGCCTCCTCGGCCTCGAGGCGCCGAGCCTCCTCGGCCTCCGCGGTCTCGGGGTCGATGACCTCGAGCAGGCGACGACCCAGGCGACGCAGCTCGCGGGCGTCGTGGTCGGTGGCGTGGGCGAGGAGGAAGGCCTCGGCCCGCGCGACGGTCTCGGGCGGCACGTCGTCGGAGAGCTCCTCGACCGCCTCGACGATGGCATGGGCCTGCTCGACGTTGACCCCGGCCGCGATCAGGGCCTGGTCGACCGCAGGGTGGGCCTCGTCGAGGCTGCGGGCCAGCCGTGCCGACCGGTGCATCGTCGGCCGGGTCGTGCGGGTCTCGACGGCCAGCCAGCTCGCCGGTGAGGTCGCGCCCACCGCTGCCCCCACCTCGACCCGGTCCGCGTGCGCGAGCAGCCGGAGCTGCAGCTGGGCGGCCTGCGTGGCGAGGTGGGTGACCTCGACCAGGGCGGCCTCCGTCGCGGTCACGTCCAGGCTCCAGACCGGGCGTTCGGCGAGCTCGCGGAGCTGGCGGCGCAGCGCGACGACCGCGGCCACCACCGGGTGTGTCGAGTCGTCGAGCTGTGCCGTCATGGCCTCACTCAACCAGGGGCGACCGACACGTCCGGGAGGCCTGTGAACGGCCGTGCGCGAACGTTGGATGTGGACGATTTGCGGTCCCCGAGGGCCTGGCCGTGGGCGTCAGTCCACGGCTCGAACTGGTCGAAGTACTGCGTGAGGCCCCCCAAGGACGGCAGGCCCCACCGAACCCCACGATCCGGCGCGCACTGCGGGTGGCGCCCTTGATTCGGCTCGTGAGCACCCTGTCGATCATCGCGCGGACTCGCAGGACGCTCGTGACAACCGACGTGGCGACGTGCGCGTCCTCCTCCCGTGAGCTCCTTCCTCGTCACCACCGGCGCCCTGCTCGGCGTGGTGGTCGCCGGGCCGCTGCCACTGGTGGCCGAACCTGTCACGACCTCGCTTCCAAGCGTGTTCGTCGCGTTCGCGCGCGACCCGGGCGCGGACACCGCGGCGGCGGTCGGGTTCGACCCTGCCGGCGACGGCTCCGCGGTTCGGGCCACGTCGGCGCAACCGTCGGTCTGCGACCGGACCGTCGCCGCGCCGCCGGCGGCTCTGCGCGCAGCCCGCACCCTCTCGCTCGTGCCCAGGGGGCGCCCCGACAGCTGTGCGCAAGACTTCCGCGTCGACCTCTACCTCGAGGACGGGCTGCTCGTCGCCGTCGGGCTGCACGTCGGCACGCTCTGACCCGCCGCGTCGGCGATTCCGGAGCCGTGGTTCGGATCAACGACGGTTTCTCGGCGCTAGGGTCCGAGGACCGCCCCTCCCCGGGGCGGTGCAGGAGCGGGGAGCGAGCCTCGGGAGGACCAGACGTGGACCAGGACAGGAACCAGGAGGGGGATCCGCCGTGGCGCAGCTGGGTCCGGACGGTGGCCTGGCTGCTGGCGGGGGTCCTGGTGGCGGTGGTCATCATCATCTACGCCGAGCAGGCCGACGCCGTCGAGCGGGAGTGCTTCCCGCCGCAGTGCCCGGCGCCCCGCACGGCAGGTGACCTCCCGGGTCGCCCCGGTGTCGCAGTCGGCCAGCAGGGTCTTCCGCCGCCTGCCCCCTGACCGCCTCAGCCTGCGGCGACCTGCGCCCCCAGCGCCTCGGTGAGGATCGAGACCAGGGTCTCGACCTGGACGTCGACCGTGCCGGTCTCGTCCTCGCCGGCGCCGTCGAGCGCCCGGGCGGCGAGCCCCGCCTTGGCGTCGATCAGCTCGGCGATCCGGGCGTCGATGGTCTGCGCGGCGATGATCCGCCACGCGGTGACCGGCTCGGTCTGGCCGATCCGGTGCACCCGGTCGATCGCCTGGGTCTGCTCGGCGTTGGTCCACGACAGCTCGGCCAGCACGACGTTCGAGGCGACCTGGAGGTTGATGCCCACGCCGGCGGCGGTCAACGAGCAGACGATGATCTTCACGTCGGGGTCGTTGACGAAGGAGTCGATCGCCTCGGTGCGGGCCTTGGTGGCCTGGCCGCCACGGATCGAGGTGTACCTCAGCCCGCGCTGCTCGAAGACCTGCTCGGCGGCGTCCATCACGTCGAGGTGCTTGGCGAAGAACACGACCTTGCCGGCGCTGCGGGCCAGCTGGGCGGCGTAGTCGGCGGCCAGCTCGGTCTTGGCCTGGCCGATCCTGCGCACCATGGCGAACACGTTGTCGCCGGTGGTGTTCTCGTCGGACTCGGCGACCTCGCGCTCCGCCACCCGGCGCACGAGCTCGTGGTCGATGCCGTCGGCTCCGAGGTCGGCGACGCCGCTGCGGCGGTGCTCCAGGGCGGCGCGGTAGCGCGCGACCAGCCGCTCGGCCAGCTTGCGCTCCGCCTCCGCGATCGAGCGCCCGACCGAGCCCTCGAGCTCCACGGGCAGGTCCGCGATCCGGCGGGCCGGGATGTCGGAGGCCACGTCGACCTTCTTGCGGCGCACGATGCCGAGGTCGATCACGGCCTGCCGGGCAGCGGGGTAGAAGGCATGGTCGGCAGGAGTCCGGTCGGTCTCCTCCAGCGCGGCCATCAGGTCGTCGCCGACCCGCTTGTCCTCGATCCAGCCGAGGAACTCCCAGATCGCCCGGAAGTCGTCGATGTCGTTGATGAGCGGCGTGCCGGTCAGCGCCATCAGCAGCGGCCGCGCGATCCGGCGGCGCACCCGCTGGGAGACCTCGATGACCTGTTGCGAGCGCTGCGACTTCTTGTTCTTGATGTAGTGCGCCTCGTCGACCACCACGCCGCGGAAGCCGTGCTCGCCCATCCAGCCGACGTGACGGTCGAGCACCTCGTAGTTGACCACCACGATGTCGGCGAAGCCGTCGATCGTGTTGCCGTCACCGTGGATCACCGACACCGAGCGGTGGGGAGTCCAGCGTGCCGCCTCGCGCGCCCAGTTGGTCTTCACCACGTTGGGGACGACGCAGAGCAGCGGATAGGCGCCGGCGACCTGCGCGGCGAGCAGCGCCTGCGCCGTCTTGCCGAGGCCGGGCTCGTCGGCCAGCAGGAAGGTCCGGTGACCCTCGGCGACCGCGGCCAGCACCTTCGACTGGTGGGGCATCAGCTCGAGGTCGGGCGGCAGCATCAGCTGCCGCTCCTCGGGCAGCTCCATGCAGGCCGGGGCGCCCGGGACCGGGTGCTCGAAGGCGTTGAGGACGGGGCTGATCAGGTCCCAGCCGACCAGCCGGCCGACCGGCTTGGGCTTCGCGGCCGCGCTGTAGTCGGGGACCAGGAACGGGTTGGCGAGCTGGGCCGCCACGACCGACTGCGGGATCACCCGCCGCTCGGGCCGGTGGCCGGCCGGGTCCTGCTCCGGCGTACCGACGGGCTCCTCGGGGACCTCGAGCCCGGCGGCCTCGGTCATCTCGCGCTGCCAGCGGCGGGTGCCCTCGGCGACCTCGGCGTCCTCCTGGAGGAGGTTGAAGAACGACGGGTGGCGGGCCGCGATCTGGGCGAGGATCTGCCCGACGCCGTCGAGGCGGCGCATCAGGTTGTCGCGCTGGCCCTCGCTCATCTCGGTGTCGGCCTTCACCCGCGTGCGCTCCTGGCGCGCGAGCAGCGCGATCGCCTGGTAGCGCGAGTGGTGACCCGTCGTCACCTGCCCACGCGCCACCGCGTTCTCCACCTCGCGCACGGCCTTGGCCAGCACGGGCATCAGGCCCTCCTCGTCCCGTTTCCGGGCAGGGGCCTGTCGGGTACGTCGGCTTCCGCCGGACCGGTTCTCACGCCTGCTGGCCAACCAGCTGCTCTCTTCCTCGCACGACTATCCCGTCGGGAGCGAGCCGTCCGCGGAACGTCGAGACCAGCAGCCATCACTGATCGGGGCTTGAAAGCCTGGCCTCGGTAACCGCCGGCACGCGACGGGACTGCGTCCCATCCTACGCGGTCGGCACGCGGATGCGTGAGCGGGCACCCCGGGTGGGTCCCCCGGGGCGGTCGGCTCAGCCGACGACGAGGATCAGGTCGCCGCCCTCGACCTGCTGGGTGCCGCCGATCGCGAGCCGCTCGACGGTGCCGCCGACGGGGGTGGTGATGGCGGCCTCCATCTTCATCGCCTCGATGGTGGCCACCGTGTCCCCCGCGTTGACCTGGGCGCCCTCCTCGACCGCCAGCGTCACGGCGCCCTGGAACGGGGCGGCGACCTGGCCGGGCTGGGAGGTGTCGGCCTTCTCCGCGGCGGCGACCTCGGCGGAGACCGACGTGTCGCGCACCGACACCGGCCGCATGTGGCCGTTGATCGTGGCCATCACGGTCCGGTAGCCGCGCTCGTCGGGCTCGCTGATCGCCTCCAGCCGGTAGATGACGGTCTTGCCCTCCTCGATCACCACCGAGTGCTCCTCGCCGACCTGCAGGCCGTAGAGGTAGTCCAAGGTGGTGAGGACCGAGACGTCGCCGTAGGTCTCCCGCGCCTCCTCGAAGTCCTTCGTCGGGCCGGCGAACAGCAGCCGGTTGAGCGTGCTCCGGCGCGAGGTCGGCCCGCCCGCCAGGCCGGCGCGGGCCTCGTCGTCGAGCTCCTCGGCCGGGGCGGTCCAGGTGCGTCCCTCCAGCGCCCGGCTGCGGAACGGCTCGGGCCAGCCTCCCGGGGGGTCGCCGAGCTCGCCGTTGAGGAAGCCGATCACCGAGTCGGGGATGTCGAACCTGCCGGGCTCGGCGGCGAACTCCTCCGGGTCGGCGCCGACCGCGACCAGGTGCAGTGCCAGGTCGCCGACCACCTTCGAGGACGGGGTCACCTTGACCACGTTGCCGAGGATGTCGTTCGCCGCGGCGTACATGTCCTCGATCTGCTCGAACTTCTCGCCCAGGCCCAGCGCGATCGCCTGCTGCCGCAGGTTGGAGAGCTGGCCGCCGGGGATCTCGTGGGTGTAGACCCGGCCGGTGGGGGAGGGCAGGCCCGACTCGAACGGTGCGTAGACCCGGCGGGTCGCCTCCCAGTAGGGCTCGAGCTCGAAGAGCGCCGGCAGCGAGAGCCCGGTCTCGCGGTCGGAGTGGTCGGTCGCGGCGACCAGGGCCGAGATCGAGGGCTGCGAGGTCGTCCCGGCCATCGGGGCGCTCGCGGCGTCCACGGCGTCGACGCCGACGTCGATCGCGGCGAGCAGCGTCGCCAGCTGACCGCCGGGGGTGTCGTGGGTGTGCAGGTGGACCGGGAGGTCGAACCGCTCGCGCAGCGCGCTCACCAGCGTGCGCGCCGCAGGGGCGCGCAGCAGACCGGCCATGTCCTTGATCGCCAGCACGTGGGCACCGGCCTCGACGATCCGCTCGGCGAGCCGCAGGTAGTAGTCGAGCGTGTAGAGCGACTCGGCCGGGTCGGACAGGTCGCCGGTGTAGCACAGCGCCACCTCCGCGACGGTCGTGCCGGTCTCGCGCACCGCCTCGATCGCGGGCCGCATCTGCTCGACGTCGTTGAGGGCGTCGAAGATCCGGAACACGTCGATCCCGGTCTCCGCGGCCTCCTGCACGAACGCCTGCGTCACCTCGGTCGGGTAGGGGGTGTAGCCGACCGTGTTGCGACCCGCGCAGCAGCATCTGCAGGCAGATGTTGGGCGCGGCCTGGCGCATCGTGGCCAGCCGCTCCCACGGGTCCTCGGCGAGGAAGCGCAGCGCCACGTCGTACGTCGCACCGCCCCAGGCCTCCAGCGACCACAGCTGCGGGGTCATCCGCGCGGTGTAGCCGGCGACGGCGGCGAGGTCGCGGGTGCGGACCCGGGTCGCGAGCAGCGACTGGTGGGCGTCGCGGAACGTGGTCTCGGTGACCGCGACCCGGTCCTGGGCGCGCAGCCGCCGGGCGAACTCCTCCGGGCCGACCTCGAGCAGCAGCTGCCGCGAGCCGTCGGGCGCCGGGACCCGCAGGTCGAGCGAGGGGAGCTTGGTGGCGGGGTCGAGACCGACGGGCGCGGCGCCGTGCGGCTGGTTGACCGTCACGCCCGCGAGGTAGGTCAGCAGCTTGGTGCCGCGGTCGCCCTGGCCCCGCGCCGTCAGCAGCTGCGGGTGGCTCTCGATGAACGCCGTCGTCACCCTCCCGGCGGCGAAGTCGGGGTCCTCCAGCACGGCCTGGACGAACGGGATGTTCGTGGAGACGCCACGGATCCGGAACTCCGCCAGCGCCCGCCGCGCCCGCTCCACCGCCTTCTCGAAGGTGCGGCCCCGGCAGGTGAGCTTGGCCAGCATCGAGTCGAAGTGCGCCGAGACCTCGGCCCCGGTGTACGTCGTCCCCCCGTCGAGGCGGACGCCGGCCCCGCCGGGGGAGCGGTAGGTCGTGATCTTGCCCGTGTCGGGCCGGAACCCGTTGGCGGGGTCCTCGGTGGTGATCCGGCACTGCAGGGCCGCGCCGCGCAGCTGGACGGTGTCCTGGGAGAGGTCGAGGTCTGCCAGCGTCTCGCCGGAGGCGATCCGCATCTGGCTCTGCACGAGGTCGACGTCGGTGACCTCCTCGGTCACGGTGTGCTCGACCTGGATGCGGGGGTTCATCTCGATGAAGACGTAGTGGCCCGCGGGGTCGAGCAGGAACTCCACGGTGCCGGCGTTGCGGTAGCCGATCTCGCGCGCGAAGCGCACCGCGTCGGCGCACATCCGGTCCCGGAGCTCCGGGTCGAGGTTGGGCGCCGGCGCGATCTCGATGACCTTCTGGTGGCGCCGCTGCACCGAGCAGTCGCGCTCGAAGAGGTGGATCACGCCCTCGTCGGTGCCGGTGCCGTCGGCGAGGATCTGCACCTCGATGTGGCGCGGGTCGACCACGGCCTGCTCGATGAAGACCGTCGGGTCGCCGAAGGCGCCCTCGGCCTCGCGCATGCACGTCTCGACCGCCTCGCGGAGCGCGGCGCGGTCGTCGACGCGGCGCATGCCGCGACCGCCGCCGCCGGCGACCGCCTTGACGAACAGCGGGGTCGAGATCGCCTCGGCGGCCGCGACCAGCGCGTCGACGTCGGTCGAGGGGTCGACGCTCTGCAGCGTGGGGACACCGGCGGCCTTGGCCGCGGCGATCGCGCGCGCCTTGTTGCCGGTGAGGGTGAGCACCTCGGAGGTGGGGCCGATGAAGGTGATGCCGGCGTTGGCGCAGGCCTCGGCCAGGGCCGGGTTCTCGGAGAGGAAGCCGTAGCCGGGGTAGACCGCGTCGGCGCCGGCCCGGAGGGCCACGTCGACGATCGCCTGTGGGTCGAGGTAGGCGCGCACCGGGTGGCCGCGGTCCCCGATCTCGTAGGCCTCGTCCGCCTTGAGCCGGTGCTCGGAGCCGCGGTCCTCGTACGGGAACACCGCCACCGTGCGCGCGCCCAGCTCGTAGGCGGCGCGGAAGGCCCGGATCGCGATCTCACCGCGGTTGGCGACGAGCACCTTGGAGAACATGGGCCGCAGGCTATCGAGGCGGCCCGGCCGACGCGCCGTACGCGTTCAGTGACCGGGACGGACCCGTCGGTCGGTGATCATGGAGACGGTCACCCGCCGCCTTCCCTGGAGCCTCCATGCGTCGCCACCGCTGGGTCCCCCCGGCCCTGGTCCTGGCGTCCCTCGCGCCGCTGTCCCTGTCCGTGCTGTCGCTGCCCGTGCCGTCCCTGCTGCCGCTGGTCACCGCGGCCGCTGCGCCGCAGTGCGACGGAGTCCCCGCCACGATCGTCGGCACCCGCGGTGCCGACACCCTCACCGGCACGGCGCGCCGGGACGTCGTCGTCGGGCTGGGCGGCGACGACGTGATCGAGGGGCTCGGCGGGAACGACGTGCTGTGCGGCGGGCCGGGGTCCGACCGGCTGCTCGGCGGATCCGGCCGGGACACCCTGCTCGGGGGTGCCGACGCTCGGCGCACCGGACCGGGCGGGACCTTCCTCGTCGGCGACACCCTGCTCGGCGGTCCGGGCGACGACCGGATGGTCGGCGGCGGCGACAACCGCCGGGCCGACCAGCGTCGACGCCCCGACACCTACTCCTTCGTCGACGCCCGCCGCGGCGTGACCGTCGACCTCTCCGGGGACGTCGGCCTCGCCAGCGGCGAGGGTGAGGACCAGATCACGACCGGTCCTGCCAGCGGGATCACCGGGACCGCGTACGACGACGACCTCACCGGCTCCGACGGTCCCGACACCATCGACGCCGGTGGTGGCGCGGACACGGTCACCGCCGGACGCGGCTCCGACACCGTCCTGCCCGACGGGATGACCGGGGAGGCGGGGCGTGACGTGGTCGCGACCGGACCGGGCCGCGACCTGGTCTCCTCCCTCGCCGGGCGGGACGAGATCTCCACCGGCAGCGGGGCGGACTTCGTCGAGGCCTTCAGCCCGAACCCGACCGTCGTCGTGGCGGGGCGCGGCGACGACCACGTCGGGCAGCACGTCACCCCGGGTGCGGGGGCGGTGGCCTCGGGTGGGCCGGGCGACGACGTCGTCACCTTCTACGGCACGCTGCTGGCCGGCCAGGCTCCGGCGGCGCGCTTCACGGTCGACCGCCGCGGCGGCACCACCTCGGCCAGCGGCGACCTCGCGGCCACGGGGACCATCGAGGGCTTCGAGGGGCACCGGCTGGTCGGCCCGTTGCGGTGGCGCTTCCTGGGGTCGTCGGCTCCCGAGCGCGTGTGGGCGATCCAGGGGGGCCCGCTGCGCGCGGTCACCGGCGGCGGCGACGACCGGGTCACCGGGTCGCCTCGCGACGACCACATCGACGGTGGTCCCGGCACCGATGCCGGCTACCGCAACGGTGGCGACGACACCTGCCGGCGCGTGGAGCGCGGCGACTGCTGATCAGGCGCGGCCCAGGTGCTGGGGCGCGTGCGCGGGTGGTGCGGCGAACTGCTCCACCAGGCCCGGGACGGCGGCGATGGCGACGTCGACGGCGACCCGCTCGGGGACGTCGGGCAGTGCGACGTACTGACGGCCGCCGGCGGTCGTGGCGACCAACGTGACCAGGCCGGCCCGTCGCTGGAACCAGCTGGAGTGCAGGTTCCAGCCGATGACCGCGTCGGTGGCGAGCAGCTCGCGCCTGCGGGTGAGGCTGCCCGACCGGGCCACGAACCAGCCCTCGACCAGGGCGTGACCCAGCGACCGGGCGCGGTCGAAGCCGAGCGCAGCGCCGACCAGCAGCGGGAGCGCCGCGAGGAACGCCAGCCCGGGCAGGTCCGTGGCGAAGGCGACCGCCACGAGGACGACGGCGACCACGGCGGCGGGGACCAGCGCCCGGGTCCAGCGGCGGGCGCGGGCCCGCGGACCGTGGTCGACCAGCGCGGCGTGGACCGGGCCGGGCGAGCCGACCACCTCGGCGGCGACCTGGTCGACCAGGGACCGTGGCGTCGGCGGCAGCAGCGCCGAGCTCCCGGACTCGGTGCGGTCGAGCCCGGTGACGATCGCGCTCAGCCGACCGCCGCGCACCAGTCGCAGCCCCCACGGCTCGCCGATCGAGACCCCGCGGAGCCGGTCGTCGTCGAGGCTGGTCTCGCGGGTGGTGAGCAGGCCGCGGCGTACGTGCCAGGACCCGTCGGGGGTGGTGTGGCTGAGCGCGAAGTTGCCGTTGGCGACGGCGTACCCGATCACGGAGAACACCACCACGAGGACGGCGACACCGAGGACCAGCAGCAGCACGAGCGCGGCACTGCCCACCCGCAGCCCCACGGCGGTGGGGTCGTCCTCGATGCTGCCGAAGACCCCCAGCTGGTCGGCGACCTGGAAGCCACCGCCCACGACGCCCGCGAGCGCGACGAAACCGGCGGAGGTGAACGGGGCGTAGCGCAGCCAGTCGGGCCGGAACCGGGCCACGAGCCGCTCCCCGCCGGCGACCGGTGGGGTCCCCGGCTCGGCGTCCGGATCGACGGGGGCCACCGTCCTGATCGAGCTGAGCAGCTCGGCCCGCAGCTCCCGGGCCCGCTCGACGGGGAGCCCGTCGAGGTCGAGCCCGTCGTCACCGATGCTGGCGGCCGTCCCGGTGCCGATCCGCACGGTCGTCAGCCCCAGGATCCGCTGGATCGGGGAGGCCGTCAGGTCGACCGTGCGCACCCGGTCGAGCGAGGTGGAGAGGATGTGGGTGCTGACCAGGCCACGGCGCAGCTCGACCCGGTCGGCGTGGATCCGGTAGCGGGTCGTGAGGTAGCGCGCCAGCCCCAGCAGCACCGGGACCACGATCACCAGCAGCTGCGGCCAGCCGATCCGGTCGCTCGCGGCGCCGGCGATCAGCAGGAAGAACACCGCCGGCAGGAACCGGACCACCTCACGCACCGGGTGGACCAGCAGCATCCGCGGGTCCAGTCGCTGCCAGGCCGTCTCCGCGGGAGGTACGTCGGGGGCTCGGCTCGTCCACGTGGCTGGTGGGCTCGCTCACGTGGCGTCACCCGGCACGGCATCGGCCCGGCGGGTCAGCTGGTCGACGAGCTCGCGCGCGAGCTGCTTGTCGAGCCCGACGATCGCCAGCGCGCCGGCGGCAGACGCGGTGGTCACGGTGACCGACGCCAGCCCGAAGAGCCGCGCGAACGCGCCCTCCTCGTAGTCGACGGTCTGGATCCGTGACATCGGCGCGATCCGACGCTCGATGCTCCACCACCCGGTCTGGGTGTGGACGGCCGTCTCGGTGGCCTCCCACCGGTGCACGGCGTAGCGCCAGCGGGGCATCAGCAGCACGTAGAGCGCCAGGGCCACCAGCAGCAGCACGACCGCCCACCACGGCACGTCGAACGGCGCCCACGCGTAGCCGACCACCAGCAGCACCAGGACCCCGAAGAGTCCGTTGCCGAGGGCGCCCAGCGCCCACATCAGCTTCGCCTTCGGGCTCACACGCTGGGAGGGCTCACGCAGGGTCGTCACACCGTTCAGCCTAGGTGGGGGCGCGGAGGGCGACGATGTCGAGGCTCGACGCCGGCGGTTTCGAGGCTCGTCGCTGACGCTCCTCGCACCTCAACCCCCGGGGCCGCTGACGGCGCCGGCGCTCCTGAGGCTCAACCCCCGGGGCCGCTGACGGCGCCGGCGCTCCTGTGGCTCAACCCCCGGGCCGTTGCCGACGCCGGTGGTTGAGGTGTGAAGGCCGCCTGGCGGCCTGAGCCTCGAAACCGCCGGCGCCTCGACGCCGGCGCTCCTCGCACCTCAACCCCCGGCGTCGGGGCTCGACGCCCGGCGGTTTCGAGGCTCGTCGCTGGCGCTCCTCGCACCTCAACCCCCGCGCCTCGATGCTGGTGCTCCTCGCACCTCAACCCCCGCGCCGTTGCCGGCGCCGGCGCCGGGCCGGGGCCTCAGTCCTTGAGCTCGCAGATCACCGCGCCGTTGGTGACGGTGGCGCCGACCTCGGCCTGGAGCCCGGTGACCGTGCCGGCCTTGTGGGCCTTGAGCGGTTGCTCCATCTTCATCGCCTCGAGCACGACCACGGTGTCGCCCTCGGCGACCTGCTGGCCCTCCTCGACGACGACCTTGACGATGGTGCCCTGCATCGGGCTGGTGACGGAGTCGCCGGAGGCGGCCGCGCCGGCCTTCTTGCCGGCCGCACGCTTCGGCTTCTTCGCCCCGCCCGGGCCGCCGGCCGACAGCCCGCCGAGCCCGCCCGGCAGCACGACCTCGATCCGCTTGCCGCCGACCTCGACGGTGACCCGCTGCCGCTCGCCGGCCTCCTCGGCCTCGGCCGACTCACCGGCGTACGGCTCCAGCTGGTTGTCGAAGTCGGTCTCGATCCAGGTCGTGTAGACGGTGAAGTCACCCTCGCCGGACGGGGTCGAGGCGCCGACGTACGCCGGGTCCTCGACGACCGCGCGGTGGAAGGGGATCACCGTCGGCATGCCGTCGACCTCGAACTCGGCCAGGGCGCGCCGGGACCGCTCGAGCGCCTGGGTGCGGTCGCGGCCGGTGACGATCAGCTTGGCGACGAGGGAGTCGAAGGAGCCGGGGACCGTCTCGCCGTTCTCGTAGCCGCCGTCGAGTCGGACGCCCGGGCCCTGCGGCGGGCTCCACGTGGTGAGCGTGCCGGGGGCGGGCATGAAGTTGCGGCCGCCGTCCTCGGCGTTGATCCGGAACTCGATCGAGTGGCCACGGACCTCGGGGTCGTCGTAGCCGAGCTCCTCGCCGGCGGCGATCCGGAACATCTCCCGCACCAGGTCGATGCCGGTGACCTCCTCGGAGACGCAGTGCTCGACCTGGAGCCGGGTGTTCACCTCGAGGAAGGAGATCGTGCCGTCCTTGGCGACCAGGAACTCACAGGTGCCGGCGCCGACGTACCCGGCCTCGCGCAGGATCGCCTTGGAGGCCGAGTACAGCCGCTCGACCTGGTCCTCGGAGAGGAACGGGGCGGGCGCCTCCTCCACGAGCTTCTGGTGCCGTCGCTGCAGTGAGCAGTCGCGGGTGGAGACCACGACGACGTTGCCGTGCTGGTCGGCGAGGCACTGGGTCTCGACGTGGCGCGGCCGGTCGAGGAACTTCTCCACGAAGCACTCGCCACGGCCGAACGCGCTGACCGCCTCCCGGACGGCAGACTCGAAGGCGTCGGCCACCTCGCCCTTCTCGCGGGCGACCTTGAGGCCACGACCGCCGCCCCCGAAGGCGGCCTTGATCGCGATCGGCAGGCCGTGCTCCTCGGCGAAGGCGACCGCTTCGTCGGCGTTCTCCAGCGGGTCCTTGGTGCCGGGGGCCAGCGGGGCGCCCACCTTCTCGGCGATGTGGCGGGCCTTGACCTTGTCGCCGAGGTTCTCGATCGCCGACGGCGGGGGGCCGATCCAGATCAGCCCGGCGTCGAGGACGGCGCGGGCGAAGTCGGCGTTCTCGGCGAGGAAGCCGTATCCGGGGTGGACCGAGTCGGCCCCCGACTTCTTCGCCACCGCGATCAGCTTCTCGATGTCGAGGTAGGACTCGGCGGGCGTCGACCCCCCGAGGCTGTGCGCCTCGTCGGCGAGCCGCACGTGCATCGCCTCGCGGTCGGGGTCGGCGTAGACCGCGACCGACCCGATGCCGCTGTCGCGACACGCTCGGATCACGCGGACTGCGATCTCGCCGCGGTTGGCGATGAGGACCTTCGTCAGAGGAGTCGTCTCAGGCACGCAGGGCAGCGTATCGCCCCGGCTCCGCGCCGGACGTCGGGCGTTGCCGACACCGCTGCCCGGGGCCGCAGAGCCGGCCCAGCCGGCGGAGTGCGGGTCGTGCCAGCCACCAGCAGGCGATCCCGACGGCGAACGACGACAGCGTCGCCAGCACGGGGTGGTCGTCCTCCAGGTGGGGGTAGACCTGCCAGTGGGTCAGGTAGACGAACAGCGAGGAGGACGCCAGCACCGACACCGGCGGCACCAGGGAGCGGGGCACCCGCAGCGACGGCACCAGCACCAGCAGGGCGACACCGCCCGCGACCAGGGTCTCGCGCCACGGGTCGCCGAAGAAGCCGTACGTCGCGACCGCCGCCAGGGCGGCCACGGTCCACCGGCGCCGCGGCGTGTCGGCCCGGCTCGCCGTCCAGCCGAGCAGCACGAAGAAGGCCGCGAGGCCGACCGTGTAGCGCTCGGTCGGTCCCGCCTCGAGCCCCACCCACGCGTAGCGGAGGCCGAGCGCGGCCAGGCACAGCGTCAGCGCCAGGCCGTACGGCGCCCGCCGCTCCAGCCGGTCCACACCGGGGACCGCCAGCAGGGCGAGCACGGCGGCGCTCACCCAGACCAGCGCCTCCAGGAACCAGAACTGCCAGTCCGGGGTCCACTGCTCGGCGCCGAGGGCGTCGTTGAGGAAGAGCGCCGCGCGCCAGGTGTAGTCGCCCGAGACCACGGCGACGGCGCCGATCCAGAGGGACGCCGGGACGACCAGCTGCGCGAGGGAGGCCAGGCCGTGGCGCCACCGCTCGCCCCGGGTGGCCGCCGAGAGCTGGAAGCGGGCGAGGTTCCACCCGGCGACCGCGAGCAGCAGGTGGGCGCCGCCCATCACGGTCCACACGTTGGCGTGGGAGGCCACGACGGCGACGATCGCGCAGGCGCGCAGCACCACGCTGGTGTCCAGGCGGGTGCCTCGGCGAGGGGTGACCGGGGCAGCGAGGGTGCCGATCGGGCGGTGGTGCCAGTCGGGCGGCAGCTCCCCGAGCCGGTCGGCCAGGCGGGTCGCCAGCTCGACGTAGGAGAGCGAGTCGCCCCGGAGGCTGACGAAGGAGTCGTCGTCGGTGACGTCGGTCCGGCCGAGCACCAGGGCGTACTCGTCGCGCAGCGTCGACGGCGCCGACGGCTGCTGCTGACGGCGGGCCTGCTGCTCGAGCGCGACCCGGTCGGGCTTGCCGGACGGCGTGCGCGGCAGGTCGGCCAGCACCGTGACCCGGACCGCCCGCTCCGGCAGCCCGCCGGCGGACGCCAACGACGCGCGCAGCCGGCCCGCGACCCGCGGCCTCGTGGTGAACGCGTGCAGCAGGTCGTCGACCACCAGGCAGTGCACCGACCCGAGGGCCTCGGGGACCTCCCGCTCGAGGTGGTCGAGGTCGAGCCGCAGACCGTGCAGCTTGGCGTGCCGGTCGCGTCGCCCGACGACCTCCCACACGCCGTCGGTGCGGCGCGCGAGGTCACCGGTGCGGAGCTCGCTGAGCATGGCGCCGAGGGCCAGGTCGCCCGGGGCCTCGGCGTACCCGAGCATCACGTTGGGGCCGGCGTAGACGAGCTCCCCGACCCCGGGCTCGTCGACCTCGGCGACCGGGTCGAGCCGGAACGAGCCTCCCGGCACCGGGACGCCGACGGCGCCCGGGTGGGTGTCCGCGAGCGCGGGGGGCAGCCAGGCCATCCGGGCGGTCGCCTCGGTCTGGCCGTACATCACGACCAGGTCCCAGCCGGCGGCCCGGCCGTGCGCGCGCCACGCGCGCACCCGGTCCGGGTCCAGTCGGCCGCCGGCCTGGGTGACGTAGCGCAGGTCGGGCAGCGAGCGCTCGGTGAAGCCGGACCGCTCGAGCTGCTCGAAGGTGTAGGGGACCCCGGCGAAGGAGGTGGCGCGTGCCTCGCGCGCGAGCCGCCAGCAGCACTCGTCGACCACCGAGTGGTCGGTCAGCACCAGCGAGGCGCCCGCGAGCAGGTGGCTGTGCACGACCGAGAGGCCGTAGCAGTAGTGCAGGGGGAGCGTGGTGAGCGCGCGGTCGTGCTCGGTGATCTGGAGGTAGCCGACGATGCTCGCCGCGTTGGCGCGCAGGTTGGCGTGGGAGAGCCGCACCAGCTTGGGCGAGCCGGTCGAGCCCGAGGTGCTCAGCAGCAGCGCGAGGTCGGGGTGCAGGTCGTGGGCGGTCCCGGGTCGCCGCTCGCGCAAGCGGTCACCGACGACCACGTCGGGGTCCCAGGCCTCGGCGAGCCGGCGGGCCGGTCGGCCGGGAGGGGCGAGCAGCACGACGTGGCCGTGCGTCAGCGCCGCGAGGTACGCCGTCAGCGACTCCACCGTGTTGGCGCCCTCGACGAGGACCAGCCGCCGGGTGTCGCCCAGCCGCTCGGCGTACGCCTCGACCCGGCCTGCGAGGTCGGCATAGCTGAGCGTGCCCTGCGCGGTGTGGAGGGCCGGCCGGTCGCCGAACCTGGCGAGGTCGAGGACCCGGTGGTCCGGGGCCGGGGTCGCGAGCAGACCCCGGGACGGGGCCCTGGTGGCGGTCAGCAGGCTCGGCACCCGGCGACTATATAAGGTAAGCCTTACCTCACACCAGTTCGGTGGGGGTGGGATAGGCCACGACCGGTCCCGTGACACCGATGCCGACCTCGGTGCCGGGCTCGGGGGCGTCGAGCCCCGCCACCCGCGCGACGAGGGCCGGCCCGTCCGGCAGCAGCCGCAACCGGACGGCCGCGTCGTGGCCGTAGAAGTGGACCTGCTCGACCCGGGCGCCCACCTCGCTGCGGTGGACCAGGATCTGCTCGGGACGCAGCAGCACCCGTGCCGGCCCGTCGAGGGCGGGGGCGGCCAGCGGCGCGGAACCGAAGGCGAAGGTCGCCCGGCCGTCCACGACCCGCGCCTCGACGACGGTCGCGCCCCCCACGAACGCCCCCACCTCCGGGTCGACGGGGGCGCGGTAGAGGTCGCGGGGGGCGTCGGTCTGGATCACGTGGCCCTGGCGCATCACGGCGACCTGGTCGGCCAGCGAGAGCGCCTCGTCCTGGTCGTGGGTGACCAGCACCGCGGTGGTGCCGGTGGCCTGCAGTGCGTGGGCCACGGCGCGGCCGGTCGAGGTGCGCAGCGAGGCGTCGAGGGAGGAGAACGGCTCGTCGAGCAGCACCACGGTGGGTCCCGGCGCCAGCGCGCGGGCGAGTGCGACCCGCTGCTGCTGGCCACCGCTGAGCTCGTGGGGCTGGCGTGCGCCGTACTCGGGGCGGAGCTCGACGAGGTCGAGCATCTCCGCGACCCGGTCGCGGCCGGTGGTCGACGCGCGTGCGGAGCGCGGGAGTCCGAAGCCGATGTTGGCCGCGACCGACAGGTGCGGGAACAGCGCCCCCTCCTGCGGCACGTAGCCGACGCGGCGCTGTTGCGGGGGGACCGCGGTGCCGGGGCCGGCGACGACGCGGTCGTCGAAGCGGATGGTGCCCGCCTGCGGGGCGAGGAAGCCGGCGACGAGGCGCAGCAGCGTGGTCTTGCCGCACCCCGAGGGTCCGAGGACGGCGGTGAAGGAGCCCTCGGGGACGACGAGGTCGACGCCGTCGACGGCGCGCACCACGTGGGCGGCGTCGCCGAAGGCGTAGGCGACCCCTGCCAGCTCGACCCTGCTCACTGCTCCAGTGTCCCCTGTCGCATCAGCAGCACGGTGGCGGGGACGGAGATCAGCACCAGCAGCAGCGCGTACGGCGCGGCGGCCCCGTAGCGCAGGTCGGAGGAGGCCGACCAGAAGCTCGTGGCGAGGGTGTCGGTGCCGATGGGGGAGAGCATCAGGGTCGCGGTCAGCTCGGTCGAGATCGCCAGGAAGACCAGGGCCGCGCCGGCGCCGATGCTCGGCGCGATCACCGGCAGCGTCACCCGACGCACGACCTCGAACGGGCCGCTGCCCAGGCTGGCGGCGACGTCGTCGAGCACCACCGGGGCCTGCTCGAGCCCGGCGCGGACCGAGACCACCGCCCGCGGCAGGAACAGCACGGCGTAGGCCGCCACCAGGAGCAGCGCGGTCTGGTACACCGCCGGGACGACGCGCAGGCTCACGGTGACGAACGCGAGCGCGACCACGATGCCGGGCAGCGCGTTGGCGACGTAGGTGCTGCGCTCGATCATGGTGGAGACCGGGCCGCGGTGCCGCACGGCCAGCCAGGCGACCGGCAGCGCGAGCAGCGTGGTCACGGCCGCGCCGACGGCGGCCAGGCCCACGGTGGTGCCGGCCGCCGCGGCCAGCTCGCCGACCGGGAACTCCGTGGACGTGCCGACCGAGAGCCAGTGGACCAGGGCGTACGTCGGGACGCCGACCGAGGCCGCCACGAGGACCACCAGCCCCCCGACCACCGCCGTGCGCGAGCGGTCGAGCCGGACGGGGACGGCCGCACGGGCGGCGCCGTGGCCCACCCGCGCGAAGTGACGGCGGCCGCGCAGCCGCAGCTCGCCGAGCAGCAGCAGCAGGCACAGCAGCACGAGCACGCCGGCGATCATGTTCGCCGCGGCGCCGTTGAAGGTCGATCCGTAGAGGTCGTAGATCGCGGTCGTGAAGGTCGGGAACCGCAGCAGCTGCAGCGCCCCGAACTCCGCGAGCAGGTGGAGCCCCACCAGCAGCACGCCGCCGAGCAGGGCGGGGCGCAGCTGGGGGAGGACGACGCTGGCGAACGAGCGCCAGCGGGAGTGGCCCAGGGACCAGGCCGACTCCTCCAGGGCCGGGTCGAGCCCGCGCAGCGCGGCGACCACCGGGAGGTAGACCAGCGGGTAGTAGGACAGGGAGATGACCAGCAGCGCGCCCGCGAACCCCGTCACCGAGCGGTCCAGGGAGACCCACGCATAGCTGTTGACGAAGGCCGGGACGGCGAGCGGGGCGACCAGCAGGCCGTGCCACAGTCCCTTCGCCGGCACGTCGGTGCGCTCCACCACGAAGGCGAGCCCGACCCCCAGCACGGAGGTGACGAGCATGCAGCCCACTCCCAGCCGGACGGTGTTCCACAGCAGCGAGCCGACGCGCGGGCGCGCCACCAGCTCCCAGGCCTCGGCGGGCCCGATCAGCACCGTGTACGTCGCGATGAACCCCAGCGGCACCAGCGCCAGGACCGCGACCGCCGCTCCGGCGAGCAGCAGCAGCCGCGGGGCGGGGCGCCCGGGGGCGCGACCCGTCCCGACCGGTGGCGGAGGCGTCTGCTGGACCGTCAGAGGAGGCCCGCCTCGGTCATCAGCTCGGTGACCTGCGGTCCGTTGAGCTGTGCGGGGTCGACGGCCGGGGGCTCGAGGGTGTCGAAGGCCCTGACCTCGGGGTCGAGGGTGGCCTCCGGGTTGAGGGGGTACTCCAGCGCGTAGGAGTCGGCCATCGCCTGCTGGCCCTCGGTGCTCGTGAGGAACTCGACGAAGGCCTGCCCGTCGTCGGGGTGCTCGCTGCTGGCGAGCACGCCCGCGCCGGAGATGCTGACGAACGCGCCCGGGTCCTGGTCGCCGAAGAAGTGCAGCGCCACGTTGTCGCTGTTGGCGCCCGACTCCCGCTGGTCGCGGTACCAGTAGTAGTGGTAGGCGATGCCGGCGTCGACGTCACCCTCGTTGACCGACTGCATCACGACCAGGTTGTTGTCGAGCACGGTGCCGTTCTCGGCGAGGCCGGCCAGCCAGTCGCGGGTCGCGGCCTCGCCCTCGGTCTCGAGGACGGCGCTGACGATCGCCTGGAAGTCCGCGCCCGTGGGGGAGAAGCCGACCCGGCCGGCCCACTCGGGCTCGGCGAGGTCGAGGATCGAGGCGGGCAGCTCCTCCCCGGACAGCGCGTCGGTGTTGTACATCGCCACGGTGGAGCGGGCCAGGATGCCGGTCCAGTTGCCCGAGCTGGGGACGTACTCCTCGGGGATCGGCGCCAGCGCCGCCTCCGAGACCGGTGCGAAGAGACCGGCGTTGTCGACGATGCTCATCGCGGGGGAGTTCTCGGTGAGGAACACGTCCGCGGGACTGTCGCCGCCCTCGGCGACCAGCTGGTTGGCCAGCTCGAGGTCCTTGCCGTTGCGCAGCTCGACGTCGAGTCCCGTCTGCTCCTCGAAGATCGGGACGATCTCGTTCATCAGCTCCTCGTGCTGGGCGTTGTAGACCACCAGGTCGGGGGAGCCGAGCAGTCCGCAGCCGCCGAGCAGCGGGGCGGTGACGAGGGTCGCGGCGGCGAGGGCGAGGACGCGCTTCTTCACGGGGGTCCTTCGGGGCAGCGGGTTAGGACAGCCTGACCTTACCCCGCGCGCCGCGACGGGCGTGAGTCCGCCCTCGCCGGTCCGCGTTCCCGCAGGTTAACAATCGCTAACCTGCGCGCTACCATCCATGACATGAGCTTCGAGTTGTCCCCCGAGCACGAGCAGTTCCGCCGCACGGTCCGCGACTTCGCGGAGAAGGAGATCGCGCCCCACGCCGCGCAGTGGGACCGCGAGCACCACTTCCCCGTCGACGTCGTGCAGAAGATGGGGCAGCTCGGCCTGATGGGGCTCACCGCCCCCGAGGAGTACGGCGGCGCCGGGCTGGCCGGCGAGGACGGCGGCTTCACCAGCCTGTGCCTGGCGATCGAGGAGATCGGCCGCGTCGACCAGTCGATGGGCATCACCCTCGAGGCCGCGGTCGGGCTCGGCATCAACCCGATCCTCAGCTACGGCACCGAGGAGCAGAAGCAGGCCTGGCTGCCCGACCTCGTCTCGGGCGAGAAGCTCGCCGGCTTCGGGCTCACCGAGCCCGGCGCGGGCTCCGACGCCGGTGCGACCCGCACCAAGGCGGTGCTCGACGACGGCGAGTGGGTCCTCAACGGCGCCAAGCAGTTCATCACCAACTCCGGCTCCGAGATCACCTCCTGCGTGACGGTCACGGCGAGGACCGGACAGCGCGAGGACGGCCGGCCCGAGCTCTCGGCGATCATCGTCCCGGCCGGCACGCCCGGGTTCACCGCCGAGAAGGCCTACGACAAGCTCGGCTGGCACGCCTCGGACACCCACCCGCTGTCCTTCGAGGACTGCCGGGTGCCGGAGTCGCACCTGCTGGGCGACCGTGGCCGCGGCTACGCCCAGTTCCTCGCGACCCTCGACGACGGCCGGGTCGCCATCGCGGCCCTGGCGGTCGGCTGCATCCAGGCCTGCCTCGACCTCTCGCTGCAGTACGCCGGCGAGCGGCAGACCTTCGGCGGGCCGATCGGGCGCAAGCAGGGACTGGCCTTCCAGGTCAGCGACCTGCAGGTGATGCTCGACGCCTCCCGGCTGCTGACCTACAAGGCGGCCGCGATGAAGGACGCCGTCGACGGTGGAGCCGCGGGCGCCCCGTCGGTCAAGGACTTCAAGCAGGCCGCCGCCGTGGCCAAGCTCTACGCCACCGAGTCGGCCGTGACCGCCACCCGGATCGCCACCCAGGTCTTCGGCGGCTACGGCTTCATGGAGGAGTACCCCGTCGTCCGGTTCTACCGGGACGCCAAGGTGCTCGAGATCGGCGAGGGCACCAGCGAGGTGCAGCGGATGCTGATCGCCCGCGGCCTCGGGCTGCCGGTGGAGTGAGGTCCCACCCGGCGTCCGCGCCTCAGCGGGCGGGCACCGGGTCGGACCCGGCCTCCACGGCCTCCTCGTAGCGGGCGAGCGTGAACAGGCCCCAGCCGATGACCGCGGCGGCGACCAGCTCCACGACCACCGCCGCCGGGGTGTGGCGAGGGACCTCGTCGAAGACCAGGTAGCCGATCATCAGCGCCACCAGCACGTTGACGATGTTGAGCGCCGGCATCGACGCCGAGAGCCGGGCCGACCGGTAGGCCACCTGGTTGATGGCGATGCCGGAGAGACCCATCAGGACCACTGCGTACACCGCGGGGGTGCCCAGCATCCCCACGACGCCGTGGTCGGCGGCGTCGTGGATCGCGATCTTCAGGCAGACGGCCACCGAGCCGAACAGCAGGCCTGCGGCACACCCGAGCAGGAACCCCTTCCGTCCCGAGTCGGGCACCCGGCCGGAGAGGCCGACCAGGATCGCGGACACCGCGGCGAGCACGGCGACGATGCTGTAGGTGCCGGCGCCGGTGGTCACGTCGCTCTCCTGGGGAGCCGTCGCCACCAGGAACGCGAGCAGCCCGGCGGAGGTGGCGACCACGGCGACGGCCTCGGGCCGCGGCAGCCAGGTGTGGGACATCGCCGCCCGGATCGGAGGAGCGAAGACCATGCCCATGATCGCGATCGGCTGGACCAGCGCGATCGGGCCGAAGCCGAGCGCCGAGGCGTGGAAGACCAGGGCGAGGAAACCGAGCGCCTGGCCGATCCACCACCACGGGCGTCGCACCAGGTGCGCCATCAGCCCGGCGCTGCCGACGACGTCGGCGGGCGCCTCGTGGGCGGCCCGGTGCTGGAGGGACGTGGAGAGGCCGACGGTGAGGGCGCTGGCGAGCGCCAGCAGCACGGCGACCCACATCACGCGCACACCCTAGCCGCGCGCAGGGGCCGCGGAGGGCATCCCCGCGGGGACGGCGGCGACACGGTGCACCACCCCGGGACGGGGGAGGTGCGCTTGATAGGTTCGCCCGCATGCCAGGGGGACGCAGGCGGCTGCACATCGCCTTCCTGGGCGCGGGCCACATCGCGGGCGTCCACGCCCGTCACCTCCGTCCCTCCGAGGACGTGCGGGTCAGCTTCGCGAGCCGCGACCTCGACCGCGCCGAGGCGTTGCGCCTCCGGGCCGGGGGCGACGCGGCGTACGGCTCCTACGAGCAGGCGCTCGCCGACCCCGACGTGGACGCGGTCGTCGTCTCCGTCCCGCCCGCCCACCACCGGGCGCTCGCCTCGCTGGCGGTCGCGGCCGGCAAGCACGTGCTGGTGGAGAAGCCGGCGTTCCTGACCCTGGCCGACTACGACGAGGTGGCCGCCGAGCGCGACCGTGCGGGCGTCAGCGTCGTCGTGGGCGAGAACGACCACTACAAGCCGCAGCTGCGCACCCTGCGCTCCATGCTCGGCTCCGGCGTGATCGGCGACCTGGTGATGGTCAGCCTGGTGACCGTCGCCAACCGGCCCAAGCCGGCCGAGGACTGGCGCAACGACGAGGCGCTCGCGGGCGGTGACGCGTTCTTCGAGGAGGGCATCCACTGGCTGCACGTGGCCGGTGAGCTCGGCCCCCGACTGGTCGGCGCCACCGGGCTGCGCCCCGATCCGGCGGCGGCGACGGCGGGCGACCGCCGGGCCCGCAGCATGGTCGTCGGCCTCACCTACGAGGGCGGCGCGACCGGGGCGCTGCTCTACTCCCGGGAGGTGCCCTCGCTGCTGCGCGGCATCCGGACCTCCAAGCTCTACGGGCGCGAGGGCGTGATCACCTTCGAGTCCAACGGCGCGGCGGCGGTGGCCCGGGGCCGAGGCCGGCCGCGCGTCCACGTCCCGGGCCGGGCCGAGCTGCGCGACATCCGCGGCTACAAGGCGATGTACGCCGACTGGGTCCGGGCGATCCGCGCCGGCGTCCAGCCGGAGATGAGCCTGGAGCGCGCGCGCGAGGACCACGTGCTGATGGAGATGGTGCGCGGTGGCTGAGGACGACACGGTGGACGAGCGCACCCACGAGTACGACGTGGTCGTCGTCGGCAGCGGCGCCGGCGGCGGCACCCTGGCGCGCGCCCTGGCCCGCACCTCCGCGCGGGTGCTGCTGCTCGAGCGGGGCGGGTGGATGCCGCAGGAGCGGCAGAACTGGGACCCCGACGCCGTGTGGCGCCGGGACCGCTACCGCTCGGGCGAGCTGTGGCTGGACCGCCGTGGCAAGCCGTTCCAGCCGTTCATGCACTACCTCGTCGGCGGCAACACCAAGATGTGGGGCTCGGTCCTGTACCGGTTGCGCGAGGAGGACTTCGGCGAGGTCCCGCACGCCGACGGCGTCTCCGAGGCCTGGCCGATCGACTACTCCGACCTCGCGCCCTGGTACGACCGCGCCGAGGAGCTCTACCACGTCCACGGCGAGCTCGGGGCCGACCCGACCGACCCCGAGCGCAAGCCGTTCCCGCACCCGCCGGTGCCGCACGAGCCCGAGGTGGAGGCCCTCGTCGGGCGGCTGCGCGACCAGGGCTTCCACCCCGCGCCGCTACCGCTGGGGCTGATCGACCCGGGCGCGCAGGGCGGCTGCATCCTGTGCGCGACCTGCAACTCCTTCCCCTGCCTGATCCGCCGCAAGGCCGACGCCGACACCTGCGGGGTCGGTCCCGCCCTCGAGGGCGACGTGACGCTCTGGACCGGCGCGCGCGTGCGTGGGCTGCACACCACGCCCGGCGGCGACCGCGTCACGCATGTGAGCGTGGAGCGGCGGGGCGAGGTGCACGAGGTGCGGGGCCGCGTGGTCGTGCTGGCCGCGGGCGCGGTCAACTCCGCCGCGCTGCTGCTGGGCAGCGGCACCGAGCGCCACCCCGACGGCCTGGCCAACTCCTCCGGGCTCGTGGGCCGGCGCTACATGGCCCACCGCGCCACGATGATGGAGGCGGTCCACCCGCGCCGCCCCCACGACACCGTCTTCCAGAAGACGCTCGCGATCAACGACTTCTACCGTCCCTCCGAGCGGCACCCGTTCCCGCTGGGCAACATCCAGTCGCAGGGGCGGGTCCACCCCGAGCAGGTGAAGTCGGTGATGCCGTTCCTCCCGGCACCGGCGGTGCGGGCCTGGACCCGTCGCGGGATGGAGTTCCTCGCCATGTCCGAGGACCTGCCGTCGCCGGAGAACCGGGTCACCCTCACCTCCTCCGGCCAGGTCCGGCTCAGCTACACGGCCGGCTCCTCGCCGGTCCACGGGCTGCTGGTGAGGGAGGCGCGTCGGATGCTGCGCCGCGCCGGGTACGCCGGCGTGGTGACCCACGAGTTCCGCAACGAGAACACCACCCACCAGTGCGGCACCGCCGTCTTCGGCGAAGACCCGCGCAGCTCCGTGCTCGACCCGCTGTGCCGCACCCACGACGTCGACAACCTCTACGTCGTCGACGCCTCGTTCTTCCCCTCCTCCGCGGCGGTCAACCCCGGCCTGACCGTCATCGCGCAGGCGCTGCGCGTCGCCGACCACCTCACCACGCGGTTCGGGTGGGAGCGGCTGGCCGACGACGGCTCCGGCGTACGCCCCTCCCTCGACCAGTCCCCCGAACCAGGAGGTTCCCCACGGTGAAGGTCCGTTCCTTCAGCCACGTCGCGCTCACGGTGAGCGACTTCAACCGCGCGGTGCGGTTCTACAGCGACGTCTTCGGCTGCGCCCTCGTCGGCGTCAACTGCAACCACGAGACCGACCGGCTGCGGACCTTCTTCGGCGTCGACTCCGAGGACCCCGAGCTCAAGATCGGGTGGGTGCGGGTGCCGGGCGGGGCGACCCTGGAGATCTTCGAGTTCACCCCCTCGCTCGCCGGCGAGCCCGTGGTCTGGAACCGCCCCGGCCCTACCCACATCTCCTTCAACTGCAAGGACACGCAGAAGTGGCACGACCACCTGGTCTCCCAGGGGGTCGAGATCGTGTCCGAGCCGCAGACCTCGCCGCTGGGCCACTCGTTCTTCTTCTGCGCCGACCCCGACGGCAACCTGATCGAGATGATCGACATCCGCTACCTGCGGCCCCTCCTGCGCTGGCTCGGCCCGCTCGGCGGCAAGATCTTCCGGCGCACCCGCTACCGCCAGTACCACCGCTGAGGGGTGGGCCCGCCCGCTTGTAACGCCGGGTTGGTGACTGTTCCACCCGTGAAATCTCGTGGGGGGAACAGTCCGTAACCCGGCGTTACAACAAGCGGTCGCGCCCGGGTCAGGGACGCGGGGCCCAGAGCCGGTGCCAGGTGTGGCCGAGCTCGGCGACCAGGTCGCGCAGCAGGGGGAGGCTGAGGCCGACCACGTTGTGGTGGTCGCCCTCGATGCCGGTGACGAACGCGCCGCCGAGGCCGTCGACGGTGAAGGCGCCGGCGACGTGGAGCGGCTCGCCGGTCGCGACGTACGCCGAGATCTCCTCGTCGGTCAGGTCGGCGAAGTGCACCGTGGTGGACGCGGTGGCCGCGGCGACGTGGCCGCTGGCGGTGTCGCGGAGGCAGTGGCCGGTGTGGAGCACGCCGGAGCGGCCACGCATCGTCTGCCAGCGGCGGACCGCCTCGGCCGCGTCGGCCGGCTTGCCGAGCGACTCGCCGCCCAGCTCGAGCACGGAGTCGCAGCCCAGGACCAGGGCACCGTCCGGGACCTCCTCGCGACCCGCGACCGCCCCGCACTTGAGCTCGGCGAGCTGGAGCGCCAGCTCCTCCGCCGGCAGGTCGTCCAGCTGCGACTCGTCGACGCCGGAGACGATGACGACCGGTTCGACGCCCGCCGAGCGCAGCGTCGCCAGCCGTGCCGGTGACTGGGAGGCGAGGACCAGCGTGACCAGGCCGCTCACAGCCGTGCCAGCGCCTGCTGCAGCGGCTCGAGGCCCAGCGCCCCGAGGTCGAGCGCCTGCCGGTGGAAGGCCTTGAGGTCGAACTCGCGTCCGGCGGACTGGGCACGCGCCCGGGCCTGGGCCCGGGCGTCGAGCCAGATCCGCTCACCGACCTTGTAGGAGGGCGCCTGGCCGGGCCAGCCGAGGTAGCGGTTGACCTCGAACGCGATCACTTCCGGCTCCATCCGGCTGTGGGCGTTCATGAACTCCAGCCCGAGCTGCGGGGTCCAGGTCTGGCCCGGGTGGAAGCCGAAGGGGTTGTCGGCGGGGATGGCGAGCTCGAGGTGCATCCCGATGTCGACGACCACGCGGGCGGCGCGCATCGACTGCTGGTCCAGCATCCCGAGCCGGTTGGCGGGGTCGTCGAGGTGGCCGAGCTCCTCCATCAGCCGCTCGGCGTACAGCGCCCAGCCCTCGCCGTGGCCGCTGACCCAGCACAGCAGTCGCTGCCAGCGGTTGAGGGACTCGCTGCGGTAGGCGGTCTGGCCGACCTGGAGGTGGTGCCCGGGGACCCCCTCGTGGAAGACCGTGGAGGTCTCGAGCCACGGGTGGAAGGTCTCGATGCCGTCCGGGACCGACCACCACATCCGTCCCGGTCGGGAGAAGTCCTCCGACGGGCCGGTGTAGTAGATGCCGCCGTCGTTGGTCGGCGCGAGCCGGCACTCGATGCGCCGCACCGGCTCGGGAATGTCGAAGTGGACGTCGGCCAGCTCCTCGATGGTGCGGTCGGCGAGCTCCTGCATCCAGTCGCGGAACGCCTCCCGGCCGTGCACGACCCGGGCGGGGTCGGCCTCGAGGTGGGCGACCGCCTCGGGCAGCGTGGCGCCGGGCAGCACCCGGGCGGCCGTCGCGTCCATGTCGTCGGACAGCCGCTTGAGCTCCTCCCAGCCCCAGGCGTAGGTCTCCTCGAGGTCGACGGTGGCGCCCAGGAAGTAGCGCGACTGAAGTGCGTAGGCGTCCCGGCCCACGGCGTCGCGTTCCCGGCCACGCGGCACCAGCTCCTCGGCGAGGAAGCCGCCGAACTCCTCGAACGCCGCGCTGGCCCGGGCCGCGTGCCGTCGCAGGTCACCCTGGAGGGACGCCACGGGACACCGCTCCGCGAGGGCGGCGAAGACGTCGCCGGCGGTGCCGGAGCTCCCGGTCCACGAAGCGATCTGGTCGACCACCGCGGCGTACTGCCGCGCGGCGCTGACCCGGCCGGCGTCCGCCTCCTCGGCGAGGGTGCGGCGGTAGCCGGCGACCGTGCCGGGCACCGCGGCCAGCCGGGCATCGATGTTCGCCCAGTCCTCCTCGGTCTCGCTCGCCATCAGGTCGAAGACCTCGCGCACCGCGTGCAGCCCGCTGGAGATCACCGAGACCTGCGGCCGCTCCTGACCGGCGTCGGCGATCTCGACCTCGAGCCCCACCCGTTCCAGAAAGGCCTCGCGGGCGACGGCCTCGCGCGCGTCGACCGGGCTGGTGTCACGCACGTCGGCCAGCGCCTTGCGGGCCAGCCCCTCCCGGGCGTCGTACCCCTCGGGGCTGAAGTCGGTCAACCGGTCCTCGTGGCCACCGATCCCCACGAAGGTGGCGGTGATCGGGTCGAGGGCGGCGTACTCCTCGGTGTAGCGGTCGGCGAGGGCGTCGACCCGGCGGTGGGGCTGTGGTGCGGTCACGGGGTGACCCTAAGGGGCGGCTGCGGGCGTGGTCACGGGGTGTAGGCGCTGGGGAAGGCCTCGCGGTAGCAGCGCATCCCCGCGGCCGACCCGGCCGCCACGACGCCGCGGACCACGGCCCGGGTCACCGTGTCACCCGCCGCGGTCAGCAGCGTGTGGAACCCGCTCGGGTCCGGGGCCGGCCGGTCCCCGGTCGCGAGCGAGAACACGGTGTCCCCGTCGACCATGGTGTGGACCGGGTTGAGAGCGCGGGCGAGCCCGTCGTGACCGATCCCGCTCAGCTTGCCGCACTGTGCCTTGGTGAGGGTGGCGTCGGTCGCCAGCACCACCAGCGTCGTGGCGAACGGCGGCTGAGGCTCCGGCAGCGCCGCGGCCCGCTCGCGGGCGGCTGCGACGTCGGCCTCGTCGGGTCGGCGCAGGCCCGGCAGGTCCTCGACGCGGCAGTGGCGAGCGCCCCAGAGCTCGCCCGTGGCCGGGTCGACCGCGGAGCCGGCGGCGTTGACGACCGCCAGCGCCCCGACCACGGTCCCGTCGGGGAGGGTCGTGGACGCGCTGCCGACGCCGCCCTTGAGCCCGCCCGCCCGCGCCCCGGTCCCGGCGCCGTGACAGCCCTCGACCACGCCGACCGCGGCTGCGGCGTACGCCTCGGCACCGAGGGCGGCGTCGGGGTGGTGGCGGAAGGACCCGCCGCGGCCGAGGTCGAAGATCACCGCTGCCGGCACGATCGGCACCACCCCGGAGACACCGCCCGGCCCGCCGACCGGGAAGCCGGTGCCCTCGTCCAGCAGCGCCTGCACCACCCCGTCCACGCAGGCCAGGCCCAGGGCAGAGCCACCCGTCAGGACGACCGCGTGGACCCGGTCGACGAGGGCGCGCGGGTCGAGCAGGTCGGTCTCGCGGGTGCCGGGACCGCCGCCGCGGACGTCGACGCCGGCCACGGCTCCCTGCGGCGGCGGGACCACGACGGTCACGCCCGTCAGCCATCCCTCGCCCGTCCGCTCGGCCTGTCCGACCCGGATCCCGGGCACGTCGGTGATCGCGTTGTGCATGGGTTCATCGTGCCCTGACCTCGCCTCGTGTGCCTGAGAGCGAGCCCTGGCTCGCTCTCAGGCACACGCCGCACTCAGCGGGGCAGGCTGCTGGCGCGCCAGCCGCCGGTTCCGTGGCGGTGCGTCTCGCGGGTGAGGCGGGCAGGACGGTTCCACTCCGGTGTACGCCGGGGGGCGGGCGGCTCGGCCCCGCCGAGGGCGGAGAGCACGGCCACGACCGCCGCCACCTCCTCCGGGGTGGTGTCGGGGGTCAGGACCCGCAGCAGCGGCGCCTCGACGCTGTCGGCGGCCATCAGAGCGGGATGTTCCCGTGCTTCTTGGGCGGCAGCGTCTCGCGCTTGGTGCGCAGCAGCCGCAGCGACTTGACCACCTCGAGGCGGGTCTCGTGCGGGCTGATGACGGCGTCGACGTAGCCCCGCTCGGCCGCGATGTAGGGGTTGGCCAGGGTCTGCTCGTAGTCGTCGATCAGCTCCGCGCGCGTCGCCTCGACGTCCTCGCCGGCCTCCTGCGCCGCCTTGATCGTCTTGCGGTGCAGGATGTTGACCGCGCCCTGGGCGCCCATCACCGCGATCTGGGCGGTCGGCCAGGCGACGTTCATGTCGGCCCCGAGGTGCTTGGAGCCCATGACGTCGTAGGCACCGCCGTAGGCCTTGCGGGTGATCACCGTGACCAGCGGGACGGTGGCCTCGGCGTAGGCGTAGATCAGCTTCGCGCCGCGGCGGATGATGCCGTCCCACTCCTGGTCGGTGCCGGGCAGGAAGCCGGGCACGTCGACGAAGGTCAGCACCGGGATGTTGAAGGCGTCGCAGAACCGCACGAACCGCGCCGCCTTCTCGGAGGCGTCGATGTCGAGGGTGCCGGCGAACTGCATCGGCTGGTTGGCCACCACGCCGACCGACTGTCCCTCGACCCGGCCGAAGCCGACCAGGATGTTGGGGGCGAACAGCTCCTGGACCTCGAGGAACTCGGCGTCGTCGAGCACCGCGGTGATCACGTCGTGCATGTCGTAGGGCTGGTTGGCGCCGTCGGGGATCAGCGTGTCGAGCGTCCGGTCGAGCTCGGTGACCTCGGCGTCGGCCACGTCGTCGTACGTCGGGGCGGGGTCGAGGTTGTTCTGGGGGAGGAAGGAGAGCAGCGCCTTGACGTACTCGATCGCGTCCTCCTCGTCGGAGCCCATGTAGTGGGCGTTGCCCGACTTGGTGTTGTGGGTCCGGGCGCCGCCGAGCTCCTCCATCGTGACGTCCTCGCCGGTGACGGTCTTGATCACGTCGGGGCCGGTGATGAACATCGCCGAGGTCTGGTCGACCATCACCGTGAAGTCGGTGACGGCGGGGGAGTAGACGTGACCGCCGGCGCAGTTGCCCATGATCATGCTGATCTGCGGGATCACGCCGGAGGCGTGGACGTTGCGGCGGAAGATCTCGCCGTAGAGGCCGAGCGAGACGACGCCCTCCTGGATCCGGGCGCCGGCCCCCTCGTTGATGCCGATGATGGGGCAGCCGGTCTTGATGGCGAGGTCCATCACCTTGGTGATCTTCTCGCCGTAGACCTCGCCCAGCGAGCCGCCGAAGACGGTGAAGTCCTGGGAGAACACGCACACCTGGCGACCGTCGATCGTGCCGTAGCCGGTGACCACTCCGTCGCCGTAGGGGCGGTTCTTCTCCAGCCCGAACGCCGTCGACCGGTGCCGCGCGAGCTCGTCGAGCTCGACGAACGAGCCCTCGTCGAAGAGCAGCTCGATCCGCTCCCGGGCGGTCTTGCGGCCCTTCGCGTGCTGCTTCTCGACCGCCTTGGCCGACCCGGCGTGCACCGCCTCGTCGAGCCGCCGCTCGAGGTCCGCGAGCTTGCCCGCGGTGGTGTGGGTGTCGATGCCTGATCCCTCGGGGGGGACGTCCGTGCCCTCGGCGGGGTTCTTGTCAGGGCTCACCTGTGCGCTCACCCGTGACAGGCTAGACCCCGTGCGTGCCCCCCTCGACGTTGCCCGCCTCACACCCCGGGGGGTCGAGGTGGTGCCGCAGGCGGGCTCGACCAACGCCCTGGTGGCCGACCGTGCGCGGCAGGGCGCCGCGGCCGGCCTCGTGGTCGTGACCGAGCACCAGGTCGCCGGACGCGGCCGGCTCGACCGGTCCTGGGAGACGCCCGACCGGGCGGCCCTCACCTTCTCGCTGCTGCTGCGTCCCGCCCGGCCCGGTGCCGAGTGGCCGTGGCTGCCGCTGGTCGCGGGGGTCGCGGTCGTCGAGGCGCTCCGTGACCACGGGGTGCCGGCCGGGTTGAAGTGGCCCAACGACGTGCTGCTCGGTGACGCCAAGCTCGCCGGGATCCTCGCCGAGCGGGTCGACACCCCGCAGGGCCCCGCCGCCGTGCTCGGCATCGGGCTCAACGTCAGCCAGGACGCCGCGGAGCTCCCCGTCGAGACCGCGACCTCGATCGCCCTGGCGACCGGGGCCGAACCGGAGCGCACCGACCTGCTGCTGAGCCTGCTCACCCGTCTCCAGCAGCGGTACGACGCGTGGTCGGTCGGCGGTGGGGCCGCACTGCGCCCGGCGTACCTCGACGCCTGCGTGACGCTCGGACGCGAGGTCCGGGTCAGCCTGCCGGGCGGTGGCGTGCTCACCGGTCCCGCCGAGGACGTCGACGCCTCGGGGCGGCTGGTCGTCGCCGGAGCCGCGGTGGCCGCGGGCGACGTGCTGCACGTGCGCCCGGCCGACCCCGGGAGGTGAGATGATCGGCGGGTGGCCATCAACCCGAAGCTCCTCAACGAGGGGGAGCACGTCGTCGTCTCCGTGCGCACGCACCCGAAGGCGCTGCTGCTGCCCCTGCTGGTGCTCGTCGTGCTGCTCGCGGTCGGCGTGCTGGTCCAGCAGGTCGGCTCGGGCGCGGCCGGCGACGTCCTGCACATCGTCGGGTGGGTGCTGGTCGCGGCCGGGATCCTGTGGTGGTCCGCCCGCCCGGCCCTGGCCTGGGCGACGACCACCTACACCTTCACCAACCGCCGGTTCATGAAGCGGTCGGGCTTCATCGCCAAGCAGGGCCGCACCATCCCGCTGAACCGGATCAGCGGCGTCGACTTCGACATCGGGATCATCGACCGGGTCTTCGGCTGCGGCACGCTCGTGGTCACCGACGCCAGCGAGCACGGCAACGTGCTGCTCGACGACATCCCGCGGGTCGAGGAGGTCCAGAAGTCCGTCGCGGCCGAGCTCGACCGGCAGGCGGGGCACCGCGCCGACGATGGCGCCTGACGAGCCCGGACCGGCGTCCGAGCCGGTCTCGCTCGAGGCGGCGATCCTCGGCGAGCGGCCGGGCCTCACCGCCCAGGAGGTCGCCGACGAGACCGGCGTGACGCTCGAGGAGCTGCGTCGGCTGTGGCGTGCGCTCGGCTTCCCCGAGCACGGCGCCGCGGCGGCGTACACCCCCGCCGACGTCGGGGCGGTGTCGCTCCTCGACGAGCTGGTCGACTCCGAGGTGATCGACCTCGACACCGCCGTGATGCTCACCCGCGCGCTCGGCCAGACGATGGCGCGGCTGGCCGACTGGGAGGTCGGCACCCTGCTCCACCGGATCGAGGAGGTCGAGCGGTCCGAGCAGGCGACCGGCTCGCGCACCACCACGGCGGTCCGGCTGGTCGAGGAGCTCAACCCGGCCTTCGAGCAGCTGCTGGTCTACGGCTGGCGTCGCCACCTGGCCGCGGCGGCTGCCCGGATCGAGGCGCTCGGCGCCGGCGAGGAGGACCTGCACACGACCCAGCTCACGGTCGGCTTCGCCGACATCGTCGCCTTCACGGCGCTGTCCAACGAGGTCTCGCGGGAGCGGATCGGCGAGCTGGTCGAGCTGTTCGAGACCCGGTGCGCGGACGTCGTGGCCTCCCAGCGCGGACGCGTGATCAAGAGCCTCGGCGACTCGGTGCTCTTCGTCCACGAGGACCCGATCGCGGCCTACGACATCGCCGCGGGCGTGATCGGCGTGATCGGTCGTGACCCGCGGATGCCCGAGGTGCGGGTCGGGCTGGCCACCGGCGCCGTCGTGATGCGGATGGGCGATGTCTTCGGGCCGCCGGTCAACCTGGCGTCACGGCTCACCGCGGTCGCCCGCCGCAACCGGATCATCGTCGACCAGGACACGGCCGACCGGTTGCCCGCCGACCAGTTCGAGACCCGGCGGCTGCCCGCCCGGCCGGTGCGGGGCTTCGGTCTCGTGGAGCCGTTGACCGTCCGCCGCCACTGACGTCCGCCACGGGCGGACCCCTGACCCGGTCAGCACGGGTCACTGGCCCGATCGGGTGGCCGGTCAGACCCGAAGGGATGAGATTTGCGGCATTGGCCGGTACGGACCAGCCACCCTTCCTACGCTGCGGCTGTGCTCTCCGTGCAGGACGTCCGCCTCGACCCCGCGACCCGTCGCGTCTGGGTCGACGGCGTCGAGGTCGACCTCACGCGCAAGGAGTTCGACCTGCTGCACGCCCTGATGCTGCGGGCGGGCGAGCTCGTGCCGCGCGACGTCTTGATGCGTGAGGTCTGGGACACCACCTTCTGGACGTCCTCGAAGACCATCGACGTCCACCTCGGCTGGGTGCGCCGCAAGCTCGGCGACGACAGCCGGCGGCCCCGGCTGATCACGACGGTGCGCGGCCGGGGGCTGCGGTTCGAGACCCGTGACCCCACCCGTGGCGGACCGTCGACGGAGCGCGGCTAACCTTTCGGCGTGCCCTCACCCGCGCCCCGTGTCGCCGTCATCGGCGGCGGCCAGCTGGCCAGGATGATGGCCGAGCCCGCCGCCGCGATGGGTCTCCCGCTCCGCCTGCTCGCCGAGGCCGAGGGCGTCTCGGCCGCCCAGGTGGTGCCCGACCACCTCGTCGGCGACTACCGCGACCTCGCCGTGCTGCGCGAGGTGACCGCCGGGTGCGACGTCGTGACGTTCGACCACGAGCACGTCCCGACCGACCATCTCCACGCGCTCGCGGGCGACGGGCTCGCGGTCCACCCCGGCCCCGAGGCCCTGGTCCACGCCCAGGACAAGGCGGTGATGCGGGAGCGGCTCGGTGCGCTGGGTGTGCCGTGCCCGCGCAACGCGGTCGTGGCGAGCCCGGCGCAGGTCGAGGCGTTCGGGTTGCCGTGCGTGCTCAAGACCACCCGCGGCGGCTACGACGGCAAGGGGGTCTGGTTCGTGTCCACGCTCGCGGAGTGCGAGCCGGCCTTCGCCGCCGCGGCGGCCTCCGGCGTACGGCTGCTCGCGGAGGAGCGGGTCGACTTCCGACGCGAGCTCTCCGCCCTCGTGGTGCGCTCGCCGAGCGGCCAGGCCGCGGCGTACCCGGTCGTGGCGTCGACCCAGCGGGACGGGATCTGCCACGAGGTGGTCGCCCCCGCCCCCGACCTCGATCCGGGTCTGGCGTTGGAGGCGCAGCGGATCGCGCTGACCGTCTCGCAGGAGCTCGACGTGACCGGCGTGCTGGCGGTCGAGCTGTTCGAGACCACCGACGGCCGGGTGCTGGTCAACGAGCTCGCGATGCGGCCCCACAACACCGGCCACTGGACCCAGGACGGCGCGGTCACCTCGCAGTTCGAGAACCACCTGCGGGCCGTGCTCGACCTGCCGCTCGGCTCGCCCGCCCCGCGGGAGCGGTGGACGGTGATGGTCAACATCCTCGGCGGCGACCGTGCCGACGGAGCCGCGGAGGTCGGCCGGCTCTACGACGGCTACCCGCACGCGCTCGCCCGCGACCCCCACCTGCGCGTCCACCTCTACGGCAAGGACCTGCGCCCGGGACGCAAGGTCGGCCACGTGAACGCCTACGGTGACGACCTGGACGACTGCCTGGAGCGGGCCCGCCACGCGGCGGCCTGGTTCCGGGGAGACCTCGGCGACGAGAGCGAGTGAGGGACATGAGCGAGAACCCCCGGGTCGGCATCGTGATGGGCTCCGACTCCGACTGGCCGGTGATGGAGGCGGCCGGGACGGCGCTCGCGGAGTTCGACGTCGCCCACGAGGCCGACGTCGTCTCGGCGCACCGGATGCCGGAGGAGATGATCGCGTGGGGCCGGGAGGCCGCGGGCCGCGGCCTCCAGGTGATCATCGCCGGCGCCGGGGGAGCGGCCCACCTGCCCGGCATGCTCGCGGCGGTCACCCCGCTGCCCGTGATCGGGGTCCCGGTCCCGCTCAAGCACCTCGACGGCATGGACTCGCTGCTCTCCATCGTGCAGATGCCCGCGGGCGTGCCGGTGGCGACGGTCGCCGTCGGCAACGCCCGCAACGCGGGGCTGCTCGCGGTCCGGATCCTTGCGGCGACCGACCTCGCGCTCCAGGAGCGGATGGTGGCCTTCCAGGAGGAGCTGCGTGAGTCCGCCCGGGCCAAGGGTGCCGCGGTGCGCGGCCAGCAACGCCGCGTCGGTTTCTGACGCAGGATGGATGAGGGTCGATGAGGGTGGGATGAGGACGGCCGGAGCACGCCTCGTCGGCCTCGACGTCGCCCGCGCCCTCGCCCTGCTGGGGATGGTCGCCACCCACCTGCTCCCCGAGCTCGGCGCCGGTGGCGAGCAGACCTGGCAGCACGACCTGGCCGGTGGCCGCGCGTCGGCGCTGTTCGCGGTGCTGGCCGGGACCACCCTGGCGCTGCTCACCGGCGGGCGTACGCCGCTGCGTGGTCGTGACCGGGCGCTGGCCTCGGCCGGGGTGGCCGCACGGGCGTTGCTGATCGGCGCGGTGGGGCTCTGGCTCGGCGGCCTGGAGACCGGGCTGGCGGTGATCCTGACCTACTACGGCGTGCTGTTCCTGCTCGGCCTGCCGTTCGCCGGGCTCCGGGCGGGCTGGCTCGCGGCGCTGGCGGCGCTCTGGGTGGTCGTGGCGCCGGTCGTGTCACACCTGTGGCGACCCCGGGTGCCGCCGCCGAGCTATGACAGCCCCACCTGGGCGGGGCTGACCGATCCGGTGCGACTCGGCTCGGAGCTGCTGCTGACCGGCTACTACCCGGCACTGCCGTGGCTGGCCTACCTGCTGGCAGGGATGGCGCTCGGTCGCGCCGACCTGGGGCGCCGGGCGGTGCAGGTCCTGCTGCTCGGCGGTGGCGTGGTGCTCGCGCTCGGCGGCTCCGTGCTCTCGGGAGCCCTGACCGCGGGCCGGTTCGACCCGCGGGTGCTCGAGAGCGCGTCGCTGGGCCTGGCCGGGACCGCCCCGACCGACCGCTGGGCCTGGTTGCTCCTGGACGCACCCCACTCCGCGACACCCTTCGACCTCGCCGTCACGATCGGCAGCGCGCTGGCGGTGGTGGGCGGCTGCCTGCTGGTGGTGGGACTGCTGCCGGCGGTCGGCGCGCGGTTCGTGGCGGTGCTGTTCGGGGCCGGCACGATGACGCTCACCCTCTACACGCTGCACGCGGTGCTGCGGACCGACCGGTTCTGGCCGCCCGAGGAGGGCGCGTTCCAGCGTCACGTGCTGCTGCTGGCCGTGATCGGTGCGATCTTCGTGGCGTTGCGGTGGCGCGGGCCGCTGGAGCTGCTGGCCGGTCTGCCGGGCCGGCTGCTGCGGCGGAACCGGTCGGCCCCGGCGTCCGTCGGAGCGGCATGACCCGCCGCCTGCTCGCCGCGCTCCTGCTGCTGCCGCTGCTGGCGGCCTGTGGCGGGGGCGAGGCGCCGGCCCTCGACCCGGCCGAGGACACCGGGCTGCCCCGGGGCGAGTTCGTGGCCCAGGACCTGCCGGGCCCCTTCGACGAGGGGGATCGGCTGCGGTTGCGGCTCACCGGTGGCCAGCTCTCCTTCTCGGCGACCTGCAACACGATGTCGGGCTCGCTCACGCGGGTGGGCGACGTGCTGGGGGTGGGCCGGGTCGGGGGCACGGAGATCGGCTGCCCCGGCCCCGGCGCCCGGCAGGACCGGTGGCTGGTCCGGTTCTTCACGGCCGGCCCCCGGTACGAGCCCCAGGACGTCGGCTTCACCCTGACCGCGTTCGGCGACGAGCTGCAGTTCCTCCCGGCCGGTGACGCCCCCGACGACGACTCCGACGAAGACCCCGCCGGCCAGGCCACGCTCGAGGGCACGCGGTGGCGGCTGACCGGCATCGAGCAGCGCGACGGTGACGCCGTCGGGTTCCGGCGTGTGCCGCGGCGCACCGACGCCTGGCTCCGGATCGCCGACGACGAGGTCCGGTTCGCGACGGGCTGCAACACCGGTGGCGGCGAGGTCGCGGTCGAGGGCGACCGGCTGCGCTTCCGCCGGGTCGTGATCTCCCTCGTCGGCTGCCTCGGTGACGGGCACAGCGTCGAGGGGCCGCAGGTCGAGGTGCTCATGCACCGTCGGGCCGGCTGGGAGGTCGACGGCCGGCAGCTGCGCGTCAGCCGCGGCAGCACGGCCCTGGTCTACGACGCCGACTAGCCCCCGTCGCGCACCTTGCCGCGCAGCGCCTTGGTCTGGCCGCGGCGCTTCTTGGCGTCGACCCGCCGGCGCCGCGAGCGCTTCGAGGGCTTGGTGGGGACCCGCGCGGCCGGCGGGGGAGCGAGAGCCGAGCGGACCTGCTGGACCAGCCGCTCGCGGGCGGCGGTGCGGTTGCGGTGCTGGGAGCGGTGCTCCGCGGCGACGACCCGGATCGTGCCGACCCGGACGCGCTCCTCCTCGGTGAGCACCGCGGAGGCCGTGCCGTCGAAGAGCAGCTCGACCCGGGTGTCGGTGGTGTTGACGTGCTGGCCGCCCGGACCCGAGGACCGGCTGAACCGCTCGACCAGCTCGCCGGCGGGGATCAGCAGCCCGTGGGGCAGGCCGGGACCGGACGGCACGCGCAGGTCGCTCACCGACGGCCCCACTCGATGGCCGGGCAGACGTCCATCACCATCGGCACGCCGGCCTGCGTCGTACGCCGGAATGCGTCGGGGTCGACGACGCCCAGCTGGAACCACACCCCACCGGCTCCCACGGCGACCGCCTGGTCGGCGACCTCCCCGGCCGCCTCCGAGCGCCGGAACACGTCGACGACGTCGAGGGGGAACGGGACGTCGGCGAGCGTGGCGTAGCCCTGCTCCCCGAGCACCGTGGGTGCGGCGGGGTGCACCGGGACGATCCGCTTGCCGCGCCACTGCAGCAGCTCGGCGATCCGGTAGGCGGTCCGGTCGGGGTTGCCCGAGAGGCCGACGACCGCCCAGGTCTTGGTGTGGTCGAGGAGCAGGCGCACGGTGTCCGGGTCGCGCCAGGGCCGGGGGGTCATGCCCCCATCATGGCTCGCCGAGCCAGCGCCGTGGGAGCGCCGCCCGTTGCTACTCCCCGGTAGCGGGGTCAGTAGGATCCGGGCCATGAGCGAGTTCGCGTTGTTCGCCCTGTCCGAGGAGCACCAGGCCATCCGCGAGGCCGTCCGTGCCGTGTGCGACGCCAAGGTCGCACCGTACGCCGCGGCGGTCGACGAGGAGGCCCGCTACCCCCGCGAGGCGGCCGAGGCGCTGCAGGCCTCGGACTTCCACGCCCCCCACGTCCCCGAGGAGTACGGCGGTGCCGGTGCCGACGCGCTCGCGACCTGCCTGGTGATCGAGGAGGTCGCCCGGGCCTGCGTGAGCTCCAGCCTGATCCCGGCGGTCAACAAGCTCGGCTCGCTCCCGGTGCAGATCGCCGGCTCGGAGGAGCTGAAGAAGAGCTACCTCACCAGGCTCGCCGCAGGCGAGGGCGGCTTCTCCTACTGCCTCTCCGAGCCCGACGCGGGCTCGGACGCCGGCGGCATGAAGACCAAGGCTGTCCGCGACGGCGAGGACTGGGTCCTCGACGGCGTGAAGCGCTGGATCACGAACGCCGAGGAGTCGGAGTTCTACACCGTCCTCGCGGTGACCGACCCCGAGCTGGGCACCCGCGGCGGGATCACCGCCTTCGTGGTCGAGAAGGCCGACGAGGGCGTCTCCTTCGGCGCGCCCGAGAAGAAGCTGGGCATCAAGGGCAGCCCGACCAAGGAGGTCTACCTCGACAAGGTGCGGATCCCCGACTCCCGTCGCATCGGTGAGGTCGGGGAGGGCTTCTCGATCGCGATGCGCACCCTGGACCACACCCGGGTCACCATCGCCGCCCAGGCCGTCGGCGTCGCCCAGGGGGCGCTCGACTACGCCCTGGACTACGCGAAGGAGCGCCAGCAGTTCGGCAAGAGCATCGCGGAGTTCCAGGGCCTGCAGTTCATGCTCGCCGACATGGGGATGAAGGTGGAGGCCGCCCGCCAGCTCACCTACGCCGCCGCCGGCCGCTCCGAGCGCGGCGGCGCCGACCTCACCTTCTTCGGCGCCGCGGCCAAGTGCTTCGCCTCCGACACCGCGATGCAGGTCACCACCGACG
This sequence comes from uncultured Actinomycetota bacterium, assembly GCA_963795215.1. Classification (GTDB taxonomy): domain Bacteria; phylum Actinomycetota; class Actinomycetes; order Propionibacteriales; family Nocardioidaceae; genus Nocardioides. Next base: position 788,113 of record CAWCGW010000002.1, read on the forward strand.
CCGTGCAGATCCTCGGCGGCTACGGCTACACCCGCGACTACCCCGTCGAGCGGATGATGCGCGACGCCAAGATCACCCAGATCTACGAGGGCACCAACCAGGTGCAGCGCATCGTGATGGCCCGCCAGCTGCTGAACGGGATCCAGTCGAAGCTCTGAGCGAGTTCTCGCAGGTCATGAGGCCAACCGTACTGCCATCGGCCACGTGATCGACGGTGTCGCACGTGGCTGTCTCTGAACGAGTCAGAACCACGCGGAACGGCCCTGTGTGACGCTGTGTGACGGACTCGCGCGCGCCCTCAAATGGGATCGGTCGTCTCCCTGGGGCCGTCTCTGCCCGGAGGGGTCTATCTCACCTTGCGAATGGGCAGCACCGCGACGGCTCCTCCTAGCGCGCACGCTCCGGCGACGGCATACAGCAGGGCATAGCTGCCGCCGCCGAGTGCGAGCACGCCGGGCGCGATGGCGGGAGCGAGAGCAAAAGGAAGTGCGCCCGCGATGTTGAGGACGCCGAGGTCCTTGGCCGCAGTCAGGGGGTCGGACAGGACGTCGACGACGAGGGCGAGGTCGACGGCCATGTACATGCCGAACCCGACTCCGCCGATGGCCATCCCGACCAGGTATCCGTCGAAGGAGGCGGCGGCGGCGATGACGAACAGCGCGCTGGCGTAGATGGCGGCCGCGACCATGACGAAACCCTTGCGACGTCCCAGCCGGTCGGACAGGCGTCCGGCGACGGGCGCGACGACGACGAGGGCGACCGATTGGACGACCGTGCCGACGTACACCTGCCGCGGCACCGCGTCCTCGCTGCTACCGACCTGCGCGATCAGGAAGAACGCCTGGAAGGTGACGAGGAACGCGTAGGCCAGGACGAGCAGGAAGCGGGACAGGAACGCCCACGCGAAGTCCGGGTTGCGTCGCGGGCTCACGTAGAAGGTGCCTGCCAGCTCGCGCAGCGACCACGGCGGTCTGTCCTCAGGGGCGAGCCGCCGGTCGGGGAGGTGCCACACGAACAGCAGCACGGCTACCCCGCCGACGGCGCACGGCACCGCGAACATGAGCACGGTCGAGTAGTCGAACTTCTGGACCAGGTAGGTGCCGGCGACCGATGCAGCGGGGACGGCGAGGCCCAGGATGCCCGAGACCAGACCGCGCTGCTGGGTGGGCACCTGGTCGGGCAGGACGGCTGCCTGGGCCGCCAGCGTGGCGTTGAAGAAGACCTGGCAGACGCACCAGCCGACGAGCACCGTCCAGATGTTCGGAGCGACGGCGACGAGCAGCGTGCCGACCGTGCCTACGACAACACCGACGACCATCCACGGGCGACGCATCCCGAACCGGGAGGTGGTGCGGTCACTGAGTCGACCGAACAACGGGTTGGCCGCGATAGCGAGCAGCGATCCGACGCCGGTGACCAGGGCGAGGTTCCGGGGCGCGGCGTCGATGCCGACGAGGTCGTTCACCTTCAACGCCAACGACACCAGGAGCGGAGCGAGGAAGAGCAGCGAGCCCCCGGTGTAGGAGGCCGCGTACAGCGCGATGAACCCCCAACCCACCGGTCGTGGAGCATGTGGGACGTCGAGGGCGGTGCGGCCTTCGCTGGGTGACTGGGAGCCGGACACGGTGGCACTCCGTGAAAAGTCGCCCGAGCACTGAGGTGGTCCCGACCCGACAGTGGTGGATGTGTCGTTCGCCGTCGCCGGTCGGTCGTCGGGTCCAGCATGAACCCACGATGCCGATCTGCGACAGGGCCTAGGGAAAGACCTTGACCAGAAACGGTCGGGCTGTGCGGCTGGTGCTCCCCTACCCTTTCCGAGAAGGGTCGCCGCTGGGAGGGAGCGCCGATGGCCGACGCCCTGGTGCGGACCAAGTTGGCTCTCCCGCGCCCCCGGCCGGGACTCGTGGACCGGACGCGGCTGACCGAGGTTCTGGTGCGTGCCCGCGACGCAGCCCTCATCCTGGTCTCTGCACCCGCGGGTTTCGGGAAGACGACCCTGCTCGCCTCCGCCCTGGCTGGCGCTCGGCAGGTGGCCTGGGTGTCGCTGGATGCCCGCGACAGTGACGCCGCGCGCTTCTGGGCCTACGTCCTGCATGCCCTGGAGGGAGCGAGCCCCGGGTGCGCGACCACCGCCTTGGCACTCCTCGAGACGGGCCACGGGTCGTCCGAGGACGTCGTGGCCGCCCTGGTGAACGAGCTGAGCGTGCGCCCCGAGGATCTGACCCTCGTCCTGGACGACTACCACCTCGCCGACAGCCCCGAGGTCAGCGACAGCGTGACCCTGCTGCTGGAGCACCGGCCGCCGCAGCTGCACCTGGTCCTCGGCACCCGGGCGGACCCGGCCCTGCCGTTGTCGCGTCTTCGCGCCCGCGGCGACCTGGTCGAGGTCCGTGCCGCTGACCTGCGCTTCACCACCGAGGAGGCAGACAGCTACCTGAACATGGTCCACGACCTCGGTCTGACCACGGCGGATGTGGCCGCGCTGGAGTCGCGGACCGAAGGATGGGCAGCTGCACTGCAGCTGGCTGCCCTGTCGCTGCGGGACCGCGACGACCCGCCCGCGTTCATCGCATCCTTCGCGGGCGACGACCGGTACGTCGTGGACTACCTGGCCGACGAGGTGCTCGATCAGCAACCACCTCAGCTTCGACGGTTCCTGCTGGACACCTCCGTCCTGGAACGCTTGAGCGGCCCCCTGTGCGACGCGGTGACCGGTCCGGTCGACGACATGCCGGGCACTGCGGTGCTGGAGCTGCTGGAGCGCCGCAACCTGCTGCTGGTTCCCTTGGACGACCACCGCCGCTGGTACCGCTACCACCACCTGTTCGCCGACGTCCTGCAGTCACGGCTGCGGGCCGAACGCCCCGACATCGTCAGCGCGCTCCACGGCCGCGCCAGCGTCTGGTTCGACCAGGTCGGCGACGTGGAGGCCGCGGTGCGGCACGCCTTCGCCGCCGATGACGTGGACCGGGCTGCGGACCTCATCGAGGTCGCCGCACCGGAGCTGCGCCGTCGCCGCGCAGAGGGGCTGCTGCGCAGCTGGGTGCCGATGGTGCCGCCGGAGGTGGTGACACGCCGGCCGGTGCTGGGGAGCAGCTTCGTCGGCGCCCTGATGGCGAGCAACATCTTCGACGGCGTCAGCGGCAGGCTCGATGCCATCGAAGCCAGCCTGGCGGCCCCGGAGACGCTGCTGGTTCGGGACCACGCCGAGTGGCAGCGGCTGCCCGCTCAGGTGGCGACCCAGCGGGCCGGCCTCGCCTTGATGGACGGAGACCTGGCAGGGACCCTCGCACACGCTGAGGAGGCGATGTCCCGGGCGACGGCGGGTGACGAGCTGACCCGTGCGTCTGCCGCGGCGTTGAAGGGGCTGGCGTCCTGGACGACCGGGGACCTCGACGCAGCACGGGAGGCCTACCTGGCGGCGACCCGAGGGCTCGCGAGGACGGGGCACGTCTCAGACGCCTTGGGCTGCACGATCACGGTGGTCGAGCTGGAGCTGTCGTACGGCAACCTCGAAGCCGCCCAGGACGCCGTGAACCGCGCGCTCGCCCTGATCGACGCGACGGAGGACTCACAGGGGACAGGTGCGGTGGCGCGTGGGACGGCAGACATGTGGGTGGCGAAGGCCCGGGTGGCGTGGGAACACGGAGACGTCGAGACGGCCGCCCAGCACCTGGAGCGAGCCGGCGACCTGGGCGAAGCAGCGGGCCTGGCACAGCAGCCCTACCGGTGGCGAGTCGCACTGGCTCACGTCCGGGAGAGCCAGGGTGACGTGGCGGCCGCCCTCGCACTCCTCGCCGAGGCCGACCGCTTGTTCAACAGCGACTTCTCGCCCAACGTTCATCCCGTCCCCGCTGTCCGAGCGAGGCTGCACGTCAGGTCCGGCGACCTCGATGCCGCCTACCGCTGGGCGACAACCGCCGGGGTCACCGCCGCCGATGAGCTGACGTACCTGCGCGAGTACGTACACATCACGCTGGCCCGCCTCCTGCTGGCCGACCACGAGGCGACCGGAGACCCCGCGAAGCTGGAGGCGGCGGCAGGGCTGCTGACCCGCCTCCACGACGCGGCCACCGAAGCCGGCCGCACCGCCGCCGCGGTCGAGACCGACGTCTTGCTCGTCGCCGCCCGCGACATCGCCGGCCGGCAGGACGAAGCACTCCACCAACTCGGGCGCGTGGTGGACCTGCTTCGGCCACGCCACTGGCTGCGACCGCTCATCGACGCGCCGCCCCGGGTGCAGGACCTTCTGCATCGGCTACCCGAGGAAACGCCGCTCTCCGCCTCGGCAGCCGCCTCGGTTCCCGCACCGACCTTGGCAGCGTCAGAAGCACACCGGCACGCGCCTGCGGCGGCGCCGGCCGCGGAACCGACTGCGGAGCCAGGAGCGCCCTTCGTAGCGTCGTTGAGCAGCCGTGAGCTCGACGTCCTCCGCCTGCTCGGGTCAGACCTCGACGGCCCCGCGATCGCCCGCCACCTCAACGTGTCCCTGCCGACGGTCCGGACCCACACCCAGCACATCTACGCCAAGCTCGGCGTCAACAACCGCCGCGCCGCCGTCCGACGGGCGCACCAGCTACACCTGTGACCATGCCTCCCGCCCCCTGAGGGGCGCAGCCGGAAAGTTCATCACCACTCTCATCAGCTGTGATGACGCGCGCTCATCACCGCTGTTCCTAGTTTCGCGGCATGAGCAGCACCTCCCACGCGCAGGACGGGCACTGGTACGAGATCCGCATCCAGGGCCGGCTCGATGAGCGCTGGTCGACCTGGTTCGACGACCTGACCTTCTCGCACGAAGACGGCACCACCGTCCTGCGCGGACCCGTCACCGACCAGGCAGCGCTCCACGGGCTGCTGCACAAGCTCCGTGACCTCGGGCTTCCGCTCCTCTCCGTCACCCGAGCCGAACCCGGCCCGCACCCCTGAGACGCCCCCTCACCCGTTCCGACCGCCCATCTCACCCACTCACCAGGAGTCCCAGATGACCACCACACTGCACCCCGTCGCCCGCTCCCGGACGGCACCCGACCCGACCCGACGCGCCGCCACCATCGTCGGCTGGCTGTTCGTCCTGACCTACGTCACCTCCATCGCCGCCAAGATCGGCTTCTACCCACCCCTGTTCGACGGCAACTACATCACCGGACCCGGCCAGGACACCCGCGTCCTGTGGGGTGCCTTCTCCGAGGCCATCCTCATCATCGCCAACATCGGCACCGCCACAGCGATGTACACGGTTGTCAAGCAGCGGTACCCCAACCTGGGTCTCAGCTTCATCGCCGCTCGGATCATGGAGAGCGTCTTCATCGGTGTCGGCATCCTCGCCGTCCTGACGGTCGTCACGCTCCGCCAGGACTACGCCGCCGCCGACGATCAGTCTGCCGCCGGCCTGGCCACCGTCGGGAACGCGTTCCTCGCCATGCAGGAGTGGACCTTCAACCTCGGCCCGGCCTTCGTCGTCGGCGTCGGCAACGGCTGCATCCTCGGCTGGATGATGTTCCGCAGCGGCCTCGTGCCGCGACGGCTCGCTGTGCTCGGCCTCATCGGCGGACCCTTCATCATCGCCACCGGGTCCGCAGCCGTCCTCGGCCTCATCGAGCCCGGCGGCGCCGTCCAGCAGCTGTCTGCCGCCCCGGAGTTCTTCTGGGAGCTCGGCCTGGGCATCTACCTCATCGTCAAGGGCTTCCGCACTCCCACCCGCGACGACTCAGCACAGGGCGTGTCGCGATGATTGCGGTCGACCACGTCACCAAGACCTACGGCACCTTCACCGCCGTCGACGACGTCACCTTCTCCGCCCGGCCGGGGCGCATCACCGGGTTCCTCGGCCCCAACGGTGCCGGGAAGTCGACCACCCTGCGCGTGCTGGTCGGCCTCACCCCGCCCGACCACGGCTCCGCCAACGTCCTCGGACGCCGGTTTCGGGACCTGCCCAACCCGGGCATGGAGGTCGGCGTCCTCCTGGACGCCTCAGCCCAGCACGCCGGCCGCACCGGACAGGAGGTGCTGACCATCGCCCAACGCACCATGGGACTGCCCGCGGCCCGCGTCCACGAAGTGCTCGACGTGGTCGCTCTCAGCGAAGCCGAGGCAAGGCGACGGCTGCGGGACTACTCGCTGGGGATGCGGCAGCGGCTCGGTCTCGCGCACGCCCTCCTCGGCGACCCGGAGGTCCTCATCCTCGACGAGCCCGCCAACGGCCTCGACCCCGCCGGAATCCGGTGGATGCGCGACCTGCTTCGCGGCTATGCCGACCGGGGTGCGACCGTCCTGCTGTCCTCGCACCTGCTGCACGAGATCGAGGTCGTCGCCGACGACCTCGTGGTCATCGGCCACGGACGCGTCGTCGCGGCCGGACCCAAGGCTGACCTCCTCGCCAGTGCCGGCACGCACGTAGCCACCCGGCACCCCACGGCTCTGGGTGCGGCACTCGTTGCCGCCGACCTCTCCCACCAGGAGACGCAGCTCGACGACGCCGACAACGGCCCGGTCACGTTCCGCGTCGACGCCGACACCGAGACGGTCGGCCAGGTCGCCTGGTCGGCGAACGTTGCCGTCACCGAGCTCCGCGCCGCTGACGGCGCCGGCCTGGAGGAGATGTTCCTGGCGCTGACCGCCGACACCCAACGCGACCGCCACCCGGCCGCCACACCCGCCTCACAGCAAGGAGCAGTCGCATGACCACCCCCACCACCGCCGCACTCACCATGGCACGCCGCGCGGAGGCAGACGAGGCGGCCGCGGTGCGTCCGGCGCCGGCTCGTGTCCCACTCCTGCGGCTGGTGGGGGTGGAGCTTCGCAAGTCCTTCGACACCCGATCGGGGCGCTGGCTGCTGGCCAGCCTCGCACTGGCCGCCGTCCTCACCACCGGCGCCATCATCGCGTGGGCCCCGGGCGACCAGCTGAGCTACAGCGAGTTCACCCTCGCCATCGGTGTCCCGATGACCATCATCCTGCCCATCATCGCGGTCCTGTCGGTGACCTCGGAGTGGACTCAACGATCCGGTCTGGCGACCTTCACGCTCGTCCCGCACCGCGGTCGAGTGCTGCTCGCCAAGGCCGTCGCCGCCGTCCTGGTCACCATCCCCGCCACCGCGGCAGCGTTCGGTGTCGGAGCACTGGGCAACGTCACCGGCGCCGCACTCGCCGACGTCTCCACGGTCTGGGACCAGACATGGGTCGATGTCGGCTACTTCGCGCTCGGGCAGACGCTGCTGTTGCTCACCGGGTTCGTCCTCGGCGCTCTGGTCCGCAACAGCTCCGGCGCCATCGTCGCCTACATGCTGTACGCGTTCGTCGCCCCGGGGCTGCTGGCCTTCTTGGCGTTCAACCAGGACTGGTTCGCCGACGCTCGGCCGTGGGTCGACGCGAAGTTCAACCAGGACGCGCTGCTGCGCGGTGACCTGACCGGCGACGGCTGGTCCCACCTGGCCGTCACCACCCTGGTGTGGCTGGTCATCCCGATGGCGGTCGCCGTCGTGAACGTGCTGCGCTCGGAGGTCAAGTGATGACCGGCCAGCCTCGTGACCGTGAGCCCACCCACACCGTTGGGGGCGGAGCCGCCCGGACGGTTCCGGCGATCGGCCAGGCCGTCAGCCAGCGTCGCTATGGCGGCCCCGAGGTGCTGAAGCTGGTCCGGGAACCCGTCCCCGCCCCGGCCGCCGGTCAGGTGTTGGTGCGGGTGCGTGCGGCCTCGGTGAACGCCCGCGACTGGCACGTGATGCGCGGCGAGCCGCGGGTCGCGCGGCTCCTGGACACCTCGGCCTTCGGTCAGCGAGCTCCGAGGACGCCGGTTCGGGGAACGGACCTGGCCGGAGTCGTCGCCGCGGTCGGTCCGGGAGTCACCAGATGGGCCGTCGGCGACGCCGTGTTCGGAGAAGGCACCGGGACATTCGCCGAGTACGCGGTCGCCGCTGCCGACCGGGTGGCCGGCCTCCCGGCCGGCGTGAGCTTCGAGGAGGCCGCTGCCATCCCGCTGGGGGCCAGCACCGCGCTGCTGTGCGTGGAGGAGGCCGGAGCTGCGCAGTGCGGCACCGTCCTCATCAACGGCGCCTCGGGTGGCGTAGGCACGTTTGCCATCCAGATCGCCAAGGCCCTGGGTTGGGGAGTGACGGCCGTGGTTAGCCCCCGCAACCTTGATCTCGCCGGGTCGTTGGGCGCCGACGAGGTCGTGGACTACGCGGTCGCCGACTTCACCCGAACCGGGCAGTCCTACGACGCAGTCGTCGACCTGGTGGGAAACCGGAGCCTGCGCGAGCTCCGGCGCACCGTGCGCCCCGGCGGCACTCTGGTGCTGTCGGGAGGCGGCACGTCCGGCGAGGGCCGCGTCGTGGGTCCGATGCGGCTGTTGATCGGTGCCACGGCCGTGGCACAGTTCCAGCCGTTCCAGATCCGGGTCCCACAGGCTCAACCGACCACGCGGACGCTGGAGAGGGTGAAGCGACTGGTCGAGAGCGGCGCAGTGCGGCCCGTCATCGACCGTGTGTTCCCGCTGGACGACGTGCCGGCTGCCATCCGGTATCTGGAGGTCGAGCATGCCCGTGCCAAGGTCGTCATCACCGTGCCGTGAGTCCCTCCGATGCGATGCCGCCAGCTCCGGTGGTCAGGAGCTTTGCGCCCATGCCGGTGGTGACGGAACCTGAGCCTGATCGACGTCTCGTGAGGTGGTTGTCCATTCGTCGGCGAGTACGGCGTAGGTGTAGGAGTCGAGCCAGCGTCCTGACCGGTGCAGCGCATCTTGGAGGGTGTGTGCTTCGCGGCGCATACCGGCCCTCTCCATCAACCGCCACGAGGTGTCGTTGGTGGTGAAGCAGCCGGCGGTCACGCGGTGGATGCCGAGGTCGACGAAGCAGTGGCGCAGCAGCTCCTGGACGGCTTCGGTGGCGTATCCGTGCCCGGTGTGGGCTGGGTGAAGGACCCAGCCGAGCTCCACCTCCCGGCCTGCAGCACGGGAGGAGACGTCGCTCTGGGCCCAGGCGTCGCGTCGACGCATCATGAAGTCCCCGATGAGGGTGCCGTCATGGAGTTCCACGATGACGGTGGCGGCAAGTCGGTCAGGTTCAGTGAACAGCTCGCGGTACCCGGTGAAGGTGTCGGGACCTCCGGTGAGCCACTCGTTGACCTCGGGCAGCTGCCGGTACTCCCACGTCGGTGCTGCGTCGTCGGTGACTGCGGGTCGCAGGGTGAGCCGGGTGGTGCTCAGTGGTGTCAGCAGTGCGGGCTCGTCCTGTACGACGGTGTCGAGGGACAGGAGCTCGATACCGATGTCGCGCAGGCCGACGAGGACCCCGTGAAGCTGGGCTTGGTCGGCCACTACGCCGGCCAACGTGGAGGTGCCGTCGGGTTGCCGGGTGATGGTGAAGCCGCCGAGCTTGGCGCTCCAGTGGTCGTCGAGGTGGCCGCGGACCCGCACCCGGCAGGTGGTGGGGCCGGCATGGTTGGTGGAGCCTTCGGAGCTCATCCGACGGCCCCGCTCCGAGGACGGCTGCCGGCACGGCGGCGGGTTCTGCGACGTGTGGGAGACCTGCGGTCTAGGCGACGCAGCGCCCATTCGGCAACGGCGAGGTTGATGACCCAGCCGGCGGCTTTGGCCAGGTCGCCGGAGAGCACCCCGACGCCGAGGGTGGCCTCGGTGAACCCCTCGGTGAACGCCTGGGTGCCGGCCCCGAGCGCGAGGGCGTAGGCACGGACCATCCAGGCCCGGTGGGCGGTGATGTCGCGGCGGCGGATGGCCGCGAACCCGAGGAGCAGGCAGCCGCCCATGGCGAGCGCGACGACCAGGCGGACGACGAAGAGGACGGGTCCGGTGCCGGGCTGGGCGGGATAGCCGAGGGTGAGCCAGAGTGCGGAGCCCACGACGGTGAGGCCGGCGATGACCAGGAAACGGCCGGCTCGTCTGTGCCACGTGGGGTGGCTTCGCCGGAACCGGGTGACGAGCTGTCCGATGCCGACCAGTGCGAAGCAGGCCGACCCGACGATGTGGATGACGAGGGCGGCGGGGAAGCCGGCGAACCGGTCGTCGGCGGGGATGAGGTCGGGGCCACCGCCGAGCTGGACGAGGCGGAGCGCGCCGGCGGTGAGCGGGATGGCTGAGAGGACCACCAGAGCGACGGTGACGGGCCAGCCGGCCCCCGAGGGCCGTCTGGTGCGCTGTGTCGTCGTGGTGGTGGTGTGGGTGGTCACCGGCCCACGGGCTCGTGCGAGCCCCTGGTTGAGGTGGTGACACCTGCGTCGGTCTTGGCGGCGGGGGTCTCGGTGCGGTTGCGCCACAGCGAGTAGCCCAGACCCATGAGGGCGATGCCGACGGGGACGGCGAGGGGTCGGTTGAAGGACTGGGGCAGCACGGCGAGGGCGAACGCGGAGACGGTGCTGACGGCGAACAGGGCGGAGGCCCAGCGGGACAGGATGCCGGCGCGGAAGAGCGCGATGCCGAACAGCAGGCCGCCGATGGAGTAGCCGATGCCGGTAACCAGGAACAGGGTCTGGGCGGCGCCGATGTCACCGGCGGGGGTGTTGCCGAGGGCGCCGTCGATGTAGCTCTGCACGTAGCCGGGGTCGGTCTTGGACAGGGTCGGCAGGACGGTGGCGACGATGACCTGGTTGGCGAACATCGCGAAGTAGCCGACGACGAGCAGCGCGTAGCTGAAGACGCCGAAGAGGCCGAGCTTGCGCCGGTTGCGGACCAGCATGCCGGTGAACCCGAGGATGGCGAGGGCGGCCATGGTCATCTTGGCGACCTCCCGGATGCGGAGGTCGGTGCTGGTGATGTGGGCCAGGTCGGCGGCGGGGTGGTTGATCTGGACGCCGGCGTACAGGGCGCCGGCGACGGCTGCGCACACGCCGGCAGCGGCGGTGAGGCGGCTGGCGGTGACGGTGGTGGTGGTCATGTCCTGTCCTCGGTGTCGGGCCGGTCCGGGTGGTCCGGCATGTCGACGACGCTCCCAACCGAGGTGGTGACCTCACATCCCCACGTGATGTGACCGGCATGGTGATTCGCGCACGCGGGTCCCCCTGGTGCGCCGCGGTCGGGTGGTCAGAGGAGGCCGAGCTCGCTGGCTCTGTGGACGGCGGCGCGGCGTGTCTGGACGTCGAGCTTGGTGAAGATGTGCCGGGTGTGGGTGCGGAAGGTGTTGACGGAGACGAACAGCTTTCGGGCGATGTCCGGGCCGCTCAGTTCGCTCGCCAGGAGGTGAAGCACCTCGAGCTCCCGGACGCTCAGCGCCTCGCCCGGTACCCCGTTTGGGGAGCTGGTCTGGCCTGGTGGCGCTTCCTGGGAGGCCGGGCCCACGGCGGCGGCGTTGGCGCTGGCGTCGAGGACCCGTTGCGCCAGCGCGGCGGTGCCGGTGGAGGTGGCTGCGAGCTGCGCCAGCAGCCGGTGGGCCGCCGGGCCTTCGTCGAGGTAGAGGCGGCAGTATCCGGCCGGCGCGCCGAGGTCCACCGCGATGCCCAGGTCATCGAGCGCGGAGTCCGGATGTCCGGCGGCGTCGTGGGCGAGGGCACGCACCAGCCGCGCTTCGATGATGCTGCCTGCCCGGTCAGCCGCTTCGGCCGCTTTGAGAACGCGGCCGCCCAGAGCGACGGCAGCCTGCTGGTCTCCGGTGGCGGTCAGCAGCCGCGCGAGTGTGAGGAGGTCGTACTCGCTGAGGTACGTGACCGGATCGTGTGCGCGGACGCTACGGAACTTGGCCCAGGCCCGTGCCGCGTCGAGGTGCTGCAAGGAGAGGTGGGTCCTGGCCCGGATGGCGGGTATCGGTCTCACGTCGGGGAAGTAGCCGGGCAGGTAGAGCTCTTCGGCCGTCCCGAGCAGGGTGAGGGCGCCGTCGAGGTCGCCGCGGGCTCGCCGGACGGCGGCCGCGGTGGCGTACCAGCGGTGGCGGTTCTCCGGAAGCGAGGCTCTCTCGCCCAGCTGGCGGGCGGCCTCTAGGTGGTGCTCCGCGCCTGTGAGGTCTCCTTGCTCACGCAAGACGTCGGCGAGCCCGACGTTCAGGTCCCCCGCTATGGGCAGGGTCGGGCCAGGGTGACGGGTTGCGTCGGCGATGGCGTTCTCGCAGTAGGCGCAGGCTTGGTGGGTGTCACCGCGTGCGAGCCACATCTGGGCGAGGACGACGACCGAGCCGAGCGCGTCGGCGCGCATGCCGGCCGCGTCGAGGCTCTCGATGGCGCCGGTGAACGTGTCGACCGCGGCGGTGAGGTCACCGGCCGCCCACGCCGCCAGACCGAGGAAACCGTTGGCTGCCCCTCGCGAGAAGTGGTCCGCGGGCCCCGCGACTTCCAAGGCGTGGCGAGCATGGGCCACGATGCCGTCGGTGTTGCCGCGTGCTTGGGCGACCGCCGCCCGGTACACCGAAATCATGGCTGGCAGGCCTCGCAGCTCCGCGTCCCGATCGACCACCGCTGATGCCAGTGCCGCGGCGACGGGCGGCGCCTCCGGCCCGGCGCGGGCAGTGTCCGGGGTGCTGGTCTGGATGGTGGCCAGGGCGGCTTCGGCGGCGTCGAGCCACGGTTCGACGCCGTCGACGTCGCCTTGAGCCAGTCGGCTCCATCCGACGAAGGCGGCCAGCAGGGGCCGGTGGACGACGACGTCGTGGTCGAGACGATCGGCCCACTCGCGCAGCGTGGGGTCCTGTCGGCGTCGTCTTTGGTCGCCGAGGCTGAGCTCGATGAGGTGGGCGGCGTGGACCTGGTCGCGGCCGGCGAAGGCGTGGCGGACCGCGTCGGCGAGTTGGCCGTTGTCGGCGAGCCAGTGCGAGGCGGCCGTGTGGAGCGTGTCGCTGCGGCCGGGAAGGTCGTCGGGCAGGCGGGTGCGGAGCGCGTCGGCGAAGAGGTGGTGGTAGCGGAACCAGTGGCGGTCCTCGTCGAGGGAGACGACGAAGAGGCCTTCTGCTTCGAGCCGTTCAAGCATCTGCTGACTGTCGTGGCGGCCCGTGACGGCGTCGCAGAGCCCGGCAGTGAGCTGGGTGAGGACGGACGTGGCGAGGAGGAAGGTGCGGACGTCCTCGGAATGGCGGGAGAGGACCTCGTCGAGGAGGTAGTCGAGGACGAACCGGTGGCTCCCGGAGAACGACTCGACGAACCCGGCGACGTCGTCGGCGCTGCTACGGGTTCGCGCGGAGAGGGCGGCGAGCTGCAGTCCAGCCGCCCAACCTTCGGTGCGTTCGCCGAGTGCGGTGACGTGGTCTGGCTCGAGGTGCAGACCCATCGTGCCGTTGAGGAAGGTGGTCGCCTCGGCATGGGTGAAGCGGAGGTCGGCGGCGCGGACTTCGACCAGTTCGCCTCGGGCGCGCAGGCGCGCCACGGGCAGGGGCGGGTCGGCCCGGGTGGTCATGGCCAGGGTGACTGGTGGCGGGAGGTTGTCCAGGAGGAACGCCACCGCCCGGTGGACCTCCGCGTCGTCGACGACGTGGTAGTCGTCCAGCGCGATGATCATGCGGTCGGCGTGGGTGTCGAGGTCGTTGATGAGGCTGACGAGCACGCCTTCGGCGGCTAGGGGGTCGGCCTCGAGCAGCTGAGCCGCCTCCACGCCGAGGGCGTTGGTCGAGTCGGGAGCTTGCACGGCCGCGACGAGGTGGGTGAGAAAACGGCGCAGGTCGGAGTCCTCCGCGTCCAGCGACAGCCAGGCGATACGTGGTGCTGGACTGCCGGCGCCGCTCGAACTGGTGGTGGCGTGGAGCCACTGAGTGAGCAGGGTGGTCTTGCCGAACCCGGCGGGTGCCGCGACCAGCACGAGCCGAGGAGTCACGCCACCGTGCCCATCGGTCACGGAGAGCTGTTCGGTGAGGCGTGCGCGGGGGACGAGCGCTCGACGAGCGGTCGGTATCCGTAGCTTGACGCCCAGCGCAGGCATGAGGTCAGCGTAGGGCTGAAGACGCCTGGCGGGGCTGGTGCACGCAGTGGCGGGGTGCGCAACGCCCCCGACGCCGGTATGGCGGGTCGGGGGCGCTGGGCCGCGAGCCGGGGGAGCTCGGCGGCGACGTCGGTGCGACGGAGGGGGACGGTGTTGCCGCACCAGACGGGTCGGGGTTGTCGTCAGGCGGTCTGCCGGGTCAGGATCTGGACGCGCAGCCGGTGCAGACGCGGCATGAGCCCGTAGATGACGATCGGGACCGCAGCCGTGGCGAGGATGAAGGTCCGCAGCACGGGGTTGAGGTCGGCCAGCCACGGACCGATGGTCAGGTTCAGCAGGGTCAGGGTCGGGAAGACCGCGACCCAGATCATGAGGGCGAGCTGGTGCTTGGTCGGCGGACCGAGCGGCTTGCTCGCGGGACCGGCAGCGCCGGGGGAGGGCTTGGGGTGGGCGTTGGTGATCATGATGATGTCCCTTCGGTGAGGTGTCGTGGGCGTGCTGGGTGGGGCCGACGTGCGCGGGCTCTGGCAGGTCGGTGTCGTGGGTGGGCGGTGGTGTCGCCCGGTGAGGAGACCCGGTCAGGCCGGGAGGCCGAGCCGGAAGTTGGTGACGGCGGCCGGGATTTCCTGGTCGACCAGGGCGTTGTTGATCGCGATGGCGGCAGCGGACCCTTCGCCGGCGGCGGTGATGACCTGGGCTCGGGGGTTGGTGGCGTTTCCTGCTGCCCAGACTCCCGGGACGGAGGTGGCGCCTGTGGGGTCGACCTGGACCCAGCCGTTGTCTCGGACCGCACAGTCGAGGTCCACGAGCAGGGTGTCGTTGGGGACGAACCCGGGCCGGACGAACACGGCGGTGCGGGGCACGATGCGGCCCCCGTCAACAACGACACCGGTGAGCTGGTCGTCCTCGACGGCGAGGCTGACGACGGTCTCGTCGACGATGCCGACGGCGCGGGCGACGAGCTGTTCGCGCTGGGTTGCGGTCAAGACGGTGCCGTTGGTGAAGAGGACGACGTCGTCGGACCACTGTCGGATGAGGTGGGCGTGGGCGAGGGTCTCCTCGAGGTGGGCGTGGTCTCCGGCCAGCACGCCCAGGGGTTGGTCGCGGACCTCGTACCCGTGGCAGTAGGGACAGTGGAGGAGGTCGCGGCCCCACCGTTCGCGAACGCCGGGGACGTCGGGGAGCTCGTCCCGCAAGCCGGTCGTCACGAGAACGGCACGCGCCTCGAGCGTGGTCCCGTCGGTGAGAGTGACCACGAACCGCGGGGAGGCGGCTGGGGTGAGAGACCCGCTCGACGTGGTCTCAGCTGGAGTGATGGTGTCGACGGTGCCGTTGAGCTGGTCGACGCCATACTCCGCAACTTCGGCGCGGCCTTGAGCGAGGAGGTCGGCAGGAGGCAGACCGTCGGACCCGAGGAAGCCCTGCATGTGTGCGGCGGGCGCGTTGCGGGGCTGGCCGGCATCGACGACCGCGACGCGGCGGCGAGTGCGGCCGAGCACGAGCGCGGCAGAAAGGCCGGCTGCGCCGCCGCCGACGATGATGACGTCGTAGCGACCGCTGGTGACCGCCGTCGTGTTCTCAGCGGAGGCGGTGAGGGGGCTGGTCGGCTGCTCGTTGGTGCTCATGACACGAGGGTCGCGCGCGGCGAGCACCACGACAACGGTTGTTGCTGTTTCTGGGAAGGGCGCGGTTCACTCGACCCATGAACATCGAGCAGCCGTCGCCGCCCGGTTCCGGCTCGGCCCACCTGGAGGTTGACCGCGCAGCGCCCTCGCCGCCCGTGGAGGAGCGGATCGCAGCCGCGTTGGACCTGGTCGCGTCGCGGTTGCGGCGGGTTCGGGAGCAGCGTGGTCTGACGTTGACGGAGGCGGCATCGTTGGCGGGCATCTCGAAGAGCACGTTGTCGCGGTTGGAGACCGGACAGCGGAAGCCGAGCCTGGAGCTGCTGCTGCCGCTGGCGGGGACCTACCGCGTTCCGTTGGACGACCTCGTGGGTGCGCCCGAGGTCGGCGACCCCCGCATCCGGTTGAAGCCGCGTCGGGTGAACGGCCGGACCGTGCTGCCGTTGACCCGGCCCGGTGGTATCCAGGCGTGGAAGATCGTCATCCCGACCGCGCAGTCCGACCCGGCGCCACGCTCGCATGACGGGTTCGAGTGGCTCTACGTCCTCTCCGGCCGCCTGCGGCTCATCCTCGGCGACCAGGACCTCGAGCTCAGGATGGGTGAGGCGGCCGAGTTCGACACCCAAGTACCTCATTGGTTCGGGAGCACCGGGGAGGGGCCGGCGGAGGTGTTGAGCATCTTCGGTCGCCCAGGCGAACGGATGCTGGTCCGCGCCTCCGGTCAGGACACTGACGCAGACGTGTCCGAGAGGGACGATCCCCACCGCACGTGACGCAGTCGCCTGCCCGGCTTCGAGTGGGGCCTCCGCCTAGCCCTTGATACGAACCGGGTGGACAGCGACGTGGTCGAGGGAGCACTGCGAAGGCCTCACACCTGGGCGTGTCCCACAGCCGAGTGTCTGAGAAGTCCGAAAGCCGCAGCGGAATTCAGGTGAGCACGCGGATGGATTTGCCGGCCACCCATGCCTCGATGCACTCGACATCACCTTGGAAGTAGGCGCGAGAGTTGGCGTCGGTCACGTAGCCCAGGTGTGGCAGGGCGAGGACGTTCGGAAGCGTGCTCAGCGGATGCCGTGCTGGGAGGTTCGGTGTCGTGGACGTCGAGGCCGGCGCCGGGCGAGGTGTCCTGTGGCCAGAACCTTCACGAGCGCGTCGGTGTCGACGAGACGGCGCGGGAGGTGTTCACGAGGCGGGCGCCGCGCCTCATCGCGCGCAGTTCGGAGCGCCCGATGAGGCCTTGGGTGCTGTCGCTGAGGACGAGATGGATCGACACCCAGTCGCTGCCCGCCATCGACCCGTTCGGTGACGCGGCACGGGTCACTGCTGCCGCGGCGGCGCGTTCCTTGGTGAGGTGGGGATTCCACGCGTGGACGTCCATGCCGAACGCCCGGGCGATCGTGGCAACGCGGGACCCGTCCGTGTCGCGGAGGTACTTGGTTGCAGCAGTGCGTCTGGATGTTCTCGTCAGTCATGCCGGTGACCGGTCCGGCACGCCTCTGAGCTCGGCAATCCCCGCACGAACCAGGGCGAACCAGTCGGCACCTGTCGGCAGGCGCTATGTGGCGCTGTGTGACAGAGATGCGACGAAACTGCAGGTCAGAGACACTTGAAGGGGGTGGCTGCCAAGACCACCCAGATCTACGAGGGCACCAACCAGGTGCAGCGGATCGTGATGGCCCGCCAGCTCCTGAACGGCGTCCAGTCCATGCTCTGAACCGGCTCTGAACCGGCTCTGAACCGGCTCTGCCCCGGCTCTGACCCGGGGGCTCAGGCGAGGGTGAGCCAGAGGCCGAGCGCGCCGGGGAGCAGGCCGAGGGCCAGCCAGGGGGAGAGCACCGAGCGGCCGTGGATGGCCAGCCCGGCGGCGACCGCGAGCACGCCGAAGGCCGCCGCGATCACGTTCAGCCCGACCTGGGAGCTCAGCCGCGGGTCGGGCAGGAAGAGTGCGGCGAGCACCAGACCTGCGGCCAGGTGGAGGACCGTGGTCACCGCCAGCGTGGACATCACCCAGCGCTGCACCCGGGTCAGACGCTCGGCGGAGGCGGGGGTGGGCGGTCGCCGGGGAGCGTCCGGGTCCATCAGGTGCTTGCGCCGTGGCGGCGTGGGGCTCGGGGTGGGGGACATTGCTGCGAGCCTAGTGGCGAGCCGTGTCAGACGGCGGCCCTGCTCGCGATCCGCTTGGAGAACCGCTCCCACGCGGCCTGCCGGGTCACGCCGAGCGCCTGACCGATCGCGGTCCAGGACTCGCCCCGGTCACGGATCAGCGAGATCCACTCCGTGGCGAACCGGTCCACCTGGTCGGCGGTCGCCATGATCCGTGGCAGCTGGTCGAGCAGCTCGGCGTTCGACATCGACTCCCACGGGGGTCCCTCGTCGGGTCCGGATGAGGTGGCGGGGACGGGCGGGCGCGCCAGGACGTGGAGCTCCTCCACGCACGGTAGGCAGATCATGGCGCCCAGGCCGCCCACGAGATGCCGGTCGCCCGACCCCGGTCGACCACAGAACGAGCAGATCCACGTGCCCACGTCGCCACACACCCCTTGAACTCCGCTGCAGGATCCCGGGGCGAGCGCCCGGGTCGCGGTCCCCCGTGAGACGCGCCTCGCCCACTCAACCAGACCGGGGGCGGCGGCCCGGCCGCGCCCGGGCCCGTCGGGCATGATCGGGACATGGCTGCGACTCCCACCGACCACGGCCGCTACCCGTGGCTGCCCTCCGGACCGCGCTCGGCCGACCTGGTCCTGGCCGGTGTCCCGCTGCCGTTGACGGGCGCGGCGCGGATCTACACCTGCGGGATCACGCCGTACGACGTCACCCACCTCGGCCACGCGGCGACCTTCGTCTGGTCCGACCTGCTCGCGAGCGTCGCCCGGGCCGTCGAGGTCCGCACCGTCACCTCCCGCAACGTCACGGACGTCGACGACGTGCTGACCGCGGCGGCCGCTCAGCGGCAGCGGCCCTACGACGACGTGGCCGTCACCCAGGAGTTCCTGTTCGACCGCGACATGCGGGACCTGGCGGTGGCCAGGCCCGACGCCACGCCCCGCGCACGTGCCCACGTCTCACAGGTGGTGCAGCTGGTCGACGCCCTGCTGCGGCTCGACCGGGCCTACGAGCGGGCCGGCACCGTGTTCTTCCGGGCGCCCGACGACCTCGACCGCGGCGGGTTGGGCGAGGACGAGGCGCTGGCGGCCTTCGCCGAGTTCGGTGACCGTGCCGACGACGGCCGGGACGCGGACTGGGACGTGCCGCTGTGGAAGCCCTCCTCCGACGACCAGCCCGCCTGGCCGAGCCCGTGGGGCTGGGGCCGGCCGGCGTGGCACGTGGAGTGCGCCGCGATGGCGATGACGGTCTTCGGGGCCAACGTGGACGTGCTGGTCGGCGGTGCCGACCTGGTCTTCCCCCACCACGCCTACCAGTCCGCGATGGTCGAGGCGGCCACCGGTTCGCGTCCGTTCGCCCGTCGGGCCATGCACGTCGGCACCGTCCACGCCGACGGCGCCAAGATGGCGAAGTCGACCGGCAACCTGGTGCTGGTGCGCGACCTGCTGGCCGACCACGAGGGTGCGGCGGTCCGGCTGCTGCTGCTGCACCGCCGGTGGGACGAGCCGTGGGAGTACGACGCCGCCGCGCTCGCCGCGAGCGCCGACCTGCTGGCGCGGCTGCGGGCCGCCGCCGGCCGCGAGGGCAGTCCCGAGGGCCGCCACCGCGTGCTGGGCGCGCTGCTCGCCGACCTCGACGTGCCGACGGCCGCGTTGGTGGCCGAGGAGGCCGGTGGCGAGGCGGCCCGCACCCTGCTGTCGGTGCTGCGGCTGACGTCGTGACGCCGGAGCAGCGGGCGCGTCGCAGCGCCGACGCGATGTGGGCGGGCGACGCGGCCAGCCGCGGCCTCGGCATGGAGATCCTCGAGGTCGGCCCCGGGCGGGCCGTATTGTCGATGACCCTCCGGGAGGACATGGTCAACGGCCACGCCATCGGCCACGGCGGGCTCACCTTCGCCCTCGCCGACAGCGCCTTCGCGTTCGCCTGCAACTCCTACAACCGCACCACGGTCGCCGCCGGTGCGGAGATCAGGTTCCGCGCGCCCACCCGGCTCGGCGACCTGCTGCTGGCGACGGCCACCGAGCGCAGCCGGGAGGGCCGCGACGGCGTCTACGACGTGACCGTCGTCGTCGGCGAGACCCTGGTCGCCGAGTTCGTGGGCCGGTCCCGCGAGATCGGCGGCGCGATCTGGGAGGAGCAGTCGTGAGCGACCCGGTCGGTGCCGTGCCCGGGCTGGACCGCGCGGCGCTGGAGGAGCTCCAGCTGGCCCGGCTGCGCGACACGCTGCGCCGGGCCGCCGGCGTCCCCCACTACGCCGCGGCGTGGCGCGACGCCGGGGTCTCACCGGACGACGTCACCTCGCTCGCCGACCTCGCCCGGTTCCCGTTCACCACCAAGGCCGACCTGCGCGCCCAGTACCCGTTCGGGATGTTCGCTGTGCCGCGCGAGAAGGTCGCTCGCGTCCACGCGTCCAGCGGCACGACCGGCAGGCCGACGGTCGTGGGCTACACCCGCGAGGACGTGGACACCTGGGCCGAGCTGATGGCGCGCTCGATCCGGGCCGCCGGCGGCCGTCCGGGGGACCTGGTCCACGTGGCCTACGGCTACGGGCTGTTCACCGGCGGGCTGGGTGCCCACTACGGCGCGGAGCGGCTCGGCTGCACGGTCGTGCCGGTCAGCGGCGGCATGACCGAGCGCCAGGTGCAGCTGATCGCCGACTTCGGGCCGCGGATCATCATGGTGACCCCGTCGTACTTCCTGGCGCTGCTCGACGAGATGGAGGCGCAGGGGATCGACCCGCGCCGCACCGGGCTGGAGATCGGCATCTTCGGCGCCGAGCCGTGGACCGACGAGATGCGCCGCGCCGTGGAGGCGCGGTCGGGGATCCGGGCGGTCGACATCTACGGGCTGTCCGAGGTGATGGGCCCCGGGGTCAGCCAGGAGTCGGGGGAGACCCAGGACGGGCTGCACGTGTGGGAGGACCACTTCCTGCCGGAGGTCGTGGACCCGGTGACCCTCGAGCCGGTCCCCGACGGCGAGCAGGGGGAGCTGGTGTTCACCAGCCTCACCAAGCAGGCGATGCCGGTGGTCCGCTACCGGACCCGGGACCTGACCCGGCTGCTGCCCGGCACGGCGTACCCGGCGTTCCGGCGGATGGCCAAGGTCACCGGCCGGACCGACGACCTGATGATCGTGCGGGGGGTCAACGTCTTCCCGAGCCAGGTGGAGGAGCAGATCCTCACGATCGAGGGCCTGGCGCCGCACTACCTGTGCGTGCTGTCCCGCCCGGGTGCCCTCGACGAGCTCACGATCCGGGTCGAGGCGGCCGGCACGCCCGACGCTGCCTCGTTCCCGGGGCTCGCCGAGCGGCTCGGCCACCGGGTCAAGGAGCGGATCGGGGTCACCGCGCGCGTGGAGGTGCTGCCCGCGGGCGCGCTGGAGCGCTCGCTCGGCAAGGCCCGGCGGATCAGCGACGAGCGCTGAGCGGGCGCTACTGCTTCGGGAAGCCGGTCGGAGTGCAGAGCGCCTTCGGGATGCTCTCGGTGTCGTCGGTGCGGATGAGCTCGAACATCTGCTCCGAGCGCTCCTGGTCCCAGTTCACCGCGAAGTCCGCGACCGGCACGCCGCAGGTCAGGCCGTTCTCGCCGTTGACGCGGGTCATCGCGAACGCCCACCGCGCCATCGCGAACGGCGAGCTGCCCTCGCTCACCCGCACGGCACGGGCGCCGGCCATGTTGAGGTCGTAGTAGCGCACCGGGTTGAGGACCGACCACGGGGAGACCGCCTCGCGGCCGATCGCGGAGACCACCTCGCGCTGGCGCTGCGCCCGGCCGAGGTCGCCGAACTGCTGGTCGGTCTTGCGGGAGCGCGCGTAGCCGAGGGCCGTGGGTCCGTCGACGTCCTGGCAGCCCTTCTTCAGGTCGATCTTGGCCAGCGGGTCGTCCATGGCGAACGGCGGGCAGACCTCGATGCCGCCCACGGCGTCGACGAGGTCGACGAACCCGCCGAAGCCGACCTCGACGAAGTGGTCGATCCGGATCCCGGTCTCGTTCTCGATGGTCCGGGTGAGCAGCTTCGCGCCGTCGTAGGCGTAGGCGGCGTTGATCTTCGTGGTGCCGTAGCCCGGGACCTCGACCAGCGAGTCACGGGGGATCGACATCAGCAGGTTCGGGCCCGCGCCGGTGTGGAGCAGCATGATCGTGTCGGTGCGCTGGCCCGAGGCGTTCCCGGTGCCGAGCTCCTTGCGCTCCGCGGCCGTGAGGTCCTCGCGGGAGTCCGAGCCGATCATGAGGTAGGTCGTGCCCGGTTGGTCGTCGGGCCGGTTGCCGGCGGGGAAGGCGTTGACCTTGTCGACCTTCGACCACGCCCACAGCGGGATGGCGACCAGGAACACCACCCAGACCAGCAGCAGGGCCAGCAGCGCCTTCTTCCAGCCGAAGGAGCGCAGGCCGCGGTTCGAGGAGGGGCCGGTCGCCCGCCTTCCGGGCGGCGGGGACGTCGGTGGCGGCGGCTGCTGGCCGCGGGCGTCGCGGCGCTGCGCAGGCATCACCTGGGTCTCCTCGGCCCGCGGCTGCTGGGGCAGCTGTCGGGTCTCGTCCCCCGCCGGCTGCTTCCCCTTCTTGCCGTAGAGCCAGTCGTACTCCGGAGTCCCCTTCTCGGGGCCACCCTGCGGACGGTCAGCCATGCGAGGAAACTACCGTGCCCCCGCGACGGGGCCCGCACCTCGTCCCCCGGGTCCGGCGCCGGCCGTCGCGGCGCGCCTGCGGGCTGTGACGGGTGTGACTGGTGATACTGGCGGCAGTTCACATTCTTGAGGCTTTCTTCCCCGAGCAGCGAGAGGCACGACCCGCATGCCCGTTTCTTCCCCCGGGCCGACGACCCCGCGACGCGACGCCGGCGAGCGCGCCGCGCGCGTCCGGTTCCGGCGCGCCATCGCCTTGATGCTGATGACCCTGGTGCTGCCGGGCTCCGCCCAGCTGGTCGCCGGGAACCGCCAGGTCGGCCGGGTGGCGATGCGGATCTGGTTCGGGCTGCTGCTGGCCACGCTGCTCACGCTGGTCGCCACCCTCCTCGACCACGGGATCGCCTTCGAGCTCGCCTCCAACACCCTGGTGCTGGGCGTGCTCCGGTTCGCGCTGATCCTGCTGGCGCTGGGCTGGGCGTTCCTGATCGTCGACGCCTGGCGGATCGGGCAGCCGCTCACCCTGAGCTACCAGCACCGCCGGGCCGTGGTCTCGGTCAACGGCCTGCTCTGCTTCTCGGTGGCCGGGGCGCTGCTCTTCGGCTCCCACCTGGTGGCCGTGCAGCGCGACCTGATCCTCACCATGTTCGGCGACGGTGAGGCCGTCGGGGCCGCCCACGGCCGCTACAACGTCGCCCTGCTCGGCGGCGACGCCGGCGCCGGCCGGTGGGGCCTGCGCCCGGACTCGATCACGGTCGCGAGCATCGACGCCGTGACCGGCCGGACGGTCCTGATCAGCCTGCCCCGGAACATGACGAACTTCGAGTTCCGCGACGACTCGGTGATGGCCGAGCAGTTCCCCGACGGCTTCGACGCGGACTACCTCAACGGGGTCAGTACCTGGGCGATCGACCGGCCCGAGCTGTTCCCCGACTCCGACAACCCCGGGGTGGACGCCACGATCGAGGCGGTCGAGGGGATCACCGGCCTGGACATCAACTACTGGGCGATGGTCAACCTCGAGGGCTTCAAGGACCTCGTCGACGCCTTCGGCGGCGTCACCCTCAACGTTCGCGACCAGATCCCCGTCGGGCTGCCGAGCGACTCCTACTTCCGCTACATCCAGCCGGGCGTGCAGCAGCTCGACGGCCTGGAGACACTCTGGTTCGCCCGGGCCCGCTACGGCTCCGACGACTACTCGCGGATGGCGCGCCAGAAGTGCGTGATGGCCGCGATGCTCCAGCAGGTCAGCCCGCAGGTCGCCCTGCGCAACTTCCAGAAGATCGCCCAGGCCAGCTCCTCGATGGTCTCGACCAGCATCCCGGGCTCGGAGGTGGACCGGTTCCTCGAGCTCGCCCTCCAGGCCAGGTCGCAGCAGATCTCGACGGTCTCGCTCGTTCCCCCGCAGGTGAACACCGCCGACCCCGACCTCTCCGAGGTCCACGAGATGGTGTCGCTGGGCATCGACCGGTCCGAGGGCGACGCCCCCGCGCCGGAGAAGAAGAAGCGGCGCAAGCAGTCCACCCAGGGCACCACGGGTGGTTCCATCGGCAGCATGTCCGAGGGGTACGCCGCCAACCAGGCCAGCGACCTCGGTGCCACCTGCTGATCCCCGCGTGGGAGGGTGAAGCCCGTGACCGGGCAGGAGCAGCAGCGACCGCGAGTCGTCGCAGCCGTGGTGACGTTCAACCGGCTGGAGCTGCTCCGCCGGCTGGTGACCCGGCTCACCGAGGTCGACCGGCTCGACGGTGTGGTGGTCGTCGACAACGCCTCGACCGACGGCACGGGGGAGTGGCTGCGCACGGTCTCCGGGCGTGACGGCATCACGGGGATCACCCTGGACCGCAACCGCGGTGGTGCGGGCGGCTTCCACGAGGGGCTGCGGGTGGCGGTCGAGGAGTGCGCGGCCGACCTGGTCTGGCTGATGGACGACGACGGGCTGCCCGACCCCGACTGCCTGGACCTGTTGCTGGCCCACCACGGCGAGCTCGACTTCTGGGGCCCGGTCGTCGTCGACGAGGCCGACCCCGAGCGGCTCGTCTTCCCCATCCGGATCCCCGGCGGCACCCGGGTCGTCCACGACCGCGCCTCGGTCGACCGGGCCGCCCGCGAGGGGCTCGTGCGCGACGTGGTCATCCCGTTCAACGGGGTGCTGGTCACCCGGGCGCTGGCGGAGCGGATCGGCTACCCGCGGGAGGACTTCTTCATCTGGGGCGACGACCACGAGTACCGGCTGCGGGCCGAGCGCGACGGCGCCCGGATCGCGACCGTCACCGCCGCCCGGGTGCAGCACCCCTCGGTGGGGGAGCTCGGCACGCCGATGATGTTCGGCCGCACGACGTACAACCACAGCCCGAGTGACCTCAAGCACTACTGCATGGCCCGCAACAACACGGTGAACCTGCGCGACTACCGGGGCTGGCCGCACGTGCTGATGTTCTGGGTGAAGACGGTGTGGTTCTACACCCTGACCCGGCGGGCCCCCGGCCGGCTCGGGCTGAGCCTGCGCGGCTTCGGCGCGGCCCTGCGCGGCGACTTCACCGGCCACGAGAGGTTCCTGTGATGGCCGGGGGTCTCGAGGCTCGCTCCGCTCGCCCCTCGACCACCGGGCGCACCGACACCGTGGCCGTCGTCGTGGTCACCTTCAACCGGGCCGACCTGCTGGTCGGGATGCTCGACGGGCTCGCGTCACAGACCCACCGTCCCGACGCGGTCTACGTCGTCGACAACGCCAGCACCGACCACACCCGGGCAGTCCTGGAGGCGAGGACGGCGGCCGCCGACCTGCCGCTGGAGGTGGTGCACAGCCCGGACAACCTCGGCGGCGCCGGTGGCTTCCACCTCGGGACGCGCCGCGCCCACCGCGACGGCTTCGACCGGGTGTGGTTGATGGACGACGACGTGGTCCCGGCACCGGACTGCCTGGAGGTGCTGCTCGCCCGCGACGAGGAGTGCCTGATGGCGGTCCGCGAGGACACCGCCGGGCGGCTGGTCGAGAAGGCGGCGCTGCGCTTCGACCTCACCAACCCGCTCGCGATCAAGCCGAAGACCGCGATGGTCGAGACGACCTACGCCTCGCGCGCGGCGATGCCCGAGCTGGTCGAGCTGGAGAACGTCGCGTTCGAGGGCTTCATGGTCCACCGGTCGGTGATCGACCGGATCGGGCTGCCCGACCCGTCGTACTTCATCTTCTACGACGACGTGGACTTCGCCGTCCGGGCCCGCCGCGCGGGGTTCCGGATCTGGGGGGTCCGCGACGCCGTGCTGGTGCGCCAGCTCGACTTCGACCAGCAGCACGACCTCGGCTCGTGGAAGGGGTTCTACATGTACCGGAACCTCTTCGTCGTCCACCTGCGCTACGGCGAGAACCCGCTGGTGCGGCTCAAGCCGTGGCTGGTCACCGCGGTCGTGGTGCTCCTGAGCCCGCTGCGCGGCGGCCGGGGCGAGGCGCGCAACGTGATCCGTGCCCTACGCGCCGCCCGCGGAATGCGGCAGCGACCACCCACATCCGTAGACTGACCCATTGCGCGTCACCCCCGTGCCTGGCCCCTAGGAGGAGAACACGTGTCCAGTCCTGACCTCGTCGTCGTCGGCTCCGGCTTCTTCGGACTGACGATCGCTGAGCGTTGCGCCAACGAGCTCGGGCTGCAGGTGCTCGTCCTCGAGCGCCGCGCCCACCTCGGCGGCAACGCCTACTCCGAGAAGGAGCCCAGCACCGGGGTCGAGGTGCACAAGTACGGCGCGCACCTGTTCCACACCTCCAACGAGCGGGTCTGGGAGTACGTCAACCGGTTCACCTCGTTCACCGACTACAAGCACCGGGTGTTCGGCAAGTACCAGGGGCAGGTCTACTCCCTGCCGATGAACCTCGGCCTGATCAACCAGTTCTTCGGCAAGTCCCACACGCCGGACGAGGCGCGGGAGCTGATCAAGGAGCAGGCCAGCGAGATCGCCACCGAGGACGCCACGAACCTCGAGGAGAAGGGGATCAGCCTGATCGGCCGCCCGCTCTACGAGGCCTTCATCAAGGGCTACACCGCCAAGCAGTGGCAGACCGACCCCACCAAGCTCAGCGCCGACATCATCACCCGGCTCCCGGTGCGCTACACCTTCGAGAACCGCTGGTTCAACGACACCTACGAGGGTCTGCCGGTCGACGGCTACACCGCCTGGCTGACCAAGATGGCCGACCACCCCAACATCGAGGTGCGTCTCGAGACGGACTTCTTCGACGTCAAGGACGAGTTCCTCGGCTCGGTGCCGATCGTCTACACCGGCCCGGTCGACGAGTACTTCGGCAACTGCGAGGGTCGACTGTCCTGGCGCACCGTCGACCTCGAGGAGAGCGTCGTGGACGTCGACGACTTCCAGGGCACCGGCGTGGTCAACTACAACGACCAGGAGGTGCCCTACACCCGGATCATCGAGTTCAAGCACTTCCACCCCGAGCGGGTGAAGACCCACCTGCCCGGCAAGACCGTGATCATCCACGAGTACAGCCGCTTCGCCGAGGAGGGTGATGAGCCGTACTACCCGGTCAACACCGCCGAGGACCGCGAGAAGCTGCTGAAGTACCGCGACCTGGCCAGGCAGGAGCAGATGGTGCTCTTCGGTGGCCGGCTCGGCACCTACAAGTACCTCGACATGCACATGGCGATCGGCTCGGCCCTCTCCATGTACGACAACAAGCTCAAGCCCCACTTCGCGGAGGGTGCCGAGCTCACGAGCGGAGGAGTCGACGCATGACCGTCACCCACACGCAGACCAGCGAGGCCGCCGACTCCACGTCGCCGGGGATGGCCCGGGTCCTGCTGCAGCGGCAGATCATGCCCGCGGGCCGCGACACCGACGTCATCAAGCTCTACGTCGACCCGGACCCCGCCGCCCTCGACGCCGACAAGTTCGACATCGGGCACACGCGCGCGGCGCTGGAGGCCAACGCCATCGCCTCCCGGATCCAGAGCGCGGCGAAGGGCGTGTCCACGGTCCACCCCGACCAGATCGAGTCCCGCACCGCCTACCGCGTCTCGCAGGGCGACAGCGTGTCCTTCGGCACCTACTTCAACGCCTTCCCGGCGTCGTACTGGCGTCGTCACACCATCGTCGACGAGGTCCGGCTGACCGTGCGGCTGCGTGGCGAGGGCGCCACGGTCACCGTCTACCGCTCGATGGCCAACGGCCGCTCGCAGCGGGTCGACTCCGCGAGCGTCGAGGGTGGTTCGGGCGAGTTCTCCTTCGACCTGCCCCTCAAGCCCTTCGTGGACGGCGGCTGGTACTGGTACGACACCGTCGCCGCCGACGAGGACGCCGTCGTCGAGAGCGCCGAGTGGACCGCCGAGGTCCCCGAGGACCGTGCCGAGCGCGGCACGGTCACGATCGGCATCACGACCATGAACCGGCAGGACTTCTGCGCCAAGCTGCTCGGCCAGCTCGGCGACGCCTCCCAGCTCGACGACATCCTCGACGAGGTCGTCGTGATGGAGCAGGGCAAGGACAAGGTGGTCGACTCCGAGTTCTTCCCCGAGGCCGAGAAGGCGCTCGGCGGCAAGCTGCGGATCATCGAGCAGGGCAACATCGGCGGCTCCGGCGGCTTCGCCCGGGCCCAGTACGAAGGCCTCAAGGCCGGCCGCTCGACCTACGTGATGATGCTCGACGACGACGTCGAGTGCGAGACCGAGGGCGTCCTGCGCGCCGTCACGTTCGGTGACCTGTGCCGCAAGACGACCATCGTCGGCGGCCACATGTTCTCGATCTTCCAGAAGACCCAGCTCCACTCCTTCGGTGAGCGGGTCTCGCCGTACACCTTCTGGTGGGGCTCGGCCCCCGGGGTCTTCGCCGGGTGGGACTTCGCCGAGCGCAACCTGCGCTCGACCCGCTGGCTCCACGCCCGGATCGACGTGGACTACAACGGCTGGTTCATGTGCCTGATCCCGGCCGAGGTGCTCCAGGACATCGGCCTCTCGCTGCCGATCTTCATCAAGTGGGACGACTCCGAGTACGGCCTGCGCGCGAAGGCGGCGGGCTACCCGACGGTGACCTTCCCGGGCGCGGCGGTCTGGCACGTCCCGTGGACCGACAAGAACGACGCCCTGGACTGGCAGTCCTACTTCCACGTGCGCAACCGGTTCATCGCGGCGCTGCTGCACTCGCCCTACCCGCGCGGCGGCCGGCTGGTGCGCGAGAGCTTCAACCACCAGATCAAGCACATGGTCTCCATGCAGTACTCCACGGTCGAGCTGCGCCACAAGGCGCTCGAGGACGTGCTCGCCGGTCCGGAGCGGCTCCACGAGCTGCTGCCGACGGTGCTGCCCGAGATCCGGGGGATGGTGAAGGGGTTCGACGACGCGACCTACATCACCGACCCGAGCGACCTCCCCGAGGTCAAGCGGCACAAGCTGCCCCGCAAGGGCAGGGAGGCCTCGCCGGTGATCTCCGGCCGGGCCGCCACGGTGCAGGCGCTGCTGCAGCCGCTGCGGCAGCTGCGCAGGCCACGGGAGATGGCGCAGTCCCACCCCGAGGCCGAGATCATGGCCCAGGACTCCCGGTGGCACAAGATCGCCCGGTACGACTCCGCGGTCGTCTCGCTGCCCGACCAGACGGGCGCGGCGTTCTACCGCCGAGACCGCGAGCGGTTCAAGGACCAGATGAAGCGCACGGTCGCGATCCACCGCCAGCTCGCCGCCGAGTGGGACGACCTGGCCCGGCGCTACCGCGACGCGCTCCCGGAGATCACCTCGCCGCAGGCCTGGGAGGAGACGTTCCGGCCCTGGCTGGACAGCCCCGGCGAGGGCCCCCATGAGCGCTGACGTCGAGCGGACGGCGGGAGGCTCCTCCGAGGGGTCGGAGCTCCCGCCGCTGCAGTCCGCCAGCGCGAACACCGGGTTGCTCGAGGTCTTCCGGCGGCGCTACCTGCTGCGGCTGCTGGTCAAGAGCACGGTGCAGGCCCGCTACCAGGGCACGTTCCTGGGGTGGTTCTGGAGCTACCTCCAGCCGTTCACGCGGTTCCTGATGTTCTACTTCGTGTTCCAGGTGCTCATCGGGCGCGGCGGCAACATGGAGAACTTCGCGATCCACCTGGTCGCCGGCCTCGTGATCGTCCACTTCTTCACCGAGACCTTCAACGGCGGCACGAAGTCGCTGGTGAGCAACCGTGGCCTGATCATCAAGCTTCCGGTCCCGCGTGAGCTGTTCCCCGTGGCGACGATGCTGGTCTCGCTCTACCACTCCGTCCCGATGGTCGTGATCATGATCGGCTCCGCGACCCTGCTCGGCTGGGTGCCGGACCCGATGGGGCTGGTCGCGGCGCTGCTGGGCTTCGCCATCATCGCGGTCCTCGGGCTGGCGCTGGGGCTGATCTTCAGCGTCGCGAACGTCTACTTCCGCGACTTCGGGAAGGTCACCCAGACCCTCACCCAGTTCACGACCTTCAGCGTGCCGATGATCTACCCGTTCTCGATGGTCGAGGAGCGCTTCGACAAGCTGCCCTGGGTCGCCGACGTCTACCTGCTCAACCCGGTGGCGGAGGCGGTGCTGCTGACGCAGCGAGCGTTCTGGATCGGCACCAACTCCGACCCCGAGGCCGCGGCGGTCGAGCACCTCCCCGACGACCTGTGGTCACGCGGCGTGATCATGCTGGTGATCTCGCTGGGGCTGCTGGTGTTCGCGCAGCTGTGGTTCAGCAAGCTCGAGCGTCGAGTCCCGGAGCGCCTGTGATGTCCTTCCCACGAGACCGCGGGCTCTCCCCGCTCCGCTGCTCCGGCCCACGACCCCGCAGGGACCCCGCATGACCACCGTGATCAAGGCGGAGAACGTCACGAAGTCGTTCACCATGCAGTACCACCGCTCGCTGAAGCAGATCGTGCTGGCGCGGGCGCGCGGGCAGAAGACCCACGAGTTCTTCAACGCCGTGGACGACGTCTCCTTCACCGTCGAGGCGGGTGAGTCGGTCGGGGTGATGGGCCTCAACGGCTCGGGCAAGTCGACGCTGCTGAAGACCATCAGCGGTGTCATGCAGCCCGACCGCGGGCAGGTGCTCACGCGCGGCCGGGTGGCCGGTCTGATCGCGACCGGCGCCGGCTTCCAGCCGCAGCTCACCGGTCGCGACAACCTGTGGCTCAACGCCGCCATCCTGGGCATGAGCGAGGCGGAGACCAAGCGCAAGCTGGACGAGATCATCGACTTCGCCGACCTCGGCAAGTTCATCGACACCCCCGTGACCTACTACAGCTCGGGCATGAAGGCCCGGCTCGGCTTCGCGGTGGCGATCAACGTGGAGTCCGACGTCTTCATCGCCGACGAGGCGCTCGCGGTGGGGGACCGGCCGTTCAAGCGCAAGTGCAAGCAGCGGATGCGCGAGATCCGGGAGAACGGTACGACGATCTTCTTCGTCAGCCACTCCCCGGGCGCGGTCAAGCAGCTGTGCGACCGGGTCCTGGTCCTCGAGAAGGGCAAGCTCGGCTTCGACGGCGACGTGTCGGAGGGCATCAGCTACCTGCACTACGACGAGGGCGAGGACGGCGACGACGACGAGGGCTTCGGCAAGGACGACTGACCGGGGCCCGTCCGGCCCCGGTCGCGTGCGTCCCCCTAGTAGGGCGGCCGCTCGATCCGGACGTAGGCGAGGGTGCCGGTGAAGTAGTCGCAGCCGACCGGCCTGATGTTGCAGTCCACCTTGCCGCCGATGCTCAGCGGCCGGCTGTTGTCGATGCGTCCGATGGTCCCGCGGATGAAGTTGGACGCTCCCTCGGGCTCCCCGGGGTCGATCTCGATCCGTACCCCGGTGCTGGTGCGCTCACAGATCAGGGTGTGCCACTTGCCGTCGCCGGCCTTGACGTAGTCCGGGTACCCCTTCACGAAGCCGATCGCCTTGGTCCGGCGGTTGCCGTCGCGGAAGTGGCACCGGGGCCACCCGTTGTGGAGCACCAGCTTCCAGAAGCCGCCGGTCTGGCCCGACTGCCCCTTCTGGACGATGTTCGGGTCCTTGCCGTTGTTGGTGCGGAACCGGATGGTGACCCGGTAGGGCTCGGTGCCGGGGTCGAGCCGGACGTCGTCGGGGACGAGCGCCAGCCGCTCGTCGTTGGCCTTCCAGACCGGGCCCTTGAAGTTCAGCCCGAAGTCGCCGTTGCCGACCTTGGCCCGTCGCCCGACCAGGTTGCCGATGTAGCCGTCGAGGCCGTGGGGGCCGGAGTCCTCGAGCACCGAGGCCCCCCACGGTTCCTCCATCTCGTAGCCCACGACCAGCTCGGCCGAGGCGACGGCCGGGGTACTGAGCAGGAGCGCGAGTGCCCCCACCACCGAGACGAGTGCGCGTGTGGTCTTCATCTGTCCCCCCAAAGGTGTGATCTCTGTCACGATCCTCTGTTCGGCAGTGGGGGTGTAGTCCCAAATCCGGGTATCTGACTCGCGGCGCCGGGAGACTTGACAAATCCGCAGGTCATCGGCGTGTCGAGTGGAAATTACACTTCTGTAGTTACTCAGAACCGCTTGCCGGGGCCTGTGACGGGTGTGAATCTTGCTTCTCGTGTGAATCTTCCCCCGCACACAGGAGCACCCCCGCATGCGCCCGAGCCAGGCTCACTTCGTCACCTCGTGCCAGCAGCTGCTGGCACTCGGTGTCGTGCTGGCCGTGCTCACCCCGGCGGCGTCGGTCATCAGTCTCGACGTCGTCCAGCAGACCCCCCCAGGCTCCGTCCACCCCGCCGGCTCCGGACCGGCGGGGGCGGACGGGCCGCTCCGGCTCTCGGCGTCCGCCTCCGAGGCCGCGCGGACCTCGCGGGTCCCGGCGGCGGCCGTGGCCGCCGAGCTGACCGAGTACCCCCTCACCGCGACGCCCGGATCCCCCCACCGGCGCACCCGGCTGGCT
Source organism: uncultured Actinomycetota bacterium (assembly GCA_963795215.1). Classification (GTDB taxonomy): domain Bacteria; phylum Actinomycetota; class Actinomycetes; order Propionibacteriales; family Nocardioidaceae; genus Nocardioides. The sequence continues at coordinate 820,167 of CAWCGW010000002.1, forward strand.
GCCCGCACGGTCCCCGGCGGGCAGGCCGGCACCACCTCCGTCCTCTCCCGTCCCCAGCCCGTGCCCGGGTACGGCGGGGTCGGCGTGACCTGGGCCCCCGGCCAGGTCGTGGCCGAGGGCGCGCTCGACCTCCGGGTCCGGACCCGCACCGACGGCACCTGGTCGGGCTGGACGCAGCTGGAGCACCACGACGAGCACGCCCCCGACCCCGACTCGCGGGAGGGGCGCCACGCCCGACCCGGCACCGACGTGCTCTTCGTGGGCCACGTCGAGGACGTGCAGGTGCGCGCCGACGCCGCCGGCGTCGCTCCGCCGGCCGGCATGTCGCTGAGCGTGGTCGGCCCCGGCGAGCCTGCCGTCACCGTCCGGGAGGCCCCCGCGATCGACACCGGCGCGCTGGACTCCCCGCAGGGCGGGGCGAGCAGCCGCGGCGGCCCCACCTCCGTGACCCCGGAGCCCACGATCTACTCCCGTGCGCAGTGGGGGGCCGACGAACGGCTGCGCGACCAGGGCTCGCTGCGCTACTTCGAGGTGCACGCCGGCTTCGTGCACCACACCGTGAACGCCAACGCCTACAGCCGTGACGAGGTGCCGGGCCTGCTCCGGAGCATCTACGCCTACCACACGCAGTCGCGCGGCTGGAGCGACGTCGGCTACAACTTCCTGGTCGACCGGTTCGGTCGGATCTGGGAGGGCCGGTACGGCGGCGTCGACCGCCCGGTCGTGGGCGCCCACACCCTGGGCTACAACGACCACTCCTTCGCCATGTCGGCGATCGGCAACTTCGACGTCGCCGAGCCCAGCAGCGCGATGGTGCAGGCCTACGGCGCGCTGTTCGCCTGGAAGCTCTCGCTCCACGGCGTCGACGCCGGCTCGACCCGGCAGCAGGTCGGCCCGGACGCGTTCCCGGCGGTCAACGGCCACCGCGACGCCGGCCAGACCGCCTGCCCGGGGCGGCACCTCTACGCCCGGCTGGACCGGATCCGCGAGCTCGCCGACGACGCCCAGCGGGACTGGTCCGGGCGTGAGCTCCAGTCCGACCTGGCCGCGAGCCCCCACCCCGACCTGGTGGTCCGCCGCGCCAGCGACGGCAAGGCCTTCGTGCTCCCCACCGGTGGGCTCACGGCCTTCGGGAGGGCCGTGGTCAGCCCCGGCCTCGCCACCGGTGCCGCCGCGGTGGTGGCCTCGCCGGACCTCACGGGGGACGCCCGCGGCGACCTGCTCGTGCAGCGTGCCGACGGGTCCGCGCAGCTGTTCCCGGGCGACGGCGCCGGCGGGTACGACGCAGCCGCCCGGTCCTACCCGGCCGGCTTCGCGGGCCGCGACCTGCTCACCGCGGTCGGCGACCTCGACGACGACGGGGACCACGACCTGGTGGCCCGTGACCCCGCGGGCAGGCCGCAGGCCTTCCTCGGGGACGGCGCCGGCGGCTTCACCCGGCAGCGGCTCGCCGGAGACTGGACCGGCTGGACCTCGCTCGCCGCCTCCGGCGACCTCGACGGCGACGGCCGTGCGGACCTGCTGGCCCGCGACGCCGCGGCGGCGCTCTGGGTGCTCCCCGGCGCCGACGGAGGCTTCGGCACCGCCACCCGGGTGGCCGGCTCCTGGGCCGGCTGGGGGAGCATCACCGGCTACGGCGACTTCACCCGCGACGGATGGGGCGACCTGCTCGTCCGCGAGGGACCGGGCGCTCCGGCGTACGTCCTCCCCTCCCGGGGCGACCTCGGCTTCGGCCCTCGGCTGGGCCCGGTCACGCGGCTCACGAAGGCCGGCACCGTGCTCGGTGCCGCCCAGCTCCTCGGCGACGGCACGCCGGACGTCGTCGCGCGCAGGGGCAGCGACGTCCGGACCTACCGCAACCTCGGCACCACCGAGCTGCTGCCCCCCGTCCCGGCCGGCTTCAACCTCCGCAGCGCCGACGCGGTGCTGACCGCCGGTGACTGGGACCGCGACGGCGACGGCGACCTGGTCGTGCGGACCACGAGGGGCGGGCTCTTCCTGCGGCCGGGCGACGGCACGGGACGCTTCCCCGACCGGGTCCGGATCGGTACCGGCTTCGACGACGTGCGGCTGCTCGCTGCCGTCGGGGACATGACCGGCGACGGGTGGCCGGACCTGATGGGCCAGCCGGCGGGCGGCTCGATGCGGATCTACCCCGGAGACGGGCTGGCGGGCCTCCGCGACTCCTACGTCGCCCACAGCGCGATCGGCGCCACCCGGCAGGTGCCCGTCGGCCGCTGGGACGGCGACGGCGCGCCCGACAGCCTCTTCCGCTCCGGCGACACGGTCGCGGTCTACCCGGGCAACGGCCCCGGCGGGCTCACCGGTCGGCAGTCGCTGGACTTCGACGCGAGCGGCTACGACTGGCTCGTGGGCGTGCCCGACCTCCGGCTGACCGGCCACGCGGACCTGCTCGCCCGCGAGAAGGGGACCGGACGGCTCTACGCGCTCACGGCCACCGCGAGGGGCATCGGCTCGCGGCGGCTGCTGGGGGAGGGGATGGGGATCTACGACCTGGTCGGCTGAGCACCCGTGGGTGCCGGCGCCGACCGGGTCAGGCCCGGGCCGTGGCCCGCTCCGTGTCGTAGGTGTCGGCGACACGAGCCGGGTCGGGATGGGCCACCAGGACCACGGAGCCGCCTCGGACGAGCGGCTCGGTGAAGCAGGCGAGACCGGAAGGGGAAGCCGGGTTCGCCTCGCTGAGAAGGCGGCCGCCGTCGGTGAGGAGACTCCCGGCGGCGGCCTCCTCCCAGAGGTCCGCGTGGGACCGCTGCCCGTCCGCGGTGGCGAGGGCGGGGTCACCCGGCCCCGGCGGGTCGTACGCCGCGAACGCGTCGGGCTGCGACCACACCTCCACGCCGAGGTCGTGGACGCCGGCGGGCACCGGCTCGCCGCACGGCCGCCCCAGCGGGTGCAGGGCGCTGACCAGCACGACCTGCTCCGCGGCGCGTGGCGCCCAGTGGGCCAGGGTCCGTGGCCCGCAGACCACGAGCTCGGCGTCCTCGTCCTCGGTGACGACCAGCCCCACCGTCCACGCCGCCCCGAGCAGCACCGGGCCGAGCCAGTGGGTCGGCAGGTCGAGCCGACAGCGGTCGCCCCGCTCGAGCTCGAGCTCCTCGACCAGCAGCGAGGCGGTCTTCGCGACCCAGTTGGCGTAGGTCGCCACGGACAGCTCGGTCCGCTCGCCCGAGGCGTGGTCGTAGAACGTGACCAGCGGGCGGCCCGGGTCGCGTCGCTCGAGGTCGGACAGGATCGCGGCGAAGGTCGTGGTCATGGGACCTAGGGTTCCACCATGCCCGAACCGACGAACCAGCTCGCCCACTTCTGGGCCGTGATCCCCGCGGGCGGTGCCGGGACCCGGCTCTGGCCGGTGTCGCGGGCCGCGGCGCCGAAGTTCCTCCACGACCTGACCGGTGACGGCCGCTCGCTGCTGCGGCACACGGTGGACCGGCTGGTGCCGCTGGTCGAGGACCGGCTGCTGGTCGTCACCGGGCGGGCCCACCGCGAGGCGGTGCTGGCGGAGCTGCCGCAGGTCGACCCCGACGCCGTGGTCGCCGAGCCGTCGGCCCGGGACTCGATGGCCGCGATCGGGCTGGCCGCCGCGATGCTGGAGCGCTCCGACCCCGACGCCGTCATGGGCTCCTTCGCCGCCGACCACGTCGTGGCCGACCCCGCCGCCTTCGAGGCCGCGGTCGCCACCGCGGTGGCGGTGGCCCGGGACGGCTGGCTGGTCACGATCGGCATCACCCCGAGGTACGCCGCCACCGGGTTCGGATACGTCCACCTCGGCGCGCCGCTGCCCGGCCACGAGGGTGCCCGCCAGGCGGCGGCGTTCGTCGAGAAGCCCTCGGCCGAGGTCGCCGAGCGCTATCTCGCCGGCGGGGACCACCGCTGGAACGCGGGGATGTTCGTGGTGCGTCCCGGCGTGCTGCTCGACCTGCTCGCCGCGCAGGACCCGGACTTCGCCGAGCGGCTGCGCGCGATCGCCGCCCAGCCCGACCGGCTGTCCGGGCTGTGGGAGCAGCTGCCCCGGATCGCCCTGGACCACGCGGTGGCCGAGCCCGCCGCAGCCGCCGGGCGGGTGGCCGTGGTGCCCGTCGACCCGGGCTGGGACGACATCGGGGACTTCGACGCCCTCGCGGGGCTGCTCGGCGCCGACGAGGGCGGCGTCCGGGTGCTCGGCGACGCCTCGCTGGTGCAGTCTCTCGACGCCAGCGGCCTGGTGGTGCCCGGCAGCGGCCGGATGGTCGCGGTGCTGGGGCTCGACGACGTGGTCGTGGTCGACACCCCCGACGCGGTGCTGGTGACCAGCCGCGCCCACGCGCAGCGGGTCAAGGACGTGGTGACCGGGCTGCGACGGTCCGGCCGCGAGGACCTGGCCTAGCAGCCCGGGGTGGAGTCGGCGCGCCGCCCGGAGGCGGCGCGCCGGGCTCACATCGCGTTCGGCTCGGGCGAGTCGATGTAGGGGTACTCGGTCATGAAGGCGTCGAGCGCCTCGCCGCTGACCTCGGAGCAGTACTGCCACACGCCGGTCTGCTCGCCGCTGGGGTCGCCGTCGTCGCCGATCGACCAGTGGCTGAAGGCCACGTGCCGGTCGTCGGGGAAGGCCTCGCCGTCCTCGGAGGTCCAGGGCGCCGCGATGAACTTCGAGCGCTGGTTGTCGGTGTCGGCGAACTTGCGGGCCAGGCCCTCGACCTCGGTGAGGGCCTCCTCGTCGCCGGCGATCGTCTCGTCGTACCAGAGGACCGTGTAACCGTGCTCGAGGTTGTGGACCAGCGACTCCAGCTCCGGGCGGTCCTCGGCGGTGTAGAACTTGCGCTCGAAGGTCGCCGGGGCGACGCCCGCCTCGTTCCAGTGGGGGCCGAACGCCGGCGGCGCCTCGTCGTAGGTCACCTGCTCCCCGGTCGTCACGTGCTCGGCGTTGCCCGAGGCCTCCTTGGTCTCCACGTCCTGGCAGGAGGAGGCGGGGGCACCGATCGCGGCCAGGTCGAGGTCCTCGAACTGGCTGAGCTCCTGGCGCTGGGTGAGGATGTTGTAGGCGGGGTAGGCGATGATCAGCAGCGCGACGACCACGCAGACGCCGACGATCATCAGGCCGCGGCGGCGCTCCGCGTTCTGCTGCTGGCCGCGGATGGCGTCGATCTTCGCCTGGCGGTCGGTCTTCTGGGACTTGGCCTTGGCCACGGTCGGGTCCTCGTCTCGAACGGCTGGGTGTGCGGGTCGCGGTCGTGCTGAGGGTGAAGTCTACGGACGGCTCGGCCGGATCCGGACCGGACCGTCGGGATCGGTCGGGACGACCTCCCAGCCGTGCGCGAAGGCCAGGGCCCGCAGCGTCTCCGGGGAGGCCTCCCCGGAGCCCAGCGTGAGCCCGCCGGCAGCGGGATCGGGCGCCGCCCCGGTGATCATCTCCAGCGCCTCGGCGACCTCGTCCGCCGACGCCGGCACGCCGAAGGCGGCCGCGTCGACCCGGTGGCCGCGCAGCGCCCGCACCACGGCCTCGCGGGCGCCCCAGCCGAACAGGTCGCTGCCCTCGGGTCGGACCAGCGCGGCCGCTCCCGGCCCGTCGTCGTCGTCCGGCAGCACCAGGTCGGCCCGCCCGCGCACGACCGCGAAGGGCCGTGCCGCCAGCTTCCCCTGGGCGAGCTCGGCGGCGCCCGCCAGCTCGTCGGCGACCGCCGGCGCGGTCACGACCAGGTCGTTGCCGTAGCGGTCGCGACGGCCGGCGAAGCTCTCCAGCACCCGCAGCCCGGCGGCGCCCACGGCCAGGTCGGTCTGCCCCTCGCGCCAGGCCCGTCCGGCGGTGTCGGTCACGACGACCGCGACGGTCCGCCCGGTGAGCTCGTGCAGCCGCCGCCGCAGCGCCCGGGCCGAGGCGTCGGGGTCGACCGGCAGCAGCACCACCTGGCCCGGCGTGACGTTCGAGGCGTCGATGCCGGCCGCCGCGAGCGTGAGTCCGTGGTGGGTGCGCACGATCCGGGTCGGCCCGCGGCGGGCCACCACCCGTGCGGTCTCGCCGGGCAGGGCGTCGTCGCGGCCGCCGGCGACGACCCTGCCCTCCGCCTTGCTCACGACCTTGCTGGTCACGAGCACCACGTCGCCGTCGAGGAGCCCGCCGCGGTCGGTCCCGGCGTCGCCGACCAGGAGGTCGACCAGGATGGCGGCCAGGTCGTCGCCCCGGCGTACCTCTCCGACGCCGTCGGGTGCGAGCACCCGCAGCTCGGTCACCGGGCGACCAGCTCGACCGCGGCCGCCGCCATCGCCGCCGTGGCGTCGTCGTCGGTCATCAGCAACGGGACGGCCGCCGCGGAGAGGCCGGCCGAGCGCAGGCCGTCGAGCTCGGCGGCGTCGGTCGTGTCGACCAGCCAGCCGTCGAGCACGCCCTCGCCCCGGCGGCTGCCGTAGTGGCGGCCGACGCCGCCGGCGCTGACCTCGACGCCGATCGTGGCGAGCAGCTGCTGGGCCATGCCGTGGACGTGCCGGCCGCCGATGATCGGCGAGATGCCGACGACCGGGGCGGCGGTGCCGGTCACCGCCTCGCGGATGCCGGGCACGCCGAGGACGGTGCCGACCGAGACCACCGGGTTGGAGGGCGGCAGCACGACCAGGTCGGCATCGGTGATCGCCTCGACCACGCCGGGGGCGGGCGAGCAGTCGTCCTGGCCGACGACCACGACCTTCTCGGCCGGGACCTCGGCGCGCAGCCGCACCCAGTACTCCTGGAAGTGCACCACCCGGCGCCCGCTCGGCGTCTCCTCGTCGGGGATCACCAGGTGGGTCTCGACCCGGTCGTCGCTCATCGGGAGCAGCCGGACCCGCGGCCCCCCGTCGTCGGGGAGCCAGCGACGGCACAGCGCCTCGGTCACCTGGGAGAGGGGGTAGCCGGCGTCGACCATCTGGGTCCGCACGAGGTGGGTCGCGAGGTCGCGGTCGCCGAGGCCGAACCAGGAGCGCTCCACCCCGTAGGCCGTCAGCTCGGCCATGGCGTGCCAGGTCTCCTCGCGCCGCCCCCAGCCGCGCTCGGGGTCGATCCCGTCGCCGAGGGTGTACATCAGCGTGTCGAGGTCGGGGCAGACCTTCAGTCCGTGCAGCCACCAGTCGTCGGCGGTGTTGGCGACCACCGTGACGGTCGCGTCGGCCGCGACGCCGGGTAGCCTGCCGGTGGCGATGCCGTGGCGCAGCCCCCGCACGAAGCGCGCGCCGCCCACCCCGCCGGAGAGCACCGTGATCTGCTGCGCGTCCTGGGCCATGCGCCCCAGCCTGCCGTACCACGGATCCGGCCCGGATGGGGGGTTTTCGCCAATACCAGACTTCCGCTTGACTTGGGGTGTACGACAGGCATGTAATTCCCACAGTGTTCTTCTCGTTCCCGCACGGGAGCCGGGACACGGGGGACAAATGTCAAGAGCACATCCGTGGGTCGGGCGGGAAGCCGCCGGACCCGGGTCGAAAGGGCGAGGGCCGTGAGAGAACTTCTTCTCCTCGACGGAGACGCCGAGGAAGCCGGTTGGCAGGAGCGGGCGCTGTGCGCCCAGACGGATCCGGAGGCGTTCTTCCCCGAGAAGGGCGGATCCACCAGGGAGGCCAAGAAGGTCTGCCTGACCTGCGAGGTACGCAACGACTGCCTCGAGTACGCACTGATGAACGACGAGCGCTTCGGGATCTGGGGTGGCCTCTCCGAGCGCGAGCGTCGCAAGCTGAAGAAGCGAGCCGTCTGAGGCGGCGCCGGTGTCGGTGCCACGGATCCGTCCGTGGCACCGGGTCCGGCGCCGGCTCGGTGCCCGTGAGCCGTCGGCATTCGGCGGCCCGCGGGGGGACGGTTAGGGTGATCGGTCGTGTCTGCCACGGTCGTCGCCCTCCTCGTCAGCCATGACGGCGCACGCTGGCTGCCCACCGTCATCGACGGCGTGGCCTCCCAGCGGCGCCCCGTCGACCGGGTCGTCGCCGTCGACACCACCAGCCGCGACGAGAGCCCGGCCCTGCTGGCCGCGGCCTACGGCGAGGTGCACACCGCCCCCGGCGGCACCGGCTACCCCGCGGCGGTCCGGCTCGGTCTCGAGCAGGTCGACCGCACCGGCGGTGCGGACTGGGTCTGGCTGATCCACGACGACTGCACGCCCGAGCCCGGCGCGCTGGAGGCGTTGCTCGCGGCGGCCGAGGCGCACCCCGAGGCCGACGTGCTCGGTCCGAAGCTGCGCGAGTGGCCCTCGCTGCGGCGGCTGCTCGAGCTCGGCATCACGATCTCCGGCACCGGGCGGCGCGAGACCGGCCTCGAGCGCGGCGAGTACGACCAGGGCCAGCACGACGAGGTGCGTCCGGCCCTCGCGGTCAACACCGCCGGCATGCTCGTGCGCCGCTCGGTGCTCGCGGAGCTCGGCGGCTTCGACGAGCAGATGCCGATCTTCGGCAACGACATCGACTTCGGCTGGCGGGCGGCGGCCGCCGGCCACCAGACCCTGGTCGTCCCCCAGGCCGTGGTGTTCCACGCCGAGGCCGCCCACCGCGGCGTACGTCGGACGCCGCTCACCGGCCGCCACATCCACTACCAGGAGCGCCGGGCCGCGCTCTACACGCTGCTGGTCAACGCCAGCACCCGGTCGCTGCCGTGGCGGGTGCTGCGGCTCGGCCTGGGCACGCTGGTGCGGATGCTCGGCCTGCTGCTGGTGCGCCAGGTCGGCCAGGCGCTCGACGAGCTCGCAGCGCTGGTCTCCCTCTACGGCAAGCCGGGGCTGGTGCTCCGCGCGAGGCGGGAGCGGCAGCGCCGGGGCGCCGGCACCACCGACGTCCGGCCGCTGCTGGCGCCGTGGTGGCTGCCCTACCGCCACGGCCTCGACGTCGTGAGCGACCTCGCCGCCGCGGCGACCAACCAGGCATCCGACGTCGCCGAGCGGCGCCGGATCGCGGCCGGCAAGCCGGTCCGGGTGGTCGACGAGGAGGACCCGTGGGCCGAGGAGCAGGGCTGGGTCGCGCGGTTCCTCACCAACCCGGTGGCGGTCGGGGGCGTGCTGTTCGTCGCGCTCGCCCTGGTGGGTGCCCGGGAGGCCTTCGGCACCGTCGCGGGGGGCGCGCTGTCGCCGGTGCCCGCGAGCGTCTCCGACTGGTGGCAGCTGCACCTGGAGTCGCGGCACCCGATCGGCCAGGGGACCGAGGTGCCGGCCCCGGCGTACGTGCTGCCGCTGGCGCTGCTCGGCTCGCTGGTGGGGACGACCGCCACCGTGTCGCTGCTGCTGGTGCTGGCGGTGCCGCTGTCGTTCTGGGGTGCGTGGCGGTTCCTGCGCGTCGTCGGGCGGCTGCTCGACGCCGACGGCACCCCGGCCTGGCTGCTCTTCCTCGGCGCCACGACCTACGCCCTCGTCCCCGCAGCCAGCGGCGCCTGGGGACTGGGCCGGCTCGGCGTGGTCGTCGCCGCGGTCGCGCTGCCGTGGCTCGCCCACGCCGCCCTCGGGTTCGCCGACCCCGACGCCGACCGCCGGTGGCGTGCCGCCTGGCGCAGCGGCCTGCTGCTCGCGCTGGCCTCGGCGTTCGCCCCGCTCGCCTTCTGGTTCTCCCTCGTGCTCGCGACGCTGGTCGTGGGCGCCGGCTTCTGGATCTCCTCCCGCGGCATGCGCGACCGGTCCGTGTGGGGCCCGCCCGCGGTGGCGCTGGGCTGCCCGGTGGTGCTGCTGGCTCCGTGGTGGCTGCCCTCGCTGCTCACCGGGGCGGGCGCGGCGCTCGCGCTGGACGCCGGGCGACTGCCGATGGCTGCCGTCGGCTTCGCCGACCTGGTCACCGGGCACCTCGGCGACGCCGGCGCCCCGGACGCGCTCGGTCTGCTGCTGCTGGCGGTCGCCGTGCTGGCCCTGGTGCCCGCGGCCACCCGGGTCCCGGTCCTGGTCTGCTGGATCGTCGCCCTGGCCGCGGCGCTGGTCGCCGCGGCGCTCGGGATGTTCGGCTTCGAGACCGACACCGTCACCACCAAGGCCGGGCTCGGCTTCCTGGTCGTGGTCCTCCAGGCCGGGTTCGTGGTCGCCGCGGTCGTGGCCGCCCAGGGTGCGCTGCGCCGCTCCGGCTGGTGGCGCCGCGCGGTCGTCGCAGTGGTGGTCGTCGCCTCGGCGATTCCGCTGGTCGGCCTCGGCTGGTTCGTCGTCAACGGCCCCGGGGACCTCGAGGACAGCGCCGACACCGGCATCCCGGCGTACATGATGCAGAGCGCGGAGCTCGGCCCCTCCCACGGCATCCTCGTGGTCGAGGGCGACGTCGGCACCGGCCTGAGCTGGTCGGTGCAGCGCGAGGACGGGCTCACCCTCGGCGAGGACGAGGTCGCCGGCCTGATGCCGGCCGACCGGGCGCTCGGGGAGGACGTGCAGCGGCTGGTGTCGGCCGCCGACGAGGCCGCCGTCGCCACCCTGCCGGGCCACGGGATCGAGTACGTCGTGCTGCCCTCGCCCGCCGACGGGCGGGTGGCGGCGGTGCTGGACGCGGCCGACGGCCTGGAGCAGGCCAGCGCCGAGGACCGCTCGACCCGCGCCTGGCGGGTGGAGGCGCCGGTCGAGGAGGACGCCGTCACCGGTGGGACCGCCTGGTGGCGCGTCGTGCTGGTGGCCCTGCAGGCACTCGGGATCGTGGTGGTCGCCGTGCTCTGCGCGCCGACCCAGCGACGGGAGGAGCGCTCGTGAACGCCGCCGGAGTCCCGGGACGACGCAGCCTGCCGCCCGACGAGGAGCGCGGGGGCCGCCGCTCCGCCGTACGCCGGGCACTGAGCCCGACCGCGGTCATCGCGCTGCTGCTGCCGCTGCTCACCGTGGGTGCGCTCTCCCTCGTGGAGCCTGCCGCGCCCGAGACCACCGCCGCCCGCCCGGCCGAGCAGGTGCCGCCGACGCGGGTCGACCTCGCCTGCCCGTCGGGCGAGGACGCCGACCCCGTGTGGCTGGCCACCGCCGGCCGGGCTCGGGGCCAGGTGACGACCCGCGTCCCGGAGGGCGGCGAGCCGACACCCGTCGAGCTCCTCCGCGACGCGGTGGCCTCGCTCGACGACCAGGACCCGGTGCTGGTGCGCGGCACCGGCGGGCTGGCCGCGGAGCTGATCGGCGCCCGGGTGCGCGAGGCCGGGCTCGCGGCGACCGAGTGCGTGCTGCCGCGGCCCGACTACTGGTTCACCGGCCTCGGCGCCGGGGCCGAGCACAGCTCCACGCTCGAGCTCGCCAACCCCGACCGGGGCCCGGCCGTCGCCGACGTGACGGTCTGGACGCGCTCGGGAGAGGTCGACGCGCCCTCCCTGCGGGGCGTCACGGTGACCGGTGGGGCCGTCGAGCGGCTCGACCTGTCCGAGGTGCTGCCGCGCCGCGGCGAGCTCGCCGTACAGGTCACCGTCTCCCGCGGCCGGCTGGGGGCCACGGTCCTCGACGAGCTGCCGGCGCTGGGTCGTGTGGAGCGGCTGGCCGGGTGGCTGCCCGCCTCGCCGGAGCCCTCGGCCGACCAGCTGCTGCTGGGCCTCGTCGGCGGCGAGGGCACCGACACACTGGTGCTCGGCAACCCGGGCGAGAGCGAGTCCCGGGTCCAGGTCCGGATCGTCACCGAGGACGCCTCGTTCGTGCCCGAGGGCCAGCAGGAGGTCCGGGTCGCGGCCGGGTCCGTCGAGACCGTGACCCTGACCGAGACCCTGCGCCAGCAGGTCTCCGAAGGGGCCCTGGGGGTGCAGGTCACGTCCTCGGAGCCGGTCACCGCGTCGCTGCGGTCGGTCGTCGACGGCGACCTCGTCCACGCGCAGCCGGTGTCGGCGAGCGAGGCGCCGACCAGCGCGCTGGTCCCGCCGGGCGACGCCCACCTGGTGCTCGCGCGGGCGGGCGGCGCGGGCGTCGCCACGGTCACGTCGTACGACGCGGACGGCGACCGGCTGGGGGAGGAGAAGGTCGAGCTCACCGACGGCAGCGGCGGCGCGATCGACCTGCCGCGCGGCACGGCGCTGGTCCGGATGACCCCGCGGCGCACCGGCGTGGCCGCGGCGGTGGTGGTCCGGGGGGACGGCGCCACGGTCGTCCCGCTGGTCGACCTGGTGCGCTACTCCCTGATCCCCGACGTGCGGCCCGGGCTGCCCGACTGACCGCCCGGTCCTCAGTCGAGGGGGCGGTAGCGGGGGTCGACGAGCTCGGCGTCGATGCCCAGCAGCTCGGCGACCTGCTCGACGACGACCGTGAGGACGAGGGCCTCGAGGTCGGCCCGGGTCTCGGCGCGGTGCTCGATCGGCCGCCGGAAGACCACCAGCCGGGTCGGTTCCCCGCGGGCGCCTCGCACCAGCGAGGACAGCGGCACCGTCTCGGGGTGCCAGTCGTCGGGGAGCCGGGGCGCGTCCTCCACGGCGTACTCCAGCAGGCCGAGCCGGTCCGACCAGCGGTCGTCGAGCTCGGTGACGATGTCGAGCACGAGCGTGTCGAACCGCTCGCCGGCCGTTCCCCGGGCCGGGGTGCCGGGGGTGAGGGGGACGACGCCCGGTCCGCGCATGCCGCGACCGCGCCGGTCGCGACGCCGGGTCCGAGCCGGTCCGGCCACCACGTCGAGGTCCACGACCGCGAGCCTAATCGGCTTCCCACGGATCAGTGGGTAGCGTCGGGGCCGTGAGTGGATCCCGACGTTGCTCCCGCACCGCGTGCGGACGCGCCGCGGTGATGACGCTCACCTACGTCTACGCCGACCAGACCGCTGTGCTCGGCCCGCTCTCCACCTTCGCCGAGCCGCACGCCTACGACCTGTGCGAGGCCCACAGCGAGCGGCTCTCGGCGCCGCGCGGCTGGGAGGTGCTGCGGCTCTCCCCGAGCACCGCCGACCGCGGTCCGAGCCAGGACGACCTGCTGGCGCTGGCCGACGCGGTGCGGGAGGCCGGGCGGCCCCAGCCGGCGCAGGTCACGCTGCCGTCGCTGGCCACCGAGGGGACCGAGGGCGCCCGCGAGGTCCACCGTCGCGGCCACCTGCGGATGCTCACGACCGACTGACCGCAGCGGGGACCGCGCCGGATAGGCTCCGGCCCATGGCCACGGCAGCGCAGCTCGACGCGATCTTCAAGGCCTACGACGTGCGCGGGCTGGTGCCCGAGCAGCTCGACGCCGACCTCGCCCGTGCGGTGGGCGCGGCCTTCGTCGAGGTCACCGGGGCCGGCGAGGTCGTGGTCGGCCACGACATGCGGCCCAGCTCCCCGGAGCTGGTCGACGCCTTCGCCGCGGGGGCGACCGCGGCCGGCGCCGACGTGGTCGTGATCGGGCTCTGCGCGACCGACCAGCTCTACTTCGCCGCGGGCTCCCTGGAGCTGCCGGGCGTGATGGTCACCGCGAGCCACAACCCCGCCGGCTACAACGGCATCAAGATGTGCCGCGCAGGTGCGGTCCCGATCGGCCGCGACAGTGGGCTGGCCTCGATCCGCGACCGGGTGCTGGCCGGTGAGCCCCGCGTGGCCGCCGTGCCCGGCACGGTCCGGAGCCAGGACCTGCTGGGGGCCTACGCCGCCCACCTGGTCGGGCTCGCCCCGGTCCGCGGCCGCCGGCTGCGCGTGGTGGCCGACGCCGGCAACGGGATGGCGGGCCTGACCGTGCCCGCGGTCGCCGACCTGCTCGGCCCGGACCGGATCGACCTGGTGCCGATGTACTTCGAGCTCGACGGCAGCTTCCCGCACCACGAGGCCAACCCGATCGACCCCGCGACCCTGGTCGACCTGCAGGCCCGGGTGGTCGAGGAGGGGGCCGACGTGGGGCTGGCCTTCGACGGCGACGCCGACCGTTGCTTCCTGGTCGACGAGCGGGGCGTCGTGGTCTCGCCGTCGACGTTGACCTCGCTGATCGCGCAGCGCGAGCTCGGCCGTCACCCCGGCTCGGCCGTGATCCACAACCTGATCACCAGCCGCGCCGTTCCGGAGCTGGTCACCGAGCTCGGCGGCACACCGGTCCGCACCCGGGTGGGGCACAGCTTCATCAAGGCGACCATGGCCGAGACCGACGCCGTCTTCGGCGGCGAGCACAGCGGCCACTTCTACTTCCGCGACTTCTGGCGCGCCGACTCCGGCCTGCTGGCGGCGCTGCACGCCCTGGCGGCGCTGGCCGAGACCGACCGGACGCTCTCGGAGCTGCTGGCCGAGCACGAGCGCTACGCACTCTCGGGCGAGCTGAACTCGACGGTCGCGGACCCGGCTGCCGTGCTGTCGGCGCTGCGTGCGACCTACGGCGGGACGCCGGGGGTCGCGCTGGACGAGCTCGACGGCCTCACCGTCTCCCACGACGAGTGGTGGTTCAACGTCCGCCCCTCCAACACCGAGCCGTTGCTGCGCCTCAACGCCGAGGGCAGGGACCACGCCACGATGGTCGAGGTCCGCGACAGCGTCCTCACCCAGATCAGGAGCCACCGATGAACCTGGATCCCACGCTGCTCGACCTGGTCGTGTGCCCGGACTGCCGCGGCGCGCTGGCGGTGACGGGCGAGGAGCTGGTCTGCCAGTCGTGCGGGCTCGCCTACCCGGTGCGAGACGACATCCCGGTCCTGCTCGTCGACGAGGCCCGTCGGCCTTCCTGAGGCGGCGGAACACGATGACGACCTGGTTCGACGAGTCCCGTCTCGACGACGAGGCGGTGTGGCAGCGGGCGGACCTCCGGCTGCGGGCGCTCGCCGAGTCGGGGGCGCGGGTGCGCCGCGAGGTGGTGGCGGCCGAGGAGGCCACGGAGGAGGCCGTGACGCGCTCCGCGGAGCAGCAGCGGCCCCGTGCGGTGATCGCCGCGGGGCCTGACTCCCGGCTGCTCCGGGCGGTGCTGGAGCCGTGGTGCCCGGTGCCGTTCGTGGCGTGGCCGCACCCGTCGCTGCCCGGCTGGGCGGGCGGCCTGGACCTGGTCGTCGTGCTCGCGCCCGACGGGGGCCCGGGGGTGGCGCCGGCGGTCGCGGAGGCCGTCCGACGTGGCTGCCAGGTCGTGACCGCGTGCCCGCCGGGGTCGACGGTGGCCGAGCACGCCGTCGGTCGGTGGAGTGCGGTGCTGCCGACGTCCGGCGGCGACCAGCTGGCCACCGCGGTCGTGATGCTGGAGTACCTCGAGCGGGTCCAGCTGGCGCCGCCGGTCGACGCGGAACGGGTCGCGACGGCCCTCGACGACGTCGCCATCGCCTGCTCGCCCCACCGCGACCTGGCGGTCAACCCGGCCAAGATGATCGCGATCGCGATGGCCGACACCTCGCCCTTGGTGTGGGGCGGGAGCGTGCTCGCCGCGCGGGCGGCCCGCAGGATCGCCGAGCAGCTGCGCCGCGTCACCGGCCGCACCGCCCTGGCCGGCGACGCCGAGCACCTGCTGCCGGTGCTGGAGGCGACAAGGCAGCGCAACGTCTTCGACGACCCGTTCGCCGACGAGGCGCGCGACCTGCTGCCGGCGCTGCTGGTCCTCGACGACGGCAACGACGAGCCGATCGTGCGTGAGTCCCGCGGTCGGCTGCAGGCGCTCGCCGCCGCGCGCGGCATCCGCGTGGAGTCGCTGACGACCGACGCTCCCACGGAGGTGGCGCGCTACGCCTCGTTGCTGCTGCAGGGCAGCTACGCCGCCGAGTACCTCGGGCTGGGCCTGGTCGAGGAGTAGCGGTGCCAGGTCCGGTGCCACGCGACCCCTGGCTCGACAACGCCAAGATGTCGCTGGTGACGCTGGTCGTCGTCGGTCACTTCTGGGCGATCCTCCCGGGGACGACCCTGGACGACCACCTCTACGACTTCCTCTACCTGTGGCACATGCCGGCGTTCGTGTTCGTCACGGGCCACCTGTCGCGCTCGTTCGCCTGGACCCGGCGCCGGCTGCTGGGGCTCGTGACCACGGTCGCCGTGCCGTACGTCGTGTTCGAGTCGCTCTACGCGCTGTTCCGGATCCGGGTCGGTGACGAGCGCTTCGAGGAGCTCTACCTCGACCCGCACTGGCCGTTGTGGTTCCTCGCGGCGCTGTTCGTGTGGCGGCTCGCGACGCCGGTGCTGAAGCGGCACTGGGTGTGGGTGCCGCTGGCGTTCGCGATCAGTGTCGTCGGTGGTGCCTACGCCGGCGAGCAGCTCGACCTGGCCCGCGTGGTCGGCTTCCTGCCGTTCTTCGTGCTGGGTCTCCACGCGACCCCCGAGCGGCTGGAGCGGCTGCGGTCGGCGGGGGCCCGGGTGGCCGGGGCGGGAGTGCTGCTCGTGGTGCTGGCCGGTGCCGGGCTCGTCGACGCGCTCGCCGGCACGGAGTGGGTCTACTACCGCTCCCGCTACGACCTGCTCGGCGTCGCTGACGCGGAGGGGATGCTGGTACGGCTGTGCTTCCTGCTGGTCGGCGTGCTCGCCGCGGCGGCCTACCTCACGCTGGTCCCGCGCCGGGGCGGCTGGTTCGCGGAGGCCGGCCGCTGGACGATCGTGGTCTACCTGTTCCACGGCTTCGCGGTGAAGGGTCTGGGCTACTCCGGGTTCGGCGACTGGAGTGACGACCACACCGTGCTCGGACTGGCCGTCACCACCGGCCTGGGGATCGCGGTCGCCCTGCTGCTCGCCTGGGACCCGCTGGCCCGGCGGCTCAACGTCGTCGTGGACCCCTACGGGTCGGTGCTGCGCTGGCGGAGGCGTCGGACGGACGGGCTCTCGCCGGCTCGATCTTGACCTCGACCGTGCTCGAGGTTGTCTACTTCAGGACCGGGCCGATCCGTGGGCCGGTCCGATCAGCGATGAACAGGAGTCGGTCATGAGCGAGCAGGGACAGCCCGGTCGGGTGCGGCAGATGAGGCTGGTGGTCGAGGCCAGCGACTACGACGAGGCAGTCGCGTTCTACCGCGACGTGCTCGGTGCCGGCGAGGAGCTGCAGGTCCACGGCGAGGACGGTGAGAAGGTGACGATCCTGGAGGTGGGACGCGCGACGCTCGAGATCTCCAACCCCGCCCAGGTGGCGATGATCGACGACGTCGAGGTCGGTCGCCGGGTCGCACCGCGGCTGCGCGTGGCCTTCGAGGTCGACGACGTCCCGGAGGTCACCGGCGAGCTGGTGTCGGGTGGCGCGACCCTGGTCGCCGAGCCCACCGAGACTCCGTGGCGCTCCCTGAACTCCCGGCTGGCGGCGCCGGCCGGTCTCCAGATCACGCTCTTCGAGGAGCTCGACCCCGAGGGCGACGGCGTGCGGACCGTCCGAGACCTCTGACCGGAGGCACGTCGGCCCTCGGGCCGGCCTCGCGGTCCACGCCCTAGGCTGGCCGCCACCCCACACCAGGAGGACCAGATGGCCGGCGGACTGTTCGCGCTGCTCGACGACGTGGCCGCGCTGGCGCGGCTGGCGGCGGCGTCGGTCGACGACGTGGGGGCGGCGGCCGGCCGGGCGAGCGCGAAGGCCGCGGGCGTGGTCATCGACGACACCGCGGTGACGCCGCAGTACCTCCACGGCTCCGCCGCCGAGCGCGAGCTGCCGATCATCAAGCAGATCGCGATCGGCTCGCTGCGCAACAAGCTGCTGTTCATCCTCCCCGCGGCGCTGCTGCTCGGGGAGTTCCTCCCGCAGGCGCTGCCCGTGCTGCTGATCTGCGGCGGCACCTACCTCGCGTACGAGGGCGCCGAGAAGGTCTGGGAGCGCGTCAGCGGACACGGCCACCCTCCCGAGGAGGAGATGGCGCAGGGGGAGTTCACCCCCGAGCACGAGAAGGCGACGGTGGCCGGTGCCATCCGCACCGACTTCATCCTCTCCGCCGAGATCATGGTGATCGCCCTCAACGAGGTCCTCGACTCCAGCCCGGACGCCGGGTTCGTGATGCGCGCGGTGATCCTCGCCGTGGTCGCCGTCTTCATCACCCTGCTGGTGTACGGCGTGGTGGCGCTGATCGTGAAGATGGACGACATCGGCCTGGGGCTGACGCTGCGCGAGGGAGCGGGGGCGCAGCGGCTGGGACACGCGCTCGTCGCCGCGATGCCGAAGCTGCTGGCCGCGATCACGCTGATCGGCACCCTCGCCATGATCTGGGTCGGGGGCCACATCCTGCTGGTGAGCCTCGACGAGCTGGGCCTCCACCCGCCGTACGAGCTGGTGCACCACTGGGAGGAGGCGGTCCACGACGCGGTCGAGGGCCCGGTGGGCGACGCCCTCGCCTGGGTCGTCAACACGCTGGCCTCGGCCGTGGTGGGCCTGGCGGTCGGCGCGGTGGCCGTCGCCGTCCTGCACCTCGTACCGCGTCGCAAGCCGCGCGAGGATTCCTGAATCGGTGGTGGCCCGGCCTACGCTGGACCGGTCAGCGTGGGAGATCCCGACTACGCGCAGATGCGCGGCGCAGACCTGGCTCCAACTGTCGAGGAGACACCGAGATGGACCACCCGATGGACCACAAGGTCGCAGACCTTTCCCTTGCTGAGTACGGCCGCAAGGAGATCACCCTCGCCGAGCACGAGATGCCCGGCCTGATGGCGATGCGCGAGCGCTACGGCGTCGACAAGCCGCTCGCCGGGGCCAAGGTCGCCGGCTCGCTGCACATGACCGTCCAGACCGCCGTCCTCATCGAGACGCTGGTGGCGCTGGGCGCCGAGGTCCGCTGGGCCTCCTGCAACATCTTCTCCACCCAGGACCACGCGGCCGCGGCCGTCGTCGTCGGGCCCGAGGGCACTGTCGACGCCCCGGCCGGCGTCCCGGTCTTCGCGTGGAAGGGCGAGACCCTGGAGGAGTACTGGTGGTGCACCCAGCAGATCCTGCAGTGGCCCGCCGGCGAGTTCGCCAACATGATCCTCGACGACGGCGGTGACGCCACCATGCTGGTCCACCTCGGCGTGGAGGCGGAGAAGAAGGGCGAGGCCCCCGACCCGGCGACCGCCGCCTCCACCGAGCAGCGGATCGTCTTCGAGGTCCTGCAGGCCTCCCTCGCCCAGAGCGCCGACCGCTGGAGCAAGATCGCCAACGAGATCCAGGGCGTGACGGAGGAGACCACCACCGGTGTCCACCGCCTCTACGAGATGCTCAAGGAGGGCTCGCTCCTCTTCCCGGCGATCAACGTCAACGACTCGGTCACCAAGTCGAAGTTCGACAACAAGTACGGCTGCCGCCACTCCCTGATCGACGGCATCAACCGCGCCACCGACGTCCTCATCGGCGGCAAGGTCGCAGTCGTCTGCGGCTACGGCGACGTCGGCAAGGGCTGCGCGGAGTCGCTGCGCGGCCAGGGCGCCCGCGTCATCGTGACCGAGATCGACCCGATCTGCGCGCTGCAGGCGGCGATGGACGGCTACCAGGTCACCACCCTGGACGACGCCCTGGAGGTCGCGGACCTGATCATCACCGCGACCGGCAACAAGAACGTCGTCACCGTCGAGCAGATGGCCCGGATGAAGCACCAGGCGATCCTGGGCAACATCGGCCACTTCGACAACGAGATCGACATGGCGGGGCTCGAGGCCTACCCGGGTGTGGAGCGGAACACCGTGAAGCCCCAGGTGGACGTCTGGACGTTCCCGACCGGCAACAAGATCATCGTGCTGTCCGAGGGCCGGCTGATGAACCTCGGCAACGCCACCGGCCACCCGAGCTTCGTGATGTCGAACTCCTTCACCAACCAGGTGCTGGCCCAGGTGGAGCTGTTCACGAAGCCCGCGGACTACCCCACCGGCGTCTACGTGCTGCCCAAGCACCTCGACGAGGAGGTGGCCCGGCTGCACCTCGACGCGCTCGGTGTGAAGCTCACGACGCTGAGCGACGAGCAGGCGGGATACCTCGGGATTCCGGCCTCCGGACCGTACAAGCCGGATCACTACCGGTACTGAGCATGGTGCGTGCGGCAGTATTGGCCACATGAGCCAGGCAGCTGACGTCGCCCCGCGCGGGCGCATCCTGGTCGTCGACGACGACGCCTCCCTTGCGGAGATGCTCACGATCGTCCTCCGGCAGGAGGGCTTCGAGAGCCAGATGTGCACGCGCGGGGACCTCGCCATGGACCTGTTCCGGTCCTACCGTCCCGACCTCGTGCTGCTCGACCTGATGCTCCCCGGCAAGGACGGGATCGACGTCTGCAGGGAGATCCGCGGCGAGTCCGGCGTCCCGATCGTGATGCTGACGGCGAAGGGCGACACGGTCGACGTCGTGCTCGGCCTGGAGTCAGGGGCCGACGACTACATCGTCAAGCCGTTCAAGCCCAAGGAGCTGGTGGCCCGGATCAGGGCGCGCGTCCGCCGCTTCGACACCCCGGCCCCCGAGGCGCTGAGCATCGGCGACCTCGAGATCGACGTCGCCGGCCACTCGGTGACCCGTCTCGGGCTCCCCATCAACCTCACCCCGCTGGAGTTCGACCTGCTGGTCTGCCTGGCGCGCAAGCCGTGGCAGGTCTTCAGCCGCGAGGTGCTGCTCGAGCAGGTGTGGGGCTACCGCCACGCCGCCGACACCCGGCTGGTGAACGTGCACGTGCAGCGGCTGCGCTCCAAGGTCGAGCACGACCCGGAGAACCCCGAGATCGTCGTGACCGTGCGCGGCGTCGGGTACAAGGCCGGCTCCGCGTAGGGCGGGCGGCCATGGATCGCGACACCGACCTCGACGCCGACCTCGACGACGTCCCCCGGACGCGGGGGAGGGGGACCACGCCCACCGGCCACGCCGCTGAGGTCCTCAAGCGCGCGCTGACGTTCTGGCGGCGCTCCATCCAGGCCCGCGTGGTCGCCAGCGTGGTGCTGCTCTCCGCGCTCGTGATCGGGATCGTCGGCTGGTTCCTGGTCCAGCAGACCCGCGACGGCCTGCTGGAGCAGCGCGAGGCAGCCGCCGTCAGCGAGACCACGCAGGTCACGGCGGAGGCCGCCGACCGGCTCCGCGGCGTACCCCCGACCGAGACCGACGTGACCCAGCAGCTCACCGAGCTGGTCGAGCCGATCATCGAGCTGGGAGAGACCCGCGACTTCGCCGTGGTCCTCAGCGGACCCGCGGGCGACTCCCGGATCGAGGACGCGGCGCAGTACACCCCGCGGCTGGACAAGACCAGCGTCCCGGAGTCGATGGAGAACCACTTCGACGCCCCCCTCGGCGCCACCACCGCCTACACCTACACCCAGCTGCGGACGGTGGACGACGAGGGCGTCGTGGTGGGCAGCGAGCCGGCGATCGTGGTGGGCTCGCAGGTCCGGCTGCCGGCCGACTCGCGCACCTACACGCTGTACTACCTGTTCCCGCTGGCCGACGAGGCAGCGACGCTCAACCTGCTGACCAACGCGATGATCACCGCCGCGAGCTTCCTGGTGCTGCTGGTCGCCGGCATCACCTGGCTGGTGACGCGGCAGGTCGTGACCCCGGTCCGGATGGCGCGCCGGGTCGCCGAGCGGCTCGCGGCCGGGCAGCTCCAGGAACGGCTGCGGGTCTCCGGCGAGGACGACCTCGCGCGGCTGGCGACGTCGTTCAACCAGATGGCCACCAACCTGCAGCGCCAGATCCGCCAGCTCGAGGAGCTCTCGCGGGTGCAACGGCGGTTCGTGGCCGACGTGTCCCACGAGCTGCGCACCCCGCTCACCACCGTCCGGATGGCCGGCGACGTGCTCCACGACGCCCGCGCGGACTTCGACCCCGCCACGGCCCGCGCCGCGGAGCTGCTCCAGACCGAGCTCGACCGCTTCGAGGGGCTGCTCGTCGACCTGCTGGAGATCAGCCGGTTCGATGCGGGCGCGGCCGTGCTGGAGATCGACGACGTCAACCTGGTCGACGTCGCCCACCGGATCGTCTCCGCGACCTCGGCGCTCGCGCGGCAGAACGACTGCCGGGTGATCGTGGAGGTCCCCGATCACCCGTGCCTCGCCGAGGCCGACGTCCGCAGGGTCGAGCGGATCGTCCGCAACCTGGTCACCAACGCCATCGACCACGCCGAGAGCGGCGACATCACGATCAAGGTGGCCGGCGACGCACACGCCGCCGCCATCGCGGTGCGTGACCGCGGCATCGGGCTCGGCGTCGGGGAGTCGGCGCTGGTGTTCAACCGGTTCTGGCGCGCCGACCCGGCCCGGGCACGGACCAGCGGCGGCACGGGGCTGGGGCTGTCGATCTCGCTCGAGGACACCCACCTGCACGGCGGCTGGCTGCAGGCGTGGGGCCGGCCAGGCGAGGGCGCGCAGTTCCGGCTGACGTTGCCGCGACGGGCCGGAGGCGTGCTGCGCAGCAGCCCGCTGCCGCTGGTGCCCGAGGACTCCCGGGAGCCGGTCCGATGAGGCGCGCGCTCGCCGCCGTGCTCGGCTGCCTGGCGCTCGCCGCGACCGGGTGCGTCGGCATCCCCGACTCCGGGCCCATCAGCGAGGCCGACACCGGCGTGGAGCCGGGGGAGCAGCTCGGCTACTACAACGACCCCCGACCGCCCACGCCGGGCGCCTCGCCCACCGAGATCGTCAAGGGGTTCCTCGACGCCCAGGCCGCGATCCCGCTGCAGACCAACACCGCCGAGCAGTTCCTGACCGACTCCGAGGCCGCCACCTGGCGGCACGGCCGCACCGTGACGTACGCCGCCGCCTCTCCCGCCGAGGGCAGCAACCGGGTCACCGTCGAGCTCGACGGTGCCAACCAGATCGACCAGCGCGGCTCCTGGCTCGGCGCGCTGCCCCGCCAGCAGCAGGAGCTCGTCTTCGCGATGAAGCGCGAGGACGGCGAGTGGCGCATCGACGAGGCCCCCGACGCGCTCGTCGTCCCGGAGTCCTGGTTCGGGCAGGCCTACCGCCGGGTCTCGCTGTTCTACCTCGACCCCACCGGCACCATCCTGGTGCCCGAGCCGGTCTTCGTCCCGCGGGGCGACCAGCTGGCGACCTCGCTGGTGGAGGCGCTGCTCCAGGAGCCGGTCGACCGGCTGCAGGGCGTCGAGCGCAGTGCGCTGCCGCGCGGGGCCACCGTCGACCTCTCGGTCACCCCGGACGAGCAGGGCATCGCCGAGGTCAACCTCACCGGGGGGGTCGCGATGCCCTCCGAGCGGGACGCGACGCTCCTGGTCGCACAGCTCGCGCGCACGCTGTCCCAGGACTCCTCGCTGACCGGGTTCCGGATCAACCTCGAGGGGCAGCCGGTCTCTCTGCCGGGCGGCCTGACCACCTTCACCATGGAGCAGGGGCAGACCCTCGACCCGGTGGGGCTGCAGTCGACGTCGCTGCTGTTCGGGCTGCGGGAGGGACGCCTCGTGCTCGGCTCACCGGGTGACCTCGAGCAGGCGACCGGACCGATGGGGGAGCAGGTGCTCGGTGTCCGCTCCGTGGCCGCCAACCTCACCGGCTCCCGGGTCGCCGGCGTCGGCACCGAGGGCGACCGGCTGCTGGTCACCGACGTCCGCGATCCCGAGAGCGACGTGACGGAGGTCCAGAGCCGTGCCACCGACCTGCTGCCGCCCAGCTGGGACTTCGCCGACCGTCTCTGGTCGGTCGACCGCACCTCGGCGGGGGCGGTCGTCTCGGTCGTCCGTGACGGGCGGCTGCGGGAGGTCGAGGTGCCCGGGATCACCGGCCGGACAGTCTCCGCCGCCCTCGTCTCGCGGGACGGCTCGCGGCTGGTCGCCGTGGTCGAGCGCCGGGCCGGGGACCGGGTGGTGGTGAGCCGGCTGCAGTACGACGCCCGGGGGCGGGCCCTCGGCGGGACCGCGGCCCAGGACGTCACCTGGGCCGACCAGCCCCGGCTCTCCGTGCTCGACATCGGCTGGTCCTCCCCGACCTCGCTGGTCGTCGCCCACCGGCTCAGCGGTGACCTGTTCCAGGTTCGCACCCTCGCCGTCGACGGCGCCCCGGCCGGCGTCGCGGGACTCGCGGCCACCGTCCAGGAGCGGCCCCGGGCGCTGGTCTCCTCCCCGCGGGCCACCGACCCGGTCTACGTCGTGACCCGCAGCGGCCTGCTCGACGTCCCCAGCGGCTCGCGGGTCGCCGAGCCCCAGCCCGGGCTGACCTTCCTCACCTTCGTCGGCAGCTGAGTTCTCCCCAGCTGCGACGCCGCCCGTTGTCCCGCGGCCCCCGGCGCGCGAGGCTGCCGGGATGAGCCTGCGCGACGCCGCCGTCGACCTGCTGCTCGGCGGCGCCTGCGTGGGGTGCGGGCTGGCGGGCCGCTCACTGTGCGCGGGCTGCCACGCGTCGCTGCCCACCACGCCGTGGCCCGCCTGGCCCGACCCGGTGCCGACCGGCCTGGCGACGCCGTGGACCGTCGCGGCGTACGACGGGGTCGTGCGGGCGGCGCTGCTGGCCCACAAGGAGCGTCACGTGGGCGGGCTGGCCGCACCGCTGGCGGGGCTCCTCGCCACCGCCGCCGCTGCCGCCACCACCCCCGGTCCGGTGCTGCTGGTCCCCGTCCCGAGCCGTCCGGGTGCTGCCCGCGCCCGGGGCCACGAGCCGCTGCTGGCGGTGTGCCGGCGGGCGGCGCGGCTGCTGCCCGACGCCGAGGTCGCCCCGGTGCTGCGCTCGCGGGGCGGGGTGGTGGACCAGGCCGGCCTCGACGCCGGCGCCCGGGCCACGAACCTCTCCGGGTCGATGTGGTGCCCCAGCTCCGCGGTCGCCGGCTACGCCGGGCGCCGGGCCCACGTCGTGGTCTGCGACGACGTGCTCACGACCGGGGCCACGGCCCGGGAGGCGCAGCGGGCGCTGGGCGCCGCGGGGGTGGTCGTGGCCGCGATCGCGACGGTGGCGGCGACCCGGCGCCGTACCGCCGCCCGCCGCTCGACAACGCACAGCGAATTGTCAGGTGGATGGCTTTCGTCCGGGAGGCCGGTGGACTAGCGTCTCTGCATGGAGTCCGTCCGGGTCCGTGGTTGCGTCGTCGGGACGCCCGGGGAGCCCGTCCGGGTGACCAGGGCATCGCGGCGACAAGCCGATGCCAGTCGCAGGCGAAACGGTCCACGTAACCCCGGAGACGGGGGATCACGGTGCGGCTTAGAGGTAAGTCCTGCCTCGACCGGTCCGTCAGATGCGGACCGGCGCGGGAGAAGGCCGGTAGTGGCACAGAAGCTGCGGAAGCCTCAGCAGGCGATTGTGGGGACGAAGACCAGGTCGGCCGGGCGGACTCCACCTGCCACTCTGGTCGCACGCAGTGCGGATCAGCTCTCTCCCAGCAACTGGAGGTTGACATGGACGTTGTCGTCACGGGTCGCCACATCGAGCTCAGCGAGCGGTTCCGCTCGCACGTGAGCGAGAAGCTCACGAAGCTGGAGAAGCACGATCATCGGATCATCCGGGTCCAGGTGGAGGTGGAGAGCGAGCGCAACCCGAGGCAGCACGACCGGGCGATCAAGGTGGAGCTGACCGCCTTCTCGAAGGGGCCGGTGATCCGGGCCGAGGCGGCCGCCGAGGACAAGATGTCCGCCCTCGACCTCGCGCTGGACAAGATGGCGGCCCAGATGCGCAAGGCCGCCGACCGCCGGCGCGTCCACAAGTCCCGCACCCCGGCCTCGGTCGGCCAGGCGCTGGCGGGCATGCCGACCATCGACGAGGAGGAGCCGGCCGACGAGGAGACCGTCGTCGAGCGCAAGGTCGGCCCGATCGCGGTGACCGGGGACGGTCCGCTCGTGGTGCGGGAGAAGAGCCACGCCGCCCACCCGATGACCCTGGACCAGGCGCTCTACGAGATGGAGCTGGTCGGCCACGACTTCTACCTCTTCGTCGACAAGGAGAGCGAGCGGCCGGCCGTGGTCTACCGCCGGCGCGGCTACGACTACGGCGTGATCTCGCTGGAGCTCGGCGCACCGTGACCTCGGCCCGTCCGCGCTGACCGAGTCGCGGACCCGGCGGCCTCCGGCGTGGCATGATGCGCCGGGTGACGACCAATGTGGTGGAGGCCGACGAACCGATCCGGGTGCTGGTGGTCGATGACCAGGAGCTGTTCCGGCGCGGACTCACCATGCTGCTCAGCAGCGAGGACGGCATCGAGGTCGTCGGCGAGGCCGGTGACGGGCTCGAGGGCACCTCGCTCGCCGAGAAGGTGGCGCCGGACGTGGTGCTGCTCGACGTACGCATGCCCAAGCGCTCGGGCATCGAGGCCTGCCTGGCGATCAAGGAGAGCGTCCCCTCGGCCAAGATCATCATGCTGACCGTCTCCGACGAGGAGGCCGACCTCTACGAGGCGGTCAAGAGCGGTGCGGCCGGGTACCTCCTCAAGGACTCCTCGATCGAGGAGGTCGCGCAGGCGGTCCGGGTCGTCTCCGACGGCCAGTCGCTGATCAGCCCGTCGATGGCGGTGAAGCTGATCGACGAGTTCAAGCAGATGTCGCGCCCGGAGAAGGGCCAGGTCCCCGGCCTCCGGCTGACCGAGCGCGAGCTGGAGGTGCTGCGGCTGGTCGCCACCGGCATGAACAACCGGGAGATCGCCCGCCAGCTCGTGATCAGCGAGAACACCGTGAAGAACCACGTGCGCAACATCCTCGAGAAGCTCCAGCTCCACTCCCGGATGGAGGCGGTCATGTACGCCGTCAAGGAGAAGCTGCTCGACCTCCCCTGAGGGTGACCTGAGGTTGAGTTGCCACTCGCGCGCGTCGAGTCGCCACGGGCGCGCCGCGCCCGTGGCGACTCGACGCGCCCGAGTGGCAACTCAACGTGTCGGCCCTGCGTGGTTGAGTACGACGCGTGCTGACCCTCTCGAAGGCCCAGGCACGCCGGATCGCGCTGGCGGCTCAGGGCTTCCTCGATGCGCCCCACCGGCCGCCGACGATGCGGACCTTCTCCCGCACGCTGGCCCGCACCGGGGTGCTCCAGGTCGACTCGGTCAACGTCTTGGCCCGTGCCCACCTGATGCCGCTCTACTCCCGGATGGGTCCCTACGACCGGGCGCTGCTGCAGCGTGCGAGCTCGGGGCGTGAGACGCGCCGGGTCCTCGAGTACTGGGCACACGTGCAGGCGTTCATGCCGGTCGAGCTGTGGCCGGCGATGCAGTTCCGGCGCGACGCCTACCGCGCCAAGCGCAGCAAGTGGGGGCTCGTCGCCGACCCGGCGCTCGAGCCGCGGATCCTCGCCGCGGTCCGTGAGCGCGGGCCGGTCACCGCGCGCCACCTCGACGAGGAGTTCAGCGGCCCGCGCACCAAGGAGCACTGGGGGTGGAACTGGTCCGAGGCGCGCAAGATGCTCGACTACCTCTTCCTCGTCGGCGACGTCGCGATCGCGGGCCGCACCCCGCAGTTCGAGGTCGTCTACGACCTGCCGGAGCGGGTGCTGCCGCGCGCGGTGCTGGAGGCGCCGCCGCTGACCCCGGCGGAGGCGGGGCGCGAGCTCGTACGCCGGGCGGCGACCTCCCACGGCGTCGGCTCCGCGACCTGCCTGGCCGACTACTACCGGATGCGCGCGATCCCCGGCCCGCCCGGCGAGCCGAGCGCGAGGGAGGCGATCGCCGACCTCGTCGAGGCCGGTGAGCTCGAGGAGGTGCGGATCGAGGGGTGGAGCAAGCCCGCCTGGCTGCACACCGCCGCCCGGCGCCCCCGGGCGGTGCGCGCCCGCACCCTGCTCAGCCCGTTCGACCCGGTGGTGTGGGAGCGGAGCCGCACCGAGGCCCTGTTCGACGTCCACTACCGGATCGAGATCTACGTGCCCGCCCCGCAGCGGCGCTACGGCTACTACGTGCTGCCGTTCCTGCTCGGCGACCGGATCGCGGCGCGCGTCGACCTCAAGGCGGACCGGGCCGGTGGCCGGCTGCTCGTCCTCGCGGCGTACGCCGAGGAGGGTGCGCCCGCCGACACCGCCGCCGAGCTCGCCGCCGAGCTGCGGCGGCTGACCGGGTGGCTGGACCTGGCGGACGTGGTCGTCGCCCCCCGCGGCGACCTCGCCGGCCCGCTCGGCGCCGAGCTCGCCTGAGCTGACTCGCCTGACCCGGCCCGCCGCGGGTGGTGGCGTGGCTTCGACTGCTGGGTAGCATGGCCGATGGTCCGGCGCCGGTCGGTGCGGGCCCCGTGACGTCAACGCCAGGAGTCAGTCCCCAGTGCCTGCCATCTTCGACAAGATCCTCCGCATCGGCGAGGGCAAGATCATTCGCCAGCTCGAGTCGATCGCCCAGGCCGTCAACGCCATCGAGGACGAGTTCACCGCCATGGGCGACGACGAGCTGCGGGGCATGACCGAGGAGTTCCGCAAGCGGCTCGCCGACGGGGAGACCCTCGACGACATCATGCCGGAGGCGTTCGCGACGGTCCGCGAGGCGGCCAGGCGGGTGCTCGGCCTGCGGCCGTTCGACGTGCAGATCATGGGCGCCGCCGCGCTCCACCTCGGCAACATCGCGGAGATGAAGACCGGCGAGGGCAAGACCCTGGTCGCCGTGCTGCCGTCCTACCTCAACGCCCTGGAGGGCAAGGGCGTCCACATCGTCACGGTCAACGACTACCTCGCGAAGTTCCAGTCCGAGCAGATGGGTCGTGTCCACCACTTCCTGGGGTTGACCGTCGGCGTGATCCTGCCGTCGATGCGGCCCGCCGAGCGCCGCGAGGCCTACGGCTGCGACATCACCTACGGCACCAACAACGAGCTGGGCTTCGACTACCTGCGCGACAACATGGCCGGCGTGCTCGAGGACTGCGTGCAGCGGGGCCACAACTTCGCCGTCGTGGACGAGGTCGACTCGATCCTGATCGACGAGGCCCGGACCCCGCTGATCATCAGCGGCCCGACCCAGGACGAGGTGCGCTGGTACGGCGAGTTCTCCAAGATCGCCGCCAAGCTGAGCCGCGACGTCGACTACGAGGTCGACGAGAAGAAGCGGACCATCTCCGTGCTCGAGCCGGGCATCACCAAGGTCGAGGACCACCTCGGCATCGAGAACCTCTACGAGTCGGCCAACACCCCGCTGATCTCGTTCCTCAACAACTCGATCAAGGCCAAGGAGCTGTTCCACAACGACAAGGAGTACGTCGTCATGAACGGCGAGGTGCTCATCGTCGACGAGCACACCGGCCGGATCCTGGCCGGTCGCCGCTACAACGACGGCCTGCACCAGGCGATCGAGGCGAAGGAGGGGGTGGAGGTCCGCGAGGAGTACCAGACCCTCGCCACGATCACGCTCCAGAACTACTTCCGGCTCTACGACAAGCTCTCCGGCATGACCGGCACGGCCATGACCGAGGCCAGCGAGTTCGACAAGATCTACGGCCTCGGCGTGGTGCCGATCCCCACCAACCGGCCGATGGCCCGGGCGGACCAGTCCGACCTCGTCTACCGCACCGAGGAGGCCAAGTACGACGCCGTCGTCGAGGACATCGCGGATCGTCACCACCGGGGCCAGCCGATCCTGGTCGGCACCGTCTCGGTCGAGAAGTCCGAGAACCTCTCCGCGAAGCTGAAGCAGAAGGGCATCCCGCACACCGTGCTGAACGCCAAGCAGCACGCGGACGAGGCCAAGGTCGTCGCGCTCGCCGGCCACCGGGGTGCGGTCACCGTGGCCACCAACATGGCCGGTCGAGGCACCGACATCATGCTGGGCGGCTCCGTGGAGTTCCTCGCCGACGCCGAGCTCCGCCAGCAGGGCCTCGACCCCGTCGAGGACCCCGAGGGGTACGACGCCGCCTGGCCGGCCATGGTCGAGCGGATCAAGGCGCAGGTCCAGGCCGAGCACGACGAGGTCAAGGACCTCGGCGGCCTCTACGTCGTCGGCACCGAGCGCCACGAGTCGCGCCGGATCGACAACCAGCTCCGTGGCCGCTCCGGCCGGCAGGGAGACCCGGGCGAGTCCCGCTTCTACCTCTCGCTGCAGGACGAGCTGATGCGGCTGTTCAAGTCCGAGTGGGTCGACCGGATCCTGCAGGTCATGAAGATCCCCGACGACGTCCCGATCGAGAACAAGCGGGTGACCGGGGCCATCGCGAACGCACAGGGCCAGGTCGAGTCGCAGAACTTCGAGTCGCGCAAGAACGTGCTCAAGTACGACGACGTCATGGACCGCCAGCGCAAGGTGATCTACTCCGAGCGCCGCGAGGTGCTCGAGGGCGCCGACCTGGAGTCCCAGGTCCGCGGCTTCCTCGACGACGTCGTCGCCGGCTACGTCGCGACCACCACCGAGGACCTCGCCGAGGACTGGGACCTCGAGGCGCTCTGGAGCGCGCTCGGCCAGCTCTACGAGGTCGGCATCGACCAGGACGCCTACGTCGCCGAGAACGGCGGCCGCGCCGGCCTGTCCCGCGAGAAGCTGGTCGAGGACCTGCAGGCCGACGCCCAGGCGGCGTACGACCGTCGTACCGCCACGGTCGGCGACGAGGTGATGCGCGAGCTCGAGCGCCGCGTCGTGCTCTCGGTGCTCGACCGCAAGTGGCGTGAGCACCTCTACGAGATGGACTACCTGCGCGAGGGCATCTACCTGCGTGCCTACTCCCAGCGCGACCCGCTGGTCGAGTACCAGCGCGAGGGCTTCGACATGTTCGCCGCGATGATGAACGGCATCAAGGAGGAGTCCGTCGGCTTCCTGTTCAACCTCGAGGTGACGCTCGAGGAGGAGGACGACGACGAGGGCGAGGAGGCCGAGGAGGTCCTCGAGCCGCTGCGCCAGGAGGTCCCCGACTTCAGCGCCGCCGCCGCGGCCGCTCCCGCCGGGGCCGCGACCGCCGCATCCGCCGCGACCGCCAAGGCGGCCCCGCACATCCGGGCCAAGGGCCTCGACGCGCCGAAGCAGCCGCAGCACCTGACCTACTCCGGCCCGGAGGAGGGCGTCGGCGACGTGGGCGAGGACAACACCGCCGCCGCGGTGCACACGACGGCCAGCAACGCCGACGACCCGTACGCCGAGGTCGGCCGCAACGCCGAGTGCCCCTGCGGCTCGGGCAAGAAGTTCAAGAAGTGCCACGGTGCGCCGGGGGGACCGACCGGGCTCACCGCCCGCGCCAACGGCTGAGCCGACCCGGGCTCAGGCGAACTCCAGGGCGGTGGCCTGCCAGCGGTCCGCGCGCTTCTCGAAGCGCAGGGCGACCGCTCGGCAGCGCCGCCCGTAGCGGACCCGGGCGCAGACCTCGGCCACCTCCTCCTCGAGCCAGCAGGTGCGGACGCTCTCGACCTGCGGTCGCACCTGCTGCACCCGGGTGGTGGGCACTCGCATCGCAGCGGACCGGACGAGGTGCGCGCGCCGGGCGAGGTCCTCGTAGACGCGGGGCGTGGTCCAGCGCAGCAGCTGGCTGACCGGGCGGTCTCCGCCCGCGATCTCGACCGCGGCCTGGGTGTAGCGGTGCGCCCACGCCTCCAGCCTGGCCCGCTCGGGTGCCTCCGCCGGGACCAGCGCGAGCGGCGGCGGCTCCGGCGGCTCCTCGGGCCCGTGGCCGAGGTCGAGGGCCAAGGTCCCCTGGACCTCGGCCACCGGCTCCGGCCGGCGGAGCGGGACCACCTTCTGGTGGTAGGGCGACTGGTCGTACGGCGACATGGGCTGCGACCCGGTCGGTGACATCGCGACTCCTCTGCTCGCGGCTCAGCGGTGCTGCTGGGCGGTGGTGGGGGGCAGCACCAGTCGCTGCCCGGGGCGGATCAGGTCGGGGTCCCCGCCGACGACCTCGCGGTTGGCCGCGTAGATCTCGCGCCAGCGGCGCTCGACCTGCTGCGGCGACGCTCCGGACGGGAGGGTCCGGCCGGCGAGGCTCCACAGCGTGTCCCCGGGCGTAACGACGACGACGCCGGCCGGGTGGGTGCCGGTCTCGGGTCCGGTGCCCCGGCCGGCGTCGTCCTCGGACGGGCCGTTCGCGCGGGGCGCGGACGCCTCGGCGACCGACCCGAGCCACTGGGTCGTCGTGGTGGTGCGGTCGGGCACGGGGAGCCCGGCCAGCGCCGCGGCGGCCGTCGTCTCGTCCCGCCCCGGGTCCGCGGGCGCCCGGGCTGCCTGCGCGGGCACGACCAGACCGCCGGCGAGGGTGAGACCGCAGGCGGCGAGCACCACGCGCCGGAGGAGCTGCGGCACGCGCGGCTGCGGGGCGGTGCCGCGCAGGACCTCGACCACGACCCACATGCTCGTGGCCCAGCACCAGCCGACCGCGACGACGCCCGCGCCGGCGCAGCCGGCGACCAGCAGGTCCGGGAACCCGGCACCGGCGGGGATGACGGAGGGGAGCAGCCAGTCGACGAGCAGCGCCGCGCCGGCGGTCGCCCCGAGCCCCACCACCGTGGTGCGACGCCAGCTGGCCATGCGCAGAACCTTTCGTTTGCGACCGTTTGCATCACTCAACGCCTGAATGATTCGGATGGCAACCCTTTCTCCACAGCCGACCGCTCGTGTGGCAGGCTCACCGCGATGAACTGGGACGACGAGCTGTTCGCCGTGCTCGAGGACCTCGAGCAGCAGGCCGAGGCGCTCTACGACGCCGACCGGGAGGCCGAGGTGGCCGACCGGAGCCGGGCCGAGTACGGCTCGGTCACCCTCGCGAGCCGGCTGATGGCGAGCCTGGACCACGAGGTGGCGCTCGAGGTCGCCGGTCCCGGTCGGCTCACCGGCACGCTGCGCCGGGTGGCGACAGGATGGCTGCTGCTCGAGGCCGCCGGTGCGCAGTGGGTGGTGCTGCTCGAGGCGGTGGGGTCCGTCAGCGGCGCCTCGTCCCGCTCGGTGCCGGAGGTGGCGTGGTCGCCCGTGGCCCGGCTCGGGCCGCGCTCCGCGCTGCGGCGGCTCGCCGAGGCGGGGGAGCGGTGCGTCGTGCACCGGGTGGACGGCGGTCGGTCGGACGGCGTCGTGCGCCGGGTCGGGAAGGACTTCTGCGAGGTCGAGGTGGCGCCGGGCCGGGTCGACCTGGTGGCCTACGGCTCGCTCGCGGCCGTGCAGAGCCGCGGCTGAGACACCCCGGTCCGCCGGACCGGCAACCCCAGGCTCAGGTCGCCTCGGCGTCGTACGGCGGGACCTCGCCCTCGCCGAGGGGGCGCAGCCCGTAGCGGCGGGGGCGGGCGGCCTCGGCCTCGGCCTCCTCCATCGCCTCCATCACGTGCTTGCGCACGATGCTGCGGGGATCGAGGTCGCGGAGCTCGAGGTCGGCGAAGTCGGGGCCGAGCTCCTGGCGCAGGTCGTCGCGCGCGCCGGTGGCGAAGACCTTCAGCCGGTGGAGGAACCGGCCGGCCTGGCGGGCGAAGTCGGGCAGTCGCTCGGGGCCGAAGACGATCACGGCGACCAGGGCGATGACCGCCAGCTCCGAGAGCCCGATGCCGAACACGAGCCCGAACCTACCCCGCGGCTAGAGCTTGCTGGTGGGGGTGAGCCCCAGCTGCATGCCGGCGAGCCCGCGGCTGCGGCCGGCCAGTCGGTCGGCGACCTCGACCAGCGCGACCGCGGCCGGCGCGGTGGGGTCGGCGTCCACGATCGGCTTGCCGACGTCTCCGCCCTCGCGCAGCGAGGTGTCCAGCGGCACCCGGGCGAGCACGGGCACGTCGTAGCCGAAGCGCTGCGAGAGCGTGGCCGCGACCCGGTCGCCGCCGCCGGAGCCGAAGATGTCGAGCTGGTGCTCGGGGCCGCAGTGGGGGCAGGCGAGGTAGCTCATGTTCTCGACGACGCCGACGACGCGCTGGTGCATCATCGAGGCCATCGTGCCCGCGCGCTCGGCCACCTCGGCGGCGGCCTCCTGCGGCGTCGTGACGACGACCACCTCGGCGCCGGGCAGGTGCTGGCCGAGCGAGATGGCCATGTCGCCGGTGCCGGGCGGCAGGTCGAGCAGCAGCACGTCGAGGTCGCCCCAGTAGACGTCGGAGAGCATCTGCACGAGCGCCCGGTCGAGCATCGGGCCGCGCCACGCGACGACCTGGTCGCGCCGGGGCTTCAACATGCCGATCGAGATCACCGAGACCCCGGAGGACGTCGGCACCGGCATGATCAGGTCGTCGACCTGGGTGGGCCGGTGGTCGGCCACGCCGAGCATCGCCGGGACGCTGTGGCCGTAGATGTCGGCGTCGACGATGCCGACCTTGAGCCCCTGCGCGGCCATCGCGAGCGCGAGGTTGACGGTGACCGAGGACTTGCCGACGCCGCCCTTGCCGCTGGCGACCGCGAACACCTTGGTGAGCGAGCCGGGCTGGGCGAACGGGATCTCCCGCTGCGCCTGCCCGCCACGGAGCGTCTCCTGCAGGCCGGAGCGCTGCTCGGCGGACATCACCCCGAGCTCGAGGTCGACGCCGGTCACGCCGTCGACGCCCGCGACGGCCGTGGTGACCTCGCGGTTGATGGTGTCCTTGAGCGGACAGCCGGCGACGGTGAGCAGCACCTTGACGGCGACCTGGCCGTCGTCGGAGATCTCGACCGAGTCGACCATCCCGAGCTCGGTGATGGGGCGCTTGATCTCGGGGTCGTTGACGGTCGCGAGCGCAGCGTTGACGCGGTCCAGCAGGGAGGTACTCATGATGGGACCAAGCCTAGTTGGCGGGTGGTGCGTGGTGACCGGGCGGTGGCGGGACTCACGCGCGCGGCGTGGTGCGGGTCTCTCCCCGGCCCGGGCCCGCGACGGGGCCGTCGCCGCGCTCCTCCTCGGCCCGGGCCCGTTCGTCGAGCTCGGCGAGCAGCGCCCGGAGCTCGGAGCGCACGTAGTCCCGGGTCGCGACCTCGCCGATCGCCATCCGCAGCGAGGCGACCTCGCGGGCGAGGAACTCCATGTCGGCGTGGGCGCGGGCGTTGGCCTGCCGGTCGCGCTCGGCGATCACCCGGTCGCGGTCCTCCTGCCGGTTCTGCGCGAGCAGGATCAGCGGCGCGGCGTACGAGGCCTGCAGGCTGAGCATCAGGGTCAGGAAGATGAACGGGTAGGCGTCCCACACCACGCCCTCGGGTCCAGCCCAGTTCCAGACCAGCCAGAACGCGACGAACGCGGTCATGTAGAGCAGGAACCGTGCGGTGCCCATGAACCGGGCGAACTGCTCGGCGAAGAAGCCGAACGCGTCCGCGTCGTACGACGGGCGCCGCAGCAGGGTCCGACGGACGTCGGTGGGGGTGTCGAGGCCCGTGCGCGAGGAGCTGCGCCGACGCTCGGGTCGCCGGGTCTCAGCCATGCGCCACCCCCGGGGCGACCCCGCCGCCGGGCGTGGTCGGGAGCGGGGCGTCGCGCCAGTTCTCCGGGAGCATGTGGTCGAGCAGGTCGTCGACGGTGACTGCGCCGAGCAGGCGGCCCTCGTCGTCGACGACCGGCGCGGCGACCAGGTTGTAGGTGGCGAAGTGGGCGGCGACCTCGTCGATCGTGGCCTGCGGCGGCAGCGCGTCGAGGTCCGCGTCGAGGGCCACGGCGGCGAGCGAGGAGGGCGGCTCCCGCAGCAGCTTCTGGATGTGGGCGCAGCCGAGCAGCTTGCCGGTGGGCGTCTCCAGCGGCTGCCGGCAGACGTAGACCATCGCGGCGAGGGAGACGGGCAGGTCGGGGTTGCGGACCTGGGCGAGCGCGTCCGCGACGGTCGCGTCCGGGCCGAGGATGACCGGCTCCGGCGTCATCATGCCGCCGGCCGTCTCCTGCTCGTAGGACATCAGCCGGCGCACGTCCTCGGCGTCGTCGGACTCCATCAGCTCCAGCAACCGGGCGGCGGTCTCGGGCGGCAGGTCGGCGATCAGGTCGGCGGCGTCGTCGGCCGACATCTCCTCCAGCACGTCGGCGGCACGCTCGGAGTCGAGGTGCTCGAGGATCTGGACCTGGTCCTCCTCGGGGAGCTCCTCCAGGACGTCGGCGAGCCGCTCGTCGTCCATCGCCGCGACCACCGCGGTTCGCCGCTCGTCGGGGAGGTCGTGCAGCACCTGGGCGGCGTCGGCGGCCTTCATCTCCGCGAGCTGGGCGATCAGCAGCGTCGCGCCCTGGGGACGGTCGCGCCGGGTCAGGCCCTCGACCTCGGCCCACTCCACGACGTGGGTCTGCCCCCGGCGCCGGAAGGTGCTGCCGGGCTCCTGCACGGCGACCCGGGAGAGCACCCAGTCGCGGTTGCGGGCCTGCTCCATCGCCACGTCGTAGACGGTGCCGGAGGCGCCGGTGGTGAGGATGGTGACGGTCTTGTCCAGCATCTGGCCGATCACCAGGGTCTCGGTGGCGCGCTGCTCGAAGCGACGCATGTTGAGCAGTCCGGTCGTGTAGACCTGTCCGCTGTCGATGTTGGTGACCCGGGTCATCGGCACGAAGATCCGGCGCCGCCCGAAGACCTCGGCGACCAGGCCCAGCACCCGGGGCTGGTTGACCTCCGAGCGCACCGCGGCCACGAGGTCGCGCACCTTGCCGACCTGGTCGCCCTGGGGGTCGAAGATCGGCAGGCCGACCAGGCGGGCGGCGTAGACGCGGGTGGGGGCGGTGCTCACGGAGCCGAGGCTACCGGCCGCCGCGGGACCGTCGTGGCCCTCGCCGGGCGCGCCGCGGGGCGGTCATCGGGGGAGTCGGCGCGTATAGTTCCCGGCATGGGTCACCTGACGGTTCGACGTCTCTGGGCGTCGGCGTTCCTGGCGGTCGCGCTCTCGGCGCTGACCGGCTGCGGCGGTTCCGCCGACTCGGCCCAGGACCCGGCCCCGGCCGAGAGCCCCGCCACGTCCGACACGGGGGAGAGCGAGCCCGAGGAGTCGGAGTCGGCGGAGGTGCCGGCCGACGCTCCCGCGTGCTCGGAGGTCTGGGTCGCCGGCGAGAAGATCGCCCGCGCCTACCGCGGGTGCATCGACGAGGCCGGCGGCTACGTCGAGCGTGACTCGGTCGGCTGCTCGTCGGGCCAGCGCCTGGTGATCTTCGACGACCGCTTCTGGGGCGTTGCCGGCGGCACGGTCTACGAGGCGAGCGGCACGCTCGACGAAGATCGTGACTACCGCGCGGCAACCCGCCGGTGCGCTGCCTGAGTCATACGTCCGTGGCCCTCGGGCCGCCCTGCCATGCCACCACCACGAGGGGAACTACTTCCATGTTCGTCAGGACTCTCGCCCTGATGCTCGCCACGGCTGGACTGATGCTGCCCACCAGCACGCCCGCCCAGGCGGCGCCCGACGGCTTCAACCCGAAGCCGGGCCCCACGTTCAACAGCGCCGTCGGCGGGCGCACGCAGCAGCGCAAGATCTACAACCGCCTGATGCGCTCGATCAACTCCTCGCCCAAGGGGCAGCGGATCGACATCTTCTCCTGGAACTTCCTCACCCAGCAGGGCACCGACGCGCTGCTGCGCGCCGCTCGGCGCGGGGTGCGGGTGCGGCTGATCATGGATGACCGCAACGTCACCCAGATCGACAACCCGCCGTTCCGACGGCTGCGCAGCGGACTGCGCACCTACAACAAGCACCACCCCAAGAAGCCCAACAACTGGGCGCGGCTGTGCAAGGGCACCTGCCGCAGCAAGAACGGCTCGGCCCACTCGAAGTTCTTCCTGTTCTCCAAGGTGGGTCGCACGCCACGGGTCGTGATGCAGGGGTCGGCCAACTTCACGGTCGCCTCCACCACCAACCAGTGGAACGACATCTACACCCACACCAAGAACCGCCAGGTCTGGAAGTTCTACCAGCGGATCTTCAAGCAGGCGGCCAGGGACAAGCCGGTCGCCCCGGCCTACGCCGACAAGAAGCTCGACAAGTTCCGGATGATCATGTTCCCCATCCGCGGCAAGAAGTCGGTGGACCCGATCATGCAGACGCTGCGCCGGGTCAAGTGCCGGGGCGCGACCAACACCGGCAACGGCCGCACCAAGATCCAGATCGCGCCCGACGTGATCCGGCAGGACCGTGGGATGCGGCTGGCCCAGAAGCTCCGCAAGATGTGGAACAACGGCTGCAACATCCGGATCGGCTACACCGTCGTCGGGATCACCATCGGTCGGATGCTGCGCGCGGACACCGGTCGCGGACCGGTCCCCATGAAGCACCTGACCCAGGACCTCAACTGTGACGGTGAGTTCGACAACTACTTCCACCTCAAGTCGATGACGATCCGTGGCAACTACAACGGCGACCGGTCCGGCTACGCCCTGGTCAACGGCTCGGCCAACTGGTCGGGGCTGGCCAAGGTCAGCGACGAGAACCTCGGCATCTACCGCAGCCGCAAGCGGGTGCTGCGCTACGAGGACCACCTCGACTACTGGTACCAGCAGAAGATCTGGGGCAAGCGCAACTGTCCGGCAACCGGTTCCCTTGCGCGGGGGGCCGCTGCCGACGACCAGCTGATCTTCGGCAACGACGAGGACGCGGTCTACGAGGACGGCACCTCGGTGACCGGGGGCGCGTACGACCCGTTCGCCTCTCGGCAGGACTGAGGCAGGAACCGCGTGGCTTACGCGTCGAGGGTCCGGGCACGTGTCCGACCCCGCATCGGCCGGGTCGACGACCAGGGGCTGGTGCTCCGGGCCCTCGACGACCGGGCCCTCGACGTCTGCTTCGACGACCGCCGGGTGTGGACCTTCTGGTCCCTGCGTGACACCGAGGGCACCGGGCCGTTCCGCCGGGTCGAGTGGCCCCGCCCGCTGCGCCGCCACCTCCACGGACGGAGCCGGGTCGCGGTGCGCGACTCGGCCTCGGGAGCGACCTACTTCGAGGAGGAGCTGGTCCTCGGGCCGGGCGAGGGGCGCGTCGACGTGCGCAACCAGCACGGCGTCGAGCTCGGCTTCGACAAGTCCGGCAAGCTGGTCCCGACCTTCGCCGGCCGGTCCGAGCAGGACCTCGGTGCCCTCCTCGACGCCACCGAGGCGGTGCTGGGGGCCCTGCGGGAGTGCGGCCTCGAGCCGTTCCTCGCCTACGGCACGCTGCTGGGCGCCGTGCGGGAGGGCCGGGTGCTGGGCCACGACTCCGACGCCGACCTGGGCTACGTGAGCCGCCACGACGACCCCGCCCGGGTGGCGCTGGAGTCCTTCCGGGTCCAGCGTGAGCTGGCGCGGCGCGGCTTCGACACCTACCGCTACAGCGGCGGCGCGTTCCGCGTCGACGTGCGTGAGGGTGGCGTCACCCGCGGCCTCGACGTCTTCGGCGGCTTCTGGGACCGCGGTCGCCTCTACCTCATGGGCGAGATCGGCACGGAGTTCCGGGAGGAGTGGATCCGCCCGCTCGGGACCGCTGACCTCAGTGGTCGTCCGATGCCGGTGCCCGCCGCGCCCGAACGACTGCTGGAGGCGACCTACGGGCCGGGGTGGAAGGTGCCGGACCCCGCCTTCAAGTTCACCACCCCACCGCGCACCGTCCGCGCTCTCGAGGGCTGGTTCCGCGGCACCCAGCCGGGGATCCGGGTGTGGGAGCGCCGGGCGTCGGTGTCCGGCGGCCGTGACTTCCGCGCCCCGTCCGTGCTGGCGCGGCGCGCCGCCAGGATCGCCCTCGCCACGGGTGCCGAGGTGCTGGACGTCGGCGCGGGTCACGGCGCCGACAGCGTCTGGCTGGCGCGCCAGGGGGTGCCCGTGACCGCCTACGACTACGTCCCGCGCGGCCTGCGGTCCGCCCGCGCCGCCGCCGAGGCCGAGGGGCTGCCGCTGCAGGTGCGCCGGCTCAACCTCACCGAGTGGCGCTCGACGTTCGCCGAGGGCACCCGGCTCGCCCACGACCCGCGACCCCGGGTGGTGCTGGCCCGTCACGTGCTGGACGCGACCAGTGCCTTCGGCCGCGAGTCCTTCGCGCGGCTGTGCTCCATGGCCCTGCGCGACGGCGGCCGGGTGCTGGCCGACCTCTACGTGGTGGAGGGCTCGGAGGAGGCCTCGCCCGCGGAGGGGCCCGACTGGATGCTGGGTCGGCCCGACCCCGAGGCGCTGACTACGCTGCTGCGCAGGTACGGCGCCACCCAGGTGACGCTCAAGCGGCTCCCCGGGAGGGACCGCCCGACGGTGAGAGTGGTGGGAGTGTGGACCTGAGTTCGCTGCGACCGGGGTCGAGTGCGGCTGTCCGGCGGCTGGAGGAGCGGGTGGCCGACCTCGAGGCCGACGTCGCCGAGATGCGTCAGCACCAGCTGCGCCTGGCCGAGCTGGCCGACGTCGTCCAGGAGCTGCTGGTCCCCGTGGCCCAACGAGACGAGGCGGCCGTCGAGGCGGCGGTCGAGCGGTTCCGGAAGTCGCTGTAGTGGCGAGCAGGGTCTTCGTCCACATCGGGCTGCCGAAGACCGCGACGTCCTACCTGCAGACCATCGTCTGGTCGCGTCGCGAGCAGCTGCGCGAGCGCGGGGTGGTCCTGCCGGGCGCCGAGCGCCGCGACCACCTGTGGGCCTCGCGCACCGTCCGGGACGACCCCGCCCAGCGCCGCGCCCCCGAGCGGCACCGCACCGCGTGGCGCCGGATCGTCGAGGAGCTCGGCGCGAGCGGTGGCACCGGGCTGATCAGCCACGAGTTCTTCGCCGCGGCCTCGGCGGAGCAGGCCCGGGCGATGGTGGCCGAGCTCCCGACCGACGACGTCCACCTGGTCGTCACCGCGCGCGAGCCGCTGGGCCTGTTCGCCGCGAGCTGGCAGGAGAGCCTCAAGAACGGGTCGACCACGGCGATGCCCGACTACGGCCGGGAGGAGTCGCCCCGGTCGACGGCGATCTGGAACTGGCGCACCCTCGACCTGCGGCTGGTGCTGGAGCGCTGGTCCCAGGCCGTGTCCCCCGAGCGGATCCACGTCCTGGTGCTCGACCCGACCGCGCCACGCGAGGACGTGTGGCGCCGGTTCGCCGACGTCGTGGGCTTCTCGCCGGAGGGCATCGACCTCTCCGGCTCCTTCCCCAACACCTCGATGGGGGTCGCCGAGGCCGAGACCCTGCGTCGGATCAACGGGTCGCTCGAGGGGTTCCGGTCCGCCTTCGACCGGGGCGTCTACATCCGCAGCTTCCTCGCCGACGAGCGGCTGGTGCCTCGCGGTGGTGACCGGTTCTGGCCGGAGCCGGACCAGGTCGAGGACTGTCGTCGCCGCGGCGAGGCGGCCGTCGCACACCTGCGCTCCGCGCCGTACGACGTGGTGGGTGACGTCGAACAGCTGCGGGTGCCCGCACAGCTCGAGGAGCGCCGGCGGACCGGCTCGGTGACCGACACCGAGGTGGCAGCGGTCGCCGTCGACCTGGCCGCCACCATGCTCGGCGATGTCCGGGAGCTGCGTCGGGATCGCTCCGAGCGGCGGCGCGACCGCGCCGGGGTCCTACGCCGGGTGCCCGGTCGGCTGCGTCGCTGGGCCGGCCGTGCGGTCGGTCGCGGCTGACGCGGCGGGCTCAGCCGCGCCGGACCCGGCCCGTGAGCCTGGCGGCCGCGGATCGTGCCTTGGCTCCCGCCGACTCGGCGCGGCGTGACGCACCGTTGTCGGTGAGCTGGTCGGCGACGAAGAACTGTGCCTTCGGCACCCGCTGCAGCTCCTCGACCCGTGCGGCGAGCGCGTCGGCCGCGCCTGGCGGCAGCTGCTGCGTCGGCAGCGGATCGCGGACGGGGTCGACCTCGAGCAGCAGCCCGAGGTCGTCGAGCAGGCCCACGTCGTCGCGGGTCGTGAGGTCGTAGATCCGGCGCAGGTAGCGCTCGCGCACCTCCTCGGCGACGTCCTTGGCGATCAGCGTGCGCAGGGCGGAGGCCATCGGCTGCCGGGACTTGCGGTAGCGGGCGTGGCCCGCCCTCGCCAGCGCGTTCCACTTGCGCACGAACTCCTCGCCGGAGACAGCGTCGTAGTGCAGCACGCCGAGCCGGTCGTCGTGGTGCCGCTCGAGCCGTTCCCCGTCGGCGGTGACCGCGTCGTGGAGGGTCAGTGCGTTGCCCGAGCGGGGGCGCACCCCGGACTTCCCGATCACGTGGCCGTGGAAGTAGGCCTGGTTGGTGGGCGCGGAGAGGGCGCCCAGCACGTGGAGGAGCGTCAGGTC
Organism: uncultured Actinomycetota bacterium; assembly: GCA_963795215.1. Lineage (GTDB taxonomy): Bacteria > Actinomycetota > Actinomycetes > Propionibacteriales > Nocardioidaceae > Nocardioides. Next base: position 861,720 of record CAWCGW010000002.1, read on the forward strand.
GTCGTCGTCGAGCAGCCGCTTGAAGAGGGTCGGGCGGCTCTCGGGCTCGGGCTCGCTGACCGCCTCCCACGGAGCCAGCCAGACCGCGTCGGCGTCCGCCGGAACCTCGGCCATCGCCGCCCGGTCCAGCCGGGCGACCTCGTCCCCGTCGACGTGGAAGAGCCAGTCGGCCCACTCGAAGGGCTCGAGCAGGGCGCGGGCCCAGTTGGCGTTGATCCGCTGACGGACGTTGAGGCCGGGCGGGCGGCCGTCGGTCCACCAGCTCTTGCGCCCGGTGCGGATGCACGTCACCCGAGGCTCGGCGGCCAGCAGCGCTGCCACCTCGTCCTGCCTGGCCTCCCGCGGCGCGTCGAGGAACACCACCATGTGGTCGACCCCCGAGGCCAGGTTCGCGGACACGAAGAAGTCGACGTTCTCCGGTGAGTCCAGGACGGTGGAGGCCGTGAGCAGCATGGCGGCAACCCTATCGACGGGCCGCCCGGCCGCTCTCCACGGCTCGGGGTGGGCGTGCCGTCCGTGGTAACTTGCGCCGGTGCCGAGCCCGTCCCACCGCGCACCGGAAGAGGGTGCGCGACGCCTCACCCGGGCCGGAGTCTCGCTGCTCGCGGCGGTGGTGGCCCTCACCACGGTGGCCGCCGTTGCGGCCGTCGCCGCCGTGCGGACCGACGACGCCCCCCACCGGACGGCGGCCGAGCCCCGGCCCCGGGTGCAGTCGGTCGTCACCAGCGCGCAGCTGGTGCCGGTGCGCCGCGTGGTCCCGGCCACCGAGGTCGCGAAGGTCGACCGCGAGGCGCTGCTGGCCGAGCGCGCCGAGGCGAAGGCGGAGCGGCAGGCCAGCCGCGCCGTCACGAACGACGCCCCGTTCGAGGTCCGGGTCGGCACCTTCAACGTCCTGGGCAGTCAGCACACCGCGCCCGGCGGCGACCGGCAGCGCTACCCACCGGCGTCGACGCGCAACGTCGGGGCCGGCAACCTGGTCGCCAAGCACGGGGTCGACATCCTCGGCACCCAGGAGCTGCAGGCCGACCAGCTGCGGGCGCTCCAGTCCCGCACCGGCATGGCGGCCTACCCCGGTTTCGCGTGGGGCGAGGCGGAGACCGACAACTCCGTGCTCTGGGACCCCGGCGTCTTCGAGCTGGTCAGCGGCAGCCAGTTCACGATCAACTTCATGGGCCGGCCGCGGCCGCAGCCGATCGTCCGGCTGCGTCACCTGGCGAGCGGTCGTGAGCTCTACGTCGTCAACACCCACCCCTCCGCGGGCGGTGGCCGGTACGCCGCGGAGCGGGCCGGCGGCCAGAACACGCTGGTCTCCGTGGTCAACGGGCTCAAGGCCGAGGGCCTCCCCGTGCTGGTCACCGGCGACATGAACGACCGGGAGGCCTTCTACTGCTCGGTCGTCCCGCGGGCCGGCCTGGTGGCCTCCAACGGCGGCAGCTATGCCAACGGCTGCGCGCCGCCCCCCGGCCCGCTCCCCGTCGACTGGGTCGTCGGCAGCGGTGCGACCTGGAGCGGCTACTGGCGGGACACGACGCCGGTCACCCAGCGCATCTCCGACCACTTCTTCATCAGTGCGCTCGCCCGTGTCGGTGGCTGACCGCGGCGCCGACCCCCGGCGCGGCGGTCCGCTCGGGTTCCGCCCCGACATCCAGGGCCTGCGGGCGGTGGCCGTGCTGCTGGTGATCGCCCACCACCTCGCGCCGGGGTTCCTCACCGGCGGCTACCTCGGCGTCGACGTCTTCTTCGTGGTCTCGGGCTACCTGATCACCGCGCTGCTGCTGCGCGAGGCCGACCGCGACGGCCGGGTGTCGCTCGCGGGCTTCTACGCCCGGCGGGCCCGCCGGATCCTCCCGGCGGCGACGCTGGTGACGGTCGTGACCGTGATCGGCTCGCTGGTCACCCTCTCCTTGCTGCGGACCCAGAGCGTCCTCGTGGACGCGCTGTGGGCGTCCGGCTTCGCCGCCAACGTGCGGCTGGCCCTCACCGGCACCGACTACTTCGCGCAGGGCCAACCGCCCTCCCCGCTGCGCCACTACTGGTCGTTGGCGGTCGAGGAGCAGTTCTACCTCGTGTGGCCGCTGCTGCTGCTGGCCTGCGTGCTGCTCGTACGGCGCCGCGAGGGTGGTGCCGCCGAGCTGCGCCGGGTCGCCGGCGGCCTGCTCCTGCTGGTGGTCGTCGCCTCCCTGGCCTGGTCCGCGTGGGCCACCTGGGCGTCGCCGACGACCGCCTACTACTCCGCCTTCACCCGCGCCCACGAGCTCGCGATCGGGGCCGGCTGCGCGTTGCTGCCGCGCACGCTGCGGCTGCCGGACCGTGCGCGGGACGTGCTGGGCGTCGTCGGCCTGGCCGCGATCGCGGTGACCGCGTGGGTCTACACCCTCGAGACGTCCTTCCCCGGCGTCGCGGCGCTCGTGCCGGTGCTGGCGACCGCCGCGGTGGTCGTGGCGGGGGAGGGGGCCGGCGACCGGCCGGGCCTGGTGGGCCGGGTCCTCGGCAGTGCGCCGCTGGTGCGCGTGGGCGACTGGTCCTACTCGCTCTACCTGTGGCACTGGCCGGCCATCGTGCTGGTCCGCAGCAACCTCGGCCCCGAGCGGTTCGGGAGCATCACGGTCCGGCTGCTGGTGCTCGCGGCGGTGTTCGTGCTCAGCTGGGCGACCTACCGGTTCGTCGAGACCCCCTTCCGCACCGGTCGTCCCTGGCAGCGGGTCTCGCGCTCGCTGACGATCTACCCGGTCTCGGTGGCCGCGGTCGTGCTGGTGGTCGTGGCGAGCACCCAGGTGATGACCTACCGGCTGGGCGGCTTCTCCGACGAGCCCGCGATCAGCAGCTCCGACTACGACCAGCAGGCCGTCGGGCGCGATCGCCACGTCGGCCTGGTCCGGGCCTCGGTGCTGGCGGCGCAGGAGGGCCGCCCGGTGCCGAGCGACCTGGTGCCCGGGCTGCTCGACCTGCGCGCACAGACCGCCTCCCTGGGCGAGTGCGACTACCGGACCGGCACGACCGGGTTGTGCCCCATCGGCGACCCCGACGCCGAGCGCGCCATCGTCGTGCTCGGCGACAGCCACGCCCGGGCGTTGTCGCCGGCCATCGAGGAGATCGGGGCCGTGGAGGGCTACCGCGTCTACGTCCTGGTCTACAGCGGGTGCATGGCCACCACCATGACCCAGATCGAGCGGTCGACCGGTCGTCCCTGGACCGGGTGCGAGGACTTCAAGGACTGGGCGTACCGCACCATCACCGAGCTGTCCCCGGACCTGGTCGTGGTCTCGACCGCCGCGGGCCGGCTGCGCGACCCCGAGAACGGCGCGACCGTCGCGGGGAGCCCCGACCTCGCCCGCTACCACGAGCTGCTGCTCGAGGGCTGGCGCGACCTGTTCGAGCAGCTCGACGCCGTCGCGGGCGAGGTCGCGGTGGTCGGGAACACCCCCAAGCTGCCGCGCGAGACCGGCGTCTGCCTCAGCCTCGGACGCCCGGACCTGGGTGACTGCGCCTTCGTCCCCGGCCAGTACGCCGAGCGGGAGGCCAGGACCTCCTTCGCCGCCGGTCGCCAGGCGGGTGTCCGCGTCGTCGATGCCGGTCCGTGGTTCTGCGCGGACGGCCTGTGTCCCTCGGTCGTGGGTGACTTCATCACGATGCGCGACTCCGAGCACATGACTCCCGACTACGCCCGCTGGCTGGCGCCGGCGATCGCCGAACGTCTCGGGCTGCCCTCCGGCTCGTTGGCCGCCCGTTCCCCGGGCTGACCCGGCCCGACCCGTGCGCTGACCTGCGGAAACTACACAACTGTAGTTCCGTGGAACCGATTGCGTGTGACCGTTGGGGGTGGTGTGATTCCTGTGACTCAGCCCCCCACCCGGCCCCCTTCCCCCCGGCCTCCGTCCACCCCCGAGGAGCCCCCCATGCCGCCCGCGTCGCCCTCGTCCAGGCACCGCACCCGTCCCCGTTTCCGGCGCGCCACCGCCGTGCTCGCCGGCGTGATCGCCGGTGGGTCGCTGGCCCTGCTGCCCCCCGCAGCCGCGTCCGAGCGCGGGCAGCAGGCGGCCGGCGGCGCCGTCACGGCGATCCAGGCCAACATCAAGTCCTCGCTCAGCGTGGAGCGGTTCCAGGCCGACGTCCGCACGGTGCTGGGCGAGCGCCCCGACGTGGTGACCTACAACGAGGTGCCGCTGCGGGTCGACACGGTGCTGGCGCCCGAGGGCTACGACATCTACCGCAAGCGGAAGAACCGGTACACGTCGGCGACCGCGGTCGTGTGGCGCTCGGACCGCTGGAGCCTGGTCGACTCGGGCACCTTCCGGATCTCGAACTACCGGCAGATCCCGAAGGGCCGCAACATCCGGCTCGGGCTCCGCTTCGCCAACTGGGTGACGCTGAGCAACGCCGAGGGCCGACAGCTGTCCGTCGTGGCCGCCCACGTCGCCCCGCTCGACAAGAACATGCCCGACCTGCTCCGCTCCTCCGTCCGGCGGATCGGCAAGCTCGTCAAGCAGCTGGCGCCCGCGGGCCCGGTGCTGGTGGGTGGCGACTTCAACGTCCACTACACCTCCGGTCGCTACCCGCGTGACCTGCTCGGCAGCGCGAAGCTGGTCCCGACCTACGACAGCCTCGAGAGCCACTTCCCGACCGGTGACCACCAGGGCGCCACGATCGACTACGTCTTCAACCGCGGCGCCGACGTCCTCGGCGCCACCCGTCACCGCGCCGTCGAGCTGAAGTCCGACCACGACGCGGTCGTCACCGGCTTCGACTGGACCGTCGACGCCCCGGAGGAGACCCAGGGGCTGGTCAGCGACCCCGCCGGTGACCCGCAGTCCAAGCGGCGCGCCGTCGACGCCGTCACCGCGGCGCTCGCCGGGACCGCGTCGGGTGAGTCCGTGGACGTCGTCTCCAACGGACTGGCCGTGCGTGCGGTGTTCCGTCGGCTCCGCAGCGCCATGAACCGCGGTGTCGAGGTCCGCTACGTCACGCGCAGCCCCGAGCTGACCCGGCGCGAGCGCGGCCTGGCCCGCACCGCGGAGTCGGTCGGCGGTGGCAGCAGCGTGACGCAGTGCCGTGAGACCTGCCTGCGCGGCTGGCGCCGGTCGGGCATGGCGCGGACCTTCGTGATGCTCCGTGACGCCGCCGGCACGGCCGTGCGGCGCCTCGACGCGAACCGGAACCTGACCCCCGTGATGCTGCAGCAGCGAACCCGGGTCGTCACCCGGACCGGCAGGATCGGCCTTGGTCAGGGCGAGGACCAGCTGGCGCAGCTGCGCTGAGCACTCCTCCGGCACGCATTTGCCGCGTCGGCGCGCGATGCCGTAGGACTTGCCCATGCCCGACCCGCGGTCCGACGCCCCACCCGACGGCCATCTCGACGGCCGGACCGGACGGGTCTACCTCCACCTCGGCCTGCAGAAGACCGGCACGTCCTACCTCCAGGGCGTGCTCTGGGACAACGCGGAGGAGCTGGCGACCCAGGGCCTGGACCTGGTGCCGCGCACGCGTCGCGAAGCCTTCGAGCTGATGCTCGTGGTCCGCGAGCGGTTCAACCCCGAGCGCGACCCCGGCTCGGTCGCCGGCGCGTTGGACCGGTTCACCGAGCAGCTCCGGACCGCCCCGGGGTCGCGGGCCCTGGTCAGCCAGGAGTCGCTCGCCGCCGCCCGACCACCGCAGGTGCGCCGGCTGCTCGAGGCCTGCACGGATCGCGAGGTCCACGTGGTGCTCACGGTGCGCGACCTGGCCCGGCAGCTGCCCTCGTCGTGGCAGCAGGAGCTCAAGTCGGGCAAGACCGAGGGCTACCTGGACTACCTGGCGCGGCTGCGCGACCACCAGGAGCGCGGGCTGACCCGCCACCCGTGGATCCAGCTCGACCCGCCGGCCGTGCTCGCCCGGTGGCGCGAGCACCTGCCGCCCGAGCGGATCCACGTGGTGACGGTGCCGCCGCGCGGCAGCAGCACGGACCTGTTGCTGGCCCGGTTCTGCGAGGTCCTCGGGGTCGACGCCGCGCGGCTGACCCCTGCGGCGCGGGCCAGCAACACCAGCCTCGGGACCGCCCAGGCCGAGCTGCTGCGACGGGTCAACGGCGAGCTCAGCGACGACCACCGGCGCCGCCAGGTCTACGGCGACGTCGGCAAGCGGTTCTTCGCCTCGCAGGTGCTCGGGCCCCAGCGGGGCGAGCGGATCCTGGTGCCCGAGCAGGTGCGGGAGTGGTGCGTGGGCGTCGCCGAGGAGCAGGTCGCCACGCTCGCGGCGGCCGGGTACGACGTGGCCGGCACCCTGGAGGACCTGCGCTGCCCGGACTCGGCGTTCTCCCCGGACGAGGCCGCTCCCGACGAGGCCGCGGTCGCGCAGGCGGCCGTCGAGGCGCTCGGTGCCGTGCTGGCGATGCGCAGCGAGGCGGTCCTGCGGCGGCGCCGCGACACCTCGGTCACCGGCCGCTGGCGGGGGCGGCTGCGCCGCTGGACCGGACGCCCGTACCCCGCGGGCCGGGGTCGTGGCGAGGTGGGGGACGAGGTGGCGGACGACGGGGCGGACGAGGAGCCCTAGGCTGGCTCCGTGACCGAAGCTGGCCAGGGTCCCGCGCAGCGGCTGTACTTCCACATCGGGCTCCCGAAGAGCGGCTCGACGTACCTCCAGTCGGCACTCGGCAACCACCGCGAGGCGCTCAAGGACCAGGGGTTCGTCTATCCCTACGTCCGGCAGGAGGGGATGTTCCTCGCGGCCGTCGAGATGGTGGGGTCGGCGGCCCGGTGGGGGCAGGACCCCGACGACATCGCGGGGACGTTCGCCCACCTGCTGCGTCGCGGCCGCCGGATCGGCGGCACCGTCGTGCTCAGCCACGAGATCTTCGGCTCGGCGCGACCGGCCAGGATCGAGGCGATGCAGGAGCTGCTCGAGGGCTTCGAGGTCCACCTGGTCGTGACCGTCCGCGACCTGGGCCGGACCGCGACCGCGGAGTGGCAGGAGCAGGTCAAGAACGGTGAGCCCCACACGTTCGCGGAGTTCACCGAGCTGCTGCTGGCCGACCTCCCCGACGACCCGGCGCAGGCCGATCGCTTCTGGCGCTCGCAGAACCTCGGCCACCTGCTCCGGCGGTGGTCCGCGGTCGCCCCGCCCGAGCGCACCCACGTGGTGCCGTGCCCGCCGTCGGGCGCACCGCCCGGGCTGCTCTGGGAGCGCTTCGCCGACGCGATCGGGCTGCCGGTCGACATCGTCGACCTCGACCGTCTGCCCCGCAGCAACGAGTCGCTGGGCGCGGCCCAGGTGGCGCTGCTGCGCGACGTGCTGGTCCAGGTGGCCGACCGGCTGCCCCAGCCGTGGCACTCCCGGATCGCCAAGCGGTGGTTCGCCCAGACCCTGCTGACCCGTGGCCGGTCGAGCCGGCCGGTCACCCCCGGCGACCTCGCCGAGCGGCTGACCCCGATCTCGCGGCACTGGATGGACACGCTGGTGCGCGAGGGCTACCGCGTCCATGGCGAGCTCGACGACCTGCTGCCGGTGCCCGCGCCGCCGGGGACGCGCCACCCCGACGACGTCGACGAGCTGGCCAAGCTCGACGCGCTGCCGGAGGTGCTGGCCGAGATGCTGGTGCGGGTGCGCGACGTGAGCCAGCGCGCCCAGGACCTCGACCGTGACCTCGGGGAGGCCACCCGGGAGCGGGACGCGCTCGCCGCGCAGGTGGCGGAGCTGGAGGCCACGACCTGGCGCAAGCCGCGCTGGCTGGTGCGGGGCCGCGACCGGTGAGCGTGCGAAGGGTCACAGTCCACGGCCGGGGCCACGGCTCGCCGGTAGCCTGCCTGCGAACCTGACGAAGGGAGCACCACCATGGGTCGCTTGTGCCAGACCGACGGCCTCACCGAGGACCAGCAGGAGATCCTGAAGGCGGTGCGCACCTTCGTGGAGGAGAAGATCCTCCCCGTCGCCACCGAGCTCGAGCACGCCGACGAGTACCCCACCGAGATCGTGGAGGGCCTCAAGGAGCTCGGGATCTTCGGGCTGATGATCCCCGAGGAGTACGACGGCCTCGGGGAGTCGCTGCTCACCTACGCCCTGTGCGTCGAGGAGATCGCGCGCGGCTGGATGAGCGTCTCCGGGGTGATCAACACCCACTTCATCGTCGCCTACATGCTGATGCGCCACGGCACCGAGGAGCAGAAGCAGAAGTACCTGCCGAAGATGGCCACCGGTGAGGTCCGCGGCGCCTTCTCGATGTCCGAGCCGGGGATGGGCTCCGACGTCGCCGCGGTGAAGACCAAGGCGGTCAAGATCGGCGACGACGACAGCGCTGGTTATGAGATCACCGGCCAGAAGATGTGGCTGACCAACGGTGGCAGCTCGACGCTGGTCGCCGTCCTCGCCAGGACCGACGAGGGCGAGGAGTCGGTCTACAAGAACATGACGACCTTCCTGGTCGAGAAGGAGCCCGGCTTCGGTGAGGTGACGCAGGGCGTCACCATCCCGGGCAAGATCGACAAGATGGGCTACAAGGGCGTCGACACCACCGAGATGGTGCTCGAGGGCCACCGGCTCGGCGCCGACCAGGTGCTGGGCGAGGCGCCCGGGCAGGGCTTCTACCAGATGATGGACGGCGTCGAGGTCGGCCGCGTCAACGTCGCCGCCCGCGCCTGCGGGATCGCCAACCGGGCCTTCGAGCTCGGCATCGCCTACGCCCAGCAGCGCGAGACCTTCGGCAAGCCGATCGCCCAGCACCAGGCGGTGCTGTTCCGGCTCGCGGAGATGGCCACCAAGGTCGAGACCGCCCACGCGATGATGGTGCGCGCGGCCCGGATGAAGGACTCCGGCGAGCGCAACGACGTCGAGTCGGGCATGGCCAAGATGCTCGCCTCGGAGTACTGCAACGAGGTCGTCGAGGCGTCCTTCCGGATCCACGGCGGCTACGGCTACTCCAAGGAGTACGAGATCGAGCGGCTCTACCGTGAGTCGGCGTTCATGCTGATCGGCGAGGGCACCTCCGACATCCAGAAGATGATCATCGGCCGCAGCCTGCTCCAGGACTACCGGCTCGGCTGAGTTGACTGACAGAGTCCTCGACTGTGGCTGATCGCGTCGTCCTGCACATCGGGACCATGAAGTCCGGCACGACCTACCTCCAGGACGTGCTCAGCAGCGGCGTCCTCGAGCCGGCCGGCGGCTGGTACGTCGGTGGCACCTTCGGTGCCCAGACCTCCGCCGTCCGCCGGCTGCTGCGCCCGACCGAGCAGCGGCGGCCCGAGGCCTGGCAGGCGCTGGCCGAGGAGGCCAACGCCCGCGACGGCGTCGCGGTGTTCAGCCAGGAGTTCCTGAGCTTCGCGCGCCCGCCGCGTGCGCAGCAGATCGTGTCCTCCTTCGCCGGCGCGCCGGTCGAGGTGGTGCTGACCGTCCGCGACCAGCACAGCGCGATCCCGGCGCAGTGGCAGAGCTTCACCCGCAACCGCGGCACCGACGACTGGCCGGCCTACCTGCGGCGGCTCGGTCGGATGAACGAGGGCAAGGGGCGCAGGTCCAAGGCGGTGCGCAGCTTCCGCCGCGCCCAGGACGTCCCGGGCATCCTGCGGCGCTGGGGCGGCGCCGAGGGGCTGACCGGGTTCTCCGTCGTCGTCGTGCCGCCCTCCGGCTCCGAGCCGACGGCACTGTGGCGCCGGTTCTGCGACGCCGCCCGGATCGAGGCCGGTGACCCCGAGGCCGCGGGCCGCCGCTCCAACGAGTCGCTCGGCTACGCCTCCTGCGACGCGCTGGTGCGGGTCAACCGTGCGCTCGACCCGCTCGACAAGCGCGGCTACACCAAGGCCCGGTCGCGGCTGCTGGAGGCGCTGCTGCCGCTGCGTTCCGACGAGGGCCGGCCGCTGCTCGACCGGGCCGGCGCGGAGGTGGCCCGCGGGCTGAACACCGCGATCCTGGAGGCGATCGACCACCACGGCGTACGCCTGGTGGGGGAGCGGTCGGAGCTGGCCGTCACCGAGCGCGGCGACCGGCCCGACGAGGCGCCGGCCCCCGACCCCGAGCAGGTCGGCCGGGCGCTGGCGGCCGCGTGGGAGCGGTGCCTGCCGCACACCCCCGTCCCGGACGCGACGCCCGACCAGGTCGCGGCCCGGCTCGGGCGACGGCTGGTCCGCAAGGTCGGCCGGTAGCGTTCGCGCCATGCCCGCCCCAGACGACCGGCACCCCGTCACCTTCCACGTCGGTACGCCGAAGAGCGGCACCACGTCGCTGCAGAACATCCTGGCCGGCAACCGGGAGCTGCTGCGCGAGCACGGGTTCCTCTACCCCGGCAAGAACCAGGGGCACTTCATCGAGGCGATGTCGCTGCGCGACTCCGGCTTCCGGGGCCACGAGTTCGAGAACGCCGAGGGTGCCTGGGAGCGGACCGTCGAGGAGATCCTGGCCCACGACGGCCCGGCGCTGGTCAGCCACGAGATCCTCGGCGGCTCCAAGCGTGCGATCGTCACGCGGGCGGCCGAGAGCCTCCCGGGTCGCCGGCTGCGGGTGGTGATCACCTGCCGGGACCTCGGCCGGCAGTTCCCCGCCGTGTGGCAGGAGGGGGTCAAGAACGGCGACACCCTGACCTACGCGCAGTTCCTCGGCGACGCCTTCGAGGAGTGGGACGGCCCCGGGGCCGCCCGGGGGATGTGGCGCGGCCAGAACCTCGCCTCGGTCGCCGACCGCTGGGGCTCGGTCGTGGGCCACGAGAACGTCGTGGTCGTGACGGTGCCGCCCTCGGGCGCCGACAAGGACGTGTTGTGGCGGCGCTTCGTCGAGGCGGTCGGGCTGCCCGACGTGACCTACGAGATCCCCGACGCACCCCGCAACCCCTCGCTCGGCACGGTCGAGACCGAGCTGTTGCGGCGCGTCGTCGCCCGGCTGCCGGAGGACCTGCCCTGGCCGACCTACTCCCGCCAGGTCAAGCGCCGGCTGGCGCAGCGCCGGCTGGTCAAGCAGCGCACGGGCGGGAGCCTGACGGTCCCCGACGGCCACCACGACGACGTACGACGGGTGTCGGTGGAGATGCTCGGGGCCATCCGTGCCCAGGGCTGCCAGGTCGTCGGAGACCTCGCCGACCTCGAGCCGCACCTCCCGACCGGCGGCACCGCTCCCGACGACGTGAGCGCCGAGCAGCTGCTCGAGCGGGCGCTGGACGTGCTGGTCCCGCTGGTGCTCCACGACGGTCCCCAGCCCGCCCAGGAGCCGGTGACCCGGCGCCGGGAGGAGGGGGCTGCGGGCAAGCTCGCCCGCAAGCTCCGCCGCCGCTAGCCGCCGCTAGCCGCGGCGTGTGCCTGAGAACGGCGGATACGCCGTTCTCAGGCACACGCGACGTCAGGAGCGGGCGGCGACGACGTCCTCGGCGAGCGCGATCCAGCGGTCGGTGACCGCCCCGGCCTCGTAGTCGCGGGCGGTCTCGAGCGCCTGGGCGCCGAGCCGGCGGCGCAGGTCCTCGTCGTCCATCAGCCGGCGCAGGGCGGCGGTGAGCGCCGGGACGTCGCCCTCGGGCACGAGCAGCCCGTTGACCTCGTCGTCGATCAGCTGCCGCGGGCCCTCGGGGCAGTCGAAGGAGACCGGGGGCACCCCCTTGCTCAGCGCCTCGAGCAGCACCATGGGCAGCCCCTCGTAGCGCGAGGACATCGCATAGATCGCGCTGTTGGCGAGCTCGGACTCGAGCTCGTCGGTGACGCCGCCCATCAGGATCCGGTCGCCGACACCGGAGCCGGCGACCTGGTCGTTGAGGTCGTCCCAGCGCTGGCCGTCGCCGTAGATCCGCAGCTGCCAGTCGGGGTGGCTGGTGGCCAGCGGGACCCAGGCCGCGACGAGCCGCTCGAAGCCCTTCTGCGCCGTGAGCCGCCCCGCCGCGATCACGACCTTGGTCGTCAGCGGCGCGGGCTCGCCGACCTGGAAGGGGGTGGGGTTCGGGATCACCCCGGTGTGCAGCCACGGCGCACCGGAGGTGTCGCCGAGGTACTCCGCCCACCGCTCGTGGTCGGCCTCGGTGAGCGCCAGCAGCGCGTCGACCGGTCGCGCCGGGCCGCGGCCCAGGGCGAGGTCGCGCAGGGCGGCGCGCAGCGGCTCGGGTCGCGGCACGAACGAGAGGTGCTCCTGGTGGAGCAGCACCGAGCCGGGGTCGCTCCACAGCGCCGCGGCCACCGCGAACTCCGGGCGGGTGCTGACCACGACCTCCGGCGGCCGGTCCGAGAGCTGCTCGCGGAGCAGCTGGTCGACCAGTGCGGAGAACGTCTTCTTGGCGCCGTCGACGAGCCGGGACGGGCTCCGGTCGAGCGCACGCAGGTCCGGGTCGGCGCCGGGGTCGTTCTTCGTCGCGCGCCGCGGCTTGCCGGGGTGGTCGGGGTCGTAGCGGTCCTGGAGCGCCACCAGCTCGACGGCAGGGTCGAGCCGGAACTTGGGCTCGGCCGAGGACCGGCCCAGGGTCAGGATCCGGACCTGGTGGCCCCGGGCCGCCAGGGTGTTGGCGGTGGTGAAGACGGTGCGGGCGATGCCGCCGGCGGCGTACGCCGAGGGGACCATGAACGTCCAGCGGCGGGTCAGCCCCGCCGCGTCGCGCCGGGTGGTCGCGATCGTGTCGGCGTAGTCGGTGCCGGGGGCCCGGCGCGGCGCCCGGGCCCCCTTCCCGGCGCGCGGTGCGGGCTGCTCGGTGGGCTCCACGGGCTCGTCCTCGGGGTCGTCGGGCTGGTCGTCGGGCTCGTCCTCGGAGCCGTCGGCCCCGCCGTCACCGGCCCCCTCGGCCGCGGCGGAGATCTGACCGGCCAGCAGCCCGACGGCGAGCTGCCGGGAGACCTCCAGCAGCTCGGTCTCGGTGACGGTGTCGGGGTGGCGGGCGCCCTCGCGGTCGGTGCCGTCCAGCAGCTCCTGGAGGTCGCCGGTGACCGGGCAGCCGAGCGAGCGCAGCTCCTCGACGGTGCGCTCGCCGCGCTCGAGCAGCTCGGCGCGCAGGGGCTCGCCGACGCCGATCGGGTCACCGGTCACCTCGGCCAGGACCTGGCGGACGACGGCGGTGCGCAGCCAGCGCGCGTGACCGCGCCAGCTCGCGTCGTGCTGGTCGACCCGCTCCTTGAGGGCGGGCCCGAACTCCTGCATCAGCCGCGCCGCCTGCACGGACATCGACTCGTTGGCCTCACGCGGCGGCAGCTCCACGGCGTGGGGGTCGAAGCCGACGGTCCCGGCGAAGCGCTCCCACAGCTGGCCGGCGTGGGTCGGCCGTTCCGGCATCGTCACGACGTGGACCCGCTCCGGACCGACGACGCCGGCCCAGTGGCGGGCGACCGCGGCGGGGTCCAGGACGTCCCACGTCCACTTGGTCCGGCCCTCGCCCAGGCCCTCGACGAAGTCGCCGAGGCTGTGGCCGCGACCGACCTTCAGGCTCTCCTGCCACGCGGCGGGGACCAGCCGGACCAGGGTGCGGGTGGTGACGACGACGTGCACGTTGTCGCCGCCGAGCTGCTCGACCGCGGCCGCGATCTGCTGCTGGTCGGCGGCGAGGTACCACTCGTTGCTCAGCACCACGGTGCCGTCGTACGCCGCCGTCTGCTCGGTGAACCGCCGCCACAGCTTCGGGGCGCCCTGCGTGTGGCCCGGGAGGTGTCGGCCGTTGCGGACCGCGATCGAGGCGCGGTTGTGGTCGAAGGGCCCGCGGCCGGGGAAGAGGAGGCCGGTCTCGCGCAGTGCGTCGCGGTGGTGCCAGAGGCCGGCCTGCAGGTAGGTGGTGCCGGACTTCGGGGTGCCGACGTGCAGGTACACGCGCTGTGCCAAGGGGGCTCCTCACTTCGGTCGCGGTCAGTCTAGGGTGTGCGTCGCGGGTGCGACCGGCCCCCGGTCGCTCGCCAGCGACCCGCGCCACCGCACCACGCACGCCGACCGGAAGGCACCCGATGAGCCCGGAGTCCAGCGCCGAGTCCAGCCCGGAGTCCAGCCCCGAGACCAGTGCTGACACCGGCGCCGCGAAGGTCGTCGTCGTCGCCGGCTCCGGCCGCAGCGGCACCAGCACCATCGCCGGCGTCCTGAAGTCCGCGGGCCTGCTGATCCCGCCGCCGGAGGTGCCGGGCAACCGCACCAACCCCCGCGGCTTCTTCGAGCCCCGGTGGGCGGTGGACGTCCAGACCCGGCTGCTGCGCCGGTCCTCGGTGGTCCTCACCGACGCCCGGCCGGCGGCCTTCGACCAGACGGCCTCGGTGGCCGCGGCCGAGGAGGTCCGCGCGGAGGTCGGCGGCTGGGTGCGCGAGCACCTCGCCGCGAGCCACGAGCTGCTGGTCAAGGACCCCCGCAACAGCTGGTTCCTGCCGATGTGGCGCCGCGCGGCGGCCGACGCCGGCGCCGAGGTCGCCTTCCTGACCATGCTGCGCCACCCCGCGGAGGTCGTGGGCAGCAAGGACAAGTACTACAAGAACACCGACGCGGGGGAGTCGCCCCGACAGGCGCAGACGACCCGGGTCGCGAGCTGGCTCAACGTCGCCCTGTTCACCGAGGCGACCACGCGTGACGCGCGGCGCACCTTCGTGCTCTACGAGGACCTGCTCGACGACTGGCGCGCCGCCCTGGCCCGGGTCGCCGAGGAGCTCTCGCTCGAGCACGGCCGGGCGCTCACCGACGCCCAGACCGCGGAGATCGACGAGTTCGTCGACCCGGGGCTGCGCCGGGTGCGCACCGAGTGGAGCGACATCGACTGCCCCGAGGAGGTCCGCGAGCTCGCGCAGGAGGTGTGGGACCTGCTGCTCGTGCTCGCCCGCAGCGGCGGCTTCGACGCGGAGGCCGAGACCCGGCTCGACGCGCTGCGCGAGCGCTACGTCTCGATGTACGTCGACGCCGAGGCGCTCGCCCAGTCCTCGGCCGAGGAGGCGCGGCGTGCGGGGTCCCGCAAGGGCCGGCGCAACCTGCTCAAGGAGCAGCGCCAGCAGCAGCAGAAGCAGGCCCGCCGGCAGCAGCAGGCGGCCCCCGCCGGGCCGACCGGTGCGGTCGCCCGGGTGCGGTCGGTGGCGGGCCGGGTCGTGCGCAAGGTCCGCGACCGCTGACCGGTCGCCGGCTCACCGGCCCCTGAGCCGGCGTACCTCCTCGCGCAGGGCGCGGATCCGGTCGCGCTGCTCCTGGCTGCGCAGCAGCTGCGCCGCGAGGGCCGTCACGGCCACGTCGCCCACCTCCTCGCCACCCACGGAGGCGGGATCGCGGCCGGGCAGCGGCAGCTCGGGCGGCAGCAGGTCGGCGAGGTCGCCGACGACGTGCCAGGGGCGGTCGTGCAGCGAGGCCACCATGGCCCGGGCGTGCTCACGGGCCCAGGCGTGCATGGCGGGTGTCAGCGCGATCCGCTCGCCCTCGCCCGCGCCGAGGATCTGGCGGGTGAAGAAGCCCTTCACGAAGCGCACGGTGTCGAGGTCGCGCCGCTCGGGCGGGAGGGCGGCGTAGACCCGGCGCAGCGCCTCCACCTGGGTGACGCCGAGCGACTCGTTGCTCCGTTCGGCCTCCTGCTCCAGCCCGGCGGGGTCGACCCCCGTGATCTCGCAGACCCGCTGCCACAGCCACTCCCGTGGCACGCTGCCGGGCTCGGGCACCACCACCAGGTGCACCCGCCCGGCGAGGACGCCGGGGGACCAGCGGTCGAGGATCGCCGGGACGTCGTGGTGCGACCAGAAGTCCCCGGCCGGTCCCTCGGCGTCCGCGCGCTCCCAGTACTCCGCGAGGGTCTCCGTGGCTCCCTCCTTGACGTCCTGCTGCCAGGCCGAGCCGAGCTGGCGGGCCAGGTCGCGGGCCGTGAGCAGGACGTGGACCTCGTCCGCGACCTCCGCGAGCTGGGCCAGCGCGCCGGCCGCCTGCTCCGGCGTGGCACGCGAGAAGTGGTCCTGGCCGATGAGGGCGTCGCCGTCGGTCGCCGCGACCTCCGCGAGCAGCCCCTCCCACGCCCGCGCCTCCTCGGGGCTCTGCCGGGCCAGCACCTCCTCGCGCCGGGCGACCTGGCAGGCCGCGTGGAAGTGGGTGCCCTTCCCCTCGCCCGGGAGCAGCAGGCCGCGCGCGGCGAGCGCCGTCCGGTTCTGCCACCACAACGAGCGCAGGTAGGACGTGCCGGACTTCATGGTCCCCACGTGCAGGAACAGGCGACGCGCCACGTCCGGGCCCCCTCTCGGTCAGACCCCGAGGCTAGCGGCGGCGGGAGGCAAACCCGTCGACCGGGCACCCGGTCCGGTGGCACAGTGACGAGCACCAGTGAAGGTCCGACGAGCCGGAGGCGCGAACCGTGAACGAAGACCTGAAGGAAAAGATGCGCAAGGCCCTCGAGGCGAAGCAGGGTCGGCAGCAGGGGGGAGCCGATGCTCATGCCGACGAGATGGTCCACGAGAAGGTGCACGGGCCCGAGGTCACGGGCAGCGCCGCACCGCCGATGCACCGGCGCAAGGCAGGTGGCGGGGGAGCCTGACCCCGGACCGGGGGCCGCGGGCGGCACGGTTGCTACTGTGCCGCCCGTGGCGCACCACCACCCTGAGCGTTCCGATGCGGACCGCGACCCCCAGCAACCCCCTGCCCGGCTCGAGCCGACGGACCTCGTCGCGCCGTCCGGCCATCCCAAGGTCCTCACGCGTCGCTCCGCGGCGCTGCTGAGCGAGCTGCGCGCCCACGGCACGGCCTCCGGGTCGCTCTCGCCGCTGGCCTACAACATCACGATCAGCCACACGCACCGCTTCGTGTGGTTCCGCAACGCCAAGGTCGGGACGCGCACGATCCTGGGCTTCCTCGACGAGCAGCAGGTCGACGATCGGCTGCTCGTGCTCTCCAAGGCCCAGTACCCGACGGCGGCGTTCGCCGACTACTTCAAGTTCGGCTTCGTGCGGGACCCCTTGGACCGCTTCATCTCCGCCTGGCAGGACAAGGTCCACCAGCAGAACCACTTCCGGTTCGCGCCGGGGAGGTGGGAGCGGATGAAGACGATCGAGCGCTTCGCGCACTGGGTGGCGGGCCAGGACCTGCGGGACCTGGCGGCGACGGACCGCCACATCGCGCTGCAGTCCCGGCTGATCGACGTCGGGCAGGTGGACTACCTGGGCCGGATGGAGTCCTTCGGGGCCGACTTCAGCGCCGTCTGCGAGGCGGTCGGCCTGCACTGGACCGAGCCGGTGCGGCAGAACCGGTCGCGCCCGCAGGGCGTCGACCGCGACAACGCCTCCGAGGAGCTGCGCTCGATCGTGGCGGAGAAGTACCGCCTCGACTACCAGGTGTTCGGCTACTCGCCACGGTGACCTTTCCCACCGCCGCGGGGTCGTGGCGGGGCTTCCCGTCCCGACGCGGGGACGGCACGATGGGCGCCATGCAATTCGGCCGCAGCTATGAGGAGTTCGAGGTCGGGGCGACCTACCGCCACTGGCCCGGCAAGACGGTGACCGAGTACGACGACCACCTGTTCTGCCTGCTCACGATGAATCACCACCCGCTCCACCTCGACGTCCACTACGCGGGGGAGACGACCCAGTTCGGCAAGAACGTCGTCGTCGGCAACTACGTCTACTCGATCCTGCTCGGCATGTCGGTGCCCGACGTCTCCGGCAAGGCGATCGCCAACCTCGAGATCGAGTCGCTGCGCCACGTGGCTCCGACCTTCCACGGGGACACCCTGTACGGCGAGACCACCGTGCTCGACAAGTGGGAGTCGACCAGCAAGGACGACCGGGGCGTCGTCCACGTGGAGACCATCGGCTACAACCAGGACGGCACGGTCGTGTGCATCTTCCGGCGCAAGGTGATGGTGCCGAAGCAGAACTACCTCGAGGCGCGCGGCGGCGAGCAGCCCGGCCGCCCCGTGCCGCAGCCCGACAGGCACTGGCCCGGACGCGAGGGCTGATCCCGTGGTCGAGGTGTGGCTGGTCCGGCACGGTGAGACCGAGTGGAGCCGCGACCACCGGCACACCTCCACCACCGACCTGCCCCTCACCCCGCTCGGCGAGGAGGCCGCCTCGGCGCTGCGGCCCCGGCTGGTGGGGGAGTCCTTCGACCTGGTGCTGAGCAGCCCCCGGCAGCGGGCCCGGCGTACGGCGGAGCTGGCGGGCCATCCCGGACCCGAGGTCGACGAGGACCTGGTCGAGTGGGCCTACGGCGACTACGAGGGCATCACGACCGCCGAGATCCGGGAGAGCGTGCCCGGTTGGACGGTGTGGAGCCACCCCACGCCCGGCGGCGAGTCCGCGGCGCAGGTGACCGCGCGGCTGGACCGGGTGGTCGGCCGGCTGCAGGAGGTGGCGGGCCGGGCGCTGGTCTTCGGCCACGGGCACGCGCTGCGGGCGCTGAGTGCCCGCTGGCTGGGGCTCCCGGTCGGTGACGGGCGGCTGCTGCGGCTCGACACCTCGACGGT
This sequence comes from uncultured Actinomycetota bacterium, assembly GCA_963795215.1. Classification (GTDB taxonomy): domain Bacteria; phylum Actinomycetota; class Actinomycetes; order Propionibacteriales; family Nocardioidaceae; genus Nocardioides. The sequence continues at coordinate 880,024 of CAWCGW010000002.1, forward strand.
GTCGGTGCTCGGCCACGAGCGGGAGACACCCGTGGTGCTGCGGTGGAACGCATGAGCGCGGTGGCGGCGTGAGCCTCGAGGCGTGGTGCCCCCGCTGCCCGGAGACCCTTCCGGAGGACGGGGAGTGCCCGCGCCACGGCCCCCAGCCGACGCTGTGGCGGCCGACCACGACGTCGTACGACTCCTTCACCGAGCACCTGGGCCGCACCGAGGGGTTCCCGACCTACCTGCCCTGGCCGCTGGGCCCGGGCTGGCGGGTCTCCGACTTCGGCGTGGTCGCCGGCCACGACGGGCGCGCGGTCGCGACCGTCGCGTGCTGCAGCGGGACGACCGATCCCGACGGCCCCGTGGACGTCCTGGTCGTCAGCGAGGAGGCCGGGGTCGGGCTCGGCGCCCGCTGCGCCGGCCTGGCCAGCGGGGACCCCGGAGCCGACTTCGGCCGGGGGCGGCCCTCCGCCCGGGTCCGGGTCGACACCCAGGGAGTGCCGCTGTGGCCGGTCGCGACCGGCGGCCGTGGCGAGCTCGACCGCTCGGTGGTCGCGGGGGAGGTCGACGGGCGCTGGCTGTGGCTGGTGCTGCTGCCCCCGTCCGCGGTGCTGCTGCTGACCGACCAGTGGCTGCTGCGCGACGTCTCCGGCGAGGGACCGCACCTGGTCGCGATGCCGTTCGGGGGACCCAGCCCGGTCTGGTGACGCTGCCGCCGGCCGACGGCCGGGCGACCCCTCGCCAGGCCCTAGTCTTGGTCCGTGCTGGACACCGTCCTCCTCGTCGAGGTCTTCGTGACCCTCTTCGTGATCATGGATCCCGTCGGGACCGTGCCGATCTTCCTGTCGCTGACCGGTGGCCGGTCCCAGGCCGCCGCCCGGCGCGCGGCGTGGCAGGCGGTGGCCGTGTCGTTCCTCGTGATCAGCCTGTTCGCCTTCTTCGGGCAGCAGATCCTGGGCTACCTGCACATCTCGCTCGCCGCGCTGCAGGGTGCGGGCGGGCTGCTGCTGCTGCTCGTGGCGCTCGAGCTGCTGACCGACAACGAGCAGGAGCCCACCGCGACGGCCGGGGCGAACGTCGCACTGGTCCCGCTCGGTACGCCTCTGCTGGCCGGCCCGGGTGCGATCGTCGCGGTGATGCTCTTCGTGGGCACGATCGACGACGTCGGGGAGTTCCTCGCCGTCGCCCTCGGGGTCGTGCTGGTGCACGTCTCGCTGTGGGCCTCGATGCGCTACTCGCTGCCGATCCTGCGACTGATCCGGGAGTCCGGCGTGCTGCTCGTGACCCGGATCGCCGGGCTGCTGCTCTCGGCGATCGCCGTGCAGCTGGTGGCGGACTCGGTGCGTGCGTTCGTCAACGGGGAGGGCTGAGCGGCCGGACCGCGGCGCCGCTCAGCGACGTCCGATCGACTGCAGCCGCAGCAGCGCCCGGGTCGGGACGAACCGGGTGAACGCGACGATCGCGCGGTAGCCGCGCCCCGGGACCGACAGGGCCCGGCCGCGGTCGTAGTCGGCCAGCGCCGTGGCGACGAGGAACCCCGGCTCCAGCCACAGCGGCCCGCTGCCCCGGCGTACGCCCATCCGCTCGTGGAACTCGGTGCGCACGAAGCCGGGGCACAGCGTCATCACGCGCACCCCTCGCGGCCGGTACTCCGCCGACGCCCAGGCGCCGAACCGGACCAGCCACGCCTTGGCGGCCGAGTAGGTCCCGCGGGGGAGGAACGCGGCGACGCTGCTGACGTTGATCACCCCGCCGTGGCCGCGGGCCACCTGCGCCCGGAGGGCCGCGTGGCTCAGCCGCATCGGTGCGGTCACGAGCACCTCGAGCATCCGGGCCTCGTCCTCGACGTCGTGGTCGAGGAACCTGCCCTTGAGCCCGAAGCCCGCGTTGTTGACGAGCAGCTCGACGGGCCGGTCGGGGTCGGCGAGCCGGGCCTCGACCGCGGCCCGCTCTCCGGGGTCGGAGAGGTCGGCGGGCAGCACCTCGACCCCGCGGCCGGTGCCGCGCAGCTCCTCCGCGAGCCGCTGCAACCGCTCCCGGTCGCGGGCCACGAGCACCAGGTCGTGCCCGCGGGCGGCGAGCTGGTGGGCGAACTCCAGGCCGATGCCGGCGGTGGCGCCGGTGACCAGGGCGGTACCGGGCGCGCCCGCCTGCGGGTGCTGCTCAGGGAAGGACATGGGTCCATCGAAGCGGTGTCGTCGCGGATCCGGCAACCGGCTCCGGCATGATGGGCAGCACCATGACCACGATCCTCGCTGTCGCCAACCAGAAGGGCGGCGTCGCCAAGACCACGTCGGTCGCCTCGCTCGGGGCGGCCCTGGCCGAGCTGGGCCAGCGGGTGCTGCTGGTCGACCTCGACCCGCAGGCATGCCTGACCTTCTCCCTCGGGATCGACCCCGAGGACCTGGAGGTCTCCGTCCACCACGTCCTCACCAAGGGGATCAGCCCGGCCGAGGTGATCCTCGAGACCGACGACGGTGTCGACCTGCTCCCCGCCACCATCGAGCTCGCCCGCGCCGAGGCCGACCTGCTCACCCGGACCGGGCGCGAGCACGCGGTGAAGGCGGCGCTGGAGCTGCTCGACGCCGACGACCTCGCCTACGACTGGGTGCTGCTGGACTGCCCGCCCTCGCTCGGGGTGCTGACGGTGGCGGCACTGACCGCCGCGCAGGGGGTGCTGATCCCGCTGCAGTGCGAGACGCTCTCCCACCGCGGGGTGGGCCAGCTGCTCGACACCGTCCATGACGTCCGGCGCTTCACCAACCGGGGGCTGGAGGTCTGGGGCGTGCTGCCCACGCTCTACGACGGCCGCACCACCCATGCCCGCACGGTGCTCGAGACGATCTCCGAGACCTACGACCTCGCCGTGGTCGAGCCGCCCATCCCCAAGACGATCAAGTTCGCCGAGGCCCCGGCGCGCGGCCGCTCGATCCTCGCGACCAGCCGCAGCAGCAAGGGCGCGAAGGCCTACCGCGAGGTGGCCGCCGCCCTGCTGGCCCGGGCAGCGGGCTGACCCGATGACCAGCCGCCACCGCCAGACCCGTCCCCGCTACGGGCGGCTGGCGGCGGCGCTGTCCTCCTTCTCGGTCACCGGTGTCGCGGTGCTCGCCGGCTTCGGGCTGGTGCCGTCGGCCGCGGAGACGCCCGCGGCGCGCGACGCCCTGGTGACGGCGGCCGGCACGCCCCGGGTGCCGGCTCCTGCGCCGCGGACCGACGCCGCCGACCGTTCGGTGTCCACCCCCGGTGAGCGCCGACGCGTGACGGCGGCGGACCTGCTCCCCGAGGACTCCGGCGAGGGGCGTCGCGCGGTCTTCTCCCAGGGCCAGCAACGGGTCTGGATCGTCGGCGCCGACAACCGCGTCCGGCGTACCTACCTGGTCTCGGGGAGCCTCAGCGACAACCTCGACCCCGGCAGCTACCAGATCTACAGCCGCTCACTGAACGCGATCGGCATCGACGACTCCGGCACCATGCAGTACTTCGTGCGGTTCACGCAGGGCGACACCGGCGCCGCCATCGGCTTCCACGACATCCCGGTCGACGAGGGTGAGCGGGTGCAGTCCGTCGACGAGCTCGGCGAGCCCACCTCCCACGGCTGCATCCGGCAGAAGACCTCCGACGCCAAGGCGATGTGGGCCTTCGCCTCCCTCGGCACCACCGTCGTCGTCACCCCCTGACCCCCGCCTCGACGCGAACCCCGGCGGTTTCGAGGCTCAGGCCGCCAGGCGGCCTTCACACCTCAACCCCCGGGACCGGGCACCGGTACGCCGGGGCGCCGGTGGTTGAGGTGCGAGGAGCGCCAGCGACGAGCCTCGAAACCGCCGCCACCCTCCCGCCGGACGTAGGACGGGGGCGCCGGTGGTTGAGGTGTGAGGAGCGCCAGCGACGAGCCTCGAAACCGCCGCCACCGTCCCGCCGAACGTAGGACGGGGGCCCCGGTGGTTGAGGTGCGAGCGGAGCGAGCCTCGAAACCGCCGCCCCTCCACCACGGTCCGGGTGGCGTCGGGTTGTCAGTGGGTCCCTCTAGAATCGAACACATGTTCGACACCGTGACTGCTTCTCCCACCACCCCGGCCGGGTCGGCCGCGGCGGTGCTGGCGACGGCGGTCACCCACCGAGCGGCCGCCGATGCGGCCGAGGCCCAGCTGCTGGTCACCGCGGGCGAGTGGGCGGACCTGCACCCGCCGGAGTCGATCCACGACGCCGCCACCTTCCCCGCACCCCGCGGGGGCGAGCAGGAGGAGCGGATCGCCGGCCCGGGATGTCCGCTGGTCGCGGAGTTCTGCATCCCCGAGCTCGCCGCCGCCCTCGGGATGTCGACCCTGGCCGGGAAACGGCTGGTCGGGCACGCCCTGGAGCTGCGCCACCGCCTCCCCCAACTGTGGGCGGCCGTCCAGACCGGCCGGGTCCAGGCGTGGCGGGCCCGCCGCGTCGCCGAGGCCACCATCCACGCCGACCTCACCCCCACCGGGGCTGGGTTCGTGGACCGGATGGTCACCCCCTATGCCGCCACCCTGACCACCGCCCAGCTCGACCGCGTCATCGCCGAAGCGCTACGCCGGTTCACCACCCCCGACCCCGACGGACCTGACGACACCGACGACCCGAGCCAGGCCGACACCCGGTACGTGCAGATCGAGGACCCGATCACCCCCTACGGCGGCAACGCCCTGCTCCGCGGGGAGCTCGACCCCGCCGATGCCCGCGACCTCGAGGCCGCGCTCGCCGCCCGTGCCCACCAGCTCGCCCAGCACGGCTGTCAGGAATCCCTCGACGTGCGACGGGCGATGGCCCTGGCCGACCTCGCCCGCACCCAGACCACCCTCGACCTCACCACCCCGGGAGGAGGGACCGGCGGTTTCGAGGCTCAGGCCGCCAGGCGGCCTTCACACCTCAACCCCCGGCAGCACCCGGCGGCCAGAACCCCGGCAGCACGGCAATCGGGGGTTGAGGTGCGAGCGGAGCGAGCCTCGAAACCGCCGGCGGCGCGGCAGGTGGTCCTGCACGTGCACCTCTCCGCCGCGGTGACCGGCGACCGTGAGAGCGCTGGAGAGATGTCCTTCGACCGGCTCGCGACCCTGGAGGCCGGGCAGCAGCAGGTGCTGCTCGAGCAGGTCAAGAGCTGGTGTGCGACCTCCCACACCGCGGTGACGATCCGGCCGGTGCTCGACCTCGCCGCCCAGCTCCCCCACCCCGGCTACACCCCCAGCACCGTGCTGCGCGAGCTGGTCATCGAACGCGACCGCACCTGCGTCTTCCCCTGGTGCTCCCGCCCCGCCCGGTCCTGCCAGCTCGACCACATCCAGCCCTACGACCCCGACCACCCCGACAGCCCCGCCGCGCAGACCACCGCCGGGAACCTCGCCGCCCTGTGCACCTTCCACCACCGCCTCAAGACCCACGGCGGCTGGACCTACCAGATGACCGCGCCCGGCGAATTCCTCTGGTCCTCGCCCCACGGATTCACCTACCTCCGCGACCACACCGGCACCCGACAACAACCCCGCCCCTGACCCCGCCCCACCTCGGCGGGGCCATCGGCACGCCTGGGGCCTCACGATGGGTGTCCCCAACGTCCTACGTTCCGACAACAGTCGGTTCAGGAGCTGCGCGGATATCCGTACTTCGCCGGGTCGGCGACAACCGTGTCCACCGTCGATGTTGCGCTGTCCCTGCTCATCGCGACCCGCTCAAGAAGCTGGATCGCGCGTCGTCGGTCGTCCGAGTCGATCGCGGCATCGAACTCGTCGAGCAGGCCGGCCGTGACGAGGCACTCATTGACCGTCATCCCCGCGAAGCCCTGCTCCCGTGCACTCACCTCGCCCACCTTAGTGCGCTGCGTCGACTGACCGCGCTCACAGCGGCTACTTGTTTCCTTGACCTCAGGATCGGTGCTGGCGAGTGTCGGTCCAGACGTCCGGTCCGTCGCTCTCAATGCGGCTGCCCACGCTGCCCGATGACGGGCCCGTGTGGCTCACTCATGGCGTGCGCGGGCCGGGCGTCGCAGGGTCGGAAGAGGCTCAAGAGGGGTCTGCCCAGCTCGAAGTAGCGTTGCCCTTCCCGGCTCGAGAACCCATCGGAATCGAGTGTCGGGAGGGTGCATGCAACAGCAAGCAGAACGTGTCGTGATCGGGATGGATCCGCACAAGCGGTCAGCCACGATCGAGGTGATGAGCGGTGGCGAGACCGTGCTCGGTGGTGGCCGGTTCGGCACCGATGAGAGCGGGTTCGCCGCGATGGTGGGTTACGTCAACACCATCGCGCCCGACCCCGAGCGGCGGGTGTGGGCGGTCGAGGGCTGCAACGGGATCGGGCACCACATCGCGATGCGGCTGCTTGCTGGCAGCGAGCAGGTCATCGATGTGCCGCCGAAACTCTCTGCCAGGGCGCGGGTCTTCGCCACCGGACAGGGCCGCAAGACCGACGCCACCGACGCCCACTCCGTGGCCCTGGTCGCGACCCGGATGGCTGGGCTGCGCCCGGTCGTGGCTGACGAGCAGCTCGCGGTGCTCCGGGTCCTGGTCGACCGACGTCGCTCACTCGGCGAGGACCACACCCGCGTCGTGTCGCAGGTCCACGCCCTGTTGTTGGAGCTGATCCCCGGCGGTGCGAAGCGTGACCTGTCCGCGGCCCAGGCCAGGAAGCTGATCGCCACCGTCCGACCCCGAGATGTGGCTGGCAAGACCCGACGCCGGGTCGCGGCGGAGCTGATCGGCGACCTGGAACGCATCCACGCCCGCAAGAAGGCGGCCGACAAAGAACTGCGCGTCCTGCTGGCCGCGACCGGTACCTCGTTGCTGGACCTGCACGGCATCGGCCCCAGCGGTGCCGCGCGGCTGCTGGTCGAGGTCGGCGACATCACCAGGTTCCCCAACCGTCACCACTTCGCGTCCTGGAACGGCACCGCACCCATCGACGCATCCTCCGGGGACCACGTCCGCCACCGGCTGTCGCGGGCCGGGAACCGCCAGATCAACCGGACCCTGCACATCATGGCCACCGTCCAGCTGCGCAACCCCGGCATCGGGCGCGACTACTACGACCGCCGCAAGGCCGAGGGAAAGACCTCGATGGAAGCCATGCGCTGCCTGAAACGACGCCTGTCTGACATCGTCTACCGCGAGCTCCTCGACGACGCCATCGCCCGACGCCTCGCCACCACCGGGACGGGTCCGGGTGGGCAACGGGGCAACGACTCTGACTCCAGCGCGGCCGGCTCACAACCCCACACCGACTCTTCGGACAAGCCTCACCCGAACCCGCCAAGCACCCACCCTAGAACCCCACTCCCCGCTGCGTCTTGACACAGAGGGGAGCCATGAGCGATCACGCCACCGCCGAAGTCAGTGGAGGTGAGAACGAGCAGCGACTGCATGGCTACCGATCATTGGTGCAGCCACTCACCCAGGTCGGCGTCGATCAACAGGGCCCGCGCTTCTGCTTCCCGCTCATCCGGGACCAGAACCCGTTGCTTGATGACCTCGATGAACCCGTCCAGGCTGCTCGCGTGGCGGTCAGCGACGTGGTGGGGGATCTGTCCGTCAGTCAGTAGCCCCTCGATCGCAGATATCAAGACCAGATCATTCGTGCGAACCAGTTCGGCCATTCCAGGTACCCCCTCCGTACGCCCTGAGCATTGCCAATCTAGCGGAGTGTCCGCCCAGCAGGAGCCCGCCTGGATCGACCAATGGGCCGACTATCGACTTCGGTTCCTGGGCAGCGCAGCTTGAGGGCCGACATTGCCGGACCCTTCTTCTCCTGCCCGCTCATCGGCATGACCGCTCTGCGGCATGGTCGGGCGTCCACCCTCAACGCGGCGGATCAGGACGTTCGAGTCGCGAGATCCTCGATGACATCGGCGAGTTCGGATGGAGGTCGTTGTCCGTCGAGTTCGAGGGTCGCCCCCCGGCGTAGGAGTGGTTCCACGGTGTCCACGTATCGCGCTATCTCGGCCCTTTGCTTAGGAGTCTTGCCGTAGGGGTTGTTCGTCCGTCCGCTCACGCGCTCGACCAGTATCTGAAGTGGCGCGCTGATTAGGACGACGTGCTCGAAGCGGTCATAGAAGCGACCCTGGTTCTCCACAGTGCCTGAGACGACCACGTCGCGATTGGAGGCCAAAAGTTGATGCATGCGTTGCTCGTCCCACGTGCCGTTGGGCAGCTCCCAGCCGTCGTAGTCGGTGTCCACCGTCATGTGTCCTCGGCGCCGAAGCTCATCCAAGACCGTCGTCTTCCCTGCGCCTGACATGCCCGTCATCAGCACCCTCGCCATGGCAAGAACCGTACTGACCTGGCAACGAGCACGCTTTGACATCGGCAGGTACGTACGTCGGTTGACGCGACGCATCTCCTGCCCAATCATCGCCCTATGGCGATGACAGCGATTCCGGCAACTGATAGCGGGCCGAGCGCCGCGGAGCCCCTCGACGCGGCAGCGTGCCTGTTCCACGGCTTCTCCGACCCCTCCCGCCTCGCGATCCTTCGCCACCTCGCTCTCGGTGAGCACAGGGTGATCGACCTGACCGCCCACCTCGGCCTGGCGCAGTCGACGGTCTCCAAGCACCTGGCGTGCCTGCGGGACTGTGGTCTCGTGACCTCCCGTCCGGAGGGCCGTGCGTCGGTGTTCTCCCTGACGCACCCTCAGGATCTCGACGATCTGTTCGCTGCAGCCGAGCGGCTTCTGGCACTCACCGGTGACGCCGTGACCCTGTGTGCGCACCACGGCACCGAGGCTCTCCCCCAGGGCGAGCGATGAGCTCGACCCGGACCCACCACCACGACACGGTCACCACCGAGGCGGACCGCCGCCGGTACGGGCGGCGCGCCCAGCTGTTGGCCGGGGCGTCCGTGGCCTACAACGTGGTCGAGGCCGTCATCGCGATCGCCGCCGGAGTGGTCGCCGGGTCGATCGCCCTGGTCGGGTTCGGCCTCGACTCGATCGTCGAGGTCTCCTCCGGGCTGATCATCTTGTGGCAGTTCCGCCACCCGTTGCCCGAGTCCCGGGAGCGGATCGCCCTGCGGCTGATGGCGTTCTCGTTCTTCGGCCTCGCCGCGTACGTCGCCTTCGAGTCGATCCGGTCGCTCACCAGCGGCCACCAGGCCGAGTCCTCGACCGTGGGCATCGCCCTGGCGGCAGCGTCGCTGATGATCATGCCGTTCCTGTCGTGGGCGCAGCGCCGTACCGGACGCGCACTCGGTTCCAACGCCGTGGTTGCCGACTCGACCCAGACCCTGCTCTGTACCTACATGTCAGGCGTCCTGCTGGTCGGTCTGGTGCTCAACGCGACCCTCGGCTGGTGGTGGGCAGACCCCAGTGCGGGTCTGGTCATCGCTGCCGTCGCGATCAAGGAGGGCCGGGAGGCGTGGCGAGGGGAAGGGTGCTGTGCGCCGGCTCGGCCGGCGTCTGCGACGGAGGCTGGCGGCTGTGGCGCGGGAGGTACCTGCTGCTGATCCGGCACCGACCGCTCAGGTACGGCGTCCCGGGCCGCCCTTGCCGCGCCGGGGGCGCGGCCGCTGGTGGACGGCGAGGTTGGCGAGCGTGTCGATCGCGGCCGCCGCGACGTCCGCCTCGGAGAGCTCGGGCAACGGCGAGGCCGCGTCGGGCCCGGGCACGAGATCGGTGAGGTCGCCGTGGACGCGGATGCCGGAGTCGCGCAGCCAGGCGACCTGCGCCTCGGCCCGCTCGGTGACCCACGGCAGCGCCTCCGGTGGCAGCGGGATCCGGGCGCTGGCGCCCTTGGCGAGCACGCCCTTGACGAACGGCCACCGCACGGCGGGCTGGTAGACGTCCTCGTAGTCCTTCAGTCGCGACCCGAGGGCGTCGTTGACCCGGCGGTAGACCTCGGCCTCGGTGTAGCCCCACGAGGCGTTGACGTCCTTCTCCGGCCACCGCATCACCGCGGGGTCGAAGCCGACGACCGAGCCGAACAACCGGTACAGACCCTCCGGGTCGCGCGAGCGCGGCGGGGTGACGATCACGTCGAGCTCCTCGGGGCCGACGACGTCGCTCCACCGACGGCAGATCGCCACGGCGTCCTGGCGCAGCCAGAAGTGGCGTGCCCAGCGGCCCTGGTCGTCGCGCAGCCTCTCGAGGAACGAGGGGTAGTCCACCGTCATCCGGTGCTTGAGGAACTGCTGCCACTCCGAGGGCACCACCGTGGCCAGCCCGCGCAGCGTGAGCACGACCCGCAGTCGCAGCCCCGCCCGCTCCGCGAGCCGGCGCACCACCTCGATCCGGGCGGGGTCGGCCTCGCAGAGGTCCTCGCAGGTCATCAGCAGCCGGTCGCCCCGGGTTCCGCGCAGCACCGGGACCAGCGGGTCGAGGGCGTCGGCGGGGTAGTCCTCGACGAACCCGGACGCGGTGACCCAGCCCAGGGGTCGCAGCACCCGCTCGACGTGGGCAGGGCGCCCCCCGAGGGGGACCCCGATGCCCTGGTCGGCGAGCTCGTCGACGGACCCGAACAGGCCGCGCTGCAAGGAGGAGGTGCCGGTCTTGCTCGCGCCGATGTGCAGGTGCAGCAGCCGGTCTCCCATGGCCGGGATCCTAGCGATCGCCGGCGGCCTCACCGGAGGGGCTGGACGAGGAGGAGCCCGAGGAGCGGCGACGGCGACGGCGGCGGTTGCCGCCCCCGCTGCCGGAGCCCTCGGCCTTGTCGCCGGATGCCTCGGGGCCCCCGCCGCCCTCGGCGACCGGCTGCCCGTTGCGGGTGCGCTGGCGGCTGCGGTTGCGAGCAGGTCGCTCCGTGCGCTCCGTGCGCTCGCCCCGGTCCTTGCGCTCGCCACGGTCGGGCCGCTCGCGGGGCGCCGGGTCGACGATGCGGCCCTTGGTCCCGGGGGCGATGCCCTGGTCGTGGAAGAGGTGCTCGGAGGTGGAGTAGGTCTCGGTCGGCTCGTCGAAGGGCAGGTCCAGCGCCTTGTTGATCATCTTCCAGCGGTGGATGTCGGCCCAGTCGACGAAGGTGATCGCGATGCCGGAGGCCCCGGCGCGGCCGGTACGGCCGATCCGGTGGACGTAGGTCTTGTCGTCCTCGGGGCAGGTGTAGTTGATGACGTGGCTGACGCCGGCGACGTCGATGCCGCGGGCGGCGACGTCGGTGCACACCAACACCTGGATCTTGTCCTCGCGGAACCGGGTGAGCGCCTTCTCGCGCGCGACCTGTGCCATGTCGCCGTGCAGCGGCGAGGACTTGAAGCCGCGCTCCTCGAGGTCCTCGGCGATCCGCTGCGACTGCCGCTTGGTCCGCGTGAAGACGATGATCTTGCCGGCGTCCTCGGCCTGCAGCACCCGGCCGATGATCTCGGGCTTGTCGAGGTCGTGGGCCTGGTAGATGAACTGCGCGGTGGCCGGCACCGTCGCGTTCTCGTACGACGACTCGGCGCGGATGTTCATCGGGTGGCGCATGTGGGTCCGGGCCAGTGCGACGATCGCCGAGGGCATGGTGGCCGAGAACAGCATCGTCTGCCGGGTCTCGGGCGTCTTCGAGATCAGCGTGATGACGTCGGGCAGGAAGCCGAGGTCGAGCATCTCGTCGGCCTCGTCGAGCACGAGCGCGTGCACGTGGGACAGGTCGAGGGCCCGCCGGTTGGCGAGGTCGATCAGCCGGCCGGGCGTACCGACGACGACGTCGACGCCGGACTGGAGCGCGTCGAGCTGCGGCTCGTAGCCGACACCGCCGTACACGGTGAGCACCCGCAGGCCGCGGTCCTTGCCGGCGAGCGCGAGGTCGCCGGAGACCTGGAGCGCGAGCTCACGGGTCGGCGCGACGATCAGCGCCTGCGGCTTGCCCTGCGGGATCTCGGCGTAGTCGGGGTCCTTCGGCGCGACCGAGCGCTGGAGCACGGGGATGCCGAACGCCAGCGTCTTGCCGGTGCCCGTGCGGGCCTGGCCGATCAGGTCGGTGCCCATGAGGGCGACGGACAGGGTCATCTCCTGGATCGCGAACGGCGTGGTGATGCCGGAGCGCTCGAGGGAGTCACAGATCTCGGGGAGGACCCCGAGTTCACGGAAGGTAGTCAGTGTTCTGTTCGCTTTCGGTGAGCAGGATGTCAGCCAGCGGCTGATTCACACGCTCAGCCGCGCACATTCGGATCGCCCGGGACCGGACGACGAGCCGAGCAGCAAGGGTGTTCGGGCGTCGGCTCCTGACCCCATGCTATCGGTACGCTGCACGCATGACTGCATCGCGTGACCCCGACGGCGCGGCACCCGTCCCGGAAGCGGGGTCCGGAGCCCTCGAGGACGTCGCCTACCGCGAGGCGGTCGTGGACCTGCTGGCGGCCGTCGCGTACGGCGAGATCTCCGCGTTCGAGCGGCTGGCCGAGGACGCCAAGCTCGCGCCGAGCCTGGCCGACAAGCTCGCCGTCGCGCGGATGGCGTGCGCCGAGTTCGCCCACGTGGAGCTGCTGCAGGCCCGGATCGAGGAGCTCGGCGCCGACCCGTACGTCGCGATGGCGCCGTTCAAGGCGGCGCTCGACCAGTTCCACGCCCACACGGCGCCCTCGGACTGGTACGAGGGGCTGATCAAGGCCTACGTCGGCGACGGCCTCGCCGCCGACTTCTACCGCGAGGTCGCGGCCTACCTCGACCCCCGCACCCGCGACGTCGTCATCAGCTCGCTCGCCGACGCCGGGCACTCCGAGTTCGTCGTGGACCGGGTGAAGGCGGGCATCGTCGCCGACCCGAGGCTCGGTGGCCGGCTCGCGCTGTGGGGACGCCGGCTGATGGGGGAGGCCCTCACCCAGGCGCAACGGGTCGCCGCCGAGCGCGACGCCCTCTCGGCGCTGCTCGCGGGTGGTGTCGACCGGCCGGCGCTCGACCTGGCCGCGATCGGCCGGATGTTCGCACGGATGACCGAGCGGCACGCCGAGCGGATGGACCGGCTCGGGCTCGACTCCTGAGCGGAGCGGCCGGCTGCCGTCAGGAGCGGAAGCCGACCTGTCCCGCGACGCCGCCGCCGATCTCGACGTAGGCGAGCCGGTCGGCCGGCACCAGGATCTTGCGGCCCTTGGAGTCGGTCAGCGTGACCACGCCGCCCTCGGCGATCGCCGAGGCGACCTGCTGCTCGACCTCCTCGGCGGTGGCCGAGGACTCGACGAGCAGCTCGCGCTGGGCGTGCTGGATGCCGATCTTGATCTCCATGGGGGTCCTCTCGGTAGTGCTCTCGGTGGTGGCTGGGGGTGGTGGACGACTCAGTGGTCGTCGGTGAGCGGGTAGCCGCGGATGCCGCGCCACGCCAGGCCCGAGACCAGCGCCACGGCGTCGGGCCGGCTGATGCCGGCGGCGTCGGTCACCCAGAACCGCGCGCTGACCTGTGCCATTCCCACCAGGGAGACGGCGAGCAGCTTGGAGGCCTCGTCGGGCAGCGCGGTGTCCTCGTGGATCACGCCCGCGATCATCTCGGCGCACTCCGAGGTGACCCGGTCGACGGCGGCGCGCACCGCCGGCTCGTTGGTCAGGTCGGACTCGAAGACCAGCCGGAAGGCACCGTCGCGGGCCGCGATGTAGTCGTAGAACGCCTCCATCGCGGCGGCCACGCGGAGCTTGTTGTCCTGGGTGGACTCCAGGGCACGCCGGCAGTTGTCGATGATCGCGTCGCACGAGCTGTCGAGCAGCGCGAGGTAGAGCTCGAGCTTGCCCGGGAAGTGCTGGTACAGGACCGGCTTGGACACCCCGGCGCGCTCGGCGATGTCGTCCATCGCCGCTGCGTGGAAGCCCTGCGCCACGAAGACCTCCAGGGCGGACTCGAGCAGCTGGACGCGCCGCTCCCGGCGCGGCATCCGGCCACCGCGGGGTCGGGTCGCTGCTCCGTCGTACGCCGTCACGTCTGATCTCCTCCTGGTCGCGGCACCACAGGTGCCGCTCCGAACCCTACCGGCAGGTCACCACGGCGCGGACCGCCTCCGCTCGCGTGGCGGACGGTCCGGATCGCGGGACGCGCGGCCGGGGGACGGGACCGCTGGGGAACATGGAGGGGCACGGGGACGTTGCACCCGACGCCCTGCCGCGGTCCGTCATCCGGACCCACCCCGCACACCCGAGGAGAGACACCGTGTCGTTCGCGCCGATCGTGGAGCCTGCCGACGAGCTCACCACCGACGAGGTGCGGCGCTACAGCCGCCACCTGATCATCCCCGACGTCGGGATGTCCGGGCAGAAGCGGCTGAAGAACGCCAAGGTGCTGGTGATCGGTGCCGGCGGCCTCGGCAGCCCCGCGCTGCTCTACCTCGCCGCCGCGGGCGTGGGCACGCTGGGCATCGCCGAGTTCGACGAGGTCGACGAGTCGAACCTGCAGCGCCAGGTGATCCACGGCCAGTCCGACGTCGGCCGCCCCAAGGCGGAGTCGGCCAGGGACTCGATCGCGGAGGTCAACCCGCTGGTGAAGGTCGTGGTGCACAACGAGCGCCTCGACAACGACAACGTGATGCAGGTCTTCGAGGGCTACGACCTGATCGTCGACGGCACCGACAACTTCGCGACCCGCTACATGGTCAACGACGCGGCGTACTTCCTGGGGATCCCCTACGTCTGGGGCTCCATCTACCGCTTCGACGGCCAGGCCTCGGTCTTCGCGCCGTCGCTCGCCGACGACGCGCCGTGCTACCGCTGCCTCTACCCGGAGCCGCCGCCGCCGGGCATGGTCCCCAGCTGCGCAGAGGGCGGCGTGCTGGGCGTGCTGTGCGCCTCGATCGGGTCGATCCAGGTCAACGAGGCGATCAAGCTGCTGACCGGGATCGGCGACCCGGCGATCGGCAAGCTCGTCATCTACGACGCCCTCGAGCTGGAGTGGCGCAAGCTGAAGGTCCGCAAGGACCCGAACTGCGCGCTGTGCGGCGAGCACGCCACCGTCACCGGGCTGATCGACTACGACGCCTTCTGCGGGGCGATCTCCGAGGAGGCCGCGGACGCCGCCGCCGGCTCGACGATCTCGGTCACCGAGCTCGAGCACATGCTCAAGGAGCGCGAGGAGGGCTCTCGCGACTTCGTGCTCGTCGACGTGCGCGAGCAGAACGAGTACGAGATCAACCAGATCCCCGGCTCGGTGCTGATCCCCAAGGGCGAGTTCCTCAACGGCAACGCCTTCGAGCAGCTGCCGCAGGACAAGCAGGTCGTGCTGCACTGCAAGGGCGGCGTCCGTTCCGCCGAGGCCCTGGCGGTCCTCCAGGGTGCCGGCTACTCCGACGCGGTCCACGTCGGCGGCGGGGTCGTCGCCTGGGTCAACCAGATCGACCCCTCGCAGCCGTCGTACTGAGGCGCGAGCGGGCGCCGCTGGGGGCCCACCCCCTCGATCGGACTACGCGCGGATGGTCAGCACTGACCATCCGCGCGTAACTCTTCGCGGCCAGGACCGTTTCTCCCGGTGACAGAGATTGGTGACCCCCGTCACCAGCCACCACTTCCTGGGAGGGAACCCCCATGCGCCTCACTCACCCGATCGCCCGTCGCCTCGCCGGAGGCATGGCCGTGCTCGGCAGCGCCGCTGCCGCCGCCGCGCTCAGCACCGCCGCACCCGCCGCCGCCGCCCCGACCTGGGCGCCCGCCGACACCGCCGAGATCACCCCCGGCGTGCAGATGTACACCGACGGCGCCCAGTGCACTGCGAACTTCGTCTACACCGACGGCGCGGGCAACACCTACGTCGGGTACGCCGCGCACTGCGCCGGCACCGGCGCCGCCACCGACACCAACGGCTGCGACGCCTCCTCCCTCCCGCTCGGCACCCGGGTGACCTTCGCGCGCGGCGGCTCGCTGGTGAACGGCGGCACCGAGGTCGGCCAGGGCACGCTGGCGTACAGCTCCTGGCTGACGATGCAGCAGCAGGGCGAGACCGACGAGAACGCCTGCGCCTACAACGACCTCGCGCTCGTGAAGGTCGACGCCGACGACGTCAGCAAGGTCAACCCGAGCATCCCGTTCTGGGGCGGCCCGGTCGGGGTCAACACCGACGGCACCGCCGCCGGTGAGCGCGTCTACTCCTTCGGCAACTCCAGCCTCCGCGGGGGCATCGAGGCGCTCTCCCCGAAGACCGGGGCCAGCCTCGGCACCCAGGGCGACGGCTGGAGCCACCCCGTCTACACCGTGAGCCCCGGGGTCCCCGGCGACTCCGGCTCGGCGTTCCTCGACTCCGAGGGCAACGCGGTCGGCACCCTCTCGACGCTGGCCATCGCACCGCTCGCCGGCTCCAACGGCGTGGGGGACCTCAACAGCGAGCTCGGCTACGCCCAGCAGCACGGCGGTCTGGCCGGGCTGACCCTGGAGCGTGGCACCGAGCCGTTCTCCCCGGTCCTCTGACCCTGGCCCAGCCGATCAGCATCGACACCGCCCCGTCCGTGACCGGACGGGGCGGTGCTCGTTGTCACGACATGCGAACTCGACCTCTCGGCACCCTGGTCCTCGCCCTGCTCACCGCGGTCGCGCTGCTGGTGGGGCCCACGCCGTCGGCCGGCGCCGCGGGCACGATCCACCCCGGCGTGCAGATGTTCACCCAGGGTGCGCAGTGCACCGGCAACTTCGTGTTCGCCGACCGCGCCGGACGCCGCTACGTCGGGTACGCCGCGCACTGTGCCGGCAAGGGCGGCGCGACCGACACCGACGGCTGCACCACGGACTCCCAGCCGTTGGGGACCACCGTCCGGTTCGCGGAGGGTGCGACGGCGGCCACCAACGGCACCACGCTCGGGCACGGCACCCTGGTCTACAGCTCGTGGCGGACGATGCAGGCGATCGGCACCCGCAACCGCGCCGCGTGCGCAGCCAACGACTTCGCCCTGGTGCGGGTCGACGCCGCGGACGCGGGGAAGGTCGACCCCACGGTCCCGTTCTGGGGCGGGCCCACCGGCCTGGCCTCGACGGCCGCACCGGGCAGCCAGGTGTACTCCTACGGCCAGTCCAGCCTCCGTCCGACGACCTTGCTCTCACCCAAGACCGGCGCCTCGCTGGGCCGCACCCACGGCGGCTGGGGCCTGGACGTCTACACCGCGACCCCGGGCATCCCCGGTGACTCCGGGAGCGGCTTCCTGGACTCCCGCGGTCGTGCGGTCGGCACCCTCTCCACGGTCGCGATCGCCCCGCTGCCCGGCTCGAACGGGCTCGGCAACCTCGCCAAGGAGCTCGGGTTCGCGCAGCAGCACTCCGGCCTCGCCGGACTGCGGCTGGTCGAGGGTGGCGCGTTCACGCCGCTGCCGTAACTTCTGCTGCGTGAGCGGCCGGATCGACCCCGAGGAGTACGCCGAGCTGGTGCTGCGCTGCGTGGAGCAGGTGCCGCGCGGCCAGGTGACGACGTACGGCGCGATCGCGGAGACCGTCGGCGCCCTGCTCGGTGGCGGCGGACCCCGGCAGGTCGGCGCGGTGATGGCGACCCAGGGCAGCGGCGTGAGCTGGTGGCGGGTGGTGCGTGCCGACGGCTCGCTGCCGCCCAGCCACCACGGCGAGGCCCGGCAGGCCTACCTCGAGGAGGCCACCCCGCTGCGCGCGTCCGGCAACGTCGACCTGCGTGCGGCGTTCTTCCGGCCCCGGCTCAGCCGGCGAGCGTGACCGTCGCGGTGGTGCCGTCCTCCACGAGCGCGCGTGAGTGGCAACTGGGCGCGCCCGAGTGGCAACTCGGCGCGCCGGGGTGGCAACTCAACGACTAGCGGGGGCGAGCTCGGCGAGCCGGGCGAGGGCCTGGGGGAAGATCTCGGGGGGTGGGGTGACCAGGCCGGCGCCGACCTGGCCGACGCCGGCGAGGCGGCCGGCCATGCCGGTGTTGATCTGGGGCAGGATCCCGGTGCGGCAGACCCGGGTGACGTCGATGCCGGTGGGGACCCCGGCGAACTCCAGCACGGGGATCGACCAGCGAGGGTTCTCGGTGATCGTGATCTCGCGCATCCGGCGGGTGGTGGCGAGCGCGTCCGGGACGGTGCCGCCCACGAACCGCACGATCGCCGGGGCGGTCGCCATCGCGAAGCCGCCGATCCCGGCGGTCTCGGTGATCGCCGAGTCGCCGATGTCGGGGTTGGCGTCGTCGGGACCGTAGTCGCCGAGGTACAGCCCGTCGGCGACCTGTGCCGGGCCGGTGAACCACTCCTCCCCGGTGCCGGAGACCTGGATCCCGAAGTCGGTGCCGTTGCGGGCCATCGCGACCACCATCGTCGAGCCCGGGACGTCGCGGGCCGCGTCGAGGGCCAGCTTGCAGGCGGGCATCGCGAGGTTGAGGAAGAAGTGGTCGTTGCCGCCGATGAAGCGCAACGCCTCGGCGAGGTCGGCGCTGTCGGCCGCGTCGGACCCCGACTGCACCATCGCCGGGGCGAGGTCGCGCAGCAGCATCAGGGTGCCGGCCCGGTTGCGGTTGTGGGCCTCGTCGCCCATCTGCAGCATCTGGGTGAGGATGCCGGTCACGTCGACGGGGCCGTGCTGCTCGGCGTGGCGGCGCACGGCCTCCCGGAGCAGGGGGCCGAGCACGTCGCCCATCCAGCGCAGCCGCTGCAGCACCTCGGGGCCGTAGGCGCCGTAGCGCAGCACCTTGCCGAGCCCCTCGTTGAGCGAGCAGAACGTACGCCGGCCGGTGGCGCGGTCCTCGAGCACGAACATCCACATCGAGGGCGTGACCACGCCCGCCATCGGTCCGACCGTGCCGCGGTGGTGGCACGGCTCGAGGCTGACCGAGCCACCGGACTCGAACAGCGCGACCGCGTCCTCGGGGTGCTCGACCAGCCCCTCGAGGGCGGCGCCGCCCATGAGGGCGCCACGGAGCGGACCCGAGGCCCGCTCCCAGGTGATCGGCGGGCCCGCGTGGAGGAACTGGCCGGGCTCGAGCCCCAGCAGGTCGCGGGCGGGGGCGACGTCGACCAGGTCGGCGGTGACCGCGAGCATCGCCGCGGCCGCCTGCTCGTTGGCGGCGGCGCGGCGGGGGTCGGCGGCGACGGTGGCGAGGTCGGTCTCGGTCCCGGGCATGGGCGGACGCCAGGCGACCCGCCCGACGGGGACGGCCTGGGCCTCGAGGGCGTCGGCGAGCAGGTCGGCGCCGACGGTGACGACGCGGTCGGGGGCCTTCATCGGGTTCCTCCGGCGAGCTCGAGGGCGCGGCGGGTGGCCGCCGCGTTGGACAGGTGGACCTCGGCCCCCGCGTCGGCGAGGACCTGCACCTGACGGTCGCGACCCTGCGGGTCGTCGGTGGTGCCGACGACGGTGACGACCACCGGGACGTCGACGCCGGCCAGCGCCGGCGCGAGCAGCGCGGCCGGGTCGGGCTCGGCGCCGTGGCCGAGGACCACGTCGAGCAGCAGCGCCCCGGTCGCCGGGTCGGCAGCGGCACGACGCAGCTCCTCGAGCCTCAGGGTGGGGTCGATCATCGGGTGGGCCCGGCCCTGGGTGTAGTCGTCGTCGCCGAAGTCGACGAAGGTGTGACCGCCGTCGGTCCCGGCGATCAGCGTTGCCTCCTGGCACAGCGTGCCGCCCACGAAGAGGCCGCGGACCACGCCGCCGCGGCCCGCCGCGGCCCGCCCGGAGACCGGCCAGGTCGGCACGGCCCGCCCCAGCCGCGTGAGGACCGCCTCGGCCGCGGCCGTCAGGTCGGGCTGCCCCGTGCCGAGCAGCGCGAGCGACACCGGCGTCGACGCCTCGGCGGCCGCCTGCTCGACGCGGGCAGCCACCTCGGGGGCCGGCGGCTTGGACACCACGACCACCAGCTCGACCTCGTCGTCGGCGTCGAGCCGACGCATCGCCTCCAGCGTCGAGATCCCCCCGACCTCGGCCGAGAGGTCGCGGCCGCCGACGCCGAGGGCGGTGCCGACGCCGACCCCGGCGTGGTCGAGCAGTGCCAGCAGCTGCTGGCAGCCGGTGCCGGACGCCGCCACGATGCCGACCGGTCCCGGACGGGTGGCGTTGGCGAAGCCCAGGCCCACCCCGCCCACGACGGCGGTCCCGCAGTCGGGCCCCATCACCAGCAGTCCCCGGTCGGCGGCGGCGCGCTTGAGGGCCACCTCCTGCGCGACCGGGACGTTGTCGCTGAAGATCATCACGTCACAGCCGGCTGCCAGGGCGTCCATCGCCTCGACCAGGGCGCTGGCGCCGGGCACGGAGACCAGCGCCAGGGCCGGTCCGTCGAGCAGCGCCGTCGCGGTCGTGCGCCGGGGGACGTCGACCCGGCCACCCGCGGCCGGCCGGGCGGGTGCCAGCGCCGCGTCGACCGCGGCGAGCGCCGCGGTGAGGTCGCCGTCGGGCAGCAGCCGCAGCGCGACGACCAGGTCGTTCGGCGTCGCGGGCGGCACCGTGAAGCCCATCTGCTCGAGCACCTCGAGGTTCAGCGCCGTCGCCATCGCGACCTGGGCGCTCGCGACGCCGGGGGCCGCCTGCACGTCGCGGCTGACCTGCAGCAGCGCGACGGAGTCGGCGTAGGCGCCGGGCCGGAGCTCGACGTGCTCGACGGGTTCGACGGGCTCGGGGGACGGGGAGCTCATGCGGCCTCCTGCAGCTGGGTGAGGGCGGTGCGGGCGCCGAGCAGCAGGCCGGCGCCCGAGGTGGCGCCGACCGCGGACAGCGCGGTGGCACGGGCGGGCTGGTCGGCGGTGTCGGGGGCGCGGGGGTCGAGGGCGCGCAGCCACGCGGCGAACTCGGGGAGCACCTCGCCGTGCATCGCGCACTCGAGCAGGGTGGCCGAGAGCAGGGTCGTGCGAGGCAGCAGCCGGAGCACGCTGTGGTCGACCTCGTCGGTCGGGAGTCCGAGCGCGCGGTGCAGCGCGAGCCACCCGGCCAGCAGGTCGTCGCCGAGCGGGGTGAGTCCCTCGCCGCGACCGAGCAGACCGGGCACGGCCCCGGCGTCGATCCGGCCGTGGGGGAGGTGGGCAGCAGCGAACCCGGTAACCGTGGCCGGGGGGGTGGCCTGAACGGTGACCGGGTCCGCCTCTGTGCTGCGGACGACTCCGTGGCTGAGGCGAGGCACGTACGATCCCTCGATCCGCCCGACCGGCAGTGATCGGCCGCCGACGTGGAGCGTCCCACCCCCAAGGTAGGCGGTCGGTCCCCCATTTGTCGAAAGAAGTGGTTGTAGATGATTCAACGTCGTCCGCAGCCCGCAGGGCACCCGAGCGGCCCCGGCGGCGAGCACGCCCACGGCGCGGGCGCCGACCTCGACGTAGAGCGCGTGCGCTCCGACGTGGACCACCGGCACCGGCCCGTCGGGGGCGGCGCGCAGCAGGTCGCGCACCCGGGGCGGCGCGACGACGGGGATCACGCTTCCCGACGCTAGTGGCGGCTCGGTAGCCTCCGCGACGTGAGGTTCTGCCAACGATCAGCCCGATGTGTGACAGAAGGTGACCGGTGAGCGCCGGTCCGGGGCCCCACCTCGACGCGGCCGAGGCCCTGGCCCGGGTCGACGCGCTCCACACCGCGCTCACCCACATCGTGCTCGAGGGAGGCGACCTGGAGCGGATCGCGGCCGAGGTCGCCGGCGTGCTGGGCGTGGGCGTGCTGGTGACCTCCACCGACGGCCGGGAGCGGGCCGCCCACCTCGACGACGCGGACCGCGAGGCGCTCCACGAGGCCGACCTGGTGGAGGCCACGGGGCGGCTGCGGGTGGAGCGGGTCGGCGACACCGGCAGCCCGCTGGGTGCCGGAGCGGGGGAGGTGCGCGCGCTGCGGGTCGCGGCCGGCGGCACCGACCTCGCCCGCCTCGTCGGCGTCCGTCGCGAGGGAGCGCTCTCGGGCGACGACGTCCACGCGTTGGAGCGGGCCGCGACCGTCGCGGCGCTGCTGATCACCCGCGAGGCCTCGATCACCGCGGTCGAGAACAAGTACCAGGGCGACTTCCTGCGCGAGGTGTTCGCGCGACGGGTCCGCGACGCGGCGTACGTCGAGGAGCACGCGACCGCCTTCGGCTGGACCCTGGACCGGCCGGTCGTGGTGGTCGCGGCCGATCTCGACGCGCCCGACGAACCGCTCCCGGCGGACCAGCGGCGCCACTTCCAGGAGCGGTTCTCCGCCGCCTGGCGGCAGGTCACGCTGGCCGTCGACCCCGGTATCCCGGTCGTCGACTTCTCCTCCGAGGTGGTCGCCCTGCTGCCCGTCGACCCCGACCGGGCGGGGGAGGGACCTGCCGGCGCCGAGCTGGTGCGCCGCCTGGTGGCCGCGGTCGCCGGAGACCGCGGCGGCGGGCGCCGCTCCTTCTCGGCCGGGGTCTCCCGGGTCGCGGCGACCCTGGAGGAGCTGCCCGAGTGCTACGGCCAGGCCCGCCGCGCGGTCGAGGTCGGCCGTCGGATGTCCGGGGGCGGGGGTACCACCTTCTTCGACCAGCTCGGGCTGCACCGGCTGATCGCCCTGGTCCCGGACACGGGGGAGCTGCGGACCTTCGCCCACGACGTGCTCGGGCCGCTCGCGGAGCGGACCCCGGAGGCGGTCGACCTGCGGGAGACGCTGCAGGTGCTGCTCGACACCAACTTCAACGTGGCGGAGGCCGCCCGGCTCCAGTTCTTCCACTACAACACGATGCGCTACCGCGTGGGCAAGCTCGAGCGGCTGCTCGGCCCGCTCTCCTCCGACCCCCACCTGCGCCTGGACGTGGCCGTCGCGCTGCGCGTGCTGGAGATCAGCGGCTGACCGGACCCGCCACGCCCACAACCTCTGCCAGCGTCAGCGGCGTTCCTTCGGCACTGTGCGCCGTCGAGGGTGTGTGATGGGCCTCGTTACCTTGTGGATCCTCGGGGCCACACGAGCGCGAGGAGGACGAGATGTCGATGTTCAAGTGGGACGTGGTCGACCCCGCACCGGGTGAGGCCGTGGCGCCCCACCAGCGGCTGGCCTGGGGCAAGACGGTGGGCCTGGGGGCCCAGCACGTCGTCGCGATGTTCGGCGCGACCTTCGTCTTCCCGCTGGTGATGGGGCTCAACGCCAACCTCGCGATCATGATGAGCGGCATCGCGACGATCTGCTTCCTGCTGATCGTCAAGGGCAAGGTGCCGAGCTACCTCGGCACCTCGGCGGCCTTCGTGGGCGCCGCGTCCGCCATCTACGCGCAGGGCGGCGGCCCCGCCGACGTCACCGGCGCGATCCTGGTCTCCGGCGTCGTGCTCGTCCTCGCCGGCGTCGCGATCCACGTCGGCGGCGCCGCGATGGTCAACCGGCTGCTGCCCCCCGCGGTCACGGGCGCCGTGGTCATGCTGATCGGCTTCAACCTCTGCGGCGTGGCCACCGGCGTCTACCTCCCCAGCGACCGCTGGGTCGGGCTGATCACCATGACCGCGGTGATCGTGATGGCGGTCGGGCTGCGGGGCTTCCTCGGTCGGATCGCGATCTTCCTCGGGCTGATCTTCGGCTTCGCGCTCTCCGTCATCTTCGACGTGCTCGGCGTCCCCGGCGTCGAGGGCGACCGCGTGGACTGGACCAACGTCCGGGCGGCCGACTGGTTCGGCCTCCCGCCGCAGACCGTGGAGGGACTGGTGGGCAACCAGTCGCCGTTCGGCGGCGCGAACAACATGGCCGAGGTCGGGTGGCACCTGCCCAACCTCTCGGTGACCTTCACGCTGCTGGCGCTGCCCGCCGTGATCGCCCTGGTCGCCGAGAACATGGGCCACGTCAAGGCCGTCTCCGGCATGACCGGCGTCGACCTCGACCCGGTGATGGGGCGCGCGGTCGCCGCCGACGGTGTCGGCACGACGCTGGCCTCCTTCGTGGGCGGCTCGCCGACCACGACGTACGCCGAGAACATCGGCGTCATGGCCGCGACCCGCGTCTACTCGACCGCCGCCTACTACGTGGCGGCGATCGTGGCGATCCTGTTCGGGTTCGTGCCGAAGTTCGGGGCGCTCGTCGCCACCACGCCCAACGGCGCGATCGCCGGCATCACGCTGGTCCTCTACGGGATGATCGGCCTGCTGGGGGCCAAGATCTGGGTCGAGAACGGCGTGAACTTCGCCAACCCGGTCACCCTGGTCCCGCTCGCCGCCGGCCTGACGATGGGCATCGGCCTGCGCCACGACTCCTTCTTCAACGTCACCGAGGACTTCCCCCTCGGCGGCATCGCGCTCGGTACCTTGATCATCGTGCTCGGCTACCACCTGGCGAAGACGATCGCCCCCACCGGGGTCGAGGGCACCATGATGGCCGTCGGCTCGACCGGCGCCCACGTGGAGGACGAGGGTCCCTCGGAGGGCCGACGGGTCAAGCGCACCGACCAGGAGGACTGACCGCGCGTGAAGCCGGCACCCTTCGCCTACCGACGACCGGACAGCCTCGCCGAGGCGCTGGCGACGCTGGCCGGTGAGCCGGGGGCGAAGGTGCTGGCCGGTGGCCAGAGCCTGGTCCCGCTGCTCTCGATGCGACTGGCCTCGCCGGCGCTGCTCGTCGACCTCAACCGCGTGCCCGGGCTCGACCACGTCACCGTGACCGACGAGGGGGTGCGGGTCGGGGCGCTCGCCCGCCACTCCGACGTGCTCGCCGACGCCGCGGTCGCCCGGTGCCAGCCGCTGCTGCCGCTCGCGCTGTCGCACGTCGCCCACCCGACCATCCGCAACCGCGGCACCACCGTCGGGTCGATCGTGCACGCCGACGCGGCCGCGGAGATGCCCGTGGTGCTCGTGCTGCTCGGTGGCCGGGTCGAGGTGGCGTCGGTCCGCGGCACCCGCACCATCCCCGCCGACGAGCTCTACGCCGGCCCGCTGGAGTCGACGCTCGCCACCGACGAGGTGGCGACCGAGGCGTTCTTCCCGGCGCTGCGGCCCGGAGAGGGGGTCGGCTTCGCCGAGATCGCGCGACGCCACGGCGACTACGCGCTGGTCGGTGTCGCCGGGCTGGTGCGCGTCGAGGCCGGGGAGGTGGTCTCGGCCCGGCTGGGCTTCCTCTCCGTCGCCGACGTGCCCACCGTGGTCGACGTGAGCGGGGTCGGTGCCGCCGACCTCGCCGACCACGTGCTGGCGCGGCTCGACCCGGCCGACGACATCCATGCGACGGCGGCCTACCGCTCCCGGCTGGTGGGCGTGCTCGCCCGCAAGGTGCTGGCGGCCGCGACCGAGGACGCCGGGTCGCGACCGGACCGAGCCACGGAGGCACGATGAGCGAGGAGCTGCACGACGTCCGGCTGGAGGTCAACGGCGCCGCCCGCGCGGTGCGGGTGCCCGCGCGGCGGCTGCTGTCCGACGCGCTGCGCCACGACTGCGGGCTGACCGGCACCCACGTCGGGTGCGAGCACGGAGTGTGCGGGGCGTGCACGGTGCTGCTCGACGGCCGCCCGGTGCGCTCGTGCCTGGTGCTCGCCGTGTCGGCCGACGACACCGAGATCACCACCGTCGAGGGCCTCGCCGGTGAGGACGACACGCTCTCCGCGGTGCAGCAGGCCTTCGTCGACTGCCACGGCCTGCAGTGCGGCTTCTGCACCCCCGGCTTCCTGACCACGATCACCGCCGGGCTGCGCGAGAACCCCGACCCCACCGAGGACGAGGCGCGCGAGATGGTCGCCGGCAACCTGTGCCGCTGCACCGGCTACCAGAACATCGTCAAGGCGGTCCTCCGTGCGGCCGAGCTGGGGGCTGGTCGGCCGTGACGACGAAGCTGTTCGGCGAGAAGGTGCCGCGGGTCGAGGACCAGCGGCTGCTGCGCGGCCGCGGCCGGTACGCCGACGACGTGCTGGTCGGCCAGCGGGTGCTGCACGCGGCGGTGCTCCGCTCGCCCCACGCCCACGCACGGATCCTCGACATCGACGTGAGCGACGTGCTCGACGTCGAGGGCGTGCACGCGGTCTGGACCTACGACGACCTCGCGCTGCTGGCCGCCCCGATGGGTGAGCCGCTGCCGCTGCTGATCCCGCACCCGGCGCTGACCCACGGCCGCACCCAGCACGCGCTGGCCAGGGACGAGGTCAACCACGTCGGCGAGGCGATCGCCTTCGTGGTCGCCGAGGACCGCTACGTCGCCGAGGACGCCGTCGGCCGGATCCGGGTCGACTACGAGCTCCTCGAGCCCGTCGTCGGGATCCCCGCCGCCCGGGAGGCGCGACGCCTCGTCCACGACGACGTCCCCGACAACGTGGGCGCCCGGATGGAGCAGCACAACGGCGACGCCCGGGCAGCGATCGCGGCCGCACCCCACACCCTCACGCTCGACCTGACCGTCGAGCGCTCGGCCTGCCAGCCGCTCGAGGGGCGCGGCACCGTCGCCCGCTGGGACCCCGACATCGGCCGGATGACGGTGTGGACCTCGACCCAGACCTCCACCGGCGTCCGCGGCTGCGTCGCCGCCAAGCTCGAGCTCGACCTCGGCCAGGTCGACGTCATCACCCCCGACGTGGGCGGCGGCTTCGGCGTCAAGATCAACCACCCGTGGCCCGAGGAGCTGCTGGTCCCGCTGGCGGCACGCGCCCTCGGCACCCCCGTGAAGTTCACCGAGGACCGGCGCGAGCACTTCATCTCCTCGGCCCACGAGCGCGCCCAGCAGCACCACGTGGAGGTCGGCTTCGACGACGAGGGCCGGGTGCTCGGCCTCGACGTGGAGTTCTGGCACGACCACGGCGCCTACACCCCGTACGGCCTGATCGTCCCGATCATCACCTCCACGCAGCTGCTCGGTCCCTACAAGCCCGGCGCCTACCGGGTGGTCTTCGAGAGCCTCTACACCAACACCGTGATGGTCACCCCCTACCGCGGCGCCGGCCGGCCGCAGGGCTGCTTCGTCATGGAGCGCACCATGGACGCGATCGCCGACGCGCTCGGCCGGGACCGGACGCAGGTCCGCGCGGCGAACTTCATCCAGCCCGACGAGTTCCCCTACGACCAGGGGCTGATCTTCCAGGACGGCCGCGAGCTGGAGTACGACTCCGGTGACTACCCCGCGATGCTGGAGAAGATCAAGGCGCTGGTGGGCTGGGAGGAGTTCCCGGCGTTCCGCGAGGAGATGGCCCGCGAGGGACGCCGGGTCGGGCTCGGGCTCGCCTGCTACGTCGAGGGGACCGGCGTCGGCCCCTACGAGGGCGCCCACGTGCACGTCGAGACCTCCGGCAAGGTCAAGGTCGCCACCGGGCTCACCAGCCAGGGACAGGGACACCAGACCGCCTTCGCGCAGATCGTCGCGGACGCCCTCGGCGTACCGTTCGACCGCGTCGAGGTCACCACCGGCGACACCCGCCGGATGCCGTACGCCGTCGGCACGTTCGCCTCCCGGGCGGCGGTGATGAGCGGCTCGGCCATCCACCTCGCGGCGCTGCGGGCCCGGGAGAAGGTGCTGCGGATCGCCGCCGACGCGCTGGAGGCCGACGAGGCCGACCTCGAGATCGAGGACGGCGTCGTGAGAATTCGTGGCACCGAGCCTGGGCCGATCACAGGGATCGACCTCGGCACCGTGGCCGTGCTGTCCAACCCGCTGCGCTACGCCTTCGACGAGGCGTCGAAGGCCGCCACCCAGTTCTCCGTCGGCGACCCCGGCAGGCCGCCGGTGGCCGAGGGCGAGGAGCCCGGGCTGGAGGGCCGGGACTTCTACAGCCCCGAGCGCTCGACGTTCGCCTCCGGCATGCACGCGGCGATCGTCGAGACCGACCCGGAGACCGCGGAGATCCGGATCCTGAAGTACGCCGTGGTCCACGACTGCGGCCACCTGATCAACCCGATGATCGTCGAGGGCCAGATCCACGGCGGCGTCGCGCAGGGCGTCGGGGGCGCGCTCTACGAGCGGATGGTCTACGACGAGGCCGGGCAGCTGCTCAACGCCTCGTTCATGGACTTCCTGATGCCCTACGTCAGCGAGGTGCCGGCCGGCATCGACATCGACCACCTCGAGACCCCCTCGCCGCTGAACCCGCTCGGCATCAAGGGCGCCGGCGAGGCCGGGGTGATCCCGTCCTCGGCGGTGTTCGCGGCGGCGATCGAGGACGCCGAGGCGCGGGACCGTCCCGGGATGACGATCACGGCGATGCCGATCTCGCCGTCCGAGCTGTTCCACCTGCGCGCCGCGCACGACGAGAAGGAGTCCTCGTGAAGTTCACCGGTCAGAACACCCTCGGCGCGCCGGTCGAGCGGGTCTGGGACGCGTTGCTCGACCCCGCCGTCCTGGTGCGCACGATCCCCGGCTGCGAGCGGCTCGAGGCCACCGGCGAGAACGCCTACGCCATGACCGTCACCGCGGGGGTCGCCGCGATCAAGGGCACCTACACCGGGTCCTGCGTGCTCTCGGACCTGGTGCCGCACGAGTCGCTCGTGATGCGCCTCGAGGGCGCTGGGGCGCCCGGCACCGTCGCGGCCACCGTCGGCGTCCGGTTCGCCTCGGACCCCGAGGCAGCGGACGGCGCCGGCGGCACCACCATCAGCTACGACGCCGACGCCGTCGTGGGCGGCATGGTCGGCGGGGTCGGGCAGCGCATGCTGACCTCGGTCTCGAGGCGGATGGCCGGGGAGTTCTTCGGCAACGTCGACGGGGTGCTCTCGGGCGCCGTGCCCGCGGGTGCTGCCTTCGCCGCGCCGGCGGCTCCGGGGATGCCGGCGGTCTACACCGACGCCCGCCCCGGGCGGGCCCCCTCGCAGCGCGACTTCCTCGCCGGGATCGCGGTCGGCGCCGGCCTGGTCGCCCTCGGCGTGATCCTGGGACGTCGCCGGTGAGGCTCGCCCGCCCGGGTGCGAGGGTGGGCCCATGACTCTCTCCGTCGAGTGGAGCGCCCGCGGCCAGGCCGACGCCGTACGTCGCCGGGAGATCTCCGCGCGCGAGCTGCTCGACCTCCACCTCGCCCGGATCGCCGAGCGCAACCCGGAGCTCAACGCCATCGTCTCGCTCGACGAGGAGCGGGCGCGGGAGGGCGCGGCCGCCGCCGACGAGCACCTCGCGGCCGGCCACCCGGTCGGGCCGCTGCACGGGCTGCCGTTCGCCTTCAAGGACACCCACGAGGTCGCGGGCTGGCGCACGACCTACGGCTCGACGATCTTCGCCGACCACGTCTCGACCCGCGACGACCTCGTCGTGGAGCGGATCCGGCGCGCCGGCGCAGTCGTGATCGGCAAGACCAACGTGCCCGAGCTCGCCGCCGGCTCCCACACCTTCAACCGGGTCTTCGGCACCACCCGCAACCCGGTCGACCCCTCGCGCTCGGCGGGCGGGTCCAGCGGGGGAGCGGCCTGCGCCCTTGCCGCCGGGATGGTGCCCCTCGCGGAGGGCTCCGACATGGGGGGCAGCCTGCGCAACCCGGCGTCGTTCTGCGGGGTGGTGGGGCTGCGGCCCAGCCTGGGCCGGGTCCCGACCTGGCCCTCGGCCAACCAGTGGGAGACCACGTCGGTGGCCGGGCCGATGGCGCGGACCGTCGGTGACGTCGCGCTGCTGCTCTCGGTCCTCGCCGGTCCCGACCCCCGGGTGCCGACGGCGCTGGGGGAGCCCGGTGCGACCTTCGCGCCGCCCGTCCTCGGCAGCCTGGCGGGGCTGCGGGTCGGCTACAGCGTCGACCTCGGCGGGTTGCTGCGCGTGGACCCCGCGGTCGCGGCCGTGCTGGAGCAGGCGGGCCGGGTGCTGGTGGGGGCAGGGGCGTCGGTCTACGCCGACCACCCCGACCTCTCGCTCGGCGACGACACCTTCCGCACCCTGCGCGCGTGGCACTTCCAGGCGTCGTACGCCGGGCTGCTGCGCGACCACCCGGGCGTGCTCAAGCCGTCGCTGGCCGAGAACATCCGGGCCGGTGAGGCGCTGAGCGGCGCCGACGTGGCCCGCGCCTACGCCCAGCGGACCACCCTCGCCGCGACGATGCGGGAGTTCTTCGAGCGCTACGACCTGCTGGTGCTGCCGACCTCGCAGGTGCCGCCGTTCCCGGCGGACCAGGAGTTCCCCACGGAGATCGACGGCCAGCCGATGCCCGACTACCTGGCCTGGATGCGGTCGGCCTACCTGGTCACCGTCACCGGCTGTCCGGCCATCTCGGTGCCCGCGGGCCACACCCCGCAGGGGTGGCCGGTCGGGGTGCAGCTGGTCGCCCCGCACGGGGCCGACCGCCGGCTGCTCGAGATCGCGGCGGCCTTCGAGATGGTGCGCGCGCACTAGATCTGCGGAGAGGTTCGCGCGAACCGCCCCGGACCGGCTCCCTCGCTCCTAGGATCGGGGGGTGGGAATCCCTCGGCCCGCTCCGACGCAGCGCCGCGTGTTCGCCAGCGCGCTGCCGACGGTCATCGCGGCGGTGGGCCTCGCCGCGGTGCTGCTCGACCCGCGCTTCCCCCAGCCCTTCCGCGAGAGCGTGAGCGGGCTGGCCCTCGTCCTGGCCGGCGTCGCCGCTGCCGGGAGCACGGCCTACCGGGCTCGGCTGAGCACCGGCCGGCGGCGCCGTTCGTGGTGGCTGTTCACCGCGGCGGCCGCGGTGGCGATCATGGCCAACCTGGCCGGAGCCGTCCTGGGCCGGCAGGCCGAGGAGGCCGGCAGCCTGGTCCTGGACCTGGGGGTGGTCGTGGCGCTGCTGCTCACCATCACCGGCCTGGTGTCCTTCCCCGGCGCGCGCCGCAGCGGGTCGGCGCAGCTGATCGCCGTGCTCGACGGCCTGGTCGCCGGCGGCGGGGTGCTGGCGATCGCCTCCGTCCTGGTCTACCCCCAGCTCTTCGTGACCGGTGAGATCGGCTCCGCCCAGCTGGTCGCTGCGCTGCTGATCCCGGTCCTCGACGTCCTGCTGCTCACCGTCGCCCTGATCCTGCTGATGCGCGCCAGCGGGCCGGACCGGCGGAGCCTGCTGCTGATCGCCGTCGGCTTCGCCCTGTACTCGGCGGCTGACCTGGGCTACGCGGTGCTCGTGGCGCAGGGGGACTTCCAGTTCGGGACGCGCCACGACCTCGGCTGGATCGTGGGCTACGCCGTGGTCAGCCTCGCCGCCCTGCACCCCACCGGTGCCGACGACGCGGCCCGGACCGAGGGACCCTCCGACACCCGGGGGTCCTTCCTGGTGTTCGCGGTGCTGCTGGTCGCAGGGGTGGTCCAGGTGCGCGAGGGCAGCCAGCTCGACGGGCCGCTGGCACTGCTGTGGCTGCTGCTCGTGCTGCTGGCCGGGGCCCGGCAGATGCTGCTGTCCGCCAGCAACGACTCGCTGCGGCGCGGCCTGCAGCGTCGCGTGGCGGCCCAGACCGCCGACCTGGCCCGGATGGTGAGCGAGAAGGAGCAGCTGCTGACGTCGGTGGGTGACGGCATCTACGGCGTGGACCGGGACGGGAGCATCACCTTCGTCAACCCCTCAGCGGCCGCCGCGCTCGGGGTGAGCCCCCGAGACCTGCTCGGGCGCGACGCCCACGACACCTTCCACGCCGGGCTCGGTGAGCACCACGCGGCGGACTGCTACGTGGTGCGCGCGGTCGACGAGGGGGCCGAGGTCGCCGAGGTCGAGGACACCTACCGCCGTGTCGGAGGCGAGTCGTTCGCGGTGGAGGTCACCGCGAACCCGCTCCTCGGCGACGGGAACGGGTCGGCGGGTGGCGCCGTGGTCGTCTTCCGCGACGTGACCGGTCGCCGCGAGGTCGAGCGCATGAAGAACGAGTTCCTGTCCGTGGTCAGCCACGAGCTGCGGACGCCCCTCACCTCCATCCGCGGCACGCTGGGGCTGCTGGCCGGCGGCGCCATGGGGGACCTGGGTCCGAAGGTCGCCACGATGGTGGGCGTGGCCGCGGAGAGCAGCGAGCGGCTGACCCGGCTGATCAACGACCTGCTGGACATGGAACGGATCGGCGCGGACGCGGCCACCCTGCGGCTCACCTCGATCGACGCCCTCGGGCTGGTGCGCGCGGCCGTGGACGAGATGACCGGCGCCGGCGTGGAGCGCGACATCACCCTCGAGGTGGGTCCCAGCGGCGGCTGGGTGCGCGCCGACGAGGACCAGGTGATGCAGACCCTGTCGAACCTGCTCGGCAACGCGATCAAGTTCTCCGAGCCCGGCGGTCGCGTGGTCGCGAGCGCGCGGGCCGAGGACGGTCACGTCGTGTTCCGGGTGCGCGACGAGGGGCGCGGCATCCCCAGCAGCAAGCTGGCGCTGATCTTCGAGCCGTTCGCGCAGGTCGACTCCTCCGACGCCCGCGAGAAGGGTGGCACCGGCCTGGGCCTGGCCATCTGCCGCGCCATCGTGGAGCGCCACGGCGGCCGGATCTGGGCCGAGAGCCGGTGCGGCGTCGGGACGACGATGCTGTTCACGCTCCCGGCGGCGGACGCCGCGCGGACGCCGGACCTGCAGGCGGTCCTCGCATGACGCGGGCCCTCGTGGTGGACGACGACGACTCGATCCGGATGGTGGCCGAGACGGCCCTGGAGCTGGTCGGGGGCTGGGAGGTGGTCAGCGTCGACGGTGGTCTGGCGGCGCTCGCGGCCGCCGCCGAGCAGCAGCTCGACGTGATCCTGCTGGACGTCATGATGCCCGGGCTGGACGGCCTGGAGACGTTCCGCCGGTTGGCCGCGGACCCCGTGACCGCCGAGATCCCGGTGATCCTGGTGACCGCCAAGGTCCAGCGCGCCGACCACGCCGAGTGGGACGGGCTGGGGATCGCGGGCGTGATCCCCAAGCCGTTCAACCCGATGACGCTGGCCCGCGACATCGCGGCGATGCTCGGCTGGACCAGCTGAAGCCGGCCCGTCCGTCCTCCACAGGACGCGGCTGGGGCTGTGGAGATGTCGGGTCTGCCTGGGGATGACCGACCCGCATCTGGGGAGGAGCCGGTGGAACTCGGGGTATGTCAAGAAACCTGCCGGAAACCCCTTGTGGCGCAGGGGTCCGGGGGCATAGAACTCTCCTCACGGCCTCCCGCAAGGGGGGTCGGGATGACTCGGAGACGAGGGTCCGTCCGGCCGGAGCTGGCTTGCCAGCGAGGGCCGCTGCCGCCGGGTGATGAGGCGGTGGGGACCGGAGTCGAGGAGTCATCGGCCGGGAGCATCACCAGTACCGGTCAACCGGTGGGACCCAGCGGCCTTGGCCGCGGACCCACCACCCGAAGGGCCCTTGCAACTCATACTTGCGAGGGCCCTTCACCTATTTGCCAGCCGCCAGCCGTCACCCACGGTCCCGGGGCGAGACGCGCCGACGTGCTCCGCGGCTGGGACGGCATGATGGGCGGCATGCTCTACGAGGTCGTGCACTCGGTGGTGCCTCCGGTGGTCAAGGTCCTGTGGCGTCCGACGGTGCACGGGCTCGAGCACGTCCCCGCCTCGGGGCCGGTGATCCTGGCGAGCAACCACCTCAGCTTCGTCGACAGCGTCCTGATCCCCATCGTCGTGCCGCGCAAGGTGGTCTTCCTCGCCAAGTCCGACTACTTCGACGGGCCCGGGGTCAAGGGCGCACTGAGCAAGGCGTGGTTCGAGGGCCTGGGCATGCTGCCGGTCGACCGCGACGACACCCGGGCCGCGATCGCGAGCCTCGACACCGCGCTCGCCGTGCTCGGCCGCGGGGAGGCGTTCGGGATCTACCCGGAGGGCACCCGCTCACGCGACGGACGGATCTACCGCGGCCGGACCGGTGTCGGCCACCTCGCGCTCACCGCCGGCTGCCCGGTCGTGCCGGTGGGCCTCACCGGCACCCAGGAGATCCAGCCGGTCGGTGCGCGGATGCCGAGGCTGGCGAAGGTCACGGTGCGCTTCGGCGCGCCCCTCGACGCCGTCGGGCGCTACGCCGGGGTGCCGCCGGGCCGGGCCCGCCGCGAGATCACCGACGAGATCATGGCGGCGATCGGCGCGCTCAGCGGCCAGGAGCCGGCGGGGGTCTACAACGAGCGGTCCGTCGAGGCCTGAGCGGCCACGTCCCACGCCCGTCTGCCGGTCTGGTCCCAGCGCCGCAGCCGCAGCGCCCGTGCGGCGTACGGAGGGGTCTCGGCGAGCCGTGAGAGCACCGCGGGCAGCTGCTCGTCCGACACCCCGCGTGCCATCGTCAGGTGCGGCACCCAGCGGCCCGGCAGGGTCAGGTCGGAGCCACCGCCCCCGACGACCTCGGCGACCTCCTCGTGCAGCTCCAGCAGCGACCGGTCGACGCCGACCTGCCGGGCGACCACCCACCGGCGGCGCGCGTGGAAGAGCAGCAGACCGCCGACCCGCAGGTCCAGCGGCAGCCGACGGACCACCCGCGCCAGCGCGTCCTCGGCCTCCGGCGCCAGCCGGTCGCGGACGTGGAGCGTGACGTGCGGCCGGTTGGTCGCGCCGGTGTGGTCGGCGAGGCTGGGAAGCCCCGCCTGCTGGAGCGCGTGCCACTCCGCCCGCACCCGCGCGTCGGTGGGTCGGTCGAGGGTCAGCTCCACGGCCTGGACCATGCAGCACATCCTGCCAAGGGGCACCGGTCCGGTCGGCAGGATGTGCCGTGGCCGGTCCGCCCGGCGCCCCGCTTGACTGGGGGCCATGAGCCAGCGGATCCGGATCGGGATCGACACCGGCGGCACGTTCACGGACGTGGTCGCCGTCGACGAGGAGACCGGCGCGATCGTCACCACGAAGACCCCGTCCACGCCGGGCAACCCGGCCGACGGCTTCCTGGCGGGCGTGGAGAAGGTGCTGGACCTGCTCGGCGCCGACGGCTCCGCGATCGGCGCGGTCAGCCACGGCACCACGGTCGCCACCAACCAGCTGCTCGAGGGCAAGGTCGACCGGCTCGGCTTCGTCACCACCACCGGCTACGAGGCGATGCTCGAGATCGCCCGGCAGTCCGTGCCCGACGGGTACGGCAACAGCTACTTCTGGGTCAAGCCCGACCGGATCGTGCCGCGCGACCTGGTCCGCGGCGTCGGCGGCCGGCTGGACTTCACCGGCGCCGAGGTCCGTCCCTTCGACGAGGCGGGCGCCCGCGCCACCGCGCGCTGGTTCCGCGACCGCGGCATCACCACGCTCGGTGTCTGCTTCCTGCACGCCTACACCAACCCGGCCCACGAGGAGCGGATGCGCGAGATCCTCGCCGAGGAGCACCCCGGTGCGGTGGTGTCGATCAGCAGCGAGGTGCTGCGCGAGTACCGCGAGTACGAGCGGGCGATGACGACCCTGGTCGACGCGGCGGTCAAGCCGCGGCTCTCGGCGTACGTCTCCAACATCACCAGCCGGCTCACCGCCTACGACGACCGGGACATCCCGTTCTACGTCATGAAGTCCAACGGCGGCGTGCTCAGCGCCGTCGAGGTCGTGCACCAGCCGATCACCACCGTGCTCTCCGGCCCCGCCGCGGGCGCGCTCGGGGCCGCGCTGATCGCGAAGGTGGCCGGCTTCGACCGGGTCCTGACCAGCGACGGCGGCGGCACCTCCACCGACGTCAGCGTGGTGGTCGACGGCGAGCCGACGCTGACCACCGAGGGCAGCGTGGGTGCGTTCCCCTCCAAGATCCCGATGATCGACGTCGTCACCGTGGGCGCCGGGGGTGGCTCGATCGCCCACGTCTCGCCCGAGGGCACGCTCAAGGTCGGCCCGCAGTCGGCCGGCGCCGACCCCGGCCCGCTCTGCTACGGCAAGGGCGGCGACGACGTCACCATCACCGACGCCCACGTGGTGCTCGGCCGGATCCCGCCCCACCTGCTCGGCGGGGAGATCCCCCTCGACGTCGACGCGGCGCGCACCGGTGTCGAGGCGCTCGCCGCGCGGCTCGGGCTGACCCCCGAGGCCGCGGCGGCCGGCGTCCTGGAGATCTCGGCGTGGAACCAGGCCAACGCGCTGCGGCAGGTCACGGTCAAGCGCGGGCTCGACGTCCGCGACTTCACCCTCACCACCTTCGGCGGCTCGGGCTCGCTGCTGCTGTGCCGGCTGATGGACGTGCTCGGCGTCCCGACCGTGCTGGTGCCGCCCGACCCCGGCAACGTCTCCGCCTTCGGGCTGCTGACCGTGGACGTGAAGAACGACTACGTCCAGACCCACGTCGCGCTGGCCGAGGGGCTCGACCCCGCCGTCGTGGCGGCGGTCTACGACGAGCTGGAGTCGCGTGCCGGCGAGGCGCTGCGGGTCGAGGGGTTCCCCGAGGACCAGCACTCGTTCGTGCGCACCGCCGACCTGCGCTACTTCGGCCAGGCCTTCGAGGTGCGCGTCGGCGTCCCCGAGGGCCGCTTCGACGACGAGGCCGCCGCGGAGGTGGCCCGCCGGTTCCACGCCGAGCACCGGGCCCTGTACGGCTACGACTTCGCCGGCGACCCCTCGCAGCAGGTGGAGTGGGTCAACCTGCGGGTCTCCGGGATCGGCCCGATCCGGCGGCCGGAGATCCGCCGGTTCGAGGAGACCGGGGGAGCCCCCCGGCCCCGCTCGCGGCGCCCGGTGTGCTTCGACCCCGCCGCCGGGTACGTCGAGACCCCCGTCTTCTGGCGCGAGGACCTCGAGCCCGGCGCCGGCGTCACCGGTCCGGCGGTCGTGGAGGAGTTCGGCTCGACCGTCCCGCTCCACCCCGGGTTCACCGCCCGGGTGGACGCCCACCGCAACCTCGTCGTCGTCAGGAGCGAGCCGTGAGTCGCCGTGCCCCCACCCAGTTCCCGTTCGGCCCGCTGACCGCCGACGCGGGCGCCGGCGCCGACCCGGTGCTGACCGAGATCGTGCAGGGCAACCTCGCCAGCGTGGAGATGGAGGTCGAGACCGCGATCGCCCGGACCAGCCGCAGCCCGATGATCCGCGACGCCCACGACTTCCGCGCCGGGATCCACGACCGGCTGCTGCGCAAGCTCACCGGCCGGTCCTACTCCGCGCTCGTCCACCCGGTCGCGCGCGACTTCCCCCTCGAGGAGATGCGCGAGGGGGACGTGTTCTTCCACAACGACGTCTACCGCTCCGAGGGCGGCATCGGCCACCTGCCGGACCTGTGCGTCACGGTCCCGGTGTTCAGCGAGGGCCGGGTCGTCGCCTTCGTCCAGGCGTTCGGCCACCACGACGACATCGGCGGCGCCGTCCCCGGCTCGATGCCGAGCCACGCCACCAGCGTCTTCGAGGAGGGGCTGATGGTGCCCCCGATCAGGCTGTGGGACGCCGGGGTCCCCAACCGGGGCGCGCTGGCGATCATGACCCGCAACTCGCGGATGCCGGAGTCGCTGGCCGCCGACCTCGACGCGGAGTGCTCGGCCTGCCTGATGGGGGCCCGTCGGCTCGGCGAGATGTTCGACCGGTACGGCGCGGCCGCCGTCGAGTCCTGCTTCGACGCGATCATCAGCCGCACCACCGACACCTACCGGCGCGAGATCCTCTCCCAGATCCCGGTCGGCTCCTGGACCTGGGAGGACTACGCCGAGCACGACGGCGTCGACGAGCCCCGGCTCCACACGCAGCGGATCACCCTGACCCGGACGCCGGCCGACGACCCCGACGGCGAGCGGCTGGTGCTCGACTTCGAGGGGACCGGACCGCAGGCGAAGGGGCCGATCAACCACTGCGGCGACTACTCCGACGGGGTGTTCCTGAAGAAGTGGCTGGCCCCGATCCTGCGCAACCTCGCCGAGAGCCCGGAGCGGATGGCCGAGCTCGACGTCAACGAGGGCGTCGTACCCCTCATCGAGATGCGGTTCCCCGAGCCCGGCACGCTGCTGACCCCCGTGTTCCCGGCGCCGACGAACGCCCGCACGTTCGTGATCCTGCGGCTGCTGGGGGTGCTCGCCGGCGTCGTGGCGAAGGCCGTGGACGGCAAGATGCCCGCCGACCAGGAGACGATCCGCTACACCGGTGTCTACGGCGAGGACCGCGAGGGCCGGCCCTACCTGATGCGCGAGGTGCTGGGCGGCGGCTCCGGTGGTCGCTACTACGCCGACGGCGAGGACACGATCCACGTGGTCCCGGACTCCCGGAACCTGCCGAGCGAGTTCACCGAGTCCCGCTTCCCGTTCCTCGTCGAGTCGCTCTCGCTGGCCGTCGACTCCGGCGGCGCGGGGGAGTACCGCGGTGGCCTGGGCTACGAGAAGCAGCTCCGGATGCTCAAGGACGCCCACTTCATGTCGATCGCCGACCGCTCGATCCTGGCGTGCTGGGGGGTCCGGGGTGGCCGGGCGGGACGACCGTTCCAGGTGACGATCGACCCCGGCGGCCCCCGGGAGCGGGAGGTCGACGCCCTGGCGGACGCCGAGCCGGTCCGGGCCGGGGAGCTGATCCGGATCCGCACCACCGGCGGTGGCGGCTGGGGCGACCCGCTGCGCCGCGACCCCGCCCTGGTCGTGCGCGACGTCGTGTGGCACAAGGTCTCCGCCGAGGCGGCGCTGGCCGACTACGGCGTGGTGCTGACCGGCTCGGTCGACGCCGACGACCTCGGCCACGACCCCGCGGCCACGGCCACCGAGCGCGCCTCCCGACCCGCCACGGGTGAGGCGTTCTTCGACCGTGGGCCCGGCTACGCCCGGCTGGCCGACGGCGCGTCGTACGCCGCGGTCGACGTGCTCTGAGCGGGGGCTCGCCCACATGTAACGCCGGCACACGCGCGCCAGCACCGGCCCGCAGGACGCCCGCTCAGGGCTCGATCAGCCCCGCCCGGATGGCGTAGCGGGTCAGCTGGGTGCGGTCGCGCATGCCGAGCTTGGCGAGGATGTTCTCGCGGTGCCGCTCGACGGTGCGGACGCTGATGGTGAGGGTGGCGGCGATCTCGCGGGAGGAGAAGCCCTCCGCGACCAGCTTCAGCACCTCGTCCTCGCGCTCGGTGAGCATCGTGTCGGGCACCGACTCGCCCCGGCGCAGCCGGTCGAGGTAGTCGCGGGCGAGGGCGCCCATGGCGCCGGGATAGACGAACGCCTCGCCCCGCATCGCGGCGCGGACCGCGCCGACCAGGTCCTGGTCGGCGACCGACTTCAGGACGTAGCCACAGGCACCCGCCTTGAGGGCGGCGAAGAAGTACTGCTCGTTGTCGTGCATCGACAGCATCAGGATCCGGGGCGGCTCCCGCCGCCGACCGATCTCCCGGGCCGCCTGCAGCCCCGTCATCCGCGGCATCGCGATGTCCAGCACCACCAGGTCGACCGCGACCTCGCGCAGCCGCGCCAACGCGTCCGCCCCGTCGTCGGCCTCGGCGACGACCTCGAGGTCCGGCTCGGCGTCGAGGATCAGTCGTACGCCGCGCCGGACCAGCACGTGGTCGTCGGCCAGCAGGATCCGGGTGGTCACGTCCCGGCCTCCGGCAGGGGGACGACGAGCCGCACGGTGGTGCCGCGCGGACCTCCGTCCACGCGGACCGTCCCGCCCACCATCGCGGCCCGCTCGCGCATGCCGAGCACGCCGGCGCCGGCCACGATCGGTCCCGCGGCCCGGCCGTCGTCGGCCACCTCCAGCACCACCGAGTCCGCGACCCGCGACAGCGACAGCCGCACCTCGGTGGCCCGCGCGTGGCGGGCGGCGTTGGTGAGGGCCTCCTGCGCCACCCGGTAGACGACCAGCTCCCGGCCGGCCCCGAGCTCCGGGAGCCCTGGGGGCAGGGTGCGGCGCACCGGCAGCCCGCCGTGGACGGCCACGTCGGAGCACATCGCCGACAACGCGCTCGCGAGGCCGAGGTCGTCGAGCACCCCCGGCCGCAGCTCGCGCGCCACGCGGCGTACGTCGTCCAGGCCGGTCCGCGCGCTCTCGCGCAGCAGCCGGACCTCCTCCGCCACCTCGCCGGTGACCCGTTGCTCGAGCTGGCTGAGCCCCAGCAGGACCACCGTGAGGTTCTGCCCGACCTGGTCGTGCAGCTCCTGCGCGACCCGGTGCCGCTCGGCCTCCTGGGCCGCGACGGCGCGCGCGGTGCTGGCGGTGCGCTCGGCGTCGAGCCGGTCGAGCATCGCGTTGTAGGTGCGCCCGAGCCGGCCGCCCGGGCCCTCCCCGAGCTCGGGGAGCCGGTCCCCGCTGTGGAGGTGGTCGACCGACTCCATCTCGTGCACCACCCGGTCGACCGGGCGCAGGCTGGCCCGCAGCAGCAGCGCGTTGGTCACCAGCATCACCGCGAGCCCTCCGAGGAGCACGGCCCCCTCGCGGGGCAGCACCGGCGCCGACACCCGGGCGGGGGAGAGCGCCAGGGTCAGCGTGGCGGCCAGGAACAGCGCGCCGTTGATCAGGCAGACCTGCCAGTAGAGGGGGAGCCGCGCGAGCATGCCGCCAGCGTCGCCGATGGGTGGGGAGGTGTCACGTCGGGAGCCTCGGCGACCACCCAGATGGGGAGCCGTCCCCATTGGTCACCGGCCGCTGCCGGACCAGACTCGGAGGTGCCGGTCGGGCGGGGGGAGCGAGCAGTGGTGGCAGGGCCGCCGCACGGTGGTGCGTCTGGTGGTCCCGACGCCGACACGCTGCCTCCGCCCACCGGCGCCACGCGACAGGCGGGTGCACGCCGATGAGTCCCGAGGACCTCCACGCCGTCGTCCTCGCCGCTGCGCTGGTGCTGCTGGTCGCGGTCGTCGCGGTCCGGGTGACGACGCGCGCCGGCCTCCCCAGCCTGCTGCTCTACCTCGCCATCGGGCTCGCGCTCGGTGAGGGCGGGCTCGGCCTGCCCTTCGACGACGCCGAGCTCACCCAGGTGCTGGGGACGCTCGCCCTCGCGGTGATCCTGCTCGAGGGCGGCTTCACCACCCGGTGGTCGACGGTGCGTCCCGTCGCGCCGCTGGCCGTCGTGCTGGCCACCGTGGGGGTGCTCACCAGCGTCGCCGTCACCACGGCGCTCGTCCACGCCGTGCTCGACGTCGACCTCCGCACGGCCGTGATCCTGGGCGCCGTCGCGTCCTCGACCGACGCGGCGGCCGTCTTCTCGGTGCTGCGGTCGATGCCCGTGCGACGCCGGCTGCGCGCGGTGGTGGAGGCCGAGTCCGGCTTCAACGACCCGCCGGTGATCATCCTGGTCACGGTCGTCACCTCGGACGCCTGGGAGAGCGCCGGGGTCGCCGGGATCCTGGGCCAGATCGGCTTCCAGCTGCTCGGCGGGGTGGTGGTCGGGCTGGTCGTGGCCCGCGGCGGCGTCCTGCTGCTGGCGCGGAGCGCGTTGCCGGCCTCGGGGCTCGCCCCGATCGCGACGCTGTCGATCGCGTTCGTGGCCTTCGCGGTCGCGGGACTGCTCGGTGCGAGCGCGCTGATGGCGGTGTACGTCGCGGGGCTGGTGCTCGGCAGCGCCCGGCTCCCGCACCGGCAGACGACCGACAGCTTCGTGCAGGGTCTCGCCTGGCTCGCGCAGATCGGGCTGTTCGTGCTGCTCGGCCTGCTGGCCAGCCCCGACCGGCTGCTGGCGGCGCTGCCCACCGCGCTGGTGGTCGGGGCCGCCCTCACCCTGGTGGCCAGACCGCTCTCGGTGGCCTTGTGCGCCACCCCGTTCCGCGTGCCGTGGCGCGACCAGGTCTTCGTGAGCTGGGCGGGGCTGCGGGGCGCCGTCCCCATCGTGCTGGCCACGATCCCGATGAGCGTGGGGCTACCGGGCGCCGAGCGGGTCTTCGACGTCGTCTTCCTGCTGGTCGTGCTGTTCACCGTGCTGCAGGGGCCGACGCTGCCGTGGGTCGCCCGGGCCACCGGCGCCACCGAGGACGTGGGGGCGCGCGACGTCACCGTCGACTCCGCGCCGCTCGACGACCTCGACGCCGTGCTGCTCCAGTTCACGGTGCCTCCCGGCTCCCGGCTGGCCGGTGTCGAGGTCGACGAGCTCCGGCTGCCACCCGGGGCGGTGGTCTCCCTGGTGCTCCGGGGGGACCGGCTGTTCGTGCCCACCGGGCGGACGGTGCTGCGCCGCGGCGACCACGCGCTGCTCGCCACCGCGCGCCAGCACCACGAGCTGGTCGACCACCGGTTGCGCGAGATCAGCAGCAGGGGACGGCTCGCCCGGTGGTACGCCGGGCTGGACCGCTCGTGAGGAGTGCGCCCGGGGGCGCCGCTGGCAACCCTTGCCAGCGGTCGCGGGTGCGGTTGGCCGAAACTGACGGTGTCCCCGGTCCCCGCGGTCACCTAGGTTCGGGGCCATGAGGGTCCTGCTCGCACTCGGTGGCAACGCCATGACGAACGCCGAGGGGCGGGCGCGGGTCGAGGACCAGCAGGCGGCGGCGGTGGTGGCGATGCGCGCCGTGGCCGCGCTCGTGGAGTCCGGCGCGGACGTCGTGGTGACCCACGGGAACGGCCCGCAGGTCGGCAACCTGCTGGTCAAGAACGAGCTGGCCGCGGCCGTCGTACCCCCGGTCCCGCTGGACTGGTGCGGCGCACAGACCCAGGCCACGCTCGGCTTCACCTTGATGAACGCCCTCGAGCACGAGCTCGCCCTGCGTGGGATCGACCGCCCGACCGCGACCCTGGTGACCCGGACCCTGGTCGCGGTCGACGACCCGGGACTGCAGCGACCCTCGAAGCCGATCGGCCGGTTCCTCCCCGAGGCCGAGGCCCGCCGGCTGATCGAGCACGGCGAGACCTGGGAGGACCGCGGCGAGAAGGGGTGGCGCCGGGTCGTCGCCTCGCCCGAGCCGCTCGAGGTCGTCGACGGCCGCGCCGTGCGCACCCTCGTCGACGCCGGGTACCTGGTGGTCGCGTGCGGGGGTGGCGGCATCCCGACCGTGCGTGAGGACGGCGTCCTGCGCGGGGTCGAGGCCGTGATCGACAAGGACCTCGCCGCGGCGGTGCTCGCCCGTACGGTGGCCGCGGAGGTGCTCGTGGTCGCCACCGACGTGCCGAACGCCGTCCTCCGCTTCGGTACGCCGCAGGCCGAGCCGATCGGCCGCATCGGCGTCGAGCAGCTGCGTCGCCACCTCGCCGCGGGCGAGTTCGCCGGCGGCTCGATGGGCCCCAAGGTCGAGGCCGTCTGCCGCTTCGTCGAGCAGGGCGGGACGCACGCCGTCATCACCGAGCTCGACCAGATCCTCGAGGCAGTCGCCGGCCGCGCCGGCACGCTCGTCGTCCCCGCTGACCCCTCCGAAAGGTGATCACCATGCCCAGCGCCATCGAAGTCCGCAAGGTCCCGATCCACTCCGTCGCCGACGCCTCGGAGCTGACGAGGCTGCTCGAGGAGGGGGTGATGGCCGCCGACCGGGTGGTCGCGATCATCGGCAAGACGGAGGGCAACGGCGGTGTGAACGACTACACCCGGATCATCGCCGACCGGGCGTTCCGCGAGGCGCTGGTGGCCGGGGGAGCGGACCCGGCGGCGGTCGCGCAGGTCCCGATCGTGTGGTCGGGCGGCACCGACGGCGTGATCAGCCCCCACGCCACGATCTTCGCCACGGTGGACGCCGAGCCGAGCGAGGAGCCACGCCTCACCGTCGGGTTCGCGATGAGCGACCGGCTGCTCCCGGAGGACATCGGTCGCACCGCCATGGTCACGAAGGTGGCCGCCGCGGTGGAGGTCGCCATGGAGCGGGCCGGCATCACCGACCCGGCCGACGTCCACTACGTGCAGACCAAGACACCGCTGCTGACGATCCAGACCATCCGCGACGCGAAGTCCCGCGGCGAGACGGTGTGGACCGAGCACACCCACGAGTCGATGGACCTCTCCAACGGGTGCACCGCCCTCGGGATCGCGGTCGCGCTCGGTGAGATCGAGATGCCCTCCGACGCCGACGTGATGCACGACCGCTCGCTGTACTCCTCGGTCGCCTCCTGCTCCTCCGGCGTCGAGCTGGACCAGGCGCAGGTCGTCGTCGTCGGCAACGCGCCCGGCGTGGGTGGCCGCTACCGGATCGGGCACTCGGTGATGCAGGACGCGCTCGACCAGGACGGCATCTGGGAGGCGATCCGCGACGCCGGCCTCGACCTGCCCGAGCGCCCCCGCACGGCCGACCTCGACGGTCGGCTGGTCAACGTCTTCCTCAAGTGCGAGGTGTCCCAGGACGGCGAGGTCCGCGGTCGGCGCAACGCGATGCTCGACGACTCCGACGTCCACTGGCACCGGCAGATCAAGGCCTGCGTCGGCGGGGTCACGGCCGCCGTGACCGGCGACCCTGCCGTCTTCGTCTCCGTCTCCGCCGCCCACCAGGGCCCCGACGGCGGCGGACCGGTCGCCGCGATCGTCGACCTCGGCTGAGCGAGTGCCCCCGGGGGCGGTGGACCCGTGGCCCGGGTGGTTGCCGATTGGTCCCCCACGACACGATTCCCGACCCTGCGGTTGTCGTTTGGTCACCAACGGCGGGTCCCACGCCCGCCGGACCGGCGACTCGGCCCGCCGCCCTCCGCGACGGGTCGGAGGGTGTGTCGGCGGGTGTGTGGGCGGGCCGTGATGGGGTGAGCCCATGACGACGTACCGCCTCGTGCGCGAGCAGCGGCCGGCCACCGCGCCCCCGGCGCTGGACGCCGACCAGCAGCGCGTCGTCGACCACGCCGGCGGCCCGCTGCTGGTGCTGGCGGGTCCCGGCACCGGCAAGACCACGACCCTGGTGGAGGCGATCGCCCGTCGCGTCGAGGACGGCGCCGACCCGACCTCGGTGCTGGCGCTCACCTTCAGCCGCAAGGCCGCCGAGCAGCTGCGGGACCGGGTGACCGCGCGCCTCGGGCGCACCCTCGCCAGCCCGGTGAGCTCCACGTTCCACTCCTTCGCCTACGGCCTGGTCCGGCGCTACGCCCCGGTCGACCTGTACGAGGCACCGCTGCGGCTGCTGAGCGCCCCCGAGCAGGACGTCGTGCTCCGCGAGCTGCTGACCGACCGGCCGGAGTCGGTCGCCTGGCCCGAGTCGCTCTCCCGCGCGCTCGGCACCCGAGGCTTCGCCCGGGAGGTCCACGCCGTGCTCTCGCGGGCCCGTGAGAAGGGCCTGGACGGCGCCGCCCTCCACGACCTCGGCCGCAGCGAGGGCCTCCCGGAGCTGGCGGCGGCGGGCCTCTTCCTCGACCAGTACCTCACCAACCTCGACTCCCAGGGCGCCGTCGACTACGCCGACCTGATCCGGCGGGCCACGCTCGAGGCCGAGGCCCACCGTGCCGAGGTCCGCGACACGATCCGCCACGTCTTCGTCGACGAGTACCAGGACACCGACCCGGGCCAGGTCGCGCTGCTGCGGGCGCTGGCCGGCGACGGCCGCGACCTCGTGGTGGTCGGCGACCCGCACCAGTCGATCTACGGCTTCCGGGGTGCCGAGGTGCGCGGGATCCTCGACTTCCCCGCAGCCTTCCCCCGCGCCGACGGCGCCCCGGCCGAGGTGGTCGCCCTCCGGACGACGCGCCGCTTCGGACCGCGGCTGCTGGTGGCCTCCCAGCGGGTGGCGGGCCGGCTGGCGCTCCCGGGTGC
This sequence comes from uncultured Actinomycetota bacterium, assembly GCA_963795215.1. Lineage (GTDB taxonomy): Bacteria > Actinomycetota > Actinomycetes > Propionibacteriales > Nocardioidaceae > Nocardioides. Next base: position 925,001 of record CAWCGW010000002.1, read on the forward strand.
GATCCCGGTCGAGGCGCGGGAGGCGTTCCTCACGCCCCGCGCCGAGCCCGGCGAAGGTGGCGAGGGGAGGGTCGTGGTCCGCACCTTCGACACCGAGCGCGCCGAGGCCGAGCACCTCGCCGACCTGCTGCGCCGCGCCCACCTCGAGGACGGCGTCGGCTGGGACGACATGGCGGTGCTGGTGCGCTCGGGGCGCGGCTCGATCCCGCCGCTGCGGCGAGCGCTCGGCGCTGCCGGGGTGCCGGTGGAGGTCGCCAGCGACGAGCTGCCGCTGGTCCGTGACCCCGCCGTGCTGCCGCTGGTCGACGCGCTGCGGGCGGTGGTCCACCTCGACGACGACGATCCCGAGCACGTCGACCACGTCGACCCCTCGCGCGCCGAGGCGCTGCTGCTCGGTCCACTGGGCGGCCTGGACGCCGGCGAGGTGCGCCGGCTGGCGCGGCTGCTCCGCACCCGCGAGAAGGCGCTGGCCCACGAGCAGTCCCGCACCCCGCGCCCGAGCCGCGACCTGGTCCGGGCCGCCGTCGTCGACGTCTCCGTGCTGGGTGGTCTCGAAGGACCGGAGGTCGCCAAGGCGCAGGCCCTCGCCACGCTGCTGGCCGACGCGCGTGCCGAGCTCGAGGCCGGCGCCACGGCCGAGGAGCTGCTGTGGACCCTGTGGTCCCGCACCGGCTGGCCCGCCCGGCTGCGGCGCGGCGTCGACCTCGGCGGCGGGTCCGCCCGCCGGGCCCACCGCGACCTCGACGCCGTCTGCGCCCTCTTCGAGGTGGCCGCCCGGGCCGAGGAACGCCGCGACCACGTCGGGGTCCGCGCCTTCCTCGCGACCCTGGTCGCCCAGCAGATCCCCGCCGACACCCTGGCCGACCGCGGCGCCCGGGGCGCCGCGGTCCGGCTCCTCACCGCCCACCGGTCCAAGGGCCTGGAGTGGCGACTGGTCGTGGTCGCCCACGTCCAGCAGGAGGGCTGGCCCGACCTGCGCCGCCGCTCGACGCTGCTGCAGGCCGACCGGATCGGCGAGGGCGAGGTCGTCCCGCCGGTGAGCTCCCGCGAGCTGCTGCTCGAGGAGCGGCGGCTGTTCTACGTCGCCTGCACGCGTGCCAGGGAGCGGCTCGTGGTCACGGCCGTCGAGAGCCCCGACGACGAGGGCGAGCAGCCCTCCCGGTTCCTCGAGGAGCTCGGCGTCGGGGTGGACAAGGTCGTGGGCCGCCCGCCCCGCCCGCTGTCGATGGCCGGCCTGGTCGCCGAGCTGCGACGCACCCTCGCCGACCCCGAGGCCACCGAACCGCTGCGCGAGGCAGCCGCCCGCCGCCTGGCCCGGCTGGCGGGGGAGACCGTCGGCCACCGCGCCCTGGTGCCGGGCGCCGATCCCTCGACCTGGTGGGGCACCCGGGCGGCGAGCCGCAGCGTGCGGCCGGTGCGCGACCCCGAGCTCCCGGTGCCGGTCACGGCCACCGTGCTGGAGTCGATGACGGTCTGCCCCACCCGCTGGTTCCTCGAGCGCGAGGCGGGGGGCGTGGCACGGGCCCACCAGGCGGCCAACCTCGGCGAGATGGTCCACGCCCTGGCCCAGCGGGTCGCGACCGGCGAGCTGCCGGCCGGTCGCGACGACGTCGACCTGCTGATGGACCACGTCGACCAGGTCTGGGACCGGCTCGCCTTCCGCACGCCGTGGTCCCGGGCCCGCGAGCACGAGCGCGTGCGAGCCGCGCTCGCCCGGTTCCTCGCGTGGCACCACGACAACCCCCGCACCCTGCTCGCCACCGAGGCTCCCTTCGAGACGGTGGTCGAGCTGCCCGACCCCTCCGGTGACCCGGCCGCGCCCGCCGAGCAGGTGCGCCTGACCGGGTACGCCGACCGGCTCGAGCTCGACGCCGAGGGCCGGGTGGTCGTGGTCGACCTCAAGACCGCGCGCCGCAAGCCGAGCAACAAGGCGGTCGAGAGCCACCTCCAGCTCGGCCTCTACCAGTACGCCATCGACGCCGGAGCGCTCGAGGAGCAGCTCGAGCGACCGGTGTCCGCCGGCGGAGCCGAGCTGGTCCAGCTGGGGCTGCTGGAGGGGGCCGAGGGGGCCACCGTCCAGCCGCAGCCCGTGCAGGCCGACGACGGACCCGCCCGCCGCGAGCTCCGGCTCCACCTCGCCCGCAGCGCGCGGATGCTCCGCGAGGAGTCCTTCCCCGCGGTGGCGGGTGACCAGTGCCGCGACTGCTCCTTCGTCCCGCTCTGCCCGATCAAGTCCGCAGGACCGGTGACCAGCCAGTGATCCCGACCGCGCTCCGCACCCCCCAGGACCTTCAGGCCGCCATGAGGACGGACTACGCCCCGAGCCCCCAGCAGTGGGCCGCGATCTCCGCGCCGCTCACTCCGGCCGTCGTGGTCGCCGGCGCCGGGTCCGGCAAGACCACGCTGATGGCCGCCCGGGTCGTCTACCTCGTCCTCACCGGCCAGGTCCGCCCCGACCAGGTGCTCGGCCTGACCTTCACGACCAAGGCCGCCAGCGAGCTGCGCACCCGGATCCGCACCGCGCTGCGCACCGCCGGTGCGCTGGCGGAGCCCGCGGAGGGCGAGGACGTCCTCGAGCCGACGGTCGCGACCTACAACGCCTACGCCGCCGGGCTGCTCACCGACCACGGCCTGCGGATCGGCCACGAGCCCGACACCCGCGTGATCACCGACGCCGCCCGCTACCAGCTCGGCGCCCGCGTGGTCGACCGGTTCACCGGGGAGGTCCGGGCGCTGACCGACCACCCCGAGACCGCGATCCAGAACCTGCTCGCCCTCGACTCCGCGATGTCCGAGCACCTCGTCGGCCCCGACGACGTCCGCGCGGTCGACGCCGAGGCCCGCCGCGGCTTCGAGGCGGCGCTCGCGGAGGAGACGGCCGGCAAGGACCGCAAGACCTACCGGGAGCCGGTCGAGAAGGCCCTGTCCGCGATCGAGCGACGCGGCGAGCTGCTGGGACTGGTCGACTCCTACCGCCGGCTCAAGCGCGACCTGGGGCTGATGGACTTCTCCGACCAGATCGAGCTCGGGGCCCGGCTCGCCAGCGAGCAGCCCGACGTCGGCGTCGCCGAGCGCGAGCGGTTCCGGGTCGTGCTCCTCGACGAGTACCAGGACACCTCGGTCGCGCAGGCCGTGATGCTCTCCCGGCTGTTCTCCGGACCCGACGAGGCCTCCGGGCTGGGCCACGCGGTGACGGCGGTCGGCGACCCCAACCAGGCGATCTACGGCTGGCGGGGTGCCTCGGTCTCCAACATCCTCGGCTTCGGCGAGACCTTCCCCGCCGCCCGGGGCGAGGTCCCGACCTTCCCGCTGACGGTCAACCGGCGCTCCGACCGGCGGATCCTGGCCGTCGCCAACCGGCTGGCGGAGCCGCTCTACGCCCGGTTCAGCCAGGTCGAGCCGCTGGTGGCGGCGGAGCGGGCCGCCGAGGGCTGCGTCGAGACAGGGGTGTACGAGACGCACGCCGAGGAGCTCGATGCGCTCGTGGCCGGCGTCCGGTCGGTCCACGAGGGCGGATCGTCCTGGTCCGACATCGGCGTGCTCACCCGTGACAACGCCCATGCCGAGGACGTCTTCGACGCCCTCACCGCAGCGGGCGTCCCGGTCGAGATCGTCGGCCTCTCCGGCCTGCTCCGGCTGCCCGAGGTCGCCGAGATCGTGGCGACCCTCCACCTGCTCCACGACGTCACGGCCAACGCCGCGCTGCTGACGCTGCTCACCGGGCCCCGGTGGGCGATCGGGCCCCGTGACCTGCGGCTGCTCTCCCGCCGTGCCCACGAGATCGCCGGACGGGGTGGCCGCGGCGCCGCGCCCCCGTCGGTCACCGACCACCTGACCGCGATCGCCGACGGGATCGACCCGGCCGAGGTCCCCTCGCTCGACGACGCGCTCGGCGACCCCGGCGACCACCCCTTCTCACCCGAGGCGCTCGAGCGGTTCGCACTGCTCGCCGGCGAGCTCCGGATGCTGCGCACCCACGTCGGTGAGCCGCTGCTCGACGTGGTGCGCCGGATCATCGACGCCACCGGCACCGACGTCGAGCTGGCGTCCTCGACCAGCCCCGCCGCGGCGGCACGGCGCGACAACCTCGACCTGTTCGTCAAGGCGGTCGCCGACTTCCAGGCCGTCGACGGCGACGTCACGCTGCCCGCACTGCTGGCCTACCTCACCGCCGAGGACGACCAGGGCAACGGCCTCGACGTCGCCACGCCGACCGAGGCCGACTCGGTCAAGCTGCTCACCGTCCACCGGTCCAAGGGCCTGGAGTGGCACGCCGTCTTCCTCGTCGGGGTGTGCGAGACCCGGTTCCCGTCCAACCGGTCGCGCACGCTCTGGACCAGCTCGCCGGCGATCCTCCCGGCACCGCTGCGCGGCGACGCCCACGACCTGCCCCAGCTGGCCGGGTCCGACAAGGCGGCGCTCGACGCCTACCGGACGGCGACCCGTGCCCACGACGCCGAGGAGGAGCTGCGGCTCGGCTACGTCGCCTTCACCCGCGCCGCCCACCGGTTGAGCGTGACCTCCTACTGCTGGAGCCCGCGCACCACGCCGTTCGGTCCCTCCGACTACCAGCAGGTGGTGCGCGACCAGCTCGACGCGTGGGGCGAGCCGGTCGAGCAGTGGTGGGACAAGCCGGTGAAGGGCGACCCCAACCCCTACTCCGCGGTGGACCCCTCGCGCCCGTGGCCGGTGCTCGAGGCCGGCGCGGAGGCGCTGCGCCGGCGCGAGGCGGCCGAGCGGGTGCTGGCCGCGGACCCGCACGCCGCCGACGAGGAGCTCGACATGATCGAGACGGCCCGGGTCGCCGACTGGGACGCCGAGCTCGACCGGCTGCTGGCCGAGGCCCGGCAGGAGCGGGCCACCGAGATCGACGTCGAGCTCCCGAGCAGCCTCTCGGCCACCGCGGTGGCCCGGCTGCGCGACGACCCCGAGCAGCTCGCCCGCGAGCTGGCGCGTCCGATGCCCCGCCCACCCTCGCCCGCCGCGAGGTTCGGGACCCGCTTCCACGCCTGGGTGGAGGCGCGCTTCGGCCAGCAGGACCTCTTCGACCTCGACGACCTCCCCGGTCGCGCCGACGCCGGGATCGACAGCGACAGCGACCTCCGGGACCTGGTCGCGGCGTTCGAGGCGGGTCCGTTCGCGAGCCGGACGCCCCACCGCGTGGAGGCGCCGTTCGCCCTGGTGCTGGCGGGACAGGTGGTCCGCGGGCGGATCGACGCGGTCTACACCGAGACCGCGGCCGACGGGGAGCCCGGCTACCTGGTCGTGGACTGGAAGACCGGCCGGGGACAGGACGCCGAGGTGCTCCAGCTCGCCCTCTACCGCCTGGCGTGGGCAGAGCTGGCCGGGGTGCCGCTCGCGCGGGTGCGCGCCGGGTTCTTCCACGTCCGGTCCGGCGAGCTGGTGGTGCACCCCGAGCTGCCCGGTCGCGACGACCTGGCCGCGCTGCTGTCGGGGTGAGTCCTCAGACGACCAGCAGCACGAGCCAGGCGACCAGGGCCGGCAGCACCAGCACCGATGCGCACCAGAGGCCGACGAAGAGCCAGCGCAGCGTGAGGCCGAGCCGGCCACCGTGCTCGTGGGCCCGGACGAACGCCCAGCGGCCGTCCAGCATCCGGCTGTGCCGCCCGTAGCCGTCGGGGAGGAACGGTGCCCACGGGTCGCCCTCGCGGCGCGCCAGCCGGACCATGTCCCAGGGCCAGCGCGGGGGAGTGGCCGCGCCGGTCCCGGCCGGGACCGCGTCGCCGTCACGCAGGAACGACACGCTGGCGGGGTCCTCGACCAGGTCGGGGCGCCGGCGGACCCAGCCCCGCACCACGGCCACCGCCTCCGGCCAGCGGAGGCGGTCGTCCACGTGGACGGTGCCGTGGTCGGAGACGAGCTCGATCCGTTGGTGCCACGGGTCGCGTCCCTCGGCAGCGGACGTCGCCCGCCGACCGGCGATCGCGCGGCTCGCGGGCACGTAGCGGACCAGCGTGAGCTCCTCGACACCGATCTCCGACACCGCGCGCCCCCACCGCTGCGTCCGTACACCGTGGGGCGTCAGCGTCGTCGTGCCGTGGTGCAGCAGCCGGGGCACCATCGCGACCGCGACGGCCGCGGCCACCAGGGCGAGCAGTCCCGTCACGGCCCAGGTCGACCCGACGCCGAGCACCCCGCCCCCGCGTCCGGTGACGGCCACGAGCACGCCGGCGGCCAGGCCGACCTCGACCAGGCCCACCGCCGCGAGCGTCACGAGAGCGCCGGCACGACCCGAGCGCAGGACGACGGCACCGGGGTCGGCCATGGTCAGTCCAGGGCCGCGGTGAGCGCGACCTCGATCATCCGGCCGAAGGTCTGCTCGCGCTCCTGGGAGGTGGTCTCCTCGCCGGTCACGATGTGGTCGGAGACGGTGCAGATCGCGAGCGCGCGGGCGCGGTGCTTCGCGGCGAGCGTGTAGAGCGCTGCGGCCTCCATCTCCACCGCCAGCACGCCGTAGTCGACCATCCGGGAGACCAGCTCGGGCCTGGCCGAGTAGAAGGAGTCGCTGGAGAAGATCAGGCCGACGTGGGCCTCGGGGGCGGCGGCCGCGGCGTCGCGGAGCAGGCCGAAGTCGGCGACGGGGGCGTAGTGCAGGCCCTCGAAGGCGATCGAGTTCATCGAGGAGTCGGTGCAGGCGCCGGAGGCGATCACGAGGTCGCGCACCGCGAGCTCCTCGGTCAGCGCGCCGCAGGAGCCGACCCGCACGACGGTCGTCACGTCGTACTCCGAGAACAGCTCGTGGGCGTAGATCGCCAGCGACGGCTGCCCCATGCCCGACCCCTGGACCGACACCCGGTGCCCGTGCCAGCTGCCCGTGAAGCCGTACATGCCCCGGACCTCGCTGTAGCAGGCTGCGTCGTCGAGGAAGGTCTCGGCGATCCACTTCGCGCGCAGCGGGTCTCCGGGCATGAGGACGACGGGCGCGACCTCGCCGGACCGGGCGCCGATGTGGGTGCTCATGCCGGGAAGGTACAACCCACGGCTGTGGGTAACCTCATCGAGGTGACCGAGCTGCAGCTGCCGCACGTGGCGCTCTCCCGACACGCCCACAACCGCCTGGGACTGCGTCGCACCGACGCCGCCTGGCTCGCCGAGCAGTGGGCCGACCCCGGCACCCGGGTGCTGGTGGTCGCCGGCAACCGGCTGCACCTCGTGGACGGCGACGTCGAGTGGCGCTCGCCCGCGGACGTGCCGGACGGGACCCGGGTGCTGCTGGGCCAGGAGGACGGCACGACGTACGCCGCCTGCCTGATCGACCCCGCCTCGGCCCCCGGCTCGCAGGAGGAGTGGCTGCCGCTGCGGGCGGTGCTCCCCGTGCTGGCCGACCGTCCCGACGACGCGCCGCTGCTCTTCCACGCCGTCGGGCTGGCCGAGTGGCACTTCGCGAACCGGTTCTGCCCGCGCTGCGGCGGCCCGCTGGAGTCCGTCGCCGCCGGCCACGAGCTGCGCTGCACGGCGTGCGACCGGCGCCAGTTCCCGCGCACCGACCCGGCCGTGATCATGGCGGTCGTCGACGACGCCGGCCGCATCCTGCTCGGCCGCCAGCACGCGTGGCCGGCCGGGCGCTGGTCGACCCTCGCGGGCTTCTGCGAGCCCGGCGAGACCCTCGAGGACGCGGTCCGGCGGGAGGTCGAGGAGGAGGTCGGGGTCCGCGTCGGCGAGGTCAGCTACTTCGGCAACCAGCCGTGGCCGCTGCCGGCGAGCCTGATGGTCGGCTTCTTCGCCCACGCCGAGTCCCGGACGATCGACGTGGACGGGGCGGAGATCGAGGAGGCCCGCTGGTTCAGCCGCGAGCAGATGCGGGACGCGATCGACGCGGGCGAGGTGCTGGTGCCGCGCAGCGTCTCGATCTCCTCCTCGCTGCTGGCCCACTGGTACGGCGAGCCGTTGCCCGGGAGCTGGTGAGCGCAGGTGGCACGACGGGGGAGCGGGGGCGGGTCCCTGCAGCAGCGCGGCTACCGCCGCGGGTGAGGTGGTGCGTCAGGAGAGGCTGGCGAGCTTGGCCTTGACCTGGCCGACCGAGGGGTTGGTCAGTGTGGTCTCGTCGGCGAACAGCAGGGTCGGCACGGTCCGGTTGCCGTTGTTGGCCTCCTCGACGGTCGTGACGTGGTGGGGGTGCTGCTCGATGTCGACGACCTCGAACACGATCCCCTCGCGGTCCAGCTGGCTCTTGAGCCGGTGGCAGTAGCCGCACCAGGGGGTGCTGAACATCGTGAACGTCATGTGGGGGGTGTCCTCGGTCGCGTCTAGGGTTTGCTTGCTCGGAGGCTAACCACGACCCCACCGGAGTTGTTCCCCGCCCATGACCCCATCGCCGTCCCCCGACCAGCTGCTCGACGCGCTCGACCCCGAGCAACGCCGGGTCGCCGAGGCGCTGCGCGGTCCCGTGCGGGTCCTGGCGGGCGCCGGCACCGGCAAGACCCGGGCGATCACCCACCGGATCGCCCTCGGGGTCGCGACCGGCGTCTTCTCACCCTCCGAGGTGCTGGCGGTCACGTTCACGACCCGGGCCGCGGGCGAGATGCGTGGCCGGCTGCGCCAGCTCGGGGCCAGTGGCGTGCAGGCCCGGACCTTCCACTCCGCGGCGCTGCGCCAGCTGAGGTTCTTCTGGCCCCACGTCCACGGCACCGAGCTGCCGACGCTCACCGAGTCCAAGCTCGCGCTGCTCGCGGGCGCCGCCCGCCGCTGCCGGGTCGCCTCCGACCAGGCACTGCTGCGCGACCTCGCCTCCGAGGTGGAGTGGGCCAAGGTCAGCAACGTCCACCCCGACGACTACGCCCGGGTCGCGACCGCCCGGGGGCGGGTCGTCGCCGGCCAGGACCCCGAGACCGTCGCGAAGGTGTTCTCCGCCTACGAGGACGGCAAGCGCAGCCAGGGCCGGATGGACATGGAGGACGTGCTGCTGTTCACCGCCGGCCTGCTCGCCGACGACGAGCGGGTCGCCGCGCAGGTCCGGTCCCAGTACAAGCGCTTCGTCGTCGACGAGTTCCAGGACGTCTCCCCGCTCCAGTCGGCGCTGCTCGACCTGTGGTTGGGAGGTCGCGACGAGATCTGCGTCGTGGGCGACCCCGCCCAGACGATCTACTCCTTCGCCGGTGCGCGCTCCGACCACCTCCTGGGCTTCCCCGCCAAGTTCCCCGGCACCACCTCGGTCGAGCTGGTCCGCAACTACCGCTCCACCCCGCAGGTCGTCGACGCCGCCAACCGGCTGCTCGCCGGCACCCCCAGCCAGGGGGTCGAGCTCCGCGCGCAGCAGCCTGCGGGCCCCGCGGTGTCCTACGCCGCGCACCCCGACGAGGTCGCCGAGGCGGCGGCGATCGCCACCCGGGTGCAGCGGCTGGCCGAGGAGGGCGTGTCCTGGGGGGAGATGGCGGTGCTGTTCCGGATCAACGCCCAGTCCGAGGCCCACGAGGAGGCGCTGACCGCGCGCGGCATCCCCTACGTCGTGCGCGGCGCGGCGCGGTTCTTCGACCGGGCCGAGGTGCGCCAGGCGATCACCCTGCTGCGCGGCACCGCCCGCGGGGGCCAGGCGGGAGACGACCTGGTCGGCACCGTCCGGGCCACGCTCGCGACCACGGGCTGGACCCCTGAGCCGCCCTCGGCGCGCGGTCAGGTCCGGGACCGGTGGGAGTCCTGGCAGGCGCTGGTCGACCAGGCCGCGGAGTTCGCCGCCGCCGAGGGCGCGACCCTCGGCGGGTTCGTCGACGAGCTCGACCGTCGCGCCTCCGAGCAGCACGCGCCGGTGGCCGAGGGAGTCACGCTCACCACGCTCCACGCGGCCAAGGGCCTGGAGTGGGACGTCGTGCTGCTCGCCGGCGTCCAGGACGGCACGCTGCCGATCAGCATGGCCGACACCCCCGCCGAGGTGGAGGAGGAGCGACGGCTGCTCTACGTCGGGATGACCCGGGCACGCCGCGTGCTCTCGGTCTCCTGGTCGATGGCGCGCAACCCCGGGGGCCGGCAGTCACGCCAGCCCTCGCGGTTCCTCGCCGACCTGCTGCCCGCGAGCGAGCGCCGCAGCGCTCCCCAGACCGGGCGACGCAAGGCCGTGCACTGCCGTGAGTGCGGCAAGCCCGTGTCGACGCCCGCGGAGAAGAAGCTCGGTCGCTGCGCCGACTGCCCCGCCTCCTACGACGAGGACCTCTTCGAGCGGCTGCGGGAGTGGCGCAAGACCCGCGCCGGCGACGACGGCGTCCCGGCGTACGTCGTGTTCACCGACGCCACGCTGCAGCTGATCGCCGAGCACAAGCCCGGCGACGAGGCCGCCCTGCTGCGGATCAGCGGGGTGGGGCGGTCCAAGCTCGACCGCTACGGCGAGGACGTGCTCGCGCTGATCTCCTGAGCTCAACGCGGCCCGACGGCCATTCCGCGAAGAAATGTCAGGAAATACCCATTAAATGGTTTGCCCCCCTGTGATGGCACCGGATATCTTTCAGAGGCAGTTTTCGCAGACAACGCGCACACGGTCCTGGCACGACCGGCGCCCGAGGAATGGCAAGGAGGTGGCACACGTGATCAGCAACAAGCTCTGGATGACGGCCCAGACCCCGTCCCGCTTCGTCATGCCCATTTCCGGCGCCGCCTTCGGCACCGGCCTGGGCCTGGCTCCGGTTGCCGCGGTCTGCGCTGCCCCCACGTCTGTCGTGCGCGATCGGCACGTGGCCGGCATTGCCCTCACCCAGGCCCTCACCCAGGCCCCCACCCAGGCTGTCCGCCCGGGTCCCACCGCCTGGAGTCCACCGATCTGTTGATCCCTCAACAGCATCGGCTACCTCCAGGCCGCGGACCCGAAACCCGGGATCCGCGGCCTTTCTGTTTCCCCAGCAACACCAGCGATCAGGTCCAGTAGGAGGTGACCACATGACCATCAGCGTCCTCGACCGCACTGATGGCCCCACGCTCGGCACCCTGCACGACGCGGCGAGCGTGGTCGACGAGGAGCAACTGCCGTGCCGGGTCAACAACCCGGAGCTGTGGTTCGCCGAGTCCCCCAGCGACGTGGAGTTCGCCAAGACCCTGTGCGGGCAGTGTCCCGTACGCGACCTCTGCCTCACCGGCGCCAAGGAGCGCCGGGAGCCGTGGGGGGTCTGGGGCGGCGAGCTCTTCTTGCAGGGCACCGTGATCCCGCGCAAGCGGCCTCGCGGCCGGCCCCGCAAGGACGCCGCCTGACCCACCCGCACCACCCGATGTCTTCACGATCGAAGCACTCACGAAAACGGAGCAAGCACATGGAACTCATGCACGAAGAGCTCGCACGGTCACAGATGTCCGTGCGCCTGGGAGAGGCGCAGCAGTCGCGCCGGGCGGCCCACGTGGCCCGCGCCCGTCGCGTGAGCCGCAGGGCCGAGAAGGCCGCGCGGCAGGCACGCCTCGCTCTCGCCCGCGCGATCTGAGGGAGCCAGGCGGCCGGTCCCCCACCGGGACCAGGGCCACCTCCACCCTGATCGCTGGGTGAGCACACACCGGAGCCGGGTACGGCGCCCCACGGGCGTCGTGCCCGGCTCCTGTCGTGCCCGGGCGTCGTCGGCGGCGTTAGGCTCGATGGATGAGGACCTGTGACTTCTGTGGTCGGCAGGAGAGCGACGAGGCGACGACCCTGACCTGGACGACCGCGGTCGAGAACGGTCGCCAGCGGACCTTCTGCGACACCTGCTCCCGCGCGAACCTCCGCGCGATGGAGGGCAAGCTCGACAGCGAGCACTGGTAGGGCTCAGCCGGCCGGGCTCAGGGCGTCGCCCCAGGCGCAGCCGCACCGCGGGTGACGGCTCCAGCGGTGGTGGACCGGACCGGCGTCGGTCAGCTCGACGGTCGTCGACCAGGTGGCCGGCCGCCGGCCGCGGAGGTACGCCGCCGCGTCGCGCACCGCCCAGGCCAGGCCGAGCTGCAGCTCGGCGGGCTCGCCGACGTCGGTCGGGTCGCGGTCGAGGTGCTGGTGGACGACCAGCGGGTGGCGGGGGTCCCGGTCGGTGAGGTGCTCGTCGACGCAGCGCAGGCAGGCCGTCACGCCGGGCACCACGGTCGGTCCGAGCCGGACCCGGCCGGCGACGACGGCGAGCAGCAGGTGTGGCCGGTCGGCCTGCACGAGCAGGTCGAGGTCCTCACGGCGCGGCTCCGCCCCGGTCCGCAGCACCAGCGTGAGCGGGGGCGCCGCAGCGTCCGTGGCGGCCACGCCCAGGCCGGCGTCCGCGAGCAGGCGCACCAGCAGTCCCCGCCCGGGCTCCCCGGCGTCGACGGCGACGAGGCGGGCGGGCGGTGCGGACGCGGTCGGGTCGACCAGCAGGCCGGCGCGCTCGAGGGCGCGCAGCAGCGCGCCCTGCGCCGGCGGCAGGGTGGCGGGGTCGAGCCCGCCACGCAGCCGCTCGAGGAGCTCGCGGGTGGCGGGGGAGTCCTCGAGCACCAGGCGCCGGTCGGGGTGCAGCCCCACCTGGAGGGCACGGTCACCCCGGTCGCTGACCCTCACCCCCGGGGCCAGCCGGCTCCGGGGACGCCTCCGCTGCCGGTCGTGCATGCTCCGAGACCCTGCCACGTCCGGCCGGGCGGCGCCGGGCGCTCTCCACAGGTGCCGGCACGCCAACGGCGGCACCCCCCGGAGATCCGGGTGGGTGCCGCCGCAACGTGGTGGGGTCGTGCCTCAGGCCTTGCCGAGGATGCGGTTGAGGTTGGTCCCGCACACGGGGCACACGGCCTTGGCCATGCGCGTGCCCTTGTCGTTGACCTTGACCTCGCCCTCCGCCTCGCGCTTCTCCTTGCACTTGACGCAGTAGAACTCGCCGCTCCAGGTCTCCGCCATGACGGCCTCCTTGCTGATTCGTTGTTCGGTCGTCGCGGCGGGAAGTGGTGGGGAAGCCCGCCGGTGCCCCAGGGCTCGTGCCTCGGGACCGCCACCGACCCTACGGCACGCGTGACGCGCCGCGCACAAGGCACGCCCTGAGCGTGAGCCACGCCTGGATCGGGGTGGGTCCGGGCGGTGGGGTCGGGCGGTCGCGTGCAGGCCCGTCGCGGCGTACGCCGGGGGTGGCTCACTACCCTGCGGGGCATGGCCGACTACGAGCACCTGCGCCTCGACACGCCCGCGGAGGGCGTCGCGCTGCTGACCCTGGACAACCCCGACCAGCGCAACGCCATGTCGGAGCCGATGACCGCCTCCTGGGTGTCCGCGATCGACGAGCTGGCGGGCGACCGCTCGGTGCGCGTCGTGGTGGTCACCGGTGAGGGATCGGCGTTCTGCTCGGGCGGTGACACCTCCTGGATCGCGAGCGAGCCCGACGCCACCGTCGAGGAGCTGCGCGCCCGGATGCTGCCGTTCTACCGCGCCTGGCTCTCGATCCGCCGGCTCGAGGTGCCCACGGTCGCCGCCGTCAACGGCCACGCCATCGGCGCCGGGCTGTGCCTCGCGCTCGCCTGCGACCTGCGCTACGCCGCCGCGGGGGCCCGGCTGGGGGTGCCGTTCGTGAAGCTGGGGATGCACGCCGGGATGGGGGGCACCCACCTGCTGCCGGAGGTCGTCGGTGAGACCCACGCCCGCGACCTGCTGCTCACGGGGCGGGTCGTCGACGCCGAGGAGGCGCTGCGGATCGGGCTGGTCTCACGGGTCCACCGACCGGAGGGGTTCCTCGAGGAGGTGCTGACCACCGCCCGCGAGATCGCGGCCACCGCCCCCGTCGCGAGCCGGCTGACCACCCTGGCGCTGCGCGACGGCGGCCACGCCGGCCTCGAGCAGGCGCTGCAGTGGGAGGCGATGGCCCAGCCGATCACGCTCGCGACCGCGGACCTGCAGGAGGGGATCGCCGCGGCGCGGGAGAAGCGCCCGGCCCGCTTCACCGGCCGCTGAGCCGCAGGGGAGTGCGGGCAGGAGAAGAGGCCCCGGCCCGCTCACGACACCTGCCTTCCCCTTGCCGATGTCGTTCGACGGGCCCGGGCCTCATCTGCGCCCACGCTAGGAGCGCCGGTGGCCGGTGGTCAACGGCTGCGGCGGGACTGGCACCCCGAGCCTGTGGAGGACGTTGTGGAGAACCCTGTGGAACCAGCCCCTCCACGGTGGAGTGACGGGGGAGAAGGTTGTGGAACCAGCGCCGGTCGCGTCGCGTCGCGGGCCGCTGAGCAGGCAGGATGGTCCTCCACCGGGTGTGGAGGGGAGAAACCCGCCGGATCCGGGGAGAGGAGCCAGCCGTGACCCACCGCTACGACGCCGGACCGGTCGCCGCGCTGCGCCGGATCGCGTTCCTGATGGAGCGCGGGCGCGAGGAGTCGCGGCGGATCGAGGCCTTCCGCTCGGCCGCGGCCACGATCCTGACGCTGTCGGGCGAGGAGGTCGCCGCGCGCGTCGAGGCCGGCACCCTGACCGAGCTGCCCGGCATCGGGCCGAGTACCGCGTCGGTGATCAACGACGCCGTCCGCGGCGCGCTGCCGGCGAGGCTCGCGAGGCTCGAGGAGGACCACCGCGGTCCGCTCGTGCCGGGAGGTCGCGCGATCCGGGCGGCGCTGCGCGGGGACCTCCACAGCCACTCCGACTGGTCCGACGGCGGCTCGCCCATCGAGGAGATGGCGTTCACCGCGATCGAGCTCGGCCACGAGTACCTGGTGCTCACCGACCACTCGCCGCGGCTGCGGGTGGCCCACGGGCTGAGCCCCGAGCGGCTGACCCGCCAGCTCGGGGTCGTCGAGGCGGTCAACGCCCACCTGGACGGCACCTTCACCCTGCTCAAGGGGATCGAGGTCGACATCCTCGACGACGGCTCGCTCGACCAGAGCGATGAGCTGCTGGCCCGGCTCGACCTCCGGGTCGCCAGCGTCCACTCCAAGCTGCGGATGGACCCCCGGGCGATGACCCGCCGCATGGTCGGGGCGATCCGCAACCCGTTCACGAACGTGCTCGGTCACTGCACCGGCCGGCTGGTGACCGGCAACCGCGGCGTGCGCCCCAGCAGCGAGTTCGACGCCCGGGCGGTCTTCGAGGCCTGCGTGAAGCACGACGTGGCCGTGGAGATCAACAGCCGGCCCGAGCGCCGCGACCCCCCGACCGAGCTGCTCGAGCTCGCGCGTGACACCGGCTGCCTGTTCTCCATCGACAGTGACGCCCACGCACCCGGCCAGCTCGACATGCTCGACTACGGCTGTGAGCGCGCCGAGGCGGCCGGGATCGAACCCGACCGCATCGTCAACACGTGGCCGCGCGAACGGCTCCTCGCGTGGGCGAACCGCTAGGTTCGTGACCATGGCCGACACCGCCGCGACCCCCGACGTCGAGGTGCGCCGCTCGCGGCGCCGTCGCCGCACGGTCTCGGCCTACCGAGACGGCGACCGGATCGTGGTGATGATCCCCGCGACGATGACCCGG
The DNA here is from genome assembly GCA_963795215.1 of uncultured Actinomycetota bacterium. Lineage (GTDB taxonomy): Bacteria > Actinomycetota > Actinomycetes > Propionibacteriales > Nocardioidaceae > Nocardioides. The sequence continues at coordinate 940,359 of CAWCGW010000002.1, forward strand.
GCCCAGGAGGCCGAGTGGGTCGAGACCATGCTGGCGCGGCTCGAGCGCTCCGAGCGGCGCAAGCGGCTCAGCGACGAGGACCTGGTGCGGCGGGCCGGCCGGCTCAGCGACAAGTACCTCGGCGGGATGGCCGTGCCGGACTCGGTGCGCTGGGTCGACAACCAGGTCTCGCGGTGGGGGTCCTGCACCCCCGGTGACCGCAGCATCCGGCTCTCCGCACGGTTGCGCGGGATGCCGACGTGGGTGGTCGACTACGTGCTGGTCCACGAGCTCGCCCACCTGCTCGAGACCGGCCACGACCAGAGCTTCTGGGCGTGGGTCGACCGCTACCCGCACGCGGAGAGGGCGAAGGGCTACCTGCTCGGCTGGTCCGCCGCCGCCAAGCTCGACCCGCCGCCCGACGACGAGGTCGACTGACGCTCGCGGGCGAGCCGCACCAGGTCCGTGAGGTCCGGGTCGGGCAGCGCGTCGACCGGCCACCACCGCACGTCGAGCGACTCCGCGCTCACCGCGTGGTCGACCCCGGCGGGCGCGAGGGCCCAGAAGCGGACGTCGAGGTGGTGGACGCCGCCGCGCGGGTCGCAGAACGGGACGGCGTGCTCGCTCAGCTGCACCGGCACGGGATCGACCCGCAGCCCGGGGATACCGGACTCCTCGACCGCCTCGCGCTCCGCGGCGGCGGCGAGCGTGGGGTCGCCCGGCTCGCAGTGACCTCCGAGCTGGAACCAGCGCTGCGCCTTCGCGTGCAGCGTGAGCAGGACCTGGTCCGCGTCGGCGGAGAGCACCACCGTGCTGGCCGTGAGGTGGTCGGGGTAGCAGTCGCGGCGCATCCCGTCCGGCCGTGCCGCGAGGTGCGCGACGTAGCGCGCCCGCAACCCCTCCTGCTCCTCGTCCGGCGCCCGCCACGCGGCGAGGACGGCGAGCGCGTCGGCGTGGAGCGTCACTCGCCGTCGAGCAACCGCTTGAGCTGCGCGTCGAAGTCCTCGTCGCTGAGCTGCTCGGGCGCGGCGGCGTCCTCGCGGAAGCCCAACGGGTCGTCGAGGTCGGCGTCGGTGGGGAGCAGGTGCGGGCTCATCCAGACGCCGTCGCGCGCCTCGGTGCCCTGCCGGGTCCGCAGCGAGCCCCAGAGGGTCGAGGCGTCGCGCAACCGGCGCGGCCGCAGCTCGAGCCCGACGAGGGAGGCGAAGGTCTGCTCGGCCGGGCCGCCCGAGGCGCGGCGGCGGCGCACGGCCTCCTGGAGCTTCTCGGCCGTCGGCATCCGCTCGGCGGTGGCCTGCCCGACGACCTCGTCGACCCAGCCCTCCACCAGCGCGAGCGTGACCTCGAGCCGCTTCAGCGCAGCCTCCTGCGCCGGGCTCTGGCCGAGGTCGAAGAGACCGCCCTCGGCGAGCTGCTGGAGCGACTCGGGGTTGGTGAGGTCGAGGCCGCGCAGCTGCTCCTCCAGGGAGGACTGCAGGTTGGCGGTGTTGACCTCGAGCCCCTGGGCGTAGTCGGTGACGGCGCCGATCAGGTGGTCGCGCAGCCACGGCACGTGGGCGAACAACCGCTGGTGGGCGGCCTCACGGAGCGCGAGGTAGAGCAGGACGTCGTCCTCGGGGACGTCGAGGCCCCCGGCGAACTCCGCCACGTTGGCCGGCACCAGGGCCGCCTTGCCGGGAGCTCCCAGCGGGAGCCCGATGTCGGAGGCGGTGAGGACCTCGCCGGCGAGCGCGCCGAGCCCGGAGCCGATCTGCTGGGCGAGCATCGCGCCCACGGCCCGCTGCATCATGCCGATCAGCGGCCCGCCCATGGCGGCCGCCTCCTCGGGCAGCGCCTGCCCGAGGGAGTTGACCGAGGACGCCGCGATCGGCTCGACCAGGCCCTTCCAGACGTCCGTCGTGCCGACGATCCACTCCGCGCGGCTCCAGGCCGCGGTGGAGGTGACGCCGGAGGGGAAGTCGGTGGTCTCGTCGAGCCAGTGGTCGGCCAGCCGCACCGCGTCGGCGACCTGGTCCTGCTGCCGCTGCGTCGGTGAGGGGTCGGTCCCCGCGGCCGCCTGCTTGCGGGCGAGGTCGAGCGCGAGGTCCCAGTTCAGGGGGCCGTCGTGGGGCTGCATCATCGCCTGGATCTGGCTGAAGAGCGCGCCGAGGTCGGGGACACCGCCCTGGCCCGGCACGGCGTTGAAGCCGATGCCACCGCCGCCCGCGCCACCGCCGAGCGCGTTGAAGAACTGCTCGAACGGGGTGCCCTTGAAGGGGTTCTGGCCCTCGTCGGGATCATTGTCCATGACCCCCACGGTACGCGTCCGGTGGGAAGCCGGGCCTGCGGATAGTCTCGCCCCGTGACCGACTCCCGGCAGACCCCGACCGTACGGCTGGTCGACCTGCGCGAGACGCCGCTCGACGTGGGCGAGGTGCTCGACGCCCTCGACGACGACGCCTCCGGTGGGCTGACCCTGTTCGTGGGCCGCGTGCGCGACCACGACGGCGGCAAGTTCGTGGACGGGCTGGACTACTCCGCCCACCCGACGGCGCTCGCGAAGCTCCGCGAGGTCTGCGACCGGGTGGCCGCCGACCACGACGTGCACGGCCTCGCGGCCGTCCACCGGGTCGGCAGCCTGGCCATCGGCGACATCGCGGTCGTGGTGGCCACCACGGCCTCCCACCGGGGCGAGGCGTTCACCGCCTCGCGAGCCCTGATCGACACCCTCAAGTCCGAGGTCCCGATCTGGAAGCACCAGCGGTTCGGCGACGGCACGGAGGAGTGGGTCGGCGCGCCCTGACCGGTGGCGGGCGGACGCGGTCTACCCTCCTGGCGTGGAGATCCTGCTGTGGCTGGTGCCGACCGCCGCCGTGACCGTGGTCGCGATGCTGTGGGTCGCCTGGCTGGGACGTGACGGACGCGGCGAGGTCGACCGTGACGTCGCCGTGGAGCGGCTCGCCGCCGCGATGCAGCGCGAGCACGCGGCCACCCGCAGCCCCCGCCCCACCGCCCCGGTCGACCGCAGCACCGGTATCGCCGTGCGCCCCTCGAGAGCCCGGCGCCCGTCCTGAAGGCTCGTCCTGCGTGCAGGCCGATTGCACCCGGGTGAGAGGCTTGGCGACATGACGCAGCGCACCCTCGCCGGCCTGCTGGCCGTGCCGTTGCTGGTCGCGCTGTGGATCCAGGTGCTGCGCGAGCCGCTGCCCTACGTCGTCTACTCGCCCGGTCTGACCGTCGACGTGCTCGGCACGACCGAGCAGGACGGCAGCTCCGAGGAGATCATCGAGGTCTCCGGCGCGAAGGTCTACCGCGACGACGGCGAGCTGCGGATGACCACCGTGCTGGTCTCGCAGCCCGAGACCGACATCAACCTGTTCCAGCTGCTCGGCGCGTGGGTCGACGGCGACGACGCCATCTACCCCTACGACGCGGTCTACCGGCCCGAGGACACCGACGAGACCCAGGAGCAGGAGGGCGCCTTCCAGATGGCCTCCTCCCAGGACTCGGCGGTGGCCGCGGCGCTCACCGAGCTCGGCTACGACGTCAACCCGACCCCGGTGGTCATGGTGGTCGAGGAGGGCACGCCGGCCGACGGCCTGCTCCGCCGCGGCGACCACCTGTTGAGCGTCAACGGCGAGACCGTGACCACGATCGAGGAGACGGCGTCGGCCGTCGACGCGACCCCCGAGGGTTCGGCCGTGGCCGTCGCGGTCGAGCGCAAGGGCGAGCGCCGCAGCTATGACATCCCGCGCGAGGACATCGAGGGCAACCAGCGGATCGGTATCCAGATGCGCGACTCGTTCCGGTTCCCGGTCGACGTCAGCGTCGGGGTCGACCCCCAGATCGGGGGGCCGAGCGCGGGGCTGATGTTCTCCCTCGGCATCTACGACACCCTCACCCCCGGCTCGATGACCGGGGGCGAGGCGATCGCCGGGACCGGCACCATCAGCCCCGACGGCACGGTCGGTCCGATCGGCGGCATCGACCAGAAGGTCGCCGGCGCCCGTGACGACGGCGCCCGGCTGTTCCTGGTGCCGGCCGACAACTGCGGCGACGCCTACGACGCCCCGAGCGGCGACATGCGGCTCACGCGGGTCGCGACCATGTCCGAAGCGGTGGACGCCATCGAGGCGTGGACCGCCGACCCCGACGCCGAGCTGCCGCAGTGCGCCGCGGACGGCGGATCCACCGAGGCTGCGGCCGACGAGACGGGAGCCACACCGTGACCGACCCCCTGGCCGGACTGGAGGCCGAGCCGGCGCTCGCCGCGGCCGTGCTCGAGATCGAGAGCCATGTCGCGGGCGAGGGCTGGGACCAGCCGGCCCGGCTCTACGCGCTCGTCGAGACCGCCCGGCTGGTGGCGAGCGAGCCCGAGCTGGCCGCGGCCGCGGGGCTGGCGGATGCCTCCGCCGACGGCTCGCTGACCCCCGTCGAGCAGGACCAGCTGCGTCCCGACCAGCCGCTGGAGGGCGTGCTGGAGCAGATCAGCTGGCCCGCGAGCGTGACCGGCTGCGCGGCAGTCGTCGAGCGGCTGGTGCTGCCACCCGCGGCCGATGCCGCGATGCCCGCGGACCCGGCGGCCGCCGAGGAGTTCGCGCGCGAGCACCCCGACCGGCAGGAGGTCCGGATCGTCGCGGGGGCGACCCGCGGCGGTTCGACGTACTGCGCGCTGCGGCTGCGCGCCCACGACGACGACCAGTCGGTGGTCGCCGGGATCGACCTGGTGCCTGCCCTGCTGCAGCTGCTGGTCGCGACCCTCGACGAGACCGACGAGACGCACGAGACCGACCAGACCGACCAGACCGACCAGACCGACGATGCAGGAGCGCCCGGACCGGGCGGAGACGAGGAGGACCGGTGAGCGACGTGTTCGACGAGGGTGAGGAGCGGCGACCGCCCCCGCCGGAGCCACGGCGCTCCCGCGCCCTGGTCATCACCGCGGTCGTGCTGGTGGTGGGCTTCTTCGCGCTCACCACCTTCTCGGCCTTCTGGACCGACCGCGCCTGGTACAAGAACATCGGCTACCAAGGGGTCTTCAGCACGCTGCTGTGGACCCGGATCGGTCTGTTCGCCGCCTTCGGTGCGCTGATGGGGCTGCTGGTCGGGCTGAACATGTTCCTCGCGTTCAGGTTCCGCCCGCTGTACCGGCCACCCTCGCCCGAGCAGGGGAACCTGGACCGCTACCGCGAGGTGATCACCCCGATCCGGCTCTGGGTCACCCTCGCCCTCTCGGTGCTGCTGGGCCTGTTCGCCGGCACCTCGGCGGCCGGCCAGTGGCGTTCGTACCTGATGTGGGCCAACGGTGGCTCCTTCGGCAGCGACGACGCCTACTTCGGGCGTGACCTCGGCTTCTACCTCTTCGACCTGCCCTGGCTGCACTACCTCGTCGACTCCGCGATGGCCTTCACCGTCATCGCGCTGCTGATGGCGGCGGTCGTGCACTACCTCTACGGCGGCATCCAGCTGCAGGCGCGCCACGACCGGCTCTCCGGCGCGGCGCAGGTGCAGCTCTCGGTGCTGTTCGGCGTCTTCGTGCTCTTCAAGGCCGTGGACTACTGGCTGGACCGCTTCGACCTGGTCAACGACAAGGGCTCGCTGATCACCGGCATGACCTACGCCGGCGAGAACGCGGTGCTGCCGGCCAAGAACATCCTGCTCGGCATCGCGGTGATCTGTGCGGTGCTGTTCTTCCTCAACGTCTGGCGGCGCACCTGGATGCTGCCGTCGGTGGGCCTCGCGCTGCTGGTGCTGAGCTCGATCCTGCTCGGCATGATCTGGCCGGCGATCATCCAGCAGTTCAGCGTCAACCCCAGCGAGGCGGACAAGGAGGAGCCGTACATCAAGGCCAACATCGACGCCACTCGCGCGGCGTACGACCTGGAGGACATCGAGGTCGAGCCCTACGCGAGCGAGACCAGCGTGGCCTCGGGCAACCTGGCCTCGCTGTCCTCGGAGACGGCCTCGGTGCCGCTGGTCGACCCGCAGGTCGTCAACCGGACCTTCGAGCAGGTGCAGCAGGTGCGCGCCTACTACTCGGTGGCCGACGTGCTCGACGTCGACCGGTACGAGATCGACGGCACCGAGCGGGCACTGGTGCTCGGGGTGCGTGAGCTCGACCAGAGCGGCCTCAACGAGGGCGACCAGAACTGGACCAACCTGCACACCGTCTACACCCACGGCAACGGCGTGATCGCCGCCTACGCCAACCAGCGCGGCGAGGACGACGTCGACGAGCAGACCGACCTGCAGTGGGCCGAGGGCCAGGGAGCCGGCGAGGACGCGCTCGAGGGTCTCGGTGAGGAGGGCTACGAGGACCGGGTCTACTTCGGGGAGCTGAGCCCGGACTACTCCGTGGTCGGCAAGCCTTCCGCCGACTCCACCTCCGTGGAGCTGGACCTGGGCGACACCGTCAGCGACGAGGACGGCCGGACCGTGACCTACGACGGCGCCGGTGGCGTCGCCGCCGGGAACCTGTTCTCCCAGACGATGTTCGCGCTCCGCTTCGGCGAGCCGAACTTCCTGCTCTCGGGCCGGGTCCACGAGAACTCCAAGGTGCTCTACCACCGGGAGCCTGCGGACCGGGTCGAGCGGGTGGCGCCGTGGCTGACCGTGGACGCCGACCCGTACCCGGCCGTCGTCGACGGACGGATCGTGTGGATCCTCGACGGCTACACCACCAGCGACCGCTACCCGCTCTCGCAGCGGGAGTCCTTCGAGACCATGATCGACGACTCGCTGGCCGACGACTCGGCCTTCGGCACGCTGCCGACCGACGAGATCAACTACATGCGCAACGCGGTCAAGGCGACCGTCGACGCCTACGACGGGACGGTGACGCTCTACGCCTGGGACGAGGCGGACCCGGTCCTGGAGACGTGGCGCAACGCGTTCCCGGGCACGGTGCAGGACCGCGAGGACATCCCCGACGAGGTGATGGAGCACCTGCGCTACCCCGAGGACATGTTCAAGGCGCAGCGCTACCAGTTCGCGCGCTACCACGTCACCGACGCCGGCGACTTCTACCGCGGCAGCGACCGCTGGGAGGTCCCGGAGGACCCCTACATCGACGGCGCCTACCAGCCGCCGTACCGGCTCTTCGTCGACGACCCGACCGTGGAGGGCGGCGAGACCTGGTCGATGACCTCGGTCTACACGCCGTTCGACAAGGACAACCTGGCTTCGTTCGTGTCGGTGAACTCCGATGCCACCAGCGAGAACTACGGCCAGATGCGCGCCCTCCAGCTGCCCAACGAGCAGGTGAGCGGGCCGGGGCTGGTCGCCAACGAGATGGCCAACGCGGACAACGTCCGACGGGAGCTGCTGGCGTTCAACGCCGGCGAGGCGAAGCCGACCTTCGGCAACCTGCTGACGCTGCCCGTCGGCGACGGGCTGATGTACGTGCAGCCGGTGTACGCCGTGCGCCAGCTGTCCGACTCCAGCTATCCGATCCTGCAGTTCGTGATCGTCTCCTATGGCGACCGCGTGGGGATCGGCAGCTCGCTGCAGGACGCCCTCGGTGACGTGCTCGGGGTCGACCCGAACGACGTCGTCACCCCGCCCGAGCAGACCGGCGGCGGCGGTGGCGGCGGTGGCGGCCAGGGGCAGCCGGAGCCCGGCACCCCCGAGGAGCAGATCGCCTCGTTGCTCGCGCAGGCCCAGCAGGCCTTCGAGGAGGCCGACGCCGCCTACCGCAAGGGCGACACCGTGCTGGCGGCGGAGAAGACCGAGGAGGCCCGCGGCCACATCGAGGACGCCTTCGCGCTCCTCGACGCCGGTGACGCCACCGACGGTTCCGGCGGTGGCTCGGGAGCCGGTGGCGGCAGCGGATCGGGGGGCTAGGACCCCGATTTGGCTCGCCCCCGGTGATCCCGTAAGGTTCTGATCACCGACGCGGGGTGGAGCAGCTCGGTAGCTCGCTGGGCTCATAACCCAGAGGTCGCAGGTTCAAATCCTGCCCCCGCTACAAAGAAAAGTGGCCCTGACCAGCGGAAACGCGGTCAGGGCCACTTCTTGTCCTACTGCAGTTCGGCTGATGCGACCGAGCTCGGACCGATGCTTGCAGCGATCAAGGCAAGCCTCGAGTCAGTGGACCTCGGGGATCTCCTGCCGGAGGGCGAGGGATCCGATGGCGGCGAGGATCAGGAGCGAGCCGACCGACCCCGCGAGGGTCAGCGTCTCACCCAGCAGCAGCACGGCGATGACGACAGCGGTGACGGGTTCGAGGAGGGCGGCCACCGCGGCCGTCCCGCTGGCCGTGGTCCGCAGCCCCGCGAAGAGCAGGACGTAGGCCAGAGCCATCGTGACCACGCCGAGGTAGGCGAGCCCCGCCCACGTCGCGGCGTCCGCGGGGACCAGCGATTCTCCCCTCGAGAGCCCCACCGTCACTCCGGCGGGCACCATGATCAACGCGGCCACGACCATGGTGCCGGTGGCGACGGGCACCGCGTCGTGACCCTGGGAGACGGAGCTGCCCACGTCCGCAGAGAGCGCGAAGGCAGCGCCGGAGCCGAGCGCGGCGAGCACACCCAGCGTCGGGTCCGAACCGGTGGTGCCCACACCGACGAGGCTGACCAGGAGGAGGCCGGCGACACCCATCGACACCGTGACCAACTGCGCGGGGTCCGGGACCCGTCGCCGCTGCACACTGTGCAGCACGAGCAGGAGCACCGGCGCGGAGCCCAGCGCGACCACGGTCGCCACGCTCACCCCGGCGGCCAGGACCGCCACGAAGAAGAGAAGCTGGAAGGCGGTGGTGAGTGCGCCCATGCCGAGGATCCGCTGCGGGTGCGCGCGCACCAAGGCGACGCACGCGGCGAGCTGTCCGCGGAGGAGCACCACGACGGCAAGCGTCGCGGACGCTGCGAGGGCGCGCCAACCGCTCATCGTCAGGACCGAAAGCATCGACCTCTCGTGCACCACGTCCACGGCTGGCCCGATGGTCCCCCAGATGACTCCGGCACCACAGACCAGAGCCAGTCCCCAGCCCCGTCCCGTACGCCGGTTCTCGCCTGCCTCGATCGCCACGCAGATGATGCTGCCAGCCCGAGGGGTGAGCGAATCGCCCTGGGACCAGATCTGGCCCCGGCCGCCCCGGTGCCTGGAACCCCTCGCTCGGACTCGGTTGTGGTGCGGTCACCTGGTGCGCGCGCAGGTCCCCCTGCACCCGGTCCAGCGCGACGTCGTGGTCGGGCACGCCGCCGCTCCCGATCCGGTCCAGGCGATGTCCTCGTGGCGTGTTTCGATCCGGCCATGAGGAACGGGTGGCAAATGCCTGGGCACCCGCCCAGTGTCGGGGGGCAACGGTCAAGGGACGGTCGCAGGTGTGTGCGGTCCCCCCGCTACAAAGGAGAGGCAGAGGTCAGAGGCGGTTTCCGGAGAGATCCGGGAACCGTCTCTTGCTTTCCTGAGGGGCCCTTGTCCGCAAGCGCTGCCGCGTGTGTGCTCTTGATGACGGGAGTGGCTGCGGCTGGATAGCCGTGGATGGTGCCGGAATTCGCAGCCCGATGCGCGATGCGGCCACCGACGTCCGCACACGACGGGCTGGGGCTTGCGATGCCGCCCGGCCACCACGCGGGAAGGCCACCGAACCGGGGTGTCCGGAGAACCCGGCCCGACGAATCGCTTCATCGACCCCTGTGTCGCTGAGGAAGCACGTGACCGCGCGGCTGCCACTCCTCTGTCCTTTGCTCAAGGACCCCAGGATCGTGCTGCACGAGCTGCCTTTGGGGTCCTGCAGCAAGCAGCGGAGGCCGATGCTGACCCCGCGACGAGGTACGTCCGCCGGATGCTGGGGTCGGCCACCATCAGCGGTCCGCCTTCATGCACGTGATGAGCAGCAACCTGTCGCACCAGAACGGGGACCACCTCTTCCCGGACCTGCCGAGCAACCGTTGCGCCGGGATCGCTGTTCGACCGCTATGGCCTGGCCCGCCCGCCCGCCCACTCGTGCGTCCGGTCGGCAGCCCCTGGGCACCGCGTCGTACGCCTGTCGCTACCGAGCAGCGGCTGGCTGAGATCCACCGCCGCAAGCTAGCGGTCAGAACTGGGATGCCTGGTCGCGCAACTGGCCTGACGTCTTCAGGCTGACGGCCGCACGAGCAGGTCCTCGTGGTGCACCGTGACCGCGAGCGAGGCCTGAGCCGCCTCCGCGAGGCGTAGCCGCGCGTAGTCCTCGCTGGCCAGCCCGGGTCGCTGCTCGGTGGCCGCGGCCAGCCACCCGGTGAGCCACTCCACCAGCAGCGCTGACTGCTCGGGGCCGAGCCGCCATGGGCTGGGGCGGAGGACGACCTCGCGGCCGCGGGCAGTGAAGGCCTCGACCGCTGCGCGGACAGCATCCGGGCCGAGCAGCCTGCCGCCGGTGGTCTCGCGGCGTTGGTGGTCGTTGAACGCGTCCTGGAAGTCCGCGTCGAGCGGGTGGGCGGGGTCGAGCTCGACGCGGCCGACGACGCTGAGGGTGATCAGGACCGGACAGCCGCGGCTCGAGCAGGCGTCGACGAAGCGCTCCAGCTCGGCGGCGGTCATCATGTCGAGCAGCGCGGACGCGGTGACCAAGTCGGCGTCGGCCAGCTCTGGCGGGGCCAGCCGGGTGACGTCGCCCTGGCGGGTCTCATGCTCCGGATCGACCCGGTCGAGCAGGTCGGCGTCCCTGTCGTGGAGGATCCAGCACGCGGGGCCGGGCAGCCTTGGCGAGAGCCAGCGGGTCATCGAGCCGGTCCCGCAGCCGAGGTCGTGGATGACCAGGTCGCGCGGGGGCAGGTGGGGGAGCAGTTCGGCGATCAACACGGTGGAGCGGGCGACGGCGTCGGCCGGCTCGCGGAGCGTCAGCCAGTCCGAGCCCGCCCGGACCGGTTCTGACGCGGTGCCTCCTGACGGCATGTCACCTCCCGCGTTTTGAACCGCACGCTAGCAATTCCCGTTGTCCCTAGGTGACATCCGTCCGGTTCAGCCTCGTGGCGAGCCTCGCAGCGCTGGTCGCCCTGCTCGCCCTCTTGATGACGCATGGCCTCGGTGTGCGCGGGGTTGTCGCGGGGCTCGGCTGCGGCGCCGTGCTGTGTGTTGCGGTGGCCCGCGGCCTCGGTGCGACCGGCTGCGGCGCCCTTGGGCCCGCCGACCGGGTGACGCTGGCCCGCGCGACCCTGTCCTGCGCACTGGCCGCGCTGGTGACGGACACCGCGCTCGGGTCGCCGACGTCAGCCCTGGTCGTGCCGCTCGCGGTGGTCGCGCTGGCGCTGGACGCGGTCGACGGGAGGGTCGCCCGGTCCACCGGGACGGTGACGGCCTTCGGGGCCCGCTTCGACGGCGAGGCCGACGCGTTCCTACTCCTCGTGCTGAGCGTCCACGTGGCCGGCTCGTACGGCAGGTGGGTGCTGGCGATCGGCGCCGCCCGCTACGCCTTCGGTGTGGCCGGGTGGGCGTGGCCGTGGCTGCGCGCTACGCTCCCGCCCCGTTACTGGCGCAAAGTGGTCGCGGCGGTCCAGGGGGTCGTCCTCACCGTCGCCGCGGCGGGCGTCCTCCCCACGGCCTGGGCGTACGCCGCCCTCGGCGCGGCGCTCGCGCTGCTCACCGAGTCGTTCGGCCGTGACGTGGTCTGGGCGTGGCTGCACCGCACCCCGGCCCGGATTCGGGTCTCGGTGCCATGAGGCGCGACGAGCGCGTCGACTTCGACGCGGCCCTGGAGCGGGCCCGGCGAGCGGCGTACCCCGCGGGCGAGTACGTCGGTCAGGAGAGCTTCATGTCGGCGAGCGAGATCCGGCTGTTGGCCGCGCGGGCCGGCATCGGACCCGGGACCTCGGTGCTGGATCTGTGCTGCGGCGTGGCCGGGCCGGGCCGGCTGGTCACGGCCGAGCTCGGCTGCGACTACCTCGGCGTGGACGCCAGCCCCAGCGCCGTCGCGCTGGCGCGCGAGCGCGCCGGCGACCTGGCCTGCCGGTTCGAGGTCGCGCAGGTTCCGCCGGTTCCGGCCGGCCCGGTCGACGTCGTGCTCGTGCTGGAGACGCTGCTGGCCTTCCCGGACAAGGACGCCCTCCTGCGCGGCGTCGCGGCGGCGCTGCCCGTCGGCGGCCGGTTCGGCTTCACGGTGGAGGAGGGCCTCCCGCTGACGAAGCGGGAGCACGCGGCGATGCCGGAGGCCGACACCGTGTGGCCGATACCGCTGCCCGAGCTGGTACGCGGTCTGCGGCGGACCGGGCTGCACGTCCGCTGGCTGACCGAGTGCACCCGCTCGCACCGGTCGTCGGCGGACGCGTTGGTCCGTGCCTTCCTCGAGGACCGCCCGGCGATCGCGGCCCGCGTCGGCGACCGGGTCGTGGACGATCTGGTCGCTGCACACCGGCTCTGGAGCGCCTGGCTCGGGAGTGGGCGGATCCGCAAGTTTGCGGTGGTCGCGGAGAAGCCCGCGGCCCACGAGGATGGGAGAGGCTCATGAACGTTCGATTGCTGACCGTCCTGACAGCACTGTCGGTGCTGATCTCGGCGGTGCTGCACCTCTACCTGTGGTTCGACGGCTATCGGGACGTCGACAAGATCGGGCCGGCGTTCTTGCTCAACGCCGCAGGCGGGGTGGTGATTGCTGGGCTGCTCCTGGCTTGGCGGCACTGGGGGCCGGCGCTGTTGGCCGTCGGCTTCGGGCTGTCGACCCTCGGGGCGTTCGTCATCTCGGCCACCGTCGGGCTGTTCGGGCTCGAGGAGTCGTGGACCGGTTGGGCGGTCTGGACGGCGGCGGCCTCGGAGGTCGCGGCCATCATCCTCGGCGGGCTGCTCCTGCTGCGGGACTACCCGCTGGGCTCACGTCGTGATCCGGAGCACGACCCGGCCGTCGACGGTCCGCACCTCCACTGAGGCCAGCTCCGCCGGGCTCGCGGCGGTCGCTGCGGACAGCTGCATCGGCTGGCCGTCGACGGACCGCCAGCTGCCCACCTGTTCCACGCCACCGTTCTTGGTGCGCACGAACAGCGTGTAGTCCACCTCGGGCGGCAGCTCGTAGTCGACCCACCGCGAGTCGTAGGTGCAGGTGAGCCCCAACCGGGTGCCCCAGGTGACCTGCTCCAGGCTGACGGTCGCGCGCACCGGCACCTCCCCGATCGGCTCCATCGGCCGCGCCACCGCGGGCGCCTGCGCCAGATCAGGGGCGGTCGAGCTCGTGTCCGGACGTGTCGGCGAGACCGGCTGGTCGCCGCCGCTCTGCGAGACCGCGACCCCGACGATGACAGCGACCGCCGCCGCGGCCAGGCCTGCGGCAGCCACAGAGGTGCGGCGTCGCCGGGTGCGGCGTACCTCGCGGGAGAGCCTCGGCAGCAGGGTGGCCGGCACCGGGTCGTCGGCCTCGGGTTGCTCGGCCGGGCTCGCGTCCACACGACCGAGCAGCCCGGGCAGCCCGGCGAGCTCGCCGACCGCGCGGGTGCAGTCCGCACACCCCGGCAGGTGCCGCTCGAACTCCAGCCGGTCGGCTGGGGCAAGGGCGCCGAGTACGTAGGCGCCGTCGTCGTGCGCGAACCCGCATGTCATGCCCCCACCCCCATCTCCTCCAGCGCGAGCTTCAGGGCGCGCAGCGCGTAGTGCGTGCGGGACTTGACCGTGCCCTCCGGTATCCCTAGCCGGGCGGCCGCCTCGGCCACCGGTCGGCCACGGTAGTAGCACTCCAGCAGCACCGCGCGGTGCTCTGCCGAGAGCAGGGTCAGCGCCTCGGCCACCACCCAGGACAGCAGCAGCTGGTCGGTGTCGTCGCCGACCCCGTCCTCCGGCACGTCCGCGACCGAGGTCTCGCTGCTGGAGCGCGGGCTGCGCCACTGGTCGATCACGATGTTGCGGGCCACCTTGAACAGCCACGCCCGCACCGCCGGCGGCGGGCTCTCCAGGATCGTGCGGTGCCGCCAGGCGCGCAGCAGTGTCTCCTGCACCACGTCTTCGGCCCGGCCGGGGTCGTGCGGGACCAGTCGTCGGCAGAACCGCCAGAGGGCAGCGGCGTGCTCGTCGTGGAGGTGCTGCATCAACGCGACGTCGGGATCAGGCATGCCACCTCCTCATCCCTCGAAACGTGCGGCGGACCGCTCGGGTTCAGTGTCGTCGCTCCGGGCCGTACGCCGCCACGAACCGGTCGCGGAACTCGTCCATCCGCCAGACCGGCGCGTCCGGGCCCGGCCGGAGGCCCGCCTCCCAGCCCCAACCGGTGATCCGGTGCAGGACGTCGGGGTCGCCGGCGATGACGGAGACCGGGACGTCGTGGCTGGCGTCGGGCCCGGACACGATGGTGGCCGGCTGGTGGTCTCCCACGACGACCAGGACGAGGTCGTCGTCGCCGTACGCCTTCACGAATCGCACCAGCGCGCGCAGCGAGTACTCGATCGCGTCGCCGTACGCCGCCCTGACCCGGTCCGGGTCGGGCCAGATGTCGCGCTCCGAGGGCAGCTGCTCGGGCATCCCGTCGAAGATGGAGCCGTCCCCGACGGCCGCCTGGTCGACCAGGCGGGGCGTACGGGACCACGGCGCGTGGCTGGTGATCAGGTCGATCTCGGCCATCACCGGTGGCCGGGGGGCGGGCGCGAGCTCGAGTCGGTGGAACGCGTCGAGGGTGTACTGGTCGGGCATCGTCGGATAGCCGAACCGCGGTCCCTCGTAGCCGACGTCGCGGGAGTCGTAGAGCCGGTCGAAGCCGTAGAACCCACCCTGTGGCCAGTCCCGATTGTTGGCCGGGACGGAGGCCACGGTACGCCAGCCGGCACGCTCGAACAGGCTGCTCAGCGTCTGGCGGCTGCTGGTGACCAGCACGTCGTACCGCTGCTGGGTGTCGACCCAGAGTCCGGATTGGAGGGTCGCGTGCGCCAGCCAGCTGATCGCACCGAACGTGGGGGAGGTGAGATACGCGCTGCGGCTCTCGAACCCCGCGTCGTGAAGCTCGGCCGTGCCCTCGTCGAGGACCGCCTGCACCCCGGGGGCGAACGAGGAGCCCTCGACCGCCACCCGGCCGTAGCTCTCGACGAAGACCAGCAGGACGTCCTTGCCGCGGAGCCCGGCGAACAGCTCGTCGGCCGCCGCTTCGCGGAGCGGGTCCTGCCGCGCGGCATCCTGGAACTCGCGCCGGTCGCGCAGCGCGCCGGGGATCCGGCCGACCTGCCCGTAGACGTACCCGGCGGTGTCGCGGGCCGCGACCGGGCCGGCCGCGCCGCGCACGTCCAGCACCGCGAGGCCCAGCCAGAGCGCGGCGAGCGCGGCCACCGCCCGGGCGGACGTGGTCCGGTGCCGCACCGTGACGCGGGTGAGCCGGAGCACCGCGAGCGGCACCAGGACCAGGAGGGCGACGAGGAACACGGCGGCCAGCACCAGGAACACCGTGCCGGTGCCCTCGCCGACCGAGCCATGCGCCGTCTCGACCAGCGACCCCGCGTAGCGCCAATCGATCAGCACGTCGAAAGGCCGGTTGAGCGCCTCGCGGAAGCCCAGGTCGAGGACCTTGAAGACTGCGCTCAGCGCCAGCAGGACCCCACACCCGACGGCGAGCGCGGTCCGCAGGCGGCGGAACCGGTCGGGCACGGCGAGGACGACGGCCAGGTAGACCACCGCCTCGAGCGGCAGACGCGCAAACGCCAGCGGTTCGACCTGCTCGAGGCGTTCAGGGGTGGTGAGGGCGCCGAGCACCAGCAGCGCAGCGAGCGCGGAGAACAGCCCAGCCAGCACCCGCGCGCGGGGGCGTTGAACCGTGGGCACGGCTGCTCCGTTCACATGGACAAGGAGGCAGTTACACGTGGACGAACGAGGACAGGCCGGCTCCGGTTCACCTGCGGCGGCGGCGTTCTGGCTCCGCGAGCCGGGCGTCGGCGAGATCCGTCCCGCCTCCCTGCCCACGCGCGGCCCCGGCGACGTACTGGTTCGGACGTTGCGCTCCGCGGTCAGCCGAGGCACCGAGGCGCTGGTCTTCGCCGGCCGGGTGCCGGAGAGCCAGTACGACGCGATGCGGGCGCCCTTCCAGGAGGGCGGCTTCCCGGGCCCGGTGAAGTACGGCTACCTCAACGTCGGCATCGTGGAGGCCGGGCCGCTCGGTCTGGTGGGCCGCACCGTGTTCTGCCTGCACCCGCACCAGACGGCGTATGTCGTGCCCGCGGCGGCGGTGACCGTGGTGCCGGCGGACGTGCCGGCGGCCCGGGCGGTCCTCACCGGCCTGGTCGAGACGGCCGTCAACGCGCTCTGGGACGCCGGGCCGCTTCTCGGCGACCGGGTGGCGGTCGTCGGCGCCGGCGCCCTGGGCTGCTGCGTGGCCCGGTTGGTCGCACGGATCCCGGGGGTCGAGGTGACCCTGGTCGACGTCGACCCCGCCCGGGTCGGGGTCGCGTCGGCGCTCGGGGTCGACTTCGCCCTGCCGGAGCGGGCTCCGCCGGGCCGGGACCTGGTCTTCCACGCCAGTGCCACCTCGGCGGGACTGCAGCGGTCGCTGGACCTGCTCGCCCCGGAGGGCACGGTCGTCGAGCTCAGCTGGTACGGCGACGACGAGACGACGCTCGCCCTCGGCGCCGCCTTCCACTCCCACCGGCTCACGATCCGGGCCAGCCAGGTCGGCGCGGTGGCGGCGTCCCGGCGCGGTCGGCGGACCACGACCGACCGGCTCCGGCTCGCCCTCGACCTGCTCCGCGACCCGGCCTTCGATGCGCTGCTGACCGGGGAGTCGCCGTTCGCCGAGCTCCCGGCGGTGCTGCCCCGCCTGGTCAGCGGCGACCTGCCGGCGCTGTGCCACTCGGTGACCTACGGCGGGGAGGTGCCGTGTTCAGCGTGACCGTCCGCGACCACATGCTGGTCGCGCACAGCCTGCGCGGGGAGGTCTTCGGGCCGGCGCAGGCGCTGCACGGGGCGACGTACGTCGTGGACGCCACCTTCCGGGGCGCGACGCTGGACGACGACGGGATCCTGGTGGACCTCGCCCGGGCCGCCGACGAGCTGCACGCCGTGCTCGCGGGGCTGACCCACCGCAACCTCGACGAGTTGGCGGAGCTGGACGGGCAGAACACCACCACCGAGGTGCTGGCCCGGCACGTCGCCAACAAGCTCGCCAAGCGGTTCTGCGACGGGGCGCTCGGCCAGGCGCCTGGGGTGACGGGTCTCGCGGTCACCCTGCACGAGTCCCACGTGGCCCAGGCGACATATGAGAGGGAGCTGTGAGCCCGGGGCGCACGGTCGACCTCGTGGTCCCGGCGGGGATCGACGATCCGCTGCGCCCCAGCGGCGGCAACACCTACGACCGCCGGCTCCGCGAGGAGCTGCCGTCGGTCGGTTGGCTGGTGCGCACTCGGGAGGTGACCGGGGACTGGCCGCGGGCCGACGTGGCGCCGCGGGAGGCCCTGGCCGGCGCACTGGAGGCCGTGCCCGACGGCGCGGTGGTCCTCGTGGACGGCCTGGTCGCCTCGACCTGCCCCGAGGCACTGCTGCCCGCGACCCGACGGCTGCGAACCGTGGTCCTGATGCACCTGCCGGTCGGGGTGTCGGCCGACGACGTCGACCGCGAGCGCGAGGCCGCGGTGGTCCGGGCGGCGGCCGCGGTGGTGACCACCAGCGGGTGGACCCGCCGCTGGTTGCTCGACGCCCACCGCCTGGACCCGGCGCGGGTCCACGTCGCCCGGCCGGGGGTCGACCCCGCCCGCCCCGCGGTCGGGAGCGCCGACGGCGCGAACCTGCTCTGCGTCGGGGCGGTGACCCCGGCGAAGGGCCAGGACGCGCTGGTGGCCGCCCTCTCCGGCCTCGCCGACCGGGAGTGGCGGTGCACGTGTGTCGGGCCGCTGGACCGGTCGCCTGGCTTCATCGAGCGACTGCGACGGGCGATCCGGACCGCCGGGCTGGAGGACCGGGTGTGGCTGACCGGGCCGCGCGCCGGGGCCGACCTCGCAGCGGCGTACTCCGCCGCCGATGTGCTGGTGCTGGCCAGCCGCACCGAGACCTACGGCATGGTCGTCACCGAGGCGCTGGCCTGCGGCCTGCCGGTCCTGACCTGGGACGTGGGCGGGCTCTCCGAGGCGCTCGGGGAGACCGCGGACGGGTCCCGGCCCGGGGTGCTGGTGCCGGCCGGTGACGTCGCCGCGCTCGCCGGGGCCGTACGCCGCTGGCTGGACGACGCCGACCTGCGCCGACTGCTCCGGGCCGCGGCTGCCGAACGGCGCCGTAGCGGACTGACCGGGTGGCCGGAGACCGCCGGCCGGGTCGCGCGCGTCCTGGAGCTGGTGGCCGGATGACCGTGCTCTCGTGGCGTACCGCCAGCTGGATGATCGGAGCCTCGGTCCTGGGGCTGGTGCTGTGGTCCACCGGACTCGACCCGTTCGTTGCGGGCATCCGCTCGTTGGACCTGTGGACGCTGGCCCTGGGCACGGCCATAGCCGTGCCGGTCACCGTCGCCTGCGCCTGGCGCTGGCGGCTGGTCGCGGCGGGCCTCGGGGTGTCCGTCGATCCGGCCGCCGCGGTGGCCTCGTGCTACCGGGCGCAGTTCCTCAACACGGTCCTGCCCGGTGGAGTCCTCGGCGACGTGCACCGCGGGGTGCGGCACGGCCGGATCGCCGGCGACACCGGCCGCGGCCTGCGCGCGGTCGTCTGGGAGCGGACCGCGGGCCAGGTCGTGCAGGCGGTGATCGCGGTGGGGCTGCTGCTGCTCCTGCCGTCGCCGGTTCGTTCGCTGGTGCCCTGGGTGGTGGGCATCCTGGCGTTCGGTGTCGCGGCGGCGTTGCTCATCCGCGAGGTCCGGACCGACCTGCGGTGCGGGGTGCTGCGGCGTGGGGTCTGGCCGGGTGTGGTGGTCGCGTCCGCGGTCGCGGTGGCGGGCCACCTGACGACGTACGTCGTCGCCGCGCGGGCGGTCGGGGTCACCGCGTCCGTCGCCACGCTGCTGCCGCTCGCCGTGGTGGTGCTCGTGGCGGCAGGGCTGCCGACCAACGTCGCCGGGTGGGGGCCTCGCGAGGGCGTCGCGGCGTGGGTGTTCGCGGCGGCCGGGCTCGGCGCCGGGCAGGGGGTCGCGACGGCGGTGGCGTACGGCGCGATCGTCGCCGTCGCCAGCCTGCCCGGCGCGGTCGTGATCGTGCTGGGATCGGCCCGGCGCCGCGTCGTACCGGCCGTGGTGGCCGGAGAGGGAGGGGTCCATGCCTGAGCGTCCGTACACGATCCTCAGCTGCGGCATCTCCCTCGACGGGTACCTCGACGCGGCCACTCCCGAGCGGCTGGTGCTGTCCAACGAGGCGGACCTGCGGCGCGTGGACGCCGTGCGCGCCGAGTCCGACGCGATCCTGGTCGGGGCGGCCACTGTCCGCAACGACAACCCGCGGCTGCTGGTGCGGAGGCCGGAGCTGCGCGAGGAACGGCGGCGGCGCGGGCTCGGGGAGTCGCCCACGAAGGTGACCGTCACCGAGGGCGGCTGCCTGGACCGGGGCAACAACTTCTTCACCACCGGCGACGGCGAGAAGCTCGTGTACTGCGCGAGCGCAGCCGTCGCGCGGGTGCGTCGCGGTCTCGCCGGCGTGGCGACCGTGATCGACGCGGGGCGGCCGGTCGACCTCGCAGACGTGGTCGGGGACCTGCGGGGCCGGGGGGTGCGGCGGCTGATGGTGGAGGGCGGGGGCCGGATCCACACCCAGTTCCTGACCCGCGACCTCGCCGACGAGCTCCACCTCGTGGTGGCGCCGTTCTTCGTCGGGGACGCCAGTGCGCACCGGTTCGTCGGCTCGGGTGCGTTCCCGTGGAACCCCGGGCACCGGGCCCACCTCGCGGAGGTGCGGCAGATCGGCGACGTGGTGCTGCTGCGCTACGCGCTGTCCTCACGATTCGCCGGGGTCGTGTGATGCCACGAGTCACCGCTGCCACGGTGCGTCAGCAGGTCGGGCTGCCACTGCGGCTGACGGTTGGCGTCGACGTCGATGCCCGGATCTTCACCTTCGACGGGCTCGGCGACAGCTGCGAGCACGTCGTGCTGGCGCTGGGTGACCGGGCCCGGTCACCCGTGCCGGAGACCACCGCGGTGCCGCTGGTCCGGCTGCACAGCGAGTGCCTGACCGGGGACGTCCTCGGCAGCGAGCGCTGCGACTGCGGCCCGCAGCTCCAGGAATCACTGGTCCGGATCCACGACGCCGGCGGCTACCTGGTCTACCTGCGCCAGGAGGGGCGGGGAATCGGGCTCTACAACAAGATCGACGCCTACGCCCTGCAGGACCTCGGCCTCGACACCTACGAGGCGAACCAAGCGCTGGGCTTCGGCGTGGACGAGCGGACCTACGCTGTGGCGGCCCGGATGCTGCTCGCGCTCGGCGTCGACCGGGTCGACCTGCTCACCAACAACCCCGACAAGGGGGCACAGCTGGCGGCCGCCGGGGTCCACGTCGACCGCAGCCTGCCCACCGGGCTGCACCTGTCCCCGGTCAACAGGCCATACCTGGCGTCCAAGGCCCGTCGCGGTCACCAGCTGATCGGCGACCTCGGTCGCGGGGCATAGCTCGTCGAAAGCGGCATGTCTCTGCGGACTGCTGCGGGCCACCCTCACGTCCAAGGAGCGAGCGAGACGTCGGTGGGCCTCGTCGCACGAGGACGGAGCCCGGCAGGCCGCACGCCGGCCGACATTCGGGTCGATCGTCGTTCACGCCACGGGCCCCACTCAGATGAACAGGAGCTGGGCGCCCTCGGTCTTGTCGATGAAGTCGCTGGCGCTGATGATCCCCTCGACCTCCTCGTAGAGGTCGTCCTCGGCGAGGTGGTTCATGTCCGCCGACATCCGGCAGGCCCACAGGTGGCCGCCGGAGGCGACGATCTGCTCGAGGAAGTCGGGGACCTCGGGCACGTCGAGATCGGCGATCGACTTCTTCAGCTTCGAGGTGGCCAGCGCGGTGACCCCCGGGACGCCGCCCAGTCCCTGCGGCATGTGGGTCGCGGTATTGCCCAGCGGGGTCATCTTCAGGTGCGCCATCGTCTTCTTGTTGATCATGTCGAAGCCCCAGAACGTGAAGAAGAGGTGCGTCTCCACCCCCTCGCCCAGTGCGGCATTGGCCAGGATCAGGCCGGGGTAGGCCATGTCGAGGCTGCCCTTGGAGCAGATGATGGCGAGCTTGCGGCCCTCACCGGCCTCGGTGTCGAAGTCGGGAACCAGGCCGGGGGCGGTCTCGCGCGGGGTGCTCGTGGTCGTGCTCATGACATTTCCTGCTCTCAGTGTGGAAGGGGTGGGTGACTCACACGCAGCCGTGGGGCTTGGGCAGTCCGGCGATGTAGGCCATCTTCTTGGCGGGCTTCTTGGGGAAGAGCGCGAACAGCTGCTTGGTGGGGATCCCACCGGCGACGGTCACCCGGCGCAGGGTGGGGGTCTCGCCCTTGACGGCGAAGTCCTCTCGGAGGAAGCGGATCGCGGCCCAGTGCACGTCGCTCAGGTCGATGCCGATCTGGGCGGCCAGCGCCTTGGCCAGCTGCTCGTCCCACTCGTCGGGCTCGGTGAGGAACCCTTCCTCGTTGACGTGCACCTCGCGGCCTTCGATGGTGGTCACGGGCATCTCGATCACTTCTCCTTCTGGATGGTCTTGCCGGCCATGGTCATGCGGGCCGGCAGGGGCATGGGGCGGCCGGGGAGCAGGACGTTCCAGTAGATCCAGCGGAACGCGAGCTTCCCGACGTGGTTGGCACGGGTCTCCTTGAGCAGGTCCATCGGACCCACGAGGGGCAGCGGGTACTTGCCGGGCAGCGGCTGGGTGTCGTAGTTGAAGTCGATGAGCAGGCCCTTGCCGTCGCCGGACTCGACGAAGCAGTTGGCGTGCCCGTCGAACGCACCGGTCATGGGCTTGCCCTCGATCAGCTGCAAGAAGTTGTCGACGAAGATCTCGACCGAGAAGTGCGCCACCGAACCGGCCTTGGAGGCAGGGATGTCGGAGGCGTCCCCGACCGCGAAGACGTTCGGGTGAGCGGTCGACTGCAGTGTGTGCTTGTCGACGGGCACGTAGTTGAGCTCGTCGCCGAGTCCGGAACGCTCCACGAAGTCGGCGCCCATGTTGAGTGGGATGGTGACCAGCAGGTCGAAGGGCACCTCGCGCTCGTCGTAGGAGACCAGTGCCTTGTTCTCGTTGTCGACGCTCTCGACCATGAAGTCGGACTCGACCAGGATCTTGCGCTCCTCGAGCATCGCGCCGAGGTGGTCAGCAGCGATGGGCTGGGTGAAGGCGCCCGACAGGGGTGTCACGTAGACCAGCTCGACCCGGTCGCGGATGCCGCGCTCGCGCAGGTGGGCCTCGGCGAGGAACGCGAACTCCAGCGGCGCCACGGGGCACTTGATCGGCATCTCGGTGATGTGCACGACCAGGCGGCCGTGGTCGAAGTCCTTGAGCGCCTGGGCGAGCGCCTGGGCACCCTCGTAGGAGTAGAAGTCGAAGATGCTGGTGCGCCACTCGGGTCCGAGCATGCCCGGTGTCTGATCGGGGCGCGGGGTGGTGCCCGAGGCGATCACCAGGTAGTCGTAGGCGAGCTCGCGGCCGCCCACGAGGGTGACGCGGTTGGCCTCGGCGTCGACGCGATCCACGTCCGCCAGCACGAAGTCCACCCCGTCGGGCAAGAGGTCGTGCCGGGTGCGTACGACCTGCTCAGGGGCGTAGACACCGAAGGGCAGGAACAGGAATCCGGGTTGGTAGAGGTGGTCGTCATCGCGGTCGACCACGGTGATCTGCCACTCCTTGCGCGACAGCTCCTTCCGCAGCTTGTTGGCGATCATCGTCCCGGCCGTGCCGCCACCGAGAACCAGCAGTCGTCGCATCATGGTCACTCCTTCATCTCTGTGCTCCGACGCTAGGGCCGAGGCGCCGGCGGCTGTCAGTGCCGAAGGTCATCCGGGCGCATGACGGAGGTCATGGCGACTCGCACCGATCGCCCGGGAGACCGACATCGCCCGGCGCACTGCCTGGCCGACGAAGGCGCCGGCGGGATCGGCTGGATCTTCGCCCACCTCATCGACGGCACCCAGGCGGAGTACGTACGGGTGCCGTTCGCCGAACTCCGTCTACCAGGTGCCCCCGGCGCCACCCCCGCCGCTACTCCGAGCAGGGGCGTTCGACGATCTGACCGTCGACGTGCACGGCACACCGGTCCCACGCCGGGTGGAAGACGGACGCGAGCAGGACCCCCAGGGCGACCAGCACCACCAGCGCCACCCCGGTGACGATGCCGCTGCTCAGTTGACGCCACCGCCCGGGCTGCTGGTCTGAGGTCGACACGGCGACGAGGCTAGCGGGTGTCCCGGTCATGGAACTGCGGGTCGTTGATGTTGTCTCTCGCGCCAGTCGAGTTGCCGATGCCCGACCACGCATACCCACTTCCCCCGGTGGATCCGGGCCTTGGGCGGTCCTCCGTCACGGCCGCGCGAAGTCCTCGATGTCGGCCCCGAACTCGCGGACGGTCGTCTCGCTGAGCGTGGGGCGGACCTCGGCCAGCACGGTGAGGAAGTCCTCGGTCGTCCCCGGCCGGCGCGAACCGCGGTCGACGGTCCGTTCGAACATCAGCTGGGCCATGGCGCGGGCGGCGTGCTCGATGTCAGCAGGTGTGAAGTTCTCGGTCCGTTCGACCAGGACGTCGAGGTCGACACAGCTCTCGCCCATGCCGGCGACGTGGCGCTCCCACATGGCGCGGCGGGCGGCAGGGTCGGGTGGCCCGATGGGCAGGACGTAGTCGAAGCGCCCGTGGCGCAGGAAGGCCGCATCGAGGTCGCGCACCGAGTTGGTCGCGCACACGAACAGTCGCCCCGGCCGCGAGCGGAATGCCACGAGCACCTTCAACAGCTCGTTGACCACGGCGACGTTGCCGCTCGCCGCGGTGCGGTGCGACGCGACCTCCTCGACCTCGTCGATGAAGACGACCACGTGCTCGAGCTCGTAGAGGTCGGCGAACACGTTGCTCAGTCCGGCCGGGAGGCCGCCCTCGGTGACAGCCATGCGGGACGGGAACAGCTCCACGAAGGGCCACCCGAGACGACTCGCCACGGCGCGGGCGAAGGTGGTCTTCCCGGTCCCGGGCGGGCCGAACAGCAGGACCGCGCGTGGCGGGTGGACGCCGTGGGAGGCCGCCACGTCGGAGTGAGCCAGCGGAAGCACCAGGCGGCGTTCGATGAGCGTCTTCTCTGCCGTCATGCCCGAGATGCGGTCCCACAGGTCGTCGGGGAGGACCTCCCCTCCGAGCTCGCGCAGCAGGCGTGCCGCCTGCGGGTCGGTCCGCTCCTCCTTCTCGAACACCAGCATGGGGCCGCGGGAGCGGAAGCCGGAGTTGAGGAAGGCCTGCGTGCCGGTCTCGTCGTCGGGCAGGATGCCGCGGATGCGACGGGTCCCCCGGGCGACCAGACGTTGCTCGAGCTCCCTGATCAGCGCACTGCCGAGGCCCTGGCGGCGAGCCTTCGGGTGCAGGGCCAGACGCAGGATCCAGGCGGTGTCGCCGGAGACGGCGCTGACGGCCGCGCCGACCAGTACTCCGTCGCGGACGGCCACCACCGCCGGGTGCCGTTCCGCGATCGCGGAGACCACCTCGGCCATGGGGAAGGCCGGATCGACGTGCGCGGTCGAGGAGGCGTCGTCCAGACGGACGAGGTCCTCGAGGTCGGTGGGGGCGGCGTCGCGCAGGTGCCAGTCCACGTCAGCGGGTCCGGATCACGGCGAGCGGTTCCGTCACCGGTTCGGCAGTCGACCGGTGCGGTGCATGGATGCCAAGTGAGGTCATGTCTCCCGTCCCGTGACGGCGGTCAGATGCCCGGACATTTCGATGGCGCGTCACGCTACTGCCCCGCTTCCTGCGGCACAAGAGGTCTGGTGGGGGTCGACGCGTTCCTCCGGAAGCTGCCCGGGCCAGGGATGGGCAGGGTATGGCCTCGGTTGTCCGGACATGCTTATAGTGACCGGCGCCACACGAAAGGGGCGAGGATGCAGCGCGATCTCGGGGCCGACCACTCGCCCGTCATGTCTGCGAGTCGTCCGTCGGCACGCTCGAGCTCCTGGTACGGACGCCTGGTGGCGCCGATCGTCCACGGCCTCGACGCCGAGATCGAGACCCGGGGCGACGCCCTGGCTCGCGACGCGAGGCTGCGCGACCTGGCTCACCGGGCTGGCGACCGCGAGAGCGTCGACGCCCTCGAGTTCCGGATGCGGGAGACCTACGGCGAGCTGCTCCCGCGCCTGGTCGTCCGGGGCCTGGTCAACGTGGTGCCTCACCTGGGCGTGCTGCTCGCCCTCTACTACCTGCTGCCGGTGCTGACGCTCCCCGGCGGCGTGGCTCTCTCGACGGTGAGTGCCTACATCGCAGGGGGGATCACCCTGCTGCTCGTGCGCGCCCTGTCGAAGGCGTGGACGAGGCGCCGGAGAGACGAGGAACCGCACGTGCGGCCAGAGCACGTCTGAACGTCGTAGTCCCGACCTACTCGGAGAAGGGAAGCTGCATGTCCAACGCTCCAGGATCGACCCAGACCAGACCCAGGGCGAAGATCGACACCACCCTGGTGGTGATCGCCGCGCTGGCGGTCCTGGGCCTGGTGATCACCACGCTCATGGGGACACGCACCTTCGGGGAGGCGGGGGTCTCCACTCCCGTGGTGGTTCCGTTCGCGTGGTCGATGTTCGTGGGCGTGGTCTTCTCGACGATCGGCGCGGCGGGCGGCACCCTCTCCGGGGTCGGCCACATCAGCGTCATCGGCCTGCAGAACGCCAACGACATCAAGCCGATGAACCAGATGCTGACCCTGGTCAGCCCCTTCTTCTCGGTCCCGACCTACCTGCGCCAGCGGCGCGTGGTCCTCACCCTGGCCGGGCTGCTCGCCGTGGGCGCCGTGGTCGGCTCGACGCTGGGCGCGTGGTTCTCCTCCCACGTGCTCTCGAGCCTGGAGTCGTACAAGCCGGTCTTCGGGGCGATCACCCTCTTCGTCGCCATCCGCGCGCTCTACGAGACGACCAACCGCTACCGCCGGCACCGGCAGGCCCTCATGGCCGCGTCCGAACGCTTCGAGCAGGCCGCCAGGTCGGCCCCGGAGGACTCCCGGGCCCACGGGGTCAAGACGGTCGACGCGTCTCCGAGCCGCATCCGTATCTCGTTCTTCGGTGAGGAGTTCGGCTTCAACCCGGCCTGGCCGCTGCTGGCCGGGGTGCTCATCTCCTTCATCTCGGCGATGCTGGGCGTGGGCGGTGGATTCCTGCTCGTGCCGTTCATGGCCACCGTGCTGGGCATGCCGATGTTCATCGTGGCCGGCACCTCGCTGGTGGCGATCATCATCGGCAGCCTGGTCAGCATCACCAGCTACCTGACCTTGGGCTCCCAGCTCGACGTACCGCTGATCACCATCGAGATCGTGGGGATCATCATCGGATCGCTGGCCGGTCCGTTCCTCTCCAAGTACCTCAAGGAGAGCTGGCTGCGGCTGCTGCTCGGCCTGATCCTGCTCTACGTCGGCATCGGCTACCTGCTGGGAGGCGCCATCGAGGGCGCGACCGGCATCAAGATCATCTAAGGCGAGGCGTCGATGACCAAGCAGAACGGATCAGGAGCCAGGACCATCCTCTTCGCGGGGGGTGGGCACGCACACCTCTACTCGCTCAGACGCACGCACGAGCTGCGCGCAGCCGGGTTCGAGGTGGTCCTCGTCAATCCCAGCCGGTTCCTCTACTACTCGGGCATGGCCCCCGGGTTGCTCTCGAGGATCTACCGACCCGAGGAAGACCGCATCGACGTCAAGTACCTCGTCGAGAAGGGCGGCGGCAGCTTCGTCAAGGACCGCATCAAGCGCATCCACACCGAGGCCAGCCTCGTCGAGCTGGACAGTGGCCGGACCCTGCACTACGACGCCATGAGCATGTGCCTGGGGAGCGGGGTGCCGAACCAGGAGTTCGCGAGGCACGCGGACCAGTTCACCCCGGTGAAACCCGTGGAGAACATGGAGAACCTGCACTGGCGGCTCCGCGCCCTGGGAGAGCTCGAGCGCAGTCCGCGCGTCCTCGTCGTCGGTGGAGGCCCCGCAGGGTGTGAGATGGCGTGCAACTCCCAGAAGGTGTTCGAGGACCACGGCATCGAGGGCAGGGTCGTCCTCGCCAACTCCAACAGCCGGCTCCTCAAGTCGGCCCCGGAGCGGGCGCAGCAGCAGGCGCTGCGGTTCATGCGGGACCGGGGGATCGAGGTGATGCTCGACTCCGAGATCACAGGGCTGGACGAGGGCGTTGCTCGCACCGGCGACGGTCGACGGATCGAGTTCGACCTGCTCATCCTGGCGGTCGGCATCAAGCCTCCGGCGATCTTCCGTGAGTCGGGGCTGCGAGTCGCCCACGACGACGGGCTGTGGATCAACGACCACCTGCAGAGCGTCTCGGACCCGCGGATCTTCGGCGGGGGCGACTCGGTGTCCTTCAACGGGAAGCCGCTGACCAGGCTCGGCGTGTTCGCGATCCGACAGGGGCCCGTGCTCTTCCACAACCTGCAGGCCTACCTCCGGGGGGAGCAGATGAAGACGTTCGAGCCCCAGTCGAGGTTCCTCTACATCCTCAATCTCGGGAACTACGAGGGGCTGGCGATCTGGGGTCCGCTGGTGCTCAAGGGCAGGCGGGCGTGGCAGCTGAAGGACCGCATCGACACCCGGTTCATGCAGCTCTACCAGTACCCCGAGGACCGACCCGGCGAGGTGAAGGAGTACTTCGAGCGGCTCTCCGACGAGGACGTGCGGGACGTCGGCCAGGGGATCTGGGGGCCGGGAGCCTCGAGCGCAGCCCTGGGAGTCGCACCAGCCCCGGAACCCGGGCGGGCCGAACCCCGGAACCCCACGCTCGCGGACGCCAGCGGTGCCGCACCGGCACCGCTGGTCGACGCCCAGACCCCTGGACGACGACACAGGAGGGACGACCGGTGACCAAGGTGAAGACGGACGCGCAGACTCGCGGATACGCACGCCCGGAGATGCTGGCGGAGACCGACTGGCTGTTGGACAGGCTCGATGACCCGCACGTCAGGATCATCGACTGTCGCGACGAGTCGGGGGACTACGACGTCTCCCACCTCCCGGGTGCGGTCTACATGAACTACAAGATGACCAAGACCAAGGACGGAGGGTTGCACGTCCTGACCCCGGAGGAGGCGCGGCAGGTCTTCGGGGAGATGGGGATCGGTGACGAGGACGAGGTCGTCGTCTACGACGACATCGGCTCCTACGCCGGACGGATCTGGTGGACGCTCTTCCACCTGGGTCACGAGAACGTCCGGATCCTCGACGGCGGCTGGACGAAGTGGGTGGCCGAGCGCAAGCCCGTGACCCGCGAGATCCCCCGGCCGCAGCCGGCCACGTTCACCCCTCGTCCGCGCGAGGACGACATCGTGACGGCGGAGGAGGTGATGAGCCGCATCGGCGACCCCGACACGGTCATCTTCGACACCCGGAGCGCGGTGGAGTACTTCGGCGTCCTCGAGCGCTTCGGCTACCGCGAGAGGGCGCGGCGTGGCGGTCACATCCCGTGTGCCCGCTGGGTCAACTGGTCCCGCTCGCTCGGGCGGGACCACACCCTCAAGCCCGCCCCGGAGCTCGAGGAGATGTTCGCCCGGGAGGGGTTCGACCCGGCCAAGGAGACCATCGTCTACTGCCAGAGCGCGGCCCGATCAGGGCATCAGCTGTTCACGCTCCGGCTGCTCGGCCACGACCGGGTGAGGAACTATGACGGCTCGTGGAAGGAGTGGGGCAACAGCGACCGCCCGATCCAGGCCACGCCGGTGTCCTCGAGGGCCACGATCGGCGCCATCGCCCTCGGCGGCGCGAGCCTCGTCGTCCTGACGGCCGCCGCCGTCGCCGCCGGCAGGTCGATCCGCCGGCTGGCCCGGTGAGCTCGCCTCCGGGCCGGGCCGGCCGCCGATCAGGGTCGCCGGCTCCTCGCGGGCTGCTCGCGACCGGGGCCCGCCTGAGCGGCGGCGATGACCTCGAGCAGGCGACGGGTGCTCGCGGTGAGCTGGGCCGAGCGGCTCCAGACCGCGACCAGGTCGCGGGTGAGGTCCAGGTCCTCCACCGAGACCTCGACCAGGAGGCCCTGGTCGATGTCACGCCGGACGGCGAACTCACTGAGCACTGCCGGGCCGACACCCGCCTTGACCGCGCCCTTGACGGCCTCGTTGGACCCCAGCTCGAGCAGCGACGGAGCCAGCGTGACGTCCCGGGAGCTGCGCTCCAGGGTGGCCCGGGTGCCGGATCCCGGCTCGCGCGTGACGAGCGGGGTGGCCAGCAGGAGCGCCCGGTCCACGCGGTGGTCGCGGCTCGCCCAGGGATGGTCGGGGGCGACCACCACGACCAGACGGTCGCGAGCCACGGTCACGTGCTCCAGGTCGGTGTCCAGGTCGGGTCCCTCGACGAAGCCGAGCGCTGCCTCGCCCTCGCGGACCCGGCGGATCACCGTCTCGGAGTTGGCCACCTCGAGCCCGACATGCACCTCGGGCAGCTCCGCGTGCAGCGCGGCCAGCCAACCGGGGACGAGGTGCTCGGCGATGGTGAGGCTCGAGGCGACTCTCAGGCTGCTCGAGGTGGCAGCAGCCAGCGAGGACACCGCGCCCATCAGGTGGTCGACGGCGTCGACGATGGTGCTCGCCCAGGCGGCCACCACCTTGCCGTGCTCGGTGAGGTAGGAGCCGACCGGCCGCCGCTCGAGCAGCTGCAGGCCCACGCTGCGCTCGAGCAGCGCCATCTGCTTGCTGGCGGCCGGCTGGGTGATGCCGTGGGCACGGGCGGCCTTGCCGAGGCTCTGGGTCCTCCCCACCTCGACGAGGAGCCGCAGCGACGACAGGGTGGGCTCGCGCATGGTCACAACCATAGGTTATGGGCTCAGCAAGGTTTGTGGTCTACCGCACTCGCCGGTGGAGGACCACGCTGGACCCCACCGGACCCGATGATCGAGGAGAGGACTGCGCCGTGAGATACGGCTTCGCGATCGACCAGCGGACCTGCATCGGGTGTCATGCCTGCACGGTCGCGTGCAAGACCGAGCACGAGGTGCCGGTCGGCCAGTTCCGGACCTGGGTCAAGTACGTCGACTCCGGCAGCTTCCCGGACACGACGCGCTCCTTCGGCGTCATGCGGTGCAACCACTGCACCGACGCTCCCTGCCTGAAGATCTGTCCGACCACGGCGCTGTTCAAGCGCGAGGACGGCATCGTCGACTTCGACAAGGACCGATGCATCGGATGCAAGTCCTGCATGCAGGCCTGTCCCTACGACGCGATCTACATCGACGAGGACACCCACACCGCGGCGAAGTGCAACCTGTGCGCACACCGGATCGACGACGACCTGGAGCCGGCCTGCGTGGTCGTCTGCCCGACCCACTCGATCTGGGTCGGCGACCTCGACGACCCCACCTCGGGGATCGCCAAGCTGGTCAGCACGAACGACACGGCGGTCCGCGCCCCTGAGCAGAACACCGGACCGAACGTGTTCTACCTCGGCGCCGACCGGGCGGTCCTCGACCCGCTCGCCGCCCCGGTCGACGAGACCTACATCTGGGCCAAGCCCGACGCGCAGCGGCTGGCGACCCGCGGCGACCTGACCCCCGACCCCAACACCCGGGACCGGACCACCCTCAACACCGCACACCCACCTCCCTGGGGCTGGCGGGTGACGACCTACCTGTGGACCAAGGGCGTGGGCGCGGGCGCCCTGGCGCTGGCCCTGCTGGCCCACCTGATGGGCCTCGACCTCGGCGTGGTCGGCGGGGTCGTCGCCCCGGTGCTCGGCTTCGCCGGAGCCGCGGTGACGGGTGCCCTCCTGGTGTGGGACCTCAAGCGTCCCGACCGCTTCTACTACCTGTTCACCAAGCCCCACTGGTCGTCCTGGCTCGTGCTCGGTGGCCTGGTGCTGGCCGCCTTCGCCGGCGGTTCGATCCTGTGGCTGCTGGTCTGGGCCCTCGACCTCGGGTGGGCGATGACGGTGCTGGCCTGGACCGGCATCCCGGTCGCGGCCATGATGGCCGGCTACACCGCCTTCCTCTTCGGCCAGGCCGAGGGGCGCGACCTGTGGCAGTCGCCGCTGTTGTTCTGGCACCTGCTCGCCCAGGCCGCCATGGTCGGCGGCGGTGCGCTCGCGATCGTGGCGCCGTTCGTCGACCTCGGCGATCGCGCGTGGGGCCTCATCGCGGCGTTCTTCACGCTGGGCACGCTGGCGCACCTGTTGATGGTCGCCATCGAGTACTCCGGGACGCACGCCAGCCGCCAGGCCGCGGTCGCCGCCCACCAGATCACCCACGGTCGCTATGCGCGACTGTTCTGGCTCGGGGCCATCGCACCCGCGACCGTGGCACTCGCGCTGGCAGCCCTCGGCTGGCTGGCCGGCCCGGTCTGGCCCCTGGTGCTGGCAGGGATCCTGGTGCAGCCGGCCCTGCTGGCCTACGAGTCCTGCTTCGTTCGGGCGGGCCAGGACCCACCCCTGTCATGACGTGGCCGAGGATCGACCCCACCATCGGAGGGATCGCATGACCCAGGAGAAGACCGGGAAGAACGGAACCGGAGTGCCCATGCCGGGCCTGCGTTCCCACGAGAACCTTCGCAACTACCCGCACCCCTCGACGTGGGACCACCACGTCGAGCACGACGCGAAGGCCCACCCGCGCAAGGTCCCCCACACCTACTCCCTCGTGCCGACCACGTGCTTCAACTGCGAGTCCTCCTGTGGCCTGCTCGCCTACGTCGACCACGAGGACCTCTCGATCAAGAAGTTCGAGGGCAACCCGGTGCACCCCGGCTCCCGCGGCCGCAACTGTGCCAAGGGACCCGCCACCATCAACCAGACCAACGACCCGGAGCGGATCCTGCATCCGATGCGGCGGGTGGGCGAGCGGGGCTCCGGACAGTTCGAGGAGGTCAGCTGGGAGGAGGCCCTCAAGGACATCGCGGGCCGAATCCGCAAGGCCATCGTGGAGGACCGCCGCGACGAGGTGATGTACCACGTCGGGCGACCGGGGGAGGACGGCTTCGCGGAGCGCGTCCTGGCCGCGTGGGGCGTCGACGGACACAACAGCCACACCAACGTGTGCTCGTCGTCGGGGCGCACCGGCTACACCCACTGGATGGGCTTCGACCGGCCCTCGCCCGACTACGCCAACGCGCGCACCATCGTGCTGCTCTCGTCCCACCTCGAGACCGGCCACTACTTCAACCCGCACGCCCAGCGGATCATGGAGGCGAAGCAGAACGGGGCCAAGGTCGTGGTCCTCGACCTGCGGCTCTCCAACTCCGCCGCCCACGCCGACCTGTGGATCTCGCCGTGGCCGGGCAGCGAGGGGGCCATCTTCCTGGCCGTCGCGTCCCACCTCATCCGCGAGCGCCGCATCGACCGACGGTTCGTGGAGCGCTGGGTCAACTGGGACGTCTACCTCCGGCGCAAGCACCCCGACGCGCCGGTGGACTTCGAGACCTTCCTGGAGCGGCTGGAGGACGACTACTCCGAGTGGACCTTCGAGCGGGCCGCGGAGCTGGCCCACGTCCCCGTCGCGCAGGTGGAGGAGCTGGCTCGGCTGGTGGCCCAGGCCGGCACTCGACTGGCCACCCACACCTGGCGTTCCGCGACCGCGGGCAACCTCGGTGGCTGGCAGATCACCCGGGCCCTGTTCTTCCTCAACGTGCTGACGGGTGCGGTCGGGACCGAGGGCGGCACCCACCCCAACGGCTGGGACAAGTTCATCCCGCATTTCCCGGTCAAGCCGGAGCCCAACGACGTGTGGTCGGAGATGCTGTGGCCGCCGGAGTTCCCGCTCTGCACCAACGAGATGTCGATCCTGCTGCCGCACCTCCTCAAGGACGGGCGCGGCCACCTCGAGGTCTACTTCAGCCGGGTCTACAACCCGATCTGGGTCAACCCGGACGGCTTCACCTGGATCGACGCGCTCACCGACGAGTCGAAGGTGGGCCTGCACGTCGCGCTCACGCCGACCTGGTCGGAGTCGGCCACCTTCGCCGACTACGTGCTGCCCATGGGCCACGCCGGCGAGCGGCACGACACGGTCTCCATGGAGACCCACGCGGGCAAGTGGCTGTCGTTCCGGCAACCGGTCCGCCGCGTCGTGATGGCACAGCAGGGCATGCCGTTCCAGGACTCCCGCGACACCAACCCCGGTGAGGTCTGGGAGGAGAACGAGTTCTGGTTCGCGCTGTCGTGGGAGATCGACCCGGACGGCTCGCTCGGCATCCGTCAGTACTTCGAGTCCCGTGAGCACCCGGGGCAGAAGATGACGATGGACGAGTACTACGAGATCCTCTTCGCCGAGTCGGTTCCGGGCCTCCCGGAGGCGGCCGCCGACCAGGGCATGACCCCGCTGGAGTACATGCGCAAGTACGGCGTCTTCGAGGTCGCCAAGGACCAGTACCGCCTCGACGAGCGGGTCCTGTCCGACGACGAGCTCTCGGGCACGACGGTCGACGAGAAGGGTGTGGTCCGCAAGGCCGACCCGGGACTCGACGTGGCCCCCCCGCTGGTGGGGGAGGTCGACTCGGTCGGGGTCCGTCACTCCGACGGCACCGTCACCCAGGGGTGGCTGTCGCCGTCGCGCAAGCTCGAGCTGTTCTCCGAGACGCTCGCCGACTGGGGCTGGGAGGACCAGGCCGTCCCGGGCTACTTCGAGTCCCAGGTCTCGGCGCGCCGGATCGACCGGACCAACTCCGAGTTCGTCCTCATGCCCAACTTCCGGCTGCCGACGCTGATCCACACCCGTTCGGGGAACGCCAAGTACCTCAACGAGATCTCCAACACCCACCCGTTGTGGACCAACGTCGATGACGCACGGGGCCTGGGGGTCTCCACCGGCGACCTGGTCCGGATCACCACCGAGATCGGGCACTTCGTGGCTCGCGTGTGGGCGACCGAGGCGATCCGGCCCGGCGTGGTGGGGCTGTCCCACCACATGGGCCGGTGGATGCAGGACGGCCACCCCGGCTCCCGCTGGGTCATGGGCAAGGTCAAGCTCGACCGCACCGGCAGCGACCCGGAGAGCGGCGTGTGGAAGCTGCGCTACACCGACGGCATCCGACCCTTCGAGAGCGCGGACCCCGACTCCTCGCGGATCTACTGGGACGACCCGGGGGTGCACCAGAACCTCACGTTCCCGGTGCAGCCGGACCCGGTCTCGGGCATGCACTGCTGGCACCAGAAGGTGCGGGTGGAGAAGGCCCACCCCGGTGACCAGTACGGCGACGTGGAGGTCGACATGGCGAAGTCCCGCGAGGCCTACCGGCGCTGGCTGGAGATGGCCCGCCCGGGTCCTGGACCCGGCGGCCTGCGGCGTCCGGAGTTCATGATGCGTCACGTCACGCCCAAGCGCTCGGCGTACCACGTCCCGGCGGGGACCGACTGATGGCGGTCTTCGGAACCACCACCCCGGTCGACGAGGCCGCGGTGCGAGAGGCCATCGGCAACGTCCAGGACCCCGAGCTCCACCTCGGCCTCGCCGAGGCCGGCATGCTCGAGGACGTCGTCATCGACCGGCGCGGTCGCGTCGAGGTGACGGTGCGGTTGACCACCCCGACCTGTCCGATGCGCGAGTCGCTCGGCGCGGCGGTCTCCGAGGCTGCCGGCGCGGTTGAGGGCGTCACCCGCGTGGAGGTGCGGTGGTCCTCGATGGCCGAGCACGAGCGGATGGCGTTGGCCACCCGGCTCCGCGGCGGCCGCCCCGAGGGCAGTCACCAGTTCGGCATCGACTCGGGCACCAAGGTCTACGCCATCGCCTCCGGCAAGGGTGGGGTGGGCAAGAGCACCGTCACCGCGAACCTGGCTGCCGCGCTCGCGGCCCAGGGGCAGCGCGTCGGGGTCCTGGACGCCGACGTCTGGGGGTACTCCATCCCCCTGCTGTACGGCGTGCGCCGCCCACCGGTGGCTCTCAAGGGCGTGATGCTGCCCGTGGAGGCCCACGGCGTGGCCCTGATGTCGGTCGGCTTCTTCGTCGACGACGAGGAACCTGTCGTGTGGCGCGGGCCGATGCTGCACAAGGCGATCGAGCAGTTCCTCACCGACGTGCACTGGGGCGAGCTCGACGTCCTCCTGGTCGACCTGCCGCCCGGGACCGGGGACGTGACGATGTCGCTGCTGCAGCTGCTCCCGGATGCCCAGCTGATCACCGTCACCACCCCCCAGCCGGCCGCGGCCTCCGTCGCCCAGCGGGTCGGCCGGATGGCGCTGGACATGCGGATGCCAGTCGCCGGTGTCGTGGAGAACATGTCGACCCTCGAGTGCGCCGCCTGCGGGGCCCAGACGCCGCTGTTCGGGTCCGGAGGCGGGCAGGAGCTCGCCACCCGCCTGGGCGTGCCGCTCCTCGGGGAAGTGCCGCTCGACGTGACGCTGCGGGAGGCCGGCGACGCCGGCGTGCCGGCCGTGGTCTCCGCTCCGCATGCCACCTCGTCCGCGGAGCTGATGCGGATCGCCGGCGCGCTGCCCGTGGTGCGCCGCACCCTCGTCGGCCGCCCGCTGCCGCTGGCGGTCGTCTGATCGGGCGCTGGACCATGGACTCGGTGACGACGCGCCTCCCGGTCCCACCGGCCGGGGTGGGGAACACCCCCTGGCTGGCGGCCGACCTGGCCGTTCGCCACCCCAAGACGGTGCCCGCCGACGCCACCATCGGCGTCGTCCGGGAGCAGCTGGCCGACGACCATGTGCACCTCGTCCTGCTCACCGAGGGCACCAGGCTGGTCGGGACCCTGGCCCGGGAGGACGTGGCCTCGACCCTCGCGGACTCCGAGCCGGCGCGCCCCCATGCGCGGCTCGAAGGACGCACGGTGCCGCCCACGCGACCGGCGTCATGGGTCCTCGACGACCTCCGTGACCGGCAGCTGCGGCGGGTGGCCGTGGTCTCCGACGACGGCACCTTGGTCGGCCTGGTCTGCCTGAACCGTCGCGGGTCCGGTGTCTGCTCGGACGAGGGCATCGCGGCGAGGGCGGCTGAGCGCCGACGGGCCGGAAGCCTCTGAGGGGGAGCGCCCTCGGCGCCCCCGTGCCCGACTAGCTGGACCCGCGCCCGGGGCCGCGGGCGGACGGCGGCAGCACACGGGTCAGGAACGGCCCGTGGTCGTGGGCCGCCCAGTACAGCTCGCGCAACCGCCGCGTGACGCCCCCGACCTCGCCGTCGCCGACCGGGGTGCCCTCCAGCCGTGTGATCGGCATGACCCCGCCGGCCGTGGAGGTGGCGAACAGCTCCGTCGCGTGCCGCAGCTCCTCCTCGGGGATCACGCTCTCGCGGGTCTCGAGCCCCTCCGCCTGTGCCAGCTCGAGGATCGTGCGGCGCGTGATCCCCTCGAGGACGCCGTGAGCCGGGGTGACCACGCGCCCCTCGCACACGGCGAACACGTTGTAGCCGGGACCTTCGGTGAGGTTGCCCGCCTGGTCGAGGAGGAGGACCTGATCGGCGCCGCGGTCGAAGGCCTCGAAGAGCCCCGTGGTCAGGTCGCCCCAGTGGAAGTTCTTCACGGTCGGGTCGACGGAGTCCGTGGGGATGCGGCGAGCGGTGCGCGCGATCACGGCGTTCATGCCACGGTCGGCGTCCCCTGGGGGCAGGATCCACACGTACGGGATGGCGAAGGCGTAGAAGCAGTTGGTGTAGGTGCGCGGATCGCGAGACCCGTCGACGCTCCGACCCCGCGTGCAGATCATCTCGACGTAGGCCTCGCGCAGCCCTGAGGCCACGATGAGCCCGCTCAGGATCGCTCGCACCTCCTCGAGCGGGTGGGGCAGCGTGAGCCGGAGCCGCTGGCAGCTTCGGTCGAAGCGCGCCAGGTGGTCCTCGAGACGGAAGAACGCCCCGTCCCACACACTCACCACGTCGTAGGTGGCGTCCGACCGGGTGAAGCCGGTGTCGGTGATCGGGATGCGTGCCTGCGCGATCGGCACGACCCGACCGTCGATGAACGCCGCGCCGTCCTCGAGACCCGTCTGCGTCGTCACGGGGGTTCCACCCTTTCCTCGGCTGTCCCGCCACGCCCTCAGCGCTGGGGGCGGAGCAGGAACTTCTCGCCCGTCGCCTGGCGGGCGTAGCGACGCAGCACGTCGAGATCGAGGGCCTGGGTCAGCGAGATCTCCTCGCTGTAGCTGCTGGCGAAGGTGGTGGTCAGCTCGTCGGCGACCCGGCGCTGCAGCCGGCCGACGTCCTCGGGTGCCAGCGAGCCGAGGAAGGGCATGAGCAGCCATCCGCCGACACCCCAGGCGAAACCGAACCCGCGCCGCAGCTCGACCGGTCGTCGGTCCAGCGCGCCGTACACGTAGACCTGCTTGTGCACGAGAGTGCCGTAGCGGCTGTACGGCGCCTCGGGCTCGGTGACGGCGACCTCCATGGCGTTCAGGATCTGGCTCGCCAGGTCGCCGCCCCCGACGGCGTCGAACGCGAGAGTCGCGCCGGTGGCCTTGATCGCCGCGACGAGGTCGGGAAAAAAGGTCTCGGTGCTGGAGTCGCAGACGTGGGCCGCGCCCTGCTCGCGCAGCGCCGCGGCCTGCTCGGGGCGGCGGACGACGTTGACCAGGGGCACACCGTCGGCGAGGCAGACGCGGTTGAGCATCTGGCCGAGGTTGGACGCCGCCGCTGTGTGCACCAGCGCCGTGTGGCCTTCGCGGCGCATCGTCTCGACCATGCCGAGCGCCGTCATCGGGTTCACGAAGCACGAGGCGCCCTCGGCGACGTCGGAGCCTTCGGGCAACGGCAGGCACATCTGCGCTGCAGCGAGCGCATGCTCGCCGTAGCTGGCGTCGCCGGGGAAGCCGACCGTGCGCCCGAGCAGCGCCTGGGCCGCGGGAGACTCGCCGGCCGCGACGACGACACCGGCGCCCTCGTTGCCCACCGGCATGGAGCGGCCGACGCGCGCCGCGAGGCTGGGCATCAGCGCGGGGTGGATCGGAGCGGTCACGACCGGTCCGTCAGGGGTGCCGGCGGCCTCGGCCTTCTCGAGGTCCGACAACGCCAGCATCAGGGCGAGGTCGGAGGGGTTCAGCGGCGCGGCCTCGACCCGCACCAGGACCTGATGGGCGAGCGGCTCCGGGGTGTCGACCGTCTCGATCGACATCCGCACCTCACCGCGCTCGTCGACGAGGCTGCGGAGCCGGCGGGTGGTGGCGGGAACGGCGGCCATGGATCTCCTCGGTGTGCTGACGGTGCGCTCTCGACGGTAGACCCGCCGCAGCGGCGAGCCGGACCGGGGGAGCCCCGCGCCGGGACCCTCGCCCCCGCACCTCGGGACCTTGGGCTCTCACCCCGCGGGCGCGACCGGTCGAGGCTGGCCTCAGGACCGGACCGAGGAGGCACCCCGATGCCCGCACGAACGTTCCAGGACACCACCGAAGCCATGCAGGAGACCGCCCGCGCCCTGGTGGCCCCGGGCAAGGGTGTCCTCGCCGCGGACGAGAGCACCCCCACGATGGCCAAGCGGCTGGCCGCCGTGGGCCTGGAGTCGACCGAGGCTCGTCGGCGCAGCTACCGGGAGCTCCTGTTCACCACCGATGGTCTCAGCGAGCACATCAGCGGGGTCATCCTCTTCGACGAGACCGTGCGGCAGCAGGACGCTGAGGGCACACCGCTCCCGGAGCTGCTGCGACGCCGGGGGATCGTGCCCGGGATCAAGGTCGATCGCGGCACCCGGTCGCTGGCCGGCTGTCCCGGCGAGGTCGCCACCCAGGGGCTGGACGGGTTGCGCGAGCGCCTCGAGGAGTACGCCGCGCTCGGACTCCGGTTCGCCAAGTGGCGGGCGGTCCTCCACATCGCCGACGGCCTGCCGTCGACCGCCTGTGTCGAGGCCAACGCCCACGAGCTGGCCCGCTACGCGGCGCTGGCGCAGGAGGCCGGGCTGACGCC
Organism: uncultured Actinomycetota bacterium; assembly: GCA_963795215.1. Taxonomy (GTDB): domain Bacteria; phylum Actinomycetota; class Actinomycetes; order Propionibacteriales; family Nocardioidaceae; genus Nocardioides. Next base: position 979,091 of record CAWCGW010000002.1, read on the forward strand.
GATCGTCGAGCCGGAGGTGCTGATGGACGGATCACACGACCTCGGCACCTGCGCGGAGGTCACGGAGCGGGTGCTGCGCGAGGTCTACGCCCAGCTGGGCCGGCAGCGGGTCGTGCTCGAGGCCACGCTGTTGAAGCCGAACTTCGTGCTGCCGGGCGCCGAGGCCGCCACCCGGGCCGGAGACGACCAGATCGCGCTCGCCACGCTGGAGGTGCTGCGCCGGACGGTTCCGGCGGCTGTGCCCGGGATCCTGTTCCTCTCCGGCGGCCAGAGCGACGCGCAGGCGACCGCGCGGCTGGACGCCGTCAATCGGCTGGCACCGCAACCCTGGGAGCTGAGCTTCTCCTTCGGCAGGGCGCTCCAGGCGCCGGTCCTCCAGGCGTGGGCCGGAGCGGACGCCCACCGAGCCGCCGCGCAGGCAGCCCTGCTGACGCGGGCCCGGCTCAACGGCGCCGCCCGGCGTGGTGCCTACTCGGTGGACCTCGAGGGGTCCGCGCAGGTCGGTGCGGCGGCTGGGTGAGCTTCCGTGACCCCGACGGCATCGCCCTGGAGTTCTTCGCCGCACCCGCGTGAGGACGGTGAGGGGCCCCGGCCTCAGGCCGGCGACCCCTCGCCGGCCGTGCGCGACCGGAGTACCGCCAGGGCAGCGAGGGTGACCAGCGGGTTGGTGCGGCGCAGTCCCGACGGGCCCCAGTCGGCGTAGCTGCCACGGCTCCTGATGTCGGCGGCGGTGATCGTGGTCGGCGCCTCCAGCGGGAAGCCGCCGTCCGGCAGCCGCTTGGACTCCAGCAGCTCCAGCGCGTCCGAGCAGCGCGGGTCGTCGAGGCGGCCCAGGTCGGCCATCACCTCCAGCGCGAACAGCACGTCGAAGAACTGGATCGGGTAGTGGATCCGGTCTGGGCCAGGCTTCCCCCACCAGTCGGGCACGATCAGGCTGCGATCGGACCGGCGCCACAGCAGGCGGCGCGGCAGCACCAGGTCCGCCACCTTCTGGGCGGCCGCCAGGGCCGGCGCGTGGTCGTGGGCACGCCCGTAGGCCCAGAGGCCGCGGGCGGGGATCAGCGACTCCTGGAAGGAGGAGTGTCGGGCTCCGGGGCGCTTGTCGCAGTTCCAGCCGCCGTCCGGCCACTGCCAGCCGATCAACCGGTCCACCAGCGCGCGGGTCCGGTCCTCCTCGAGCCCCAGCCGGACGGAGTACCAGATCGCGTTGCCGTCCATGGATGCGCAGTGCCGGACCCGGTCCTCCTGCCCGGGATGGACCACCGTCATCGGCGACCGCAGGAATCGCTCCGAGAGCAGCCAGTCGTGGACCCGGTGCCCCAGCGGTCGCAGCCGCTCGTCGCCGGCCGGGTGGTCGATCATCGCCAGGCAGGTCAGCGTCCAGTGGGGACCCTGGAACTTCCGGTAGGTGTGTCCGAGGGTCTTCGCGTCCTGCTCGAGGACCCGGAGCAACGCCCGGGAGATCGGGGAGCCGGGGATGCGCTCGCGCATCGCTCGCGCCTCTTCCGAGGCCGGACCGAGCCCGGACAGCAGGCTGGCCTTGTGGGCCAGGACCGGGTCGGCAGAGATCCTCAGCTGCTCGACCAGGGCGTCGGAGGCAGCACGCCTCTGCTCTCGGGTCGGGAGCGAGCCCATGTGCCGGAACGTAGCACCCAGGTGGTCCGGGCGGGGGTCGGCTCCGCGGAGTTCCGCTGCTTCGACAAAGCCGCGAGGGAAGAGCAGCAGCGGCCGTCGCGGGTGCAGGGTTTCGCTCCGCGGTACACCCAGGCCGCCGACCGGATCGGGTCGCCACGCCTGAGGGGAGCCTGGTGGTGCGGGCCGTCCTGAGGTGTCGCACCCGGACGACCCGGCGTGACCAGGGCGTCGGCCGTTACGCGCCGGGGACGGGCTGTGCCTCGTGGACCTCGATCTCGCAGCCGCCGGGCATCGCGAGGTGCGGGTGGTCCTGCGCGAGCGCGACCGCCGCGTCGAGGTCGTCGGCTTCGAGGATGCTGTAGCCGGTGACCTCCCGGGTGCTGGGCGAGGTGCCCTCGGTGGAGACCCGGACACCGTCCGCGAGCGGGGTGCCGAAGTCGACCATCCCGTCGCCGACCTTCCCGGCCCACGCCATCCACTCGCCCATGACCGCCTCCATCTGCTCGGGGGTCGGTGGCGTGGCCTCGGCGGGGGTCATCGGCGCGTGGTAGACGAACACGAACTTCTTCATGGGTGGTTCCTTCTCTCGTGGTGCTTCTCGTGGTGGATGACCGCGCCGGGTGCGCGGTCAGACGGCGACCGGAGTGCGACCGGTGTACGCGGCGAGCCGGTCGACGGCCGAGGCGCCCTGCGGTGCCGGTACCTCGTCGGCGAACGAGCGGCCACGGCCGCCGGGGACGACCGACTCGGCGAGCGTCGCGACGTACGCCACCACCTCGTCGGAGACGTGCAGGGACTGCCCGGAGGCCTGGGCGAGGTCCCAGCCGTGCAGCAGCAGCTCGAGGGGCAGGATGCCCGCGGCGAACGCGGCGGGCAGCTCGGAGCCGCCGGGGCCCGGGACGCTCCCGGCGAGGTCCACGGCGTGCCAGGCCGTGATCGCCTGGTCGGCCATCACCGAGACCCGGTCCTCCAGCGAGCCCCGCCCCGGGTTCGACACGGTGGCGCCGGCCATCCCGCCCAGCTGGACCAGGGAGGCCATCAGGTGCTCGACGAGCTCGTGGCAGGTGAAGTCCGAGCAGGGGGTCGGCTTGGGGCGGTCCTCTGCGGTGAGGTTGCGCAGCACGGGCTGCACGACCGCGAGCGCCGCCTCGGCGGCCACCAGGGGAGTGAGGTCCTGCGGGGAGTAGGCCCACTCGTCGGGTCCCGCGTCGCCGGTGACGGCGAGCCGCTCGAGCCGCTCGAAGAAGTGGTTCCAGCCCTCGGCGTGACCGGCCGCCTGCTGCTCGGTGAGGCCCGCGTGCTCCAGCGTGACCCGGGAGCCGTCGTCGGCGGGTTCGATCGTGATCGTGACGGTCGAGGCGTCGACCGGGAGGTCGGCGTCACCGTCCCAGCCCCAACCGAGGACGATCCGCTCGCCGGGGACGACCTCCTGGAAGGTCCCCGCCGCGATGTGGCCCGGGGTGACCGTCCAGCGGTAGCGGCCTCCCGCGCGCAGGTCGACGTACGCCGAGACCGCCTGCCAGCGTCGCAGTCGCTCGGGCTCGGTGATCAGGGCGAAGGCCTCGTCGGGTGAGACGGGCAGCAGAACGCTCTTGGTGTAGCTCATCGTGGTCTCCTCTGTGCGTGGGCGTCAGTGACGAGCTGGTCGAGCTCGTCGGTCCAGAACCTGTCGATCTCGGCCTGCAGGCTGCGCAGCCCGCCGGGCAGGACCCGGTAGATCCGTTGGCGGCCGACCTTCTCCGCCGCGACCAGACCCGCGTCCGCGAGCAGCAGCAGGTGCTGGGAGATCGCCGATCGCGTGACCGTGAACTCGGCAGCGATCTCGCTGACGGTCATCGGTCGGGCCCCCAGCAGCTGCAGGATCCGCCGGCGGGTGGGCTCCGCGGCAGCGCTGAAGGCGTCGGTCACAGCAATAGGTTAGTGACGACTAACGCATTGGGCAAGAGGCAGGGGCCGCTCAGCGGGGGCTGAGCCGCCGCAGGGCCGTGACGTGCCCCGGCTCGAGCTCGTCGAGGGTGCGGACGCCGAGCAGTCGCATGGTCCGCTCGACCTGGCCCTGGAGGATCTCGATGGAGCGGTCGACGCCGTCGCGGCCGCCGGCCATCAGGCCGTAGAGGTAGGCACGGCCGATCAGGGTGAAGCGCGCACCGTGGGCGAGCGCCGCGACGATGTCCTGGCCGGACATGATGCCGGTGTCGAGGTGGACCTCGAGGTCCGACCCGACCTCCCTGACCACCTCGGGCAGCAGGTGGAAGGGCACCGGGGCGCGGTCGAGCTGGCGACCACCGTGGTTCGACAGCACGATGGCGTCGACCCCGGCATCGGCCAGGCAGCGCGCGTCGGCGACGTTCTGCACGCCCTTGACCGACACCTTGCCGGGCCACTGCTCGCGGATCCAGGCGAGGTCCTCGTAGGTCACCGTGGGGTCGAACATGGTGTCGAGCAGCTCGGCGACCGTCCCGGACCAGGAGTCCAGGGAGGCGAAGGCCAGCGGCTCGGTGGTGAGGAAGTTGATCCACCAGGCAGGGCGGGGGATCGCGTTGGCGACCGTCCGTGCCGAGATCCGGGGCGGGATGGTCATGCCGTTGCGCACGTCGCGGAGCCGCGCGCCGGCGACAGGGACGTCGACAGTGACCAGCAGGGTGTCGTACCCCGCCGCCGCGGCCCGGTCGACCAGCGCCATCGAGCGCTCGCGGTCCTTCCACATGTAGAGCTGGAACCAGTTCCGTCCCCCCGGCGTCGCTGCCGCCACGTCCTCGATCGAGGTGGTTCCCATGGTGGAGAGCGCGAACGGGATGCCAGCCGCGGCCGCGGCGGTGGCGCCGGCGATCTCGCCCTCGGTCTGCATCATGCGGGTGAAGCCGGTCGGGGCGATGCCGAACGGGAGCGCCGCCCGCTGCCCGAGCACGTCGCGCGCGGTCTCGACCGTGGAGACGTCGCGCAGGATCGAGGGTGAGAACTCCACGTCGGCGAAGGCCTCGCGCGCACGGGCGAGCGAGACCTCGCCGTCGGCGGCGCCGTCGGTGTAGTCGAACGCGGCCTTCGGCGTACGCCGCTTCGCGACCCGACGCAGGTCCTCGATCGTCAGCGAGCGCTCGAGCCGGCGGCGCTTGGCCGACAGCTCGGGCTTCCGGAACTGGAGCAGGGGGGCCAGGTCGTGGGCCTTGGGCAGCTGGCGGCGGGTCACGTCATCTCCTGGGGTGGCACGGGACGGTCGGGTTCGCGGAAGTGGGCGGCCGCGCCGACCCCGGGCCGGGGGGCATCCCCGGGGTCGGCGCGACCGCGATGAGTGACCTCGCGTCGGTCAGCTCACTCGTAGAGGACGCCCTGGATCTCCGGGTCCTCGATGGTCGCCTCGTCGTACCAGTAGAAGCCGGTGTCGATGGACTCCGGGAGCTCCTCGCCGTTCATGGCTGCGACCGCTGCCTTGACCAGCTCCTCACCCATGCCGACCGGGTTCTGGGTGATCGCACCTGCCTCGACGCCGGAGGTGATCGCGTCGATCTGTGCCTGGCCGGAGTCGAAGCCGACGATCGTGATGCCCTTGGCGCCGGACTCCTCGACGCCCTTGACGGCACCGATGGCCGAGCCCTCGTTGGAGCCGTAGATGCCCTTGAGGTCGGGGTTGGAGGCGATGATCGACTTGGCGATGTCTGCCGACTTGGCCTGGTCGCCCTCGCCGTACTGGACGGGGAGGAGCTCGATGTCGGGGGCGTTCTCCTCCATCCACTCGACGAAGCCGTCCCGGCGCTGCTGGCCCGTGAGGCTGGTCTGGTCGTGGACGATCATCGCGACCTTGCCCGAACCCCCCACGAGCTCGCTCATGTGCTTGGCGGCCTCGCCGGCGGCGGCGAGGTTGTCGGTGGCGGCCGTGGTGACGGGGATGTCGCTCTCGACGCCCGAGTCGAAGGCGATGACCGGGATCCCTTCGCTGTCGGCCTGCTCGAGCAGCGGGGCCGCGGCCTGGCTGTCCAGGGCCGCGAAGCCGATGGCGTCCGGCTGCTTGGCGAGGGCGTTGGTGAGCATCGTGATCTGCTCCTCGACCTCGGTCTCCGCGGCCGGACCCTCGAAGGTGATGCGGACACCCTGCCGCTCGGCCTCGTCCTCGGCACCCTGCTTGACGGCCTGCCAGAACTGGTGCTGGAAGCCCTTGGACACGATGGCGACGTAGGGCTGGTCGCCGTCGCCCCCCGAGCTGCTGTCGGTGGACTGGTTGCACGCGGTCGCGACGAGGCCGAGGGCGCTGACGGCCACGACGGTGGCCAGCTGACGGATCTTCATGCCGGTGTACTCCTTGCTAGTGCTGGGTCAGTTGTCGGGGAACTGCTGGGGGACGTGCTGGACGGGTCCGACGCCGAGTCGTGGACGGGCTCAGGGGGATGGCGGGGTCGGGTCCGCTCGAAGGGTCAGGCCTCCTTCTTGCGGACCAGGTCCGCATAGACGGCGACGAGGATGACGGTGCCGAGGATCACGCCCTGCCACTCCTGGGCGATCGAGAGGATCTGCAGCCCGTTGTTGAGCACCGAGATGATCAGGGCTCCGATCACCGTGCCGAGGATCGTGCCCTTCCCGCCGCTGAGGGAGGTGCCGCCGATCACCACGGCCGCGATGGCCTGGAGCTCATAGCCCATGCCGATGGCCGGCTGGGCCGAGCCGAGCCGGGCCGAGATCATCACGCCCGCCAGCCCGATGAAGAGCCCGGCGAGGGTGTAGATCACGATCTTCCACCGGCGCACGTGGATCCCGGAGAGCTCGGTGGCGTGCTCGTTGCTGCCGATCGCGTAGGTGTAGCGCCCGAGCACGGTCTTCGCGAGCAGGAACGCCGCCGCCAGGCACACGACGAACAGGATCAGCACCGCGTTCGGCAGGCCCGGGATCAGCTCGCCGGTCGAGACCTTCGTGTACGACGGAGCGTCGTTGAAGTAGATGGGCGAGCTGTCGGAGATGACGAGGGCGAGTCCCTCGGCGACGAGCATCATCGCCAGGGTGGCGATGAAGGGTGGAAGACCGAGCACCGCGACGTTGAAGCCGTTGACGAAGCCGACGAGTCCGCCGAAGCCGATGGCCAGCATCACCCCGAGGGCGACCGGGACTCCCAGGTTGACGATGAAGACACCGGACATCACCGCGCACAGCGCCATGCCGGTGCCGATGGAGAGGTCGATGCCGCCGGTGATGATGACGAAGGTCGTGCCGACGGCGAGACACCCGATCACCACGGTGCTGAACAGGATGGAGGTGATGTTGCTCCAGGTGAAGAAGACCGGGCTGGCGAAGCTGAAGTAGGTGACGATCACGATCAGGCTCGCGAACGCCAGGAGCTGCTCCAGCCGGTCCTTGAAGGCCGCGAAGAGGGTGGCCTCGACCGCCTCGGTGACCGACCCCGAGGCGGGCTCCTTGCTCGTGAGCTGGGCGTTGTTCATGGTGAGGTCACTCCTTGGCGCGGGTGTTGACGCGGGTGGTCGGTTCGGTGGCGGCGCTCGGGTCCCCGGCCGCGGGTGGACGGACGGTGGCCAGGTGCATCACGGCCTCCTGGGTGGCCTGCGCCGCCTCGAGGACACCGCTCACCCGGCCCTCGGCCATGACCAGGACGCGGTGGGACATGCGGAGCACCTCGGGCAGCTCGGAGCTGATCATGATGATCGAGGTGCCCGCAGCGGCGAGGTCGTTGAGCAGGGCGTAGATCTCGGCCTTGGCGCCGACGTCGATCCCCCGCGTGGGCTCGTCGAAGATCAGGATGTCGCAGTCCTTGACCAGCCACTTCGCGATCACGACCTTCTGCTGGTTGCCGCCGGAGAGGTTCTTGGTCACCTGGTTCTCGGACGGCGTCTTGATCCGGAGGCTCGAGATGAGGTTGCGGGCCGTCTGACGGATGTCGCGGGACCGCACCCACCCAGCGCGGCTGAACCGCTGCCCCAGCGAGGGCAGCGCGATGTTGGTGCTGACGTCCTGCTCGAGCAGCAGCCCGAGGTGCTTGCGGTCCTCGGACAGGTAGCCGATGCCGAGACGAGCCGCCTCCGCGGGGTTCCGCAGCGCCACGGGCCGGCCGTGGAGCTCGATGTGGCCCGTCTTGCGGTCGGCGCCGACGAGGGCGCGCGCGACCTCGGTCCGCCCGGCGCCCATCAGCCCGGCGAAGCCGAGGATCTCGCCACGTCGCAGCTCGAAGGAGACGTCCTTCAGCATCGAGCGGGTGCTGAGGCCCTGGACCGACAGCACGACCTCGCGGTCGTCGCGGACGCCGACCGGGTGGGCGTCCTCGACGAGTCCGCGGCCGACCATGAGCGAGACGACCTCCGCGACCGAGGCCGCCGGGGTGTCGACCGTCTTCACGAACCGCCCGTCCCGGATCACCGTGATCCGGTCGGTGATGGCTTTGAGCTCGTCCATGCGGTGCGAGATGTAGATGACGCCGGTCTGCTGGGTGGAGAACCGTCGGATCAGGTCGTGGAGGGTGGCCACCTCGGCGTCGTTGAGCGCTGCGGTGGGCTCGTCCATGATCAGCACCTGAGGCTCGAACGCGAGCGCCTTGGCGATCTCCACCATCTGCTGCTTGGCCACGGTCAGGTTGCCGGCCAGCTGCCGGGGGTCGAGCTGGATGCCGAGCCGGACCAGCAGCTCGGTGGCACGGCGGTTCAGGGCCCGCTCGGAGAGCACGAACCCTCCGCTGCGCGGTTCGCGGCCGATGAAGATGTTCTGCGCGACCGTGAGCTGGGGCATCAGGTTGAACTCTTGGTGGATGATGCTGACACCGCTGGCCAGCGCGGCGCTGGGGTCGGTGGGCCGGTACGGCGCCCCGTGGAGCCGGAACTCCCCTTCGTCCGGGGTGTAGATGCCCGAGAGCAGCTTCATCAGGGTCGACTTGCCGGCGCCGTTCTCGCCCACCAGGGCCAGCACCTCGCCGTAGCGGAGGTCGAGGTGCATCTGGCTCAGCGCCTGGACGCCGGGGAACCCCTTGGCGACTCCGGTCGCCTCCAGCAGCAGCTCACGCATGGGCACTCCTCCCGTAGACGTGGGTGGCGGTGTCGCCCCAGACGGCCCGCCGCTCCTCGGCCGACAGCTCGTCGACCAGGTCCTCCACGACGGCCAGCGCGGCGGGGTAGCCGCCGACGGTCGTGATCATCGGCCAGTCGCTCCCGTACATCAGCCGCTCCACACCGAAGGCGTCGAGCGCCACCTCCACGACCGGACGCAGGGCCGCCGAGGTGAACGGCTGTCCTGGGACCTGGAGGCCGGAGAGCTTGGCGACGACGCCGGGATGCTCGGCGACCCGGCGCAGCGACCGCTCCCAGGCGTCGAGATCTGCGCCGCCTCGCGGGGGCTTCGCGAGGTGGTCGACGACCACCGTGAGCCCCGGCGTCGCCGCGGCCACCCGAGCGACCGCGTCGAGATGGCCCGGCCACGCGTCGGGGACGTCGAGCACGAGGCCGCGCTCGGCGAGGCTCAGCAGGCTGCGGCGGACCGCCGGGAGGTCGAGGAAGTCGGTGCGGGGATCGGCGTGCACCAGGTGCCGCACTCCGCGCAGGGCGGGGTGGCCCAGCTCGTCCAGCTGCTGCTCGGCGCGGTCGGGGTGGTCGAGCTGGACCCACCCGACGACGCCATGGACCCAGGCGTGCTGCTCGGCCACCTGCAGCAGGTAGCGGGTCTCGCGCAGGGAGTCCTCGGCCTGGACCAGGACGGCCGAGGCCACTCCCGCGGCGGCCAGCTCCTGCCCGGCCTGGTCGGGGAGGAAGGAGCGGTGCAGCGCCCCGTGGTCGGGGCCGAGCCAGGCGTAGTCGCCCTGCGCAAGGTCCCAGACATGGAGGTGGGAGTCGACGACCGTCATCGCGCTCCACCGTCCACCGGCGCGCCGGACCGCTCGAGCCGGTCCCAGAGCGAGGAGGGGATCGGCGTGCCGAGCAGCCGGAGGTTGGCCTCGACCTGTCCCGGGTGGACGGCTCCGACCACCACCCGCTGGACCGCAGGGTGGCGGAACGGGTACTGCAGGGCCGCGGCGGCCAGCGGCACCCCGGCCTCCGCGCACAGCTGCTCGAGGTCGGTCGCCCGGGCCAGGACGTCGGCGGGCACGACGTCGTAGTCGAAGGTGGAGGAGGCGGCCGGGTGCTCCGCGAGCAGCCCGCCGTTGAAGACTGCGGCGGCGACGACCTCGAATGCCGGCCTCCTCGCAGCGGGGCAGCAGCTCGTCCGCCGCGGTGTGGTCGAGCAGGGTGTGACGTCCGGCGACCATCAGCTCGTCCACGAGTCCCGTGCGCGCCGCCGCCAGCAGGGCGTCGACACGCATCGAGCCGACGCCGACGGCCCCGACCAGTCCCTCCTCGCGCAGCAGGTGGAGGGCCCGGAGGCCGGACTCGAGAGCCTGCTCGAGGTCACAGCGCTCCGGGTCGTGGAGGTAGGCGACGTCGACCCGGTCGAGCCCGAGTCGCGTCAGGGACTCCTCCAGCGACGCCCGGACGCCGGCCTCGGTGAAGTCCCACTCCCGGCGATGGTCGGCGCGGACCAGGAAGCCCTCGTCGTCCAGCGACCCGGTCGGGTTCTCCTGCGGCACGAGGCGACGGCCGACCTTGGTCGACACCCTGAACTCCTCCCGGGCGCGGCCGGAGAGGAAGGCACCCAGCCGGCGCTCCGAGAGGCCGAGTCCGTAGTGCGGGGCGGTGTCGAAGAGACGCACGCCGGCCGACCACGCCTCGGTGAGCAGGTCGTGGACGGTGGCCTCGTCGAGGGAGACCCGGTGGTTGCCGATCCCGGCACCCCCCAGACCCAGCCGGGTCGCGGACAGCTCAGCCATCGGCGAACCTGAAGCGGTCGATCGACTCCTGGTGCATCTCGGCACCGGAGCCGGCGGCGGTGGGCGTGAGGTAGTGGCCGTCCTCGATCGCGACCGGGCTGACGAAGTGCTCGTGGAGGTGGTCCACGAACTCGATCATCCGACCCTCGGTCGTGCCCGAGACCGCCACGTAGTCGAACATCGACAGGTGCTGCACGAGCTCGCAGAGCCCGACCCCGCCGGCGTGCGGGCAGACCCGCACCCCGAACTTGGCGGCCAGCAGCAGCATCGCGATGTTCTCGTTGACCCCGCCGACCCGGGTCGCGTCGAGCTGGAGCACCTCGAGGGCGCCGGCCTGGAGGAACTGCTTGGCCATCACCCGGTTCGCCATGTGCTCGCCCGTCGCGACCGGGATGGGAGCGACGGCTCGGGCGATCGCCGCGTGGGCCAGGATGTCGTCGGGGTTGGTGGGTTCCTCGATCCAGGCCACGTCGTACGGCGCCAGCGCGGCCATCCAGCTGATCGCCTCGCGCACCTCCCAACGCTGGTTCGCGTCGACCGCGATGGCGATGTCGGGACCGACGGTGGCACGGGCGAGCGCGAGTCGCCGGATGTCGTCCTCGAGGTTCGCCCCCACCTTGAGCTTGATCTGCCCGAACCCGTCGGAGACCGCCTCGCGGCACAGCCGGACCAGCTTGTCGTCCTCGTAGCCGAGCCAGCCGGGGGTCGTCGTGTACGCCGGGTAGCCGGTGGTGAGCAGCAGCTCCTCGCGCTCCGCCCGGCCGGGGGCCGCCTTCTCGAGGAGCTCGAGGGCCTCACTCGGGGTCAGCACGTCCTGGAGGTAGCGGAAGTCGACGAGGTCGACGAGCTCCGCGGGGGAGAGCCGCCCCAGGAGCTGCCACAGGGGCAGCCCGGCCCGCTTGGCCCGCAGGTCCCAGAGCGCGTTGGTCACGGCGCCGATGGCCATGTGCATCACGCCCTTCTCGGGACCGAGCCAGCGCAGCTGCGAGTCGTGGACCAGCTCCTTCCAGAAGCCTCCGAGGTCGTCGAGCAGCTCGTCCACGTCGCGACCCACGAGGTGTCCCGCCAGGCTGGCGATCGCCGCGAGCTGGACGTCGTTGCCGCGGCCGATGGTGAAGACGAAGCCGTGTCCGACGTGGTCCCGGTCGTCGGTCTCGAGCCGGAGGTAGGCCGCCGAGTAGTCGGGGTCGGGGTTCATCGCGTCCGACCCGTCCAGCGAGGACGACGTCGGGAACCGCACGTCGTCAGTCAGCAGGGCGGTGATCTTGCTCAACGGTGCTCCTCGGGAGTGATCGGACTCACACCGTAGACATCCGATGTTTAGCCTGTCAAGATGTGTCGCGAACGTAAATCGAGGCAGTCGCGGCGCAGAATCGCGAGCAAAGATCCGATCTGTCGGGGCTGCCTCTCAGCGGAGGAGGAACCAGTGAAGCTGGCGCGCATGGGACCACGGGGGGCCGAGATCCCGGTGGTGGTCACCGAGGACGGCACGCTCGACGCCCGGGCGGTGACCCCCGACTTCGACGCGACCTTCTGGGCCACCGATGGTGTGGACCGGCTCCGCGCCGAGCTGGCGGCGGGCCGGCTGGGGGTCCTCGAGGGGGCCGACGCACTGCGGGTGGGAGCACCGGTGGTCCAACCCGGCGCCCTGATCTGCATCGGGATGAACTACGCCGCGCACGCGGCCGAGTCCGGGTCGGAGCCCCCGGAGCTCCCGATCATCTTCCTCAAGACGCCGAACACCGTCGTGGGGCCCCACGACGAGGTGGCGATCCCGCGAGGCAGCACCCGGACCGACTGGGAGGTGGAGCTCGGGGTCGTCATCGGCCGGCGGGCGTCGTACCTGGACTCGCCGGAGGAGGCGCTCGAGCACGTCGCCGGCTACGTGGTGGCCAACGACCTCTCAGAGCGCGACTTCCAGCTCGCCGTCTCGGGGGGCCAGTGGAGCAAGGGCAAGTGCTGTCCCGGGTTCAGCCCGCTCGGTCCGTGGCTCGTCACGCCCGAGGAGGTCGACGTCCAGTCCCTGAAGCTGCGCAGCTGGGTCAACGGCGAGCCCAGGCAGGACTCCACCACCGCCGACCAGATCTTCCCGGTCGCCGAGGTCGTCCACCACCTGAGCCAGTACCTCGCCCTCGATCCGGGCGACGTGGTCCTGACCGGCACGCCCGAGGGCGTGGCGCTCTCCGGTCGCTTCCCCTACCTGGCAGCGGGGGACGCGGTCGAGGTCGAGATCGAGGGGCTGGGTCGGCAGCGACAGCTGCTGGTCGCGCACACCGGGGAGGAAGCATGAGCACCGACAGCACGCACGACTTCGCCGGGCTGGTCGCCGTCGTCACCGGGGGTGCCTCCGGGATCGGGGCGGCCATCGTGGCCGAGCTCGCACAGCGCGGCGGCCGCGTCGCGGCGCTCGACCTCGAGCCCGACGGCGTGCCCGACGGAGTCCTCGGCGTCCGCGCCGACGTGTCCGACGACGCCTCCGTCGTGGCCGCGATCGAGCAGGTCGTGGCTGCGTACGGCGGTGTGGACGTCGTCGTCAACAACGCGGGGATCGGGGCGCAGGGCAGCGTCTCGGACAACGGCGACGACGAGTGGCGCCGCGTCCTGGACGTCAACGTGCTCGGCATGGTGCGCACCACGCGCGCGGCCCTGCCGCACCTGCGACGCTCGGCGGCCGCGGCGGTCGTCAACGTGGGCTCGATCGCGGGCACCGACGGGCTGCCGCAGCGGGCGCTCTACAGCGCCAGCAAGGGGGCGGTGCACGCCCTGACCCGCGCGATGGCGGCCGACCACCTGCGCGAGGGTGTCCGGTTCAACTGCGTCGCCCCCGGGACGGCGGACACGCCGTGGGTCCAGCGGTTGCTGGCCGACGCGCCCGACCCCGCCGGCGAGCTCGCCGCCCTCAACGCTCGACAGCCGCACGGCCGGATGGTCACGGCGCAGGAGGTGGCGGGTGCCGTGGCCTATCTGGCCAGTCCTCGCTCCGGCTCGACCGCGGGAACCGTCCTGCACGTGGACGGCGGCATGCACGACCTGTCCCTGCGGCCCAGGACCTGAGGAGGCTCGTCATGGAGGTGGTGGCACTGCACACCGTGCTCAAGCCCGGGCACGAGGACGACTACGACCGGTTGCACCGGCGGATCCCCGAGGACGTGGCGCAGGCGCTGAGCGAGCACGGCGTCCACGACTGGCGGATCTGGCGCGACGGCCGCGACGTCTTCCACGTCGTCGAGGTCGAGGACTACGCGGCGATGCGTGCCGCGTTGCGGGACCTGCCCGCGAACCTGCGCTGGCAGGCGGCGGTGGGCCCGCTCTTCGACGTGCCGGACGACTACTCCGGTGCGGATCCGGTGGCGCACCCGCTGTGGAGCCTGACCCAGCAGCTGGAAAGGTAGGATCTCTCCGTGGCCGTGACCGACGAGGCGATCGTCAAGATCAAGGAGATGCTGCTTCGCGGCGAGCTGCGACCCGGGGACCGGCTCCCCCCGGAGAAGGAGCTCAGCGATGCGCTCGGGCTGTCGCGGAACTCGCTGCGCGAGGCCGTGAAGGCCCTGGAGCTGATCCGCGTGCTCGACGTCCGGCGCGGCGACGGCACCTATGTCACGAGCCTCGAGCCGTCGCTGCTCCTGGAGGCGATGTCGTTCGTCATCGACATCCACCAGGACCACACGGTCCTGGAGCTCTTCGAGGTGCGGCGGCTGCTGGAGCCGGCCGCGGCCACCATGGCGACCCTCAAGGCCACGCCCGGGGACCTGGAGCGGCTGCGCGCGATGCTCGACGAGGTCGGACCGGAGACCTCGGTCGAGGACCTGGTGGCTCACGACGTCACCTTCCACGGCCTGATCTGCGAGCTGTCCGGCAACGCCTACCTCAGCACGTTGCTGGAGAGCCTGTCCGGGCGGACGCTGCGGGCCCGGATCTGGCGGGGTCTCACCGAGGAGCACAGCGTCGAGCGGACCCTGGCCGAGCACCGCGCCATCGTGGACGCGATGGCCCTCGGCAACACCGACCTGGTGCGGTCCTGGGTGACGGTGCACATCAGCGGCGTCGAGTCCTGGCTGATGCGCGCCGGCACGCCGGTGGGCGGCCTCGAGGTGACGGGGTGACTCAGGTCGCTTCCGGCTCGGTGACCGGGAGCCCGACCTCGGCCGCCTGGTCGAACTCGTCGTCGACCACGACGACCTGGTGCCCCGCCGCCGCGATGAACGAGGCCGCCACGGAGGCGCGGTAGCCGCTGGCGCAGTGCACCCAGACCTCGCCGTCGGGCACCTCGTCCAGCCGGGAGGGGACCTCGTGGATCGCGATGTTCACGGCACCCTCGATGTGCCCGCCCACGAACTCGTCGACACGTCGGGCGTCGAGCACGGTCACGGGCCGGTGGTGGCGCACCTGCAGCAGGTCGGCGAAGGTCGCCGTGGGGTACGACGCGACGCGCTCGCCGGTGCCTTCGACCCACTCCTCGGGAGAGCCCGTGGCGGCGGCGTCCGGGCGGTCGATGCCGATCCGGACCAGCTCGCGCTGCGCCTCGGCCACGTCGTCGGCGGTCTCGCCGAGCAGCACCAGGGGGGTGCCCCACTCGACCAGCCAGCCGAGGTAGGTCGAGAAGGCACCGTCGAGGCCGAAGTTGAAGGATCCGGGCACGTGACCGTAGGCGAAGACGCTGCGGGTGCGCAGGTCGACGATCCACTCACCGGCCGCGATCCGGCGCCGGATCTCGTGCGGATCCGCGGTGTCCGGGGCGGAGAGGTCCGGCTCGCTGGGTCCCTCCGCGTTCCGCGGGGTCATGTGGGCGTAGTACGCGGGGTACTCCGTCAGGCCCTCCAGCAGCTCGCGCACGTAGGTCTCCTCGTCCTGGACCAGGGCGGGGTTGGACTCCTTCTCCGCACCGATCGTCGAGTCGGTCGACGACTCGGACTGGGTCGAGGAGCAGAAGGAGCCGAAGCCGTGCGTGGGGAGCAGTGCCGCGTCGTCGGGGAGCAGTGCGGCCAGCCGGTGCGCCGAGCCGTGCTGGGCACGGGCCAGCTCGGAGGTGTGCTCCTCGCCGAGCAGGTCGGGGCGTCCGGTGGACCCGAAGAGCAGCGACCCGCCGGAGAACACCGCGAGCTGCTCGTCGCGCGCGGCGTCGGTCAGCGTGTAGGAGAGGTGGGTGAAGGTGTGCCCGGGGGTGGACAGTGCCGTGACGCGCATCCGCTCGCCGACCTCGACCACGTCGCCGTCGGCCAGCGGGGTCCGGTCGAAGCCGACCTCGTCGGCGCCGTTGAGCAGGTACGCCGCTCCGGTGCGCTCCGCGAGCGCGAGACCGCCGGTGACGTAGTCGTTGTGGAGATGGGTCTCGAACACGTGCGTCAGCCGGACGTCGTGCTCCTCGAGCAGCGCGAGCACCCGGTCGATGTCACGCTGCGGGTCGACCACGAGCGCCACCTCGCCGTCGTGCACGAGGTAGCTGCGGTCACCCAGGGACGGGGTCTCGAGGGGGACGATGGTCAGGTCGGTGGACGAGTCGGTCATGGCGTCCTCTCTGGTGTGATTCGTGCTTCGCGGAAC
Organism: uncultured Actinomycetota bacterium; assembly: GCA_963795215.1. Classification (GTDB taxonomy): domain Bacteria; phylum Actinomycetota; class Actinomycetes; order Propionibacteriales; family Nocardioidaceae; genus Nocardioides. The sequence goes on from CAWCGW010000002.1 coordinate 995,049, forward strand.
GTGGCGAGGCGTCAGGGGTCTCAGCCGGTCGGCTGCTGCCCGGCGACGACGGGGTGGCCGCCCCGCTGCCAGCCGCTGGTGCCACCGGCGACCGACACGGCGTCGTAGCCGGCGGCGCGCAGGACATCGGCGCCGACCTGGCTGCGGTTGCCGGAGGCGCACACGACGTACACGCGGTCGGACCGCTCGACCTCGGCCAGCCGCGCGGGCAGCTGAGCGAGGGGGACCAGCGTGGCGCCGGGCACATGGCCCCGAACGTACTCGCCGGGCTCACGGACGTCGACCACCGTGGCCGGTCCGTCCTGCAGGGCGTGGACGAGGTCCTGGGTGCTGACCTCGGAGGGGTGCGACATGCGTATGGCTCCGTCTCTCTTGAATACGGGAGGGGGTATCAAGCGGCCAACGCTGGCAACCGAACGGACATTCCCGAGTCAGGGGAGCGGCTCGACGACCGTGCCCCGCGTCGAAGGTCCCGGACCCTCGAGCCCTTCGGCCCTGTGAATCACACCCCCGGGGGCATGGACTGGTCCTGTCGCAGCAGCCGCACACGAGAGGTCGACATGCGCAAGAAGATCGTGGTCCTCGGCTCCAACTTCGCCGGCATCACCGCAGCCATCGGGGCCAAGCACGAGCTGGAGGGGGACGTCGACGTCACCGTCGTCTCACCCTCGGACCAGTTCGTGTTCAACCCCAGCCTGATCTGGCTGCCCTTCGGGAAGCGGGACCGCGCCGACCTGACCTTCGACGTGGTGCCGACCTACGAGCACGCCGGCGTCGACTTCGTGCACCAGGCCGCGGCGGGCATCGACCCGGAGCTGCACCGGGTGACCCTCGCGGACGGCAGCACGCTCGACTACGACTACCTGGTCATCGCCACCGGCTACCGCAACGCCGACGACGTGGTCCCCGGGTTCCTGGAGAACGCCACCACGATCACCACCCTGGACGAGGCGGAGCGAGCGGGCCGCGCCTGGCGCCGCTACCTCGACGACCCCGGCGACGTCGTCATCGCCGCCAGCCAGGGGGCCGGCTGCTTCGGCGCGGCCTACGAGTTCCTCTTCAACACCTCCTACCAGCTGCGCCGCGCCGGACTTCACCAGGACGTGAAGCTGACCTACGTCACGGCCGAACCGTTCCTGGGCCACTTCGGCATCGGCGGCCTGCCGCACGGTGAGCAGCTGCTCGGCATGTTCTTGAAGAAGGAGGGGATCGAGGCCAGGATCTCGGTCGGCATCGACCACGTCGACGACGGCGCGCTGGCGCTGGCCGACGGGGAGACCGTGCCCTTCTCCTACGCGATGGTGGTGCCGCCCTTCCTCGGCCAGGAGTTCCTGCACGACACCCCCGGTCTGGTCGACGAGAAGGGGTACGTCGCGGTGCGCCCGACGTACCAGACGGCCAAGTGGGACGACGTCTACGGCATCGGCGTCGCCGCCGCCGTGGACGTGCCGTGGCAGACGCCGACCCCGGTCGGCATTCCCAAGACCGGCCTCCCGACCGAGCAGATGGCCCACACCGCCGTGAAGAACATCGCCGCCCAGATCCGGGGGGAGTCGCCGGTCGCGGAGAAGGCGTTCGGCGACATCCCGGCCGTGTGCGTGATGGACGCGGGCAACAACGGGGTGATCATCCTGGCCGACAAGATGCTGCCGCCGCGCAAGCACGGCCTGCTGATCCCCGGCCCGCAGGCACACCTGATGAAGCTGGGCTTCGAGAAGTACTACCTGTGGAAGATGCGCCACGGGCACGTCAACCTGCCGTGAGGTGAGAGACATGACCATCGAGAACCCGGTCGAGGTCCTGGGGACCGACGAGTGCTGGGACCTGCTGCGGGGCGAGGAGTTCGCCCGGCTGGCCTACCGGCTGGTCGACGAGGTGCACCTGGTCCCGATCAACTACCTCGTCGAGGGCGACGGGCTGCTGATGCGCACCGGCTCCGGCGGCAAGCTGCTCGCCGCGGCCCTCGACTCCGACGTCGCGCTCGAGATCGACTGGCACGACGACCGCACCGCGTGGTCGGTCGTGGTCCGCGGCCGGCTCCACCGGCTGGAGGACCACGAGCACCACCGGCTCGACGGGCTGCCGCAACAGTCGTGGGTGCCCACGCCGAAGGACGACGTGGTGGAGCTCGTCCCGGCCGAGGTCACCGGCCGCCGGTTCCAGCTGGCGCGTCGTTCCGCCCGCTGAGGTCCCGGCCCGGGCGCAGTCATCCGCAGTTCACCTGCGTGGCCTAGGGTCCGCGCCATGTCTCGGAAGTCGTCGACGTCACCGAAGTCCCGGAAGTCACTGGGGGCGCTGGCCGTCCTGCTCCTGCTGCCCGGGGTCGCCACCCCGCTCGGCAGGGCGGACGCCGGGCCCGCCGGTCCCCAGGACGGGAACCACCACGATCACCACCGGGGAATCACGTTCGCCACGTACAACGCGTCGTTGAACCGCGGCGCCGAGGGCGAGCTCGTCGCCGACCTCTCGACCCCCGACGACGCCCAGGCGCAGCAGGTCGCCGAGGTCGTGCAGCGCACCGCTCCCGACGTGCTGCTGGTCAACGAGTTCGACCACGACGAGCAGGGCCGGGCGGTCGACCTGTTCCGCGAGAACTACCTCGAGGTGTCCCAGCACGGCGCGGCGCCGATCGACTACCCCTACGCCTACAGCGCCCCGGTGAACACCGGGGTGCCCAGTGGGCTGGACCTCGACAACTCCGGCACGGTCGGGGGACCGGGCGACGCCTGGGGCTTCGGGTTCTTCCCCGGCCAGTACGGCATGGTCGTCTACTCGCGCCACCCCATCGACACCGGATCGGTGCGGACGTTCCAGGAGTTCCGCTGGGCCGACATGCCCGGCGCGCGACTGCCCGACGACCCGTCCACCCCGGAGCCCCGGGACTGGTACTCCGCGCAGGAGCTCCGGCAGGTCCGGCTCTCCAGCAAGTCCCACTGGGACGTCCCGGTCCGGGTCGGCGGTCGCACGGTCCACCTGCTCGTCAGCCACCCGACCCCGCCGGTCTTCGACGGTCCCGAGGACCGCAACGGCACCCGGAACGTCGACGAGATCCGGTTCTGGGACGACTACGTGACCGGCGGTCGGGCGGCCTCCTACGTCTACGACGACGAGGGGCGTCGCGGTGGCCTGCGGGGTGGTGCGTTCGTGATCGCGGGAGACCAGAACTCCGACCCGTTCGACGGCGACTCGATCCCGGGCGCGGCGCAGCAGCTGCTCGACAACCCTCGGGTGCGGGCGCGGCCGGTGCCGACCAGCGAGGGTGCCGTGGCCGCGTCGCAGGCGCAGCCCGGCAACGAGGGGCACCGCTCGCCGGCCGCCCAGGACACGGCCGACTTCTCCGAGCCGCCGGGCAACCTCCGGGTCGACTACGTGCTGCCGAGCCGGTCGTTGCCGATCCGCAGCGGGGGCGTCTTCTGGCCCGCACCGGGGTCGCCCTACGCCGACCTGGTCTCGGCCAGCGACCACCGGCTGGTCTGGGTGGAGGTCCGGCTCCGGCGTCGCTGAGGTGTGCCCCGGTCAGCCGTCCCCGACCCGCAGCGCGACCCGGGAGCCCTCGGCCACGGGCGAGCCGGCCCGTGGCCGGGTGCTGACGACGTAGTGCGGGAAGTCGACGTCGGGGGCGACCCCGACGAGACCGGCCCGGGCGAGCAGCCGGCGGGCCCCTCCGGTGCCGCGGCCGAGGTCGATGGCGGGGACCGTCGTGAAGCCCTCGGGCAGGACCGTGGCGGAGTTCGCGAGGGCGAGCACCTCCCGGCCGGCGCCGGGACCGTGGTAGGTCACCACGAACCGGCTGCCGCCCCCGGACACCAGGGTGTGGCAGGGACCGGAGCTGCCGGCCCGGCACCCGACGCCGCGGTCCGGTGACCAGCCGAGCGTCCCCGGGGCGGAGATCGTGAGGGACGGCGACCCGCCCGGCCCGGGCCGGGCGCACCTCGCCGCGGGCGGGAGCAGGGTTCGCACCAGCACGGTGCGGGGTGGAGCGGCGTCGCAGTGGCCGGTCGCGGTGGCCCAGCCGGCCGGCACGGCGACGACCAGCTCACCGACCCCGACCCACCGGGTCCGCTGCGGCGGCGCCGGCACCTCGTCGGGCCGCCCGACCTGCTCACCCGACGCCGTGCCGCCGGGGCTGGAACCGGTGGAGGCCGCGGGCGCGTCCCCGGGCCGGCCGGCCGCCGGCTCCTCCGCGGTGGTGCACCCGGTGAGCACGAGCAGGGTCGCCCCCGTCGCCAGGACGGCTCGTGCGCCGGCGTGCTGGATCCCCATGGCTCCTCCTCCGTCGCAGGTCCGACGTGCCGGAGCGGCCCGGGGTTCCGGGTCAGCGCCGGCCCAGCACCTTGAACCGGAGCTGGTAGCGGCGGCGGTCGTCGAGAGGCTTGCCGCGGCAGGAGTAGCGGGTGCCGTGGCCTCCGCAGTCGTAGCGGCTGGAGGCGTTGACGGCGACCACGAACAGCCGCTCCGTCTGCCGACGGTTGAAGACCACGGTGCGCGTGCCGCGGCCCTGGGCGTCCAGTGGGACCGACAGCCGGCGGAGCTGGTCGCCCGGGGTGAGCCGCACCAGCGTCACGGACGGCTGCGAGGCCCGCGCCGGCCCGTCCACCGTGACCCGGAGCCGGAACCGGCGCCGGTCCAGGCTCCTGCCCGGCGTCAGCCGGATCTTCTTGCTGGCCAGGTGGGAGACCCGGAGCCCGGCGGAGGCGACGTCGCCGCGACCGAGCTTCCCGCCGCCGGCCCACTGCGGCCCCGGCCACGCGGAGCCCTCGGGGTAGGAGCGCCCGGGCGTCGCATTCGCTGCGGCGTAGCGGGTGTAGACCTCGGGCAGCGTGGTGGCGCCGGGCAGCGCGCGGCGTACGCCGGCCATCGAGTAGGTCTTCCCGTCCGTCCGCGCCTGGCCGACCTGCTTCCAGATCCGCTTCACGATCCCGTGGCCGTAGCGCATCCCGAGGAACTCGAAGAAGGTCCAGTTGCCGTACTGGACCGAGGCGTTGCGGTCGAAGGTGTCCAGCGGGACGTGGGGGCGCCTGACCTGCCCGGCGGGGAGGTACTGGCGGTTGTCGTTGACGCCGTCGGCGAAGCGTTCCTCGATCCACGTGGCCGTGGCCTCCATGAGCCAGGGGTCCTCGAGGTAGTCGTAGCCGAACTGGACGGCGTGGAAGAACTCGTGGGCGGCCGTGACCCGCAGGCTGTCGAGGGGCTTGCGACCGAACTGTGAGCGGGCGTAGTCGTTGTCGAGCACGCAGTAGCCGTTGGCGAGCCGGCGGTGGCCCTTGACCCGGTACTCCGGGGCGCAGTAGCCGTAGAGGCCCTGCGAGCCCAGCTCCTTGAGGTAGACGTCGAACTTCCCGCCCCGGCCGCCGATCCGGCCGTCCTTGACCGGACGGCGGTAGCCGAGGCTCCCGATCTCCTTGCGCCAGACCTTCTCCATCACCCGCAGGGTGGTCCGGGCCCACGCGCCCGTCGCCTGGTCGGACGTCGAGCGGACCCGGTGGACGCAGATCCTGCTGCTGCACTTCTTGACCGAGCGGGTGCGGTAGCCGTCGTGGTGGGGGTCGTCGGCCCGGTCCGTGGGTCGCGCCAGGATGCGTTCGGCCCGGACGCGCTCGTCGCCGGTGAGGGAGGGCAGCGAGACGAACAGGTCGCGCAGGGCGATCGTCGCCTCGGGCCGGGTCTCGCCGGCGACCTCGCCGGACAGCGCGGACTCGGCGAGGGCCAGGACCGGGTCGGGTCGGCCCGGGTCGGCCGCACCCGGCGGCGCAGCAGAGGCGGGAGTGGTGGGGCTGAGCGTCAGGGCAGCCGTGAGGGCGACGCTGAGCGCAGCCGTGAGGGCGGTCGTGCGGGCGGGGCGCAGGGGCAGGGGCCGCATGGGGGGAAGTCCTTCGGTCCGAGGGGCCGGTCGGCGGTCGAGCGACCCTAACCCGCGGAAGCGCCCGCTCCGGGGAGCCTCAGCCGGTGGCGGAGATCTTCTCGATCAGGGCGGTGGTGGAGATGGCCGGCGTGCGGGGGAGGTAGACGACCTCGCAGACGTCGCCGAACTCGTCGAAGCGGCCCGCCCAGTCATCACCCATCACGAGCACGTCGGCGGCGTACTGCTCGATGTAGTGGCGCTTGAGGTCGAGGCTCTCCTCGACGAAGACCTCGTCGACGGGCTTGAGCGCGGCCACGATCGCCAGCCGCTCACCCTGGCTGAACACGGGCTCGCGGCCCTTCTTGCTCAGGTTGAGCGCGTCGGACGACACGCCGACCACCAACCGGTCACCCTGCTCGGCCGCCCGCTGGATGACGCGGAGGTGCCCGACGTGGAAGACGTCGAAGGTCCCGAACGTGATCACGGTGCGCGGCATCGGCACATTCTGTCAGGCGCTCACCGGTGGGGGAGAATCGAGTGTGATGAGCACCGCTGCGAGCGCCACCGCGATCACCGATCCCACCCACCTGGTCGATCCGGCCGCCGACGAGGAGCGGCGCCGCGGGTTGCGGCGGATGCGGACCTTGGCCGTGGGGCTGCTGGTGCTGGCTGCGGTGGTCTACCTGCTGACCCTGGACCGCACCGGCTTCTGGGGCTTCGTCAACGCCGGCGCCGAGGCCTCCATGGTGGGTGCCATCGCCGACTGGTTCGCGGTGACGGCGCTGTTCCGGCACCCGCTGGGCCTGCCGGTGCCGCACACCGCGCTCATCCCGCGGCGCAAGGACCAGCTCGCCCAGGGCCTGGAGGAGTTCTTCGGGGAGAGCTTCCTGCAGGAGGGCATCGTGCGGGAGCGGGTCGCAGCCGCGGGGATCTCGCGCCGGCTGGGGGAGTGGACCTCGCAGCCCGCCCACGCCCGACGCGTGGTCGACGAGGTCACCGAGCTCGCCGGCCTCGCCCTGGCGCGGATCGACGACCAGCAGGTCGCCGATCTCGTGGAGGCCGCCCTGGTGCCGAGGTTCCGGGAGGAGCCGATCGCGCCGGTGCTCGGCAGTCTGCTCGTCGAGGCGGTCCGCGACGACCTGCACCACGGGGTGGTCGACCTCGCGCTCGAGGAGCTCCACCGGTGGCTGGTCGAGCACCCCGACACGGTCCGCCACGTGCTCAGCGAGCGGGCGCCGTGGTGGACTCCGACCCGGCTCAACGAGGCCGTGACGACCCGACTCCACAGCGAGACGGTCCGCTGGGTCGACGACATCCGTCGCGACCCCCACCACCACGCGCGGGCGGCGTTCGACTCGATGCTCGGGCAGCTCGGGCAGGACCTGCTCTTCGACGACGACACCCGGGCCCGGGCGGAGGCTCTGAAGAACCGGCTGCTCGACCATCCCCAGTTCACCGCCACCGGCATCTCGCTGTGGAACGCGCTCCGGCAGGCGCTGCTGGGGGCGCTGCGCGACCCCGAGGGCGAGCTCCGCAGCCGGTTGCAGGCCGAGCTGGTCGCCTTCGCCGAGCGGCTGACCGTCGACGACGAGCTGCGCCGCAGGCTCGACGGCCTCGCGGCCGACGCCGCGGTGTTCGTCGTGGAGCGGTACGGCGCGGAGCTGACCACCGTCATCACCACCACGATCGAGCGGTGGGACGGCCGCGAGGCGGCACGCCGGATCGAGCTCCACGTCGGCCGCGACCTGCAGTTCATCCGCATCAACGGAACGGTCGTGGGAGGCCTGGTGGGCGTGGTCATCCACACCGCTACGGTGCTGGTGTGAGCACGCCGTACGACGTCCCGATCCGCGACCGGTCGATCCGGCTGGGTCAGTTCCTCAAGCTGGCCAACCTCGTCGAGAGCGGTGCCGACGCCAAGCCGGCCGTCCAGGAGGGCCACGTCCGGGTCAACGGCGAGGTCGAGACCCGTCGGGGCCGGCAGCTGCAGGTCGGTGACGTGGTCTCGCTGGGCGCACAGGCCGCCCGGGTCGCCGACGAGGCGGCCCCGGACGACCTGCCCTGGTGAGTGCGGGGGACGTCCTCAGCTGACGCCGAGCAGGTCCACGACGAAGATCAGCGTCTCGCCGGGCTTGATCACGCCGCCGGCGCCGCGGTCGCCGTAACCGAGGTGGGGCGGGATCACGAGCTGGCGACGGCCGCCGACCTTCATGCCCTGCACGCCCTGGTCCCAGCCGGAGATCACCTGGCCGGCGCCGAGCCGGAACTGCAGCGGCGTGCCGCGGTTGTAGGAGGCGTCGAACTCCTCGCCGGTGGAGTGGGAGACGCCGACGTAGTGGACCGACACGGTGGAGCCGGCGGTGGCCTCGGCGCCCTCACCCTCGGTGACGTCGGTGACGACCAGGTCGGCGGGAGGTTCGGGGTCGAAGAAGTCGATCTCGGGCTTGTCCATGGCAGCCATTGTTCAGGACTGGTGGACGTAGTGGTCCAGCTGGTCCCGCTCGAACTGCAGCTGGTCGATGCGGTGCTTGACGATGTCGCCGATCGAGACGATGCCCACCAGCTGTCCGTCGGCGACGACGGGGACGTGGCGGATCCGTCGCTCGGTCATCGTCTTCATCAGCTCCTCGAGCGTGGTCTCCGGCCCGCAGGTCTCCACGTCCTCGGTCATGATCGCGCCCACCGTGTTGTTGACGACCGTGCCGTCGTGGTGGAGGTGGCGCACCACGTCGCGCTCGCTCACGATCCCCGTCACGGTGGTCCCGTCCGTGCTCACGATCAGGGCACCGACGTTGTGCTCGGCGAGCGCCGTGACCAGCTCGCGCACACCCGCCTCGGGGCTGATGGTGACTACGTCCTTGCTCGGTTTCGCGCCGAGTACGTCGCCGATCTTCATGGGTTCACGCTAGCCGTGCCGTGACGGAGTGAACAGGGCGGGGACGCTGCGGTGGACGGGCCGGGACGGTTCACTCCTCCCGGGAGCGCCGGTCGCGCAGCTCCGAGACCGAGCCCGGTCCACGCGGGCGGGAGTCGGGATCGGTCTCGTCGTCGGAGAGGGAGCCGAGGAAGGCGAGCGCTGCGTCGTGCAGGTGGCCGTTGGAGGCCAGGGCGTTGCCGCCGAAGGGACCGTCCGTCCCGGCCAGGGAGGAGAACCGGCCGCCGGCCTCCCGCACGATGATCTCCGGCGCCGCCATGTCGTGCAGGGCCAGCTCCGGCTCGGCGGCCAGGTCGACCGCACCCTCGGCCAGCAGCATGTAGGACCAGAAGTCGCCGTAGGCGCGGGTCCGCCAGCACCGGCGCGAGAGCGAGAGGAAGTCGTCGAGGCGGTCGCGCTCGTCCCAGCCGTGCAGCGAGGAGTAGGAGAGCGAGGCGTCCTCGAGCCGGCGCACGTCCGAGACCTGGCAGCGCGTCGCCTTGAGCAGCGAGCGCCCGGTCCAGGCGCCGCTCCCGACCGAGGCCCACCAGCGCCGCTGCAGCAGGGGCGCGGAGACCACGCCCAGCACCACCTCGTCGTCGACGACCAGGGAGATCAGGGTCGCCCAGACCGGGACCCCGCGCACGTAGTTCTTCGTGCCGTCGATGGGGTCGATCACCCACCGGCGCTGGCTGTGCCCGGTGGAGCCGTGCTCCTCGCCCGTGACCGCGTCGCGCGAGCGTACCCGCGAGAGGGTGCGCCGCAGGCTCTCCTCCACCGCCTCGTCGGCGTCGGTCACGGGGGAGAGGTCGGGCTTGCTCATGACGTGCAGGTCCAGTGCCTTGTAACGCGCCGTCGTCAGGGAGTCGGCGTCGTCGGCCAGCACGTGGGCCAGTCGCAGGTCGTCGGTGTAGTCGGCCACGCGGCACACACTATTCTGCTGCGTCCCGATCGCCGGGCCCCGGCGACGCCCGCGGTCGGGCCGGGGACCAGCCGGAGTCAGCCCGGGATCAGCCCACCTCGACCGTCCAGCACCCCACGTCCCGCCCGGCCGTGGCCCGCAGCCGCCAGGTGCCGGCGGCGGGCAGGGTGAGGTCCAGGTCGTAGAAGTCGAAGCCCTCGACCCGGGAGGTACGCCGGTGCTTCTCCCGGAAGCGCTGCGAGCCCTCCACCAGCCGACCGGTGAGCACCACCCCGTCCATCGCTCCCGGGTGCTCCGGGATGAGGTAGAAGGGCACGGTGCGGCTCGTGCCGGAGCCGGCGTCCCAGCCGGCGCGGACCTCGTCGAAGGGACCCGCGGCCAGCCCTCCCGAGCGGACGTCGCGCGCCTCACCGGTGTCGACGCAGCCGCCTCGGCGCTCGCCGTCGATCCCGGCCAGCACCTGCTGCTGCGAGCCGGGGGTGCCGGAGGTGCCCGCGCCGGTGGTCTCACCGGGGTCCGCGATGGGGGTCGCGCCGCCTGCCTCGGGCCCGGCGTCCGGTCCGACGTCGTCGTTCCCCGAGCACCCGCCGAGCGTCAACGCCGCGACCGTCAGTGCCGCGCTCGCGGCGGCGGTGGTCGCCCTGCCCGCCCGGCTCACGAGGCGCCGCGCAGGGCGAGGGTCCAGCTGATGGACCTGCCGGAGCTGGCGTTGGTGGTGGCGGTCTGGCCGCCGGCGGTGCCGGCGGTGACGGGGCCCTGGTCGGTGTGCAGGGCGCTGATGCGTCCGCCGCCGGGGCCGAAGACCTCTTCGCGGACGGTGGTCCCGGCCGGTGGGGTCCAGTCGTCGGTGGAGGAGGACTTGTCGGTCCAGGCCTGCACCACCCAGGCGCCGGCGGGAGCCGTGAGGGTGGGGCTCTGGTGCTGGCTGGTGCTGGTGTCGGTGGCGCTGGCGACCGCGGCGACGGGGTCGGTGGGGTGGACCCCGGTGTAGGCGGACATGGTCAGGGAGAACTTCAGCCGGCTGGGCAGGGGTGTCACCACGGTGGTGCCGGCGTCGCCGGCGGTGGCGGTGCGGGTCCACACGACGCTGTTCATGCCGTTGAGGGAGTCCTCCTCGACCCGGGTCCAGCCGGCCGGGTCGGCGGGGGAGTTGGTGCTCTGGTAGCTGCCGACCAGCACCAGCTGGTCGCCGGCGGAGATGCTGCCGGGGACCTCGACGCTGGGGTTGGGGTTGTTGCCGGTGTTGGCGGCGGAGGCGACGAAGGCGATGTCACCGGTCGGCGGCGGTGGGTCGGTGGCGACGGTGACCTGCTCGGTGGTGGCGTCGGTGAGGCCGCCGCCGTCGGTGACCTCGAGCCGGATGGTGTAGGTGTCCTCGTCGGTGTAGGTGTGCTGGGCGGTCATGCCGGTGGCGGTGCCGGTGTCGCCGAAGGTCCAGGCGTAGGAGACGAGGTCGTCCTCGGGGTCGCTGGAGTCGGCGGCGTCGACGTCGCACACCAGCTCGTCGCACACCACCGTGAACGCCGCGGTCGGCGGCTCGTTCACGGGGGGCGGCGTGGTGTCGGCGTCCGGGCCGAGGAAGAGCGCGTTCGCGCGCCAGTCGACGGTGTCGTCGACGAGGACGGCCGGGCCCTGCGGTCCGTCGTCGAAGGCCACGGCGGAGAGGTCACCGGTGGAGGCGCTCACGACGTAGAGCGTGTCGCCGTCCACGAACAGACCACCGGTGTCGGACCAGTCGCGGCCGCCGTCCGCGGTGAAGGTCTGGCTGCCGATGATCCCGCTGTCGGCGTTGAACCAGCGCCAGAAGAGCTCGGACCTCCCGGTGCGGGTGTAGTAGATCCGGTCGGAGTCGTAGACCAGGCCCGTGAGGCTGCCGATCTGGCCGTACAGGTCCGGGACCCGGCCCCGGTAGGTGCCGTTGGACCCGGTGTCGATGTCGCTCCAGAACGGGTCGTTGTAGGGGTCGAGGACCTCGTCGGGCCCGGTCTCGTCCTCGGTGAAGGTCCGGCGGTGGAAGTAGCCGTCGGTCTCGGCGGTGAAGAGGGTCTCGCCGACGACGAAGCCGCCGCGGACGTCGTTCCAGTCGATGCCGCGCGGGTCCGTGGCCCCCGGCGCCCCCGGCGTCGTGCCGTCGAAGTCCACGGAGAGCAGCGAGTTCTCCGCGGGGGCGGGCGGCGGCAGGTCGGTCCGGACGATCTCGATGCCGCTGACGAGCGGGTTCTCGACGACGTGGGCGAAGTCGATGTCGACGGTGCCGTCGCTGGTGATGTCGAAGGCGCGCATGGTCCCGACCTGGTCACCGACCGCGGCGACCAGATCGAGGTCGTCGATCACGGTCGTGCCCTCGAGGGACACGTCGAACCTGCGCTCGCCGGGCTCGTTGGTGCAGCTGCACCGGTTGGCGAAGTACAGCCGCACCTGCAGCGGCAGTCCCGACGGGACCGGGAAGTCCCAGGACATCGCCGGGTTGTCGTTCGGCGACCAGCGCTCGGAGTCGAACAGCGCGGTCGGCGCGCTCGCGGGCACGGTGCCGTCGCGCGTGGCTCCGGTCGCCCAGCCGGCGGCGTTGCTGTTGGTGTTCCGGTAGGGGCTGGACGTCTGGTTGTCCGCCTCCCAGCCCGGACCGCCGTCGATCCCGGCGAGCGCCGAACCTCCGGCGTTCACGCGGTAGAGGACGTTGCCCTGGTCGATCGACTGGGCACCGCCGAGGTAGACCTCGCCCGGGAGCCCGGGCGTGCCCTCCGGGTGGGGTGCGACACCCCCGGCGAGGGGGAAGAACGCGAGCCGCTCGCGGCGGTACCGCCGGTTGCCGACCCAGACCGTGTTGCTGCCGACCCACAGGCCGTCGTCCGTCGCGTGGATCGCGTACGCCGCGACGCCGCGCGGGTTGCGGCCGGGGTTCCAGCTCAGCGGCACGCCCGAGTCGGGGTCGTGGGCGGAGAGCCCGGCGCGGGGCACGGAGCCCTGCGCGTTGCTGTCGCGGCCGTCGGAGTTGTTCATCCAGCGCTGGTGACCGCCGACGTACACGGCGTTCTCGGTGACCTCGACGCCCCACAGGGTGTCGCCGCCGGCGGCGGAGCTCCAGGTGGGCTGGACGTCGTCACCGGTGGCGTCGAACTCGAAGCGCGCGATGTTGTCGCACAGCGTCCCCCGGACCCCACCGCCGGTCGTGCTGATGACGAAGTAGGAGTCGTCGGGCGACACGGAGAGGCCGCGCATGTAGCTGTCGAAGGCGAAGCTGTAGCAGTAGGGCTCGTAGCGGCGGGTGCGCCAGTCCGGGTCGACGGTGGCCGTCGTGCTCGTGAGGTCGACGACCATCGCCTGGTCGCGCTCGAGCCCGTCGGCCTGCGTGAAGTTGCCGACGACGGCGAGCTTGCTGCCGTCGGAGGTGGCCTCCATGTCGCGGACGCCGACCGCTCCCTGGGCGCCGCCGCCGGTGTCGTTGTGGTGCCCGGAGACGTCGATGCCCATCAGGTCGTCGAGCGCCCCGGTCCGCGGGTCGAGCGACGCGAGGCCGCCGTGGCCCTGACCGCCTGCGGTGGTGAAGGCGCCGCCGACCAGCAGTCGTCCCTGGGCGAGGGTGAGGGTGTCGATGCTGCCGTTGGTCGCGGCGGCGCGGAACCCCGGGACGACCTGCCCGGTCGACACCTCGAGCAGGGTCACGTGGCTCTGGGCCTGACCGTCGACCTGGGTGAAGGTGCCCGAGACGTAGACGGTGCCCGGGTCCGGGCCCGGGAGCACGTCCTCGACGTTGCCGTTCAGCGTGGGGGAGAACCCGTTCACGAGCTGGCCGCTCGTCGCGTCGAACGCCGCGATGCCGGTGGCGCTGCGCTGGCTGCCTCCCGGCGGGGTGACGTCGTCGAAGTTCCCGCCGACGACCATCGTGTCGCCCACCTGCGTGATCGCGTTGACCCGGCCTGATCCGAAGTCCGGCGTGGCCGAGGACGGCACCTCGGACGGGAGCACGGTGTGTCCCGGGCCGGCGGCCGTGCTGGGCGCGGCCGGCACCAGCAGCAGGGCCGCGCAGACGGCGGTGGCAATGGTCGAGCTGACGGTCGTTCTCACGGTTCCCCCACGGGTCGGATACGTCTGTCTGCCCCGCCGAGCCGGGGGTCGCGCTCGAAAAGCCCCCTGGGCTCCCCGACCTCCACCACACGAGGGATGCGCTGCCGATACGGGCAGGGGCCCACCATTTGCCCAATTCTGATGATCGCCTGTCCGGGCACTGGGTCCCTGCCCCCGAGCGACCCATCGCGCTCCGGTCGACAGCCCCCTACCGTGAGGAGATGGACGTCGCCGGGCTGCCGTTGCACCCTCTGGTGGTCCACGCCGCGGTCGTGTTCGGCCCGCTGGCGGCCCTCACGGCCCTCGCCTACGTCGCGGTCCCGCGCTGGTCCGGCCGGGCGCGCTGGCCCATGGTCGCGCTGGCGGTGGTCGCGACCCTGAGCATCGTGGCGGCCTTCGTGTCGGGGAACGGCTTCCTCGAGGCCAACCCGCGGCTCGCCCAGGAGCCGTGGGTGGCGATCCACCAGGACCGTGCGGGGGTGCTGCTGTGGCTCGCCGTCGGCTTCGGGCTGGTCGCCCTCGCTGCCGGGTGGCTCCACGACCGCCCCGGGATGCCGCGCACCCTGGCCCGGGCGGCGCTGGGGCTGCTCGCCCTCGCGGTGCTGGTGCAGGTGGTGCTGGTGGGCGACGCCGGTGCTCGTGCGGTCTGGGAGGGTGTCTGACCGTCCGACCGTCTGACCGCGCGTGCGGCCGGACTCGGCGAAACCGCTCCCCCGGGCGGGTCTGAGCCCTACCGTCTTCCCATGGAGATCCTCGGGTTCCCCCCGCACACGGTGCTGGCGATCGCCGCGGGCGTCGCCGGACCGGTGGCGTGCGCGCTGACCCTGTGGTTCGTGGTGCGTGTCGACCGCCGCGACACCTGGCGCTATCCCATGATGATCGCGGTCACGGTGGCGACGGCGACGATCCTCGGCGCGTTCGTCAGCGGGGACCGGATGCTCGACGGCGACCCCCGGCTGGGTCGCGACCCGATGGTGCTCGCCCACCAGCAGTACGCCGCACGGCTGGTGCTGCCCACCATCGGCTTCTGGGTGATGGCCTCCCTGACCGGTTTCCTCAACCCCCGGACCGGCGTGCTCAAGACCATGCTGCCGCTGATCCTGGCGGGCTTCGCCGTGGTCGTGCTGGTGCTGGTCCTGCTCTCCGGAGACGCGGACGCCCGCTCCCTGTGGCAGTCGGTCCGCGACCAGTTCTGAGCCGGATCCTGGCCCTGGGCTACCAGGCGGGTTCGCTGCGGGCGGCGAGCAGCCGGCGGAAGGAGTCGACCCGGTCCACGTCCGCCTCCCCGGCGGTGATCGCGAGGTCCAGCCCGCACTCCGGCTCCTCGGAGCCGTGGGTGCACCCGCGCGGGCACTCCCCGGTCAGGGCGTCGAGGTCGGGGAACGCGGCGATCAGGTGCTCGGGCTGCACGTGGGCCAGCCCGAAGGAGCGGATGCCGGGGGTGTCGACGATCCAGCCCGCGTCGTCGGGGAGCGCGAGCATCAGGGCCGAGGTCGAGGTGTGCCGGCCGCGGCCGGTCACGGCGTTGACGTGCCCGATCTCGCGGTGGGCCTCGGGGACCAGCGCATTGACCAGCGTCGACTTCCCGACGCCGCTGTGGCCGACCAGCACGCTGGTCCGGCCGGCCAGCGCGTCGCGCACCATGGACAGGTCACCGTCCCGCTGCGTCACCACCCACGGCACCCCCAGCGCGCGGTAGGTCACGAGCAGCGTCTCGGGGTCGGCGAGGTCGGACTTGGTGAGGCACAGCAACGGCTGCATCCGGGCGTCGTACGCCGCCACCAGCGCGCGGTCGATCAGGCCGGTGCGGGGCTCGGGGTCGGCCAGCGCCGTGACGATGACCAGCTGGTCGGCGTTGGCGACGATCACCCGCTCGACGGGGTCGTCGTCGTCGGCGGTACGGCGCAGCACGGTGGCGCGCTCGGAGACCTCCACGATCCGCGCGAGCGCCCCGTCGTCGCCGGAGACGTCGCCGACGACCCGTACCCGGTCGCCCACCACGACCCCCTTGCGTCCCAGGGGCCGGGCCTTCATGGCCGTGACGGTCGCCCCGTCGACGAGGAGGGTGAAGCGACCACGGTCGACGGTGACCACGGTGCCGTCGACCGCGTCGTCGTAGCTCGGCCGCTCCTTGGTGCGGGGCCGGGTGCGCCGCCGCGGCCGCTCGTAGTGCTCGTGGTCGTGCTCGGTGTAGCGGCCGGTCATGTCACAGCAGCCCGGCCCAGAACGCGGCGAAGTCGGGGAAGGTCTTCGCGGTGGTGGCGACGTCCTCGACGAGGACCCCGTCGACGGCCGCACCCACGACCACCCCGGCGTGGGCCATCCGGTGGTCGGCATAGGTGTGGAACACGCCGCCGCGGAGCGTGGCCGGACGGAACTCGAGGCCGTCGGCCTGCTCGGTGACGTCGGCGCCGAGGCCGCCGAGCTCCCGGGCCAGGGCCGCCAGCCGGTCGGTCTCGTGGCCGCGGATGTGCCCGATCCCGCGGAGCCGGGAGGGACCTCGGGCGAGGGCGCACAGGGCGGCGACGGCCGGCGTCAGCTCACCGGCGTCGTGCAGGTCGAGGTCGACGCCCTCGAGGACCTCGGGCCCGCGCACCCGCAGCCCCTCGTCGGTGAAGCCGACCTCGCACCCCATCAGGGTCAGGATCTCGCGCAGCCGGTCCCCGGCCTGGGTGGTCCGGTGGGGCCAGTCGCGGACCGTGACGGCACCACCGCTGACGGCGGCGAGGGCCAGGAACGGGGCGGCGTTGGAGAGGTCGGGCTCGATCGTGCGGTCCAGCGCCCCGACGGGACCCGGCGCGACCGTCCAGCGGTCGGGCTCGGAGTCGTCGACCGCGACCCCGTGCTCGCGGAGCATGGCGACGGTCATCTCGATGTGGGGGAGCGAGGGCACCGGCGGGCCGTCGTGGAGGACGTCGACGCCGTCCTCGAAGCGGGCGCCAGCCAGCAGCAGGGCGGAGACGAACTGCGAGGACGACGAGGCGTCGACCACGACCCGCCCGCCACGGACCCGGCCGCTGCCGTGGACCGTGAACGGGAGCCCCCGGCCCTCGGCCTCGACCCCGAGCTCGCGCAGCGCGTCGAGCACGACCCCGACCGGGCGCAGCCGCATGTGGGGGTCCCCGTCGAAGTCGACCGGGCCGCGGGCCAGCCCGGCGACCGGCGGCAGGAAGCGCATCACCGTGCCGGCGAGGCCGCAGTCGACGCGGGCCGGTCCGGCCAGCGCGGTCGGGGTCACCGTCCAGTCCTCGCCACCGGTGTCGATGCCGCAGCCCATCGCGCGCAGCCCGGCGACCATCAAGGTGGTGTCACGCGAGCGCAGCGGTCGGCGTACGACGCTCGGGCCGTCGGCCAGCGCGGCCAGCACCAGCGCCCGGTTGGTCTGCGACTTGCTGCCGGGCAGGCAGACGGTCGCCGAGACCGGCGCGTCGGCACGCGGCGCCGGCCACGGGTCCGCCACGGCGGCGTGGGGGCTGGTGGTCACCCGCGCAGCGTATCGAGCGCGCTCGGCGCCGCCGCTCAGTGGATCTGGGCGGCGGCCAGCTTCGCCTCGCGGCGGGCGCTGGAGGCGAGGTGGCGCGCCTCGCGGCGCGCGTCCTTGGCGGCCCGACGGGCTCGCCAGGCGACCCCCGGCCGGCCCTCGGTGTCGACGGCGGAGATCATCAGACCGCCGACCATCGAGACGTTCTTGAAGAAGTGGATCTTCTGGTTGGCGCGCTGGGTGGGGTCCTCGACCTCCCAGTACCGGTGGCCGGCCGCGGTGGTGGGGACCAGCGACGCCGCGAGCGCCGTGGAGGCCAGCCGCGGGAAGCGACCGGTCGCGAGCATCAGCCCCGCACCGACCTGGACGACGGCGTTGATCCGCACCAGCGTCAGGGGGTCGTTCGGGATCGGCAGCTGCGGGGCGACCTTCTCGGCCAGCGGGACGACCCGGTCGGTCACCACGGAGGCGGCGTCGGCGCGCTCGCGGGCGTTGCGCAGCGCGTTGACACCTCCCAGGACGAACATGGAGGCGAGCATCGGACGGGCGATCAGGCGCGTCATGGTCATGGCCCTTGTCTACACGACCCGTTGTCGCCGCCGCGCCCTAGGCTGGCTCCATGTGCGGTCGCTACGCGTCGAGCCGGAAGCCCGAGGACCTGATCGAGGAGTTCGAGGTCGTCGACAGCAGGATCGCGGGACCGCTGGAGGCGGACTACAACGTCGCCCCCACCAAGGAGGTCTACGCCGTGGTGGAGCGGCCACCGTCGCGCGACAGCGACGAGCCTCCCCAGCGCCAGCTCCGCACGCTGCGCTGGGGCCTGGTGCCCTCGTGGGCCAAGGACCCCTCGATCGGCAACCGGATGATCAACGCCCGGATGGAGACGGTGGCGGAGAAGCCGGCGTTCAAGCGGGCCTTCGCGGTCCGTCGCTGCCTGCTGCCCGCCGACGGCTACTTCGAGTGGTACCCCACCGCGGTGACCGGCAAGGGCGGCAAGCCGCTCAAGCAACCGTTCTTCATCCGGCCCGCCGACGGCGGGGTGCTCGCGATGGCGGGGCTCTACGAGATCTGGCGCGACCCGACCCGCGACCCCGACGACCCGGACCGGTTCCTCTGGACCTGCACCGTGCTGACCACGCAGGCCGAGGACGCCGTCGGCCACATCCACGACCGGATGCCGCTGATGGTGGAGCCCGACCGCCGGGCGGCCTGGCTCGACCCGGCGGTGTCCTCGACCGAGGACCTGCTCGCGCTGCTCGTCCCTGCCGCGCCCGGCCAGCTGGAGGCCTACCCGGTGCAGACCCTGGTCAACAACGTCCGCAACAACGGGCCCGAGCTGCTCGAGCCGATCCCCGCCGAGGAGTCGCTCGCATGAGCGCCCGCACCGGCACCGAGTCACGGTTCCAGACCCCGCACGGCGAGGCCCGCACCGTCACCTTCCGCGCGCGCAGCCCGCAGGCGACGTTGCTGCTCAACCACGGCGCCGGACTCGGCATCGAAGGACGCGACCTGCAGGCGCTGGCCCGCGACCTGCCGCCGCAGGGGATCACCGTGGTGCTCTTCGAGCAGCCCTGGGTGCTGGCCGGCCGCAAGGTCGCGTCGCCGCCGGCCACGCTCGACGACGGGCTGCGGGTCGCGGCCGCCCGGCTGCGGAGCCGGAGCCCGCTGATCGTCGGCGGCCGCTCGGCCGGTGCGCGCTGCGCGGCCCGCTGCGCCGGCGAGATCGGCGCCGTGGCGTGCCTCGCGCTGGCCTTCCCGCTCCACCCGCCGGGGAGGCCGGAGAAGAGCCGGCTGGCGGAGCTGCTCGGCTCCGGCGTACCCACGCTCGTCGTGCAGGGTGAGAACGACAGCTTCGGACGCCCCGAGGAGTTCCCCGACACCGTCGAGATGGCGGTGCTGCCGGGTGCCGACCACGGCTTCAAGGTGCCGAAGCGGGGGCCGTTGACCCAGGAGGAGGCGCTCGGGGTGGTGGTCGAGGCGACCCTGGAGTGGATCGTGCGGGAGGTCGTCGGGGAATCATCCGGCGGGTGATCGTGTTCAGTCGTCGTGCTGGCAGTGATGGAGAGTCCGGCCCTCGGCCTAGACTGGGGAGCGATGACAGATGACCTGACCGTCGACCCCGTCGACATCGACACCGAGACCGACGAGCAGCGGGCTGCGCGCTTCGAGCGCGACGCGCTGCCGTTCCTCGACCAGCTGTACGCCGCCGGGATGCGGATGACCCGCAACCCTCCGGACGCCGAGGACCTGGTGCAGGAGACGTTCGCCAAGGCGTTCTCCTCCTTCCACCAGTTCAAGCCCGGGACCAACCTCAAGGCGTGGCTCTACCGGATCCTGACCAACACCTTCATCAACAACTACCGCAAGAAGCAGCGGCAGCCGCAGCAGTCCATGACCGAGGACGTCGAGGACTGGCAGCTGGCGCGCGCCGAGAGCCACACCTCCAGCGGGCTGAAGTCCGCGGAGACCCAGGCCCTCGAGCGGCTCCCCGACTCCCAGGTGAAGGACGCGCTGCAGCGGCTTCCCGAGGAGTTCCGCCTCGCCGTCTACCTGGCCGACGTCGAGGGCTTCGCCTACAAGGAGATCGCCGAGATCATGGACACCCCGATCGGGACCGTGATGTCGCGCCTGCACCGAGGACGACGGCAGCTGCGCGACATGCTGTCCGACTACGTCCGCACCCATGACCTGCTGCCGGCGGGCAGCACCCGCGGGAAGGAGGAGTCGTGAGCCACGAGCACTCGCCCGACGACTGCGCCGACTACCTCGAGCGGATCGTGTACTTCCTCGACAACGAGCTGGACGAGGCCGACTGCTCTGCGGTCCGGGTCCATCTCGACGAGTGCGGTCCCTGCCTGGAGCGCTACGACCTGCAGCGCACGGTGAAGGCCGTCGTCGCCCGGTCCTGCTCGGAGTCCGCGCCCTCGGAGCTGCGGCAGCGCGTGATGGTGCAGATCCGCGAGGTCCAGGTCCGGATCGCCGAGTCCTGACCCGGCCCGGGGGCCCGATTGGCTCCCGCCGTCGTGATTTGAGAGACTGCGCACAGCATTCGAGCCAGGAGGACACCATGGGCAAGACCGGTCGCAAGCGCCGTTCGCGTCGTAAGAAGGCAGCCAACCACGGCAAGCGTCCCAACGCCTGACGCACGCACACACACGTTGAGCTGGGCCTCCGCACCACCGTTGGGTGGTGCGGAGGCCCAACTCATGTGGTGCGGAGGCCCAGCTCAACCCTGCAGGCGGGCGAGGAACCGGTCGGCGTCGACGACGACCCGGGTGATCTCGCCGGTGCCGAGCGGCTTGAGCCCCCCGGCGGGGCGGGCGGCGACGGTGAACCGGTGCAGCCGGCCGTCGACGTACGCCGCCTCGGCGGTGACCTCGAGCACGGCGCCGACGGGGGAGGCCGCGAGGTGCTCCAGCGAGACCCGGGTGCCGACGGAGGTCGACCCCTCGGTCAGCGCCGGCTCGATCGCGGCACAGGTGGCCGCCTCGCACCAGGCGAGCAGCCGGGGCGTCGCGAGGACCGGCAGCGAGCCGCTGCCGAGCGCGGCGGCCGTGTCCTGCGCGGTGACGGTGAAGGTGAGGGTGGCTCGCAGGGTCTCGGTCACGTCAGCTCCTTGACGAAGGCGATCAGGTGCACGTCCGGCATCGGCGACCAGTCACGGTCGGGGTCGCGGACGTAGCCCAGCCGACCGTAGACCCGGTGGGCCGCGGTCATCTCGGCCAGCGACGAGAGCACCATCCGCGTGGCACCGTGGGCGCGCGCCCGCGCCTCGCAGTGGACGGCGAGCGCCCGGCCGGCCCCCCGGCCCCGGGCCGCCGGGTGGACCGCGAGCATCCGGAACTCGCCCTCCCGGGCGTCGGTCGCGAGCTCGCGCCACGGTGACCCGGGCGGGCAGTAGGTCACGCAGCCGAGCAGGTCGTCGTCCTCCGCGACCACCCACAGCTCCGCCTCCCGGGCCCGGGTCGCGGCATCGCCCACCCGGGCTCGGTAGGGGTCGCGCGGGCCGAGCATGAAGTCCTCGTACGCCGCGACGCTCAGCGCGCCCACGGCGTCGAGCTCGTGCACGGCGGCCGGCCGGACCTCCATCTCAGATGCCGAAGGTGGCGCGGGGGTAGGCCGCGTCGACGTCGGTGATGACGTTGACCAGGTAGGGCACGTCGGCCGCGAAGGCACGGTCCAGCGCGGGCCCGATCCGGCGCGGGTCGGTGACCGTCTCGCCGGCCCCGCCGAGCGCTCGGACCACCTCGTCGTAGCGGGTCTGGCTGGCGAGGTCGGCGGCGACGTCGTAGCCGTAGAGCATCTGCATCGGGCCCTTCTCCAGCCCCCAGGCGGAGTTGTTGCCGCACACCATGACGACCGGCAGCCGGTGGCGCACCAGGGTGTCGACGTCCATCAGCGAGAAGCCGGCCGCGCCGTCACCGAGCAGTAGCACCACCTGGGCCGACGGGCGCGCGAGCCGCGCGGCGATCGCGGCCCCGAGGCCGGCACCGAGACAACCGTAGGGACCGGGGTCGAGCCAGCCGCCGGGGCGCTTCGGCTCGACGTACTTCCCGGCGAAGCTGACGAAGTCGCCTCCGTCGCCGATCACCACGGCGTCCTCGGCCAGCCGTGGCACCAGCTCGCCGTAGATGCGGGCGGGGTGGATGGGGTCGGCCTCGGCCGTGAGCAGTGCGCTGTCCCGCTCCACCGCCGCCCTCACCGTGTCCTGCAGGTCGGAGACCCAGCCGGAGCGGTCGGGGCGTCGTACGACCTGCTCGAGCGCGCGCTGCAGGCCGTCGAGGACCGCCGTCAGGTCGCCGCTCAACGAGGCGGCGAGGTCGGCGTGGCCGGAGACCTGGCCGGGCGAGTCGGCGATGTGCACGACCTGGGCCGGTGCCGCCCCGGCGTTCTTGTCGGGTCCGCCGAAGACGCCGTAGCCCAGCCGGAAGTCCAGCGGGGTCCCGACCACGACGACCAGGTCGGCACCCCCGAGCGCCGCCCCCCGGGCCTTGGTGACCAGCAGCGGGTGGCCGCCGGGGACCACCCCGCGACCCATGCCGTTGGTGATGGCGGGGATCCCGGTCTCCTCGACGAAGCGGAGCGCGGCCTCCTCGGCCCCGTCGGCCCACACGTCGGTGCCGAGCACCAGGACCGGACGGACGGCGGTGCCGAGCAGCTCGGCCACCTCGGCGAGGGCGTCGGGGTCAGGCTCCGCGCCACGGACCCGCGTGACCACGGGCAGCTCGCCCGAGGCCGAGTCGAAGAACTCGTCCATGGGCACGTCGAGGAAGACCGGGCCGCGGTGGGAGGAGCCGGCGGCGGTGAACGCGTCGTGCACCCCGCCGAGCACCCCGTCGGCGGTGTGGATCGTGCGCGCCGCCTTCGCGATCGGCCCGATGATCGGGGGCTGGTCGAGCTCCTGCAGGCTGCCGCTGCCCCACCGGTTCGCAGGTGCCCGGCCGCCGATCACCACCATCGGGGAGCCGGCGAACTGGGCCTGCGCGATGGCACTGATCCCGTTGGTCACGCCGGGCCCGGCGGTGAGGACGGCGAGCCCCGGGACCCGGGTCAGCTTGCCGGTCGCCTCGGCGGCGAAGGCCGCCGTCTGCTCGTGGCGCACGTCGAGCAGCCGCATCGGCGGGTCGGCCCTGACCGCTCCGTCGTACATCGGGAACACGTGGGCCCCCGAGAGCGTGAACATGGTCTCGACCCCGTGCGCGCGGGCGGCGGCGACGGCCAGCTCGCCCGCGTGGCCCGAGATCTGCGAGGTCTCCGTGGATTCCGTCACGTCGGTCATGACGGCAGGCTACTCAACGGTAGTCAGGCACCGGGTGCAGGTCCGGGTCGCTCAGCTCGGGGAGATCGGATCCCCGAGCACGGCGTTGGTCGCCCGCAGCGCGTCGACGGTGGCCAGCACCAGATCGGCTCGGTGGGGTGGTCGCGCGGGACCGGCGGCGAGCTGGAGGTAGAGCGCGCGCAGCAGCTGCTGGGGGTTGTGGGTGCTGCGGTAGGGGTCGTCGTCGGCGTCGGCCCCGGAGGGTGCGAACGGGTCGGCGTTCGCGGCGATCCGCGAGAGCCAGGGCTCCACCACGCTCATCGGCACCAGGCCGCGGTGCAGCACGGCGAGGACCGCCGCGGCCATCCGGTCCGGCTCCCCGGCGAGCATCGCCGGCCCGTCGGCGACCACCCGGTCGGCCACCACGTCGAGCAGCACCGTCAGCTCGGCGGCGCCGAGGTGGCGTGACCTCGCCAGGGCGGTGATGGCGTCGGCGCCGTGGGCCACCGCGTGGGCCCAGCCCTTGCCCTCGACCCAGCCGCGCAGGTCGCGCTCACGCAGGTACCAGCCGACGATCTGGTCGCCCCAGCGCAGCACCGTGTCGGCCGGCAGCAGCTCGCGGGAGGTGTCGCGCTCGATGACCGTGGCCAGCACCAGCACGCTGAAGGTGCGCCGGAACACCGAGTCGCTCACCGGCAGCCCCAGGCCCACCTCGAGCCCGGCGGCCATCCCGTCGCCGAGCCCGGTCAGCAGGTCGTCGTAGACGCCGCGGTCGATCCAGGTGCCGAGCGCCGGGTAGGCCGTGCCGTCCCGGACGTCGGGGTCGGTGGAGCCGAGCATCCGGGTCAGCTCTGCCGTCAGCTCGTCCAGGGGCCGGTCGGTGGGGACCTCGAGACCGCGCTCGACCACCTGCTTCCAGTACGCCCCAGACATGGGGGTCATCCTGCCAGCCCACCCGACCACCCCTCGACCGGGTGACCGGGCCGCCCGGCACGCCAGACGGGACGGCCTACGCTCCACCCATGCCGTCGCTGACCGAGCTGGTGCGCAGCCACACCGACCTCGACTCCGAGGACGTCGCGTGGCTGCAGCTGATCCAGGCCGACTGGCAGATCATCGCCGACCTCTCCTTCGCCGACCTGGTGCTCTGGCTGCCCGACCGCGAGGGCGGGGGCTTCTGGGCCGGCGCCCAGATGCGGCCGACCACCGGCCCCACGGCGTACGTCGACGACGTGGTGGGCACCTTCGTGCCTCGCGGCCGGCGGCCGATGCTCGACGCGGCGTACGCCGAGGGGCGGCTGGTGCGCGAGGGCGACCCGGAGTGGCGCGACCACGTGCCCGTGCGGGTCGAGACGATCCCGGTGCGGCGGGCGGGCCGGGTGATCGCGGTGATCGGCCGCCACACCAACCTGCTCGGGGTGCGGACCCCCAGCCGGCTGGAGCTGTCCTACCTGCAGACGGCGGCCGACCTGACGCAGATGATCGCCCACGGCCACTTCCCGGCGCCCGGCCAGCGCGGCGACCACACCGACTCGCCGCGGGTCGGTGACGGGTTCGTGAGGATCGACGCCGTCGGCCGGGTCACCTACGCCAGTCCCAACGCGCTCTCGGTGTTCCGCCGGCTGGGGCTCTCGGGGGACCTGGAGGGGACCGTGCTCGCCGAGGTGACCCGGGAGCTGGTGCCGCCGCGACGCCGACCCGACGAGGAGACGCTGTCGGCGGTGCTCGGCGGCCGGGTCCATCGCGACACCGAGCTGGGGGCCGACGCGGTGTCCCTCATCGTGCGGTCCATCCCGCTGCGGCCGCAGCAGGAGCAGATCGGCGCCCTGGTCCTGGTGCGCGACGTCAGCGACCTGCGGCGCCGCGACCGCGAGCTCGTCACCAAGGACGCCACGATCCGCGAGATCCACCACCGGGTGAAGAACAACCTGCAGACGGTCGCGGCGCTGCTGCGGCTGCAGGCCCGCCGGATCGATGCGCCGGAGGCGCGCGCGGCGCTCGAGGAGGCCGTGCGTCGCGTGGGCTCGATCGCCGTCGTCCACGAGACGCTCAGCAGTGCCGTGGACGAGCAGGTCGGCTTCGACCAGATCGCCGACCGGCTCGCGCGGATGGTGACCGAGGTCAGTGCCACCGGGGACCGGGTCCGGGTGGCGCGTTCCGGGTCGTTCGGCGTCCTGCCGTCGGACGCGGCGACGGCGCTGGCGATGGTGCTGACCGAGGTGCTCCAGAACGCCGTCGAGCACGGCTACGACACGGACCGGAGCGGGCGGATCGAGCTCGACGTCACCCGCGGCGGCGGCCGGCTGCAGCTCAGCGTGCAGGACGACGGCCGCGGTCTGCCCGACGACTTCGACCTCGACTCCTCGACCCACCTGGGGCTCTCGATCGTCCGGACCCTGGTCGAGTCCGAGCTCGCCGGCCGGCTGGTCGTCACCGGAGCCACGGCGGGCGAGGGCGCCCGGGTGGAGATCGACGTCCCCCTGCCGTGAGTGACGTCGTGCCGGTGCTGCCGATCTACCGGGGGGGCGCGGTCAGGCCGTGCGCACGCGGGCCCGGGCGTTGCGACGCTTGAGAGCCCGGCGCTCGTCCTCGCTCAGGCCTCCCCACACGCCGTGGTCCTGGCCAGCCTCGAGCGCCCACTCCAGGCACTGCTCGCGCACGTCGCAGCGCCGGCAGACCTGCTTGGCCTCCTCGATCTGGAGGATGGCCGGCCCGGTGTTGCCGATGGGGAAGAACAGCTCCGGGTCCTCGTCAAGGCATGCGGAACGGTCGCGCCAATCCATGGCTGGGGAATCCCTCTCTTCTGACCTCGGGGGTGATGGCCGTGTGAGCTCGTGCGCGCAGATGCAGTCGGGGGTGGTGACGGCAGGGGCTAGTGAGCGCTTTCACGAGCGATCCCCCAGCGTGCCAAGAGTTCGTTCGTGAAACAACCCCCGCGCCGGGTCGGCTCCGTCACACGGCCCGCCCGTAGTCTGGTGCCCGTGACCACCCGGGATCAAGGTCCAGACCACAGTTCGGCCCACGATTTGTCCGACGGCACCCCGCCACCGCTGGCCGTGGCGGCCTCCCTGGCGGTCGTCCAGGGGCTGATGTTCGTGCTCTACGGCGTGCTGGAGCTGGTCAACCTCAGCGGTGACCGGGTCACGATGGGGATCACCACCTCGGTGTTCTTCGTCGGCTGGGGAGTCGCGCTGGCCCTCGCCGCGCGGCAGCTGCTCCGGCGCGAGTCCTGGGTGCGCGCCCCCGTGGTGATGATGCAGCTGGTGCTGCTGGGGGTGGCCACCGGATTCTGGGGCGGTGGCACGACCTGGGTCGCCGTGCTGATGGGGACCGTGGCGCTGGTCACGGTCGCGGGGGTCCTGCACCCTCGTTCGATCGCAGCCTTCGCCGACGCCGGCTGAGCACCGGCCACTGCGGCGTACGCGCGGGTCAGCGGCCGTCCTGCAGCGACGTGCGGAGCTGGGCGAGGGTGCGGGTGAGCAGCCGCGAGACGTGCATCTGGGAGACCCCGATCTCCTCGGCGATCTGCGACTGGGTCATGTTCTTGAAGAAGCGCAGCAGCAGGATCCGCTTCTCGCGCGGCTCCAACGCGTCGAGCAGCGGCTTGATCGACTCCCGGACCTCGACGTGCTCGAGGTTCTCGTCGTCGGAGCCCAGGGCGTCGAGCAGCCGGGTGGCGCTGTCGTCGTGCTCGTCGCCCGCGTCGAGCGACAGCGTGGCGTAGGCGTTGTTCGACTCCAGGCCCTCGACGATCTCCTCGACGGAGCAGCCGACCCGCTGCGCGAGCTCGCGGGGCGTGGGGGAGCGACCCAGTGCCTGGGTGAGCTCCGCGGTCGCGGTGGCGATCTGCATCCGCAGCTCCTGCAACCGACGCGGCACCCGGATCGCCCAGCCCTTGTCGCGGAAGTGGCGCTTGATCTCGCCGATGATGGTCGGCGTCGCGTAGGTCGAGAACTCCACGTTCCGAGCGCAGTCGAAGCGGTCGATGGACTTCAGCAGCCCGATGGTGCCGACCTGGACCAGGTCCTCGTAGGGCTCACCCCGGTTGCGGAAGCGACGGGCGCAGTGCTGCACCAGGGCGAGGTGGAGGTGGACCAGCTCCTCGCGGGCAGCGTGGCGCACCCCGGTGTCGTGCCCGGTGTCGGGCTCCGTGTCGGGCCCGGTGTCGCGGAGGACGGCGAACAGCTCGGCGGTACGTCGCCGGGTCTCGTCGGTCGTCGACGGCGCGTCCCCCGGCGCACCGTCGTCCCGGTGGTTGTCGGCCGTCATGTCACAGGCTGGGCTCCCAGGACTCGGTCGCCATGGTGACGGTGACCACGAAGGAGTCCGAGTCGACCTCCGCGGTGGCGCTCCCCGCCAGCGTGTCGAGCACCTGCCAGGCGAAGCTGTCGTAGTCGGGCTGCCCGATCTCGGAGCCGCTGACCGTCACCCGGACCGTCAGCCGACCGGGAGCGAGGAAGAACTCCGCGAGCAGCGGCGAGGCCGCGTCGGCCTCGGGGAGGACCAGGGCGCAGGCCTCGCCCACCGCGATCCGCAGGTCCTCGATGTCGTCGATGGTGAAGTCGAGGCGTGCGGCGAGGCTCGCGGTGGTCGTGCGGAGCACGGACACGTAGGCGCCGTCGGCCGGCAGCCGCAGCTCGACGTCCGCACGCTGGCCCTCGTCGGGCGTCCCTGTCGGTGACATGGGCGGGCAGTCCTCCCTCGATCGACTGGGGCAGACACTAGTCGGGGCCGACCGCCAGGTGTGGCGATCGGCCCCGACCGTGCTGAGACGGGGGCTCAGGACTTCTTGGTCTCCCAGAAGATCTCCGCGATCTCGTCGATCTTCGCGAGCAGCTCGTCGGCCTTCCCGGCGTCCAGTTCACCCTTGGTGCCGCTCGCGCCGGCCAGCTTGGTGGCCTCGTTGAACAGCTGGTGGAGCTGCGGGTACTTCTCGAAGTGCGGGGGCTTGAAGTAGTCGGTCCACAGCACCCAGAGGTGGTGCTTGACCAGCTCGGCGCGCTGCTCCTTGATCAGGATCGCGCGGGTGCGGAAGTCCGGGTCGTCGTTGTCGGCGACCTTGGCGATGATCGCCTTGACCGACTCGGCCTCGATCCGGGCCTGTGCCGGGTCGTAGACGCCGCAGGGGAGGTCGCAGTGCGCCGAGACCTCGACGGTCGGGGTGAACAGCGTGTCGAACATCGTCTGTAGGTCCTATCTGCCGGGGAATTCTCGTCCTCTGTGACACTACTCCGCGTGTCTTCACCCTCGAAGGTGGGCCGGATTCCCCTCGGTTGGGCTCTCGTGCGCGGCGACTCGATGCTGCCCGGGCTGTCCGCCGGCGACCGGCTGCTGGTCCGCTACGGCGCCCGGGTGCGTCCCGGTGACGTCGTCGTCGCACGGTTCGCCGACGGGACGCTCGCGGTCAAGCGCGCCACCGAGCGGCGTACGACGCGGACGGGCGCGCCGGCGTGGTGGCTGCTCGGGGACAACCCGGCCGGCGTCGACTCCCGCCACCGCGGGCCGGTGGCGGAGGCCGACGTCCTCGGCGTCGCGCTCGCCCGGGTGTGGCCCGCGCCACGACGGCTCTGAGACCCCCCGGTCGCGACCGGGGCGGTGTGGAAGGATCGATCGCCGTGGCTCCCTCACTCCCGCACCCGTACGCCGGCGACCCGGTCTTCGACCTCCACGTCGGGGGCAAGACCGAGATCCGCTCGACGGTTCCGCTCGTCGGACGGGACGACCTCTCCCTCGCCTACACCCCCGGGGTGGCGAGGGTCTGCGAGGCGATCGCGGCCGACCCGGCGATGAGCCGGCACTACACCTGGGTCCCCAACACCGTGGCGGTCGTCACCGACGGCACCGCCGTGCTGGGGCTGGGCGACATCGGCCCCGCGGCCGCGATGCCGGTGATGGAGGGCAAGGCCGTGCTGTTCAAGCAGTTCGGCGGTGTCGACGCCATCCCGATCTGCCTCGACACCACTGACGTGGAGGAGATCATCGAGACGGTCGCCCGGCTCGCGCCGAGCTTCGGGGGGATCAACCTCGAGGACATCTCCGCGCCGCGGTGCTTCGAGATCGAGTCCCGGCTCAAGGCGCTGCTCGACATCCCGGTCTTCCACGACGACCAGCACGGGACCGCCGTGGTCGCCCTGGCCGCGCTCACGAACGCGCTGCGCCTGACCGGGCGCACCCCCGACGGCACCCGGGTCGTGATCCAGGGCGCGGGCGCCGCCGGAGTGGCGGTCGCCCGGATCCTGCTCGAGGCCGGGGTCCGCGACGTCGCCGTCCTCGACCGCCAGGGCGTGCTCAACTCCGAGCGCTCCGACCTGACGCCGGTCAAGCGTCGACTGGCCCTCGACACCGCGGACGTGTTCGGGCGGCGCGGCTCGCTCGCCGACGTGATGGCTGGTGCCGACGTCTACATCGGCGTCAGCGGCGGCACCGTGCCGGAGGAGATCGTGGCGTCGATGGCGCCCGACGCCATCGTCTTCGGGCTGGCCAACCCGACCCCGGAGGTCCACCCCGACCTGGCCCACCGCTACGCCCGCGTCGTCGCCACCGGCCGGTCGGACTTCCCCAACCAGATCAACAACGTGCTGGCCTTCCCCGGCATCTTCCGCGGAGCCATCGACGCCCACGCCACCGCGATCACCGAGGGGATGAAGGTGGCGGCCGCCGAGGCGCTGGCCGCCCTGGTGGGGGAGCAGCTCGCCGAGGACTTCATCGTCCCCTCCCCGTTCGACGAGCGCGTCGGCCCCGCCGTCGCCACCGCCGTCTCCGAGGCCGCCCGCCTCGACGGCGTCACCCGCCCCTGACCCCTGAGGGTTGAGTTGCCACTCGCGCGGGCCGAGTCGCCACTCGCGAGCGCGCGAGTGGCGACTCGGCCCGCGCGAGTGGCAACTCAACGTCTGGTGGGGTGGGCTGCCCGACTAGGGTCGACGCATGTTCGCCGTGTACGCCGACAGCTTCTCCAACGACGACCCGCTCTCCGGCCTGGTGGTCGGGGAGCGGCCCGACCCGGTGGTCCCCGAGGGTTGGACCACGGTGTCGGTCAAGGCCGCCTCGCTCAACCACCACGACCTCTGGTCGCTGCGGGGGGTGGGCCTGAAGCAGGAGGCGCTCCCGATGATCCTCGGGTGTGACGCCGCCGGGCTGGACGAGGACGGCAACGAGGTCGTCGTGCACGCCGTGGTCAGCGACCCCGACTGGAGCGGCGACGAGACCTTCGACCCGCGACGCTCGCTGCTCTCCGAGCGCCACCAGGGCACCTTCGCGGACCGGGTGGCGGTGCCGCGGCGCAACGTCGTGCCCAAGCCCGCCTCCCTCTCCTTCGAGGAGGCCGCCTGCCTGCCGACCGCGTGGCTCACCGCGTACCGGATGCTCTTCACCCAGGGCGGTCTCAAGGCCGGCGACACCGTGCTGGTGCAGGGCGCCGGCGGCGGCGTGGCCACGGCGCTGATCACGCTCGCCCGCGCGGGTGGGCTGCGGGTCCTGGCCACGAGCCGCGACGAGGCGAAGCGGGCGCGGGCCCTCGAGATCGGTGCCCACGAGGTCTTCGAGTCCGGTGCCCGGCTGCCCGGGAAGGTCGACGCGGTGATGGAGACGGTGGGGCGCGCGACGTGGTCGCACTCGATCCGCTCGCTGCGACCCGGCGGCACCGTCGTCGTCACCGGGACCACCTCGGGCCCGCAGCTCGACGACGCCGAGCTGACCCGGATCTTCTTCCTCCAGCTGCGCGTCGTCGGGTCCACCATGGGCACCCGCGACGAGCTGGCCTCCCTCGTCTCGATGCTCGACGCCACCGGCACCCGGCCGCTGGTGGACCGGGCGCTGCCGATGGAGCAGGCGCCGGAGGGCTTCGCCGCGATGGCCTCCGGTGACGTCTTCGGCAAGATCGTCTTCACCCGATGAGCGCGGCAGTCGGACGGACCTTCGTCGTGACGGGGGCCGGGTCCGGCATCGGCCGGATCGTGGCCGAGCGGCTCGCGGCCCGCGGTGACCGGCTGGTGCTTCCGGTGCGGTCCGAGCGGCGGCAGGGCGAGCTGCACCCCGACTTCCCGGACGCCGACCTCGTCGTGGCCGACCTCGCGGACCCCGCCCGCATCCCCGCCGTCGCCGAGGCCGCCGGCCCCCGCGTCGACGGCGTCGTGCACGCCGCCGGCGTGGTCACGCTGGGGACGGTGGACGAGCTCGACGAGGAGGCGTGGCGCAGCCAGCTGGAGGTCAACCTGCTCGCGCCCGCGCTGCTCACCCGGGCGTTGCTGCCGGCCCTCCGGGCGGCCGGCGGCACCGTGGTGATGGTGAACTCCGGCGCCGGACGGACCGCCCACCCCGGGTGGGCGGCGTACGCCGCGTCGAAGCACGGGCTCAAGGCCCTCGCCGACGCCCTGCGCGGGGAGGAGCAGGAGCACGGGGTGCGGGTGACGACGGTCTACCCGGGCCGCGTCGCGACGTCCATGCAGGAGAAGGTCCACGCCCACGAGGGCAGGGAGTACGACGCCGGCGACTGGATCCAGCCCGCGACGGTCGCCGACGCGATCGTGGACGTCCTCGACCTCGGCGAGGACGCGACCCTCACCGACGTCACGCTCAGGCCGCGCTGAGGCGCTCCAGCACGAAGACCCGGATCCGGCGCTGCGCGCCCACCCGGGTGCGGTAGTGGCGGTAGCCGACGTAGAAGGAGGCCGCCAGGGCGAAGACCTCCTCGGCCTCGGCCGCCGTGGCCGGCCGGGCCTCCACCTCGACCACGGTGCCGCGATGGGCCACCGTGGCGCGCGGGTCGGCCTCGAGGTTCAGCGCCCAGGCCGGCGTCGCCTGCTGCCCGAAGTTGGTGCCGAGCAGGGCCAGGTCGCCCTGGTACGGCGTCGCGATCAGGTGGCTGGTACGCCGCTGCCCGGACCTGCGACCGGTCGTGGTCAGGTCGAGGACCGCGAGCCCCGCCAGCAGGCCCGGTGCGCTGTGGCGCCCGCGCGTGAGGCGACCCACGAGGTCGTCGAGGTGGCGCAGGCTGTGGGAGAACAGCCAGCCGCCGGGTCGGGTCCCGGCGAACCACCGGGTGGCGCGGTGGAGCGGGTTGGCCGTGCGGTGGCTGTAGCCCAGGTCGTCGGCGAGGCCCATGGCCGCGACCCTAGTCCGCGGCGTCGTGCCCCGAGCGCCAGTTGCGCGCGCCCACCAGCACCATCCGCAGCTGGGAGCGCGCCTGTCGGACGATCCGCTGCTCGTCCTGCTCCGTGCCGACCACGATCGCCTCCCCGAGGTGGACCAACTGGGTCACGACCAGGTTCGCGAGCACCTGGAGGTCCTGCGTGCTCCAGGTGTCGGTACCGGGGAGGTGGGCCAGGTCGGTGGCCAGCTCGCGCTCGAAGAGCTCGACCTGGTGACGGATCTCCTCCCGCACCACCCGCGGCCCGGCCCCCCGCTCGCGCGCGATGAACCCGAAGTGGGACCGGTGCGCGTGGACGTGGTCGACGACGACGTCGAGGGAGCTGTCGAGGATCCAGCGGAACGCGGGTCCGCCTCGGCGTACGTCGCGGAGCACCGCCCGCAGCGAGGTGAAGGACTCCTCGACGAGGGCGAGGCCGAGGTCGTCGAGCGAGGCGAAGTGACGGTAGAAGGCGGTCGGCACGATGCCGACCTCCCGCGCGACCTGACGCAGGGACACCGCCGCCAGGGTCTGCTCGCCCGACAGTCGCAGGGCCGCGTCGAGGATGGCCCGCCGGGTGCGTTCCTTGCGCTCGCCACGGGGGAGGGGGTCGCTCACGAGGCCCCATCGTAGTGAGGGACTCGCGTGCGCCCACCCCGCTGCGGGCGCTCCCGAGGTGTGCCGGGGGCCGGGGAGTGAGACGGTCGACCGGAGCCGCGTCGCCGCCTGAGAATGGGCGGCATGGAGCGCCTCAGCAGGTCCGAGATCCGGAAGGACGCCGTGCAGAGCACCGTGGAGGCCGCGGCCGGCACCGTGGGACAGGTCGCCGCGATCGTGACCGGGGCCGTCAAGGACGTGGCCGCAGCCGTCGGCGGCTTCGCGACGGAGGTCTTCGAGATCCGTGACTCGGCCCGTCGGGCCGCCGAGGACACCGACGAGGACTGATCCTCAGCCTTGGCGCTCGGGGTCGAACTCCGCGACCAGCGGCACCACGTCGGCGATCGAGCCCAGCACCCGGGTCGCCTGGTAGGGAAAGCTGTCGACCCGGTCGGCAGGGGTCGATCCGGTGAGCACCAGGATCGTGCGCAGCCCGGCCTCGAGGCCGCTGACGATGTCGGTGTCCATCCGGTCCCCGATCATCACCGTGGTCTCGGAGTGCGCCTCCAGCCGGTTCAGCGCCGAGCGCATCATCAACGAGTTGGGCTTCCCGACGTAGTAGGGCTGGCGGCTCGTGGCCGTCGAGATCAGCGCGGCGACCGAACCGGTCGCGGGGAGGGTCCCCGCCGGGCTGGGTCCGCTCGGGTCCGGGTTGGTGGCGATGAACCGGGCCCCGCCCTCGATCAGGCGGATCGCCCGGGTGATCGCCTCGAAGGAGTAGGTCCGGGTCTCGCCGAGGACGACGTAGTCGGGGTCGACGTCGTTGGTCGTGTAGCCGACCTCGTGCATGGCCGTGGTGAGCCCGGTCTCCCCGACGACGTACGCCGAGCCGCCGGGGCGCTGGTCGTCGAGGAACTGTGCGGTCGCCAGGGCCGAGGTCCAGATCGACTCCTCGGGCACGTCGATCCCGGCGCGCAGCAGCCTCGCCCGCAGGTCCCGGGGGGTGAAGATCGAGTTGTTGGTCAGCACCAGGAAGGGGCGGTCGTGCCTCTTGAGCGCCTCGAGGAACTCGGCGGCCCCGTCGATCGGCGTCTCCTCGTGCACGAGGACGCCGTCCATGTCGGTCAGCCAGGTCTCGACGGGGCGGGGCTTCGTCATGCGTCCATCGTCGCAGAGCGCGCGACCGGCTCCGTGCCCACGGGAGGGTGATCGCTCAGGTGAGGCCGACCAGCGCGGCTGACCGGTCCCACAGGCCGTCGATGATGGAGGGGTCGCGGGCCTGCTTGTGCTCGCGGCCGTGGGCGTTGAAGCGGCTGAAGTAGCGCCCGTTGGTCTCGGGGTCGGGGCCGCGCTCGGCGAGCGCGATCAGCGGTGCCGCACCGTCGGCGACGCTGATCGTGGCCAGCCGCTTGAGGGGGGTGCGGTAGAGCAGGCCGACCATCCACGAGTCGCGGCCGAAGGAGCTCCCGACCGGTCCGGGGTGGACGGCGACCGAGGCGACGCCGTCCTCGGACCACCGTTGCGTGATCGCGCGGGTGAGAGCGATGTTCATCAGCTTCCCGGAGCCGTACGCCGAGAACTCCATCGCCCGGCGGTGCTCGAAGTCGAGGTCGTCGAGCACGATCCTGCCCACCAGGTTCGCGATGCTGGAGGTGTTGACGACCAAGGACCGTCCGGCCGCGGCGAGCTGGGGTCGGAGCAGGTTGGTGAGCAGGAACGGGGCGAGGTGGTTGACCTGGAAGTTGGGCTCGTGGCCGTCGCGGGTCCTGCGCGAAGGCGCGAACGTCCCGCCCGCGTTGTTCATCAGCAGGTCGAGCGCCTCGACCCGTTCCCCCACCTGCTCGGCGAGGCGACGGACGTCGTCGAGCCGGGAGAAGTCGGCGACGAGCGGCTCGGTCCCGACCGCCTCGGCGACGGGTCGCAGCTTCTCGGCGGAGCGCCCGGTCACGTGGACCGTTGCACCCCTGGCGGCCAGCGCCCGGGCGGTCTCGGCCCCGATCCCGTCGCTGGCACCCGTCACCAGGGCCGTGCGGCCCGCCATCGTCTGCTCGCTCATGTCACGAGCCTAGGCCGGGCATCGAAGGGGACCGGACGGGCGGAGCGCTGCCGGGTCGGTCGTCTCGCCGACGGGGGACGGGTGGTGGTGGCGGACGGATCAGGGCGCTAGCGTCGACTCCACCCCGCGGAGGAGCTCACATGGTTGACAGCTATCCGATCCTGACCCTGGTCCCGCCCCTGCTCGCCATCGGCCTGGTCGTGGCCACCCGCAAGGTGCTGCTGAGCCTCGGGCTCGGGGTCGTGTCCGCGGCGCTGCTGATCGAGGGGTTCTCCCCCTGGGGCAGTCTCCAGCAGGTCCTCGGCGCCTTCGGGGACATCTTCTGGATCGACGGGGGTGTGAACACCACGAAGGTCTACATCCTGATCTTCACCCTGATCCTCGGCGTGATCACGGCCTTCATCATGATGTCGGGCGGCACCCGCGCCTTCGCGGACTGGGCCCAGACCAAGATCACGACCCGCCGTGGGGCGACGATGCTCCCGGCCGGACTGGGCGTGGCGATCTTCGTCGACGACTACTTCAACGCCCTGGCCGTCGGCCAGGTCAGCCGGCCCGTGACCGACACCCATCGGGTGTCGCGGGCGAAGCTGGCCTACCTGGTCGACTCGACCTCCGCACCCGTGGCGGTGCTGGCGCCGTTCTCGAGCTGGGGCGCGTTCATCCTCGGCCTGATCGGGACCGAGGTCGCGGCCTCCTCCCTGGACACCAGCGACATCAGCGCGTTCCTGCAGGCGGCCGTGTCCAACTACTACGCCTTCGCGGCGCTGCTGCTGGTGGCCCTGGTGGCCACGCTGCAGCTGGACCTCGGGCCGATGCGCGCCGAGGAGCGGCGAGCGATCCTCGAGGGCGAGCCCTTCGACGGCAGCCAGGAGATCCCCGGCCAGCTCGCCGAGGACCTGCCGGTCCACCGGCCCGGAGCCAAGCTGGCCCTCATCGTCCCGTTCGCCCTGCTGGTGGTCGGAGTGCTCGGGGGGATCGTGTGGACCGGCCAGCGCGCGGCGAACTCGTGGTCGGTGGTCGACATCCTGGCCTCGACCGACGTGACCTTCGCGCTGATCGTCGGCGGCGTCCTCGGCCTGGTGGCGGCGCTGTACTACTACGTGCGCGACACCTCCGAGAACCCGAAGTTCGGCACCAGCACCTTCGGTCGCGGCTGGCTGGAGGGCGTGCGGTCGATGTTGCCCGCGGTCAGCATCCTGATCCTCGCGTGGATGCTCGGGGCCCTGATCGAGGCCCTCGGCACCGGCGAGTACCTCGCGGGCCTGATCGAGAGCTCCTCGATCTCCCCGTCCTGGCTGGTCCCGATCGTGTTCCTGCTGGCCGCCGCGATGGCCTTCGCCACCGGCACCTCGTGGGGATCCTTCGGACTCCTGATCCCCCTGGCCGGCGGCATCATCAACTCCCTGGACGCGCCCGAGCTGCTGCTGCCCGCCCTGGGCGCGGTGCTCGCCGGGGCGGTCTCGGGTGACCACGCCTCGCCGATCTCCGACACCACGATCCTCAGCGCCACCGGGGCCGGGTGCAACGTGATCACCCACGTCACCACCCAGCTGCCCTACATGCTCACCGCGGTCGTCGCCTCGACCGTCGGCTACGTGATGGTGGCGCTCGGCAGCTCGGCCGCCGTCGGCCTCGCGGTGACCCTGGTGATCACGGGCGGTCTCGCCCTGCTCGCGATCCGGGTGTGGGGGCCGGTGGTCGACGCCGCCCAGATGCCCGACCGTCAGGGGACGGGGAGGGCCTGAGGGTCCGACGGCCCCGGCGCTGGTCGCCGACCGGGAGCGTCCCGGCTGTCCGACCGGCGCAGCACGCGCTCGGCGAGCAGGAGGTTCGGGATCCAGCACAGCCAGGCGACCGCGGGGTAGGCCGTCTCGAACGAGAGCCCCAGCAGCCCCGAGAGCGGCAGGTAGAGGCGCAGCGTGACGGCGGCGAAGGCCAGGGCGAAGGAGCGGACCGCCCATCGTCGATGGGTGGTGAGGTCGCGTCGCCGCGCCGCCCGGTAGGCCGCCACGGTGGTCCCCGTCCACAGCACGCCCAGGACGCCGAAGCCCCCGGCCGCCACCGGGCCGTACGTCGTGCCGACGGCGGCGGCGACGCCGCTCGCTCCGCCGAGCACCGCGGCCACGACGTACGCACGCCCGGTCCAGCGGTGCAGCCTCGGCACCCTCGCCCGCAGCGCCGGCCACAGCTGCCACGGCACCAGCACCAGGGCAGCACTCGCGCTGACGACGTGGACCTCGAGCGCGAGCAGCTGGCCGTTCGCGGCGATGTCGTCGGCGAGGAGGTCGAAGCCGGAGGCGGCGAGCACGAGGCCGTACGCGCCGACCAGGAGGCAGAGCGAGGTGGCGACGGCGAGGCCGACGCGAGCGCGGGGGCGGAGGGTTCCTGACATGCTGCCA
Source organism: uncultured Actinomycetota bacterium (assembly GCA_963795215.1). Classification (GTDB taxonomy): domain Bacteria; phylum Actinomycetota; class Actinomycetes; order Propionibacteriales; family Nocardioidaceae; genus Nocardioides. The sequence continues at coordinate 1,032,210 of CAWCGW010000002.1, forward strand.
GCCTCGCCGTCGGGGCCGGTCGGCGGCATCGGTGAGGACCCTGGCCGTCCCGGGGCCCCACCCCGGCCGGACCCCGGGGCCGGCGCTGCCGCTCAGTCCTCGGGGTCGTCCAGCCTCGCGAGCCAGGTCGCGAACCGCTCCGTGGCGGTCTCGAACTCCGGGTGCACGTCGGTGAACTCCTGGAGTCGCTCGGCCAGCCACGCCAGGGTGACCTCCTCGTCACCCCGGCGCGACTGCAGCTCCTCGATGCCGCGATCGGTGAAGTACATCCCCGGACCCGGTCAGTAGTCGATGACGGCCGGGTCGCCCGCGGGGGCGAAGGCGCGGTCGAGGAGGTTCTTCTGCTCCTCGGTGTGCCGCTTGATCGTGCCGACCGACGGGGATGCCGACGCGCCGCGGGTCACCGGCTCGACGGTGCGGCCGATGGCCGGCCACACGTTGAGCTGGTAGTGCGGCCACGGGCCGTTGTTGCGCGGTTCGTCCTGCACCCAGCGCACGGCCTTGAGGTTCGGGAAGGACTCGATGTAGTCGTGGATCTCCTCGGTCGGGCGCGGGTAGAGCTGCTCGACCCGGGCGATCGCGACCTTGTCACCGTCCTCGCGCTTGCCCCGCTCGACCATGAGGTCCCAGGTGATCCGGCCCGAGCAGAACAGCAGCGTCTCGACCTTCTCGGGGTCGGCCGCGTCGTCGGTGATCAGCGGCCGGAACTCACCGGTGGTGAAGTCCTCGGGCTGCGAGGCGGCCTCCTTGCGCTTGAGCATGGACTTCGGGGTGAACACCACGAGCGGACGGTGGTCCTCACCGAGCGAGTGCTGCCGCAGCAGGTGGAAGTACGACGCCGGCGTGGACGGCTGGGCGACCACGAACGCGTCCTCCGCCGCCATGGTGAGGAACCGCTCGATCCGCGCGGAGGAGTGGTCAGGACCCTGACCCTCGTAGCCGTGGGGGAGCAGCAGCACGACGCCGGACTGCTGGCGCCACTTGGTCTCACCGCTGGTGATGAACTCGTCGATCACGGTCTGGGCGCCGTTGACGAAGTCGCCGAACTGCGCCTCCCAGACCACCAGCGCCTCGGGGCGGGCCACGGAGTAGCCGTACTCGAAGCCCAGGGCGGCGTACTCGGAGAGCAGCGAGTCGTAGATGTAGAACTTCGCCTGGTCCTCGGTGAGGGAGGAGAGCGGCGTCCACTCGTCGGCGTTGTGACGGTCGATGATCGTGGCGAACCGTGAGACGAACGTGCCGCGCCGCGAGTCCTGGCCCGCCAGCCGGACCGGGCGACCCTCCATCAGCAGCGAGCCGAAGGCGAGGACCTCGCCGGTGCCCCAGTCGATCGGACCGTCGGTGATCGCCGCGGCCCGACGCTGCAGCTGCGGCATCACCTTGGGGTGGACCGTGAAGCCGTCGGGCGGGGTCACGTAGGCGTCGGAGATGCGCTTGAGCACGTCCCTGGACACCGCGGTCGTCGCGGCCCCGGAGGGCTTCTCGGGGTAGTCCGGGACGGTCGTCCAGTCGTCGGGCTGGCTGCTGGCCTCGCGGACCTCGGTGAAGACCCGCTCGAGCTGCTGCTGGTAGTCCTTGAGGACCTGCTCGGCCTCCTCGATCGTGATGTCGCCACGGCCGATGAGGGACTCGGTGTAGAGCTTGCGCACCGAGCGCTTCTGCTCGATCAGGTCGTACATCAGGGGCTGCGTGTACGACGGGTCGTCGCCCTCGTTGTGCCCGCGGCGGCGGTAGCAGACCAGGTCGATGACGACGTCCTTGTTGAACTCCTGGCGGTAGTCGAAGGCCAGCCGGGCGACCCGGATGCAGGCCTCGGGGTCGTCGCCGTTGACGTGGAAGATCGGCGCCTGCACCATCCGCGCGACGTCGGTGCAGTAGAGCGACGAGCGCGAGGAGCCGGGCGAGGTGGTGAACCCGACCTGGTTGTTGACGACCACGTGGATCGTGCCGCCGGTGCGGTAGCCGCGCAGCTGGGAGAGGTTGAGCGTCTCGGCGACCACGCCCTGGCCCGCGAACGCCGCGTCTCCGTGCACCAGCAGCGGCAGCACCGGGAACTCGGCGCCACGGTCCAGGACGTCCTGCTTGGCGCGGGCGATGCCCTCGAGGACCGGGTTGACCGCCTCGAGGTGCGAGGGGTTCGCGGCGACGGAGACCTTGATGGTGTCGCCGGAGCCGGCAGTGAACTCGCCCTCGGCGCCGAGGTGGTACTTCACGTCGCCGGAGCCCTGGACGGTGCGCGGGTCGATGTTGCCCTCGAACTCCCGGAAGATCTGGGAGTACTTCTTGCCGACGATGTTGGCCAGCACGTTGAGCCGGCCGCGGTGGGCCATGCCCATGGTGACCTCGTCGAGGGACTGCTCGGCGGCCGCCTCGCAGATCTCGTCGATCAGCGGGATCGTCGTCTCGCCGCCCTCGAGGGAGAACCGCTTCTGGCCGACGAACTTGGTCTGCAGGAAGGTCTCGAAGGCCTCGGCCTGGTTGAGCTTGAGCAGGATCCGCAGCTGCTCCTCGCGGGGCGGCTTGGTGTGCGGCTGCTCGACGCGCTGCTGGATCCACCGGCGCTGCTCGGGGTCCATGATGTGCATGTACTCGATGCCGGTGGTGCGGCAGTAGGAGTCGCGCAGGATCCCGAGGATGTTGCGCAGCTTCATGAACCGCCGGCCCTCGCCCCCGAACGAGCCGGTCGCGAACTCGCGGTCGAGGTCCCACAGCGTCAGGCCGTGCGACTCGACCTCGAGGTCGGGGTGGCTGCGCTGGCGGTACTCGAGCGGGTCGGTGTCGGCCATCATGTGGCCCCGGACCCGGTAGGCGTGGATCAGCTCGAGGATCCGGGCCTGCTTGACGATGTCGTCGTCGTGGCTGGCGACGATGTCGCGGGCCCAGCGGATCGGCTCGTAGGGGATCCGCAGCGAGCGGAAGATCTCGTCGTAGAACCCGTCCTCGCCCAGCAGCAGCTGGTGGATGCGGCGCAGGAACTCACCGGACTGCGCCCCCTGGATCACCCGGTGGTCGTAGGTCGAGGTGATCGTCATGACCTTGCTGATGCCGTTGCGGTTGAGGGCCTCCTCCGAGGCGCCCTGCCACTCCGCGGGGTACTCCATCGCGCCCACGCCGAGGATCACGGACTGGCCGGGCATCAGCCGCGGCACCGGGTGGTTGGTGCCGAGCCCGCCGACGTTGGTCAGGCTCATGGTGGTGCCGGAGTAGTCGTCCATCGTGAGCTTGTTGTCACGGGCCTTGCGGATCAGGTCCTCGTACGCCGTCCAGAAGCCGGCGAAGTCCATCGACTCGCAGCCCTTGATCGAGGGCACGACCAGCTGGCGGGTGCCGTCGGGCTTCTGCTGGTCCACGGCCAGGCCCAGGTTGATGTGGGCCGGCGTGACCATCGTCGGCTTGCCGTCCTTCTCGGTGTAGGAGTTGTTCATCTCCGGCATCGTGTTCAGCGCCTTGACCAGGGCGTAGCCGATCAGGTGGGTGAAGGAGACCTTGCCGCCGCGCGCTCGCGCGAGGTGGTTGTTGATGACCGTCCGGTTGTCCCACAGCAGCTTGACCGGCAGCGTCCGCACCGAGGTCGCGGTCGGGACCGTCAGCGAGAGGTCCATGTTCTTGACGGTGGCGGCGGGGATGCCGCGCAGCGTGGTGAAGGTGGGCTCGTCACCGGTCTTGGCGGGCTCGGCGGGCTTGGCGTCCTTGGCCACGGGCTTGCTGGTGCCCTGCGCGGGCTCCGCGGCGGCCGCGGCCGGCCGCGGCTTGGCGACCGGCGCGGGGGACTTCTCCTGCTGCTCGGCCGCGGGCTGCTTCGGCGTGGCGGCGGACTTCTCGGGGGTCTTCTCGGGGGTCTTCTCCGGAGCCTTGGCCGGTGCCTGGGCGCGAGCCTGGGACGCCGGCTTCTTGGCGCCGTCCTGCTGACCGGCCGGGGTGCTGTCCGCGCCGTTCGCGGGCGCCGTACCGTTGCCCTGGCCGTGGGACGAGAAGTAGCTCTTCCACTCGGAAGTCACGCTGTCCGGATCGCGCTGGTACTGCTCGAACATCTCCTCGACGAGCCACTCGTTGGCCCCGAAGTCGCTCGAGGTTTCGTGGGACTGCTGGCCAGGGGACTGCGGCACGGGTGGTTTCGCCTCTTCCGGTTCTGCGCGCGGGGTGTCGATGCTGGTTTCGCACCGGCAAGGCTAGTCCCACTCCCCGGCAAATGCGCAGCCGCGCCCCAGATCTCGGGCAGGCTGGCACGTGATGTTCGAGACAACCCCTTGGAGAGGTGGCCCAGACCCATGACCCGCACCCCCCGGTCGCGCCTCGCGGCGTCCGCCACGGCGGCGCTTCTTGCGCTCACGGCGACGGCCTGCAGCGGTGACGAGGAGCCCACCCCGTCCTCGGACCGGGGGCCCTCCCTGGCCGACCCGTCGCCGGCTCCGACCCTCGAGGTCGAGCCGGTCGTCACCTCGGGCGAGGTCGTGGGGAGGCTCGCGAAGAAGGACCGGCGGCGGGTGGTCGACGCCGTGTCGGGCGTGACCGTCCGCTACCTGCGCGCGGCCTTCCTCGACGGTGACTACCCGCGCTCCCGGTTCGGCGGTGCCCTGGAGGTGTTCACCCCCGGGGCGGCGAAGATCGCCCGGGCCGACCTCGGGCTGCTGACCAACACGGGGATCGGCGCCCGGGTCGAGGAGGTGACGCCGGCGAGGCTGGACGTCAGCGTCGACGTCCTCGCGGTCGGGGGTCGCGCCAGCGCCGCGACCTCGAACCTGGCCCTGGTCTTCCGCACCTCCGGCAGGGTCGAGAAGCGGGTGCAGGTGCAGGGTCGGCTGATGATGACCAAGGACGAGGGCCGCTGGCGGGTCTTCGCCTACCACCTGAGCAAGGGAGCCCGCTGATGACCCGCGCCCTGCCCGTGCTGCGCCGGTTGCTGCTGCTGGGCCTGGTGCTCGCCGTGGTCGGCGTGACCGTGCCCGACAGCGCCGTACGCCCGGCGGAGCTCAGTCTCGTGAAGCTGCGTGGCGCCGAGGGGGTCGACGTCGGCGACGACGTGATCTGGATCCTGGCGATCGGGTCCGACGCCCGCCCCGGCGAGTCGATGACCCGCACCCGGGGGGACGCGATCCAGATGGTCGGGCTCAACACCCGCACCGGTGCGGCGTCCGCGATCGGCATCCCCCGCGACTCCTGGGTCTCGATCCCGGGCCATGGCTCCAACCGGATCAACGCCTCGCTGACCTTCGGTGGACCGCCGCTGATGGGCCGGACGGTCGGCAACCTCGTGGGCGTACAACCCGACTACGTCATGGTCACCCGGTTCCCGTTCTTCGAGAACATGATCAACGACATCGGCGGCATCTACGTCGACAACCCCCGCCCCTTCAACGACCCCTACCTGAAGCCGAAGGGCTTCCGGAAGGGCCACATCAGGCTCGACGGGTACGGCGCGATGGCGTTCGCCCGGATCCGCAAGAGCCTCGCCGGGGGTGACTTCGACCGCTCGGCCAACCAGCAACGGGTGCTGCGCGGGATCCAGGCCCGGATCGCGACGAAGGCAGACCAGCCGGGCTTCATCGAGCGCGGCGTGATGTCGGTGATGCGCAACATGGACACCAACCTCGCCCCGGCGGAGCTCTACCGGCTCGCCCAGGTCGTGGTGCAGGTCGACCCGCGCAAGATCCGCTCCTGCGTGGTGCGCGGCTCCTACGGCAACGTCGGTGGCGCCAGCATCATCTTCCCCAACGTCGCCCAGGCCCGCCGCTACGGCAACGCGGCCCGCTCCGACGCCACCCTCGGCCCCTGCTGAGGGCCGAGTCGGCTCGTAGGCGCACGCCCGGGGCGCCGACTCGGCACGTGGTGACCGGCACGGGCGCCGACTCGGCGCTTGGTGACCGGCTCGGGCGCCGACTCGGCGCTTGGTGAGCGGCTCGGCGTCGTACGACGTGATCAGGCGCCGACTCGGCGGTCTGAACGGCGATCATGCGACGACTCGCGGTGTGGGCGCCTCCGGCAGGATTCGAACCTGCGACACCTGGTACCGGAAACCAGTGCTCTATCCCCTGAGCTACGGAGGCATGCGCCGAGTGCCGGGATCCCGGTGGCGGCGCGGTGCCGAACACTACCCGGCGGAACTGGTGAGACCGAAACCGGTGGGCGCCGATAGGGTTGGCGGGTGAATCCCGCCGAGCTGTCCACCCTGGTCGTCCACGCCCTGGAGTCCCTCGCGGACCGGGGTGAGCTCGCGCTGCCCGACGGGGTGCCCGCGACGGTGACGGTGGAGCGGCCCCGCGAGAAGGGCCACGGCGACTACGCCACGAACGCCGCCCTCCAGCTGGCCAAGAAGGCCGGCACCAACCCGCGGGCGTTGGCGGAGCTGCTGGCCGCGGAGCTGCGCGAGGCCGACGGCATCGGCGCGGTCGAGGTCGCCGGTCCCGGGTTCCTCAACGTCACCGTCGAGGCGGGGGCCCAGGGCCGGGTCGCTGCCGACGTCATCGCCGCCGGCGCGGCGTACGGCGGCAACGAGAGCCAGGCCGGGGAGCGGATCAACGTCGAGTTCATCTCGGCCAACCCGACCGGCCCGCTGCACCTGGGCCACACCCGCTGGGCCGTCGTCGGCGACGCCATCGCCCGGGTCCTCGAGGCCGCCGGCGCGACGGTGACCCGCGAGTTCTACATCAACGACCGCGGCAACCAGATGCACCTGTTCGGTGCCTCGATCGAGGCCCGCGCCTTCGGCCTGCCCGTGCCCGAGGACGGCTACCAGGGCGGCTACGTCTCCGACCTCGCCGAGACGGTGCTGGCCTCGCACCCCGAGCTGCGCGAGATGCCGGCCGGACCCGAGCGCACGGCCGCGTTCCGCGAGGCCGGGTACGCCGTGCAGCTGCAGGACCAGCAGGACCAGCTGGCCCGCTTCCACACGGTCTTCGACGTCTGGTTCTCCGAGCGGAGCCTGCACGACAGCGACGACGTGGCCGCCGGCCTGGAGAAGCTGCGCGGCCAGGGCCACCTCTACGACGCCGACGGCGCGCTGTGGATGCGGACCACCGACTTCGGCGACGACCGCGACCGGGTGCTGATCCGGACCAACGGCGAGCTCACCTACTTCGCCAGCGACACCGCCTACTACGTCAACAAGCGGGAGCGCGGCTTCGACCGCTGCCTGTACCTGCTCGGGGCCGACCACCACGGCTACGTCGGCCGGCTCAAGGCGATGGCGGCCTGTGCGGGAGACGACCCCGACCGCAACATCGAGGTGCTGATCGGCCAGCTCGTGAAGATCATGCGCGACGGCGAGGAGGTCCGGCTCAGCAAGCGGGCGGGCGAGATCATCACGCTCGAGGAGCTGGTCGACGAGATCGGCACCGACGCGCTGCGCTACTCCCTCGCCCGCTACCCGGCCGACTCGCCGCTGGTGCTCGACGTCGCGGAGGTCACCAAGGCCTCGAACGACAACCCCGTCTACTACGTCCAGTACGGCCACGCGCGGACCTGCCGGATGATGGCGAACGCCGCCGACCTGGGGATGTCGGTGCCGGAGGGCGACGCCTACGACCCGGCGCTGCTCACCCACGACCGCGACCGGGAGCTGCTGCGGGCGCTCGCGGAGTTCCCGCGGGTGGTCGCCTCGGCCGCCGAGCTGCGCGAGCCGCACCGGGTGGCGCGCTACCTGGAGGACACGACCTCGGTCTTCAACAAGTGGTACGACACCAAGGAGTGCCGGATGCTGCCGCAGGGTGACGAGCCGGTCGCGCCCCTCAACGAGGCCCGGCTGGCGCTCGTCGTCGCGGCCCGCACCGTGCTGGCCAACGGGCTGGGGCTGCTCGGCGTCAGTGCGCCGGAGCGGATGTAGCGGATGCCGACCTCGCACCCCTCCGGGTGGGCGCACGCCGACGGTGCGCTCCGGGGCCCGACCTGGCTGCGCGAGCCCGGCGACCCCAACGCGCTGGTGCCCCGGCTGTGGTCGCACACCGCCCGCAAGGACGACGGCGTGCTCGCCGTCGGCGGGATCGCGCTGGCCGACCTGGTCGCCGAGCACCACACGCCGGCGTACGTCCTGGACGAGACCGACCTGCGCTCCCGGGCCCGGGCCTTCCGGGACGCCTTCGCGGGCTACGACGTCTACTACGCGGGCAAGGCGTTCCTCTGCACCACCGTGGCCCGCTGGATCGCGGAGGAGGGGTTGAGCCTCGACGTCTGCTCGGCGGGGGAGCTGACGGTCGCGGAGCGGGCCGGCTTCCCGATGGCGCGGATCGGCTACCACGGCAACAACAAGACCTACCCGGAGCTGCGGCGCGCGGTCGCGCTCGGCGTCGGCCGGATCGTCGTCGACTCCTTCGAGGAGATCGACCGGCTGGACCGGATCACCCGCGAGCTGCGCGAGACCGGCGCGACCACCGCCCCGGTGGGGGTGCTGGTGCGAGTCACGGCGGGCGTCGAGGCGCACACGCACGAGTACATCGCCACCGCCCACGAGGACCAGAAGTTCGGCTTCTCGATCAGCAACGGCCAGGCCCTCGAGGCCGTACGCCGCGTGCTGGCCGCCGAGGGCCTGGACCTGCGCGGCCTCCACTCCCACATCGGCAGCCAGATCTTCGACACCTCCGGGTTCGAGGTGGCGGCCCGGCGGGTCCTCGCGCTGCACGCCCGGGTCTGCGAGGAGCTCGGCGTGGCCATGCCCGAGCTGGACCTCGGCGGCGGCTTCGGCATCGCCTACACCACCCAGGACGACCCCGCCGAGCCCGCGGACCTGGCGGCCGAGATCACCGGCATCGTCGAGCACGAGTGCCGCGCCCTGGGCGCCGCGGTCCCGCACCTCTCGATCGAGCCGGGGCGCGCGATCGTCGGCCCCAGCGTCTGCACGGTCTACACGGTCGGCACCGTCAAGCGGGTCGAGCTCGACGGGGGAGCGGTGCGCACCTACGTCTCGGTCGACGGCGGGATGAGCGACAACATCCGCACCGCGCTCTACGACGCCGACTACTCGTGCACGCTCGCCAACCGGGTCTCGCCGGCGCCGCCGGTGCTCACCCGCGTGGTGGGCAAGCACTGCGAGGCCGGCGACGTGGTGGTGCGCGACGAGTTCCTGCCCGGGGACGTCGCGCCGGGCGACCTGGTGGCGGTGCCCGGGACCGGCGCCTACTGCCGGTCGATGGCGTCGAACTACAACCACGCGCTGCGGCCGCCGGTGATCAGTGTGCGGGACGGGGTCGCACGCGTGGTCGTGCGCCGGGAGACTGAGGCCGACCTGTTGGCGACGGATATGGGTGACATCTGATGGAGTCTCGACAGGATCGACGGCCGGGGGAGCCGCTGACGGTCGCGGTGCTCGGCTGCGGCTCGGTGGGCTCGCAGGTGGTGCGGCTGCTGCAGGAGCAGGCCGAGGACCTCGCGGCCCGGATCGGGGCGCCGCTGCAGCTCGTGGGCGTCGCCGTACGGCGACTCGACGCGCCGCGCGAGGTGGCCGTCGACCCGGCGCTGCTGACCACCGACGCCGAGGAGCTCGTCAAGCGCGCCGACCTGGTGGTCGAGGTGATCGGCGGCATCGAGCCGGCCCGCTCGCTGATCCTGTCCGCCCTGGCCGACGGTGCTGCCGTCGTCACGGCCAACAAGGCGCTGCTCGCCGCCGACGGCCCCGCCCTGTACGCCGCCGCCGATGCGGCCGGCCGCGACCTGTTCTACGAGGCGGCCGTGGCCGGGGCGATCCCGATCCTGCGACCGCTGCGCGAGTCGCTCGCCGGTGACCGCGTCACCCGGGTGCTCGGGATCGTCAACGGCACCACCAACTTCATCCTGGACAAGATGGACTCCTCCGGGGCCGGCTTCGCCGAGGCGCTCGAGGAGGCCCAGGAGCTGGGTTACGCCGAGGCCGACCCGACCGCCGACGTCGAGGGCTTCGACGCCGCCGCGAAGGCGGCGATCCTGGCCAGCCTCGCCTTCCACTCCCGGGTGACCGCCGACGACGTCCACCGCGAGGGGATCTCCGAGGTCACCGCGGCCGACGTGCAGTCGGCCCGCGAGATGGGCTCGGTCGTGAAGCTGCTCGCGATCGCCGAGCTGCGCCACGGTGCGGTCGCCGTCCGCGTCCACCCGGCGATGATCCCCCGCTCCCACCCGCTCGCCTCGGTGCGCGAGGCGTTCAACGCGGTGTTCGTCGAGTCCGAGGCGGCCGGGCAGCTGATGTTCTACGGCCCCGGTGCCGGCGGAGCGCCGACCGCCTCGGCCGTGCTCGGCGACCTGGTGACGGTCGCGCGCAACCGGCTCGCCGGCACCCGCGGGCCCGGTGAGTCGGCGTACGCCGAGCGCCCGGTGCTGCCCATGGGCGAGACCCTCACCCGCTACCACGTCGCGATCGACGTCGACGACCGCGCGGGCGTGCTCGCGGCGGTCGCTAACGCCTTCGCCGACCACGGCGTCTCCATCCAGACCGTCAAGCAGGAGGGCCGGGGCGCCGACGCCCAGCTCGTCGTGGTCTCCCACACCGCCACGGACGCCCAGCTCGCCGCGACGGTCGAGCAGCTGCGAACGATGGACGCCGTGCGTGAGGTGACGTCGGTGATGCGCGTGGAGGGTGGCGCCGAATGAGCGACGTCGATCGACGGGGCTGGCGCGGAGTCATCGAGGAGTACCGCGAGCTGTTGCAGGTCCCCGAGGGGCTGGCCGCGGTCACGCTGCGCGAGGGCGGCACGCCCCTGGTCCACTCCGCGTGGCTCTCGGGGCTCACCGGTGCCCAGGTCCACCTCAAGGTCGAGGGTGACAACCCGACCGGCTCGTTCAAGGACCGCGGCATGACCGCGGCGATCTCGATCGCCCGGCACGACGGCGCCGAAGCGGTCGTGTGCGCCTCGACCGGCAACACCTCGGCCTCCATGGCGGCGTACGCCGCGAAGGCGGGCCTCAAGCCGCTGGTGCTCGTCCCCGAGGGCAAGATCGCGGCCGGCAAGATGGCGCAGGCGATCGTGCACGGCGCCCAGATCATCATGGTCCGCGGCAACTTCGACCACTGCCTGCAGATGGCGCGCGAGCTGTCCTGGCACTACCCCGTCGCCCTGGTGAACTCGGTCAACCCGGCGCGGCTCGAGGGCCAGAAGACCGCGGCGTTCGAGATCGTGGACTTCCTGGGCGATGCTCCGGACTTCCACCTGCTCCCGGTCGGCAACGCCGGCAACATCTCGGCGTACTGGCTCGGCTACACCCAGTACCGCGACCTGGGCCGCGCGTCCCGCACGCCGGTGATGCGCGGCTTCCAGGCCGAGGGGGCGTCGCCGCTCGTGACGGGGGAGCCGTTCCCGGACCCCGAGACCAAGGCCACCGCGATCCGGATCGGCAACCCGGCGTCGTGGAAGCTCGCCGAGGCTGCCCGCGACGAGTCCGGCGGCAGGTTCGCCGCCGTGAGCGACGACCAGATCCTCGAGGCCCAGCGTGAGCTCGCGAGGCGCGACGGCGTCTTCGTGGAGCCGGCGTCGGCCGCCGGTGTGGCCGGGCTGCTCCAGGAGCTCGCGCAGGGGGACTCCTACGCGGGTGCCACCGTGGTCATCACGGTGACGGGTCACGGGCTCAAGGACACCGCCACGGCGCTGGAGGGCTTCGGCCCGATCGCCGACACCGTCGTCGACGCCGACGTCGAGGCCGCCGCCCGGGCTGCCGGGCTCGGCTGAGGCCGGCGATGCCCCGCTTCGTCGAGGGCCCGGTGCGGGTCAGCGTCCCCGCCACCTCGGCCAACCTCGGTCCCGGCTACGACTGCCTCGGCCTGTCCCTGGACCTGCGCGACGAGCTGGTGGCGGAGGTTCTCCCCGCCGGGCTGGAGGTGACGGTCGAGGGGGAGGGCGCCGACGCCGTGCCCCTCGACGGCTCCCACCTCGTGGTCCGCGCCATGCACGCGGCCTTCGACGAGATGGGGGAGCGCCCGCCCGGGTTACGGCTCCACTGCCGCAACCGGGTCCCGCACGCGCGGGGGCTCGGCTCGTCCTCGGCCGCGATCGTCGGCGGCGTCGCGCTCGCCCGGGGGCTGGTGGCCGGCGGCTCGCTGCTGCTCGACGACGACGCGGCGTTCCGGCTCGCCGCGGGGCTGGAGGGGCACCCCGACAACGTCGCCCCCGCCTGGTACGGCGGGTTCGTGATCAGTGGTCGCGACGACGACGGGTTCTGGGCGGTCGGTGCGTCGGTGGACCCCCGGGTCTCCGGCGTGGTCCTGGTGCCGCCGTTCTCCCTCTCCACCGAGGCCGCGCGCGGACTGCTGCCCGACTCGGTGCCCCATGCCGCGGCGGCGGCCAACTCCGCCCGGACCGCGCTGCTCGTCGCCGCCCTGGCGTCGGCGCCGGAGCAGCTGCTGCGGGCCACGCACGACCTGCTCCACCAGCAGCAGCGTCGCCCCGCCATGCCCGAGACGCTGGCGCTGGTCGACCGGCTCCGCGCCGATGACCTGCCGGCCGTGGTGTCCGGCGCGGGACCCACGGTCCTGGTGCTCTGCTCGGGCCACCAGTGCGAGTCGGTGGCGACGTACGCCCCCGAGGGCTGGTGGGCGCGTCCGGTCCAGCTCGACCGCGCCGGCGTCGTCACCGACTGAGGCCGCCCGCCGGCCCGGGTCGGGTGTTCGATGTCACGCAGGCGCGACCCAGTGATACCCTGAGGGCGCGCCGTGGTTCCTCGGCGTGGCACCCCACAGCATCTCGGGTGTGACTCTCACTCCCCAGGTCCGGCGCCGTCCTGGCCGCGCTCCGCGCGGCTGATCGCGACCGCCCGGCTGGTGAGCTTTGACCATGTGGCCGACCCTCTGAGCGGTGGGCACTGATACGTGGGAAGGACTCACGTGACCGACACGATCGATACGACTGCCGAGGCGGGCACCACTGCAGACCAGGGCGGCGCCTCGAAGAAGCGCCCCGGCGGTCTGGGCGGCATGCTCATCGCCGATCTCAAGGCGATGGCGGGTGGGCTCGGCATCGCCGGGGCCGGCTCGATGAAGAAGGCCGACCTGATCTCCGCGATCAAGGCCGCGCAGGCGGGCCGCCAGTCCGGCCAGGAGAAGTCGGGCCACGAGAAGTCCGGCCAGGAGAAGTCCGGCCAGGAGAAGTCGGGCCAGGAGAAGTCCGGGCGCCCGCCGCGTCAGCGCGTCCGGGGCGAGCGTGGTGAGCGGGGAGAGGACCGGCAGGACGGCGATCGCCAGCCGCAGGCCGAGCAGCGGGGTGACCACGGTGACCGTGGCGACCGCGGCCAGCGGGACCAGGAGGGGCAGCGCCCCGACCAGCAGACCCGCCAGCAGGAGCAGGACCAGCAGCAGGACAAGCAGGACCAGAAGCAGGACCAGAAGCAGGACCAGAAGCAGAAGCAGAAGCAGCCCGAGAAGCAGCGGGACAAGCAGCAGCAGGTCAAGCAGCAGCAGCCCGAGAAGCAGCAGCAGGACAAGCAGCAGGACAAGCAGCACGACAAGCAGCAGGACAAGCACCGCGACAAGCAGCAGGACCAGCAGGACCAGGAGGGCGGGAGCCGCAGCCGGCGTCGCCGCGGTCGTGACCGCAGCAGCCGTCAGCCCACCAGCGGCGGCCAGCGCGGCGAGCCCGACACCACGATCCTCGAGGACGACGTCCTGGTGCCCGCGGCCGGGATCCTCGACGTGCTCGACAACTACGCCTTCGTCCGGACCAGTGGCTACCTCGCCGGGGCCGACGACGTCTACCTCTCGCTCTCGATGGTGCGCAAGTACGGCCTGCGTCGGGGCGACGCGATCGTCGGGCAGGTGCGCCAGCCCCGTGAGGGCGAGCGGCGCGAGAAGTTCAACCCGATGGTCCGCATCGACAGCGTCAACGGCGCCGACCCCGAGACCGCGAAGAACCGGGTGGAGTTCTCCAAGCTGACGCCGCTCTACCCGAGCGAGCGGCTGCGGCTGGAGACCGAGCCCACGAACCTGATCGGGCGGGTCATCGACATCGCGGCGCCCATCGGCAAGGGCCAGCGCGGCCTCATCGTCTCGCCCGCCAAGGCCGGCAAGACGATGATCATGCAGTCGATCGCCAACTCGATCACCACCAACAACCCCGAGTGCCACCTGATGGTGGTCCTGGTCGACGAGCGGCCCGAGGAGGTCACCGACTTCGAGCGCTCGGTCAAGGGCGAGGTGATCTCCTCCACCTTCGACCGGCCCGCGAGCGACCACACCACGGTGGCGGAGCTCGCCATCGAGCGGGCCAAGCGCCTCGTCGAGCTGGGGCACGACGTCGTGGTCCTGCTCGACGGCATCACCCGGCTCGGTCGTGCCTACAACCTGGCCGCCCCGGCGAGCGGCCGGATCCTCTCCGGCGGCGTCGACTCCGCCGCGCTCTACCCGCCGAAGCGCTTCTTCGGCGCGGCCCGCAACATCGAGAACGGTGGCTCGCTGACCATCCTCGCCACGGCGCTGATCGAGAGCGGCTCGAAGATGGACGAGGTGATCTTCGAGGAGTTCAAGGGCACCGGCAACATGGAGATCCGGCTGCGCCGCGACTTCGCCGACAAGCGTCTGTTCCCGGCGATCGACGCCGTCCAGTCCGGGACGCGCCGTGAGGAGCTGCTGATGTCGAAGGAGGAGCTCGCGATCGTCTGGAAGCTGCGGCGCGTGCTCTCGGGCCTCGACGGCCAGCAGGCCCTCGAGCTGCTGCTGGAGCGGCTGAAGAAGTCGCACAGCAACATCGAGTTCCTCATGCAGGTGCAGAAGACGACTCCGAGAGCCGGTCAGGACGACTGAACCGGGCGTCGTCGGCGCTCACCGCACCACCCGGATCCGGCCCCCGTTCGCGGGGTGCCGGATTCGGCTGTCCGGGAGCCCGCCGACGGCTAGGCTGGCCGCGTTCAGTCCAACCCCCCGGAAGGAAGTACCGTGGCCAGGATCCTTGTCGCCGACGACGACGTCGACATCCGTGAGCTCGTGGAGTTCAAGCTGTCGACGATGGGTCACGACATCGTGGCCGTCGGCGACGGCGCCGCCGCGGTCGACGCCTGTCGCGCCGCCAAGCCGGACCTCGCCGTCCTCGACGTGATGATGCCGGGGGTCTCGGGCCTCGACGCGATCCGCGAGATCCGCGCCGATCCGGACCTGGCCGACCTGCCGGTCATCCTGCTCACGGCGCGCGCGCAGGAGTCAGACGTGGAGACCGGCTTCGACTCGGGTGCCGACGACTACATCACCAAGCCGTTCAGCCCCCGCGAGCTCGCCTCGCGGGTGGAGGCGTTGCTCGTCAAGACTCCCTGACCGGGTCGGGCACCGGGGGAATCCCCGGATTGCGTACGGTGTTGCCACCCGTGGCAGACTTGGCCAGTCGGTTCCGGCTCACGCCCCCGCGCCCGCGGGATGCGACCCGGCGCCCAGAGAGGACACCATGCAGCACGACATCCACCCCGACTACGTCTCGACCGAGGTCACCTGCACCTGTGGCGCGACGTTCACCACCCGCAGCACCGCGACCAGCGGCTCGATCCACGCCGACGTGTGCTCGCAGTGCCACCCGTTCTACACGGGCAAGCAGAAGATCCTCGACACCGGCGGCCGCGTCGCCCGGTTCGAGAAGCGCTACGCGCAGGCTGCCCAGAACAAGAAGTAGTCCAGCTTCCGGCGCCGGTCACCGTCTCGGTGACCGGCGCCGTGCTGTCTGCCGGTAGTCGCACCGACCAAACCCTGGAGGGACCGTGTTCGAGGCCGTCGAGGGACTCGTGACCGAGCGCCACGCGCTCGAGCAGCAGCTCGCCGAGCCGGCCACCCACACCGACCAGGCGCTCGCCAAGCGGCTCAACCAGCGCTACGCCGAGGTCTCGGCGATCGTGCGCACCTGGGAGGAGTGGCTGCGACTCGGCGACGACGCCGCCGCGGCGCGCGAGCTGGCCGGTGACGACCCGGACTTCGCGGTGGAGGCCGAGTCGCTGGCGGCCCGACGGGAGGAGGCCGAGGAGCGGCTGCGGCACCTGCTCGTGCCCCGCGACCCGGCCGACTCCAAGGACGCGATCCTCGAGGTGAAGTCGGGGGAGGGGGGCGAGGAGTCGGCGCTGTTCGCCGGCGACCTGCTCCGCATGTACACCCGGTACGCCGAGCAGCGGGGCTGGACCACCGAGGTGCTCGACGCCACCGAGTCCGACCTGGGCGGCTACAAGTCGGTGACCGTCGCGGTGAAGGCTCGCGGGACGGTCGAGCCGGGCCAGGCCCCGTACGGCCTGCTGAAGTTCGAGGGCGGGGTCCACCGGGTGCAGCGCGTCCCGGTCACCGAGTCCCAGGGCCGGGTCCACACCAGCGCGGCCGGGGTGCTGGTGCTCCCCGAGGCCGAGCAGGTCGACGTCCAGGTCGACGAGAACGACCTGCGGATCGACGTCTTCCGCAGCTCCGGACCTGGTGGCCAGAGCGTGAACACCACCGACTCCGCCGTGCGGATCACCCACCTCCCCACCGGGATCGTCGTGAGCTGCCAGAACGAGAAGAGCCAGCTGCAGAACCGCGACCAGGCGATGCGGATCCTGCGGGCGCGGCTGCTCGCCGCCGCGCAGGAGCAGGCCGACGCGGAAGCCAGCCAGGCCCGACGCAGCCAGGTCCGGACCGTCGACCGCTCCGAGCGGATCCGCACCTACAACTTCCCGGAGAACCGGATCTCCGACCACCGCACCGGTTTCAAGGCCTACAACCTCGACCAGGTCCTCGACGGTGACCTCGAGCCGGTACTGGACTCCTGCGTCTCGACCGACCTCGAGGCCCGGCTCGCGGCCCTCGAGGAGACCGGGCGGGCATGAGGCTGCGCGAGCGACGCCGGGCCGCCGCGGCGCTGCTGGAGCAGGCAGGGGTGCCGTCGCCGGCCCATGACGCGGACGCGCTGCTCGCCCACGTGCTCGGCGTGGACCGGGGCGGGCTGGTGCTGGCCGAGGACCTCGCGCCCGACCAGGCAGAGGCCTTCGATGCGCTGCTGACCCGTCGGGCTGCACGGGAGCCGTTGCAGCACCTGCTCGGTGTCGCCTACTTCCGCCACGTCGAGCTGGCGGTCGGGCCCGGGGTGTTCACGCCGCGCCCGGAGACCGAGCTGCTCGCGGGCTGGGCGGTCGAGCGCGCTCACGAGGTCTCGCGGACGGGGCGGACCTGCCGGGTCCTCGACCTCTGCACCGGCTCGGGCGCGATCGCGAAGGCGGTCCAGGACGAGGTGCCGCAGGCCGAGGTGCACGCGGTCGAGCTGGACCCGGCGGCGCACGCCTGGGCCGAGCGCAACCTCTCCGGGACCGGGGTCGACCTGCGGCTCGGCGACCTGGCGACCGCCTTCGACGACCTGCTCGGCACCGTCGACGTGATCACCTGCAACCCGCCGTACGTCCCGCTGACGGCGTGGGAGAGCGTCGCCCCGGAAGCGCGCGACCACGACCCGCACCTCGCCCTGTTCTCCGGGGAGGACGGTCTCGACGCGATCCGGGCCCTGGAGCGTCGGGCGGTCGTGCTGCTGCGCCCCGGGGGCTGGATCGGCGTCGAGCACGCGGACCTGCAGGGCGAGTCCGCGCCCGCGGTGTTCGCGGCGTCCGGCCGCTGGCGAGAGGTCCGCGACCACGAGGACCTCGCCGGACGTCCGCGCCACGTGACCGCCCGGCTGAGCGGGCTGGCACCATAGCCTCGTGACGACCGCGCGACGCCTGCCCACCGGCACCGACGAGGAGCGGGAGGAGGCGGTCGCGGCGGCCAGCTCGGCCGTGCAGCACGGCGACCTCGTCGTGATCCCCACCGACACCGTCTACGGCATCGGCGCCGACGCCTTCGACCCCGACGCGGTCCGGGCGCTGCTGGCGGCCAAGGGTCGCGGCCGCGAGATGCCACCGCCCGTGCTCGTGAGCGCCGCGACCACCCTGGACGCGCTGGCCAGCGACCTGCCCGGCTACGCCAAGGCGCTGATCGAGGAGTTCTGGCCCGGACCGCTGACCCTGGTGTGCCGCCAGCAGCCGTCCCTGCAGTGGGACCTCGGAGACACCCGCGGCACGGTCGCGGTCCGGATGCCCGCCCACGACGTGGCGCTGGCCGTGCTGGAGCGCACCGGCCCGCTCGCGGTGAGCTCGGCCAACAAGACCGGTCGTCCGGCCGCCACCGACGCCGACGCCGCGGTCGAGATGCTGGGGGAGGAGGTCGCCGTCGTCGTGGACGCCGGCGCGACGCCAGGGGGTGAGGCGTCGACGATCGTCGACGTCACCGGCAGCCAGGGTCGGGTGCTGCGTCGGGGAGCGCTGAGCCTGGAGCGCCTCAACGAGGTGCTCGAGCCGCTCGGCGCGACGATCACCGACGAGGGCTGAGCCGGTGCGCGAGTACCTCCTGGTCTTCCTGGTCTCCGCGGCGGTGACCTACCTGCTGACGGTCATCGCCCGGGAGATCGCGCTGCGCACCGGGGCCGTGGCCCAGGTGCGTGACCGCGACGTGCACGCCGAGCCGATCCCCTACCTCGGGGGGCTCGCGATGCTGGGCGGGCTGGTCGCGGCGTACGCGGTGGCGCGTGAGCTGCCCTTCCTCTCAACGGCGGGTCCCTTCCTCTACGAGGACGCCGGGGTCGTGATCCTGGCCGGCGCGATGGTCTGCGGCGTCGGCGTCCTCGACGACCTCTTCGAGCTCGACGCGCTGACCAAGCTCGGTGGCCAGGTGATCGCGGTCGCCTTCCTGATCTGGTCCGGCATCCAGCTGCGCGTGATCCCGCTGAGCGCCGAGGAGCAGTTCTCCCTCGACGGCCCGCAGGGCGCGCTGCTCACCGCGGTGCTCATCCTCGCGACGGTGAACGCGGTGAACTTCGTCGACGGCCTCGACGGCCTGGCCTCGGGCGTGGTCGGGATCGGTGCCGGCGCCTTCTTCCTCTTCAGCTACCAGCTCGCGAACCTCAACGGCGTCACGCTCGCCAACACCGCCGCCTTCCTCTCCGCCGCCCTGGCCGGCGCGTGTGCGGGCTTCCTGCCCCACAACTTCCACCCTGCCCGGCTCTTCATGGGCGACAGCGGCTCGATGCTGCTCGGGCTGGTGCTCTCGGCCTCGGCGCTCACCCTCACCACCCAGTTCAGCGGTGCGGAGATCAGTCGCGGGGGCGCCGGGTCCGACGTCAACGCGCTCGCCTTCTTCCTGCCCGTGCTGCTGCCGGTCTCGATCCTGATCGTCCCGATCGCCGACCTGGTCCTCGCCGTCGTGCGCCGGACCCGCGCCGGCCGGTCCCCGTTCGCCCCCGACAAGCTGCACCTGCACCACCGGCTGCTCGAGATCGGGCACAGTCAGCGTCGCGCCGTGCTGATCATGTGGCTGTGGGCGGCCCTGATCGCCTTCGGCACGGTCCTGGTCAGCCTCTACACCGGGGCGGTGATCTGGTCGGCGCTGGCGGCCGGGGCGGCCCTCACCGTCACGCTGACCTTCCTGGTCCCGGTCGTCCAGAAGCCGCACCTGACCCACCACGAGACCCCGCCGGACACCCCGCAGCGGCCGATGACCGGGGAGCGAGACCCCGATGTCGGCCCGTCCGAGACTTTGTGATAGTTTTCACGAACTCCGAAGGATCCGCCAGGGAGCGCCTGAGGAAGCACCGCCCGAGGAAGCACCGCCCGCCCCGATCTGCACCAGGACGGACGCCATGGATGCCACACCCGGCCCCATCACCCGCGTGAGCGGGGTGACCCTGCTGCTGCGGAGCAGCGCGGCCACGCTGGTGCTCGGGGGTGTGCTGGCCCTGGTCGGCGCGGTCGTCGCCGGCTCCGCCGCGGCGTGGGGCGCCCTGGTCGGCACCGGCCTCGTGGTGCTCGTGTGCGCCGGTGGATCGTTGCTGGTCAACGCGGTCGCCGGGATCCTGCCCAGCGCCTCGCTGCTGGTCGCGCTGCTGACCTACACCCTGCAGGTGCTGCTGCTCCTCGTCGCCTTCCTGGCCCTGGAGCGCTCCGGCCTCCTCGGCGGTGCCCTGGACCGGATCTGGGTGGGCGGCGCCGCCATCGCCGCCACCCTCCAGTGGCTGGTGGCACAGGTGGCGCTGACGCTCCGCAGCCGGATCCCGGCCTTCGACCTCGGCCCCGAGGCGGGTGAGTCGTGAACTTCCCCGACTGCTATCGTCCGGTGCGCGATGAGTCAGCAGCAACCGCCTCCGGGCGAGGGCGATGGGCCTCGGGGAGATCCGTGGCACGCCTTCGGATACGTCGTGGCGGGAGTGGCGTTCTACGGCTTCCTCGGCTGGTTGGCCGACCGGTGGCTCGGGACCTCGTTCCTGGTCGCGATCGGCATCCTCGCCGGGGCGGGGCTCGGGATCTACATGACCTTCTCCCGGTTCAACAAGCAGCACGACCGGCAGGACTGACAACACAGATGACAGCGACACAGGAGACGGTGTGAGCTCGACCATGACGACGGTCCTCGCGGCGGGTAGCCCCCGGATGGCCGAGGGCGGCGGCGAGGGATTCGTGCCGCCGGGCCCCGCCAGCTTCGACCTGCCGGGCTTCTTCGAGATCGGCGGCGTGGCCGTCACCAAGCCGATGATCCAGCTGGTGCTGGCGGCGGCGCTCGTGTTCGTGTTCTTCTGGGCGGCCACGCGACGTGCCTCGCTCGTGCCGAGCCGGCTGCAGTACGTCGGCGAGGGCGCCTACGGCATGGTCCGCAACTCGATGGGCCGCGACATCATCGGCAGCCAGGACTTCATCCGGTTCGTCCCCTACCTCTTCGCGCTGTTCTTCTTCATCCTGCTCAACAACGTCTTCGCGGCGGTGCCGATCGTCCAGTTCCCGACGTTCTCGCGGGCCTCGATGGCCTACGCGCTGGCCGGTCTGAGCTGGGTCATCTACAACGGCGTCGGCATCCGCAAGCACGGCTTCATCGGCTACCTCAAGCTGCAGACCGTGCCCTCGGGCGTCTCGCCCGTCATGTACCCCCTGCTGGTGCCGCTGGAGTTCTTCTCCAACATCCTGGTCCGCCCGGTCACGCTGGCCTTGCGTCTGTTCGCCAACATGTTCGCCGGCCACCTGCTGATCATCCTGTTCGCCACCGGCGGGCTCTACCTGCTCGAGAGCGGCGGGATCGGCTACGTCGCCGGTCCGGTCGCGTGGCTGCTGCTGATCGCGATCTCGTTCCTCGAGCTGCTGGTCCAGTTCCTGCAGGCCTACGTCTTCACCCTGCTCAACGCGATGTACATCCAGGGTGCGCTCGCTGACGAGCACTGATCTTCCGGCCGGCCTGCCAGGTCGGCTCGACCGCCACAACTCCAGACCCACCAAGAGAAACAAACCGAAAGGAAACAGCCGTGCTTGCTATGGCTATTGACGGCTCCGCCAACATGATCGGCTACGGCCTGGCCGCCATCGGTCCGGGTATCGGTATCGGCCTGATCTTCGCCGCGTACATCAGCGGTGTGGCTCGCCAGCCCGAGGCCCAGAGCCGACTGCAGTCGATCGCCATCCTGGGCTTCGCCCTGGCCGAGGCGCTCGCCATCATCGGTATCGCCCTGGCGTTCGTCCTCTGACCTTCGTCTCCACCAGCCCGTAAGGATCCCATCGCATGATGGACATGACTGTTCTGGCCGCAGCCGAGGGCGAGTCGCACGGACCGCTCGCCTTCGTCTGGGTCGAGTTCGTGCTCGCCCTGGTCGTCTTCGGCATCCTCTTCTTCCTGCTGAAGAAGTACGTCGTGCCGACCTTCGAGAAGACCTTCGCCGAGCGCACCTCGGCCATCGAGGGTGGTCTGGCCGCGGCCGAGACCAAGCAGGCCGAGGCCGACGCCAAGCTGGCCGAGCTCGAGCAGCGACTCGGGGAGGCCCGCCACGAGGCGGCGCGCATCCGCGAGGAGGCGCGTGAGCAGGGTGCGACGATCGTGGCCGAGATGCGGGAGCAGGCCCAGACCGAGTCGGCCCGGATCGTCGAGCACGGCCGGGTCCAGATCGAGGCCGAGCGGCAGCAGGCCGTGGCCGCGCTGCGGTCCGAGGTCGGCTCGCTCGCGACCGCCCTCGCCGGCCGGATCGTGGGCGAGAGCCTCGACGACGACGACCGGTCCGCCCGCGTCGTCGACCGGTTCCTCGCCGACCTCGAGTCGTCGGAGTCCTCGACGACGGGCAGTGAGGCCACCTGATGGCCATGCGAGGTGCCTCCGGCGAGTCCCTGGTGGTCCTCCAGCAGCAGCTGGAGGAGTCCGTGGGCCAGACCGACTCGGCCACCGTGGGCCCGCAGCTCTTCGGCGTCGCCGACCTGCTGCGCGCCGAGGCGGGGTTGCGCCGGGTCGTCACCGACATCTCGACCGCCGGTGACGCCAAGGCCGACCTGGTGCGGGGGATCCTGGGCGACGCGCTCGACCCGATCACCCTCGACCTCGTCGTCGAGGCGGTGCGCCGCCGGTGGACCGCCACCCGCGACCTCGCCGACACCCTCGAGCACCTCGGTGCCGTCGCCGTCGTCCGCTCGGCGGGCGACGCCGACGCGGAGCGGCTCGCCGACGAGCTGTTCGCCGTGGGTCGGATGGTCGAGGACAGCCCGGAGCTCCGGGCGGCGCTCGCCGACCCGGCCCGGTCCGTCGCCGACCGTCGCGCGCTGGTCTCCGGCCTGCTCGACGGGAAGGCGCTGCCGGCGACGGTGGCGCTGACGAGCCAGGCGCTCAGCGGCTCCTACCGCTCGGTCTCGGTGGCGATCGAGGAGTTCCAGAAGGTCGCCGCCTCGGTCCACGACGAGCGGGTCGCCAAGGTCCGGGTCGCCCAGGACCTCGCCGACGCCGACCGCGAGCGGCTGCAGCAGGCGCTCAGCCAGCAGTACGGCCGCGACGTCCACCTCAACGTCGTCGTCGAGCCCGGGCTGCTCGGCGGCATGCGGGTGGAGATCGGTGACGACGTCATCGACGGAACCGTCGCGGCCCGCCTCGACGACGCACGACGCAAGCTGGCCGGCTGACCGGCCCCACGACCCAGACATCGTTAGTAGTAGAGAGCCAGGAGAGTAGGCAGAGATGACGGAGCTTTCGATCCGTCCGGAGGAGATCCGGGACGCGCTGCAGAAGTTCGTGTCCGAGTACCAGCCCGACGCGGCCAGCAAGGAGGAGGTCGGCACCGTCGCCACGGCTGGTGACGGCATCGCCCGGGTCACCGGACTGCCCTCGTGCATGGCCAACGAGCTGCTGGAGTTCGAGGACGGCACCCTCGGCCTCGCGCTCAACCTCGACACCCGCGAGATCGGCGTCGTCATCCTCGGCGACTTCGACAAGATCGAGGAGGGGCAGACGGTGCGGCGCACCGGCGAGATCCTCTCGGTCCCTGTCGGTGACGGCTTCATGGGTCGCGTGGTCGACCCGCTCGGCACCCCCATCGACGGCCTGGGCGAGATCGAGTCCACCGAGCGCCGGGCCCTCGAGCTCCAGGCGCCCGGCGTGATGGCGCGCAAGTCGGTCCACGAGCCGCTGGCCACCGGCATCAAGGCGATCGACGCGATGACCCCGATCGGACGTGGCCAGCGCCAGCTGATCATCGGTGACCGGTCGACGGGCAAGACGACGATCGCGATCGACACCATCATCAACCAGAAGCAGAACTGGGAGTCCGGCGACCCGACCAAGCAGGTCCGCTGCATCTACGTCGCGATCGGCCAGAAGGGCTCCACCATCGCCTCGGTGCGCGGTGCCCTCGAGGAGGCGGGCGCGCTGGAGTACACCACCATCGTCGCCTCCCCGGCCTCGGACAGCGCCGGGTTCAAGTACCTCGCCCCCTACACCGGCTCGGCCATCGGCCAGCACTGGATGTACGACGGCAAGCACGTGCTGATCGTCTTCGACGACCTGTCCAAGCAGGCCGACGCCTACCGTGCCGTGTCCCTGCTGCTGCGTCGCCCGCCGGGCCGCGAGGCGTTCCCGGGCGATGTCTTCTACCTGCACAGCCGGCTGCTGGAGCGCTGCGCCAAGCTGAACGACGAGCTGGGCGCCGGTTCGATGACGGGTCTGCCGATCATCGAGACCAAGGCCAACGACGTCTCGGCGTTCATCCCGACCAACGTCATCTCCATCACCGACGGCCAGATCTTCCTGCAGTCCGACCTGTTCGCGGCCAACCAGCGTCCGGCCATCGACGTCGGCATCTCGGTCTCGCGCGTGGGCGGCTCGGCGATGACCAAGGCGATGAAGGCCGTGACCGGCTCGCTGAAGGTCGACCTGGCCCAGTTCCGCGCGATGGAGGCGTTCGCGATGTTCGCCTCCGACCTCGACGCGGCTTCCCGCCAGCAGCTCGACCGCGGTGCGCGGTTGATGGCGCTGCTCAAGCAGCCGGCCTACTCCCCGTACCCGTTGGAGGAGATGACGGTCTCGCTGTGGACCGGGACCACGGGCCGGCTCGACAAGGTCCCGGCCGACGACGTGCTGCGCTTCGAGCGTGAGTTCCTCGACTTCCTGCGGCGCTCGCACTCCGGCATCCTGTCCGGCATCCGCGAGACCCAGAAGTTCGGCGACGACGCCGAGGGCGAGCTCGAGGCCGCCTACGACTCCTTCCTCGACCAGTTCGAGACCTCGGAGGGTGGGTCGATCAAGGTCGGCCACGAGCCCGAGGCCGAGGCGCTGGAGGACGAGGACCAGGAGCAGATCGTCAAGCAGAAGCGGGGCTGATCCCAGATGGCCGTATCGCTGCGTGAGTACCGCGCGCGGATCAAGTCGACGGAGTCGATGAAGAAGATCACGCGCGCCATGGAGCTCATTGCTGCGTCCCGCATCATCAAGGCGCAGCAGCGGGCGCAGGCCGCCGCGCCGTACGCACGCGAGCTCACCCGGGCCGTGTCTGCGGTGGCGACCTACTCCGCCGTCGACCACCCGATGACCCGGGAGTCCGAGGAGCCCACGCGGGCTGCCGTCCTGATCGTCACGAGCGACCGTGGTCTGGCCGGTGCCTACTCCTCCAGCGTGCTGAAGGAGTACGAGCGGCTCGCGGAGATGCTCCGCGAGGAGGGCAAGGAGATCGACACCTACATCTGCGGCCGCAAGGGCCAGGCGTACTTCAAGTTCCGCCAGCGTCCGGTGGCCCAGGTGTGGACCGGCTTCTCCGACCAGCCGTCCTACGACGCGGCCCAGGAGGTGGGGGAGGCGCTGATCGAGGCCTTCCTCGCCGACGAGGAGACGCAGCAGGAGGACGGGCGTCGGGCGGTGGACGAGGTCCACGTCGTCTACACCCGCTTCCGGTCGATGCTCGTGCAGGAGCCCACCGCGGTGCGGCTGCTCCCGCTCGAGGTCGTCGAGGGCGAGGAGAAGCCCTCCGGCGAGGAGGTGCTGCCGCTCTACGAGTTCGAGCCCTCCCCGGAGGCCGTGCTCGACGAGCTGCTCCCCAAGTACGTCCAGAGCCGGATCTTCTTCGCGTTCCTGCAGGCGGCGGCCTCCGAGCTCGCCGCGCGGCAGAAGGCGATGAAGTCGGCCACGGACAACGCCGACGAGCTGATCAAGAAGTTCACCCGGATCGCCAACCAGGCCCGCCAGGCGGGCATCACCCAGGAAATCAGCGAGATCGTGGGTGGCGTGAACGCGCTGGCCGACGCCAACGCTGCTGCCGAATGACCGGCCGAACGACCCGCCACGCAGGCCAGATTGCAGAGTGAGTGAGAGATGACTGCCACTGTTGAAGAGACCAAGACCACGGACGGCCCTGCCGGCGTCGGTCGCATCGCCCGGGTCATCGGCCCGGTGGTCGACGTCGAGTTCGCCTCGGACTCGATGCCCGAGATCTACAACAAGCTCGAGGTCGAGCTGACCCTCGCCGGCGAGACCACGGTCCTGCCGCTCGAGGTCGCCCAGCACATCGGTGAGGGCATGGTCCGCGCGATCTCGCTCAAGCCGACCGACGGGCTGGTGCGCGGCGCCCAGGTGCGTGACACCGGAGGGCCGATCACGGTCCCGGTCGGCAACGCCACCCTCGGCAAGGTGTTCAACGCCACCGGCGACGTGCTCAACCTGCAGGAGGGTGAGCGCTTCGAGGTCGAGGAGCGGTGGGGCATCCACCGCAAGGCCCCGGCCTTCGACCAGCTGGAGTCGAAGACCCAGATGTTCGAGACCGGGATCAAGGTCATCGACCTGCTCACCCCCTACGTGCAGGGCGGCAAGATCGGCCTGTTCGGTGGTGCCGGGGTCGGCAAGACCGTGCTCATCCAGGAGATGATCGCGCGCGTCGCCAAGGACCACGGTGGCGTCTCGGTGTTCGCCGGCGTCGGCGAGCGCACCCGCGAGGGCAACGACCTGATCGTCGAGATGGAGGAGGCCGGCGTCATCGGCCAGACCGCCCTCGTCTTCGGCCAGATGGACGAGCCGCCGGGCACCCGGCTGCGCGTCGCGCTGTCCGCGCTGACGATGGCCGAGTACTTCCGCGACGTCCAGAACCAGGACGTGCTGCTCTTCATCGACAACATCTTCCGGTTCACCCAGGCCGGCTCCGAGGTCTCCACGCTGCTCGGCCGGATGCCCTCCGCGGTGGGCTACCAGCCCACCCTGGCCGACGAGATGGGCACCCTGCAGGAGCGGATCACCTCGACCCGTGGTCACTCGATCACCTCGATGCAGGCGATCTACGTGCCGGCGGACGACTACACCGACCCCGCCCCGGCGACCACGTTCGCCCACCTCGACGCGACCACCGAGCTCTCGCGCGAGATCGCCTCGCTCGGCATCTACCCCGCGGTGGACCCGCTGACGTCGACCTCGCGGATCCTCGACGCCCAGTACATCGGGCAGGAGCACTACGACTGCGCCATCCGGATCAAGCAGATCCTGCAGCGCAACAAGGAGCTCCAGGACATCATCGCGATCCTCGGTGTCGACGAGCTGTCGGAGGAGGACAAGATCATCGTCTCGCGGGCGCGCCGCATCCAGCGGTTCCTCTCGCAGAACACCTACGTGGCCAAGCAGTTCACCGGCCTGGAGGGTTCGACGGTGCCGGTCGCCGACACCATCGAGGCGTTCAACAAGATCGCCGACGGTGACTACGACCACGTGGCCGAGCAGGCGTTCTTCATGTGCGGCGGTCTGGACGACGTCGAGCAGAAGTGGGCCGAGATCCAGAAGTCCCTCTGATGGCGGAGACCAAGGCAGACCTGCAGGTCGAGCTGGTGGCGGCCGACCGGACCGTGTGGTCCGGTCGGGCGTCGATGGTCCTGGCCCGCACCACCGAGGGTGACGTCGGCATCCTGGCCGACCACAGCCCGGTGCTGTCGGTGCTCGTCCCGGGCGTCATCGACATCACCCCCGACGAGGGCGACCACGTGGTGGCGGCCGTCGACGGCGGCTTCCTGTCGGTGGCAGCCAACCGGGTCTCGATCCTCGCCGAGCGCACGACGCTGTCGGCGGAGGTCGACGCAGCCGCCGCGCGTGCGGACCTCGAGGCCGCCACGGGTGAGGACAGCCCGGAGGCCGAGCTGCGCGTGCGCCACGCCGAGGCGCTGATCCGCGCCGCGGAGTGGTCCTCCTGACCGACGCCGGGTGACCTCCCGATAGGGTGACGTCACTCCCCGGCCGGGGAGTGGCGTTGACCCCAGGGAGGACTCCGGATGCCGTGGTGGCAGCTGCTGCTCGACGCAGCCGGTGCCCTGCTCGTCCTGGTCCTGCTCTACGGTCTCGCCCTCGTCGTCCGGCGTCGCGTGCTCTCGCGTCACGGCGGCACCTTCGAGCTCAGCTACCGCGTCCGGCCCGAGCGGCCCGGGCGCGGTTGGCTGCTCGGGCTCGGCCGCTACTCCGGGCAGCAGCTGGAGTGGTTCCGGATCTTCTCGCTCTCGCCCCGCCCCAAGTGCGCTTGGCGCCGCGACAGCCTGTCCTACACGGGTCGGCGCGACCCGGAGGGGGCCGAACGGGTCTCGCTCTACCCCGACCACACGATCGTGCAGTGCGCGACCGCCGACGGCGCGCTCGAGCTCGCGATGGCACCGAGCTCCCTGATGGGCTTCCAGTCCTGGCTGGAGGCCGCCCCACCCGGCACCGCCACGACGGTGTGACCCGGTCGTGAGCGTGGCCGAGGCGAGGGCGTCCATGGGGGCCGCCCGCAACGCGGTCGCGGCCGTGTTCGTCGCGAACGGGTTCGCGTTCGCCTCCCTCTTCTCCCGGCTGCCCGACGTCCGGGAGGGGCTCGGGCTCAGCAACAGCGGGCTCGGCCTGCTGCTGCTCGCGGGCTCGGTGGGCTCGGTGCTGGCCCTGCCCTCGGCCGGTGCCCTGGTGCGCCGCAGCAGCGCGGCGACCGTCGTCCGGGGCGGTGGCCTGCTGGTGGCCGCGGGTCTGCTGCTCGTCGGTCTCGGCGTGGGGGTCCTCGCCGCGGTCCCGGTGACCGCGGTCGGGCTGTTCGGCTACGGGGTCGGCGTGGCGGTCTGGGACGTCGCGATGAACGTCGAGGGCGCGGCGGTCGAGCGTGGTCTCGGCCGGGCGATCCTGCCCCGCTTCCACGCGGGGTGGAGCCTCGGCTCGGTCCTGGGTGCTGGCCTCGCGGTGGTGCTGACCGCCCTCGAGGTCCCGCTGCAGTGGCACCTCGCCGCCGCGGTGGTCCTGGTGGTGACGGCGCTGCCGGCCACCCGGTCCTTCCTGCCCGCCGAGCCGGTCGCCGAGCACGGTCCGAGGGCCTCGGCCTGGCGCGAGCCGCGCACCCTGGCCCTCGGGCTGATGGTGCTGGCCTTCGCCCTCACCGAGGGCGCGGCCAACGACTGGCTCTCGCTGGCGATCATCGACGGCTACGACACCGAGCGGTGGGTGGGGGTGCTGGGCTTCGCGGGGTTCGTGGTCGCGATGACCACCGGGCGGATGCTGGGCACGGTGCTGCTCGACCGCCACGGGCGGGTCGCGGTGCTGCGGGGGACCGCCGCGCTGGCACTGGTCGGGCTGCTGCTGCTGGTGCTGGGCCAGCACCCGGTGCTGGTGGGGCTCGGCGTGGTCGCCTGGGGGCTCGGCGCCTCGCTGGGCTTCCCGGTCGGGATGTCGGCCGGCGCCGACGACCCGGCCCGGGCGGCGGCCCGGGTCAGCGTCGTCTCGACCATCGGCTACACGGCGTTCCTCGCGGGCCCGCCGCTGCTGGGACTGCTCGGGGACCGGGTGGGCACGCTGCCGGCGCTGCTCGTCGTGGCGGCGCTGCTGCTGCCGACCCTCCTGCTCGTCTCCGTCGCCCGGGAGCCGGAGCCGCGGGGCTGAGGCGGCAGCGGTGGTGCAGGCCGAGCCGCCCGGTCACCGCTCGCCGCCGGGCACCCACAGCACGTCGCCCTGCTCGCGGTTGGCGTACCGGGCCAGGATGAACAGCAGGTCGGAGAGCCGGTTCAGGTAGGTGATCGCCAGCGGGTTCATGGTCTCGGCGTGGTCCTCCCAGGCCGCCCAGGCCGACCGCTCAGCGCGCCGCACGACGGTGCGGGCCACGTGGAGGTGCGCGGCGCCCAGGCTGCCCCCGTTGAGGATGAACGACCGCAGCGTGGGGAGGTCCTCGTTGTAGTGGTCGCACCACTGCTCGAGCCGGTCCACGTAGTCCTGCTCGATCCGCAGCGGTGGGAACTCGGGGTCCGCGACGACCGGTGTGCAGAAGTCGGCCCCGACGTCGAAGAGATCGTTCTGCACGCGGGTCAGCACCGCCACCACGTCGTCCTCGAGACCACCCTGGGCCAGCGCCAGACCCAGCGAGGCGTTGGCCTCGTCGACGTCGGCGTAGGCCTGCAGCCGACCGTCGGTCTTGGTCGTCTCGCTCATGTCGCCCAGTCGGGTGCGGCCGCCGTCGCCGGTGCGGGTGTAGATGCGGGTGAGGTTGACCATGCCCCCGACTCTAGGTCAGTCGTCACGACACGCGTCCGGTCGGCGGACCAAGGCAACCAAAGCGGGGTGACGAGCGTCATAGTGGTCGACAGGACGCGCAGGCGAACGGGGCGGACCATGGACATCCTCACGAACGGGCCGACGGTGGTGCTGAGCGGCAGGTTCCACGGCCGCAGCACCTCGGAGGTGCGCCGTGCGCTGCGCGAGCAGCTCGAGGAGCCCGAGCACGAGATCGTCGTCGACCTCTCCGCCGTCGACTCGATCGACGTGCCCGCCCTGCGGGTGCTCGCGTTCGCGAGCCAGCAGGCCTGCCGCACCGGCCACCAGGTCACGTTGCGCGGGTGTGGTCCCTCGGTGCTGCGGATGCTGCACCTGACCCGGCTGATGCGGTTCGTGGCGCTGGAGCAGACGGCCGCCTGAGTCGGGAGTCGCGCCGGGCCGTCGGCCCCGGGTTGTGGACAACCCCACACCGCAGACGGTTACCGAGGCGTAGCGCGCCGCCCTACCCTCGGTCCATGAGCGAGAAGGACCGTCCCTGGGTGATGCGGACCTATGCCGGGCACTCGACGGCGGCGGCGTCCAACCGGCTGTACCGGACCAACCTGGCCAAGGGTCAGACCGGCCTGTCGGTCGCCTTCGACCTGCCGACGCAGACCGGCTACGACCCGGACTCGCCGCTGGCGCGCGGAGAGGTCGGCAAGGTCGGCGTGCCCGTGCCGCACCTGGGGGAGATGCGCCGGCTGTTCGAGGACATCCCGCTGACCGGGATGAACACCTCGATGACCATCAACGCCGTCGCGATGTGGCTGCTGGCCATGTACCAGGTGGTGGCGGAGGAGCAGAACCCCGACCTGGCGCCGCAGGAGGTCGCGGCCCAGCTCGCCGGCACGACCCAGAACGACATCATCAAGGAGTACCTCTCGCGCGGCACCTACGCGTTCCCGCCGGAGGCCTCGATGCGGCTGATCGCGGACATGATCGCCTACACCGTCCACCAGATCCCGAAGTGGAACCCGATCAACATCTGCAGCTACCACCTGCAGGAGGCCGGGGCGACGCCGACCCAGGAGCTCGCCTACGCCCTCAGCACGGCCATCGCCGTCCTCGACCGGGTCAGGAGCGCCGGACAGGTCTCCGAGGAGGACTTCGAGAAGGTGGTCGGTCGGATCTCCTTCTTCGTCAACGCCGGTGTCCGGTTCGTCGAGGAGACCTGCAAGATGCGGGCCTTCGTGGAGCTCTGGGACCGGATCACGCGGGAGCGCTACGGGGTGACCGACCCCAAGATGCGTCGGTTCCGCTACGGCGTGCAGGTCAACTCGCTCGGCCTCACCGAGGCCCAGCCCGAGAACAACGTGCAGCGGATCGTGCTGGAGATGCTCGGGGTCACCCTCAGCAAGAACGCCCGGGCGCGGGCCGTCCAGCTGCCCGCGTGGAACGAGGCGCTCGGCCTGCCCCGACCCTGGGACCAGCAGTGGTCGCTGCGGCTGCAGCAGGTGCTCGCCTTCGAGTCGGACCTGCTCGAGTACGACGACATCTTCGAGGGCTCCCACGTGATCGAGGCGAAGGTCGCCGAGCTGGTCGCGGGCGCGACGGCGGAGATCGACCGGGTGCAGGCGATGGGCGGCGCGATCGAGGCCGTCGAGTACATGAAGCAGGAGCTGGTCTCCTCGCACGCCGCCCGGCGCGCCCGGATCGAGTCCGGCGAGGAGGTCGTCGTCGGCGTCAACCGCTACGAGACCACCGAGCCCTCGCCGCTCACCGCCGACCTCGACGGCGCCGTCATGGCGGCCGACCCCGAGGCCGAGCGCACCGCGCTCGCGGGTCTCGAGGCGTGGCGGGCGCAGCGCGACGCCACCGAGGTCGAGGAGGCGCTGGCAGCGCTGGCCGCGGCGGCGAAGACCGAGGCCAACCTGATGGAGGCCACCCTGGTCGCGGCGCGGGCGGGCGCCACGACGGGGGAGTGGGCCGCGACGCTGCGCGAGGTCTTCGGCGAGTACCGCGGCCCGACCGGTGTCGCCGGGGCCGTCGGCGTGGCTGGCCGGGTCGGCGAGGCGGGGGAGGAGCTGGCCGCCGTCCGGGCCCGGGTCACGCAGACCGGCGACGAGCTCGGCGGCCGGTTGCGGCTGCTGGTCGGCAAGCCCGGCCTGGACGGGCACTCCAACGGTGCCGAGCAGGTCGCGGTCCGCGCCCGTGACGCCGGCTTCGAGGTCCTCTACCAGGGGATCCGGCTCACGCCCGAGCAGATCGTGAGCGCCGCGGTCGCCGAGGACGTGCACTGCGTCGGCCTCTCGATCCTCTCCGGCTCCCACATGGAGCTGGTCCCGTCCGTGCTCGAGGGGCTGCGCGAGGCCGGGCTCGACGACGTCCCCGTCATCGTCGGCGGGATCATCCCCGAGTCCGACGGACGTCGGCTGGTCGAGCTGGGCGTCGCCGCCGTCTACACCCCGAAGGACTTCGGCCTGACCGAGATCATGGGCGGCATCGTCGACCAGATCCGCACGGCCCACGGGTTGGACGCACCGGCCTAGGCTCGGGGCATGCGCCCCGTCCCCGAGCAGCCCGGTCCCGGCCAGGAGTCGGTCTGGGACTACCCACGGCCGCCGCGGGTGGAGCCCAGCGACGAGGTCGTGGAGGTCTGGCTGGGTGGGGAGTGCGTGGCCCGCTCGACCCGGTCGCTGCGGGTGCTGGAGACCAGCCACCCGCCGACGTACTACCTGCCCGTGGCCGACGTCGTGGAGGGCGTGCTGCGCCCCGTCGCCGGCGCCTCGGTGTGCGAGTGGAAGGGCGCGGCCAGCTACTTCGACCTCGTGGCCGGTGGCCGTACGGCCGCTCGCGCGGCGTGGTCCTACGCCGACCCGGCGCCCGGCTTCGCCTCGCTGGTCGACCACGTGGCGGTGACGCCGGCCGCGGTGGACCGCTGCGTCGTGGCCGGGGAGGTGGTGGTCCCGCAGCAGGGCGGCTTCTACGGCGGGTGGGTGACCTCGCGGGTCGTGGGTCCCTTCAAGGGCGGTCCCGGCTCCTGGGGCTGGTGACCCGCCGCGGTCCCGGGTGGCCGTCGTACCGTGGCGGGATGAGCGACCTGCAGTGCCCCGCACGGTTCCTGCTGGCCCGGGCCCGGCCGACGCCGGAGCCGGGGGAGCGCATCGCCGCGACCTACGAGGCGCCGGTCGACCTCGAGGAGCTCGCCGACCGCCACCGTGGCGAGATGGTCGTGGTGCTCGGCGAGCACGGCTACGAGGCGGACGTGGTGATGCTGGAGGTCGACGGCGACGGTCGACGGCTCACCCCCCGGACCTGAGGCCGGCCCGGCGGCCGAGGCCGCCCTCCACGGAGCAGTAACGCGCTCCCCACATGCTGGTGACGGTGTGACGAAAGTGGCTCAGTGGGGTGGTGGCGCACCCCTAGCCTGTGGCGGTGCTCCCGACCCCCGCCCTCCTGGGCGTCAAGGCCTACCAGGGCCTGATCGACGCCGCCGACGACGCGCTGCTGGCCGTCGACGCTGCCGGGACCGTGCGGTTGGCGAACCTCGCCGCGGCCGCGCTGCTCGGCGTGGAGCGCGACCGGCTCGTCGGGACGCCGTCGGAGTCGTGGCTCCCCGGAGCGCTCCCAGCCGCCCTGACGGAGGCGGAGGAGCCACCGGAGCCGACCCACGCCGTGGGACGACGCGCCGACGGCCAGGAGCTGTCCCTCGAGCTGACCCTCCGGCCGCTGTCCACCCCGGGCGGGACGCTCACGTGCGTGGTGCTGCGCGACCTGTCCCGGCGTGACGCCGTGGCACGGGCCTGCGACCGGCTGCGCGAGGAGCTGATCGCCTCCGTCTCGCACGAGCTGCGCACGCCGCTGACCTCGATCATGGGCTACACCGAGATCCTCGTGGACCTCGGCGAGCCGCTGGTCAGCCAGGAGGCGCGGCGGATCCTCGCGATCGTGCGCCGCAACGCGGACCGCCAGCTCGCGGTGGTCGAGGACCTGCTCACCCTCTCGGTCCTCGGTGGCGCAGGGGTCAACGTCAACCCCGTCCCGACCGACCTCGGCCGCGTGCTGCGCGCCGTCCTCGCCGATCTCGGGTCGCTGGCCGAGGAGGCCGGCGTCACGGTGGTGCCGAGCGGGCTGAGCAGCCTCCGGGTGCTGGGCGACCCGGACCGGCTCGCGGAGCTGGTGGGCTCCCTGGTGCGGCAGGCCGTGAAGCTCAGCCGCCACGGCGACGAGGTGACGGTGCGGCTCACGGCCGAGCCGGGGCACGGCCTGCTCGAGGTGGGTGACCGCGGCGGTGCGCTGGGCGGGGACGGCGCAGGGATCGGCGGGCTCGGCGGCCCGCTGCTGCGCGGGATCGTGGAGGCCCACGCCGGACAGCTGGGGGTCGACCACCAGCCCGGTGCGGGGACGACGGTCCGGGTACGGCTGCCGACTGCCGGCTGAGGCTCACCCGCGTCCCGGCCGCTCGGCCAGGGCCGTCTCGAGCGGGACGGCCTGCACCACGGCGGACGGCGCGAGCGGACCGTAGAGGTGCGGGAAGGTCTCACCGGTGCCCGGGACCGCCTCCTCGACGAGCGGTACGTCGAGCCGCCCGGTGTCGATGACCAGCAGCAGCAGCGGCTCGGTCAGGTCGGCGTAGAACAGCTCGTGCACCCGCGGCCACTGGTCGCCGTGGCTGGCGTGGATGAACCCCTCCTCGGCGAGGGTGCGTCCCCGGGTCGAGGTGGTGTAGCTGCCGGACTCCCGGGCGGCCTCCCAGTCGGCGAGGGTGGCGATGTGGAAGACCGGGCCCATCAGAACAGGCGGTGCTCGGAGTCGTCGATGCCGCGCAGCGCGTCGTAGTCGACGACGGCGCAGGTGATACCGCGGTCGGTCGCCAGCACCCGTGCCTGCGGCTTGATCTCCTGGGCGGCGAAGATGCCGCGGACCGGACCCTTGCCGGTCAGCAGCGGCTCGCGGTTGAGCAGCTCGAGGTAGCGGGTCAGCTGCTCGACGCCGTCGATCTCCCCGCGCCGCTTGATCTCCACCGCGACGGAGGCGCCCCCGGCGTCGCGGCACATCAGATCGACCGGGCCGATCGCGGTGGGGTACTCGCGCCGGACCAGGGTGAGCCCGGGGGACAGCGACCCGGGATGCTCCGCGAGCAGCTCCTGGAGGTGCTTCTCCACCCCGTCCTTGCGCAGACCGGGGTCCACGCCGAGGTCGTGGCTGGAGTCGTGGAGGACCTCCTCGAGCAGGATCCGGAGCGTGTCGTCGGTCTTGGCGCCCGTGACCGTCCACTCGACGGTGCCGTCCTCGGTGACGCCCTCGCGCACCGTGCACGGCGGCGACATCCAGTTCAGCGGCTTGTAGGAGCCGCCGTCGGAGTGCACCAGCACCGATCCGTCGGCCTTGACCATCAGCACCCGGGTCGCCATCGGGAGGTGGGCGGTGAGTCGACCGGCGTAGTCGACCTGGCAGCGGGCCACGACGAGTCTCACGGGCGGGCAATCTACCCGCTCCGGGTTTGGCATGCTCTGGGCATGGGTGTGCGCGTGGTCGTCGTCGGTGCCGGGGTCGTCGGCCTGACGGTCGCGGTGCGACTGGCCGAGCGGGGCCACCGGGTCGACGTGGTCGCGCGGGACCTGCCGCTGGAGACGACCTCGGTGGTGGCCGCGGCGCTCTGGTACCCCTACGAGGCCCGCCCCCAGCGACGCGTCAGCGCCTGGGCCGCCCAGGGGTACGCCGCCCTGGCGGACCTCTCCGCCGACGAGGCGACGGGGGTCCGGATGCGGGCGGGCACCGAGGTGCTGCCGGCCTCGACGCCCGACCCGTGGTGGGCCGGCGCCGTCCCGGACCTGGCCCGGACGCCGCCCCCGCCCGGCTGGGCGGACGCGTGGTCCTTCACGGCGCCCCTGGTCGACATGCCGCTCCACCTCGCGTGGCTGCGCCACCGGCTCGCGGAGCTGGGCGGCAGCCTGACCCGGATGTCGCTGCCTGCGCTCCCGCAGCCGCAGGACGCGGTGGTGGTCAACTGCAGCGGGCTGGGGGCACGGATGCTGGCCGGTGAGACCGACGTCCATCCCGCGCGGGGGCAGGTGCTGCTCGTGGCGGGCGTGGCGCTCGACCGCTGGTGGCTCGACGGCGCCGGTCCGACCTACGTCGTGCCCCGGGGCGACCGGATCGTGGTCGGCGGCACGTTCGAGGAGGGGGAGTGGAGCCGGACGCCCTCCCCGGAGACGGCCGCGCGGGTGTGGGAGCGCGCGACCGCGCTGGTGCCCGAGCTCGTCCACGGCAGGGTGGTCGGCCAGCGGGTCGGCCTGCGCCCGGTCCGCTCGCAGGTACGGCTGGAGCGGGTCGACGACGTGGTCCACTGCTACGGCCACGGTGGCGCCGGCGTCACCCTCGCGCAGGGTTGCGCACACGAGGTCGTCGAGCTGGTCGAGGGGTGACCAGAGCCACAGCCGGGGCCGGGTGGCGACGTGCGAGGATGCGGCCCATGGCTCGTGACATCAGCACCATCGGCGTGATCGGACTCGGCACCATGGGAGCCGGGATCGCGGAGGTCTTCGCCCGCAACGGCTTCGACGTGATCGGCGTCGAGCAGAACGACGAGAGCGTCGAGCGCGGCCGGGCCCACCTCCAGCACTCCACCGACCGGGCCGTGAAGCGAGAGAAGCTCAGCGAGGCCGAGCAGGCCGAGCTGCTGGGACGGATCCGGCTCACGACGGAGCTGAAGGACCTCTCCGAGGCCGACGTCGTGGTCGAGGCCGTCGTCGAGTCGCTCGCGGTCAAGAAGGCGATCTTCACCGAGCTGGACGCGGTCGTCGGACCCGACACGATCCTCGCGACCAACACCTCCTCGCTCAGCGTCACCGAGATCTCCACCGCCAACTCCCGGCCGGGCCGGGTGATCGGCGTCCACTTCTTCAACCCCGCCCCGGTGCAGAACCTGGTCGAGATCATCCGCACCGTCGTCACCGAGCCCGAGGTGCTGGAGGGCGTGAAGGGGCTGGTCGCCCGGCTCGGCAAGAGCCCGGTGATCTGCGGCGACAAGGCCGGCTTCATCGCCAACACGCTGCTCTTCGGCTACCTCAACCACGCCGCGTCGATGTACGAGAACCGCTACGCATCCCGCGAGGACATCGACGCCGCCATGCGCTTCGGGTGTGGCTACCCGATGGGGCCGCTGGCGCTGCTGGACCTGATCGGGCTGGACACGGCGTACGAGATCCTCGACACGATGTACAAGCAGGGGCGCGACCGGCTGCACGCGCCGGCGCCCATCCTCAAGCAGTACGTCACCGCGGGCCTGCTCGGTCGCAAGTCCGGCCGCGGCTTCTACACCTACGAGGCACCCGACAGCCCGGTCGTGGTCGAGGACGCCCACACCCCCTCACCCGACGACGCCCCGCAGCTGCGGCGGCCCGTCTCCCGGGTCGGCGTCGTCGGCACCGGCACCATGGCCGCCGGCATCATCGAGGTCTTCGCGAAGACCGGCCGCGACGTGCTGTTCGTCGGCCGCAGCCAGGACAAGGTGAACGGCGTGGTCGCCGGCATCACCAAGAGCCTCGACAAGCAGATCCAGCGCGGCCGGGCCTCGGAGGAGGACAAGGCGGCCACGCTCGCCCGGATCAGCGGCACCACGGTGCTCGACGAGCTTCGGCGACGTCGACCTCGTGG
Source organism: uncultured Actinomycetota bacterium (assembly GCA_963795215.1). Taxonomy (GTDB): domain Bacteria; phylum Actinomycetota; class Actinomycetes; order Propionibacteriales; family Nocardioidaceae; genus Nocardioides. The sequence continues at coordinate 1,069,501 of CAWCGW010000002.1, forward strand.
TCGAGGCGATCGCCGAGGACCTCACCATCAAGACCACCCTGTTCGAGAACCTCGACGAGATCTGCCGGCCCGGCGCGATCCTGGCCACCACGACCTCGAGCCTGCCGATCATCGCCCTGGCCCGCGTGACCTCCCGCCCGCAGGACGTCATCGGCATGCACTTCTTCAACCCCGCCACGGTGATGAAGCTGGTGGAGGTCGTGAGCACCGTGGCGACCGACGACGAGGTCACCGAGACCGTCCGTGCGCTGTGCGGCGAGGTCGGCAAGGTCGCGGTCTCCTGCGGTGACCGCGCCGGCTTCATCGTCAACGCGTTGCTGTTCCCCTACCTCAACGACGCCGTCAAGATGCTGGAGGCGCACTACGCCACGGCCGACGACATCGACACGGCCATGAAGCTGGGCTGCGCCCTGCCGATGGGACCCTTCGAGCTGCTCGACGTGGTCGGCAACGACGTGTCGCTGGCGATCCAGCGCGAGCTCTACCTGGAGTTCCGGGAGCCCGGCTTCTCGCCGGCGCCGCTGCTCGAGCACCTGGTCACCGCCGGCTACCTGGGCCGCAAGACCGGTCGCGGCTTCCGCGACTACGGCAGCCGCTGAGCTGCGGCCGCCCGCGCCGGCTCACCCGTGGTCGGTGACCAGGGCCGCGAGCCGGGCCCGGGTGTTGATGTCGAGCTTGCGGTAGATCCGCGACAGGTGGGCGTCGACGGTCCGCGGTGAGAGGAACAGGTCGGCCGCGATCTGGCGGCTGGTCAGTCCCTCCGCGACCTTGTCCGCCACGGTCCGCTCGGCGGGCGTCAGCGCCTCGAGCGCGCTGCCGACCGGGTCCGGGGAGGCGGGTGCGAGCAGCGACACCACCTCCGCGACGGCCTGCACGCTGAGCTGGTCGTCGCAGATCCAGCCCTCGGGGACCGTGCGCGCGTGCTCGACGGTCCGCAACCGGTGCCGTGCCGCGCCGACCGCGGCGCGGGGGGTGCGGAGCGCCCGGGCGGCCGTGGCCATCACCCGCCCCGCGCGCGGCTGCCCTCCGGTCGCCGTCGCCTCGAGGTGGACCAACGCGTCGAGGACGTCGGCGGCACGCAGCGGCGCGGGCATCGTGGCGGCGTGGGAGAGCGCCTGCAGCAGGGTGGCGCGCGCCTCCTCGTGCTCGCCCTGCGCGAGCAGAGCCAGCCCCAGCAGCAGCCGGGCGTCGAGCGCGTCGCGCCCGAGGCGGCCGCTGTCGGCCAGCACCACGGCATCCGCGGCCCGGCCGGCGGCCCGGGCAGGCTCGCCGGTGTGCAGCAGCCGGCGCGACTGGGCGACGATGATCGGCAGCCGCACCGCCCACGGGAACGCATCGTCGTCGTCCGGCGCGGCGGTCGACCCGGGGTCGGTGTGGCACAGCTCCACCGCGGCCAGCAGCGCGAGCCGGTCCTCGGCGATCCGGCGCGCCTCGGCGTGAACCTGCCGGGAGGCGGTGGCGGCCTCGAGCCGTCGCCCCTGCTCCAGGGAGATCCTGGCCAGCAGCAGCCGGGCGGAGAGCGTGAGCCACGGCTCCTCCTCCTGGCGGGTCGTGAGCAGTGAGCGCGACAGCTCGCTGGCCCGGCCGAAGTCGCCGCGCACCAGCAGGGCGTTGGCGAGCGTGCGCGTGGCCTGCGGGGCGATCAGGTCGGTGCCCGCGTCGAGCTCGATCGCGCGGCGTGCCTCGTACTCGGCACGGTCGAGGTCGCCGGCGTCGAGGTGCATCTCGGCCCGGATGCTGGCGTTGCGGGCGGTCTCGAGGTCCGGCGCCGTCGCGTCGCGCGCGTGCTGGTCGGCCCGGTCCAGCAGCCAGAGACCCTCGTAGGTGCCGCGGACCTCGGAGGCCGCGATGCCGGCGCGACGGGCGACCTGGGCGCCGATCTCGGGCGGGCCGTCGCCGCTGGTGAGTGCGGTCTCCAGGATCTCCGCGGCGTCCCGCGCCCGCATGGCGGTGTACAGGGAGGAGAAGGCACGGTTGGCCAGGGCATAGCCCTGCGACCGGGTCGCGGGGTCGGCGCAGGCGGCCGCGACCGCGCGGCGCAGCATCGGCAGGTCGAGCAGCCAGGCAGCGTCGGCCGCGCCGGTGTTCATCTCCGGGGGCAGCACCGCATCGGCCCAGCGGACCAGTGCCTGCCGCGCGGCCGCCTCGTCGTCGGTGGCGGCGGCGAGCAGCGCGCCGTGGCGGCGGATCGGCACCAGCATGTCGATCCGGCCGTCGGGCAGCGGCTCGACGAGGGACCGCCGGGCCAGGCCGAGCGCGAGATCCCGCCCGGTCTCGAGGTCGACCTCCGTCACGGCGGCGAGCACCTCGACGCTGGCCGGCGCAGCGAGCGTCGAGAGCCGTCGGAAGCAACGCTGCTGCTCGGCGTCGAGCAGCTGGTACGACGCGTGGACGGCCTCGGAGAGCGAGGCGGTCGGTGCCACCCGGGTCAGCCCGACCAGGGCGATCTGGATTGCCACCTGCTCGATGAGCAGAGGCAGCCCGCCCGTGGCCCGCAGCAGTCGGCGGACGTCCTTCCCGTCCTCGACCAGGTCGATCGGGTGACCACCGGCCTGCGCGATGCACCGGCGGAACAGCTCGACGGCCGGCCCCGCGAGCGGCTGGTGCGGGCCGGGGACGGGGAAGGGGGCCAGCCGTACCACCCGACGCCCCGGTCGGGGCTGCAACGAGCTCGAGGCCGTGAGCACCCGAGCCTCGGAGGTGGACTCCATGACCTCGCCGACGACGTCGTCGAACTCGTCCACGTCGACGCCGTCGACCACCAGCCAGCGCTGGGCGCCGTCCAGCGCGCGCGTGAGCGCGCCGTCGAGGGAGTCCGAGGGGGCGATCACCGCGCCGAGCTCGTCGAGGCAGGCCCGCAGCAGGTCGGGCAGCCGCGTGGTGCCGCGGGCGTTGACCCAGACCACGTCGGGCCGGTCGCGCACCAGGCTGCGGAGCACCGTGGTCTTGCCGGAGCCGGGCGGCCCGACCAGGCTCACCCACCGCTCGGTCTCCAGCGCGGCAGGCAGGACCGACAGCACGTCGTCCCGCCCGATCAGCCGGCTGTCCACGCGCGCCATAGTGCCCTGTCCGGACGCCGTTGCGCGATCCCGTCCGAAATCAGGCCCGGTCGCGGGTCCACGGCAGGTGCGGCCCCGGGTTAGGTAGGACTACCGATGCGGGACGTCGGCGGTCTCCGCCACAGTTCCCGGTATGCGGTCAGGCGGACCGGTCGGGGGACGGTCCGCCTGACCCTGTGCGTGTCGCGACCCGGGCCCGAGAGCTCGCCGGACCGCCTGCAACGATCCGTCGGTGGCCGGACATGAGGCAGTCATGAGTGATCGCCAGGAGCGCTTCTCGGGGCTCTATGCCACCCACGTCGACGCCCTGCTCGGCTATGCCCTGCGGCGCGTCGACCGCTCCGTCGACGCCGCGGACATCGTGTCCGACACCTTCCTGGTCGCCTGGCGTCGGCTGTCCGACGTCCCCGACGGGGACGCCGCTCGGCTGTGGCTCTACGGCGTCGCGCGCAAGACGTTGGCCAACCATCGTCGCGGCGAGGGGCGTCGCTCGGCCCTCGGTGCCCGGCTCCGGAGCGACCTCGCGGCCACGGTGCCCGACCACGCGTTCGCGGTCACCGAGCGGGAGACCGTACGGGCGGCCCTGGGCCGGCTCGCCGACCGGGACCGCGAGATCCTCGAGCTGGCCGCCTGGGAGGAGCTCGAGCCGCGCGAGATCGCCGAGGTGCTGGGCATCTCCCCGGTCGCCGTCCGCAGCCGGCTGTCGAGGTCCCGGGCGAGGTTGCGCCAGGTCCTCGGCAACGATCCCGCTCCGACCGGACACCTCACCAGTACGTACTCGCGACTCGTCACCGAGGAGGCACCGTGAACCCCGTCGACGCGCAGCTGCGCCCCACGATCACCGACCAGGAGGTCTCGACGCTGCCCCTGGCGGCCGGGCGCACCGACCTGCTGGAGGAGATCATGTCCACCCCCGTGCTCGACCGAGCCGAGACCCGCCTCCGCCGACCGGCGCCGGGCTGGCTGATGGCCGCCGCCGCCGCGGCCGCCGTGGCCGCCATCGCGCTGGCACCCACCCTGGGTCCCGGGTCCGGCCCCGACGACCCCGGCACGAGCACCGGCGGCGGACGGCCCCCCGCCGACGACGTCTCCGGGCCGCAGGTCGCTGCGCCGCCCGCAGCGCCGGCAGCGCCGGAGGCGCCGGTGGTCCCCGAGGTCTCCGGGGGCCGGTACGTCGGGGTGGAGGTCGCCGGCTGGAACCTGAGCGCCCTCTACGAGGACGGGTCCGGCCTCACGCTCGGCTGGGACCGGGGCCGCCAGTGGCTGGAGGTGGTCCGCTACCCCGCCGACCAGCACGCGTCGTACTTCGCGGACCGGGACGCCAGCTTGGCCGGCACGGCGTCGAGGCTCTTCGGGCGCGACGCCACGACCTGGGCCTACAGCCGCGACGACCACGCCACCATGACCGAGCCCGCGGACGGCTTCTTCTTCGAGGTGCGCGCCGCCGGGATGCCGCTGGCGGACTACCGCAGCCTGCTCGAGGGCCTGGTGCAGACCGACGAGGCCGGCTTCTACGTGGGCCTGCCCGAGGGGACCGTGACGCCGGCGAACCACGACCGGGCGGTCCGAGGACTGCTGGAGGGCGTCGAGGTGCCGCGTGGCTTCACGGCGGCCGACGTGGAGCTCGAGGGGTTCCAGGATCCCTACCAGGCGGCCGCGGGGGTCGCCGGTGCGGTGGGGTGTGCCTGGCTGGACGTGTACGCCGCCGGCCCGGCCGACCAGCGGGACGCGGCCCTGGCCGCTCTGGACGGCAGTGCGGAGTGGCCGCTGCTGCTCGCGATGGGGGAGGACGGCGACTACCCGCAGGCGTTCGCCCAGGTGGCCGAGGAGCTGCGCAGCGGCACGACGCCCGCCGAGCTCCGGGCCGGGATCTGCTGACGGCAGACAGCGCGGACGTGCGGTCTCCGAGTTCTCACCCGGCGGCAACATTCCGGAAACCGGACGTCCGCAGGATGGTCCCATGAAGAACCACCTCACGATCGTCGCTGCGTCGCACGCTGTCGACCAGCCCACCGACGTGCACCGCCTGGACTCCCAGCTGCGCAGGCTCAGCCGCCAGACGATGGGCCTGGCGGGGCTCCTGGACCGCCGGCCCGAGCTCCGGGGCGTCTGCACCTGGTCCGAGGGCGTCGTGGAGTCCGTGCGCTGGTCGGCCTGAGGGACACGGCGGTCGTGGGTCCGGGACGTACCATCGGTGCATGGACACCCTGCTGGGACTGCTGGTGGTGCTGCTGGTCGTCGGTGCCGTCGTGACGGTGGCCGGTCGCCGCCGGGAGGCACGCGCGATCGAGCAGAAGCAGACCGAGCTCGAGCCGGTCAAGAAGCTGGTCTTCGAGGACATCACGGTGCTGGGGGTCGAGCTCCAGGAGCTCGACCTGGAGCTCGCCGGGCGGGAGCTCGACGCCGGCATGAACGCCGACTACCAGCGGGCCCTGGACTCCTACGAGGCCGCGAAGACCGCGGGCGACCAGCTCAGCGAGCCCGAGCAGGTCAAGCACGTGACCGAGATCCTGGAGGACGGCCGCTACGCGATCGCCTGCGTCCTGGCCCGCGCGGCCGGCGAGCCGCTGCCGACGCGGCGCCCGCCGTGCTTCTTCGACCCGCGCCACGGGCTCTCGGTCGACGACGTCCCCTACACCCCGCCGGGCGGCACCCGCCGCGACGTGCCCGCGTGTGCCCTCGACGCGGAGCGGGTGCGTGCCGGGGCCGAGCCGGACATCCGGCAGGTCATGGTCGGCTCGCAGCGCGTGCCGTACTGGCAGGGCGGCCGGGCCTACCAGCCCTACGCGATGGGCTACTTCGGCGCCTTCGGCCCGATGGAGTGGATGTTCATGGGCATGCTCTTCAGCGGCGGCTTCGACGCCCTCGGTGGCCTGGCCGAGGGGATCGGTGAGGGGCTCGGCGGGATCGGCGAGGGCATCGGCGACCTGTTCGACGGCTTCGACTTCTGAGTCCTGCTCCCGGGGCCGGCGCCGCGTGGCAGCATCACGGAGGTGACCCGCTGGTGTGCCGCCCTGCTGCTGACCCTGCTGCTCGCGGCACCGGCCGTGCCGGCCGCCGCGGGCGATGACCCGGTGCCGACCCCGTTGCCGACTCCGTTGCCGACCGGGGTCGCGTGGGACTACCAGCTGGGGGGAGACCGGCCGGTCCCCGACGACGTCGGCGTCGTCGTCCGCGACCGCCGGTCCGAGCCGGTCGCCGGGCTCTACAACGTCTGCTACGTCAACGGGTTCCAGACCCAGCCGGGAGCCAAGCGGTTCTGGCGCGACCACTGGCGGCTGGTGCTCAAGCGCCACGGGAAGCCCGTGGTCGACGGCGCCTGGGGCGAGTGGCTGCTCGACCTCCGCACCGCCGCCAAGCGACGCGCGCTGTCCCGGATCGTGGGCCGCTGGACCGCGGGCTGCGCCGAGGACGGCTTCGCGGCCGTGGAGTTCGACAACCTCGACTCCTTCACCCGCAGCCGCGGGCTGCTGAGCGCCCGGGACGCCAGGCGGTACGCCGCGCGGCTGGTCGCCCGTGCCCACGAGGAGGGGCTCGCGGCGGCCCAGAAGAACCGCGCGGGCTGGGACGGCACCGTCGTCGGCTACGACTTCGCCGTCGCGGAGGAGTGCGCCCGTTACCGCGAGTGCGGCGCCTACGTCGACCGCTACGGCGCCTCCGTGCTCGTCGTCGAGTACCGCGACCGTCACTTCCGTCGCGCCTGCCGCGGCTGGGCGGAGACCCTCGCCGTGGTGCGCCGGGACCTGCCGCTCGCCGCGGACGGCGTACGTCGGTGGTGCCCTGCCGGCTGACCGTCGCAGGGCGTTCACCGCAACGGGTGAGGCGAGCCCCCCTCGGCCGCCCTAGCGTCGAGGGGTTGCTTTCCCCGCCGGGTTGCGAGAGCCGCTGCCCACGCCGGGTCTCTCAGGAGGTAGCTCGTGGCATCAGGTGTCGAGACGGGTCGGATCACCACCGACATCCCCGCGCGGATGGACCGGCTGCCCTGGTCCCGCTTCCACTGGATGGTGGTGATCGGCCTCGGCACGGTGTGGATCCTCGACGGGCTCGAGGTCACCATCGTCGGCTCGATGTCCGACGCGCTGAAGCCCGAGGGCACCGGGCTCGGGCTGTCCAGCTTCGACGTCGGTCTCGCGGGTGCCGTCTACGTCGCGGGGGCCTGCATCGGGGCGCTGTTCTTCGGGCAGCTCACCGACCGCTTCGGCCGCAAGAAGCTGTTCCTCATCACGCTCGGCGTCTACACGGTGGCGACGGTGCTCACCGCGTTCTCGATGTCGCCGCTGTGGTACTTCGCCTGTCGATTCCTCACCGGCGCCGGCATCGGCGGTGAGTACGCCGCGATCAACTCCGCGATCGACGAGCTGATCCCCAAGAAGTACCGGGGGCGGGTCGACGTCGCGATCAACGGGTCGTTCTGGGTCGGTGCCGCCGGCGGTGCGCTGCTGACGATCCCGCTGCTCGACCCGAACGTGGTCGACGAGTCGTGGGGCTGGCGTGCGGCGTTCGGCCTGGGCGCGATCCTCGCCGTCGGCATCCTGATCGTGCGCCGCCACGTGCCCGAGTCGCCCCGGTGGCTGTTCATCCACGGCCGCGAGGACGAGGGCGAGCAGATCGTCCGCCGGATCGAGGGGGAGGTGGCGCGCGACATCGGGCACGACCTCGAGAGCGTGTCGCAGACGATCACGATCCGGCAGCGCAGGACCATCCCGCTGACCACGATCGCGAGGACCGTCTTCACCCTCTACCCGAGGCGCACGGTGCTGTGCCTCTCGCTGTTCATCGGGCAGGCGTTCCTCTACAACGCCTTCTTCTTCACCTACGGTGACACGCTCGGAGAGTTCCTGGGCGTGGAGCAGGTCGGCTACTACATCGCCGTCTTCGCGGCCAGCAACTTCGTCGGGGCGCTGGTCCTCGGCCCGCTGTTCGACACGATCGGTCGGGTCCGGATGCTCACCGGCACCTACGTCATCTCGGGGACGCTGCTGGCGATCACCGGGCTCACGCTGGACTCCTACACCGCGGTGACGCTGACCCTGATGGGCTGCCTCATCTTCTTCTTCGCCTCCGCGGGCGCCAGCGCCGCCTACCTCACCGCCAGCGAGGTGTTCCCGATGGAGACGCGGGCGCTGTGCATCGCCTTCTTCTACGCCATCGGCACGGCCGCCGGCGGCATCGCCGGTCCGCTGCTGTTCGGCAAGCTGATCCAGCAGGCCGTCGACGGCGGCGAAGGCATCTCGGCGATCGCGCTGGGCTACTACATCGGCGCCGGGCTGATGATCGCCGGCGGCATCGTCGCGGCCTTCCTCGGCGTCAAGGCGGAGGGCCGCTCGCTCGAGAGCATCGCCCAGCCACTGACCGCCGAGGACGACGCAGGGGCCGACGGCGGCCCGGAGCGCGAGCCCCAGCACGCCTGAGCCAGCGCGGTCGCCGCGGCCCGCGCCCCCACCGCCGAGAGCGCGGTCTGCGGCGGCGGCTAGCCTCGCTCGCGTGTCCCTCCACAGCACCTCCTACGGGGAGTCCGGCTCGCCGATCGTGTTCTGCCACGGCCTGTTCGGTCAGGGGAAGAACTGGACCCAGGCCGGCAAGGCCCTGGCCGAGGACCACCGGGTGCTGCTGGTCGACATGCCCCACCACGGGCGCTCGGAGGGCGGGAAGTCGTTCGACTACGTGGCCGCCGCCGACCAGGTGGCGGACCTGCTCGATCCCGCGGACCCCGTCGCCCTGGTGGGCCACTCGATGGGTGGCAAGATCGCGATGCTCGTGGCCCTGCGCCACCCGTCGACGGTCGAGCGGCTCTGTGTCGTCGACGTGTCCCCGGTGACCTACCGGCACACCGACGAGTTCCGCGACTTCATCGCGGGCATGCGCTCCCTGGACCTCGACCGGATCGAGCGCCGGGCCGAGGCGGACGAGGCGCTCGTCGACGCCGTGCCCAACCCCACCGTGCGCAGCTTCTTGTTGCAGAACCTGCGGCGCGACGGCGAGCAGTGGCGGTGGCAGGTCGATCTGGAGGTGATCGACCGGGACCTGGGCGTCATCGGTGGCTGGCCCCAGGACCGCGTCGGAGACGCGTCGTACGACGGGCCGGTGCTGTGGATCGCGGGGGAGACCTCCCACTACGTCTCCGACGAGTATGCGGACGCGATGGACGCGCTGTTCCCGCGCAACCGCCGGGTGACGGTGAAGGGCGCCGGCCACTGGGTGCACTCCGAGCAGCCCGAGGTGTTCCTCGAGGTGCTGCGGCGCTTCGTCGACTGACCGGCGCTGCTACTCCAGGCGTGGTCGGTACCGGATCCAGTCCGGTGGCGGTCGTCCGTGTGTGGGGGGTGGGAGGAACTCGGGGTGGCCGTCGTGGGCGAGGCGGACCTGCCAGGGGGTGTGGTGCAGGGTGCGGTGGTGGTGTCCGCACACCAGTACCAGGTTGGACAGGGCGGTGGGGCCGCCGTCGGCCCAGTGGCGGATGTGGTGGGCGTGGCCCATCACCGGGGGTCGGGTGCAGCCGGGGAAGGCGCAGTGGTGGTCGCGGGCGACCAGGGCGGTCCAGATCGCGGGGGTGATGAGGCGGTGGCGACGTCCGACGTCGAGGACGCAGCCCTGGGCGTCGAGCAGGACCCGGACCAGGTCGGCGTCGCAGGCCAGCCGGCGGATCACGGATCCGGGGAGGTCCAGGCCGTCCTCGGTGGTCCCCACCCCGGGACTGTGCGGGTGGAGGGTGTGGTGGTCCAGGGTGACCACGAGCCGGGGGCGGGTGCCGTGGCTGGTGGGGGCGGCCGAGGTGTCCAGGGCGTGCTGGGCCAGCTGGACCAGGGCGTCCCACATCCGCGCCCCGTGATCCCTCAGGTCACCGGAGCGCCGTCCTCGGTGCAGGCGTCGGGGCTGGTGTCGGCGTCGGGGGTGGGCGAAGGTTGGGGGCGGGTCAGCGGCAGCAGGGCGGCCTTGAGGACCGCGGCGTCCTCGATGCTGCCGCGGCCCCGGAGCCGGATCCCGCCGGCACCGTCCTCGGTGATCGAGAGCCGTCGACCCAGGTGGGCGGCGCGTTCCTCACGGGCCAGGTCCTGCTCGGCCCTGCGGTCCGCGGCGTCGGGGTCGACCACGGCTGCGAGGTGGCGGGCGGTGCGCAGCAGGTCCGAGGCGTTGAGCCGTCCCGCGGCCTGGAGCAGGACCTGTTCGCCGCGGGCCCGGACGTTCGCCGGTCAGGGGGAGCTGTTCGAGGCCGGTGAGGATGACCGCGGCCTGCTCGGGAGAGACCTCCCCGGCTCGCAGCGCGGTCAGGGTCGCGGCCCGCTCGCCGGTGAGTCGTCGGGCGTGGCTGATGGTCCGTCTCCCCGCACCCCGGGTCACCCCGGCGGTGTGGGCGTACCAGTCGCTGGTCGAGCCCCACGCCAGCTCTCTCTTGGCGAGCTGGCGGGCCTCGACCTCGGCGAGGATCCCGGCCTCCAGGGCCGCGACCTTCGACCTCAACCGCTGCAGCTCCTCCACGGCGCCGACCAGCTCCTCACCGGTCCGCGCCGACCACAACACCTCCTCCAACCCGGCCAGGTCATCACACGCACCCGCCACCACCCCCGCAGGTGTCGGAGACGGGAACGGTGCGATGGCCATACCTCATTCAAGCCGCACCCACTGACAACCCCCGTGCCCCAGAACCTGGACGTACGGTGTCGGCGGGGACGCCAGTCGTCGATGCGCCAGAGGAGCCGCCATGACCAGCAGTGGGATCGCCCGGCTGTGGAAGCCGGTGGTCAACGTCACCGACCTGGAGGAGGGCGAGCGGTTCTGGTCGGCGCTCACGGGCCTGGTGCCGCAGTCCAGGCACGGCGACGAGACCGGTGAGCGGTACTCGGTCCTCACCGACGCCGACGAGCCGCTGTGGATGCTCCTGCAGCGGGTCCCCGGTGACCAGACCTCCTGGGTCGGCGGGACCCACCTCGACCTCCGCGTGGACGACGTCGCCCGAGCGGTCCGCCGCACCGAGGAGATCGGCGGCGTGGTCATCGACCCCCCGGCGTTCTACCCGTCCCACGACGAGGCCTACCTGGAGTGGGCCGTCATGGCGGACCCCTTCGGCAACCCGTTCTGCTTCGTGAGGTGGCCGCTGCCGCCAGAGTGACCCGCGTCAGGCCCGCCGCGCCCGGTAGGCGGCGACGGCGTTGCGGTTGGCGCAGGCGGTGGAGCAGTAGCGGCGCGAGCGGTTGCGGGACAGGTCGAGCACGACCCCGTCGCAGCCGTCGTCGGCGCACACCCCGAAGCGGGAGTGCTCGTCGGTGCGGATCACGTCGACCATCGCCATCGCGGTCTCGACCGTGATCCGCTCCTCCAGCGGGTCGTCCTGGGCCACGGCGTGGAGGTGCCAGTCGTACTCCTCGTGACGCACCAGCCGGGGCCGCAGCGTGACCTCGGCCAGCATCGCGTTCACGAGCTCCACGGCCTCGTCGCGCTCGGCCAGCAGCAGCGCGCGCAGCCGCGGCCGCAGGGCCCGCAGCCGCTCGAGCTCGGCACGGGTCCGCTCGTGACGGCCGGTGTAGCGCCACCGCGTGAAGAACTCGTCCAGCGCCGCCACCGTGGTGAGGGTGTCGGGCTCGGCGGCGGTGTTCACCAGCTCGACGGCGGACTGGAGCGCCATCTCGCTGTCATAGGCGAAAACCATGTTGACACCTTACACAGTTCTCCGTACCGTCACATGTCATGGCCACGATGACTCATGACGCTCCGGTGACCCAGGCCCCGGCCTCCCGGCTGGGCGCGGGCCTGGGCTTCGCCGTCGTCTCGGCGTTCTCGTTCGGCATGTCCGGCACCATCGCCAAGGGTCTGCTGGCCGAGGGCTGGAGTCCGGCCGCCGCCGTCACCGCCCGGATCCTGGTCGCTGCCGCGGTCCTGCTCGTCCCGGGTCTGGTGGCCCTGCAGGGGCGCTGGTGGTTGCTGCGGCGCAACGCCCGTGTGGTCGTGGTGTACGGCGTCGTGGCGGTCGCCGGCTGCCAGTTCGCCTACTTCAGCGCCGTCGAGTACCTCCAGGTCGGCGTCGCCCTGCTGATCGAGTACACCGCGCCCGTCGCCGTCGTCTGCTGGCTCTGGCTGCGCCACGGCCACCGACCGGGCCTCCTCACGGGGGCCGGGGGGCTGGTGGCGCTGCTCGGCCTGGTGCTGGTGCTCGACCTGGTCTCCGGCGCCCCGCTCCACCCGGTCGGGATCGTGTGGGGCCTGCTCGCGATGGCCGGCGCCGCCACCTACTTCGTGCTCTCCGCCCAGGAGGGCAACGGGCTGCCACCGATGGTGCTCGCCGCCGGCGGGATGGTCACCGGTGCGGCCTCGCTGCTGCTGCTCGGCGCGGTGGGGCTGCTCGACATGTCCTGGGGGACCGGCGCGGCGACCTACGGCGCCACCAGCCTGCCCTGGTGGGCGGCCGTGGTCGGGCTCGGCGTGCTGAGTGCCGCGATCTCCTACACGACCGGCATCGCCGCCTCCCGACGTCTCGGCTCGCGGCTGGCGTCCTTCGTGGCGCTGATGGAGGTGCTCTTCGCACTCGGAGCCGCCTGGGTCGTGCTCGACGAGGTGCCGCGGCCGGTCCAGTTCGTGGGAGGTGCCGCGATCCTCGCCGGGGTCGTCCTGGTCAAGCTGGGGGAGCGCACCACCCGGCACGCCGGCTGAGATCTCCCTCGGCCGGCCCGACGCCCGGCGGACCGGTCAGCGGGCGTCCTGCCGCTTGAGGAACACCTCGCGGTGGAGCAGCAGCAGCGCGGCCGCGACCGGGACGGCGAGCACCGCGCCGATGATGCCGAGCAGGGCGCCGCCGACCAGCGCCGCGATGACGGTCACCGCTCCCGGCACCTCGACGGAGCGCGCCATGATCCGCGGGTAGATCACGTAGGCCTCGAGCTGCTGGTAGGCGAGGTAGTAGACGAGGCAGACCAGGGCCACGGTGGGGGAGACCGTCAGCCCCAGCGCCGTGATCAGGACCGCCGAGACGACCGATCCGACCACCGGGATCAGGCTCAGCAGCCCGACCACGAACGCGAGCGCGAAGGCGTAGTCGCCCAGGCCCACGATGAAGGTGAAGACCAGGGTGCTCAGGCCGGCGCACACAGCCACGACGAAGGCGCCGGCCACGTAGGAGCCGGTCGACCGGATGATCTTGTCACCCAGCTCGCTGACCCGCTCGCGGCGCGAGGCCGGGGCCAGCTTGTAGCAGGCGTGCTTGATGTTCGGCAGCGAGGACAGGAAGTAGATCATCAGCACGAGCACGATCAGGCTGTTCACCAGCGCCGAGACGACGGCCAGGCCGACGCCGAGCGCACCACCGAAGGCCTGCTGCCCGAAGTCGCCGTTCGTGACGTAGTCCTCGGCCTTGCTGATCACGTTGAAGCGGTCGTCCAGGCTCTGGACCTGGTGGTTGGAGCGCAGCTCGCTCAACCAACGGGGCGCGTTGTCGGTGATCAGGCTGATCTGGTCGCTGATCACCGGCGCGAGGGCGACCACGAACAGCGCGAACAGGTTGAGCACCATCACCAGCACCAGGATCACCGACACCCCGCGCCGAGCGCCTCGCCTCATGAACCACTCGACCAGCGGGTTGAGCCCGACGGCGAGGAACAGCGCCATCACCAGCAGGATCAGGGTCGAGGAGATGGAGAGCACCTGCTGGGCGAGGAAGATCGCCGCCAGCGCTCCGAGCGCCCCGAAGAACCCCACGGTGAAGGGGGAGTGCCGCAGCAGCACGGGCGTCTCCCGCGGAGCCGGCGGGCCGGCCGCTGCCGCGGGGGGTGCGCCGGGGTCGTCGCTGTGCCCGACGCGTCCGGCCGCGGCCTGGGCCGTGGGGGTCGCCGCGTCGCCCGGGCGGGCGGCGCGGCGACCGCGCCACCTGCTCAGGAGTCGTCCTCGCCGAAGCCGGACACGACGTCGCGCAGCGAGGCCAGCTGGGCGGCGATGGCGTCGCGCCGCTTGGCCGCCCGGTCGACCTCCGCCCGGACCGCGGCGAGCTCGCGCTCGGCCTCGGCCTTGCTGGTGGTGCTGATCGAGTCGGCCTGCGTGCGCGCGGACGCGACGATCTGCTCGGCCTCGCGGCGAGCCCGGTTCAAGGTGGCCTCGGCCTCGCTGGTCGCCTGCTGCCGGTGCGACTGGGCCTGCTGGTTGGCCGCCCGCGCCCGCTCCTCCGCGGCGGCCGCCCGCTGCTCCGCCTCGGTCACGAGGCGCTGGGTCTCCGCCATGGCGCTGGAGTGGTGGTCGGCCGCCTCCTTGGCCAGCCGCTCCTTCTCCACGGCGAGCGTGCGGCGGGCCTCCTGGACCTCGCGGTCCGCGGCGGCCCGGGCCTGCTCGGCCTCACGCTTCGCGCTGGTCCGCAGGTCGTTGGTCTCCTGCTGCGAGGCGAGTCGCAGCTGGTCGGCCTCCCGCTTCGAGGAGGCCAGCAGGTCCTCGGCCTCCGCGGCCGCGAGGTTGCGGTCCTGCTCGGCCTCGGCCAGCAGTCGCTGCCGGGTCTCGTCGAGCTCCTTGAGCTGCACCAGCCGCATGTCCTCGGCCTCGCGGGAGGCGTCGGAGCGGATGGCCGTGGCGTCGCGGTTGGCCTGGGCGCGGATCTCGGCGGCGTCCTTGGTGGCCTGGGTGCGGATCTCGGTCGCCTCCTCCTCGGCGAGCCGCAGCATCGCCGAGGCACGGCCGCCGAGGCCGGCGTAGGAGGGGTTGAGGTTCTCCTCGACCTGGCGCGCGGACTCGGCCAGCTGCTCCTCGAGCTCGAGCACCCGCTTCTCCGCGGCCGAGAGCGAGGAGGAGAGCCCCGCCTTCTCGCTGCTGAGCTGCTGCACCCGCGAGTCGACCGCGCCCTTGTCGTAGCCGCCGCGCCGGACGACCGGGAAGCTGACCGAGGCCGCGGCCGGAGCCGGGGTGCTGGCCACGGCCGGGGCGGGAGCCGGGGTCGTGGCCGGCCGCTGGGGCGGGGTCTGGGCGGCAGGGGTCGGCTGGGCAGGGCGCGCGGGCGGCACCACGGGGACCGGCTGGGTGCGCTCGCCGTCGGTGTCCGCGGGGGTGGGCTGGGCGGGCTTCACCGTGGGGATGACCTGGGTCTTCTCGGTGTCGGCGTCGTCCCGGGCGGTCCGCTTGGTGTCGAGCTTCGCGCCCCCCCGGCGCGCGGCGGGACCCGAGTCCGACCGGCCCCGTTCCTCCGTGGCGGCGTCGCCGGCGTCCGGCTCGTCGTCGTCGAAGATGGACAGACCGCTGTCACTCATGGGTGCCAAACCTCTTCCGGGATCGTGGTGGGGGATCTTGCTCAGTCTCCCCGATCCGGCCGCCCGATCACACCCCGGTCCGCGTGTCGCGGACAGGCAATCAGCGGGAGCCTTCTCACACGCCGCGGAACCGGTTGATCGCCTCCAGGTGGGTCTCGCGCAGCGCGTGGTCGCGGACGCCGAGCCCCTCCTCGGGGGCCAGGCAGAGCACGCCGACCTTGCCCTGGTGCAGGTTGTGGTGGACGTCGAGGGCCGCCTGGCCGACCTGGTCGAGCGGGTAGGTGCGCGAGAGCGTCGGGTGGATCTTGCCCTTGGCGATCAGCCGGTTGGCCTCCCAGGACTCGCGGTAGTTGGCGAAGTGCGAGGAGATGATCCGCTTGAGGTTCATCCACAGGTAGCGGTTGTCGTACTCGTGCATGTAGCCGCTGGTGGACGCGCAGGTGGTGATGGTGCCGCCCTTGCGGGTCACGAACACGCTGGCGCCGAAGGTCTCACGACCGGGGTGCTCGAAGACGATGTCGATGTCCTCGCCTCCGGTGAGCTCGCGGATCCTGGCGCCGAACCGCTTCCACTCCTTGGGGTCCTGCTGCGTGTTCTCGTCGTTCCAGAACTTGTAGCCCTCCTCGGAGCGGTTGATGACCAGCTCCGCGCCCATGCTGCGGGCGATGGCGGCCTTCTCCTCGTTGGAGACCACGCACACGGGCGTGGCGCCGCCGTTGAGGGCGTACTGGGTCGCGAAGCCGCCGAGACCGCCGGAGGCACCCCAGATCAGGACGTTGTCGCCCTGCTTCATGTCGCCGCCGTTCTTGCTGACCAGCTGGCGGTACGCCGTGCAGTTGACCAGGCCGGGGGAGGCGGCCTCCTCCCAGGTGAGGTGCTCGGGCTTGGGCATCAGCTGGTTGGCCTTGACCATGGCCACGTCCGCCAGGCCGCCGAAGTTGGTCTCGAAGCCCCAGATCCGCTGCTCGGTGTCGAGCATCGTGTCGTTGTGCCCGTCGGGGCCCTCGAGCTCGACGGAGAGGCAGTGGGCCACGACGCGGTCGCCGGGCTTCCACTTGGTCACCCCGGCGCCCACGGCCAGCACGACGCCGGACAGGTCGGAGCCGACCACGTGGTAGGGCAGGTCGTGGCGCTGGGTGAGCTCGGAGTTGCGGCCGTAGCGCTCGAGGAAGCCGAAGGTGGAGACGGGCTCGAAGATCGAGGTCCAGACCGTGTTGTAGTTGATGGCACTGGCCATCACCGCCACGAACGCCTCACCGGGGCCGAGCTCGGGGAGGGGGACCTCGTCGACGTGGAGGGACGCGCGCGGGTCCTTCTCCTTGGCCGTCAGGCCCTCGAACATGTCGACCTCGTCCTTCTTCACGAAGGCGGCGCGGTAGGACTCGGGCAGCCCCAGGGCGGCGAAGTCCTCGGTGGTGGCGTCGTCGGACGAGATGGCGTCGAGAATGCCGGTGGTACTGGTGGGCACGGGAACTCCTCAGCGGGCTGCGGCAGGTTGCGGTGAAGATACCGACGCGTAATCGCGGGTGTCAGCCCGATGTGACCCATCTGGCTCGCCGCGTGCCTCAGGCCGACGGCGGCAGCTCACGGAGCAGGTGGTCCCGGGCGCGGACCAGGTAGCCGGCCAGGTGCCGGGCCGCGCCCGCGCGGTCGCCGGTCTCCAGCAGGTCGCAGATCCGTGCGTTGTCCTCGAGGTAGGGCGCGTGGAAGGCCGCCGGGTCGCCCATCCGGTGGAAGACCAGCCGCATCTCGGCCAGCAGCAGGTCCATCTGCGCGTCGAGGCGCGCACTGCCGGCGAGGGCGACGACGGCCCGGTGGAAGTGCTGGTTGGCGTTGCCCACCCCGGGATGGTCGCCGCGGTCGAGCGCCTGGTGGCCCTCGTCCACCGCGGCGCGCACCCGGGCCGCCGCGTCCGCCGTGAGCGCGGTGCCGTGCTCGAGGGCGGCAGGCTCGAGGAGCAGCCGTACGGCGTACACGTCGCCGACGTCGGCGGCGTCCGGGGTCGCCACGACGACGCCGCGGTGGGTCTCGCGGAGCAGGATCCGCTCGGCCACGAGCTGGCTGAGCGCCTCGCGCAGGGTGTTGCGGGAGACGCCGAGGGCTGCCGCCAGCCGTTCCTCGGGCAGCCGGGTCCCCGACCGGAGCCGACCCTCCACCACCTGCTCCCGCACCACCCGGGCGGCCCGGTCGGCGGAGGTGCTCATCACCGTGCGCCGGGTGCGGCGCTCGGCGTCGAGGGCCTCGAGCACGGCCTGGAACCCGCCCGGGTCCTGGCCCGGGGAGTCCGTGGGGTCCCTGGGGTCGGTGGTGCTCACGGGTGCAGCGTAGCCACCTGAGGCGCTGAATTGTGGAACAGAAGTATTGCGGGATTGTTCAACAACTGGGAAGGTCGGGGTCCATGACCCAGGACACACCCGCTCGTTCCCGCCCGGTGACGGACGCCGTCGGCCGCTCCGCCGTCATGGGCGCGGTCTTCCTGATGGCCACCAGCGCCGTGGGACCGGGCTTCCTCACCCAGACCGCCCAGTTCACCGGCCAGCTCGGCGCCGCCTTCGCCTGCGCGATCCTGGTCTCGATCGTCATCGACGTCGCCGTCCAGATGAACGTCTGGCGGGTGCTGGGCGTCTCCGGCCTGCGTGCCCACGAGCTCGGCAACAAGGTGCTCCCCGGCGTCGGTTACCTGCTGGCCGGGCTGGTCGTGCTGGGCGGCTTCATCTTCAACATCGGCAACGTCGCGGGCTCGGGCATCGGGACCGACGCGATGCTCGGGCTGGACCCGCGGATCGGCGGCTCGATCTCGGCCGCGCTGGCGATCGGCATCTTCTTGTCCCACCGCGCGGGCGTCGCGCTGGACCGGGTCGTCGTCGTCCTCGGCCTGGTGATGATCGCGGCGACGCTCGTCATCGCCGTCACCACCTCACCGCCGGTCGGAGAGGCGCTGCGGAGCACCGTGGCACCGGACCGCTTCGACTTCGTCGCCACCACCACCATCATCGGAGGCACGGTCGGTGGCTACATCACCTACGCCGGTGCGCACCGCCTCATCGAGTCCGGCCGGACCGGTGTGGAGCACGTCGGTGAGATCACCCGTTCCTCCGTGGTGAGCATCCTGATCACGGGCCTGATGCGGGTGCTGCTCTTCCTCGCGATCCTGGGCGTGGTCGCCGGGGGCGTCACCCTCGCCGCCGACGACCCCGCGGGCTCCGCCTTCCGGGCGGCGGCCGGTGAGGCGGGGCTGCGGGTCTTCGGGCTGGTCCTGTGGTCGGCCGCCCTGACCTCGGTCATCGGCGCGGCCTACACCTCGGTCTCGTTCCTGACCACCAGCCGGACGCCGGCGCGTACGCGCACCCTGCTCACGGTCGCGTTCATCGCGCTGAGCGCCGCGGTCTTCGTGGTCATCGAGCAGACCCCCGCCACCCTGCTGATCTTCGCCGGCACCTTCAACGGGCTGATCCTCCCGATCGGCTTCACCGTGCTGCTGTGGGCGGCCTGGCGCCGCCGCGACCTGCTGGGCGGCTACCGGTACCCGACCTGGCTGCTGGCCGTCGGGGTCCTCGCGTGGCTGCTGACGCTCTACCTGGGCTACCACGCGCTGCTGCTGCTGGGGGACCTGTGAGCGCCGCCGGCCCCGACCTGGTCGTCGACCTCAACAGCGACGTCGGGGAGTCTTTCGGTCGGTGGACGCTCGGCGACGACACCGCGGTCCTCGGGCACGTCACCAGCGCCAACGTCGCGTGCGGGTTCCACGCCGGCGACTCGACCACGCTGCGGCGGTGCTGCGAGCTGGCCACGCAGAGCGGCGTCACGGTCGGAGCGCAGGTCGGCTACCGCGACCTGGCCGGCTTCGGCCGGCGCTTCCTCGACATCGACCCGGTCGAGCTCGCCGACGACGTGACCTACCAGATCGGGGCGCTGGAGGCGCTGGCCCGCGTGTCCGGCACCCGGGTCTCCTACGTGAAGCCGCACGGCGCGCTCTACAACGCCGTGGTCCACCACGAGCACCAGGCGCAGGCGGTGGTCGACGCCGTCCGGGCCTACGACGACCGGCTGCCGATCCTGGGCCTGCCCGGCTCGGAGCTGCTGGCGCGGGCTCGGGCCGCGGGGCTGCGCACGGTGTCGGAGGCCTTCGCCGACCGCGCTTACACCCCCGAGGGGACGTTGCAGCCACGCTCCCAGCCCGGCGCCCTCCTCGAGGACGCCGAGGAGGTCGCGCAGCGGGTGGTGCGGCTGGTCACGGAGGGGGTGGTGGTCGCCGTGGACGGGAGCGAGGTGGCGGTCGAGGCCGAGTCGGTCTGCCTGCACGGCGACACCCCGGGAGCGGTCGCCATGGTGGCCGCGGTGCGGGCCGCGCTCGACGAGGCCGGGATCCCGGTCCGGGCGTTCGCATGAGGCTGCTGCCCTACGGCGACCGGGCGCTGCTGGTCGAGCTCGACGACGGTGGGCAGGCCCTCGCGCTGGCCGACGCGCTCCGCGCGCACCCGCCGGCCGCGGTGGGCGAGGTCGTGCCGGCCGCTCGGACCGTGCTGCTCGTGGCCGCGGCGGGCGCCACGGTGGCCGACGTCCGCGCGTGCCTCGACGGCATCCGGCCCGAGGCCGGCGTGCCGAGCGCCGACGAGGGCGAGGTGGTCGAGATCCCGGTGGTCTACGACGGGGAGGACCTCGACGACGTCGCGTCGTTGACCGGCCTCACGCCCGCCGAGGTCGTGGCCGCCCACACCGGCCAGACCTGGCGGGTGGCCTTCGGGGGATTCGCCCCCGGCTTCGGCTATCTCGTGGGTGAGGACGACCGGCTGCACGTGCCGCGACGCGAGGAGTCCCGCACCACGGTGGCCGCCGGGGCGGTCGCGCTGGCGGGGGAGTACACCGGCGTCTACCCGCGCGAGTCACCGGGCGGCTGGCAGCTGATCGGCCGCACCGAGGTGCCCATGTTCGAGCTCGACCGGGACCCCCCGGCGGTGCTGCGCCCCGGCGCCCGGATCCGGTTCACCGACGCCGGTGGTGGCCGATGAGGTCGTTGCTGGTGAGGGCCACCGGGCCCTTGGCCCTGGTGGAGGACCTCGGCCGTCCCGGGCGCACCGCGATCGGTGTCGGCCGTTCCGGTGCTGCCGACCGGGGTGCGCTGCGTCAGGCGAACCGCGCCGTGGGCAACCCGGAGGGGGCGGCCGCCGTCGAGGTGACGCTCGGGGGGCTCGCGGTGGAGGTCGGCGACGAGGGGTTGTGCGTGTGCGTGACCGGGGCCCCCGGCGAGGTCGTCCTCGACGGCCGCCGGGTCGGGTCCCACACCGTCCTGCAGCTGCCGCCGGGCGCCCGGCTCGAGGTCGGCGCGCCCCGGCAGGGTCTGCGGTCCTACCTCGCCGTCCGGGGCGGCCTGGACGTGCCGGAGGTGCTGGGGTCGCGCAGCCGGGACGTGATGTCCGGGCTCGGGCCCGGGCCGCTGGCCGAGGGTGACGTGCTCGCAGTCGGGACACCGACGGGCGACCTGCCGGGCGTGGACCACCTCCTGTGGCCCCGGCTCGAGGACCCGGTCGTGCTGCGCGCGGTCCGCGGGCCCCGGGACGGCTGGCTGGCGGACGCCGAGCTGCTGACGTCGTCCGCGTGGCGCGCCACCGACCGCAGCAACCGGGTCGGGATGCGGCTGGAGGGCGCGCGGCTCGCGCACGCCCGCGACGAGCAGCTCCCGAGCGAGGGCGCGTGGCGGGGTGCGGTGCAGGTACCGCCCAGCGGCGTGCCGGTGCTGTTCCTCGCCGACCACCCCGTCACCGGTGGCTACCCCGTCGTCGCCGTGGTCGTCGACGAGGACGTCGACCGCGCCGCCCAGGTGCGGCCCGGCGAGGCGGTGCGATTCCGGTGGGTGGCTGCGCCGTGACCGGCGCGACCACCGGGGGCGCCGTCCCACCGGACCCCGGCTCCGTCACCCCGGCCGAGGCCCGCAGGCTGTTCCGCGAGGGCCTCGTGACCCCGACCGCCGGCTGGAGCCGAGGCTGGACCCAGGCCAACCTGGTCGTGCTGCCCCGGGTGCTGGCCTTCGACTTCCTGCTCTTCGCCCAGCGCAACCCGGTGCCGTGCCCGGTGCTCGACGTGCTCGAGCCGGGTCGGACGTCCGGTCCGCTGCTCGACGGCGACCTCCGCACCGACCTCCCCGGCTACCTCGCTCGCGATCACGCACGCGCCCGGCCACATGCTGGTGACCGACGCCCGGGACAGCGACTACCGGGTGCCCTGAGCGCCGACGGCTCAGGGGGACGCCGCGGGCTCCACCAGCTCGACGAGCACGCCACCGGCGTCCTTGGGGTGGATGAAGTTGACCCGGCTCTGCGACGTGCCGCGCCGCGGCTCGTCGTAGAGCAGCCGCAGGCCGCGCTCGCGCAGCACGGCGGAGACCTGCTCGACGTCGGTGACCCGCAGGGCGAGCTGCTGGATCCCGGGACCGCTGCGGTCGAGGAACTTCGCGATCGTGGACGCCGCCGAGAGGGGGGCGAGCAGCTGGAGGCAGGAGTGGGGGTCGTCGCGATCCCCGACGCCGACCATCGCCTCGCGCACGCCCTGCTCCTCGTTGACCTCCTCGTGGAGGACCCTCATGCCGTAGACGTCGCGGTAGAAGGCCATCGCCTCGTCGAGGTCGGCGACGGCGATGCCGACGTGGTCGATGGCGGTGAACAGCGGCTCGGGGATGTCCAGCGGAGTCATGGCGCCCATCGTGGTCCCTCGGGCCGCGGGGAGCGAGCCCGTGTGAGGAGTTCCTCACCCGCCACCCACTGCCGGTCAGGGGGAGGTGGTGGGTATCGTCGCCAGCATCCAGCCAGTCGCTCGTGATGGAGGCCGCACCATGTCCAGTACGCCGTCCACGTCCGTGATCGTCGCCGGGGCACGCACGCCCATCGGCCGACTCCTCGGCGGCCTGAAGGACCTCTCGGCCGCGGAGCTCGGTGGCGTGGCCATCAAGGGCGCGCTGGAGAAGGCGGGCGTGACGCCCGACCAGGTCGACTACCTGGTGATGGGCCAGGTCATCCTCGCCGGTGCCGGCCAGAACCCCGCCCGCACCGCGGGCATCGCCGCGGGCCTGCCGATGAGCATGCCCTCGATCACCATCAACAAGGTCTGCCTCTCCGGCATCAACGCCATCGCGCTCGCCGACCAGATGATCCGCGCCGGTGAGCACGACGTGGTGGTGGCCGGCGGCATGGAGTCGATGACCCAGGCGCCCCACCTGCTCCCGAAGTCCCGCCTGGGCTTCAAGTACGGCGACACCGCGCTGGTCGACTCGATGGCCTACGACGCCCTCTACGACCAGGCCACCCAGCAGGCGATGATCACCCTGACCGACGGCTGCAACGCGGCGTCGGCGAACCTGACCCGCGAGGAGCAGGACGAGTTCGCCGCCCAGTCCCACCAGCGCGCGGCGCTGGGGTGGAAGAACGGCGTCTTCGACGACGAGGTCGTCCCGGTCACGATCAGCACCCGCAAGGGCGACGTCGTCGTCTCCGAGGACGAGGGCGTGCGCGGCGACACCACGGCCGAGGGCCTCGCGGGTCTCCGTCCGGTCGCCAAGGACGGCACCATCACCGCGGGCTCGGCCTCCCAGATCAGCGACGGCGCCTGCGCCGTCGTGGTCATGAGCCGGGCGAAGGCCGAGGAGCTCGGCCTGTCCTGGATCGCCGAGATCGGCGCCCACGGCCAGGTGGCCGGCCCCGACTCCAGCCTCCAGCTGCAGCCGGCCCGCGCGATCCGGAAGGCCGCCGAGAAGGAGGGCATCGACGTCTCCGACATCGACCTGTTCGAGCTCAACGAGGCCTTCTCCGCGGTCGGGATCGAGTCGGCACGCCAGCTCGGCGCCTCCCAGGACCAGGTCAACGTCAACGGCGGCGCGATCGCGCTCGGCCACCCGGTCGGCATGTCCGGGGCCCGGATCGTGCTCCACCTCGCGCTGGAGCTGCAGCGCCGGGGCGGCGGCACGGGGGCGGCGGCGCTCTGCGGCGGCGGCGGCCAGGGCGACGCCCTCATCATCCGCGTTCCCCGCTAGTGGGCCGCCGCTCGACCGGGAACGTCCCCGAGCTCGTCGAGAAGGCGAGAACCGGTGACGCCCGGGCCGTGGCGCGCCTGATCTCGTTGGTCGAGGACGCCTCGCCGCTGCTGCGCGAGGTGATGGCCGGGCTCGCGCCGTACGCCGGGAACGCGCAGGTGGTCGGGATCACCGGCTCGCCCGGGGTGGGCAAGTCGACCTCGACCAGCGCCCTCGTCGCCGAGCTGCGCCGCGCGGGCAAGCGGGTCGGGGTGCTCGCCGTCGACCCCTCCTCGCCGTTCTCCGGCGGTGCCCTGCTCGGCGACCGGGTCCGGATGCAGGACCACGCCCTGGACCGGGACGTCTACATCCGCTCGATGGCCTCCCGCGGCCACCTCGGCGGCCTGTCCTGGACCACGCCGCAGGCGTTGCGGGTGCTCGACGCCGCGGGCTGCGACGTGATCCTGGTCGAGACCGTCGGCGTGGGTCAGAGCGAGGTCGAGATCGCCGGCCTCGCCGACACCACCCTGGTGCTGATCGCCCCCGGCATGGGGGACGGCATCCAGGCGGCCAAGGCCGGCATCCTGGAGGTGGGGGACGTCTACGTCATCAACAAGGCCGACCGTGACGGTGCCGACCAGGTGCGCCGCGACCTGCGCTCCATGCTCGCCCTCGCCGAGCAGCAGGAGGGTGCCTGGCGGCCGCCGATCGTGAAGACGGTCGCCGCCCGGTCCGAGGGGCTGGACGAGGTGGTGGCCGAGGTGGAGCGCCACCGGGAGTGGCTGGAGTCCTCCGGGCAGCTGGAGGTCCGCCGGGTGCGGCGCGCGCGCGACGAGATCGAGGCGATCGCCGTGACGGCGCTGCGCGAGCGCTGGGGTGACGTCCACGGCCGCAGCGAGCTCGACGAGCTGGCCGCCGCGGTGGTGGCGGGGGAGTCCGACCCGTACGCCGCGGCGGACGAGCTGCTCGCGAGCTTCGGCGAATGAGCCACGGATGACCCTTCCGCACCCCTAGACTTCCCCCACGGTTCAGCCACTGCCAGAGGGACGGATGCGGCCCCAGCTCAAGGACGCGATGGTGAGGCACGTGCTGCGGCACGTCGGCTTCGGCGTGCTGACCGTCGTCGTGGCCGCGTTCGTCGGGCGTTCCACCAGTGACGCGGCGCTCGGCATCAGCCTGGTCTGGCCGCTCTACGGCGTGGCCGTGCTGTGGGTCGCCTCGGGCACTCGCCGCAGCAGGCCCTTCGACACGGTCATGCTCGCCGCACTGACGGCGGCGAGCGTGCTGCTCGACGGCGGCGACTGGCGACGGATGCTCGTGGCCGCGATCCTCGCGCCCGTCACCGCCTGGACCTGGGTGCTGGTCACCCACTGGGTGCGACCGGGGCGCCCCACGCTGGAGCGGCCCCGGAACCTGCACGACGTGGTGGTGCTGCTGGTCGCCTCCGCGGTCAGCGCACTGGTCAGCGCCGCCCTCCGCACCTGGGGGATGGAGGTGCTGCCCACCTACGACCTGACGACGTCGCTGCTGATCTTCGTGCGCAACCTCAGCGGGATCCTCGCGGGGGTCGGGCTGGGGGTGCTCGCGCTTCCCTACCTGCAACGGGGCGAGGGCCGCAAGGAGCTGCGCACGGCGCTGGTGGGACGAGGTGGCCACCCCGCGCTGTGGGTCGCCGAGGTCACGCTGATGCTGGCGGCGGCGGCGTACCTCGGGCGCGAGGTGTTCGGGCCCGAGCCGTTGCCGTTGGCGTTCGCCCTGGTGCTCGTCGTGGTCTGGGCGAGCTTCCGGCTCCCGCCCGCACCCGCGGTCGCCCTCGCGGTCGCCCTGGGGACGATCGGCGTCGTCTCGACCTTCCAGGGTGACGGCCTCTTCGAGGGCGTGGGTGGCAGCCTCTTCCAGACCGCGGCGACGGCGCAGGCGTTCCTCATCACCCTGGTGCTGGCGGCGCTCGCCATCTCGATCGATGTCGAGGACCGCCGCGCCGCCACGGACCGGGCGCTCACGGCCGAGCGGGTGGCCGAGGCGCGGGCGACGCTGTTCTCGGCGGTGGTCGAGCATCTCGACGAGGGGGTCACCGTCGTCTCGGCCGACGACGACTACACCCTGCGCAACCGGGCCGCGCGACGGTTGAGCGGTCGGGGCGGCTTCCTCCGGCCGGAGGCGGGCGACGAGGGCCAGCCCCGGATGGTCGACGAGGCCGGGCGCCCGATCCCGGTCTCCGAGATGCCGCACACGCGGGCCCGCTCCGAGCAGCGCGTCGTGCGCGAGACGGTGCGGCTGCAGCTGCCGAACGGCGCGCAGCGCCACCTCGAGATCTCCTCGATCCCGGTCCCCGGGGTGGGCGAGGACCACCGGCCGATGGTGGTCAACACGCTGCGCGACGTCACCGCCGACCACGAGGAGCGCGACCAGCTGGTCGGCTTCGCGGGCGTCGTCGCCCACGACCTGAAGAACCCGCTCACCGTGATCCGGGGCTGGAGCGAGAGCCTGCAGGAGGAGCTCGCGGTCGACGGTCCCCCGGACGTGGTGGCGCTGCGGTCGATGGTCGCCCGGGTCGTCTCCGCCTCGGACCAGATGCGCAGCTTCATCGACGACCTGCTCGGCATCACCGTGGCCCGCGACCGGCCGCTGGAGCTGGAGGAGATCGACCTGTCCGGGCTGGCCGAGGAGATCGCCGAGCTGCGACGCACGATCGAGCCGCACCCACGGATCTCGGTGCAGCCGGGGATGGGGGTCACCGGCGACCGCTTCCTGGTGCGCCAGCTCCTCGACAACCTGATCGGCAACGCCGTCAAGTACGTCGCCGACGACGTGCGCCCCACGGTCGTCGTCGAGGCGTGCGAGGCCGAGGGCGAGCTGGAGGTGACGATCACCGACAACGGCATCGGGATCGCGCCCGAGCAGCGGGAGCGGGTCTTCGACACCTTCGTCCGGGTCGACGCAGGGAGCTACAGCGGTACCGGCCTGGGGTTGGCGATCTGCCGCCGGGTCGTCGACCGCCACGGCGGCCGGATCTGGGTCGACGAGGCCCGGCGTTCCGGCACCCGGGTGCGCTTCACGCTGCCCCGCGGCCGCTGAGGCGACAGGGGACGGCCGGGGCAGGGCGTGCCTCCCGCACCGCCCGGCCGGTGCCTGCTACGAATGGTCTCGTCCTGTGCCCCACCCCCGAACGGAGCGCTCCCATGAACGCCAAGAAGACCCTCCTGGTCGTGGTCGTGGTCTTCCTCGGCTTCTGGATGTTCACCGACCCCTCCGGCATGGCCGACGCCTCCAAGTCGGCCTTCGCCGGCACCTGGAACCTCGCCGAGGACCTCTTCCGCGCCGTGATCCGCTTCTTCGGCGCCCTGGTCTGAGTCGGGGGGCGTCGCGATGGGACTCCTGGGCTCGCTGACCGAGCCCGACATCCGGCGCCACCTGCTGCGCGAGGAGGGCGAGGTGATCGTCGACGAGGTGCGCAAGCACTGGGTCGCCTACCTGCGATCGGTGCTGGAGTGGCTGGTCGCCCTGGCGCTGCTCGTGGCGGTCCCGTTCGTCCACCCTGACCTGGCCTGGCTGCCGCTGCTGGTCGTGATCGGTCTCGTGCTCCACGGCGGCTGGCTCGCGCTGCAGGCCCGGGTCGACCGGTTCGTGGTGACGAACATGCGCGTCTTCCGGGTGCACGGGGTGCTCTCCCGGCAGCTCGCCACGATGCCGCTGTCGCGGATCCTCGACATCACGGTCGCCAAGCCCCTGGTCGGACGGGTGCTCGGCTACGGCCACTTCGTCTTCGAGTCAGCAGCGCAGGAGCAGGGACTGCGCGACATCCGCTACGTCGGGCGCCCCGACGACCGCGACCTCGCCATCCAGCGCGTCGTGCAGCGCTCGGGCCTGCGTGGCCCGCGCGTGGTGAACTGACCGGGCAGCCGGACGTGCCGCGGTTGCCGTTCGACCCCATCGACGAGGCGGCCCGCCAGTGGGCGGGCCACTGGGACGGCGTCCCCGCCATGCACGCCGTCACCTCGCTGATGCGTGTGCAGCAGCTGCTGATCGGGCGGCTCGACGCGCTGCTGCGCCCCCACGGCCTGACCTTCGCCCGCTACGAGGCGCTGGTGCTGCTCACGTTCTCCTCGCGCGGGTCGTTGCCGCTGGGGAAGATGGGGGAGCGGCTGCAGGTCCATCCCACGTCGGTGACCTCCATCGTGCGCAAGCTGGCGGCCGACGGCCACGTCGTGCGCCGACCCCACCCCCAGGACGGCCGCGCGGTGCTGGCGGAGATCAGCCCCAGCGGTCGGGCCGTGGTCGAGGCGGCCACCGCCGACCTGGTGGGAGCCGACTTCGGGCTCGGCGTGCTCGAGGAGCGCGACCTGAAGCGGATCTCCGCGCTGTTGCGGCCGGTGCGGCAGGCCGCGGGCGACTTCTGAGGCGGTCCCGGCGCGGAGTCCGAGCGGCGCCGAGTCGCCAGATTTAGTTGGAAGTCCTACTATCTGGTCATGAGCGACGACGCACGGCAGCGCTGGCAGGCCCGCTACGACAGCTCCCGCGTGCGGGAGGCGGACTTCACCACAGTGAGCGGCATGGAGGTCGCTCCGGCCTACGGCACCGAGGACTCGGAGTGGCCGGGCGAGTTCCCGTTCACCCGCGGGCTCTACCCGACCGGCTACCGCGGCCGGACCTGGACGATCAGGCAGTTCGCCGGGTTCGGCAACGCCCAGCAGACCAACGAGCGCTACCAGATGATCCTCGGCCGCGGCGGCGGCGGGCTCTCGGTCGCCTTCGACATGCCGACCCTGATGGGCCGTGACTCCGACGACCCGAAGTCGCTCGGCGAGGTGGGCCACTGCGGCGTCGCGATCGACTCGGTCGCCGACATGGAGGTGCTCTTCCACGGGATCGACCTCGGCGAGGTCACCACCTCGATGACCATCAGCGGCCCGGCGGTCCCGGTGTTCTGCATGATGATCGTCGCCGCCGAGCGCGCCGGCGTCGACACCGGCGCCCTCAACGGCACCCTGCAGACCGACATCTTCAAGGAGTACATCGCCCAGAAGGAGTGGCTGTTCACCCCCGAGCCGCACCTGCGCCTGATCGGCGACCTGATGGAGTACTGCGCGGAGGAGATCCCGGCCTACAAGCCGCTCTCGGTCTCCGGCTACCACATCCGCGAGGCCGGCTCGACCGCCGCGCAGGAGCTCGCCTTCACCCTCGCCGACGGCTTCGGCTACGTCGAGCTCGGCCTCTCGCGCGGCCTCGACGTGGACACCTTCGCCCCCGGCCTGTCGTTCTTCTTCGACGCGCACGTCGACTTCTTCGAGGAGATCGCCAAGTTCCGTGCTGCGCGCCGGATCTGGGCACGCTGGCTGCGTGACGTCTACGGCGCGCAGACCGAGAAGGCGCAGTGGCTGCGCTTCCACACCCAGACCGCCGGGGTCTCGCTGACCGCCCAGCAGCCCTACAACAACGTCGTCCGCACCGGCATCGAGGCGCTGTCCGCCGTGCTCGGCGGCACCAACAGCCTCCACACCAACGCCCTCGACGAGACCCTCGCCCTGCCCAGCGAGCAGGCGGCCGAGATCGCGCTGCGCACCCAGCAGGTGATCATGGAGGAGACCGGCGTGGTCAACGTCGCGGACCCGCTCGGCGGCTCCTGGTACGTCGAGGCGCTCACCGACCAGATCGAGGCCGAGGCCAACGCGATCTTCGACCGGATCCTCGCGCTCGGCGGGTCACCGCTGACGCACTCCGACACCGAGGCGCTGGCCCAGGCCACCCGCGACGGCGCGAACCCGATGACCAAGGGCCTGTTGCAGGGCATCGAGGACGGCTGGTTCATGTCCGAGATCGCCGAGGCCGCCTTCCAGTACCAGGTGGCGCTGGAGAAGGGCGAGAAGCGGATCGTCGGCGTCAACTGCCACGAGCACTCCGTCACCCACGACCTGGAGATCCTGCGCGTCAGCCACGAGGTCGAGACCGAGCAGGTCCGTGCGCTCGCCGAGCGCAAGGCCGCCCGCGACCAGGCGGCGGTCGACGCGGCGCTGGCCCGGATGGTCGAGGTCGGCCGCACCGACGACAACATGATCGAGGCGATGCTGGAGGCCTGCCGGGTCGAGGCGACCCTCGGCGAGATCTGCGACGTGCTGCGCGAGGAGTGGGGCGAGTACCGGGAGCCCGCGCGGTTCTGAGCCCTCCCTAGGATGGGCCCCATGACGCAGCAGCCGTTCAGCCGTCCCGGAGCCGTCGACCTGTCGGGCCTCAAGCAGACCACCCCTCCCGCCCCCGGCGGCGCTCCCGTCGGGGGGTCGCCCGCGGGTGCCGCGGGCGGGTCCTCCTACGCCCTGCAGGTGGCCGACGAGCAGGGTCTGCAGTCGGCCGTCGAGGCCTCGATGACAGCGCCGGTGGTGCTGCTGTTCGTCTCGCCGGGCCGCGTCCCCGAGAGCGGCCAGATGGCCCAGGACCTGGTCACCGTGGTGGGCGAGCACGAGGGCCGGTTCCTGGCCGTCGTCGTCGACGTCGACCAGGCGCCCGCGATCGCCCAGATGATGCAGATCCAGCAGGTGCCGCTGCTGATGGTCCTGGTCGACGGCCGGCCGGCGACGCAGCCGATGCCGGGCGTGGCCGGACTCGAGGACCTCCGCGCGATGTTCACCCAGCTGGCCCAGCAGCTGACCGCCCAGGGCATGGCCGGCCGCCACCAGCCGCGCTCGGCTGCCCCGGCCGACGGCGAGGCTGCCGAGGACCCCGCAGCCGACCCGCGCTACGCCGCGGCCCAGGCCGCGCTCCAGAACGACGACGCCGACGGCGCGGTCGCGGAGTACCAGAAGCTGCTCGACGCCAACCCGGCCGACGCCGAGGCCGCCGCCGGCCTGGCCATGGCCCAGCTCCTGCGTCGTACCCAGGGGGTCGACCTGCAGGCGGCGCGCGAGGCCGCGGCGGCCCACCCCGACGACGTCGGGGCGCAGACCCTGGTCGCCGACCTCGACCTGCTCGGCGGTCACGTCGAGGACGCCTTCGGGCGGCTCGTCGAGCTCGTCCGGCGCACGGCCGGGGACGAGCGGGACGCCGCGCGCGAGCACCTGCTCGGCCTCTTCGGCGCGGTCGGCAACGACGACCCGCGGGTCCTGCGCGCCCGCCAGAACCTGGCCTCCGCCCTCTTCTAGGGTCCGCGGCGTGACTCTCCGGGACTCGCTGCTGGCGGCCCTCGTGGCGGTGGTCTGGGGCCTCAACTTCGTGGTCATCGACTGGGGGATGCAGGAGGTCCCCCCGCTGCTGTTCGTCGCCGTCCGGTTCGTGGCGGTGGTCTTCCCGGCCGTCCTGCTCGTCCCGCGGCCCCGGGTGCCGCTGCGCACGCTGCTCGCCGTCGGCGGCTTCATGTCCCTGGGCCAGTTCGGGCTGCTCTACGCCTCGATCGCCGCCGGCATGCCGCCCGGCCTGGCGTCGCTGGTGCTCCAGGCCCAGGTGGTGCTCACCATCGTGATCGCCGCCGGCGCACTCCGCGAGTGGCCGACCTCCGCGCAGGTGGCCGGGGTCGCCCTCGGGGCGGTGGGGCTGGTCGTCGTCGGCACCGGGCGGGGCGGCGACGTCCCGCTGCTCGCGCTGCTGCTCTGCGTGGCCGCGGCCCTCTCGTGGGCGGTCGGCAACGTCGTGGTCCGCTCCGCCGGCGTCGTCGCCGGGCTCTCGCTGACCGTCTGGTCGGCGCTCGTGGTCCCGCTGCCGGCCCTGGCCCTCGCGGTCCTGGTCCACGGCGGCGACGCGGTCGTGGCCGGGCTCGTCAGATGGTCGTGGCAGGCGATCGGTGTCCACTCTCTACACGGCCGGGCTGGCATCGCTGGTCGGCTACGGCCTCTTCAACGGCCTGCTCGCGCGGTGGCCCTCGAGCGCCGTCGTCCCGTGGATCCTGCTCGTGCCCGTGGTCGGCATGGGCTCGGCGTGGCTGCTGGTCGACGAGGTGCCCAACGCGGCCGAGGCGGGGGGCGGCGTGCTGCTGCTCGCCGGGGTGCTCGTGGCGCTGCGTCCACGCCGCCGGCCGCGGGCGGCGGCGGACGAGGGCGTGCTGGCCGGCAGCTGAGGCGCCGGACGGACTAGCGGCTGCCGAGGACCGAGCGGCCCGCCTCGAGCCGCGCCACCGGCACCCGGAACGGCGAGCACGAGACGTAGTCGAGCCCCACCTCGTCGAAGAAGTGGATCGAGCGCGGGTCGCCGCCGTGCTCGCCGCAGACACCGACCTTGAGGTGGGGCTTGACCTCGCGCCCCTTGGTGGTGCCCATCTCGACCATGCCGCCGACCCCGCGCTGGTCGAGCGACTCGAACGGTGAGACGTCGAAGATGCCCTTGTCGAAGTAGCGGGAGAAGAACGCCGCCTCGACGTCGTCGCGGGAGAAGCCCCAGGCCATCTGGGTCAGGTCGTTGGTGCCGAAGGAGAAGAAGTCGGCCTCCGCGGCGATCCGGTCGGCGAGGAAGGCGGCCCGCGGCAGCTCGATCATGGTGCCGACGCTGAACTCGAGGGTGACTCCGCGCCGCTCCTGGATCTCGGCGGCGACCGCGAGGATGGAGGCCTTGACGATCTCGAGCTCCCGCACGCTCGCGACCAGCGGGATCATGATCTCCGGCAGCGGCCGCATGCCCAGGGCCGCGCGGTCGGCGGCGGCCTCGAGGATCGCGCGGGCCTGCATCTCGAACAGGCCGGGGATCTGGATGCCGAGCCGGACGCCGCGCAGTCCCAGCATCGGGTTCTGCTCGTGGAGCCGGCGGACGTGGGTGAGCAGCACCCGGTCGCGATCGTCCGGCTCGCCCCGGGCCTCGGCCAGGGCCACCTCCACGGCCAGCTCGGTCAGGTCGGGCAGGAACTCGTGGAGCGGCGGGTCGATCAGCCGGATCGTGACCGGGAGCCCGTCCATCGCCTCCAGGATCTCGGTGAAGTCCTGGCGCTGCAGCGGCAGCAGGGCGTCCAGCGCGGCCCGCTGCTCGGACGCGTCCTCGGCGACGATCAGCCGCTCGACCAGCTCCCGGCGCTCCCCGAGGAACATGTGCTCGGTGCGGCACAGCCCGATGCCCTGGGCGCCGAACCGGCGGGCCCTCGAGGCGTCGTCCGGGGTGTCGGCGTTGGCCCGCACCCGCAGCCGGCGGGCGCCGTCGGCGTGGGCCATGACCCGGGCGACCGCCCGCACCAGGTCGTCGTCGATCCGCTCGCCCTCGAAGTGCCGGACCACCAGCGCCGCCGAGACCGGGACCTCGCCGGCGAAGACCTCGCCGGTGGTGCCGTCGATCGAGATCACGTCGCCCTCGCGCACAGTCGGGCCGCCGCGCACCGTGAACTCCCGGGCGTGGGTGTCGACGTCGAGCGCGTCCGCACCGCACACGCAGGTGCGGCCCATGCCGCGCGCCACCACCGCCGCGTGCGAGGTCTTGCCCCCGCGGCTGGTCAGGATGCCGTGGGCGGCGACCATGCCGCGCAGGTCGTCGGGGTTGGTCTCCTTGCGGACCAGGATCACGTCGTCGCCGCGCTCGGCCCAGGCCACGGCCGTGTCGGAGTCGAAGACCGCGCGCCCGACGGCGGCGCCGGGGGAGGCGTTCATGCCGGTGGCCAGCAGGGTCCGCTCCGCGCTCTCGTCGAAGCGGGGGAACATCAGCTGCGCGAGCTGCTCACCGGTGACCCGGAGCACTGCCTCGTCCATCTGGATCAGGCCCTCGTCGACCATGTGGACGGCGATCCGGAACGCCGCCTCCGGCGTCCGCTTGCCCACCCGGGTCTGCAGCATCCAGAGCTTGCCGCGCTCGACGGTGAACTCGATGTCGCACATGTCGCGGTAGTGGCGCTCGAGCCGCGCCATGATCGCCAGCAGGTCGTCGTGGGAGGCCCGGTCGACCTCGGCGAAGTCGGCGAGCGAGACGGTGTTGCGGATGCCGGCGACGACGTCCTCGCCCTGGGCGTTCTGGAGGTAGTCGCCGTACTCCCCCTGGGCACCGCTGGCGGGGTCGCGCGTGAAGGCGACGCCGGACCCGGAGTCCATGCCGAAGTTGCCGAAGACCATGGCCTGCACGTTGACGGCCGTCCCGAGGTCCTCGGGGATCCGCTCCTGGCGCCGGTAGAGGCGGGCCCGGTCGGTGTTCCAGGAGTCGAAGACCGCGCGGATCGCGAGGTCGAGCTGCTCGCGCGGGTCCTGGGGGAAGGGCCGGCCCGCCCGGTCGCAGATGATGGCCTTGAAGGTCTCCACGAGGGTGGCGAGGTCGTCCCCGTCGAGGTCGAGGTCGTTGTCGGTGCCGCGCCGCTGCTTGGCCGCGTCGAGGGCGTCGGAGAAGTGCTCGGCGTCGATGCCGAGCACCGTGGCCCCGAACATCTGCAGCAGCCGGCGGTAGGAGTCCTGGGCGAACCGCTCGTCGTCGCTCTGCCGGGCCAGGCCGCTGACGGACTCGTCGTTGAGGCCGATGTTGAGGACGGTCTCCATCATCCCCGGCATGGAGAACTTGGCGCCGGACCGCACGCTGACGAGCAGCGGGTCCTCGGCATCACCGAGCCGGCGGCCCATCGTCTCCTCGAGGGCCCGCAGGTGGTCGGTGACCTCCTCGGCGAGGCCCTCGGGCTCGCCATCGGCCCCGAGGTAGGCGCGGCACGCCTCGGTGGTGATGGTGAAGCCGGGTGGCACGGGAAGTCCGAGGTTGGTCATCTCGGCGAGGTTGGCCCCCTTGCCGCCCAACAGGTCCCGCTGGTCCTTGTTCCCGTCGGCGAAGGCGCGCACGTAGCCCATGACGCGACCTTGGCACGTCGTCGGCCCTCTTGGCGAGGATGACGCCCCGGACTCGTGCCCGGGACCGTGCTCAGTGGCCGGTCGCACCCCGCTCGACGTACGCCGGGGCGCCGTCGGCGAGGTTCGCCAGTGCGGAGGCGACCCGCCGGGCGGTGAAGTCGGCGCAGCGCTCGGCCACCTGCTCGGCGGTGCAGAACTCCGCGGAGCGGATCTCGCGGGTCTCCTTGACGACCCGCTCGAGGATGGACGGCGGGTGCTGCCCACCGTCGAAGACCAGGCACAGCGCGTCGTCCCAACCGCTCCACGCCGGCAACCAGTCGGTGAGCAGCAGCCGCCCGGTCGGCAGCTCGAGCGCGAGCTCCTCGCGGACCTCGCGCACCGCTGCCCGCTGCGGGGACTCGCCGACCTCGACCACGCCACCCGGCAGGTCCCAGTCGCGCTTGTAGGTCAGCTCGCAGAGCAGCACCCGGTCGGCGGTGTCACGGACCAGGAGCTGGCTGATCGCGCGCTTGCGCGGCAGGAAGGAGTTGAGCAGGGCCCGGAAGCCCTCCGGCTCGGAGGCGGGCAGGTCGCCCCCCAGCCGCGCGTAGACGACGTGGTCGCCGGCCGGCCCGCGGCGTACCCCCTCGCGGCGCAGACCGGACCAGGTCGCCACCCGCTGCCCGTCGACGTCGTCGGCCGCGACGTGCGCCTCGACCCGGCCGTGGGCGCCCAGCGCGTCCTCGACGACCCGGCGGACCCGGTCGACGGCCGACCACAGGTCCGCGGTGGGCAGGTCAGGGTGCCAGGTCACCCGGGCGACCCCCTCGTCGACGGTCTCGACGCGGGGGTCGGGGTCCGGGGTGGTCACGCCGTCACCCTAACCGGGGGGCCCCACCCGGCAGGCCGCTCAGCTGCGGCGGCGCAGCCAGAGCGTGGCCAGCGGCGGGACGGTGAGGTCGGCGTGGGCCGGCTGGCCCGCGTGCTCGCCCGCGACGCCCGTCACGCCCCCCAGGTTGCCGACCCCGGAGCCGGTGTAGGACTCGGCGTCGGTGTTGAGCACCTCCTCCCACTCCCCGGCGGAGGGGAGCGGGACCCGGTAGTCGTGGTGGGGCACGGCCGCGAAGTTCGCCACGCACACCAGGTCCCCGGCCCCACCCTCGGCGCCGCTGCGGCGGACGAAGGAGAAGGTGTTGCGCGAGGCGTCGTTCGCGTCGAGCCACTGGAACGCCGAGGCGTCGGTGTCGGTGGTGTGCAGCGCCGGGGTGTCGCGGTAGACCCGGTTGAGGTCGCGGACCAGCGTGTGCACTCCCCGGTGCTCGGGGTGGTCGAGCAGCCACCAGTCGAGCTCGCGGGCCTCGGCCCACTCCGCCTCCTGTCCCAGCTCCGTGCCCATGAAGAGCAGCTGCTTGCCCGGGTGGGCCCACATGTAGGCCAGGTAGGCGCGCAGGTTGGCCAGCTGCTGCCACCGGTCGCCGGGCATCTTCCGCAGCAGCGAGCCCTTGCCGTGGACGACCTCGTCGTGGCTGATCGGGAGCACGTAGTTCTCCGACCAGGCGTAGACGATCGAGAACGTCATCTCGCCGTGGTGCCAGGAGCGGTGGACCGGCTCGTGCTGGACGTAGCCGAGCGAGTCGTGCATCCAGCCCATGTTCCACTTCAGCCAGAACCCCAGGCCGCCCTCGGACGTCGGCCGGGTGACACCGGGCCACGAGGTCGACTCCTCGGCGATGGTGATCGCGCCGGGGACCCGCTTGCCGACGGTGCCGTTGAGCTCCTGGAGGAACTGGACCGCCTCGAGGTTCTCGCGGCCACCGTGGACGTTCGGGCTCCACTGACCCGGCTCGCGGGAGTAGTCGAGGTAGAGCATCGAGGCGACGGCGTCGACCCGGAGCCCGTCGACGTGGAACTCCTCGAGCCAGTAGAGCGCGTTGGCGACCAGGAAGTTGCGGACCTCGCGACGGCCGAAGTCGAAGACGTAGGTGCCCCAGTCGGGGTGCTCGCCGCGGGAGGGGTTCGGGTCCTCGTAGAGCGGGGTGCCGTCGAACCGGGCGAGCGCGAACTCGTCCTTGGGGAAGTGGGCCGGGACCCAGTCCACGATCACGCCGATGCCGGCCTGGTGCAGCCGGTCCACCAGCAGCCGGAACCCGTCGGGGTCTCCGAAGCGCGCGGTCGGCGCGTAGTACGACGTCACCTGGTAGCCCCACGAGCCCCCGAACGGGTGCTCCATGACCGGCAGCAGCTCCACGTGGGTGAAGCCGAGGTCGGTGAGGTAGGGCACCAGCTCGTCGGCGAGCTCGGCGTAGGTCGGGGTCCGGCCGTCGGGCTTGCGCCAGGAGCCGAGGTGGACCTCGTAGGTCGACATCGGCTCGACCAGCGGCTGGCTGGTCGTGCGCTGCGTCATCCACTCGTCGTCGGCCCACGCGTAGCCGGAGTCGAAGACGACCGAGCCGGTCTGCGGGGGGACCTCGGTGTGGTAGGCCATCGGGTCGGCCTTCTCGCGCCACTGGCCGTCGGCGCCGAGGATCGCGAACTTGTAGACCGCACCGGTCCCGATGTCGGGCACGAACAGCTCCCAGACACCGGAGGTGCCGAGCTGGCGCATCGGGTGCTCGCGGCCGTCCCAGCTGTTGAAGCTGCCCTTGAGCCGGACCCCACGCGCGGAGGGCGCCCAGACGGCGAAGGAGGTGCCGGTGACGACGCCGCCCGGGACGTCGTAGCGCTGCACCCTGGAGCCGAGCACCTGCCAGAGGTTCTCGTGGCGACCCTCGTTGATCAGGTGGAGGTCCATGTCACCCACCGACGGCAGGTAGCGGTACGGGTCGTCGGCGGTGAGGGTCACGTCACCGTCGTAGCTGACCTCGAGCCGGTAGTCCGGGACGTCGGCCTCCGGCAGCACCCCGACCCACACCCCCTCGTGCTCGTGGCGCAGCTCGGTGCGTCGGTCGGCGTGGACGACCACGACCGAGCGGGCCAGCGGCCGTAGGGCGCGCACCGTCACGGCACCGTCGTGGGGGTGCGGGCCGAGCACGGAGTGCGGGTGCCCGTGCTCGCCCCGGACCAGCTGTTCGAGCTCGTCGAGGGGGAGCGGCTGCGGAGCGGGCGTCGGTCCGTCCGTGCTGTCGGTCGTGCTGTCAGTCATGTGGCTACCACCTTTGCGATCGCGTCCAGGGGGATCGAGACCCATGTGGGCCGGTTGCGCGCTTCGTAGACGGCCTCGTAGACCGCCTTGTCCGCAACGTACGCCGAGAGCAGCAGCTGCGCGTCGTGGGAGAGCGCTCCGCCGGCGTAGGCCTCGAGGAAGACAGCGCGGTTGCGCTTGGACCACTCCGCGGCACGGAACGCGCGCTGGTCGGCGCTCGCCTGCTCGGAGTCGCCGTAGCTCCGCTCGACCACGCGCGGGGCGTAGTCGAAGGAGCGGAGCATCCCGGCCACGTCGCGCCACGGCGAGTCGGGCAGCACCCGCTCGCTCAGCGGCTTGGCCGGCTCACCCTCGAAGTCGACGATCTTCCAGCCCCGGGCGGTGCGCAGGGTCTGTCCGAGGTGGAGGTCGCCGTGGACCTGCTGGACGGCCACGCCCTCGAGGCCGGCGACGCGCTCGAACACGGACCGCAGCGCCGCGGCGTGCTCCCCGAGCTCGGGGACGACCCGGACGGCGGCCGTGAGCCGGGAGTCCATCGCCTCGGCCAGCGCCGCCTGGTCGGCGGCCCCACGGGTCCGCCGGGGGAAGTACTCGGCCAACGTCTCGTGGGTCTCCCGCAGGGCGACCCCCAGCCGCGCGGCCTCGCCGGCGAAGTCTCCGCCGACCTCGTCGGCGTGCAGGTCGCCCTCGGCGAACAGGTTGCGCACGCTCGCCAGCGCCAGCTCCCAGCCGTCGCTCGCGGTGCGCAGGAACTGCTGCAGCATGCCGAGCTGGAGCACCTCGCCCTCGACCAGCGAGTCGGTCTCCACCCAGCCGTAGAGGGCCGCCACGTGGTCGGAGCCGGCGCGCGTGAGCACCTCGTGGATCGTGACGTCGGGGTTGCGGCCCGGCGTGATCTTGCGGAACAGCTTCAGCAGGGCGTCCTCGCCGAACGCCACCGACGAGTTCGACTGCTCGCCCGAGAACAGCGAGGAGTGGGTGGTCAGGTCCAGGTCGTGGCCGGAGAGCCGCTCGAAGCGCAGCGGGCCGGCGACCGGCTGGAAGTCGAACGCCGCCAGCAGGTGGGCCATCGCGAGCCGGTCGTGGACCGCGTCGTACACGTGGACCGCTCCGGCGTCCTCGTCCTGCCAGGCGCCGACGAGGGCGTGCTCGAGGTGCTCCTGCTCCTCGGCGTACGCCGCCAGCGGCAGCTGGTAGAACTCCTGGCCGCCCTCCTCGTCGTGGTAGGTCACGGTGACGAGGTCGACGAGCAGCACGGGCTCCCGCCCGAGCACGCCGAGCCGACGGACGCCGGTGACGTCGTAGTCGCGGCCCTTGCCGCCGAACCAGCGGGCCCGGCCGAGGACCTCGCGGATCTGGTCGAGGGAGGCGCCCGTCATGCCGCACCACCCTCGCCCGTGTCCGGGCGGGTGAGCCGGAGCCAGTAGAAGCCGTAGCCGCCGAGCGTGAGCAGGTAGGACAGCTCGCCGATCGCCGGGAACGGGACGCCGCCGAGCAGCTCGACCGGCACCATCCCCTCGAACCGGCGCAGGTCGAGCTCGACCGGCTGCGGGAAGCGGGAGAGGTTGTTGATGCAGACGATGACGTCCTCGCGGCCCTCCTCGTCGACGTACTCGCGGGCGTAGGAGAGCACGCTGGGGTTGGAGCCGCCGAGGTCGGCGAAGCTCCCCAGCCCGAAGGCCGGGTGGTTGCGCCGGGCATGGATGATCCGGCGGGTCCAGTGCAGCAGCGAGGAGGAGTTCTCCAGCTGCGCCTCGACGTTCACGCTCTGGTAGCCCGTGACCGGGTCCTGGATCAGGGGCAGGTGCAGCCTGCCGGGCGTCGCCGCGGAGAATCCGGCGTTGCGGTCCGGCGTCCACTGCATGGGCGTCCGGACCCCGTCCCGGTCGCCGAGCCAGATGTTGTCGCCCATCCCGAT
Source organism: uncultured Actinomycetota bacterium (assembly GCA_963795215.1). Classification (GTDB taxonomy): domain Bacteria; phylum Actinomycetota; class Actinomycetes; order Propionibacteriales; family Nocardioidaceae; genus Nocardioides. The sequence continues at coordinate 1,108,525 of CAWCGW010000002.1, forward strand.
CTCGTCGCCGTAGTAGAGGACGGGGGAGCCGGGGAGCGAGAGCAGCAGCGCGTGGAAGAGCTCCATCCGGTTCACGTCGTTGTCGAGCAGCGGCGCGAGCCGCCGCCGGATCCCGATGTTGGCCTTCATCCGTGGGTCGCTGGCGTACTCGGACCACATGTAGTCGCGGTCCTCGTCGGTGACCATCTCGAGGGTCAGCTCGTCGTGGTTGCGCAGGAAGATGCCCCACTGGCAGCCGTCGGGGATGGCGGGCGTCTGCTCCATGATCTCCGAGATCGGGTAGCGCGACTCCCGACGGACCGCCATGAAGATCCGCGGCATCACGGGGAAGTGGAACGCCATGTGGCACTCGTCGCCCCCGACCTCCTGGTCGCCGAAGTACTCGACCACGTCGGCCGGCCACTGGTTGGCCTCGCAGAGCAGCACGGTGCCGGGGTACTTGTCGTCGACGAACCGGCGGACCTTCTTGAGCACCTGGTGGGTCTCGGGGAGGTTCTCGCCGTTGGTCCCCGGGCGCTCGTAGAGGTAGGGGACGGCGTCGAGCCGGAAGCCGTCGAGTCCCATCGCCAGCCAGAAGTCCATCGCCTCGATCATGGCGTCGTGGACCTTCGGGTTGTCGAAGTTCAGGTCCGGCTGGTGGTGGAAGAACCGGTGCCAGAAGTACTGGCCGCGGACCGGGTCCCAGGACCAGTTCGACGGTTCGGTGTCGACGAAGATGATCCGGGCGTCCTGGTAGAGGTCGTCGGTGTCGGACCAGACGTAGAAGTCGCCGAACGGGCCGTCGGGGTCGCGGCGCGACTCCTGGAACCACGGGTGCGCGTCGCTGGTGTGGTTCATGACGAAGTCGATGATCACGCGGATGCCGCGCCGGTGGGCCTCGTCGAGGAAGACCTGGAAGTCCTCGACCGTGCCGCACTCGGGGAGGATGTCGGTGTAGTCGGCGACGTCGTACCCCCCGTCGCGCAGCGGCGAGGTGAAGAACGGCGGCACCCACAGGCAGTCGACACCCAGCCACTCCAGGTAGTCGAGCTTCTCGATCAGGCCGCGGAAGTCGCCGGTGCCGTCCCCGTCGGAGTCGCGGAAGGACCGGACCAGCACCTCGTAGAAGACCGCGGTCTTGAACCAGTCGGGCGTGACCGCGACCTGCCCGGGCCCGCTGGCGGCGGTCTCCTCGGAGGTCACCTGGTGCGACGGGAGGGTCAACGGGGGCTCCTCACGGTGAGCACGTGGGCGGGTTCGTGGCCGGGGTCGAGGCGCACGTAGTTGTGCGCGCCCCACGACCAGGTCTCGTCGCTGATCTCGTCGTGGACGACGTAGGAGTCGCCCCAGTCCAGCCCGAGCGCCGGCAGGTCGACGTGGACCGTCGTCTCGCGGGTCGCGTGGGGGTCGAGGTTGAGGACCGTCGAGCACGATGTCGGAGCTCCCGTCGGGCAGCACGGCGCGCTTGCTGAACGCGAGCACGTGGTCGTCGTCGGTGCGGTGGACCGCGAGGTCGCGCAGCTGCTGCAGCGCGGGGTGCTCGCGACGGATCCGGTTCAGCGAGGTGAGGTACGGCGCGAGGGTGCGGCCCTGCGCTGCCGCCGCGTCCCAGTCGCGGATCCGGACCTGGTACTTCTCCGAGTCGAGGTACTCCTCGCTGCCGGGCTTGACGGCGACGTGCTCGTAGAGCTCGTAGCCGGCGTACACGCCCCAGCTGGGGGAGCCGGTCGCCGCCAGCGCGGCGCGGATCTTGAACGCCGCGGGTCCGCCGTACTGCAGGAACGCGTGCAGGATGTCGGGGGTGTTGACGAAGAAGTTCGGCCGCATCACGTGGTCGGTCTCCGACGAGAGCTCGACGAGGTACTCCTCGATCTCGGTCTTCGCGGTCCGCCAGGTGAAGTAGGTGTAGGACTGGTGGAACCCGACCGCGCCCAGCCCACGCATCATCGCCGGCCGGGTGAACGCCTCGGCGAGGAACAGCACGTCGGGATCGGTCGCCCGCACCTCGCGCAGCAGCCACTCCCAGAACGCGACAGGCTTGGTGTGGGGGTTGTCGACGCGGAAGATCCGCACCCCGTGGGACATCCAGTGCCGCACGATCCGCAGCACCTCGGCCGAGATGCCGCTGGGGTCGTTGTCGAAGTTGACGGGGTAGATGTCCTGGTACTTCTTGGGCGGGTTCTCGGCGTAGGCGATGGTGCCGTCGGCACGGGTGGTGAACCACTCGGGGTTGGTGGTGACCCACGGGTGGTCGGGCGCGGCCTGCAGGGCGAGGTCGAGCGCCACCTCGAGGCCCAGCGCCCCGGCGCGCTCGACGAAGGCGTCGAAGTCCTCGAGCGTGCCGAGGTCGGGGTGCACCGCATCGTGGCCGCCGTGCCTGCTGCCGATCGCCCAGGGCGAGCCCGTGTCGTCCGGGCCCGGGGTGAGGGTGTTGTTGGGGCCCTTGCGGTTGACCTCGCCGATCGGGTGGATGGGCGGCAGGTAGACCACGTCGAAGCCCATCTCCGCGACCGCGTCGAGCCGCTTCGCGGCGGTGCGGAGGGTGCCGCTGGTGACCGTGCCGGTCTTCGGGTCCCGGGTGGCGCCCTCGGAGCGGGGAAAGAACTCGTACCAGCTGCCGACGAGGGCCCGGCGTCGGTCGGCGTACGCCGGGAAGGGGCCCTCGACGGTCACGAACTCCCGCAGCGGGTGGGCGCGCAGCACGGCCTCGAGCTCGGGGGCCTGCAGCGCGGCCAGCCGAGCCGCCGCCGGGCGGGAGGTGTCGGTGGCGGCGTCGATGCCGCCCCGGACCACCGTCGCCTCCGCCCGGTGGTCGGCCCCGAGGTCGGCCAGCACCCGCTCGAGCAGCAGCCGGCCCTCGGTGAACATCAGCTCGACGTCGACCCCGGCGGGCACCTTGAGCCCGATGGCGTGCTGCCAGGTCGCGATCGGGTCGGACCAGCCGTGCACCTCGAAGGTCCAGGGACCCTCGGTGTCCGGGGTCACCCACGCGAGGTACCGGTCGGGCTCCTCACCCTCGGGAAGCATCCGGACCGGGGCCCGGCTCACCCCGTCGGGACCGGTGAGCACCACCTCGGCGCCGAGCTTGTCGTGGCCCTCGCGGAACACCGTCGCCGTGACGGGAAATGGCTCGCCGAGGGTCGCCTTCGCGGGCTGCCGACCGAGGTCGACCAGGGGCATGACGTTCATGACGGGGATGCGTCCGACCATTGCTCAACACTTGCGGGTCGCCGGACCCGACGCAAGCCGGGGTCCGCGGGGGCTGCTCCCGGTCGTGCGGAGCCTGTGCCGCACGCCATCCGGACGGCGGCTTGGATCGTTCACATTTCGGCGCTACCGTCCTGCCGTGCGTGCGATCAGACGTTTCACGGTCCGTCCTGTCCTGCCCGAGGCCCTGACCCCCCTCGGCACCCTTGCCGGCAACCTCCGCTGGTCCTGGCACCCGCCGACCCAGGACGTGTTCCGTGCGGTCGACGCCGACCTGTGGGAGTCGACCGGCCACGACCCGGTGAAGCTGCTGGGCGCGGTGGACGCCGGCCGGCTCGGGGAGCTCGCCGCGGACGGGGCGTTCCTCGACATGCTGGGGCAGGCCGCCGCCGACCTGGACCGCTACCTCACCGGCCACCAGTGGTACCAGCGCACCGCCGACCCCGACCTCCCGCGCGCCGTCGCCTACTTCTCGCCCGAGTACGGCATCAGCGCCGTGCTCCCGCAGTACTCCGGCGGCCTCGGCATCCTCGCCGGTGACCACCTCAAGGCCGCCTCCGACCTCGGCGTGCCGATCGTCGGCGTCGGCCTGCTCTACAAGCAGGGCTACTTCAAGCAGTCGCTCTCCCGTGAGGGCTGGCAGCAGGAGACCTACCCCGTCCTCGACCCCGACGAGCTGCCGTTGTCGCTGCTCCACGAGAGCGACGGCTCCCGGGCGATGGTCCGGATCACGATGGCCGGCGGCGCGGAGATGGTGGCGCGGATCTGGGTGGCCAGCGTCGGCCGGGTCCCGCTGCTGCTGCTCGACACCGACGTCGAGGAGAACCCCGACCACTTCCGTGAGGTGACCGACCGGCTCTACGGCGGCACCAGCGAGCACCGGTTGCGCCAGGAGCTGCTGCTCGGTGTCGGCGGCGTCCGCGCGCTGCGCGCCTACAGCCGGATCACCGGCGCCCCCGAGCCGGAGGTGTTCCACACCAACGAGGGCCACGCCGGCTTCCTCGGCCTGGAGCGGATCCGCGAGCTCTCGGTGGCCGACGCCGGCCCGCGCCTGGACTTCGACACCGCGCTCGAGGTCAGCCGCGGCTCCACCGTCTTCACCACGCACACCCCGGTCCCCGCCGGCATCGACCGGTTCGCCCGCGACCTCGTGGAGCAGTACTTCGGCGGCGCCTCCCCGGTGCCTGGTGTCCCGGTCGAGCGGATCCTCGCGCTGGGCGCGGAGGACTACGAGGGCGGCGACCCGAGCGTCTTCAACATGGCGGTCATGGGCTTCCGGCTGGCGCAGCGCGCCAACGGCGTCTCGCAGCTGCACGGCCACGTCTCCCGCGACATGTTCAACGGCCTGTGGCCGGCGTTCGACGAGGCCGAGGTGCCGATCACCTCGATCACCAACGGCGTGCACGCGCCCACCTGGGTGGGTCGCGAGGTGCTCGAGCTCGCCACCGAGCACGGTGCCGACATGGACGCCGCCGAGGCCGACTCCTTCTGGGCGGCTGTGGACAAGATCACCGGCGCCGACCTCTGGGCGACCAAGCGCACCCTGCGCCAGCACCTGGTCGCCGACGCCCGCAAGCGGCTCGCGAAGTCCTGGAAGAAGCGGGGCGCCGCCCCGGCCGAGCTGTCCTGGATCGACTCCGCGCTCGACCCCGACGTGCTCACGATCGGCTTCGCGCGACGGGTGCCGTCCTACAAGCGGCTCACCCTGATGCTCTCGGACCCCGAGCGCCTCAAGCGGCTGCTGCTCCACCCGGAGCGGCCGATCCAGCTGGTCATCGCCGGCAAGTCCCACCCGGCCGACGACGGTGGCAAGCGGCTGATCCAGCAGCTGGTGCAGTTCGCCGACGACCCGGAGGTCCGCCACCGGATCGTCTTCCTGCCCAACTACGACATCGCGATGGCGCTGCCGCTCTACCCCGGCTGCGACGTCTGGCTGAACAACCCGCTGCGTCCCTACGAGGCGTGCGGCACCTCGGGGATGAAGGCCGCGCTCAACGGTGGCCTCAACCTCTCGATCCTCGACGGCTGGTGGGACGAGTGGTACGACGGCAGCAACGGCTGGGCGATCCCCTCCGCCGACGGCATCGAGGACCCCGACCGTCGTGACGACATCGAGGCGGGGGCGCTCTACGACCTGATCGAGAACGAGGTCGCCCCGCGCTTCTACGACGTCGGCGAGGACGGGGTCCCGCAGCGCTGGCTGGAGATGGTGCGCCACACGCTGAAGTCGCTCGGTCCCAAGGTGCTCGCGACCCGGATGGTCCGCGACTACACGCGGATCCTCTACACGCCGGCCGCCGTGACCGGACGCCGGCTCAACTCCGACTTCTCCGGCGCGACCGAGCTCGCGGCCTGGAAGCAGCGGGTCCGCGGCGCGTGGCCGGGCGTCCGGGTCGAGCACGTCGAGAGCAGCGGCATCGGGGACGCCCCGGAGATCGGGACCACCCTCAGCGTGCGTGCCTTCGTCTCCCTCGGCGAGCTCTCGCCGGAGGACGTCGACGTGCAGCTGGTCCACGGGGTCATCGACTCCGAGGACACGCTGGTCGGGACCGCCACCGAGAGCCTCGCGGTCGTGGAGACCTACGAGGCCGGGCGGCACCGCTTCGACGGCAGCGTCAGCCTCGCCCGCAGCGGCGCCTTCGGCTACACCGTCCGGGTGATCCCGAAGCACGAGCTGCTGGCCTCTCCGGCCGAGCTCGGCGTCGTCGCGCTCCCCGCCTGAGGGCCCGGCGTCAGGTCTGGCGCAGCACGGCGAGGGAGCGGGCGGCGACGGTGAGGGTGCCGCCGGCGCCGACGGGGGTGCCGGCCGCCAGGGCGGGGTCGGTGCTGAGCACGACCTCGCCCGCGTGGACCCACTCGTTGTCGGGCAGCCGCACCTCGACGGCCTCGGCGGAGGCGTTGCACCAGAGCATGAACGAGGCGTCGCGCTGCTGCTCGCCCCGGGGGCCGGGGGAGCGGAGCGGGTCGCCGGAGACGAACATCCCCACGGCCTGCAGCGTGTCGTCGTTCCAGTCGGTCGCGGTCATCTCCTCCCCGCGCGGGTGCAGCCAGGCCAGGTCCTTGGGCCCGCCCTCGATGGTGGGGCTGCCGGCGAAGTGGTGCCGCTGGCGCAGCGCGGGGTGCTCGCGGCGCAGCCGCAGCGCCGCCTTCACCTGCTCGTAGACGTCGAGCCACGCGCCGTCGGCGCGCCAGTCGACCCACGACACCTCGTTGTCCTGGCAGTAGGCGTTGTTGTTGCCGCCCTGGGTCCGACCCCGCTCGTCGCCGGCGGTGAGCATCGGCGAGCCGCTGGAGAGGCACAGCGTGATCATCATGTTCGCGGCCTGCCGCCGACGCAGCGCCGCGATGTCCGGGTCCTCGGTCTCGCCCTCGACCCCGTGGTTCCACGAGTGGTTGTGGTCCGAGCCGTCCCGGTTGGACTCGCGGTTCGCCTCGTTGTGCTTGTGCTCGTAGGACACCGCGTCGCGCAGGGTGAACCCGTCGTGCGCGGTGATGAAGTTGACCGAGGCGTACGGCGAGCGGCCGTCGTCGGCGTAGAGGTCGGAGGACCCGGCCATCCGGCTGGCCAGCTCGCGCACCCCGGCCGAGGCGCCGCGCCAGAAGTCGCGCACGGTGTCGCGGTACCGGTCGTTCCACTCCACCCACGGCGGTGGGAAGGAACCCACGCGGTAGCCGTCCATCGAGGCGTCCCACGGCTCCGCGATCAGCTTCACGTGCCGCAGCACCGGGTCCTGGCCGATGGTGGTCAGGAAGGCGCCGTGCATGTCGATGTCGTGCCCGGTCCGGGCCAGCGCGGAGGCGAGGTCGAACCGGAACCCGTCGACGTGCATCTCGCTCACCCAGTAGCGCAGCGAGTCCAGGATCAGCCGCAGCCCGCCGGGGTTGGTCGAGTCGACGGTGTTGCCGCAGCCGGTGACGTCCCAGTAGGCGTCGCGGGACGCGCCGGAGCGCTTGTAGAAGCCGTGGTCGTCCAGCCCGCGGAACGAGAACGCCGGACCGTCCTGCCCGCCCTCGGCCGTGTGGTTGTAGACGACGTCGAGGAACACCTCGATCCCGGCCCGGTGGAAGTTCTTCACCATCTGCTTGAACTCCGCGACCTGCTGGCCACGGTCGCCCGTCGACGAGTACGCCGCGTGCGGAGCCAGGAAGCCGATCGAGTTGTACCCCCAGTAGTTCACGAGCCCACGCTCGGCGACGCCCGGCTCGGTGAAGAAGTGGTGGACCGGCAACAGCTCGACGGCCGTGACGCCGAGGTCGTTGAGGTAGCGGGTCACCGTCGGGCTGCCGAGGCCGGCGTAGGTGCCGCGCAGCTCCTCGGGGACCTCGTTGTGCAGCGCGGTGAAGCCCTTGACGTGCAGCTCGTAGATCACGGTGTCGCGCCACCGGGTCCGCAGCCGGCGGTCGTCGCCCCAGTCGAAGGTGTCGTGGACGACCACCGAGCGCGGCATCGCGGCCGCGGAGTCGACCGGGCTGCGCCGGGTCGGGTGGTCGGGGTCGTGGGGGAGCGGGTCCGGGCCGGGCACGAGCTCGCCGCTCACGGCGAGGGAGTAGGGGTCGAGCAGCAGCTTGGCGGGGTTGAACCGCCGTCCGTGGGTGGGATCCCACGGGCCGTCGGCCCGGAAGCCGTAGCGCTGCCCGACCGGCACGCCGGGGATCGCGCCGTGCCAGACGCCGAGGGTGTGCTCGGTGAGCCGGTGGCGCGTCTCCTCGCCGTCCTCGTCGAACAGGCACACCCACATCGCGGTCGCCTCGCGGGAGCGGATCGCGAAGTTCGTCGACTCCTCGCTCCACGTCGCGCCGAGCTGCTGGTGGTGGCCGGGCCACACCGGTGCGGTCTCGTCGCGGTGGCGCCAGCGCCAGGAGTTGAGGCTCATCCGGCCCATCTAAGCCCATCGACCCGCGGTCGACGGGCGTGGCTAGGCTCCGGGGAGACCTGACCGCGACCCTGAAGGAGTTTCCATGTCGGAGTTCGTCCGTCTCGAGGTGGCCGACGGTGTCGGCACCCTCCGGCTCGACCGCCCGAAGATGAACGCACTCAACGCGCAGGTCCAGGAGGAGATCCGGGCGGCCGCCGTGGAGGCCTCGGAGCGCGACGACGTCACGGCGGTCGTGGTCTACGGCGGCGAGAAGGTCTTCGCCGCAGGCGCCGACGTCAAGGAGATGGCGACGCTGTCCTACGCCGACATGGTGGTCCGCTCCGGCAAGCTCCAGGCGGCGTTCAGCGCCGTGGCGAGGATCCCGAAGCCGGTCGTCGCGGCCGTCACCGGCTACGCCCTCGGCGGGGGCTGCGAGCTGGCGCTGTGTGCCGACGTCCGGTTCGCCGCCGAGGACGCCGTGCTCGGGCAGCCGGAGATCCTGCTCGGCATCATCCCCGGCGCCGGCGGCACCCAGCGGCTCACCCGGCTGGTCGGCCCGAGCACGGCGAAGGACCTGATCTTCACCGGCCGGTTCGTTCCGGCCGACGAGGCGCTGGCGATCGGACTGGTCGACCGGGTCGTCCCCGCCGACCGGGTGTACGACGAGGCCCTCGCCTGGGCGCAGCAGTTCGCCGGCGCCGCGACGTACGCCGTCCGCGCGGCCAAGGAGTCGATCGACCGCGGCCTCGAGGTGGACCTCGAGACCGGCCTGGAGATCGAGCGGCAGCAGTTCGCCGCCCTGTTCGCGACCGAGGACCAGAGCATCGGGATGCAGTCCTTCGTGGAGAACGGGCCGGGCAAGGCCCGGTTCACCGGTCGCTGAGGCCTAGGATCCCGCTCATGGCACAGCGCAAGGCCGATCCGGCCCCCGGCAGGAAGTCCGGCGAGGACACGTCCTCGACCGGTGACGTGGTCACCCGGGTGCGGACGCGGGTGGCGCAGGTGCTGTGGCTGGCCTTCGTCGTCTGCGCGCTGTTCCTCGCGATCGGCGCGCTGCTGGTCGCCCTCGACGCGAACGAGGAGAACCCGCTCGTCGAGCTCGTCGTCAACGGTGCGGACGCCGTCGACCTGGGCGTCTTCTCCCGCGACAACGGGATCTTCGACTTCCGTGGCGACAACGCCGGGGTGAAGAACGCGCTGGTCAACTGGGGCATCGGGGCGATCGCCTACCTCGTCGTGGGCCGGATCGCCGACCGGATCGTGCGTCCCTGAGAGGCTGACGCCTGCTCCGTCGCTGTGAGGGATCCCACCGCGGCGGCGGTACCCGCACAAGTTTCCCGCTAGTAACCTCGATCGCAACCCGAGAGCACAGGAGGGGCCGACCCGGCCATCACCATGAACATTGTCGTCTGTGTGAAGTACGTACCCGACGCGACCGCCGACCGTCACTTCGAGTCCGACAAGACCGTGGACCGAGACGGGGTCGACGGCCTGCTGTCCGAGCTCGACGAGTACGCCGTCGAGCAGGCGTTGCAGATCAAGGAGAAGTCCGAGGACGTCACCGTGACCGCGCTCTGCGTGGGTCCGGAGAAGGGGCTCGACGCGGTCCGCAAGGCGCTGCAGATGGGCGCCGACCAGGGCGTTCACGTCTCCGACGAGGCGATCGCCGGCTCCGACGCGCTGGCCACCAGCCTGGTGCTGGCCAAGGCCGTCACCAAGATCGGCGAGGAGCAGCCCGTCGACCTCGTGATGTGCGGCATGGCTTCGACCGACGGGGTGATGAGCGTGATCCCGGCGATGCTGGCCGAGCGCCTCGACCTGCCGCAGGCCACGTTCGCCTCGGTCATCGAGACCCAGGGCGACCAGGTCCGCGTCAAGCGCGACGGGGACGTCGCCACCGAGGTGATCGGCGCCACGATGCCGCTGGTGGTCTCCGTGACCGACCAGTCCGGCGAGGCCCGCTACCCCTCGTTCAAGGGGATCATGGCCGCGAAGAAGAAGCCGATGGAGACCTACTCGCTCGCCGACCTCGGTGTCGACGCGGGCGAGGTCGGTCTCTCGGTCGCCTGGACCGAGGTCCAGGACACCACCGAGCGCCCGCCGCGCTCGGCCGGCGAGATCGTCACCGACGAGGACGGGTCCGGCGCCGGCGCGCTGACCGACTTCCTCGCGTCCAAGAAGTTCATCTGAGGACAAGGAAGGGGTCTGACTGTGTCTGAGATTCTGGTGCTCATCGACCACGCCGACGGCGAGGTCAAGAAGCCGACCTACGAGCTGCTCACCCTCGCGCGCCGCCTCGGCGCGCCGTCCGCGGTCTTCATCGGCTCCGGCGACCAGGGGTCCGCCGTGGCCGAGAAGGTCAAGAAGTACGGCGCCGAGAAGGTCTACGTCGTCGACGACGCCCAGATCAAGGGCTACCTCGTCGCGCCGAAGGCCGAGGCGCTCCAGCAGCTCGTCGAGAAGCTGGGCGGTGACGTCGCCGCGGTCCTGATCCCCTCCACCATCGAGGGCAAGGAGGTCGCCGGCCGGCTGGCGATCAAGATCGGCTCCGGCCTGATCACCGACGCCGTCGACGTGGCCGCGGACGGGACCACCACCCAGTCGGTCTTCGCCGGCAACTACACCGTGACCGCGAAGGTCACCACGGGCACGCCGGTGATCACCGTCAAGGCCAACTCCGCCACGCCGGAGGAGGCCGAGGGCGCCGCCGCGGTCGAGGAGTTCGCCGCGACGGTGTCCGACTCGGCGAAGAAGGCGCAGATCGTGGCCTCCCAGCCGCGGAAGTCCTCGGGGCGTCCCGACCTCACCGAGGCGGCCATCGTGGTCGCCGGCGGCCGGGGCACCGGTGGCGACTTCGCGCCCGTGGAGCAGCTCGCCGACTCCCTCGGCGCGGCCGTGGGTGCCTCGCGTGCCGCGGTGGACTCCGGCTGGATCGCGCACTCCTTCCAGATCGGCCAGACCGGCAAGACCGTCTCGCCGCAGCTCTACGTCGCGGCCGGCATCTCCGGTGCGATCCAGCACCGGGCCGGGATGCAGACGTCGAAGACGATCGTCGCGGTCAACAAGGACGAGGAGGCGCCGATCTTCGAGCTCGTCGACTTCGGTGTCGTCGGCGACCTCAAGTCGGTCCTGCCCGCGGCCGCGGAGAAGGTCACCGAGCGCAAGGGCTGATCGCCGCACGCCGGACCCCTGAGGACCGGACACGAGGAACGGGCCCCCGCACCTGGCAGGTGCGGGGGCCCGTTCGCGTGCTGCCGAGGGTCAGCGGGCGCTGCGGAACCCGTAGCCCCAGCTCTCGTCGATGATCCCCACCTGCTCGGCGCTCACCTTGCGCACGCCCCGCTTGGTGGTGCGCAGCGTGATCTTGCGCAGCGACTCGTTGTTGGTGGTGTCGAGCTCGGTCAGGTTGCCCTCCGGGTTGGCGTTCACCGAGATCCAGTAGTCACCGTCCGGGAGGTTGCTCACGCGGAACGACTGCCCGGTGCGGAACTGGTAGTAGGTGTCGCCGGAGCCGGTGTCGAGGACCTGGCGCAGGTAGGTCGCGCTGCGGCCGCCGCAGTCGCTGCCGAGGTCGGTGTTGCCCGGACGCCACTCGGCGTTCGGGAGCGTGTAGTCGACCGCGTCGGTGTTGGCGAGGCAGAACGACACCTTGTTGGACCGCACGGCCTCGGCGTCGGGCTCGCCGTCCTCGTCGGTGTCGGCCAGCAGCGTGTAGGCGGCGAAGTCCTCGAAGTGCCAGTGGTTGTGGTTGCCCTCGTGGAAGGTGAACTCGCCGACCAGGTCGTGGCCGGTGATCTCGCCGTCGCCGTCGTAGTAGTACTGGTAGGCGTCGAGGTGGCGCTCACCGTCGTGGCGCGTCCGCAGCGGCCCGCCGTCCTCGTCGGGCTCGTAGCCCTCGACGACCATGGGGCCGTTGCCGCCGTTCCAGACGTTGGCGCCGAAGCGGACCGCGGTGCCCTTGCCGTTGAGCCCGATCTGGAAGGCGGGGAGCGAGCGCAGGTCGGGGGCGTGCTCGTCGGCCAGCGCGCCCCGCGAGTCGACGGCCGGGGCCCGGCCGCTCTCCTCGAGCGACTGGTTCGGCTCGTGCTCGGGAGCCGTGGCCGACGGGGCGGGGCGCCAGTTGTTGTTGCGGGCCTTCTTGACCGTCATCGGGCGGGTGATCGCCCCGTCGGCGTCGCTGATGCCGAACTGCTCGCGCCACTGCGGCGCGATCGTCATCTTCACGGTGTAGGAGCCGGGCTTGAGCCGCGTCGCGTAGTAGCCGTAGCCACCGAGCGCGGAGACCGCGTGGCCCTTCGAGATCCCCATCACCGAGCCGAGGGTGTAGGGGTTGTAGGGGCACGACCACGGGTACTTGTTCCCGGCGGCGTGGTCCGGGACCACCGCGCGCGAGTCCCAGCTGTTGAAGCAGCCGGGCACCTGGACGACCTTCCGGCGGCCGCCGTCGCGCTTGATCACGACCTTCGCGAAGTCGTCGAGGCCCTGCCAGGTGGTCATCGAGCCCGCGGGGAGGTCCACGGTGCCGGCCTCGGTGTGCCAGACGGCCGTGATCGGGTCGTCGTACGTCGGCCGGTTGGCGCGGATCTCGAAGTCCTCACCCTGGGCCACCATCGCGAGGCCGAAGTCGGAGTAGACGTGACCGTCGTGGCTGCGGACCTTGATGTGCTCCGGAGCGTCGAGAACGATGGGCGAGTCGCTGACCGCGGACTCGACGGCGGTGGCCGACGGCGAGGCGCTGAGCGCCCCGGCGGCCAGGGCCGCGACGGCGAGGCCGACCGCGGCGGTACGACGGTGGTGTGCAGGCATGGATCCTACTTTCGGCGCATGGCGGACCCCCGTGAGTCCCCCGTTCATGACTATGGACGCACATCATCACCGTTTGGTTGCCCTCTACTGTGGAACTCGTGACGAATTCCTTCGTGGCGACCGCCGAACGGGCCCGAGCCGCCGCCCGCAGGCTGGCGCTGGCGACCCGTGCGGAGAAGGACGCCGCGCTGCTGGCGATGGCCGACGACCTCGTCGCGGCCACCGACGACGTGCTCGCCGCCAACGACGAGGACCTGCAGCGGGCGGAGGCCGGGGGCACCTCGCCGAACATCCTCGACCGGCTGCGGCTGACCCCCGAGCGGGTGGCCGGCATGGCCCAGGGGCTGCGCGACGTCGCCGGGCTCGCCGACCCGGTCGGCGAGGTGGTCCGGGGCGGCGTCCTGCCCAACGGCCTCGAGCTGCGGCAGGTGCGGGTGCCGTTCGGCGTGGTCGGGATGGTCTACGAGGCCCGTCCCAACGTGACCGCCGACGCCGCCGGCATCTGCCTGAAGTCCGGCAACGCCGTGCTGCTGCGCGGCTCCTCCAGCGCCCGGTCCTCCAACGCCGCGATCGTGGCGGTGCTGCGGTCCGGCGCCGAACGCACCGGGCTCTCGGCCGACGTCGTCCAGCTGGTGCCCGGCGACTCCCACGACAGCGTCAAGCAGCTGATGCGGGCGCGGGGCCTGGTCGACGTGCTGGTGCCGCGTGGGGGAGCGGGCCTGATCCGCTCGGTGGTGGAGGAGTCGACCGTGCCCGTGATCGAGACCGGGGTCGGCAACTGCCACGTCTACGTCGACGCCGCCGCCGACCTCGACCAGGCGCTCGCCGTCGTCCTCAACTCCAAGACCCACCGCACCAGCGTCTGCAACGCCGCCGAGTCGCTGCTGGTGCACGCCGACGTGGCCGGGGAGTTCCTGCCGCGGGTCGTGACCGCGCTGCAGGAGGCCGGCGTCACGGTCCACGGCGACGAGACGTTCGCGGCGTACGCCGGGGTGGTGCCCGCCACCCCCGAGGACTGGGACACCGAGTACCTCTCCCTCGACCTCTCCGCCGCCGTGGTGCCCGACCTCGACGCCGCGATCGAGCACGTCCACCGACACTCCAGCGGTCACACCGAGGCGATCCTCACGCGCGACCAGGCCGCCGCCCGCAGGTTCGTGGCCGAGGTCGACTCGGCAGCGGTGCTCGTCAACGCCTCGACCCGCTTCACCGACGGCGGCGAGTTCGGCTTCGGCGCCGAGATCGGGATCAGCACCCAGAAGCTGCACGCGCGCGGCCCGATGGGGCTGCCCGAGATGACCTCCACCAAGTACGTCGTGACCGGCGACGGCCACGTGCGGTGAGGACCGGTGGCACCCGATAGCATGGGGCCCATGACGACGAACCTGCTCGCCGCCGTCCCGATGGCCGCCGAGGCCGGGCACGAGGTCGACCACCTCCTGAGCTGGGGCATCGGCATCGGCATCCTGGTGCTGCTGCTGGCCATGCTCGGAGCACTGGTGGCCTTCGGCGGGGGCCGCGAGCACAGCTGAGCACGCCGCTGAACGACCAGGCCGGACCCCGCGCCACCCCGACCCGACGGGTCGGGGTCATGGGCGGCACGTTCGACCCCATCCACCACGGCCACCTCGTGGCCGCGAGCGAGGTCCAGGCGTGGTTCGACCTCGACGAGGTCGTCTTCGTGCCCACCGGGGACCCGTGGCAGAAGTCCGACCGGACGGTCTCGCCCGCCGAGGACCGCTACCTGATGACCGTCATCGCCACGGCCGCCAACCCGCGGTTCCGGGTCTCCCGGGTCGACATCGACCGGGAGGGCCGCACCTACACGATCGACACGCTGCGTGACCTGCGGGCCGAGCTGCCGGACGCCGAGCTCTACTTCATCACCGGCGCCGACGCCCTGGCCGACATCTTCACCTGGCGCGACGCGAGCCGGTTGTTCGGGCTCGCCCACTTCGTCGGGTGCACGCGACCGGGCTACGACATGACACCCTCCATGCTGGGCGACATCCCGCACGACCGGGTGACGCTGGTGGAGATCCCGGCGCTGGCGATCTCCTCCACCGACTGCCGCCAGCGGGCCCGCCTGGGCGAGCCGGTCTGGTACCTCGTGCCCGACGGCGTGGTCCAGTACATCGCCAAGCACCACCTCTACACCGACACCGTGACCGTCCACCCGACACCCGATCCGACCGGAGCAGCATGACCGCCACCGACCGAGCCGTGGAGCTCGTCACCGCCGCCGCCCGCGCGGCGTCCGACAAGCTCGCCACCGACATCCTCGCCTTCGACGTCAGCGAGCAGCTGGCCATCAGCGACGCCTTCGTCATCGTCTCCGGCAGCAACGACCGGCAGGTCAAGGCGATCGTCGACGCCGTCGAGGACAAGCTGCGCGAGGTCGGTGCCAAGCCGCTGCGCCGCGAGGGGGAGCGCGACGGCCGGTGGGTGCTGATCGACTACGGCGAGATCGTGGTCCACGTCCAGCACGAGGAGGAGCGGCAGTTCTACGCCCTCGAGCGGCTCTGGCGCGACTGCCCGACGATCCCGCTCCCCGCCGACGTCACCAC
Organism: uncultured Actinomycetota bacterium; assembly: GCA_963795215.1. Taxonomy (GTDB): domain Bacteria; phylum Actinomycetota; class Actinomycetes; order Propionibacteriales; family Nocardioidaceae; genus Nocardioides. The sequence goes on from CAWCGW010000002.1 coordinate 1,123,940, forward strand.
CGGCCCCGCGGGTGGCTGAGCCGGTCGTCGCCGCACCCCGTCGGCTGGTGCTGCTGCGCCACGGGCGCACGGCATGGAACGCGGTGGGCCGCGGCCAGGGCCACGCCGACGTCGAGCTCGACGAGCTGGGCCACGCGCAGGCCGAGGCCGCGGGCCGCTGGGTGACCGGCTTCTCGCCGGTGCTCCTGTGGACCTCCGACCTGGCGCGCGCCCGGCAGACCGCGGCGTACGTCGAGAAGGAGACCGGCCTGACCGCCGTCGCGGACCCGCGGTTGCGTGAGTACGACCTGGGGGAGCGCACGGGGCTGACGATGGCGGAGTTCGCCGAGCGGTTCCCGGCCGAGCACGAGGCCTGGCACAGCGGACGCTACGGCGCCGTTCCCGGCGCGGAGTCGACCGAGCAGGTCCACGACCGGATCGTCCCCGCGCTGCAGGAGCTGATCGCTGCTCTCGAGCCCGGTCGGACCGCCCTCGCCGTCACCCACGGCGCGTCGCTCCGGGTCGGGGTGGCGGCCCTGCTGGGGTGGTCCGAGGAGGTGGTCCGCAGCCTGCGGGTGCTGGGCAACTGCGCGGCCGCGGTGCTCGTCACCGACGGCGCCGACCGGCCGCTGCGGCTCGAGGCCTGGAACGCCACCCCCGATTTCGCGTCGTCAGGAGCCGTTGGCTAGTATTCCGCGAGTTGCCGCACAGGCAGCGGTCCCGGGGCTGTGGCGCAGCTGGTAGCGCATCTGCATGGCATGCAGAGGGTCAGGGGTTCGAGTCCCCTCAGCTCCACCGGACACCGAAGGCCCCGCTCGTGAGAGCGGGGCCTTCGCCGTTCCCGGGCGGTCGTCGCGGGCTAGGGTGGGCCGCCCCCCGGACTCTCGGCCGAACGGACCCGCATGCGCTCCTCCTCGCTCGACTCGCGGGGCTCCGGCTCGGGAGGGCAGTGGCGGTGACCCGGCGAGCGCTGATCGGTGAGTCCCCGAGCTGGATCACGTGGCACGTGGTCGTCGTCTGGGCGGGCATCCCGCTGGCCGTGGTGGCCTACGTGGGCGTGGTCGTCGCCGTCGGCGCCCTCGACGTCGACGCCGAGCTCGGCAGCCCGCGACCGGTCGTGACCCTGGTCGTGGTGGGAGTGCTGCTCAACCTGTTCCGGCTGCAGCGGTCGCGGCGTCCGCTGGACACGACCGTTCGTCGCTACTACCGGTTCGCCCTGCTGCTGATCGGTGGCTTCGGGTTTCTGACCACGTGGGGTGCCGGCGCCGCCGTCGCGCTGCTGCTCCTCCTGCACCACCTGTTCGTCGACCGGGCGGTCGTCCACGTCGAGGGAACGCCCCCGATCACCCCGGAGTACCGCGAGTGGCTCGAGCGCGGCGGTGACCGGCGCAGCGGGGACGATCGCTAGCCTGCGGGCGTGACGCTGCTCGCCTGGTCGCTCGCGGCCGCCCTGCTCCTGCTCGCCGTCGTGGCCGTGCTCAGCACCCGGCTGCCCGCCCTCGAGCGGCCGGTGCGGCTGGCGACGTACGGCGCGGAGGCGCTCGTCGTGGTGTTCGTCGTCGCCGACCTGGGCCTGGTGCTGCGGGCCGAGCCGGCGGACCGCCCCGCCAGCCTGCTGACCCACGTGGGCTACGCGATCGCGGCGGTCGGCCTGGTGCCGACGCTGGCGACCCGTGCCACCCCGGTCGGCGAGCACGCGGGGGAGGGGGCCGACCCGGAGCCCGCCTCGCCGTGGGTGCTCGCCATCGCGCTGCTCGCGGTGGCGGTGTGCGTGGTCCGGCTGGTGCAGACCCGGTGAGGTCGTCCACCGGCAGGCAGGTGCTGGTGGCCGTCTACGCGGTCTTCGCGGTGGCGGCCGGGGCGCGCTCGGCGGTGCAGCTCGCGACCCGGTTCGACCAGGCGCCGCTGGCCTACAGCCTCTCGGCCGTCGCGGCGGCGGTCTACCTGGTCGCCACGCTCGCGCTGCGGCGTACGACGCGGCGGGCGCGGCGGGTCGCATGGTGGGCGCTCGGCTTCGAGGCGGTGGGGGTGCTCGTGGTCGGCACGCTGTCGCTGGTCCGCAGCGAGTGGTTCCCGGACCAGACCGTGTGGTCCGACTTCGGCGTCGGCTACCTGTTCGTCCCGCTGGTGCTGCCGTTCGTCGGGCTGTGGTGGCTGCGCCGCCACGCCGCCGGGCCCGCCGACCTCAGGTGATCGTCATGCCGCCGTCGACCGGAAGCGTCTGGCCGGTGACGTAGCCGGCGGCGTCGGAGGCGAGGTAGACGACCGTGGCCGCCAGCTCGGCCGGATCACCCTGGCGGGCCATCGGGATCCGCCGCTGCTGCTCCTCGAGGTAGCCGTCGGGGTACTGGTCGGTCATCTCGGAGGTGAAGAAGCCGGGCGCGACGGCGTTGACCCGGATCCCCTTGCGGCCGGTCCACTGCTGGGCCAGGTCGCGGGTGAGCCCGACCAGCCCCGCCTTCGACGCGGCGTACGCCGCCTGGGGGAGGCCGGCGGTGGTGAGCGCCAGCACGCTGGAGATGTTGACGATGCTCGACCCCGGCGGCATCACCCGGCCGCACGCCTGGGCCATCCAGTAGCAGCCGTGGAGGTTCACCTCGACCACCCGCCGGAACTGCTCCGGGGTCTCCCGCGTCGCGGGGACGGCGGTGCCGACACCGGCGTTGTTGACCAGGACGTCGACCCGCCCCAGCCCGGCCACGGCCGCGTCGACCAGCGCCTGGCAGGAGGCCGGGTCGGCGACGTCGGTGGCGACGACGACCGCCCGGCGGCCGGCGGCACGCACCAGCGCGGCGGTCTCCTCGAGCCGGTCGACCCGCCGGGCGCCGAGCACCACGTCGGCGCCCGCCTCGGCCAGCGCCTGGGCGAACGCGACGCCGAGGCCGCTGGAGGCCCCCGTCACGATCGCGACCTTGTCGTCGAGGCGGAACAGGTCGGTGACGGTCATGTCCCGACCCTAGACGGGGCGATACTGGCCCCATGACGACACCGCAGCCCGAGGCCGGCCAGGTGATGACGGTCTTCCGGTCCCGGTTGCGTGCGGACGGCGCCGCGGCGTACGCCGAGCACGCCGCCCGGATGAGCGCACTGGCACGCACCATGCCCGGCTACCTCGAGCACAAGGTCTTCACCGCCGAGGACGGTGAACGGGTCACGCTGGTCCGGTTCGCCGACGCGGAGAGCCACGAGGCGTGGGCGCGGCACCCCGACCACCGGGTCGCCCAGCAGGCCGGGCGGGCGTCGTACTACGACACCTACTCCATCGCGGTGGCCGACATCGACCGTGCCTACGCCTGGGCTCGCCGCGACCGGGGCTGAGCGATCCACCGGCGGCAGCGCCCCCGGTCGTGGTTCGCTACCATGGACCCATGCGCAGGTCCCTGCTCCTTACCTAGCCGCGTCGGCGAATCACCACCCGACGCGGCTGCCCCTCGTGACCGAGGGGCTTTTCTGTGTTCCGAGCAGTTCCGAGCAGGGCGCCGAGACGAGAGAGACGATGAGCCACCACAGCGAGCAGCAGGCAGAGCAGAGCGACCAGCACTACGACGTCCACGAGGTCGAGGCCAAGTGGCAGCGGGTGTGGGGGGAGATCGAGCCCTTCCGGGCCGACGACCGGGCCGTGCTCTCCGGCGAGCGCGAGAAGCGCTACGCCCTGACCATGTTCCCCTACCCCAGCGGTGACCTGCACATGGGCCACGCGGAGGTGACGGCGCTGCACGACGTCATCGCGCGCTACTGGCGCCAGCGCGGCTACGAGGTGCTCAACCCGATGGGGTGGGACTCCTTCGGTCTGCCCGCCGAGAACGCCGCCATCCGCAACGACGCGCACCCCGCCGACTACACCTACGGCAACATCGAGACCCAGTTCGAGTCCTTCCAGAAGTACGCGGTGAGCTTCGACTGGACACGACGCTTCAACACCTCCGACCCGGAGTACTACCGCTGGACCCAGTGGCTGTTCCTGAAGCTGCGCGAGAAGGGACTGGCCTACCGGAAGAACTCGCCGGTCAACTGGTGCCCCCACGACCAGACGGTGCTGGCCAACGAGCAGGTCGTCGACGGCGCCTGCGAGCGGTGCGGTGCGGAGGTCACCAAGCGCGAGCTGACCCAGTGGTACTTCCGGACCACGGCGTACGCCCAGGAGCTGCTGGACAGCCTGGACGACCTGCAGCAGAGCTGGCCGAGCAAGGTCGTCAACGCCCAGCGCAACTGGATCGGCCGCTCCGAGGGCGCCCACGTCGACTTCGTGGTCCCTTCGACAGGCTCAGGACCAGCGCCGGACAGGACGATCACGGTCTACACGACCCGCCCCGACACCATCTTCGGGACCACCTTCATGGTGCTCGCCGTCGACTCGGCGCTGGCGGCCGAGCTGGTCACGGAGGAGCGACGCGCCGAGTTCGAGGTCTACCGCGAGCAGATCCGCCGGGAGACGGAGATCGAGCGGCTGAGCACCGACCGTCCGAAGACGGGGGTCGACCTGGGCGTCACCGCGACCAACCCCGTCACCGGCGAGCAGATGCCGGTGTGGGCGACCGACTACGTGCTGGCCGACTACGGCACCGGCGCGGTGATGGGCGTGCCGGGCGGTGACCAGCGGGACTGGGAGTTCGCCACCGAGATGGGGCTGCCCATCGTCCGCACGACCGAGCCCCCGTCCGACTTCGAGGGCGAGGCGTACGCCGGGGAGGGTCCGGCCGTGAACTCACCGGCGGCGGGCGTGGAGTCGGCCCTGGACATCAACGGGCTGCCGGTCGCCGAGGCCAAGCGCGCCACGATCGACTTCCTGGAGCAGCAGGGCATCGGCCGGGGCGCCGTCAACTTCCGGCTGCGCGACTGGCTGCTGTCGCGCCAGCGCTACTGGGGGGCGCCGATCCCCGTCATCCACTGCCCGGTGGACGGCGAGGTCGCCGTGCCTGAGGACCAGCTGCCCGTGACCCTGCCCGAGCTGCGCGGCGCCGACCTGAAGCCCCAGGGTGTCTCCCCGCTGGGGGCGGCCACGGACTGGCTGGACGTCGCGTGCCCCACCTGCGGGGGGCCGGCGACGCGTGACACCGACACCATGGACACCTTCGTCGACTCGTCCTGGTACATGTTCCGCTACTGCTCGCCGCACGACGACACCCGACCGTTCGACTCCGAGCTGGTCAACGCGTGGATGCCCTGCGACATCTACGTCGGCGGCGACGAGCACGCGGTGCTGCACCTGCTGTACGCGCGCTTCTTCACCAAGGCGCTGCGCGACCTGGGCCTGGTCGACTTCGACGAGCCCTTCTCGGCGTACCTGAGCCAGGGCAAGGTGATCAACAACGGCCGCAAGATGAGCAAGTCGCTGGGCAACGGCGTCAGTCTGGGGGGACAACTTGCGGACTTCGGCGTGGACGCGGTGCGGCTGACGCTGGTCTTCGCCAGCCCGCCGGAGGACGACATCGACTGGGCCGACGTCTCACCGGCCGGGTCGCTGCGGTTCCTGCAGCGGGCCTGGCGGCTCAGCGGTGACGTCGCCTCGGCCCCGGGCTCCGACCCGGCCACCGGCGACGAGGCGCTGCGCAAGGTCACCCACAGGACCGTGCACGACGCCGCCCAGCTGGTCGAGTCGCACCGCTTCAACGTGATGGTCGCGCGGACCATGGAGCTGGTGAACGCCGCACGCAAGGCGATCGACTCCGGGCCCGGGGGCGCGGACCCCGCGGTCCGGGAGGCCGTCGAGACGGTCGCGGTGCTGCTGAGCCTGGTCGCGCCGTACACCGCGGAGGAGATGTGGGAGCGGCTGGGTCACGAGCCCACGGTCGCCGCTGCGGGGTGGCCGGAGGTGGACGAGGCGCTGCTGGTCGAGGACTCCGTGACCTGCGTGGTGCAGGTCAAGGGCAAGGTCCGGGCGCGGCTGGAGGTCCCGCCGGACGTCTCCGAGTCCGAGCTGGAGGCGGCCGCGATGGCCGACGCCGCGGTGCAGCGCGCGATCGACGGCGCGACGGTGCGCAAGGTGATCGTCCGGGCCCCCAAGCTGGTCAACATCGTCGTCTGAGGTGGACCTGCGCTACCGGTTGGCGGTGGTGACCGGGGCCGGTAGCGGCCTCGGTCACGAGCTGGCCGTGGCCCTGGGTCGCGCGGGGGTGGGCGTCCTCGTCGTCGACCGGGACGCCGGGGCGGCGGAGGCCACCGCGGCGCGGGTGCGGGACGCGCGGGTGCCTGCCTGGTCCTGGCAGGCGGACCTGACCGAGGACGACGACCTGGAGCAGGTCGCAGCCCGGGGCCGCGACCTCGGCGGGATCGACCTGCTCGTCAACAACGCGGGCGGCTGGACACCGGGGGAGCAGTGGCCGGCAGCCCGGGTCGAGGACTGGAGCCGCACGCTGGACCTCAACCTCCGCACCCCGATCCGGCTCACCCAGCTGTTCCTCGCAGGCCTCACCGAGCGCCGCGGCCGCAGCGACGGGACACCGGCGGTCGTCAACATCGCCTCCAGCGCCGCCCTCGGGTCCGAGGCCTACGGCTCCCCCGAGTACGCCGCCGCGAAGGCCGGCCTGGTGCGCTTCACCAGCTCGCTGTCGGACGCCACCGTGACCGGTGGTGCCCGGGTGATGGCCGTCGTCCCGGGGTGGATCGGTCTCGAGCGGGCACACCGGGAGTGGTCGGCCCTGCCCGCCGCGCAGCGGGCGTCGCTGCCCGGGCTGGTGCCTCCGGCCGTGGTGTGCGCCGAGGTGCTGCGGCTGCTGGCCCACGGGTCGGCGGGCGAGGTCGTCGAGCTGCTGTCCGGATAGGGTCGCGCCATGCCGCGGACCGTCCTCGTCACCGACTCCACGGCCTCGTTGCCGCGGGAGGTCGCCGCGGCGCGAGGCATCGTGGTGGTCCCGCTGCAGGTCGTCATCGGCGCCACCTGCTTCGACGAGGGCGCCGACGGCGCCACTCCCGAGCTGGTCGCCGAGGCGCTGCGGGAGTTCCGTCCGGTCAGCACCTCCCGCCCTGCCCCGGCAGCGATGCTGGAGGTGTACGAGCAGGCGGCCGCCGCGGGAGCGGAGGCGATCGTGTCGGTCCACCTCTCCGGTGACATGAGCGGCACCTTCGAGTCCGCCCAGCTCGCGGCGCAGCAGGCGTCGGTGCCCGTGGTCGCGGTCGACAGCCGCCAGGTCGGGATCTCCACCGGGTTCGCGGTCCTCGCCGCGGCCGACGTGCTGGCGACCGGGGGTGGTCCCGACGAGGCGGCCGCCGCGGCCCGCCAGCGGGCCGGCTCGACGACCTCGCTGTTCTACGTCGACACCCTCGAGTACCTCCGCCGCGGCGGCCGGATCGGCGCCGCGGCGGCCCTGCTCGGCGGGGCCCTGGCGGTCAAGCCGTTGCTGACCATCGAGGACGGACGGGTCGCGACCCTCGAGAAGGTGCGCACCGCCGGCCGGGCCCTCGCACGGCTCGAGGAGCTGGCCGTGGCGGCTGCCGGGGAGCGGCCGGTCGACGTCGGGGTCGCGCACCTGGCCGCCGCGGCCCGCGCCGACCAGCTGGTGGAGCGGCTCGCCATCCGGCTCGACGACAACCTGGGGGGTCGCGAGATCCACTGCGGCGAGGTCGGCGCCGTGCTCGGGGCGCACGTCGGCCCCGGCATGCTTGCCGTCTGCGTCTCCCCGCGCGGCTGACGCAGGCCCGACAGACCCGCGGAGCCGCTGACCGTCCACAACGAGGGCTTCGGGCCCCTCGTCCACAGCCCCGGTCCGAGGGGCTCTCCCCGGCGGGTGGTGCTGCCTAGCGTCACCGCCATGCACTCGCCACGGTCCAGCCCCCGGTCGAGCCGGACGCCGCGCGCCGACCACGAGGCGGCGCTCGCGCGCCGCCTGGAGCTGCTCGGCCGCGAGCTGGCCACGGTCCGGCCACCGCAGGCCGAGGCTCTTGAGGAGCGGGATCCCCGTCCCGAGGACGTCGACCACACCCGGGTCCGGCGCCGCACCACCCCGCAGCCAGCCCCGGCCGCCGCTCCCGCTCCCGCACCCGTGCCCGCACTCGTGGCTCCGGGGGCGCTGCCACGACCGGGGCGCCACGCATCACGTCGCCCGGTCCGAGCGTGGGTGCCCGAGCCGGTGCGCGGTCGGGTCGCGCTGGGGCCGGGCCCGCTGGCGGTGGTCGCGGTCCTGGTGGCCGTCGGCCTCGCGGTGACCGCGTGGTGGGTCGTGCGGACCGAGCCGACGGCGGTCGCACCGGTGCCGCCGCAGACGGTGGACGCGCTGGCGACACCGGCCGCTCCGGTCTCACCGGTGGGCGGAGGCGGTGCTGCCACGGGGGAGCCGGCCACGGGCGCGGTGGCCACGGGCACCGTGACGGTGGACGTCGCCGGCAGGGTCCGTCGTCCCGGGATCGTCGTGCTGGAGGCCGGTGCCCGGGTGGTCGACGCCCTGCGGGAGGCCGGCGGGGCCAGGCCGGGTGCGGACACCTCGGGGCTCAACCTGGCGCGGGTGCTGGTCGACGGGGAGCAGGTGGTCGTCGGGCAGCCCGCCCCGGCGACCGGGCTGCCCGTCGGGGCGACCCCCTCGGCGGGGGTCCCGGGTGGGCCGCTGGTCGACCTCAACACCGCCGACCTCGTCGCCCTGGAGGCGCTGCCCGAGGTCGGGCCGGTCACCGCGCAGGCGATCATCAGCTGGCGGGACGCCAACGGCGGCTTCACCGCCGTCTCGGAGCTGCTGGAGGTGGACGGGATCGGGGAGGCCACCCTGGCCACGCTCAGCCCGTTCGTGACCGTGTGAGCGGGGACCAGCCGCGGGACCTGCGGATGCCCGCGCTGGCAGTGTCGGCCTGGGCGGGAGGCCTGCTGGCGCTGCTCCCCGGCCGGTGGGCGATCGGCGCGGTCGCCGGCCTGGTCGCGGCCGGGGCCTGGTGGGCGGCGCGTCGGCGGAGCCGGGGGCTGCTCGCCGCCGTGCTCGTGCTGGTCGCCGTCGCAGCGGGGTCGGTGCTCCGCGAGGCGCGGGTGGAGGGCGACCCCGTCGCCGGCCTCGCGCGCGAGCGGGCGGCGGTCGAGGTGCAGCTGGTGGTCTCCTCCGACCCCCGGCCCACGCGCAGCGGGTTCGGCGAGGGCGTGGTGCTGCGGGCGACGGTGGCGCGGGTCACCGGCCGGGGCCGCTCGTGGAGCACCCGCTCGCCCGTCCTCGTGGTGGCGGGAGAGGCCTGGGCGGAGGTGCCCCTCGGCGCCACCGTCCTGGCCACCGGCCGGCTGGCGCCCGCGCAGGCACGCGGCGACCCGCTGGCGGCCGTGCTGTCGGCCGGTGCCCCGAGGGTCGTCCAGCGACCCGACGTGTGGTGGCGGGCAGCGGCGACGGTCCGGGGGTCGCTGCGTGCGGCGGTGGCCCACCTCCCCGAGGCGCAGCGCGCCCTCGTCCCGGCGCTCGTGGTCGGTGACGACGCGGCCCTCGACGAGGGTCTCGCCGCCGACTTCCGGGTCACCGGCCTCACCCACCTGCTGGCGGTCTCCGGGACCAACCTGACCCTGGTCGTCGGCTTCCTGCTGCTGGCGGGGCGGTGGTGCGGGGTCCGCGGCCGAGGTCACCTGGTCGTCGGCGCCGCGGGCATCGTCGGGTTCGTGCTGCTGGCCCGGACCGAGCCGAGCGTGGTCCGGGCCGCGACGATGGGTGCCGTCGCCCTGGTCGGGATGGGTGTGGACGGTCGCCGACGCGGGCCGCGCGCGCTCGGGGTCGCCGTGGTGGTGCTGCTGCTCCTCGACCCGGCACTGGCGGTCTCGGTCGGGTTCGCGCTGTCCGCCGTCGCGACCGCCGGGATCCTGCTGCTGGGCCCGGGGCTGCGGGACGCGCTCGCGCGGTGGACGCCACGCTGGGTGGCGGAGGCGGTGTCGGTGCCGGTCGCCGCCCAGCTGGCCTGCACCCCGCTGGTCGCGGCGCTCTCGGGGCAGGTGAGCCTGGTCGCGGTCGGCGCCAACCTGCTGGTGGCGCCCGCGGTGGGTCCGGCGACGGTGCTGGGGCTGGCGGGCGGCCTGGCGGGGCTGGTCTGGGAGCGGGCCGGACGGCTGCTCGGGACGCTGGCGGGGTGGTGCGTGGCCTGGATCGTGGCGGTGGCCGAGCGGGGGGCGTCGCTGCCGGTCCCGGCGCTGGGCTGGGGAACCGGCGCGGTCGCGCTGGCGCTGCTCACGGCGCTGGTGACCGGACTGGCCCTGCTGCTGCCCCGGCTGCTGGCCCGCCCCGCCGGCGGCGCCGCCTGCTCGGCCCTCGTGCTGCTGGTCGTCCTCGTCCCGGCCCCGACACCCGGCTGGCCGCCGGCGGGCTGGGTGGTGGTGGCGTGCGACGTCGGCCAGGGCGACGCGCTGGTGCTGCGGGCCGGCGAGGGCAGTGCCGTGGTGGTCGACGCCGGCCCCGACCCGCGTCTGGTCGACCGCTGCCTGGACCGGCTCCGCATCGACCGGGTGCCGCTGCTGGTGCTCACCCATCCCCATGCCGACCACGTCGACGGTGAGGCCGGCGTCCGGGACGGACGCCCGGTGGGGGCCTCGGAGACGACCGGCACCGCGCCGTACGCCGCCACCCGGGTGGTCGGGGACGTCACCCTGCAGGTGCTGTGGCCCCCGCCCGGGGCCGCGCCCGAGAACCCCAACGACGCCAGCGTCGTGCTGCTGGCCGAGGTCCGCGGGACCCGGATCCTGCTGACCGGCGACGTCGAACCGCCCAGCCAGGCGGCGCTCGCGCGCGCCTGGCCCGGTCTCGTCGTCGACGTGCTCAAGGTGCCCCACCACGGCAGCCGCTACCAGGACCTGTCCTGGCTGCTCGGCCTCGGGGCCCGGGTGGCGCTCACGTCGGTGGGGGCCGACAACGACTACGGGCACCCCGCCGCCGGCACCCTGGCGCCGCTGGAGCAGGCCGGAGTGGAGGTGATGCGCACGGACCTCGACGGCGACGTCGCCGTGACCGTGCGGGAGGGGCGACTCGGTGTCGTCGGCTCCCGATAGGCTCCGGAGACATGTCCGGACCCCGCGCTGCCGACGTCCTCGGACGGATCACCCTGGTGACCGGCAAGGAGGAGTACCTCGGTGAGCGGGCGGTCTCGCAGGTCCGGGCGGTGGTCCGTGCCCACGACGCCGAGGCCGAGCAGTCCGAGACCCGCGGGGTCGACCTGACGGCGGCCTCGCTCGGTGAGCTGGCCGCCCCGTCGCTGTTCTCCTCGACCCGGTGCGTCGTCGTGCGCGGGTTGGAGGACCTGCCGGAGGAGTCGGTCGCCGGGCTGCTCGACTACGTCACCTCACCGGTCGAGGACGTCGCCCTGGTGCTGGTCCACTCGGGCGGCCAGAAGGGCAGCGGCGTGCTCACCAAGCTGCGCAAGCTCCCGGCCGTCACGGAGGTGCGGTCGGCCGAGCTCAAGGCCTCGGAGTTCCCCGGGTTCGTCGCGGCCGAGGCCCGGGCCGCCGGTGGGCGCATCGACCAGGAGGCCGCCGTCGCCCTGGTCCAGGCCGTCGGCCAGGACCTGCGGTCCCTCGCGGCGGCCGCCTCCCAGCTGGTCAGCGACTTCCCGGGCACGACGCTCGGGGTGGCCGAGGTCAAGCAGTACTTCGGTGGTCGGGCCGAGGCGAAGTCCTTCGCCGTCGCCGACGCGGCCTTCTGGGGCCAGCGGTCGGGGGCGCTGGAGGAGCTGCGGTGGGCGCTCGACACCGGCACCGCGCCGGTGCTGGTCACCTCCGCCTTCGCCGGCAGCGCCCGGGCGGTGGCGCGCTACCTCGCGGCTCCCCGGGGCCAGCGCGACGCCGACCTCGCCCGCGACCTCGGGGTCCCGCCGTGGAAGGTCCGCACGGTGCGCGACCAGTCGCGCGCCTGGTCCGAGGCGGGCATCGCCCGGGTGATCCGGGCGATCGCCCAGGCCGACGCCGACATCAAGGGCGCGGCCAGCGACGCCTCCTACACCCTGGAGCGGCTGGTGCTCACCGTGACCGGCCTGCGCGAGCACTGACCCTGATGCGGCGTGTGCCTGAGAACGGCGTATACGCCGTTCTCAGGCACACGCCGCGAGGGGGCAGGTCCTGAAATGCACGAAGACCCGCCGGAGCGGGTCTTCGAGGCGCGTCCGGAACGGATCAGAGGGACGCGGCGCGCTTCGCGATGGCCGACTTGCGGTTGGCCGCCTGGTTCTTGTGGATGACGCCCTTGGAGGCCGCCTTGTCGAGCTTGCGGGCGGCGGCGCGGCCGGCGGCGACAGCAGAGTCCTTGTCACCGGCGTCCGCGGCCTCGCGGAACTTGCGCACGGCGCTCTTCAGACCGGTCTTGACGGCCTTGTTGCGCTCGTGACGCTTCTCGTTCTGCTTGTTCCGCTTGATCTGGGACTTGATGTTCGCCACTGATGAAGCCTTCGTCGGTCGGGTGCGGGTGGGTGGTGCTGAGATCGTGGGGCTCGCGGACACACGTGTCGCGAGCGACGAGCAAGGTTAACAGCGGGCGATCGGGCCGACCAAATCACGATCCGGTCCAGCCGCGGCGCTCGCACAACCACTCCCAGCAGACCTCACCCTGCCACCTCTGGTGCAGCCGGAGGTAGGGGGAGGTCGGAGGGACCGGGTCGGACGCGGACTTCAGGAAGTAGCCCGTGACCAGCGCGATCACCACGTCGACCTCCTCGGGCGGCACGTCGCGCAGGAGCGGACGGGCAGCGATCGCGGCATCGACGTCGAGACCGTCCCCGCGCGGACCGATGAGCATCAGCAACGAGTCCACCCACGCCGCACCGCGCACCGGGAAGTTCCAGTCGCAGAACCACGCCCGGCCCTCGGCGTCGAGCAGCACGTTGTCGTCGCGGACGTCGGTGTGCACGAGGGTGTCGCCGTCCATCACCTCGGCGTACCGCCCGGCGAGCGTCACCGCCTCGTCGAGGTGCGCGGCGAGCAGCGGCAGGTCGGGGGGAGCGTTGCGCACTGCCTCCCAGCACGCCAGGAAGGGAGCGAGCTCGGCGGCGACACCGTCGAGCTCGAGCTCCGCCGGCGGCGGGGTGAGCGTCCCGGCGATCTGCTCGAGGGCGTCGAGGGTGGCGTCGAGCTCCTCGACCCGCCAGGGCCGGCGCGGGTGGTGCCCGGCGAGGTGCTCGATGCCGACCGCCACCCACTCGTCGTCGAGCACCCACCGCAACCGCGGTGCGGGCACCTCGTCGGGCAGCAGCGAGAGCGTGCGCGCCTCCTCGCGGTACGCCGCGGCGAAGAGTCCCTGCGCGCGGACCGACGCGGCCTTCACGAAGTGGTGGGAGCCGTCGGCGCACTCGAGCACCGAGGCGAAGCCGGGGGTGAAGCCGCGGGTGCAGGACCGCGCGGCGACCACCGGTGAGCCGCACTGCTCCTCGACGGCGGCGCGCAGCTGCGGGGGGAGCAGGTGCCACTCCAGGCGGCGTGCGGTGTCGGTCGTGGGCGGAGCGGGGCGGGTGGTGGGCACTCGGCCATCCTGCCCGGCCGCGCCGGGAGCCGGCCGCGCCACGCCCGAGGGCGCGGCGCGGCCGGGAGGACGACAGCGGAACGTCCTGGTCGAGCGGGGTCCGAGCCGGCCCCCCGGCCAGCCCGACCCTCGGGACGGAGCCCTCCCACTCGCCACACGCGCCCGGAACCCCCCGGTTCACCGACGGCGTGCTGAGCTGCTCCGACTGCCTCCCGGTGCAGTCAACGCGCCAGCCCGACCGAGGTCACGGACCCGGAAGGGTGAATTGTCCCCGGGTCGCGAGTTCGGGGGCTGGCGGGCGGGCGTGAAACAATCGGTCTCCTGGTGGCTGAGCGCCGAGCAGTGCCTGCGCCAGCCCCGACCCCGCACCCGACCAGCACCCGAAAGCAGCGTCTCCGACCCGTGTCCCGCCCCGCCGCCGCGCCCCGTCCCGGCCACACCGATCCGGCGATCATCCGCAACTTCTGCATCATCGCCCACATCGACCACGGCAAGTCGACGCTGGCCGACCGGATGCTGCAGCTGACCGGCGTCGTCGACGAGCGGGCCGCGCGGGCCCAGTACCTCGACCGGATGGACATCGAGCGCGAGCGCGGCATCACCATCAAGAGCCAGGCCGTCCGGATGCCGTGGACGGTGCCGGCGGAGAACGACGAGGGCGCCGAGCCGGGCAGCTACGTGCTGAACATGATCGACACCCCGGGCCACGTCGACTTCACCTACGAGGTGTCCCGCTCCCTGGAGGCCTGTGAGGCGGCGGTGCTGCTGGTCGACGCCGCCCAGGGCATCGAGGCCCAGACGCTGGCCAACCTCTACCTCGCGATGGGCGCCGACCTCCACATCATCCCGGTGCTCAACAAGATCGACCTGCCGGGCGCCAACGTCGAGAAGTACGCCGCAGAGCTGGCCGGCCTGGTCGGCTGCGAGCCCCACGAGGTGCTCCGTGTCAGCGCCAAGACCGGCGTCGGCGTCGACGGGCTCCTCAACGAGATCGTGCTGCAGACCCCGCCCCCGGTCGGCGACGCCGACGCGCCGCCCCGGGCCCTGATCTTCGACTCCGTCTACGACACCTACCGCGGCGTGGTCACCTACGTCCGCGTGATCGACGGCAAGCTCACGCACCGCGACCGGATCAAGATGATGTCGACGGGCGCGGTGCACGAGATGCTCGAGGTCGGCGTCATCAGCCCGGAGCCGGTCAAGGCCGGCGACCTCGGCGTCGGTGAGGTGGGCTACCTGATCACCGGGGTGAAGGACGTGCGCCAGTCACGGGTCGGGGACACGGTCACCAGCCAGCACCACGGGGCCTCGGAGGCGCTGGGCGGCTACAAGCACCCCAACCCGATGGTCTACTCCGGGCTCTACCCGATCGACGGTGACGACTACCCGACGCTGCGCGACGCCCTGGAGCGGCTGCAGCTCAACGACGCCGCGCTGACCTTCGAGCCGGAGACCTCCGGTGCGTTGGGCTTCGGGTTCCGGATCGGCTTCCTGGGGCTGCTCCACATGGAGATCACCCGCGACCGGCTCGAGCGCGAGTTCAACCTGGACCTGATCTCGACCGCCCCGAACGTCGTCTACGACGTGGTGATGGAGGACGGCTCCGAGCTGGTCGTCACCAACCCCAGCGAGTACCCCGAGGGCAAGATCGCCGAGGTCCGCGAGCCGGTCGTCAAGGCCACGATCCTCAGCCCGAGCGACTACATCGGCGCGATCATGGAGCTGTGCCAGACCAAGCGCGGCAACCTGCAGGGGATGGACTACCTCTCCGAGGACCGGGTCGAGATGCGCTACACGCTGCCGATGGGCGAGATCGTCTTCGACTTCTTCGACCAGCTGAAGTCGCGCACCAAGGGCTACGCCTCGCTGGACTACGAGCGCTCGGGCGAGCAGGCCGCCGACCTGGTGAAGGTCGACATCCTGCTCCAGGGAGAGCCGGTCGACGCCTTCTCCGCGATCGTCCACCGCGACGCGGCGTACTCCTACGGCGTGATGATGGCCGGCAAGCTCAAGGACCTGATCCCGCGGCAGCAGTTCGAGGTGCCGATCCAGGCCGCCATCGGTGCCCGGATCATCGCGCGCGAGAACATCCGGGCGATCCGCAAGGACGTGCTCGCCAAGTGCTACGGCGGTGACATCACCCGCAAGCGCAAGCTGCTGGAGAAGCAGAAGGAGGGCAAGAAGCGGATGAAGATGGTCGGCCGCGTCGAGGTCCCGCAGGAAGCATTCGTCGCCGCGCTCTCCACCACCCAGCCGACGGAGAAGCCCAAGAAGTAGTGGCCGCGAGCATCCCGCCGGGTCTGGCGGCCCAGCGCGCGCTGGGCCCCGACTGGGCCGACTGGCTGGAGCGGCTGCCCCGTCGGCGCGACGAGGTGCTGGCGGAGTGGCGGCTGCGCGTCGACGGCGCAGCGAGCCACGGCCGCTGCTCGCTGGTGCTCCCCGTCCTCGACGAGGACGACGTGCCCGGGGCCCTCAAGCTGGCCTTCGACGGTGACGACGAGTCCGTGCACGAGGGTCTGGCGCTGCAGCACTGGCACGGGAACGGGGCGGTCCGGCTGCTGCGGGCCGATCCGCACCGCCGGGCGCTGCTGCTCGAGCGGCTGCACGCCACCGACCTGTCGGACCTGGGGGACCTCGAGGCGTGCGAGGTCGTGGCCGCGCTCTACCCGCGGCTGCACCGGCCGGCGCTGCCGCAGCTGCGCTCCGTCGCGTCGTACGTCGAGCGCTGGGTGGCCGCGCTGGCGGACCTGCCGGTGAACGGGCCGGTGCCCCGGCGCCTGGTGGAGCAGGCGACCTCGCTGGCCCGCGACCTGCTGGCGGACACCGCAGGCGCCAGCGTGGTCGTCCACGGCGACCTGCACTACGGCAACGTGCTGGCCGCGGAGCGTGCCCCGTGGCTGGCCATCGACCCCAAGCCCATGAACGGCGACCCGCACTACGAGCTGGCTCCGATGCTGCACAACCGGGCCCACGAGCTCGCGGGGGGCCTCCGCGCCGGACTGCGCCGGCGGTTCCACACCCTCGTGGACGCCGCCGGGCTCGAGGAGGACCGGGCGCGCGACTGGGTGGTCGTGCGCGAGGTGCTCAACGCCCACTGGGCCGCGCGGGACGACGACGAACGCGGCGCGGTGACACTCGCGCTCGCCGTCGCGAAAGCGGTTCAGGACTGAGCGCTCCGCGTGGTGGGATGGGGGCGTGACCTTCCTGATCCGCTCCGTCAACGTCGGCACCCCGCAGCCCCGGGAGTTCGCCGACCTCGGGCGCACGGCGATCGACAAGCGGCCGGTGGCCGGCCGGGTGCGGGCGCGCTCGCTCGGCCTCGAGGGCGATCAGGTCGGGGACACCAAGCACCACGGCGGCATCGACCAGGCGGTCTACGCGTTCGCCCGGGAGGACCTCGACCGCTGGGCCGAGGCACTGGGAGCCCCGATCCGCGACGGTGGGTTCGGGGAGAACCTCACCACCAGCGGCTACGACGTCAACGAGGCCGTCGTGGGGGAGCGGTGGCGGGTGGGCACGACGCTGCTGGAGGTCGCCAGCATCCGGACCCCCTGCAACGACTTCAAGGGCTGGATGGCCCACGAGGGCTTCGACGACACGGCCTGGGTCAAGCGGTTCGCCGCCGAGGGACGGCCCGGTCCCTACCTGCGGGTGCTGGAGGAGGGCGAGCTCGGCGCCGGCGACGAGGTGGAGGTCGTGCACCGCCCCGGGCACGGGGTGAGCGTGTCCCGCATGTTCCGGGCGCTGACGACCGACCGGTCGCTGCTGCCGGACCTGCTCGCGATCGACGGCCTGGTCGCCGAGGCACGCGAGGCCGCCGAGAGGTACGTGGCCTCCACGGGGTGAGGCGCTGTTCCCGGGGTGTTGCTACCCATCCGTAACTCCGTGATCTAGGTTACTCCGCATCCCCTTCCGTCCAGGCGCGGTCGCTCGGTCCGCCGGAACAGCGCAGGAGCCCCAGGAGCCATGCCCATCCCTCACGACGCCAGCTTCGTCGACTCCCTTCCGGCCAACGTGGCCGTCCAGTTCCTCGAGCGGGTGGCCAAGTCACCTGACCGCGAGGCCTTCCGCTACCCCGTCGGCGACTCCTGGGAGTCACTCACCTGGCGTCAGGCCGGCGACGAGGTCGCGCGCCTGGCCGCAGGGCTGCTCTCGCTGGGGATCGAGCCCGAGCAGCGGGTCGGCATCGCCTCGGGCACCCGCTACGAGTGGATCCTGGCCGACCTCGCGATCATGTGCGCCGCGGGCGCCACCACCACGGTCTACCCGACGACCAACGAGGAGGACACGGCCTACATCCTGGCGGACTCCGAGTGCCGGGTGGTCTTCGCCGAGGACGACGAGCAGATCGCCAAGCTGACCGCACGCAAGTCCGAGCTGCCCCACGTCGCCCGGGTGGTCACGTTCGCGGGCGCCGCCGACGGCGACTGGGTGATCGACCTGGCCACCCTCGGCGAGCTCGGCGACACCTACCTCGCCGAGCACCCCGGGGTGATCGAGGAGATCGCGCAGAGCATCCCCGGTGACCAGCTGGCGACCCTGATCTACACCTCCGGCACCACCGGTCGCCCCAAGGGCGTCCGGCTGCGTCACTTCTCGTGGGTCTACGAGGGTGGCGCGATCCAGGTGCAGGACATCCTCTCCGAGGACGACCTGCAGTTCCTGTGGCTGCCGATGGCCCACTCCTTCGGCAAGGTGCTGCTCTCCACCCAGCTGGCGTGCGGCTTCGCCACCGCCATCGACGGCCGGGTCGACAAGATCGTCGACAACCTCGGCGTCGTGAAGCCCACCTTCATGGGCGCTGCGCCGAGGATCTTCGAGAAGGCGCACGGCCGGATCGTCACCATGACCGCCGCGGAGGGTGGCGCCAAGCAGAAGATCTTCACGCAGGCCTTCAAGGTCGGCCTCGAGGTCGACCGGCTCAAGCGCGAGGGCAAGGCGGTCCCGCTGCCGCTCAAGCTCCAGCACGGCCTGTTCGACAAGCTCGTCTTCAGCAAGGTGCGCGAACGCTTCGGCGGCCGGGTGCGGTTCTTCATCTCCGGTGCCGCGGCCCTCAACCAGGACATCGCCGAGTGGTTCCACGCCGCGGGGATCCTGATCCTCGAGGGCTACGGCCTCACCGAGAGCGCGGCCGGCTCCTTCGTCAACCACCCCGACGACTACCGCTTCGGCACGGTCGGCCCGGTGATGCCGGGCTCCGAGGTCAAGCTCGGTGACGGCGACGAGGTGCTGATCAAGGGCCCCGGCGTGATGGACGGCTACCACAACCTCCCGGAGGAGACCGCTGCGACGCTGACCGACGACGGCTGGCTGCGCACCGGTGACAAGGGCGCGCTCGACGCCGACGGGTTCCTCACGATCACCGGCCGGATCAAGGAGCTCTTCAAGACCTCCGGCGGGAAGTACATCGCCCCGCCGGCGATCGAGTCGAAGTTCAAGGCGCTGTGCCCCTACGCCAGCCAGTTCATGGTCTTCGGCGCGGGGCGCAACTTCTGCGTCGCGCTGATCACGCTGGATCCCGACGCGATCGCGGGCTGGGCGCAGGAGAACGGCGTCAGCGGCGACTACACCGACATCGTGCGGTCGGAGAAGTGCCAGGCGATGGTCACCGGGTACGTGGAGGAGCTCAACTCCCGGCTCAACCGCTGGGAGACGATCAAGAAGTGGGAGCTGCTCGACCACGACCTCACCGTCGAGTCCGGGGAGCTGACCCCGTCGATGAAGGTCAAGCGCAACGTCGTCGAGGGCAACCACGCCGAGCTGATCGACTCCCTGTACGGCTGAGGCTCGAGGTGTCGATCCGCGTCCGGGCGTGACAGCATGACGCGGTGCCCTCGGCCCTTCCCCCAGGCGAGCCCGCGCCCGCGGACGGACGCCTCCCCGGCTCCGCGCTCGGCGCGCTCGGGGAACGGCCGTTCGGGCTCTACGTGCACGTCCCCTTCTGCACGGTCCGGTGCGGCTACTGCGACTTCAACACCTACACCGCCGAGGAGCTCGGCCCGGGCGCCTCGCGGACGTCGTACGCCGAGTCGGCGATCGCCGAGATCCGGTGGGCCCGCCGCGTGCTCGGCGACGTCGACCTGCCGGTCTCGACCGTCTTCCTCGGGGGCGGCACCCCCACGCTGCTGCCGCCGGGCGACCTCGGGGCGATCCTGGCCTCGGTCTCCGCGGAGTTCGGACTGGCACCTGACGCCGAGGTGACCACGGAGTCCAACCCCGACTCGGTGGCCGCCTGGGACCTGGAGCGGCTGCGCGACGTCGGCTTCACCCGGGTCTCGTTCGGGATGCAGTCGGCGGTGCCGCGCGTGCTCGCCACCCTCGACCGCACCCACGACCCGCTCCGCGTGCCCGCCGTCGTCGAGTGGGCGCGCGCCGCCGGCTTCGAGCAGGTCAGCCTCGACCTGATCTACGGCACCCCGGGCGAGACCCTGACCGACTGGGAGGTCTCGCTCGAGGCGGCGCTGGCGTGCCGGCCGGACCACGTCTCGGCGTACGCCCTGATCGTGGAGGACGGCACGGCGCTGGCCCGGGCGGTGCGGCGTGGCGAGCTCCCGGCCCCCGACGACGACGACCTCGCCGACAAGTACCTCGCGGCCGAGGAGCGGATGCAGGCCGGCGGGCTCGCCTGGTACGAGGTGTCGAACTGGGCGCGGGACGACGCCGCCCGGTGCCGCCACAACCTGCACTACTGGACCGGCGCGGACTGGTGGGGCGTCGGGCCCGGCGCCCACTCGCACGTGGGCGGCACCCGGTGGTGGAACGTCAAGCACCCCGCGGCGTACGCCGCCCGGCTGGCCGACGGTGTCAGCCCGGCCCACGGCCGGGAGGTGCTCGACGCCGAGGACCAGCGGGTCGAGCGGGTGCTGCTGGAGCTGCGGCTGGCCGCCGGGCTCGACCCCGCCGTCCTCGACGGCGTCGGCCGCTCGGCGGTGCCGGACCTGGTCTCCGGGGGGCTGCTCGAGGAGGTCCGCGACCGGCTCGTGCTCACCCGGCGCGGGCGGCTGCTGGCCGACGCCGTGGTGCGCGACCTGCTGCCGTGACGGCTCGCGGCCCCGGGCTCAGCGGATGAAGCGGAGCGTGAAGGGGTAGCGGTAGTCCTCGCCGTTGCTGGCCCTGACGGTGGCGATGAGCACGAACACCAGGACCACCACCGCCACGACGATCACCAGCGGGATCACGACCAGGGCGCCGAGGCCGAAGGTCACCAGCACGACGAGCACCGCGAGGATGCCGCCGACGATGCTGTAGATCAGCATCGAGATCTGGAAGTTCAGCGACTCGACCGCGTGCCGGCGGACGAACGGGGAGTCGCCCTTGACCAGCATCACGAGGAGCGGGGCGATGAAGCCGAAGGCGAACCAGGCCGAGACCAGGCTGCCGATGTGGGCGAGCAGCGCCCAGGTCTTCTCGTCCTGGGTCGGGGTGCCGGCCGCGGGCTGCTGTCCGTAGCCGCCCGGGGGCGGACCGTAGGGATCGCTCATGGGGCCAATCTAGTCGGCGGTGACGAAGTCGATGAGCTCTTCGACACGCCCGAGGAGTGCCGGGTCGAGGTCCTGGAACCCGCGCACCCCGCCCAGGACGTGCTTCCAGGCCCGGGCGATGTCGGCCTGGTCGCGGTGCGGCCACCCCAGCCGCTGGCAGGTCCCCTTCTTCCAGTCCTCACCCCGGGGGACCTTCGGCCAGCCGGCGATGCCGAGCCGCTCGGGACGCACCGCCTGCCAGATGTCGATGAAGGGGTGGCCCGTGATCAGCACGTGGGGGCCGAGGTCGGAGCGGGTGATCGCGTCGGCGATCCGCTGCTCCTTCGAGCCGGCGACGAGGTGGTCGACCAGCACCCCCACCCGCCGCCCGGCCCCTGGTCGGAAGTCGCGCAGGTGCGAGGCGAGATCGTCGACGCCGCCGAGGTACTCGACGACGACCCCCTCGATCCGCAGGTCGTCGCCCCAGACCTTCTCCACCAGCTCGGCGTCGTGGCGACCCTCGACGTAGATCCGGCTCTGGCGGGCCACGCGCGCCTTCGCGCCGTGGACCGCGATCGAGCCGGACGCGGTGCGGGTCTGCTTCACCGGCCCGGGCGTGGTCACGGGTGCGGTCAGGATCACCGGGCGCCCCTCGAGCAGGAAGCCCGCGCCGAGCGGGAAGGTGCGCCGCCGACCGCGCCGGTCCTCGAGGGTGACGGTGTGGAGGTCCCGGTCGACCGCGACGATCTCGCCGACGACGTCGGAGGTGACCTCCTCGACCACGTCACCCTTGACGGCGGGGGCCTCGACCGCCCGTCCGTTGCGGGGGGCGCGCCAGTCGGTGGCGAGGACGTCGGAGCCGTAGCGGTCGCGCGGGGAGGTCACTCCCCAACGCTAGGCGGGGTCGCTCAGCCTTCCTGGTCCGACGCGCCGTCGGACCCCTGCGGCGGGTCCTGCTCGGCCTGCTTGCCACCGAGGACGTCGAGCTCCTCGGTGTCCACGTCCTCGTCGAGGCCCTCGGCCAGCGGGTTGTCCTCTCCGGGCTGCAGGTCCTCGGGGAGCTGCTCGTCGTCGATGCCGGCGGTCTCGGTCTCGGATTCGCTCATGTGCCGAACCTGCCACGGATCCGGTGGCGGGTCACCACCCCGAGGAGCGTGCCGGCAGATCACGCACTAGATCAGGGGCAGCCGCTTCTGGCTGCGGGGCAGGTGCTCGTAGCCCCGGCGGACGGCGTCGGCGAGCAGGTCGCGCTCGAAGGGCCACTCGGCCGCGGCGAGCGCCTCGGCCTCGGGCACGCCGCGACCGGCCAGGTCGCGGATCGTCTCCGCGACCACTCCGAGGTCGTTGCGCTGGCTGGCCACGAAGTCGCGGTCCACCGGGGCGCCGTGTCCCGGGACGACCACGGTCGCCGGCGTCAGCAGCTCGAGCACCAGGTCCAGGCTGCGCGGCCACTCCATCGGCCAGCAGTCCCGTCCCAGGGACGGGGGAGCCGACTCCTCGACCAGGTCGCCGGCCAGGACCACGTCGGCGTCGCCGACGCGGACGACGAGGTCGCCCGCGGTGTGGCCGCGGCCGGGGTGGACCAGCTCCACGGCGCGGTCGCCGAGGTCGAGCACCCGCGTGGAGGAGAAGGTGTCGTCGGGCAGGACCACCCGGGTCGCCACGACGTCGTCGCGGTGGGGGTCATCGGAGGCGGCGTACCGCTGCTGCAGCGCCGCGGCGCCCTCGGCCAGCTCCACCGCCGCCTGCTCGTGCGCCGTCACCGGCACCGAGCCGTACGCCGCCTGCACGGCGTCGTTGCCGAAGGTGTGGTCGAAGTGCCAGTGGGTGTTGACGATGCCGACCACGTCACCGGCGCCCAGGGCCCGGACGTCGGAGACCACCGCGCGGGCCGCGGCACCCGAGCCGTGGGTGTCGACGACGAGCAGCCCGCGCTGGCCGCCGACGAGGCTGATGTTGACGTCGCACCAGTCGTAGCGGGCGACCCACACCCGGTCCGCGACCTCGTTGAAGGGACTCACGCCGGGGAGCCTAGTAGGCTTGGCACTCCGGCTGGCGGAGTGCCAGCCGACCCGACCATGACCCGGACCGAGCAGGAGGTGTCACCGTGCCCGAGGACCCGACGGCCAGTGCCGGGCACCTCCGGCGGCTCGCGGTGCTCCGCGCGATCGTCGAGGACTACGTGTCGACCGAGGAGCCGGTGGGGTCCAAGGCGCTCGTCGAACGCCACGGCCTCGGGGTGTCACCGGCGACGGTGCGCAACGACATGGCCGCGCTGGAGGAGGAGGGCTTCATCGCCCAGCCCCACACCAGCGCCGGCCGGGTCCCGACCGACAAGGGTTACCGGCTCTTCGTCGACAAGCTCACGACCGTCAAGCCGATGTCGGCCCCCGAGCGGCGGGCGATCGCCACGATCCTCGACGGCGCCGTCGACCTCGACGACGTCGTGCACCGCTCGGTCCGGCTGCTCGCCCAGCTGACCCGGCAGGTCGCGATCGTCCAGTACCCCACGCTCAGCCGCAGCACCGTCCGTCACGTGGAGCTCGTCGCGCTCACCCCGGCCCGGGTGCTGGCGGTGCTGATCCTCAGCACCGGCCGCGTGGAGCAGCGGGTCGTCGAGGTGCACGAGGACCTCGACGACGCCTCGCTCGCCGACCTGCGCGCGCGGGTCAACGGGGTGGCGACCGGCGAGATCATCGCCGACGCGGTCTCCGGGCTGCGCCGGCTGGCCACCGACGTGCCGGGCCTCGCCCCGGTCGCCGAGGCGCTCGCCGAGGCGATGTCCGACCACCGCTCCGACGAGCGCGTGGCGGTCGGCGGGGCCGCCAACCTCGCCCGCTTCGGCACCAGCTTCGACCTCGACGTCCGGCCGTTGCTCGAGGCCCTCGAGGAGCACGTGATCCTGCTGAAGCTGCTCGGCGAGGCCACCACCGGGGACACGCTGACCGTCCGGATCGGACACGAGGGCCCCTACCAGGAGCTGTCCTCGACCTCGGTCGTCGCCACCGGCTACGGCCCCGGGAACGAGGCGCTGGCGACCCTCGGCGTCGTCGGGCCCACCCGGATGGACTACCCCGGGTCGATGGCCGCCGTGCGCGCCGTCGCCCGCTACGTCTCCCGGATCCTCGACGAGGCCTGAGCGCCCCGACCCCCGACCGCACTGACCACACCGACCATCCCACGAACGACGAAGGACGACCTTGAGCCAGGACCTGTACGACCTCCTGGGTGTCAGCCGCGACGCGGACGCCGAGGCGATCAAGAAGGCCTACCGCCGCCTCGCACGCCAGTACCACCCGGACGTCAACCCCGACCCCGAGTCGCAGGAGAAGTTCAAGGAGGTCTCGCGGGCCTACGAGGTGCTGTCGGACCCCCAGAAGCGCTCGGCGTACGACCGCGGCGGTGACCCGTTCGGCGGTGCCGCCGGCGGTTTCGGCCAGGGCGCCGGTTTCTCCTTCACCGACATCATGGACGCCTTCTTCGGCGGCGGCGCGGCCGCGCAGGGGCGCGGGCCGCGCTCCCGGGTCCGCCGCGGCCAGGACGCGCTGATCCGGGTCGACGTCGACCTCGCCGAGGCCGCCTTCGGGGTGGCGCGCGAGCTCAAGGTCGACACCGCCGCGGTGTGCGGCAGCTGCGCCGGCAGCGGTGCCTCGCCCGGCAGCGACCCGATCCCGTGCGAGACCTGTCGCGGTGTCGGCGAGGTGGCCCACGTGCAGCGCTCGTTCCTGGGCGAGGTCCGCACGCTGCGGCCCTGCGCGGCCTGCCGCGGCTTCGGCACGATCATCCCCGACCCGTGCCGCGAGTGCTCCGGTGACGGGCGGGTCCGCACCCGCCGCACCCTCACCGTGAAGATCCCGGCGGGCGTCGACACCGGCACCCGCGTCCAGCTGACCGAGCAGGGCGAGGTGGGTCCCGGCGGCGGTCCGCCGGGTGACCTGTACGTCGAGGTCAACGTCACCGCCCACGAGACCTTCACCCGCCGCGGTGACGACCTGCACTGCACGGTCACGCTGCCGATGACCGCCGCGGCGCTGGGCACGACGTTGACGCTGCCGCTGCTCGAGGGCGACGTCGCCACGGGGGAGGACCCCGAGCTGGAGACCAGCTTCGAGCTCGAGGTGCAGCCGGGCACCCAGTCCGGCTCCGAGCGGGTGATCCGCGGGCGTGGCGTCCCGGGCCTGCGGGGCGGGCGGGGCGACCTGGTCATCCACCTGGTCGTGGAGACCCCCACCCGGCTCGACGACCGGCAGCAGGAGCTGCTGCGCGAGCTCGCGGAGATCCGCGACGAGGAGCAGCCGACCGGTCAGGTGCACGCGGCGCAGAAGTCCGTCTTCGGGCGGCTCCGCGACGCCTTCAACCAGCACTGAGCCGGGGGCCCGATGTCGCTCCCGGTCCACCTCGCCGAGACCCTGGACGGGGTCGCCGTCGGCGACGTCGTCGAGTTGGGCGGTGACGAGGCGCACCACGCGGTGGTGGTGCGGCGGCTACGGGTGGGGGAGCCGGTCGTGCTCACCGACGGGCGCGGCACCTCGGTGACGGGTCCGGTGGACACCACCGGCAAGCGGGTCCTCACGGTGCGGGTCGAGGACGTGCGCCGCGAGCCGCGGCCCGACCCGGTGCTGACCGTGGTCCAGGCACTCCCGAAGGGCGATCGCGGGGAGCTGGCGGTCGAGGTGCTGACCGAGGTCGGCGTCGGCCGCGTCGTGCCGTGGGCCGCTGCCCGCAGCGTGGCGGTGTGGAAGGGAGAGCGGGTCGCCAAGGGGCTCGCCAAGTGGCGGGCCACCGCCCGGGAGGCCGGCAAGCAGGCCCGACGCACCTGGGCCGTCGAGGTGGCCGACCTCGCCACCACCGGCGAGGTCTCCGACCTCGTGGCGGGTGCCGACCTCGCGGTGGTGCTCCACGAGCAGGCGTCCGGGTCACTGGCGGCGCTCGAGGTGCCGACCACCGGCAGCGTCGTCGTGGTCGTGGGACCCGAAGGCGGTCTCACCGACGAGGAGGTCGCTGCCTTCGTCTCGGCCGGGGCGGTGTCGGTGCGGCTGGGGCCGGAGGTGCTGCGCACCTCCACCGCGGGCGTCGTGGCCTGCGCCGCCCTGCTCGCGCGGACCGCCCGCTGGGGCTGACCGCCGCCGGGCTCACTCCACCGTGAACGCCCGGTCGTCGGTCATCGCGCCGACACCCTCGGTGCCGCCGGTGGGGTCGTCCGTGGTGATCCAGAAGGTGTAGTCGCCGGGCTCCAGCCCGGCGATGTCGACCGAGGTCTCGAACGGGAAGAGCCGCGGCTCCATCCAGCCCTCGAGGGTGGCGTAGCCCGAGTCGACGACGGTCGTGCCCTGCCGGACCTCCCAGCCGAGGTTGGCCTCGAAGCTGGTGCCGACCCCGGACACCGCCAGGGTGTCGCCGGTGACGACGGCTCCCTGCTCGGGGGAGGTGAGGTTGACGTGGGAGAGCACGGACAGGGCCTCGGCGTTGGCCAGGGGCTCGGAGGTGGGCACGCCGAAGACGCGGTCGATCGGGCCCTCGTCGGTGTAGAACCCGACCGGCACCCGCTCCTGGAGCGCCGCCTGGGCCGTGTAGACGACCTGCTGCACGGCGGCCCGGGCCTCGGCCTTCGACATGCCGGCGGGTCGGCTGCGGACCGACGGGTCGACCGTCGCGCCGACGACCCCGTCCGGCCCCACCCCGTCGAAGGAGAGGGCCAGCAGCTGGGCGGCGGACCACGCCGTCCGGTAGTCCGGGTCGAGGGGAGGGGAGGTCAAGGCGGTGCGGGCCGCCGTCAACGGGTCGCCCTCGCCACGCTGGAACTCGCGGTAGAGGCGGGGCCCGGCGCGCTCGGTGTCGCCGATGAGGTAGACCGGCACGGTCCTGGCTGCGGCGCCGGTGCCGTCGTCGCCGCTCGGGGTCTCCGCCGGCTCCTGGGTCGGCTCCTGCTCCGAGGGGGTCTCGCCGCGGTCGGCCCCCCGGGTGGGGGAGGTGTCGTCCGAGACGGGTGCGGGGTCGCTGCAGCCACCGAGCACGAGGACGCCGGCCGTCGCGAGGGCCAGCAGCTGGGGAAGTCGGGTACGCATGGCGGTGCCTTTCACTCGTGGACGAAGGAACGGGTGTCGGAGTAGGGGCCGGGCCCCTCGGTTCCACCCGAGGCGTCGCCGGTCTCCACGATGAGGGTGTAGCTGCCCGGATCGAGGGAGGACACGTCGACCTCGCCGGAGAAGGGGAACAACCGGGTGCCCATCGAGCCCTCGGCGGTGAAGAACCCGTCGTCGACCACCGCGCCGTCGCGCTCGACCCGCCACGGGACGGTCGCCTCGAAGGCGCTGGCGACGCCCCGGACGGCGAGGGTGTCGCCGACCACCTGGCCCTCGGCCGGGTCGGAGAGGCTGACCAGGGACAGCACCTCCAGCTGCGGCGCGGCGGTGACCCGGGCCACGGCGGTGTCGCCGCGGTCCACGACGACCTCGAGCCGCTCGGCGTAGCCCGCGTCGAGGGTGTAGGCGAGCTGCTGGAGCGCCAGCTGCGAGGGCTCGGCGGGCGCGCCGTCGTCCAGGGCGACGTGCACGACCCCGGCCTCCGGGTCCGAGACCGCCCGGAAGGATCCCTCGGGCCACTCGCTGGTGTAGTCGGGGTCGTCCGGTCCGGACTCCAGCAGCCGCAGCCCGGACAGTCCGGGCGTCGGTGAGATCACCTGCTGGAACTCGCGGTAGAGCCGGGGACCGGTGGGGCTCTCGCCGACGAAGTACGCCGGGACGGCGCTGGTCGGGCCGCTCGCGGTGCTGCTCGGACCGGGGTTGGCGGGACCCGGGTCGACGGCGGTCTGCTGGCCGCCGACCACCGCCACGACGGCGACGGCAGCGGCCGTGGCCAGCGCGGCCCCGCCGGCGGCCACCCACCAGCGGCGTGGCGTCCCTTCGGTCGCGGCCCGGATCTCGGCGAGGCGGTCGGTGGGTTCGACGTCGGACACCGCGTCGCGGAGCAGGTCGGCGAGCCGGTCGTCGTCGTGGTTCATGACCCCTCCTCCAGGTGGTCGGCGAGCGCGATCCGCAGCGCGGCGGCACCGCGGGAGGCGTGGCTCTTGACCGCCCCGCGGCTGATGGCGAGCGCCTCGGCGATCTCGGCCTCCGACAGCTCGGCGTAGTAGCGCAGGGTCAGCACCTCGCGCTGCCGGGTCGGGAGCGCGGCGAGGGCTGCCAGCACCGTCCCGCGACGCTCGGTGGCCAGCACCGCGTCGTCGCTGGGAGGCGCCAGGACCGGCCCCCGGGCCGCCTCCCAGGCGGCGTGGCGCTCCACCACCGCGCGGTGCCGCAGCGCGGAGCGGGACCGGTTGACGACCGTCTGACGCAGGTAGGCCAGCGCCTTGTCCGGGTCGCGCAACCGTCGCCACCGGGCGTGCACCGCCACGAACGCGTCCTGGACCACCTCCTCGGCCAGGCCCTGGTCGCGCACCAGCAGCACCGCCAGCCGCACCAACGCCCGCCAGTGCGCGGCGTAGAGCCGCTCCAGCGCCTCGTCGGCGTCCCACGCGCTCGGGGCGTGGCTCACGGCACGCGGCACGACACCGGGCTCGGGAAGGACATGGGACAGCACGCTAGTGGGACGCCCGAGAGGTCCGGTCGGTTGACACGGCGAGCCGGTGCAGGTGGGCTGCCCGATTCCGGGGACGCCGGACCCCGCCGAGCCCTAGTCTCTCGGCAGAGCCCGCCCCCCGCCCCCCGCCCGGAACCCCCCGTCCGGAAGGAGACCCCGCCTTGACGACACGGCCCCGGCTCCTGCTCGCGCCTGCGTTGATCGCCCTCGCCGCTGTGGTGGTGATCGCGGTCGCCCTGACCAGCGAGCCCGGAGACCCCGCCCTGGCCATCGGCCTGCTGGCGGCCGCTGCCCTCGTGCTCGCCGCGGCCGTCGTGGCCGTCTGGGCCGCGCGCGGCCTGACGGTGGACCTCGACGTGGCCCAGGACGTCACCGACGCGACCTCCGGCCTGATCGACAACCTCTTCACCGCCGTCACGGGCGACATGCTGGTCGCGACCGACGAGGCCGGCCGGATCACCCGGTTCAACCCCGGCGCCGAACGCGTCCTGGGCGTCACCGCCGCCTCGGCGATCGGCCGGACCCCGTCGTTCTTCCTCGAGGAGTCCGAGGTGGCCTCCTGGGCGCTGGCCATGCGCACCGACCAGGACTTCGCGGCCGTGGCCGCCGGCCTGGTGGCCAGCGGGCAGCAGCAGCCGCTCGAGTGGCCGTTCTTCCGGCCCGACGGCGAGCGCCGCTTCCTCGCCATGACGATCTCCCCGATCAAGGGCGGCCACGGGGAGCGCACCGGCTACCTGCTCGTCGGCCAGGACGTCACCGACCTGGTACGCACGGAGAGCGGCACCGAGCAGTTCCTCGCGACCATGAGCCTGGAGCTGCGTGCTCCGATGGCCAGCATCCTCGGGTACGCCGAGATGCTGCAGGAGGAGCTCGAGGCCCGCCCTGCCTCCGACGCCACCCGCGCGTTCGTGGACCGGATCGAGCGCAGCGGCCAGCGGATGCTGATGCTGATCCAGGACCTGCTGACGCTGACCCGCGTGGAGGACCCCGAGCTGGAGCTCCAGCGCGACGAGGTCGACCTGCGCAGCGTCGTCACCGCGGCGTACGACGGGCTGCGCGAGAGCGTCGCCGACCGGCGGCTCGACCTCTCCCTCCGGCTTCCTCCCGACCCCGTGCAGCAGGAGTGCGACGCCCGGCTGGTCGAGCAGGTGGTCCACCAGCTGCTGGAGAACGCCGCCAAGTTCACCCCCGACGGCGGCCGGGTCATGGTGTCGGCGAAGGCCGGGGCCAGCAACAAGATCGTGGTGGGCGACACCGGCATCGGCATCGCCCAGACCGACCGCGACCGGCTCTTCACCCGGTTCTTCCGCAGCCACCAGACCCAGGTCCAGCAGCTCCAGGGCTCCGGGCTCGGACTGGCGATCGTGCAGGCGGTCGTGCAGGCGCACGGTGGCACGGTCAGCGTGGAGAGTGAGCTCGGCCGCGGGTCGACCTTCGTGGTGGAGCTGCCCAGCCGGCTGCCGGCCTCCGCGGCCCACACCCCGGCGGATGCCGAGGCACCTAGAATGAGTGCATGACCGCGGCCGAGGACTGCCTGTTCTGCAGGATCGTGGCCGGCGACGTCCCCGCGGACGTCGTGCACAGCACCGACCGGGTGGTGGCCTTCCGTGACGTCGCGCCCGTCGCGCCGACCCACGTGCTCGTCGTGCCGCGCACCCATGCGCCCGACGCGGCGGCGAGCGCCGCGGGCGACCCCGCGCTGCTCGGTGACCTGGTCACCGCCGCCGGCGAGGTGGCCCGCGCCGAGGGCCTCGAGGACTACCGGCTCGTCCTCAACACCGGCGCCGGGGCCGGCCAGAGCGTCTTCCACACCCACCTCCACGTCCTGGGTGGCCGGCCGTTGACCTGGCCCCCGGGCTGAGACCCCGGTGCGCACCCGGGTCCTCACCGTCGTCCTCGCCCTGCTCACCGCGCTGCTGGCCGGGTGCGGCCCCGACGAGACCACCGAGACCGAGGCCGCGTCCCGGACCGCGCCGACCCCGGCCGCGGGCAGCGGCCACGAGCACGCCGCGGACCCGGTCCGGTCGCGGCCGCTGCGGACGGGCGAGCGGCGGGTGACCCTCACGATGCCCGAGGCCTACCTCCCCGAGGCGCCGTACGGCGAGGGGACCGACGACTACCGCTGCTTCCTGCTCGACCCGCGGCTCGAGCGGGACGCCTACCTGACCGGGACCCAGGTCCTCCCCGGCAACTCCGACGTCGTCCACCACGTGATCCTGTTCCGGGTGCCTGCCGACCAGGTGGCCGAGGCCGAGCAGGTCGACCGCGACGACGACGGTCCGGGCTGGACCTGCTTCGGCGGGTCGGGAGTCGGCGGCTCCACCGACCTCGGCGACGCGCAGTGGCTGGGCGCCTGGGCACCGGGAGGCCGCGAGTCGGTGCTGCGCCCTGGCCTCGGGACGCCGATGGACGCCGGCAGCCGGGTCGTGATGCAGGTCCACTACAACCTGCTCGCCGGCAGCGAGCCCGACACCTCGGCGACCCAGCTGCGGCTGGCCCGGCCCCGGCCGGGCATCGAGCCGCTCGGCACGGTGCTGCTCCCCGCGCCGGTCGAGCTGCCGTGCCGTCCCGGCCACGACGCCTCGGACCTCTGCGACCGCGACACGGCGCTCGCCGACGTGCAGGCGCGGTTCGGGTGGCAGGCCGGCAACACCGCCGACGCGCTGACCTTCCTCTGCCCCGGCGAGGAGCGGCCCGGGCAGGTCCAGTCCTGCACGAGGTCGGTGGGGGAGGAGGTCACGGTCCACGGCGTCGCCGGCCACATGCACCTGCTGGGCCGCTCGATCAGGATCGAGGTGAACCCGGGCACGCCCGAGGCCCGCACCCTCCTCGACATCCCCGTGTGGGACTTCGACGACCAGGCCGCCCGCGCGATCCGGCCGGTCCGCCTCGACCCCCTCGACCGGGTCCGGGTCAGCTGCCGCCACGTCCAGTGGCTGCGCGACCGGCTGCCGGTCTTCGAGGGCCAGGAGGAGCGGTACGTGGTGTGGGGCGAGGGCACCACCGACGAGATGTGCCTGGGCATGCTCCAGGTCACCCGGCCCTGAGGAGTCGCGCGGACTGCGTAGCATGGAACCTCCATGACTGACACCCAGAACTCCCCGCAGGACGCCCGGCCGCGCGCCAAGCACACCGTGGTGGTCCCCAACAGCATCGACATGGTGAGCCTGCTCGGCCCCGGCGACGAGCACCTCCGCCTGCTCGAGCGAGCCTTCGACGCCGAGCTGCACGTGCGCGGCAACCGGATCACGATGCAGGGCGAGCCCGGCGAGGTCGCCCTCGCCGAGCGGCTGCTCGACGAGCTGGTCACGATCCTGCGCACCGGCCAGGGGGTCTCCACCGAGACCGTCGAGCGGGTGCTGGCGATGCTCCGTGCGGAGACCACCGAGCGTCCGGCCGACGTGCTGTCGCTGAACATCCTGTCCAACCGCGGTCGCTCGATCCGGCCCAAGACGCTGAACCAGAAGCGCTACGTCGACTCCATCGACAAGCACACGATCACCTTCGGCATCGGCCCTGCCGGCACCGGCAAGACCTACCTGGCGATGGCCAAGGCGGTGCAGGCGCTGCAGGCCAAGAACGTGAACCGGATCATCCTGACCCGCCCGGCGGTCGAGGCGGGGGAGCGGCTCGGCTTCCTGCCCGGCACCCTCAGCGAGAAGATCGACCCGTACCTGCGACCGCTCTACGACGCGCTCCACGACATGATCGACCCCGAGTCGATCCCCAAGCTGCTCGCCGCCGGCACGATCGAGGTCGCGCCGCTGGCCTACATGCGCGGGCGCACCCTCAACGACGCGTTCGTGATCCTCGACGAGGCGCAGAACACCACGCCGGAGCAGATGAAGATGTTCCTCACCCGGCTCGGGTTCGGCTCCCGGATCGTCGTGACCGGCGACGTCACCCAGATCGACCTCCCCGGCAGCACCCGCTCCGGGCTCAAGGTCGTCGAGAACATCCTCACCGGTGTCGAGGACGTCGTCTTCAACCGGCTGACCAGCCAGGACGTGGTCCGCCACAAGCTGGTGGGCCGGATCGTGGCCGCCTACGACGAGTACGACGCCCGCCCCGGCGAGGCGACGGGACCCGAGGGGCGGCAGCGACCGTGAGCATCGAGATCCTCAACGAGTCCGGCCACGAGCTCGACGTCCGCCGGCTCTCCGCCCTGTCCCGGTTCGTGCTGGACCGGATGCGGGTGCACCCGCTGGCCGAGCTGTGCATCAAGGCGGTCGACGAGGACACCATCGCCGAGCTCAACGTGCAGTGGATGGAGAAGGAGGGCCCCACCGACGTGCTGGCCTTCCCGATGGACGAGCTGCGGCCCGGGCTGGTCGGTGAGGACCCCGAGGAGGGCGTGCTCGGCGACCTGATGCTCTGTCCGGCGATCGCCGAGCGCCAGGGCGAGACCGCCGGCCACGGCACCGGGGCGGAGCTCGAGCTGCTGACCGTGCACGGCATCCTCCACCTGCTCGGCTACGACCATGCCGAGCCGGAGGAGCACCGGGAGATGTTCGGTCTCCAGGACGAGCTGCTCGCCGACTGGCGACGCGCCGCCGCCACGTGACCGCCGGCGACCTCGGGCTGCTGGTCGCGGCCGCGGCCCTCGTGGTGCTGGCCGGGCTGTTCTCGGCCGCCGACGCGGCGCTCTCGTCGTACTCCCGCGCCCGCGCGGAGGAGCTGGTCACCGAGGGCAAGACCGGCGCGAAGCGGCTGGTCGCCCTGCTCGACGACGCCCCGCGCTACCTCAACACCTCGCTGCTGCTGCGACTGCTGTGCGAGATCGCCGCCATCGTGCTGGTCGGCGGGCTGGTCCGCGACGTCTTCGACGGCGACTTCTGGGCCACCGCCCTGACCACCATCGCGGTCATGCTCGTGGTCTCCTTCGTCGTCATCGGGGTGGCCCCGCGGACGCTGGGACGTCAGCACGACGAGCGGGTCGCGCTGCTCAGCGCTGGGCCGGTGACCGCGATGACCACGATCCTGGGACCGATCCCGCGGGTGCTCATCGCGGTCGGAAACGCCATCACCCCCGGGCGCGGCTTCCGCGAGGGACCGTTCTCGACCGAGACCGAGCTGCGCGAGCTCGTCGACCTCGCCGAGGCCTCGGCCGTGATCGAGTCGGGCGAGCGGAAGATGATCCACGGCGTCTTCGAGCTTGGCGACACCTCCGCCCGCGAGGTGATGGTGCCCCGCAACGACGTCGTCTACATCGAGCGCCACAAGAACCTGCGGCAGACCATGTCGCTGTTCCTGCGCAGCGGCTTCTCCCGGGTGCCGGTCATCGGGGAGAACCTCGACGACATCCTCGGCTTCGCCTACCTCAAGGACCTCGTCCGCCGTGACTTCGAGGCTCCGGACGTGGAGTTCACCCAACGGGTGGAGGAGGTGATGCGTCCGGCCATCTTCGTGCCCGACTCCAAGCCCGTCGACGCCCTGCTCGCCGAGATGCAGGCCCGGCGCCAGCACGTCGCCGTCGTCGTCGACGAGTACGGCGGCACCGCCGGCCTGATCACGATCGAGGACGTGCTGGAGGAGATCGTCGGGGAGATCACCGACGAGTACGACGAGGAGGAGATCGAGGTCGAGACCCTCGATGACGGCAGCACCCGGCTCTCCTCGCGCTACCCCGTCGACGACCTCGACGAGATCTTCGGCTTCGACGTCGAGGAGGAGGACGTCGACAGCGTCGGTGGCCTGATGGCCAAGCACCTGGGCCGGGTCCCGATCCCGGGATCCGTGGTCGAGGCCCACGGACTGCGGTTCGAGGCCGAGCAGGTGGCCGGCCGCCGCAACAAGGTCGGGACGGTCCTCATCCGCCCCGCCACGCCCCAGCCGGAGGAGGACCCCGATGAGTGACCTGTCCGCCGAGGACCGCAAGCTCGTGACCCTGGCGCGAGCCACCCGGGCCCGCACGGGAGCCGCCGAGGGCGCCGCCGTCCGGGACGAGAACGGCCGTACCTACGCCGCCGCTACCGTCGACCTGCCGTCGCTGCAGGTCTCGGCGCTCGGGGTCTGCGTGGCGATGGCCGTGGCGTCCGGGTCGCGCGGGATCGAGGCCGCGGTGCTGCTCGGCGACGCCACTGGTCTGGACGGGTTGGACGCCGTCCGCGACCTGGCCGGCGAGGGGGTCGTGGTGCACCTCGCTGACCCCTCCGGACGCGACGTCCGGACCGGCACGGCGGGGGCTCCTCCCGCCTGAAATCAGGGGTTACCCCCTAAATAACGTCACGCGAGCATCTCCGGACGCTCGCGTGACGCCCGGTTCCCCCCGGGCACTTCCCATCGTAGGGCGGGGGGAGGGGCGACTCCACGGTTGCTCACGACTTGTCGGGAACCTTGCCCAGATTGTCGCAAAGTCGGTCACAATCGATGACATGGAGACCAGCGACTCGGTGCTGCTGCAAGACATCGACCCCCGCGTCCTCGGGACGAGACTGCGTGCGGCGCGGCTCGCCCGCGGGCTGACGCAGACCGACCTGGCCGGGGAGCTGTGCTCCGTCGGCTACGTCTCGCGCCTGGAGTCCGGGCAGCGTCGTCCCAATGGGGCGGTCCTGGAGGGCCTGGCCGCTCGGCTCGACATCGCGATCGACGAGCTGCTGCGCGGTCCGACCGCCCGGCAGCAGGACCGGCTCAAGCTGGCCATCGACCACGCGGAGCTCGCCCTCGAGACCGGCGACGCCGTCGAGGCCGAGGAGCAGGCGCGCGGCGCCCGCGACCGGGCGCTCGCCCTCCCGCATCCCGAGCTCGCGGCCCGGGCCGGCCTCCTCGTGGCGCTGGCCCTCGAGCGGCAGGGCGCCCTCGACGACGCGATCCTGGAGCTCGAGCCGCTGGCCGACGACGCGGACGGTGGGATCCTGCGGGTCCGCGCGGCGATCGCGCTGAGCCGCTGCTACCGCCAGTCCGGTGACCTCGGCCAGGCGATCGACGCCGCCCAGGTCGTGCTCCGTGATCTGGAGGGCACGCCGCTGGACAGCGTCGACGAGGCGGTCCAGCTCGCCGTGACCCTCGCCGCCGCGTTCTACGAGCGCGGCGACACCGGCCAGGCGGTCCGGGTGTGCCGCCGTGCCATCGACAAGGCCGAGCGTCTCGGCTCCCCGACGGCCCGGGCCTCGGCGTACTGGAACACCTCGATCATGGAGGCCGAGCAGGGCTCGGTCCGCCACGCCATCCCGCTCGCCGAGCGCGCCCTCGCCCTGCTGTCCGAGGGCCAGAGCGGTCGCAACCTCGCGCGGCTCCGGGTGGCGCTCGCCGACATGCAGCTGCAGCTCGACCCGCCCGGTGTGGCGGAGGCCGAGCGGCAGCTGGATCGCGCCGCGAGCGAGCTGCAGAGCTCGCACGCGGGCGCCATCGACCTGGCCCGCTCCGACCTCGGTCTGGCCCGCACCCAGCTGTTCCGTGGCGAGACCGCAAGTGCGGCCGCCCTGAGTCGCGCCGTGTTCGACACGACCCGGACGCTGGCTCCCTTGACTGCTGCGGAGGCCAAGACCGTCGAAGGCCAGGCGGTGGCAGCCGAGGGTGCCGTGGACCTGGCTTCCGCGTGCTACCGCGACGCGGTCCTGGTGCTGAGCGGGCTCGGGGTCGATCGGGGCGCCGCCCAGGTCTGGTACGAGCTGGCCGGGCTGCTCGACGAGGTCGACGAGCACGAGGCCGCCCGCGAGGCCTACCGGAGTGCGGCCGTCTCCGCCGGGTTGCGGAGCCGTCCCTCGGCGCGGACCTCGGTGCGTTCGGCGATCGACCAGCTCACGGATCGAGCCATCGACCAGCTGACCGACGCGGCGATCGACCTGGCTATCGACTGAGCCGGGAGTCGCGGGTCAGCAGCACCAGCTGTGGTCCCGCTTCATCATCTTGCCGGCGTCGACGCTGGCGGTGGCGGCGCCGAGGCCGGCGGTGCCGAGGGTCGCGACGAGCGCGGTGGCGAGGGTGGCGATCTTGAGCTTGGCGTTGCGGGTCATGGTGGGTCTCCCTCTGGTGACAAACGTGCCTACGGTGTGTGACCAATATGGAGCATGCTGTGGCAAATCCGGAACTGTTGTTTGTTCTGTTTCTCTCCCGTTGACAAAGCAACCGAGCCTGTGACCTGCCTAGACGGGTGCCATCGGGTTTCTCCGTTTGGCTCCCGCGGGGGCCGCCGATCGTGTAAAAATTGGTCACACAACGGTGGCAAAGTCAGTCCGGCCCCCCACTCCGGCGTCACCCTCATCAGGCTCGATGGCGTCCGATTCCCCCCCGGGCCAGCCGAGCAGTGCCCAGATCACGGGCATTTTGACTCCCCGCCCCTCTCGGGTGCGGGGAGTCAGCACGTCCGGACCGCAGTCTGGTCCCGGACGCCGATCCCGTCGAGTGCCGGCCTGGCGACCGGTGGTCGCGGCCGGCCGGAGCAGCCGGGTCCAGGGCGTGAGACCCGTCTAGACCACCGGTTCTGGTCTGGACCAGTGGGGCACGGGTCGACTGGTGAGTACCGTGGTGCTCGTGGGAGGAATCGTCCTCGAGGAAGTCCACGGATCCGCTGTCAGGCGGCTGCGTGACTCCTATGCTGCGCTGCCGCCGGGAGCCCCGGTCAGACTGGCCAAGCACACCACCAACCTGTTCCGGGCCCGTGCCGGGACCACCGGCGGGCTGGATGTCTCCGGCCTCACCGGGGTGCTGGCGGTAGACCCGGCGGCGGGCACCGCAGAGGTCCAGGGCATGTGCACCTACGAGGACCTGGTGGCCGCGACCCTGCCGTACGGGCTGGTCCCCCTCGTGGTGCCGCAGCTGCGCACCATCACCCTGGGGGGAGCGGTCAGCGGGCTCGGGATCGAGTCGACCAGCTTCCGCTCCGGACTGCCGCACGAGTCGGTGCTGGAGATGGACGTGTTCACCGGCGGCGGGGAGGTGGTCACCACCCGACCCGGTGAGGAGCTGTTCGACGCCTTCCCCAACTCCTACGGGACGCTCGGCTACGCCACGAGGCTGTTGATCCGGCTGGAGCCGGTGCCGGGCCGGGTGGCTCTGCGCCACCTCCGCTTCGACGACGCCGTGGCACTCACCGCCACCCTGACCGAGGTCGTGAGCCGACGAGAGCACGACGGAACCCGCGTGGACGGCCTCGACGGCGTGAGCTTCGGGCCCGACGAGCACTACCTGACGCTGGCGACCTGGACCGACCGGGAGGGCCCTCTGTCGGACTACACGGGTGGCGAGATCTACTACCGCTCCCTGCAGCAGCGCGACACCGACCTGCTGACCATGCACGACTACCTGTGGCGGTGGGACACCGACTGGTTCTGGTGCTCGCGGGCCTTCGGCGCCCAGCACCCCGTCGTACGCCGGCTCTGGCCGCGGC
Source organism: uncultured Actinomycetota bacterium (assembly GCA_963795215.1). Classification (GTDB taxonomy): domain Bacteria; phylum Actinomycetota; class Actinomycetes; order Propionibacteriales; family Nocardioidaceae; genus Nocardioides. Next base: position 1,161,670 of record CAWCGW010000002.1, read on the forward strand.
GCTGGCGGCGCTCCGACGTCTACATGCGGCTGCTGGGGCTCGACCGCCGGTTCGACCTCGCCGACCGGCTCGACCGGCGTGCCGGCCGGCCGCAGCGCGAACGGGTGGTGCAGGACGTGGAGGTGCCGGCGGAGCGGCTCCCGGAGTTCCTGGCCTGGTTCGACGCCGAGGTCGGCATGCGGCCGGTGTGGTTGTGCCCGGTGGTGGCGACCCGGAGCTGGCCCACCTATCCGCTGCAGCCGGGCCGCTGCTACGTCAACGTCGGCTTCTGGGGCACCGTCCACGTCGGCCCCGACGCGCCGGACGCGCCGCGCAACCGCGCGATCGAGCGCGTCGTCCGCGAGCTGGGCGGGCACAAGAGCCTGTACTCCGACGCGTTCTACGACCGGGAGACCTTCGACGACCTCTACGACGGGCCCCACCTGGCCCGGGTCAAGGCCCGCCACGACCCCGAGGGCCGGCTCACGACGCTCTACGACAAGGCGGTGCGACGACGATGACCAGCGCAGACCGGGCACGGACGGGCACGATGACGGTCGCCCAGGCGGTCGACACGCTCATGCGCGACGGGATGCCGCTGCGCCTCACGGCGTACGACGGGAGCACGGCCGGCCCGCCCGACGCGACGCTCGGGCTGGAGCTGCGCAGCCAGCGTGGCCTGGCCTACCTGCTGACCGCCCCGGGTGACCTCGGGATGGCGCGGGCCTACGTCTCCGGCGACCTCGCCATCCACGGCGTGCACCCGGGTGACCCCTACGAGGTGATGGTGCACCTGAAGAGCCACCTGCGGTTCCGCACCCCGACCCCGGCCGAGGCGCTGGGGGTGATGCGGGCGCTGGGGCTCGGAGCGCTGCGCCCGCCGCCCCCGCCCGCGCAGGAGTCGCTGCCCCGCTGGCGCCGCACGATCGAGGGGCTGCGGCACTCCAAGGGCCGCGACGCCGGGGCGATCTCGCACCACTACGACGTCTCCAACCGGTTCTACGAGCTGGTGCTGGGGCCCTCGATGGCCTACACCTGCGCGGTCTACCCCACCGCCGAGGCCACGCTGGAGGAGGCGCAGGCCGAGAAGTTCGACCTGGTGTGCCGCAAGCTCGGCCTCCAGCCCGGGCAGCGGTTGCTCGACGTGGGCTGCGGTTGGGGCGGGATGGTGCGCCACGCCGCGCGGGAGTACGGCGTCCGTGCCCTCGGCGTGACCCTCTCGCGGCAGCAGGCGGAGTGGGCCAAGGGTGCGATCGACCGGGAGCGGCTGGGTGACCTCGCCGAGGTGCGGCACCTGGACTACCGCGACGTGATGGAGTCCGACTTCGACGCCGTCAGCTCGATCGGGCTGCTCGAGCACGTCGGGGTGCGCAACTACCCGGCGTACTTCACCCACCTGCGCGGCCGGCTCAAGCCCGGTGGCCGGCTGCTCAACCACTGCATCACCCGCCACCACAACCAGCGGCAGGGGATCGGACAGTTCCTCGACCGCTACGTCTTTCCCGACGGCGAGCTGACCGGCTCCGGGCGGATCATCACCGAGGCGCAGGACGCCGGGCTCGAGGTGGTCCACGAGGAGAACATCCGCAAGCACTACGCCCTCACCCTGGCCGACTGGTGCGACAACCTGGTCACCCACTGGGACGAGGCCGTCGCCGAGGTCGGCGAGCCCACCGCGCGGGTGTGGGGCATCTACATGGCCGGCTCCCGGCTGGCCTTCGAGCGCAACGAGATCCAGCTCCACCAGGTGCTGGCCGCCCGCACCACCGAGCACGGCGACGACGGCTTCCCGCTGCGGCCGACCTGGTGACCGCGGGGTGGTGACCGGCGGCGCGCTACATCCCGCCACGCCGGTTGGAGCACCACCCCGCCCCGGCGATACGGTCGCGGCGTGACTGCGCGAGCCCGGACGTACGAGGCGACGGTCGTCGAGCGTGAGCAGGTCTCCGCACACCTGGTGCGGCTGACGCTGGGGGGGCTCGAGGACTTCCGGTCCACGGGGGTGCCCGACGAGTGGGTCGGGCTGGTGGTGCCCGGGCAGTTCCAGTCGCGCTACTACACGGTCCGCGAGCTCACGGCGGGACGGATGGTGCTGGACGTGGTGGTCCACGACGTCGGGCTGGTCACGGAGTGGGCCTCGCGCGAGTGCGTGGGGGACACGGTCACGATCACCGACCCGCGCGGATCCTTCGACCCGCCGCCGGGTGCGGAGTGGCTGCTGCTGGTCGGTGACCTCACCGCGATGCCCGCGATGGCCCGGATCGCGGGGGCCACCGACCTGCCGACCCGGATCTGGGCGGAGGTCCCCGACGACCTGGCCGGCTACCTCCCCGAGGACGCCGAGGTCACCTGGCTGGCACCTCCCGCGGAGGGCGGCAGCGCCCTGGCCGCGGTGGTCGAGCACATCGAGTGGCCAGCCGGGGAGGGTTACTTCTGGATGGCGGGGGAGTCCGCGCAGATGCGGGCGATCCGCAAGCACCTGATGCGGGAGCGGAAGCTGCCCGCGGCGGCGTACGACGTCATGGGGTACTGGCGCGGGGTCAAGGAGCGGCAGCCGCGTGCCGTCGACCCGGGACCCGTGTGGCGGGCCGGCCGGGCCGCAGGCAAGACTGACCAGGAGATCTGGGCCGACTACGACAGGGCACGTGATGAATGAGCAGGTGTTCCGCAGCGGCTTCGCCTGCTTCGTCGGCCGCCCCAACGCCGGGAAGTCGACCCTGACCAACGCCGTGGTCGGCCACAAGGTCGTGATCACCTCCGACAAGCCGCAGACCACGCGCACCGTCGTCCGCGGCATCGTGACCCGTCCCGACGCCCAGCTGATCCTGGTCGACACCCCCGGCCTGCACCGCCCCCGCACCCTGCTCGGGGAGCGGCTCAACGACCTGGTCCGCACGACCTGGAACGAGGTGGACGTGGTCGGCGTCTGCTTCCCCTGCGACGAGAAGATCGGCCCCGGCGACCGGTTCCTGGTGACCGAGCTCGCCAAGGTCCGGCGCACGCCGAAGCTCGCGATCGCCACGAAGACCGACCTGGCCTCGCCCGAGCGGATCGGCGAGCACCTGCTCGACATCGCCGAGCTCGGTCGTGAGACCGGGACCGAGTGGGCCGAGATCGTCCCGGTGTCGTCAGTGGGCGGCGACCAGGTGTCACTGCTCACCGAGCTGCTGATCGGCCTGATGCCGGAGGGGCCGCAGTTCTACCCCGACGACGAGCTGTCCGACGAGCCCGAGGAGCACCTGGCCGCGGAGCTGATCCGCGAGGCGGCCCTCGAGGGCGTCCGTGACGAGCTGCCCCACTCGATCGCGGTCGTGGTGGAGGAGATGCGGATGCGGGAGGACCGCCCCGCGGACCGCCCGCTGCTCGACATCCACGCCAACCTCTACGTCGAGCGCGACTCCCAGAAGGGGATCGTCATCGGCCACCGCGGGGCCCGGTTGCGCGAGGTGGGGACGCAGGCGCGCCAGCAGATCGAGGCGCTGCTGGGGGTGCCGGTGTTCCTGGACCTGCACGTCAAGGTCGCCAAGGACTGGCAGCGCGACCCCCGACAGCTGCGCAAGCTCGGCTTCTGAGCCGGCCTCAGTCCGTGGGGGCCCAGCACAGGCCGTAGGTCTGGCCCGACTGCCACTGCTCGGCGGTGGGCCACTCGTAGCCCCACTGGAAGTCGAGCGGGTCCGCGGCCTGCTGCCGGGCGGCTGCGGTGCAGGGGTCCTCCCCGGCGTCCTGGGCGGCGTCCTCCCCGGGGTAGTCGGGGCCGGGCAGCGTGACCGTGCGCAGCGCCCGCCATGTGTGGGGCTCGGCGCAGGCGACCCGCTGGAAGCCGCCGGTGCCCGGCTCGGCCGTCCCGCACATCCCGTAGCGGTCGCGGCCGGCCCCGGTGTCGAGCACGCCGCCGAGCGGACCGGTGAGGGGCAGCAGCCGCTCGGGGCCGGCGACCGCGATCGCGTCGCACCGCACCCACTCCGCCCCGGCGTCGGACTGGCGGACCGTGGGGGTGAACCACACGGCGCGCAGCATGCTGAGCCGCTGTTGCTCCACGCCACCGCCGACCAGGTCGGGCAGCCGGTCGGGGCACTCCGTCGTCGCCTGCTCCTGCAGCCGCCGGGAGTCCACGGCGAGCAGCCGGCCGCCCACCACCCGGTCCAGGCTGCCGACGTGGAAGGTCTCGGAGGTGTGGTCCTCGGTGCAGGGGACGGCGCGGGAGGACGTGGTGGGTGCCAGGGCCGCCTCGTACGAGAGGTCGTGGCAGCCGTCGGGGGCGGGAGGGGGCGGCGGCTCCGCGGACCGCGAGGGCACCGGCTGCGGGGTCGGGGCCGGCGTCGGCGTCCCGGCGGCGCCCGGCTCGGGGGAGGACGTCGAGGTGCACCCGCCGAGCAGCAGCGCGCCGAGCAGGCCGAGGGCCACGGGGGTGCGGAGGGTCATCGCTCGGTCTTGGCCCAGCACACGGACCGACGGTTGCCGACCTCCCACTCCGCCTCGTGGAACCAGGTGTAGGCGTAGTCGTAGGAGACGGGGTAGTCGAGCACGGCCCCGACGGACTGGTCGCAGTAGTCGCGCGTGCGGACCTCGACCACGCGGTCCCCGGGGTAGTCGTCCTCGGGCTCGCCGAGCTTGATGGTGCTCACGGCCCGCCACGCGTGGGGCTCGGTGCACGGCACCCGGGCGGAGGTGACGGTGGGTCCCTCCGCACAGACCATCCAGGCGTCCTTGACCCGGCCGTCGAGCAGGCCCGCGGCGCTCTCGGGGAGGTCGACGAAGGTCTCGCTCCGATCCCCGCCGCCGATGACGTCGCAGCGGTACCAGCGGGCGCCCTCGTCCCAGGCATCCTCCGACGGACGGAACCAGGCCCAGCCGACGACGCTGCGCATCACCAGGCTCTCGTCGCCGCCGACGAACTCCGCGAACCCCGTCGAGCAGGTCCGGTAGGCGAACTCGCCGAGGGCGGGGTCGTCCCACGCGAGGTCCGCCAGGTCCGCGGGCAGGGTGTCGACCTCGAAGGTCTGCGCGGTGTGGTCCTCGGCGCAGTCCACGGTCCGGGTGGCGTTGCTGGGTCGGGTGACGTCGGCGGGGGTGAGCGCCCGGCAGGCGCCGCTCTCCGGCGCCTCGACCGCGTCGAGCTGGGACGGGTCGGAGTTGCTCCCCTGGGAGGTCTGGGCGCAGCCGGTGAGGGCGAGCGACAACGCCCCGAGGACGGCCAGCCTGCGCACGCGTCCTCCTCCGGTCCCAGTCGCCCAGCAGTCCGGCGATGGTACCGCCCGGCTAGGGTGCCTACGTCATCACACCAACGGGAGGAAACCCCATGAAGCTGCGGACCATCGGCGCCGTTGCCGCCCTCGCACTGACGCTCACGGCCTGTGGCTCGGACGACGAGGCCGCCAGCGCGGCGATCGCCGAGTCGATGATGGACAGCAACGACGAGACCTTCCAGGTCACCCAGGAGCAGGCCGACTGCGTCGGTGACGGCATGGTCGACGACATCGGCACCGACCAGCTCGTCGAGTACGGCCTGATCACCGAGGACAACGAGGCCGCCGACGGCATCGACTCGGTGAAGATGTCCGAGGACGACGCCCAGGCCGCGGCCGACGTGTTCCAGGGCTGCGCCGACGTGAAGAAGATCTTCACCGACGCGATGGGCGCCGGCGTGCCCGAGGAGGCCGCCACCTGCATCGACGAGAAGCTGACCGACGACGTGCTCAACGAGTTCCTCGTCGCGGTCTTCCAGGACGACCAGGAGGCCGGGACCCAGGGCCTGATGACCGCCCTCCAGGAGTGCATGTCGGCCTGAGCCGAGCCGGGGGCTTCCGGGATGTGGGCCATCCGGCCCGTGTCCCGGAGCCGCCGGGCTATGCTCGAGAGGTCATGACGAGCCGCGACCTCCTGCTTCGCTGCCGCCGCGAGGGCTGACCAGCCGCACCCTCGCCGCGGAGAGTTCGTGTTGCCGGCACCCGGACCCCAGCCAGCGAAGGCCTTCCTCCATGACCAGTCACACCAGCCAGACCACCCACACCGGCTTCAGCAACACGCAGCGCACCTCGGGCATGCCCGTGCACCGCTACCGGGCCTTCGACCCGATCGACCTGCCCGACCGCACCTGGCCCTCCCGCACCGTCACCGAGGCCCCGCGCTGGCTCTCCACCGACCTGCGCGACGGCAACCAGGCGCTCATCGACCCGATGACGCCCGCGCGCAAGATGAAGATGTTCGAGCTCCTCGTCGCCATGGGCTACAAGGAGATCGAGGTGGGGTTCCCCTCCGCGAGCCAGACCGACTTCGACTTCGTGCGGCAGCTCGTCGAGCAGGACCGGATCCCCGAGGACGTCACGATCTCGGTGCTGACCCAGGCCCGTGAGGACCTGATCGAGCGCTCGGTCCACAGCCTGGTCGGCGTCCACCACGCCAACATCCACCTCTACAACGCGCTGGCGCCGCTGTTCCGGCGGGTGGTGTTCCGCGCCAGCAACGACGAGGTCAAGGACATCGCGGTCCGCGGTACCGAGCTGGTCATGAAGCACACCGAGAACATCCTCGGCACCACCGTGATCGGCTACGAGTACAGCCCCGAGATCTTCACCAGCACCGAGCTGCCCTTCAGCCTCGAGGTCTGCGAGGCGGTCTCGGACGTCTGGCAGCCCGAGGACGGTCGCGAGATCATCCTCAACCTGCCGGCGACGGTCGAGATGTCGACGCCCAACGTCTACGCCGACCAGATCGAGTGGTTCTCCCGCCAGCTGACCCGCCGCGACCACACGACGATCAGCCTGCACCCGCACAACGACCGCGGCACCGCCGTCGCCGCCACCGAGCTGGCGATGATGGCCGGCGCGGACCGGGTCGAGGGCTGCCTGTTCGGTCACGGCGAACGTACCGGCAACGTGTGCCTGGTGACGCTCGGCATGAACCTCTTCAGCCAGGGCGTCGACCCCCAGATCGACTTCTCCGACATCGACGAGATCCGCCGCACGGTCGAGTACTGCACGCAGCTGCCGGTGCACCCGCGCCACCCCTACGCCGGCGACCTCGTCTACACGGCCTTCTCCGGCTCCCACCAGGACGCCATCAAGAAGGGGCTCGAGGACCTGGAGCGCCAGGCCCGCGACCGGGGGGTCCCGGTGGAGCAGGTCGCCTGGGAGGCGCCGTACCTCCCCATCGACCCGAAGGACGTCGGCCGCACCTACGAGGCCGTGATCCGCGTCAACAGCCAGTCCGGCAAGGGCGGCGTGGCCTACATCCTCAAGGCCGAGCACAAGCTCGACCTGCCGCGCCGGGCCCAGATCGAGTTCAGCAGGGTCGTGCAGGAGCGCACCGACGCCGACGGCGGCGAGATGTCGGCCGACGCGATCTGGGAGGTCTTCTCCTCCGAGTACCTCCACCGCGACGCCCCGCTGCAGCTCGACTCGGTCCACACCTCCAGCGCGGCGGGGGAGCGTGACGCGCTCAGCGTCAACGTCCAGGTCGACGGCGTGCTGCAGACCCTCGAGGGCACCGGCAACGGCCCCATCGCGGCCTTCGTCGACGCGATCAACGGGCTGCCGCAGGGCTACGACGTGCGCGTCCTGGACTACGCCGAGCACGCGCTGTCCTCCGGTGGCGACGCCGTCGCCGCGGCGTACGTCGAGTGCTCGCTGACCGACGTCCAGGGGGAGACGGTGGTGCTGTGGGGCGTGGGCATCGACGCCAACATCGTGACCGCGAGCCTCAAGGCGGTCATCAGCGCGGTCAACCGGGCGGCTACCCCCCGCTAGCCGGGAGGTGGTGGACCCGGTCCACGGAGTGCGAGGTCAGCCAGACCTCGTCCCCGGCGACGGTGACGTCGAGGTTGGCGCGGTCCCCGAGCCACGCCAGCTCCCCCAGGACCCGCTCGTCGACCACCTCGCCGGTGGCGGGGTCGACGGTCACGACCGCCGGGCCCTGCTCGGCCACCACGAGCAGCGTGCCGTCCGGGGCGACGGTGAGCGGGTCCGGGAACCCGGCGACCGGGACGTCGTGGACGATCTCCAGGGTGTCGGGGTCCAGGCCGAGGACCTGGTCGGAGTAGGTGCACGCCGTCCAGACCAGCCCACCGGCGACCGCCAGTCCCTGGGGCCCCTGGCAGAGCTCGGCGGAGGCGGTGACCTCACCGGACTCGACGTCGAGGCGCAGCACGGTCCCGTCGGCGAAGTGGGAGACCCACACCGAGCCGAGTCCCGTGAGCGCCAACCGGGCCCCGGGCCCGACGTCGTAGCGGTCGACCACCGTCCCGGCCGCGGGGTCGACCCGCAGCAGCTCGCCGGAGTCCTGGGCCACGACCCAGATCGAGCCCAGACCCGCGGTGACGCCCTCGGGCCCACGACCGGCCCGGATCCGGTCCAGGGTGCGGCCGGTACGCGGGTCGATCCGCAGCAGCCGCCCCGCCTCGAAGGCGGTGACCCACACCGCGCCGCGGGCCACCGCGACCCGCAGCGGCACGCCGGGGGCGTCGGCGACGAGGTCGGGTCGGCGTGCCCCCAGCGGGATCCGGGACACGGACTCGTCCTCGGCACTGACGACCCAGACCGCGTCCTCCGCGGCGGCGATCCCGACCGGCCCGGCGGCGACGTCCACGACCTCGGAGGGTGACTCGGTGGTCGAGGGAGCGGAAGAGGTGGTCGTGGGCGAGGACGCCGGGGGATCGGACGAGCCCCCGCAGGCCACCAGCAGCCCGGCCAGTGCCACCGACAGGACCGGGACCGCGCGGGGAGTCCTCATGGCGGAAGCCTAGGGCTCAGCCCACGTGGAGCGGGAGCCTCACCGAGAACGTGGAGCCCAGCCCGGCCGACGACTCCACGTGGATCCGGCCGCCGTGGGCCGCGACGATCCCCGCGACGATGGAGAGCCCGAGGCCGGTGCCCTGGATCGCCATCGCCTGGGCGGTGGAGGCACGGAAGAACTTCTGGAACAGCGCGTCCTGCTCCTCCGCGGGGATCCCGATGCCGGTGTCGGTGACCACCAGCCGGGCGTCGTGACCGTCACTGGAGATCCGGGCGGTCACGCGACCCTCGTCGGGGGTGAACTTCACGGCGTTGCTGAGCAGGTTGAGCATCACGCGCTCGAGCTGCACGGCGTCCCCGAGCACCGGCACCGGGCCCTCGGCGACGGAGAAGTCGACCCGGAGTCGCCGGTCCCGCAGCAGCGGCCGCATCGACTCCTCGGTGTGGCCGGCGAGCTCGCAGAGGTCGACGACGGCCCGGTCCCAGACGGTGCCGCCGGTGTCGAGACCGGCGAGGGCGAGCAGGTCGTTGCACAGCGTGATCAGCCGGTCGCCGTTGCGAGCGATGGTGTCGAGCAGCGGCACCTGGGCGGGGTCAGGGGTCACCGGGCTCCCGTCGGCGAGCATCTCGGTGTAGCCGACGATGCTCGTCACGGGGGTGCGCAGCTCGTGGGAGACGGTCGAGACGAACTCGTTCTTCGCCGAGTCCAGCTGGCGCAACCGGTCGGAGGCCATCCGCTCCTTGTCGAGGGCTGCCATCAGCATCATCTGGCCGTGGCGCTGCTCGGTGACGTCACGGGCGAGCACCAGGAAGCCGGCCTGGGGGCCGAACTGGCTGCCCCCGCCGCACAGGGTCATCTCCACGGTGCGCCGGCGTCCCTGCGCCGAGATCCAGGTCCAGTCCCGGGCCTGCGACTCGGTGCCGCCGTCGAGCGTCGCCGTGAGGGCGCCCCAGCTCGAGCCGCCGATGCCCCGGGTCCGGTCGGCGATCTCCTGCGGGTCCAGCAGGTCGGTGAACGCGCGGCCGCGCAGGTCCTCGGAGGTGTAGCCCAGCAGTGACTCCGCCCCGGAGTTGAGCACCCGGACCATGCCCTGGGCGTCGATGCCGATGATGGCGGTGGAGATGCCGGCCTGGAACAGGTTCGTCATCAGGCCCGCGCTCGCCCGCTCAGCGGTGACGTCGACCCCGGTGAGGACCGCGAACTGCGGGGTGCCGTCGTCGTCGCGGACGAGCTCGGTGCTCCACACGACGCGCAGCGGGTCGCCGCTGACGGTCCGGACGTCGGTCTCGCTGTGCCGCGGGATCGCCGTGCCGCTGGGGTCGAGGAACATCTGTCGCAGGGCGCCGGCGCGCTGCTCGACCACGACCGTCTCCCAGAACGGGTTCCCCAGGATCTGCGCCTCGGTGAACCCCGTGAGGACGGTCGTGGCCTGGTTGACGCGCAGCACGTTGCCGTCGATGTCGGTGAGCATCATGATGCAGCGGGCCGTGTCGAGCAGCGTGCTGGTCAGCCGCTCCGCGTCCACGGTCCGGGCCAGTGCCTGGTGCAGGGCCGTGACGTCGAGCAGCTGGGCGGCGAAGGTGACCTCCGGGTTGCGGGAGATCTCCGAGATCGCCATGTCGACGTGGCTCCCGGGCCGGTGCGAGAGCTCGACCTTCCCCCGCCAGCCGTCCAGGTCCCCCTCGAGCATGGTCTGGGTGGCGCCGCGCAGCGCAGCGGGCTGCTTCAGCACCCGGTCCAGGTAGCGACCGACGACGCTGTGGCCGGGCTCGTCGAGCAGGTCGCGGGCGGTGTCGTTGGCGTCGATGATCTCGAGCCGGTTGCCGCGCTGGGCCAGCAGCAGCATGCCGGTGAGGGACTCGGTGAAGTTGCGGCGGAACAGCCGCTCGCTCTCCGCGAGCGTGTCGAGCACCTGCGCGCGCTGGGTCACGGCGAGCGTCAGCGGGAGTGCCACCAGGGCGATGATGAGGATGTAGCCGAGGACCAGGCTTCCGCCGACCGGGACGGAGAATCCCCCGGGCGTGCCGACGTCGCCGAAGGGACCGCGCCCCTGGGCGGTGAGCACGATGGTGACGACGGCGTTCGCCAGCAGCTCCAGGGTCACGGTGCGCGCGTCCAGCCGCAGCGCGGCCCAGACCAGGAACGGCATCCCGACGGCGGCCACGGGCATGGTGTGCTCGGGCGCGAACGCGGCCAGGGTCACCACGGTGAGCAGCGCGATCTGGACCACGTACTCCCAGCGGGCACCGACGGCCGTGCGCAACCGCCAGGTCATGGCCACCGGGGCGATGACCAGGGTCGCCGCCGCGTGGGAGCCGAACACGTTGCGCACGGTGCCGAAGAAGGCGTCGCCGTCGGCGACGAGGACCGTGAGCCCGGCGAGCACCGCGATCACGACCGCCCCCGTGAGCGCGGCGACGACGAGCCGCAGGAAGTGCCGCATCTCGCTGAGCTGGATCAGCCGCCCGTCCGCGCCCTTGAGCAGCAGGCCGGCGACCACCGCCTCGGTGGCGTTGGCGGCGCCGAAGGCGGCGGCGACCTCCCAGTCGCGGCCCCCCGAGAGGTTGGCGGCCATGGACGCCAGGGCGATGCCGACCGCGAGCCGGGGCCACCAGGAGCGGGGGGCGAGCGCGACCATCGTGACCGCCACCCCGGCGGCGGGCCACCAGAACGCCACCGAGCCGGAGACCGGGGTGAACCACACCGCCCAGGTCCCCAACAGGTAGACAGCCAGCAGCCCGGCCCCCGTGGCAACGGGCGCACGCAGCCGCCCTCCCACGCTCATGGGACCAGTGTGGTGGACGCGGCGATCCCATGGGGCGGTTTCCCGAGGCTGGCGCCCGTATGCTGCCGAGATGTTGGTCTCAGAGCGGATCGGGCAGTTCTTCGTGGAGGGGGACGCCGGGCGCGATCGCCTCGAGTACACCGAGTACGGCGGGGGCGACCACTGGGTCGTGCTGCTGCACGGCCAGCTGATGCCGCGCCGGATGCACGAGCCGCTGGCCCGGGCGCTGGCCTCGGAGGGTCTCCACGTCGTCACCCTCGACCTGCTGGGTCACGGTCGCTCCGACCGGCCGGAGGACCCGCTGGTCTACTCCATGAGTGCCTTCGCCAGCCAGGTGGTCGCGCTGCTCGACCACCTGGGGGCCGACCAGGCCGTGGTCGGCGGCACCTCCCTCGGGGCCAACGTGTCCCTGGAGGTGGCGGTCCTGGCTCCCGACCGGGTCCGCGGCCTGGTCGTGGAGATGCCGGTGCTCGACAACGCCCTGGAGGCGGGCGTCCTCGCCTTCGCGCCGCTGCTGTTCGCGGCCCGGTTCCTGCCGGTCACGGTGCACGCCGTGCGCTGGGTGACCCGGCCGGTCCCGCGTGGGCTGGTGCCGTTCTGGGCGGGCATCGTGCTCGACACCCTCGACCAGCGCCCGGGCGCGATGGCGGCGGCCGTCCACGGGATCTTCTTCGGGCGGGTGGCGCCCTCCGCCCGCGAGCGGCGCTCGATCGCCGCCCCGGCGCTGGTGGTCGGCCATCCGGCCGACCCGATCCACCCCGCCGCCGACGCCGCGATGCTGGCCGAGGAGCTGCCCGACGCGGAGTTCGTGCAGGCCCGCAGCATCCTGGAGTGGCGGGCCCGGCCCGAGCGCCTGAACCGGGCCGCGACCGACTTCGCACAGGCGTGCTGGCAGACACGCGCCGGCCAGCGGCGTACCCGCGCCTGAGGACGGCACAATGGGGTGGTGCCCCTCTACCGCGACGAGGCGGTCGTGCTGCGCACCCACAAGCTGGGTGAGGCCGACCGGATCATCACCCTGCTGACCCGACAGCACGGGCGGGTGCGGGCCGTCGCCAAGGGGGTCCGGAAGACGACGTCGCGCTGGGGGTCACGCCTCGAGCCGTTCACGCACGTCGACCTCCAGCTCGCGGAGGGACGCAGCCTCGACACGATCACGCAGGCCGAGACGCTGACCCCGTTCGGCTCCCGGCTCGGGCTCGACTACGAGCGCTACACCTCCGGCAGCGTGATGCTCGAGACCGCCGACCGGCTCGTGGCGGAGGAGCGGCAGCCCTCGCTCCAGCAGTTCCTGCTGCTCGTCGGCGGGCTGCGGGCGATGACCGCCGGGGAGCACGGGCCCGGGCAGGTGCTGGACTCCTACCTGCTGCGCTCGCTCGCGGTCTCCGGCTACGCCCCCTCCTTCGACCACTGTGCCCGCTGCGGCGAGGAGGGGCCGCACCGCTGGTTCAGCCCCGCCGCGGGCGGGGCGCTGTGCGCGGACTGCAAGCTCCCCGGATCCGCGGGGCCCGCCGCCGGGACGCTGCAGGCGCTCGGCGCGCTGCTGGCCGGCGACTGGCCGGTCGTCCATGCCGCCGACCCGCGCCACCTGCGCGAGGCCAGCGGCCTGGTCGCCGGCTACCTGGCCTGGCACCTCGAGCGCGGCCTGCGCTCCCTGGCGTACGTGGAGCGGTAGCGGCCCGCCAGCTCGCGGGCTAGGCCCCGCCGTAGCGGCGGTCGCGGCGGGCGTAGGTCTCGATCGCCTGCCACAGGTGGGTGCGGTCGACATCGGGCCAGAGCACGTCGGTGAACACCAGCTCGGCGTAGGCCGCCTGCCAGAGCACGAAGTTGGAGAGCCGCTGCTCGCCCGAGGTGCGCCAGACCAGGTCGGCGTCGGAGACCTCGGGCACGTACAGGTGTCGCGCGAAGGTCTTCTCGGTGACCTTCTCGGGGTCCAGCCGGCCCGCTGCGACCTCGCGCGCGATCGAGCGCGCGGTGTCGGCGAGCTCGGCGCGGCCGCCGTAGTTGACGCACATCGTGAGCGTCAGCACGTCGTTGTCGCGGGTCAGCTCCTCGGCGACCTGGAGCTCCCGGATCACCGAGCGCCACAGCCGCGGCGTACGTCCGGCCCAGCGGACGCGGACCCCGAGCTCGTGCATCTCGTCGCGGCGACGCCGGATCACGTCCCGGTTGAAGCCCATCAGGAACTTCACCTCGTCCGGTGACCGCGACCAGTTCTCCGTGGAGAAGGCGTACGCCGAGATCGCCTTGACCCCGATCTCGATCGCACCCTCCACCACGTCGAAGAGCGAGTGCTCGCCCTGCTCGTGACCGGCCGTGCGGGGGAGCCCCCGCTGCTTGGCCCAGCGGCCGTTGCCGTCCATCACGATCGCGACGTGCCGGGGGACGAGGTCACGCGGCAGCTGCGGCGGCCGGGCACCCGAGGGGTGCGGGGTGGGTGGTCGGACGCGGCGCTTCACGTCCGGCACGATGCCAGACCGGCCCATCGCCCAGCGACTCGTTCGTCGCAAAAGCCCCACCCGACACTCGGTTCTCTGCCACGCTGTGCCCGGTCAGCCGGGGGAAGCCCCCGTCGGGAGGAGAATCGTGACGGACGAGACGCACCGCGATGCGTCGCGCCTCGGCGGCGGCCTGCTGCTCGCCGCCGACCCTCCGCCGCACGCGCTCCAGGCCACCTTCGCCCTGCTGCTCGCCATCGGGGTCGCGCTGCGCACGGTCGCGGGCGAGACCTTCACGGCCCAGTCCGCGGCAGGGATCGCCGTCGGCGTCACCCTGCTGGCCAGCGCCCTGGCCGCGCTGCTGCCCTGGGACCGGCTGCCGGCCTGGACCCCCGTGCTGGTGCCCGTGCTCGACATCGCCGCCGTCGGCCTGCTCACCGTCGACGACCCGACCTCGGCCAGCGCCGTGCTCATCGTGCTGCCGGCCTTCTGGCTGGGACGCTTGTTCGGCCGGTCCGGCGCGTTCGTCACGCTCGTTGCCGGGGTGGCCCTGGTCGGCCTCCCGAGCCTCGCGGGCGTCGGCCTGACGAGCACGAACCTGGCCAGCACGACGCTGGTCCCGTTGGTCGCGGCCTGGGCCGCGCTGGCGATCGCCTCGAACTTCGAGGAGGTGCAACGTCAGCAGCAGGAGACCGAGCGGCACGGCATCGAGGCCCGCGGGGCGATGGAGGTCGTCGAGCACCAGCGCCGGGTGGCCGACGCCATCCTGGACTCGGTCGACGTGGGGCTGGTGCTGCTCGACCGCGACGGGAGCTACCAGTCGGTCAACCGACGCCACGAGGAGTTCATCCGGCTGGCCTACCCCGAGGGCCACCACGGCCTGGCCGGCCAGGTCGGGGACGTCTTCGGCCCCGACGGCTCCACCGTCCTCACCCGTGCCGAGATGCCGACCTACCGGGCCGTGCGGGGCGAGGAGTTCGACGACTGCCGGATCTGGGTCGGTGCGGACCCGCTCACGGCCCGGGCGCTCTCGGTCTCGGCGCGGACGGTGCGAGACGACGACGGCCGCTTCGCCGGCGCCGCCCTGGCCTACAACGACGTCACCGACTTCATGCGGGCGTTGCAGGTCAAGGACCACTTCATCGCCTCGGTGTCCCACGAGCTGCGGACGCCGCTGACCTCGATCCGCGGGTACTCCGACCTGTTGATGGACCGCGAGGACCTCTCGGCCGACGCCGTGCGCCAGCTGGCCGTGGTGATCCGCAACTCCGAACGACTGCAGCGGCTGGTCGTCGACCTGATCCACAGCGCGCAGATCAACCTCGGGCCGGTCCACGTGGCCCGCAGCCGCGGCGACCTCGCCACCATCGTGGGTGAGGCGGTCGCCGCCGCCGCCCCCGCGGCCGCGGCCTCCCACGTCGACCTGACCTTCACCGGACCCGAGCGGCTGGTGCTGATGGTCGACCAGCAGCGGATGCGCCAGGTCGTCGAGAACCTGGTGTCCAACGCCATCAAGTACACCCCGCCCAACGGCCGGGTCGACGTCCGGCTCCGGGTCGACGGCGACCGGGTCGAGCTGGTCGTGGCCGACACCGGGATCGGCATCGACGCGAGCGACCGCGACCGCCTGTTCACCCGGTTCTGGCGCTCACGTCACGCGGAGGAGCAGAGCGTCCAGGGGGTCGGGCTCGGGCTGGCGATCACCAAGTCGATCGTGGAGAGCCACGGCGGCCGGATCGAGGTCGACAGCGAGGTCGGCCGCGGCAGCACCTTCCGGGTGCGGGTCCCGGTCAACGGTCGCTAGGTCACCGGCAGCGGGGGCAGCGCCCGAAGATCTCCAGGGTGTGACTGACCTCGGCGTACCCGTGCTCGGCGGCGATGGCGCCGGTCCAGCGCTCGACCGCGGGTCCCTCCACCTCCACGGTGGCACCGCAGGAGCGGCACACCAGGTGGTGGTGGTGGGTGTCCGAGCAGCGGCGGTAGCCGGCCTCGCCGTCCGAGGACCGGATGACGTCGACCTCGTCGTGGTCGGCCAGCAGCTGCAGCGTGCGGTAGACCGTGGCGAGCCCGATCGCGTTGCCGCGCTCGCGCAGCACGGCATGGATCTCCTTGGCGGACCGGAACTCCTCGAAGCTGTCGAGCGCATCGGCGACCGCCTGCCGCTGCCGCGTCAACCGCAGCGGTGGGGGAGTGGACTGGTCAGGCACGCGCGACCTCCCGGGACCGGAGCCAGGCGCCCACCGGCCAGGTGAGGGCGAAGCCGGCCAGGGCCAGCAGCACGATGGCCGGCCCCGGCGCCACGTCGGCGTCGAAGCCCACCGAGAGGTACGCCGCGAGCAGCAGCCCGCCCAGCGAGGCGGCCAACCCCAGCAGCATCGCCAGCCCCAGCGTCGAGCGGAAGGAGCGGGTCAGCTGCTGCGAGGTGGCGACGGGCACCACCATCAGCGCCGAGACCAGCAGCAGCCCCACGGTGCGCATGGCCACGGTGACCGTGACGGCCGCGAGCACCGCGACGAGCAGGTTGTAGAACCGGACCCGGACGCCGGCCACCCGGGCGAACTCGGGGTCCTGCGCCACGGCGAACAGCTGCGGGGAGAGGCCGACGCACAGCGTCACCACCACCACCGCGAGCACGAGGGTCGTGAGCACGTCGGCGGCCGACACGGTGGTGACCGCCCCGAACAGGAAGCTCTGCAGCGTCGAGGCGTTCTGGCCGGCGAGCCCGGTGACCAGCACCCCCCCGGCCAGGCCGCCGTAGAACAGCAGGGCGAGGGCGACGTCGCCGTTGGTGTGGCCGCGCTCGCGGATCACCTCGATGGCGAGGGCGCCGAGGACCGCCACGCCGACGGCGACCCAGGTGGGCGAGGTGCCGGTCGCCAGTCCGACGGCGACACCGGTCACCGCGACGTGGCCCAGCCCGTCGCCGAGCAGCGCCAGCCGGCGCTGCACCAGGTAGGTGCCGATGGTCGGGGCGGCCAGGCCGGTCACCGCGGCGGCCAGCAGTGCCCGGATCATGAACGGGTGGGAGAGCAGGTCGATCACCGGCGCTCCTCCAGGGCGTCGAGGGGGGAGCCGACGTGCGGCGTGTGGTCGTGACGGAGCAGCCGCGGGTGGTGGTGGGCGTGCAACGTGTCCTCGTCGAGCGGCGGGCCGTCATGGCTGACCTCGCCGTGGGCCATCACGACCGCTCGCTCGACCAGCGGTGCCATCGGACCCAGCTCGTGGGCCACCAGCACGACGGTGGCGCCGCGCTCCTTGAGCGTGCCCAGGGACTCCGCCAGGCTGTGCTGGTTGGGGACGTCGACACCGGCGGTGGGCTCGTCGAGGAAGAACAGCTCGGGCTCACCGGCGAGGGCGCGGGCGATCAGCACCCGCTGCTGCTGGCCGCCGGAGAGCGTGGCGACGCTGTCGCTGCCCCGGTGGGCCAGCCCGACCACCTCCAACGCGTCCTCGACCGCCCGCTTGTCGGCGCGGGAGAGCGGGCGGAGCACCTTCCGGCGCCCGAGCCGGCCGGAGGTCACGACCTCCCGCACCGAGGCCGGTACGCCGGAGGCCGCGCTCGCCCGCTGCGGGACGAAGCCGATCCGCCGCCACTCGTGGAAGTGGGCGAGGGGGGTCCCGAAGAGCTCGACGGTGCCGGAGCTGACGGGACGGAGGCCGGTCGCCGCTCGGACCAGGGTCGACTTGCCGGACCCGTTCGCCCCCATCAGGGCCACGAACTCGCCGGCCTCGACGACCAGGTCGACGCCGAGCAGCACCGGACGCCCGGCGATGGAGAGCCGGACGTCACGCAGGGACACGACGGGGGTCAACAGCCGTTCGCCTCCTGCAGCGCGGCGAGGTTGTCCCGCATCAGCGAGGGGTAGTCGGCGTCGGCCGTCTCCTCGGTCAGGCCCTCGAGGGGGTCGAGCACCCCGGTCTCGACGTCGAGGTCGGAGGCGAGGGTCTCGGCCAGCGCGGGGCTGGCGAGCCGCTCGGAGAAGACGGTGGTCACGCCCTCATCCTCGATCAGGTCGGCCAGCTCCGCCAACGTGGCGGGGTTCGGCTCGGCGTCGGGGGAGAGCCCGTTGATCGCCTCGAACTGCACGCCGTAGCGCGCGAGGTAGCCGAACGCGTCGTGACTGACGACCACCGTGTCACGCCGGCAGTCGGACAGCCCCTCCTCGTAGGCGCCGTCGATCTCCTCCAGCTGCGTGGTCAGCTGCTCCGCGTTGCTGCGGTAGGCCTCGGCGTTCTCGGCGTCGAGGGCGGCGAGCCGCTCGGCGACGGCGTCGCCCAGCTGCGCCATCCGCAGCGGGTCGAGCCAGAAGTGGGGGTCCCCATCGTCGAGCTCCACGACCTCGGCGGCGTCGAGGGTGTCACCCTCGGCGTTGCTCGACACCGCGGCGTCCACGGCGGGCTGGAAGCCGTCGAGGTAGACGACCAGGGCGGCGTCGGCCACGTCGGCGGTGGCGCCGATACCGAGCTCGAGGTCGTGGGGCTCACCTCCGGGGGTGGTGAGGTTGGTGACGGTCCAGTCGTCGCCCGCCACCTGCTCGGTGACCCAGGCGAGGGGGTAGAAGGACGCGACGACCTCACGCCCCCCGGAGGACCCCTCGTCGGTGAGCACGCCGCAGCCCGAGAGCATCCCGACGACCAGGGCCGCGGCGGAGACGGCGGCCAGGGGTCTGCGGGAGGGTCGGGGGGAGGAGCGGCGCAGCGAGGTGGCGGACGACGACATGAGAACCATTCTCAACGGGTTGAGAATGATTGTCAAACACGGGGCTGGCATGCTGGGCCGGTGCTGGTCGTGAACAGGTTCCGGGTCCCCGACGACGAGGCCCCGCAGTTCCGGGTCGCCCTCGAGCGCGCCCGGCAGGCGCTGGCCGAGCGCCCCGGCCACCTCGAGAGCCGGATCGGGCGCAACCTCGACGACCCCACGCTCTGGGTCCTCACCAGCACCTGGGAGAGCACGGGTGCCTATCGGCGCGCCCTCTCGGCGTACGAGGTGAAGCTGCACGCGGTCCCGACGCTGAGCCGCGCCGTCGACGAGCCCAGCGCCTACGAGTGGGCCGAGCCGGGCAGGGACCTCAACGACGCCTCGGCCCGGTCGTTAGGCTGACCCGCGACCGACAGCCAGTCGGCCGCCCCCGTCTGCGAAAGCGAGCGCCTCTCCGTGGCCAAGCCGCCTCCCTCCACCGTCGACCACGTCGTCTCCCTCTGCAAGCGCCGGGGATTCGTCTACCCGTGCGGCGAGATCTACGGCGGCACCCGCTCCGCCTGGGACTACGGCCCGCTCGGTGTCGAGCTGAAGGAGAACATCAAGCGCCAGTGGTGGAAGTCGATGGTCACCATGCGCGAGGACATGGTGGGTCTGGACTCCTCGATCATCTTGCCGAAGCAGGTGTGGGAGGCCAGCGGCCACGTCGACACCTTCACCGACCCGCTCACCGAGTGCCAGTCGTGCCACAAGCGCTACCGGGCCGACCACCTCCAGGAGGAGTACGCCGAGAAGCAGTCCAGGAAGGGTGAGCCGGTCGACCCCGACAGCGTCGACCTCTCCACGCTCGCGTGCGCCAACTGCGGCACCCGCGGCGCCTGGACCGAGCCGCGCCAGTTCTCGGGCCTGCTCAAGACCTACCTCGGCGTCATCGAGGACGAGTCCGGCCTGCACTACCTCCGCCCCGAGACCGCGCAGGGCATCTTCGTGAACTTCGCGAACGTCGTGACCAGCTCGCGGATGAAGCCGCCGTTCGGCATCGCCCAGATCGGCAAGTCGTTCCGCAACGAGATCACGCCCGGCAACTTCATCTTCCGGACCCGGGAGTTCGAGCAGATGGAGATGGAGTTCTTCGTCAAGCCCGGCGAGGACGAGGAGTGGCACCAGTACTGGATCGACCAGCGCACCGCCTGGTACGTCGACCTGGGGATCGACCCCGACAACCTCCGCCACTTCGAGCACCCGACCGAGAAGCTGAGCCACTACTCCAAGCGGACCGTCGACATCGAGTACCGCTTCAGGTTCGCGGGCGCCGAGTGGGGTGAGCTCGAGGGCATCGCCAACCGGACCGACTTCGACCTCACGACGCACGCCAAGCACTCCGGCCAGGACCTCGCCTACTTCGACCAGGCTGCCGGTGAGCGCTACACGCCTTACGTCGTCGAGCCGGCAGCCGGCCTCTCGCGCAGCCTGATGACCTTCCTCGTCGATGCCTTCCACGAGGACGAGGCGCCCAACACCAAGGGTGGGGTCGACAAGCGCACCGTGCTGCGGCTCGACCCGCGGCTCGCGCCCGTCAAGGTCGCCGTGCTCCCGCTCTCCCGCAACTCCGACCTGTCCCCGAAGGCGCGCGACCTGGCCACCGAGCTGCGCACCGCCGGCTGGAACGTCGACTTCGACGACTCCGGAGCCATCGGCCGCCGCTACCGCCGGCAGGACGAGATCGGGACGCCGTACTGCGTGACCGTCGACTTCGACACCCTCGACGACCACGCGGTGACCGTCCGCGAGCGCGACACCATGCAGCAGGAGCGGATCGGCCTGGACTCCATCACCTCCTGGTTCGCCCAGCGTTTCGTGGGGTGCTGACCCGGTGCTCGTGCACAATTGCCGCATGCGTCTGCCCGCCCGTCTGCTCGTCCTCCCCGCCGTCCTCGCCCTCGCCCTGACGGGTTGCTCAGCAGACGAGGAGACCCCGGCCGGTGGCGACCAGACCCCCACGGGGACGCCGACCTCGGCGGAGGCCGAGCCCTACCTGCCCGTCCCGGACGGCGTCGAGCTGACCGCCCAGGGGAGCGCGCTCGCGCTCGGTGACTCCGCGACCGTGGCCTACGAGCCCACCCAGAAGACCGTCGGCGCCCTCGAGATCACCGTGACGTCGATGGAGAAGGCCAGCTTCGACCAGTTCGTCGGCTGGGAGCTCACCCGGAAGATCAAGCAGACGGCGCCCTACTTCGTCCGGGCGAAGGTCACCAACGTCGGGGACACCAACCTCGGCTCCAAGAAGGGCGTCGTCCCGGTGCCGCTCTACGGCGTCGACGACCAGAACCGGCTGATCGAGTCCTCCCTGTTCAGCGGCTCCTTCAAGCCCTGCGAGGGCGCCTCGTTCCCCGACAAGTTCAAGAACGGCGACTCCCTGAAGGCCTGCATGGTCTACCTGGCGCCGGACAAGGCGGCCCTCGAGGCCGTCAGCTTCCGCCCGACCCAGGAGTTCAACCCGATCATCTGGGAGGGCGAGGTCGTGCCGGCCGACAAGGGCGGCAAGAAGGACGACGAGAAGAACGGGAACAAGAACCGGAACAAGAACGGCAACCAGAACGGCTGAGGGTCGATTTCGCGGCCCCGGCCGCCCGCCCGACAATGGGGGCATGTCCCTGCAGCTCGGCTCGCTGACGGTGCCCACCCCCGTGGTGCTGGCGCCGATGGCCGGCATCACCAACGCGGCCTACCGCCGGCTGTGCCTGGACCAGACGCGAGCGCAGGGGGGCTCCGGCCTCTTCGTCTGCGAGATGATCACCTCGCGCGGGCTCGTCGAGGGTGACGAGGTCACCCGCAGCATGCTGGTCTTCGACGAGGCCGAGACGGTGCGCTCGGTCCAGCTCTACGGCACCGACCCGCGCTACGTCGGCAAGGCCGTGGAGATCCTGTGCGCCGAGTACGGCGTGGCCCACGTCGACCTCAACTTCGGCTGTCCGGTCCCCAAGGTGACCCGCAAGGGCGGCGGGGGAGCGCTGCCGTGGAAGCGGCGGTTGCTCGCCGAGATCCTCGAGCACGCGGTGGCGGCCGCCGCGCCGTACGACGTCCCGGTGACGATGAAGACCCGCAAGGGGCTCGACGACGACCACCTCACCTACCTCGACGCCGGGCGGATCGCGCAGGAGGCGGGCTGTGCCGCCATCGCGCTGCACGGCCGGACCGTGGCCCAGTCGTACTCCGGCCGCGCCGACTGGGACGCCATCGGCGCCCTGGTGCAGCACGTCGACATCCCGGTCCTCGGCAACGGCGACATCTGGGAGGCCGCCGACGCGCTGCGGATGGTGGAGCAGACCGGTGCGGCGGGCGTCGTCGTCGGGCGGGGCTGCCTGGGCCGCCCCTGGCTGTTCCGGGACCTCGCGGACGCGTTCGCCGGCCGGGAGACGCGGGTGCTGCCGAGGTTGGGCGAGGTGCGCGAGATGATGCGCCGCCACGCCGAGCTGCTGGCCCGGCACCTGGGGGAGGAGCGCGGCTGCAAGGAGTTCCGCAAGCACGTCTCCTGGTACCTCAAGGGCTTCGCGGCGGGCGGCGAGCTGCGCCGCTCGCTGGCACTGGTCGACTCCCTCGCCGGGCTCGACGCCCTGCTCGCCGAGCTCGACCCGGACGAGCCGTTCCCGACCTCCGAGCTGGGAGCCCCCCGGGGTCGGCAGGGCTCCCCGCGCGAGCGCGTGGTGCTGCCGGAGGGCTGGTTGGACGACACCGACGGCACCGGGTTCCTCGCTCGTGAGGAGGCCGCGGAGGTCACGGGGGGATAACGATGCGGTCACGGCGTGATCACGGTCTCGTGATCCGAAACACCCGGTGAAAACTCCCGGATGATTGGGACAACGCGTGCCCGCTGTGCTTTAGTCGAGGCTTCGCGTCGCTTCTCGGGCCACAGCCGTGGCGGCGTACACCCCCGTCAAGCAACAGCAAAGGATCAGCGCTGTGGCACATCATCGCCACAAGCGGGACCCAGATGCCCGCTCCACCAAGCTCACCCTGCCGTCGGCGAAGTTCATCGCCGCACCGGTCGCCCTCGTCGCCACCCTGGCGGCTGTGGGCACCGGCGTGATGGCCGCCGGTCCGGGGACCCCGGACTACCTGGCCGCCAGCAGCGACGCCGCCGCCGGTTCCATCGGCACGGTGGCCGAGAGCCCCGTCGACATCTCCGACCGCACCCCCGTCGTGTCGCGCTCGGACTCGCGGATCGAGCGGGTCAGCCCGCTCGAGCAGATGCTCACCGCCAAGGCCACCGCGAAGGCGGTCCGCCAGGCGGACACCCGGCTCTGGACCACCGCCCCCCTCAACCTCTGGACCACCCCGGACGAGGACTCCGCGGCCAAGGTCGGCGTCGTGGACACCCGCGAGAAGGTGCTCGTCACCGGCCGCAAGGCGCTGGACCGCCTCGAGGTCGTCGTCGACGGCAAGGCGCGCTGGGTCTCCGCCGGCTACCTCACCGAGGAGAAGCCCGAGAAGCCCGAGCAGGCGGAGGCCGAGGCCGAGGGCGCCGAGGCCGCGCTCGGCGGCACCTGCAGCAACGGCAGCTCCGTCGACGGGCAGGCCAACGTGCTGGCCGTGCACGAGGCCGTCTGCGCTGCGTTCCCGGAGATCACCAGCTACGGCACCTACCGCAGCGACGGCGAGCACTCCCAGGGCATCGCGATCGACATCATGGTCAGCGGCGCGACCGGCTGGGAGGTCGCGGAGTTCGTCCGCGCCCACTACCAGGAGCTCGGCGTCAGCTACGTCATGTACTCGCAGAAGATCTGGTCGGTCGAGCGCGCGGGCGAGGGCTGGCGCGCCGTGGCGGACCGTGGCTCGGCCACGGCCAACCACTACGACCACGTCCACGTCACCACCTACTGACGCAGGACCTGCACCATCCCGTCGGGGGCGACCACTAGGGTCGCCCCCGATGGCATTTCCGGAGGGGTACGACGAGGCGGACCGCGACCGGTTCGTCCCCGAGCCGCCCAAGCGTGTCGACGCGCCCGAGCGCACCCCGTTCGAGCGTGACCGCGCGCGGGTCGTGCACGCGGCCGCCTCTCGCAGGCTGGCCGCCAAGACCCAGGTCGTCGGCCCGCAGAGCGACGACTTCGTCCGCAACCGGCTCACCCACAGCCTCGAGGTCGCCCAGGTGGCGCGCGACCTCGCCCGGGCGCTGGGCTGCCACCCCGACCTCGCCGAGACCGCCGCGCTGGCCCACGACCTGGGGCACCCCCCGTTCGGCCACAACGGCGAACGGGTGCTCGCCGCCCTGTCCGAGGAGTGCGGCGGCTTCGAGGGCAACGCCCAGACGCTGCGGATCCTGACCCGGCTGGAGGCGAAGACGATCACGCCCGCCGGCGACAGTGCGGGGCTCAACCTCAGCCGCGCCACCCTGGACGCCTGCACCAAGTACCCCTGGTCCCGGGCCGCGGCCACGCCGCCGCAGGGCGTCCACGCCGACGGCTCCCCGCGGGTGGTCGTGAAGTTCGGCGTCTACGACGACGACCTGCCCGTCTTCGACTGGATGCGCGCCCCCGGCCACGGCACCCGCCGGTGCGTCGAGGCGCAGGTGATGGACCTCGCCGACGACGTCGCCTACTCCGTCCACGACATCGAGGACGGCGTGGTGGCCGACCGGGTCGACCTGAGCCGGCTCGACCGGGAGGCCGTGTGGTCGACCGTCCGCGACTGGTACGAGCCCGACGCCTCCGACGCCGAGCTCGAGGAGGTGCTCGGCGGGCTCGCCGCCGTGGCGGGCTGGCCGACCACTCCTTACGACGGGACCCGCCGGGCGCTGGCCTCGCTGAAGAACCTCACCAGCGACCTGATCGGCCGCTTCTGCGGCTCGGTGCAGGCCGCCACGTTCGCCGCGTCCTCGGCGCCGTTCGTGCGCTACCGGGCCGACCTGGTGGTGCCGCGGACCACGCAGCTCGAGATCGCGGTGCTCAAGGGGATCGCCGCCCACTACGTCATGCAGGCCGACGACCGGGTGCTCGCGATGGTGCGGCAGCGTGAGCTGCTGGCCGAGCTGGTGGAGGTGCTGCTCGCGCGGGGCCCCGACGGGCTCGAGCGGCCCTTCGCCGACGACTGGGCGGCGGCGCCCGACGAGGGCGGCCGCCGCCGGGCCGTCATCGACCAGGTGGCCTCACTGACCGACGCGAGCGCCGTCGCCTGGCACGACCGGCTGCTGGCTCAGGGCAGGTCGCCCTTGGGGTAGGGGTCCTGCTGGTTGATCAGGCTCTCGTCGGGGAACTCCTCCGAGGAGCTGCCGTCGCCGGAGACCTTCGCCTTGGCCGCGTCCGCGGCATCGGTGAGCCTGTCCTTGACGACGGGCGCCTGCGCCTTCGCGGTGTCGACCGCCTGCTGGGTCTTCTCCTGCACCGTGGGGTTGTCCTTCACCTTCACGGCCATGCCCTTGATCTGCTCGTAGCGCTCGTGCCCGGCGCGGGAGCCGAGCACGTAGCCCACGGCACCGGCGATCAGGATGGTCAGCTTCTTCATGGGTTCTCCTCGGTTGTCGGTGGCGGCGGGTCAGCGGCGGCGCCGCCACCACACCAGGGCGACGGTCGCCACCACGGCGGCTCCGGCGACCGCGATCACGGCCGGGCGGGGCTTGCCGCTGTCGGTGGTCATCCTCGACTTCACGTCGAGCTTGTCGGTGAGCAGGTCGACCGTGGCCGCGAGCTGCTCGCGCTGGGCCTCGATGTCGGCCTCGATCTGCTCGGGGCTGCGGTGGCTCATCGCTGGGTCCTCATCGCTGGGTCCTCAGCCTCGGTGGTGTCCCTTCACGGTCTCGACGTCCTCCTTGAGCCCGGCGACCGCCCGCTCGGGTGCGGCCGGCGTCGCCTGCGCCACCTGTCCCTTGCCGCGCAGCGCCAGCACGCCCGCGACGGCGAGCAGCACGGCGGCCACCACCAGCGCGGCCGCCCAGGCGGGCAGCACGAGGGCGAGGGCGAGCACGACCGCCGCGATCAGCACCGCGACGCCGTAGAGCGCCGTGAGCCCGGCGGCGCCGAACAGCCCGGCGCCGAGCCCGGCGTGCTTGCCCTTCTCGACCAGCTCGGCCTGCGCGAGACGCAGCTCGGACCTCACCAGCTCGGGGATCTGGGTGGACAGGTCGTGGACGAGCGCCCCGAGGGTCGGTTCGGCGGCGCCGTCGGGTCTTTCCGTCGGCGTCATGCCTCCACCGTTGCGTGTCCTGCCCCCGCGATCAACCCCCGAGCGGGTGAGCGGGCCTGTGGACCGCCGGATCCGCTGCCCGGCCGCTGCGTAGACTCCGGGCGTGGCCGGGAGGATTCGCGAGGACGACATCGCCGAGGTGCGCGAGAAGGCCCGCATCGACGAGGTGGTGTCGGGCTACGTCAGCCTCCGCAACGCCGGTGGCGGCTCGATGAAGGGGCTGTGCCCCTTCCACGACGAGAAGTCCCCGTCCTTCCACGTCACCCCCAGCCGGGGGTTCTTCCACTGCTTCGGCTGCCAGGAGGGGGGCGACGTGATCTCCTTCCTGATCAAGATCGACGGGCTCGGCTTCACCGAGGCGGTCGAGCGGCTGGCCGAGAAGTACGGCGTCCAGCTGCGGCGCGAGGACGGCGACG
Organism: uncultured Actinomycetota bacterium; assembly: GCA_963795215.1. Lineage (GTDB taxonomy): Bacteria > Actinomycetota > Actinomycetes > Propionibacteriales > Nocardioidaceae > Nocardioides. Next base: position 1,187,899 of record CAWCGW010000002.1, read on the forward strand.
ACCGGGACGACCGGCCGCGGGGTCCGCAGCGCAGCCGGCTGATCGAGGCCAACCGGATCGCCCAGGAGTTCTACGCCGACCAGCTGCGCGGACCGGAGGCCCAGGTGGCCCGGCAGTTCCTGCTCGAGCGGGGCTTCGACGAGTCGGTGGCCGAGACCTTCGGCAACGGCTACGCGCCGCGTGACGGTGAGGCGGTGCTGACCGTGCTGCGGCAGCGGGGGTTCTCCGAGGAGGAGGCGGTCGCGTCCGGGCTGGTGGCGATCGGTCGCTCGGCGTACGACCGGTTCCGCGGGCGGCTGCTGTGGCCGATCCGGGACGCCTCCGGAGACACGATCGGGTTCGGCGCCCGGCGGATCCACGACGACGACCGGATCGAGGCCAAGTACCTCAACACCCCCGAGACCTCGATCTACAAGAAGAGCCAGGTGCTCTACGGCATCGACCTCGCCCGCCGGGAGATGGCCCGCGCCTCGCAGGCGGTCGTGGTCGAGGGCTACACCGACGTGATGGCCTGCCACCTCGCCGGGGTGCCGACCGCCGTGGCGACCTGCGGCACCGCGTTCGGCGACGACCACGCCCGGGTGCTGCGCCGGTTCCTCCACGACCACGAGGAGTTCCGCGGCGAGGTGATCTTCACCTTCGACGGTGACTCCGCGGGCCAGAAGGCCGCGCTCCGGGCCTTCGACGGCGACCAGAACTTCGTGTCCCAGACCTACGTCGCCGTCGAGCCCTCCGGCCTCGACCCGTGCGACCTGCGGCTCAAGGAGGGCGACGCGGCCGTGCGCGAGCTGGTCGCCCGCCGGGTGCCGCTCTACCGCTTCGTGCTGAGCAACGTGGTGGGGAAGTACGACCTGGACCGGGCCGACGGCCGGGTCGACGCCGTGCGCGAGGGCGCCCGGCTGGTCTCGAGCATCCGCGACAAGTCGAAGGTCGACGCCTTCGCCCGCGAGCTCGCCGGGATGGTCGGTGTCGATCCCGACCAGGCCCGCGAGGAGGTACGCCGGGCGGCCCACCGGGCCTCCCGCCCGGCCGCCACGCCCGCGGCCCAGCAGGCCACCCAGCCGGAGCGCCCGCGCCAGCAGCTGCCCGACCTGCGCGACCCGCGGTTCTCGCTCGAGCGCGAGACCCTCAAGCTGGTCGTCCAGCACCCGGGGTCGATCGGCAACGCCGCCCGCGACGTCGGCGGCAACGACTTCACCCACCCCACCTTCCGTGCCGTGTGGGAGCTGGTGGCGGCCTCGGGCGGGCCGCAGGCGGGTGCCACCGACGCGGGCTGGGCCGGCAAGCTGCGCGACTCGGCCTCCGAGCCCGCGGTGTCCTCGGCCATCAGCGCGCTGGGCGTGGAGCCGTTGCTCACGGCGAAGCAGCCCGACCCGGCCTACGTCGCAGCCCACGTCTACCGACTGCAGGAGCTCACCACGATGCGGCGGATCACCGACCTGAAGTCGAAGCTGCAGCGCACCAACCCGGTGGAGCACGCCACCGAGTACAACCGGATGTTCGGCGAGCTGGTGGCGCTCGAGCAGCACCGCCGGACGCTGCACGACAAGGCGGTGGGCACCGCATGAGGATCCGACGTCGCGAGCGGCCCGACCTCACCGTGGCCGCCGGTGAGAGCGTGCTGGCGTGGGCCGAGGCCGACGACGGCACCCACGTCGCCGGCACCCGGGACGCGCTCTACCTCGGCGACACCCGGCTGCCCTGGGAGCGGGTCGAGGCCGCCGACTGGGACCGGGACGAGGAGCGGCTGCGCGTCAGCGAGGTCGGCACGTGGGGCGAGGAGCGGGTCGAGCACGCCTTCACCTTCGACGAGCCCGGCCGGTTGCTGGAGCTGGTCCGCGAACGGGTCACGGCCAGCGTCGTGCTCCAGCGCCAGGTGACGGTCGGCGGCCGGCAGGGGCTGCGCGTGATCGCCCGTCGCGCTCCGGGCGGCGACCCGACCCTGACCTGGTTCTACGAGTACGACGAGGGGGTCGACCCGGCCGACCCCGCCGTCCGTGAGGCCGCCGCGGCCGCGTTGCAGGCCGCCCGCGAGGAGCTCGGGCAGGGCTGAGGACCCCGGTCCCCCTCGATCCCACCTCGATTTCCATGCGGCCCGGGCGCCTTGCTAGCCTGTGCGGCGCACCCAGCACGATCCCCTGTAGCTCAACTGGCAGAGCATTCGGCTGTTAACCGGAGGGTTGTTGGTTCGAGTCCAACCGGGGGAGCGACGAGAGCCCGCCTGACCCGTGCGAACGGGTCGGGCGGGTTTCCTCATGTCGAGGTCGCGGGGCCCGTCAACGCTGCTTCTGCTGTCGGTCCGGCCGGCGTCCGTGGTGGTGGCGATGGTGGTGCTCGTTGCCGCAGTCGCAGTCCGGATCGTGCTCCTCGTCGTCGTCACCGTCGTCGCTGTCGTCGTCATTGTCGTCGTCGCAGTCGTCCTCGGGCTCCTCGGGCTCCTCGCACTCGTCCTCGGGCGGGTCCTCGTCCGGGTCGGCGCAGGGATCGTCGCCGCACAGGCGCTCGTAGGCCAGCAGCACCTCGTCGGCGGTGTGCTCCGCGAGATCGGTGCAGCGCTTCCGGGCAGCGTCGCGACGACACTCCTTGACAGCCGCATGGCCCGTGAGCACGGAGACGGCCTCGGTGGCCTTGATCCAGCAGGTGAGTGCATGGCAGAGACAGTCCAGGAAGTCCTGGGTGCGCTTGAACCCGCCCCACACCTGCTGCAGGTGCCGCTGCGCGACCAGCAGCGCGACGTACACCTTCTTGACGTCGAGCACCGCCTGGTCTCCCTCGAGCTCGGCGGCGGCGGCGGCGATCTCCGCCTTCGCGGCGGCGACCCGCGCGGTCACGGCGGCCGGCTCCGCGGCCAGCCGGTCGAAGCAGTCCTTCTCCCGCTGGAGACGTCCCGCGTACTCGGCCAGGCGCGCCTGCAGCTCCTCGAGCGTCGGTGGACACGAGACGTCGAACTCGCACGGGTCGCTCGAGCAGCAGCCCGAGGTGCCACCGCACTTCTTCAGCTCCTTGACGACCTCGCAGAAGGCGTCGTCGAGGCAGTCGATGTGCTTCTTCTGCTCGAACTGACAGCGGACCCGCTCGATCAGCTGCTTGACCTGGTGGCGGAGGTCCTGGACCTCCAACGCAGCCTCGGACCGCGCCTTGCGGTAGTCCGTGCGCACCGCCGAGTACTTCTGCCGGGCCTCGTCCAGGGCCGGTTTGGCTTCCGCGTTGTACGCCGCCTGGGCGGCCACGCCGGCGGCCCGGCAGGTCAGGTCGTCGAGCAGGTCGGGGTCGCAGTCCTCGGATCCCGACGAGCCGCACCCGCAGTCGTCGGAGGCCGGGTCGTGACCCTCGGGCTCGGCGTCGTTGTCATGTGCGTCGGTCGACATGTGCGTTCCCCTTTCGCGTCGCGCCAGAGCACCGTGCACCCTCGGCTGTCACCGCAACGTCGCCGCAGCGCGACCGAGCCGGACGGTCCCGCCCTCGGCACGTGCGCGACCGACGCGCGACGGACCCGTGACGCAGGACACCGCACGATCTCCCCATGGCCGGACACGCGGCGCTCGCAGCAGCGGGCCGCAGCATCGTCGATCTGCTGAACCGGCGGATCCTCGAGGCCATCCCCGCGCCACCACGCCCCACGGCGGTGCTGGCCGGCACCACGGACTTCGACCGCGTCAACTCCAGCCCCGTCGCGGTGATCCGGTACCCCGCGATCTCGGTCTACTGCTACCGGGTCAGCCTGGACCGGGAGACCCGCCCCGGCTGGTCGGCGGTGGCCAGCCGGGACGGCATCCCCCGGATCCCGTTGCGGATGCACCTGATGGTGTCGGCCTGGGACTCCGTCGTGGAGAGCGAGCTGGAGTGGCTGGGTCTGGCCGCGCAGATCCTGGAGAGCGAGGGGGTGCTGACCGGCCCGCTGCTCCACCCGAGCGGTGCCTGGCAGCCCGGTGACGCACTGCAGGTGGTGACCGACGACGTGGCGCTGGAGTCGATGAGCGAGGCGTTCCAGGCCCTCACCACGGACTACCGGCTCTCCCTGCTCTACCTCGCCCGCGTGATCGTCATCGACGGCCGGCAGCTGGCCGCGGGAGAGCCCGTGACGACCGTCGCCGCACGTTCCGAGACCGGCGCGTCGCTCCCGGGTCGGCCCGTCGGGGTGTCGCCGTGAGCATCGAGACGGTGGTGGGCACGGCGCACGTGCTCCACCGGCTCGCGCTCGCCGTCGAGTGCCTGGACGCCGTGACCGCCCGGCGGGTGCGCGTCGGGGTCCGGATCGACCGCGAGGTCGACCCGCTGGTCCTGGCACCGCAGCGCTCCCCGGGGCCGTCCCTGCTGCCCTTGGCGTCACGCGACGCCGGGCGCGCGCAGCTGCGGTTCGACCACACCACGCCGACCGACCCGGTGACGCTGCGGATCTGGGACCCGGAGCGCCGCTACGCTCCCCGCCGGCTCGAGCTGCCGTTGTGGACACTGGCCGAGATCGTCGCGGCCGAGGGAGCCCCGCCGGTCGTGCCGGGCGCGTCGCGGGTGCTCCGCCCGCGGCTGTTCCCCGGGACGGCCGGTCCCGTGCCGCGAGGCGCCACGACGATCCGCGGTCGGATCGAGACGGCCGGAGCGCCCACCCGATGGGCGCGCGTGAGCGCCGTACGCTCCGGCGACGTGGCGATCGGCCACGCGCACGCCGACGACCGCGGCGAGTTCCTGCTCGTGATCGCGGACACCGGGACGCTGCCGCCTCCCGCACCCAGCGACCTGTCCGTCGACCTGGTCGTCACCGCGCCGGACCCGCTTCCCGCCGTCGACGTCGACGACCCGTTGGCCGACCTGGTGGTCGAGCCGCTGGCCCGCACCTCGAACCCGCCGCTCCCGGGAGAGCTGGACAACGACGTCCTGCGGGGCGTCGCGGTCCCACCCGGACACGCCGCCAACACGGCGGTCCCGCCCACGCTGGTCGTTCCCACCGGGGGCGAGCTGACCCTGACCGTTCCGATCCCGTTCGCTGCCTGAGGGAACAACCGAGGAGGACTCGACCATGCCTGAGTACCTGACGCCCGGCGTCTACCTGGAGGAGACCAGCTTCCGGTCCCGCTCGATCGAAGGAGTGGCGACGAGCACCTGCGGCATGGCCGGCCTGACCCGCTACGGACCGGTGCCCTACCAGCTGACCGAGCCGAAGGTGACGATGGTGGACAAGCCCACCCTGGTCACCAGCTTCACCGAGTTCGAGCGCGCCTTCGGGAGCCTCGACCCGGTCGGCGCCCTCGAGGACGACGTGAACTACCTGGCGTACGCCGCGCGCGCGTTCTTCGACAACGGGGGGCGACGGCTCTACGTCAGCAGGGTCTTCCCGTTCACGGCGGACGCCGCCGGCGCCCTCGACCTCGACGCCAACTTCGCCAAGCTGGAGCTCGACGGCGCCCCGCCCTTCGCGGTCTGGCGGGCCCGGTGGCCGGGTGCCGTCGGGGCCTCCATCGGCGTGCAGGTGGCCTTCCGTCGCAGCAAGAACCTGCTGGTGGGTGAGGAGCTCAAGGGAGTGAGCCCGGGGGCTGCCGTCGAGGTCGTCGACGACCCGGACGCGCTCCCCGACGACCAGACCGCTCCCGCCAACGTCCGGATCGTCGCGCGAGGGGTCGGCACCACGCTCGGCCTGCGCAACGACGCCGGTGGTGTCGACGCGCTGAGCACGGTGGCGGGCAAGGCGCTGTGCCACATCACCCTCGACGTGACGGTGATCATGGGTCAGCTGCGGGCGGACACCTACGCCGGGCTCGAGCTCGACGCGGATCACCCGCGTGCGGTCAGCAGGGTGCTGAAGGCCGAGCAGCCGACCGATCCGCTGAGCCTGGTGTGGCTCGACCTCGAGCGCCCCGACGACGGAGGTGGCGCCACTCCGCCGGCGAGCCCCCAGGAGCTGCTGGACGCGCTCGTCGCACTGGACGACTTCGCCTATCTGGCCGGGGGCAGCGACGGTGACGCGCTCGTCCCGGCCGACCTTGCCGGGGCACCGTCGAGCCCCGACGACGCGTCCAAGGCGGCCACCGGGCTGGCCGCCCTCGGCGAGATCGAGGACATCGCGATCGTGGCCGTTCCCGACGCGGTGAGGTTCGGCGACGCCGGCGAGCGGCAGACGGCCACCCAGGACCTGATCTCGCACTGCGAGCGGCTGCGCTACCGGATCGCGGTGGTCGACCCGCCCAAGGACCAGTCGATCTCCGGGGTGAGGGAGTTCCGGTCGAAGTTCGACTCGAAGTACGCCGCCCTCTACTACCCCTGGATGGAGGTCCTCGACCCGACGGCGGTCAACGACCCCGGGACCCCACCCGCGACCCTGCAGCTGCCGCCGTCGGGCTTCACCGCGGGCATCTACGCGCGCAGCGACATCGAGCGCGGCGTGCACAAGGCACCCGCCAACGAGGTCGTCCGCGGCATCACCCGGTTCATGCAGAACGTGACGTTCGACCGGCAGTCGGTGCTGAACCCGGAGGGGGTCAACGCGCTTCGCTACTTCCCGGGTCGCGCCAACCGGGTGTGGGGAGCGCGGACGATGAGCTCGGACCCGGAGTGGAAGTACGTCAACGTCCGACGGTTGTTCATCTATCTCGAGCACTCGATCGAGAAGAGCACCCAGTGGGCGGTGTTCGAGCCCAACAACGAGGCGCTCTGGGCGAACGTCCGGCAGACCATCTCCGACTTCCTGCTCGCCACCTGGCGGACCGGTGCGTTGATGGGGACCAAGCCCGAGGAGGCGTACTTCGTGCGCTGCGACCGCACCACGATGACCCAGAACGACCTCGACAACGGCCGGCTGATCTGCCTGATCGGCGTGGCCCCGACGTACCCCGCCGAGTTCGTCATCTTCCGGATCGGCCAGTGGACGGCCGACGCCCGACAGAGCTGAAGACACCTGAGACCGGGAGGTAGACCCAATGGCACAGCGCGACAACCCGTACGGCGCATTCAACTTCATGGTGAGCCTGGGCTCGATCGGAGGCGAGGACCAGATCGTCGGGGGCTTCGCCGACGTGAGTGGCCTCGGCAACGAGGTGAAGTACTCCGAGTACCGCAACGGCAACGACAAGGAGAACCACGTCCGCAAGATCGGCAACACCAACACCACCGACGACGTCACGCTCAAGCGCGGCGTGATCGGCGACCTGCGGCTGTTCACCTGGCTCAAGGAGACCCGCGAGGGTGGCTACGTCCCGGAGACGGTGACGATCAAGCTGCTGGACGAGGCCCGGGCGCCGGTGTGCACGTGGACCCTGCGCTCGGCCCAGCCCAAGAAGTGGGTCGGGCCGACGCTCGCGGCGAAGGGCGGCGGTGAGGTGGCCATGGAGGAGCTGCAGCTGGTCGCCGAGCGGATCGACTTCGAGTCGGCCTGACGGGCGACCCAGCCGTGACAGCGGGACTGGCCCTGGGTGCGCCGGGGGTGTACTACGCACCCACGGCTGCGGCGTCCGCCTCGCCCGCAGCGATCGACCTCGACGAGACCGGGTTCGTCGGCGTCTGCTGGCGGGGGCCGGTGCAGCGGCCGGTGCGGGTGACCAGCTGGTCGCACTTCGTGGAGGTCTTCGGCGGACCGACGGCCCCCGACGGCGCAGCCTGTCCCGGCTACCTGCCTGTCGCCGTCCGGGCGTTCTTCGACCAGGGTGGCCGCACGGCGTGGGTGGTCCGGGTGGCACCGGTCGCGCCGGCGGACGACGCCGCCGCCCGGCTGCGGCTGGGGGGCATGGAGGTCGAGCTGCTGGCCTCCTCCGAGGGGACATGGGGGCGGTTGCTCTCCGTGACCGTGTCGTTCCGGGCGGGGCTCCCGCTGGCCGACGCGCAGATCGTGCGAGACCACGATGCCGAGCCGCAGCTCGCCGTCGGGGCGCTGGACGCCCTCCCGGCGGGCAGCCTGCTGCTGGTGGGACCCTCGGCGGGACGTCCCGCGGGCAGCCTGCACTGGTTGGCCTCCCAGACGATCGTCCGCAACGACTCCGGGGGACGACTGCGCGTGGTCGGTCTCGACCCGCCACCACCGTCGGTCCCGATCGACGAGCGTGCCCCGGACGTCCGCCTGGTCACGGCCACGCTCGACGTCCTCGACCGGGATCCTCACCGGCGTCGGAGCGAGCGCATCGTCGACCTGGGACTGCATCCGGACCATCCCCGCTACCCGGCTCGCCCGGTGCCGCCGGAGCACCCGCGCCACCCGGAGCCGGTGCTGGCGACGGAATCGGGGCTGGTGCGACCCGGCGCGGGCTGGTCGGTGCCGCTGGCCCCGAGCGATGTCACGCTGCCGCCGGTCGTGTCCGAGCTGGTCGGGGCCGGGCGGGATCGCTTCGAGGAGATCGACGCACCGAGCTTCTTCGACGACGACAGCCCGCGGGGGGACCCGCTCGACGAGCGGGATGACCACCGGGGGGTCGACGCGCTCGGTCGTGTCCCGACGCTCGGCCTCGCCTGCGTCCCGGACCTCGCGTGGTCGGGGGAGCGGTTCGGCCTGGGCCTGTCCCCGCAGCTGGATCCCCAGGTCCGGTCCGAGCTGGCGGAGATCGTGGCGCGACAACGAGCGGCTGGTCGCGGTGGCGGAGCTGCGCCAGCGCTTCGTGGCGCTGCTCGACGCGCCGTCCAGGCTGTCCGGTGCCGAGCTCACGCGCTGGCGTGCGGGCCTCGACAGCAGCTCCGCGGCGGCGTACCACCCGTGGCTGCGCGTGCCTGCCGACGACCCACGAGCCCCTGCCGTCACGGTGCCTCCGACCGCGTTCGCTGCGGGGATCATCGCCCGGCGCGAGCGTCGCGTCGGGTTGACGTGGGGGCCGGCCAACGAGCTGGCGGCCACCGCGGTCGTCGCGGTCGACGTGCTCACGGCCGCTGCCCAGGACGACCTGCACCGCGCCGGTGTCAACGTCTTCCACGCCGAGCGCGACGGGTACCGGCTGGTGTCGGCCAGGACGCTGAGCCGTGACTCGCGCTACGAGCAGCTGACCGTACGACGGCTGATGACGATGATCATGCTGTCCCTCGAGCGGGAAGCGTCGTTGCTCGTGTTCGAGCCCAACACGCCCGACCTGCGGGCCGGCCTGGTCCATCGGCTGACGCAGTTCCTGCGCGCACTCTTCCGCCAGGGGGCCTTCGCCGGCGACACCGAGGACGCGTCCTTCTTCGTCCGGTGTGACGACGTCCTCAACCCTCCGACCGACGCCGGACGCGGGCGCCTGGTGGCTGAGGTCGGGGTCGCGCCGTCGGCTCCGCTGGAGTTCATCGTCGTGCGGATCAGCCAGGACGCCGATGGGCGGACCTCGGTCTCGAACGGCAACCCGGGAGGTGCCCCGTGACGGAGGCATCGCCGGAGACCCTGGCCCTGGTCCAGACGTTCCGGTTCGCCGTTCAGCTCACCCTCAGCGCCGGGGGTGGTGCCGACTCGGCGCCCACGGCTGCGCAGCTGGGCAACGGCTACTTCTCCGAGTGCTCGGGCCTGGAGCTCGAGGCCGACGTGAAGGAGTACCTCGAAGGCGGCCGCAACGACGGGGTCGTCCGCCGGGTCGGACGGATCAAGCTCGTTCCGATCGTCCTCAAGCGCGGCATGTTCCTGCCGAACGACGAGGCGCGCGCCGACTCGGCGCTGTGGACGTGGATCACCGACATGACCAGCGGCAAGCTGCCCGTCCGTCGCTACGACGGCCTGGTGCAGGTGTTCTCACCCGACAACACACGGGACGTGGCGGTGTGGTCGTTCGATCGCGGGCTGCCGATGAAGGTCACCGGCCCCTCACTCAACGCGAAGACCGGTGAGATCGCCGTCGAGGAGCTGCACATCGTCCACGAGGGGCTCCGGCTGGAGGTGGCGTCGTGAGCGACGGGCACCCCAGCAAGGCGCGCATCTACCGGCTGAAGGATCCTCCTGCCAGCAAGGCGCATGACGCCCCCAAGCCGCAGCCGGAGGGCGCGCCGATCCACGTCCAGTTCAACCCGACCTCGTTGCGCATCCAGCGCACCAACGACACCAGCAGCGGCGCGACGACCCGCGCGCAACGGCGGCAACAGCCGAACTCCGGACATGCGACGCTGTCGCTGGACCTCGAGTTCGACACCGCCGAAGGCGGCCCGACCGGCGACGAGCTCGACGTGAGGGACTTGACCAAGGAGCTGCGCCAGTTCGTCGAGCCTCCGAGCGGGAAGCCGAAGAAGGCGCCACCCCGGATGCGTCTGGAGTGGGGGGCGCTGCAGTTCGACGGCATCGTCAGCAGCCTCACGGAGGAGATCGACTACTTCTCCTCCGAGGGCATGGCCCTGCGGGCCAAGGTCAGCCTCTCGATCACCGGACAGGACCTGCTCCTCGAGGCCACGGAATCCCCCGCCGACGCAGCAGCAGGACTCGACGACCGAGGGCGGCGCCGGCCCGGGCAGCGATCCGGCGGCCAACCCTGACCGGGTGGAGTCGGCGCAGGACGGGGAGAGCGTGCAGCAGGCGCTCAGCCGGCTCGGGCTCGATCCCGCCGCCTGGCGCTCGGCGATGGCCGGGTTGGACAGTCCCCTCGGCCTGGCCGCCGGAGCCCAGCTGCAGATCGATGCGTCGGCGTCGCTGAGCGCCGGGCTGGGCGCGACGGCAGGCTTCAGTGCCGGAGCCGGCCTAGGGGCGTCCTTCCAGGCGGGGGCGTCCGCAGGCCTGGACGCCCGGGTGGCGGCGGCTGCGAGCGCGACGGGCTCGGTGGCTGCGACCGCCTCCGCCCGCGCGGAGGCCGGGTTCGCGTTGTCGGCCGCGGGCGGGGTTGCCGCCACGTCGCGGGGAATGGCGGTGGCCCGGGCCGACGCAGGCGTCGCGGCCGCGAGGGCGGCGTTCGCGGTGCCGGGACCGGTCCGGGCGGCGGGCGTGCTGTCCGCGCAGGCGGGCGCCGGCGCGTTCGCCACGGCGGCCGTCGACGCCCGGGCCACGACCTTCGGGCGCGGCGTCCCGCTCAAGCCGCCGGTGCGCCTGCTCTGACATGGTCCGACCACGACCTGTGACGCCGTCTGCAACGGGCCGGTGACGGTGCCGGAGGCACGCTCGGGAGACCATCCCGGGAGGGGAAGCCGATGGCTGTGCACATCAACGAGGTCCACACCGACATCCGCCCAGCGGAGGGCAGCTCCACGGAGTCGTCGGCCGGGGCGCCCGAGGGCGGGGGACGGACCGTCGACGACCGGTGGCTCGAGTCGCGTGGCCGGACCCGGTGGCTGGAAGCCCGCACCACGGCTCATGGCTACGAGGACTGACCGACAGGTCGAGGGGTCATGACCGAGCCGCTCTTCGCCCCCGCCGGCCCGGTCTGCACGGTCGACGGGGAGCCGGTCCCCAGCCTCGCCCGCGACTGCGTGCGCCTCGAGATCGAGGAGGGGCTCGGCGGACTGCGCACGCTGCGGATGCATCTGTTCGCCACCGGCGCCGGCGCCACCGGGCCACCGGACCGGATGATCTGGCTCGACGGGGCGGCGCTCGACTTCGGCAAGAAGCTCGTGGTCGAGCTCGGGCCCGACGGCGGTCAGCAGCGCGCCTTCGACGGCACGATCTCGGCGCTCGAGGCGGTGTTCGGGGATGGCCAACCTCCGCTCGTCGTCGTCTACGCGGAGGACGCGTTGATGAGGCTGCGGATGGTGCGCCGGTTGCGGACGTTCACCGACGTGACGGACGCCGACCTTGCGCGCACGATCGCCGACGACCACGGCCTGCAGGCAGAGATCGACGTCGACGGACCGACGTACGACGTGGTGCAGCAGCTGAACCAGAGCGACCTGGCCTTCCTGCGCGACCGTGCCCGGCTGGTGCAGGCCGAGGTGTGGTGCGAGGGGTCGCACCCTGCACCTGGCGACGCGGCCACGCAGACCCGGGCCGGAGCTCACGCTGGTGCAGGCCAACCACCTGCTCTCGGTGCGGTTGTGCGCCGACCTGGCCCATCAACGCAGCGAGGTCTCCGTCACCGGCTACGACGCGAGCATCGAGGGCGTGGTCCACGAGCGGGCACGGGCCGATGTGGTCGACGCCGAGATCAGCGGCGGGCGCACCGGCGCGCGCATCGTCGAGGACGCCCTGGGTGTCAGCGCGTCCCTGCGGGTGCGCGAGGTCGCGCTGAACGGGGGAGAGGCACGGGCGTGGGCCAGCGCCGAGATGCTGCGTCGCTCGCGGGGGTTCGTCGTGGTCTACGGCACCACCCGCGGGACGCCCGAGATGACGGTGGGAAGCCGGCTTCGTCTCGAGGAGGTCGGTGCGCCGTTCGAGGGTGCGGGCTACTACGTGACCCGGGTCAAGCACACCGTCGACCTCGAACGCGGGTTGCGGACCATGTTCGACGCCGAGCGCGCGACCGTGAACGAGGTGGCCTGATGCATCCGACACCCGTCGACGGGAGCGCACCGGGCTACTTCGGTCTCTATCCCGCCATCGTCACGAACCTCGTCGACGAGGAGTCGTTGGGTCGGATCGAGGTGCGGTTCCCCTTCCTCGGCGACGACGGCGACCGCGAGGTGCGCGCCTGGGCGACCCTGTGCACGCCGTACGCCGACAAGGACTCCGGGCTGGAGATCCTGCCTGACAAGGACAGCCAGGTGATGGTGATGTTCGAGGCGGGCAACCTGCGCCGCCCCTACATCGTGGGCGCCGTGTGGAACGGCAGGCGGCATCTTCCATCCGATCCGGAGAAGAAGAACAACATCAGGCTGCTGCACTCGAGGGCCAAGAGCCAGCTCGTCTTCGACGACGACACGTCCGCGCCGAGCCTGCGCGCTGAACACGCGCTCCGAGCACGAGGTCCTCATCGACGAGAGCGGGGCCGGCACCATCACCGTCAAGCACAACGGCGGCCCCACCGTGAAGGTGACGGCGACGTCGGTGGAGATCACCGGCAACACCGAGGTGAAGGTGACCGCTCCGATGGTGCAGGTCACGTCTCCGATGTCGACGTTCTCCGGGGTGGTCCAGGCGCAGACCTTCATCGCCTCCTCCGGTGTCGTCTCGCCGTCGTACACCCCCGGCGTCGGGAACATCTGGTGACCGGGCTTCGCGCTGCGGTCGCCGTGGTACGCCCGGGAACGGGCCCACGCGGGTCTCTTCGACGCCGCCTCCACGCGTCCGGTGATCCAGATGTACGACGGCACCGACTTCGTGGACCGGATCGTCGCCGACCCCCGCGACTCGCTGGCCTTCGGAGCCGACGACGTGTGGTCCTACCCGGTCCCGGTGGCCCCCGGGGGGACCGGGCGGGCTCGACTCGCGACCCACGAGCTGATCACCACCAGACCTGCGCAAGCTCTACCAGCCCAACCACGACCGGTTCTATGCCGTCGTGGTCGAGGTGCTGTGCGACCAGCCCGGTCTCCCGCGCGCGGGCAACCACGACGACATCGAGGTGGGCTTCGTGCTCCGCCGCCAGCTGACCACGGTCGCCGGGGCGCGACGGCCCAGCCGCAAGCTCGCCCGCAACCTGCTGGTGGAGATGGCTCGGCGCCAACGCGTCGAGGCGGCGGAGGAGAAGCCGGCGGCCGACGTCCGCGACGTCTGGAGCGCCGACCAGGCCTGGAAGCGCCGGGTGCTCGAGGACAACCGGGACCTCGTGGCCCAGCTGACGGTCGCCACCGAGAGCCAGGGCTGGTTCGCGGCTCCGGGCCGCGAACCCGAGTGGCGGCCCGCGCCGGCCGACGGCCTGGGCGAGGCCGAGGACGGGCTGGTGGAGGAGACGTTCCCGATGTGGCGGCTCCCGCCCCGCGAGGACGACTGTGACAAGGCCAGGACGAGGTCGCTGTGGTTCGGACTGGTGCCCACGTTCTCCGCGGACCACTGGATCGGACCCGACGGACAACGTCTCCCGAAGTACGACGACAGCGCGATCTACGAGGTCCACTGCCACGTCAGCCGACCGCCACCCCAGGGCAAGGAGCACTGCCCCCCCGAGGTGTGGTGGAACGACGCCCCCACGGAGCCGTTCCGCTTCGCGACACCGATGGACCCCCAGGGCACCAGCAAGCGACTGACCACCATCACGCTCCCGGACCTGCGCCGTCTCGCGGCCCGCGCCGGTCAGCCGATGGGCCCGGGCGGGGTTCAGATCGTCACGCCACCGGGTTCGCAGCTGTCCTTCAACCCGTTCGGCGGCATCCCCGCGAGCGGATCCGGCTCTGTGGGCGGCGCCGGACAGATCTGCATGTTCGCCCTCGAGCTGTTCTTCATCGTCGCGTTCTTCCTGTTCCTGATGTTCCTGCCGATCATCGTGTTGGCCTTCCAGCTGTGGTGGATGCTGGCACTCGAGGTTCTGCATCCCACCCAGCATCGGCTTCTCCATCACGGCTGACTTCATGGCCGACGCGAGTGTCGATGTCGACTTCGACGCCTCCTTCCATGCAGACGCGGGTCTGGAGTTCACGACCTTCTCCAACGCCCTGGCGAACCTCCCCGTGGCCGATCCCCCCACGCCGGAGGAGGCGCTCGACCAGATCTTCGGCACCGACACCTCCACCTTGGCTACCACCGGCGTCTGGATCGCTGAGATGTCGCAGAACGCTGACTTCAACACCGATCCCCTCCTTGCCGATGCGGCTGCCATCAGTCTCGACCCCGACTCAGGCATTGCGGCCGGGGGCACCTCCGCTGGGACTCGACGCTGGAGATGACCACCTGTCGCGCCCGTCGGTCGAGTAGGAGCGACGACACTGAATGAAAGGATGCTCGCGCGTGGAAGAGCGCGAGTGAACAGGTATCGATGCCCGATCCGTCGTCGACGCGCTTGCGCAGCCGGTACCAAGATCCGCATGCGTTTCGAGGCAAGGCTGAGGCTGACTTCGGCGCAGACCTAGGTCAAGTCCGGCTGCATGCCGGCTCTGCGTCGACAAAGGCTAACGAGGCAGTCCAGGCTCGGGCGTTCAGGGTCGGCAGCGACATCGTGTTCCACCATGCAAGTGACTTCGCGACCGCCGGCTACTGACGCACGAGTTGGCGCACGTCATGCAGCCATCCTCATCAGCGTCGCGCTCGCTGGTTTCGAGTCCCGGTGACTCGACCGAACGTCAGGCCGCGAGAACGGGGGCAGCCTTGACGCGCGCTCGGGTTCCGATAGTCAAGTGCGGCTGCGAGCGCCGAGGCGGGCGGCGATACAGAGAGATGCTCGACGCCCCCACGGCGACCCTCCTGGACTCGGACCACCGCCTATACGGATGTGATCACTGCTTCCCACACCAGGAGATTCACGAACGCCACGATCCACGGTGGCAACGCGAATGCTCTGGCCAGGGATCTGTCTGCGTCCGTGTGTTTCGCGCTACGTGAGCTCACCCGAGAGCCCACCGACACACGGGCCACTTGCGTCGACCCTCGGCAGAGCTGGGTCGCGCCCGCTCTCCGGCTGGAGGGCCGTCTGGTGAACGGCTGTTGCACAGGCGGGCCCGACGGGTGGGCCGCTTATGCGCTGGCTTTGAACGGGCGCGCCTCGGTGGGCCTGATTTTGTGATCGCTCCAAGATCAGCATCAAAGCAACGGTCGGGTGACGCCGTCGCAACACGATGCCCGTGTGCACATTAGTGGCGCGATGGGGACTCCGCCGGGGGTGACAGGGATCGCCCCGCCGCAGACTGAGCCCGAGCGACCGGCCGAGATCACGCCCAGTGCCGCGCGCGGATCACTTGCTGCTGAGCTGGCAGTCGCTGCCGGCCAACGCAAGGCGTCCGGGCCTGAGGTCGGCGCGGCCGACGACCCGGTCGAGCACGAGGCGGATGCCTTCGCCGCGGAGATGCTCGACTCGGACCGTGGGGTAGACGGCTGCGGGGGCGGCAGCGCAGGTTGTCACGGCGGGCCATCGGCTGGCGATACGGTCCGCCGACGGGTCGCCAAGGCTTCAGCCGGACCGGCTCCAACCGGACCGGCTCCGCCCAGTCCGGCGCCGTCCGGCGGCGCTCCGTTACACACGGCCGATCGTCGATTGTTCGAGGCACGCAGCGGCCTCGACCTGTCTCGAGTACGGGTGCACCACGATCCCGCGACGGGCGATGCGGCTCGGGGAATCGGTGCCTTGGCATTTACCCGTGGCAGCGCGATCGGATTTGCGGCGGGTCAGTACCAGCCCGGTACGCAGTACGGGCGGAACCTGCTGGCCCATGAGCTAG
Source organism: uncultured Actinomycetota bacterium (assembly GCA_963795215.1). Classification (GTDB taxonomy): domain Bacteria; phylum Actinomycetota; class Actinomycetes; order Propionibacteriales; family Nocardioidaceae; genus Nocardioides. The sequence goes on from CAWCGW010000002.1 coordinate 1,203,988, forward strand.
CTCACGTCGTGCTCGGCCATTCCGGGGTACGCCGCGTCACTGACTCTGACCTGATCTTCAGGGCGGAGCAACGGGAGCGGGAGGCAATGGAGGCAGCTGAAAGGAAGCGTCGGCACCGGGCTTGGCTTGCCGGGGTCGAGCAACAGCGGCGGCGTGAGCTGCCCGAGCAGTCCGCGACAATCGGCGTCGAGCGGCAGCGCATGGCGATGGCCTCACTCGCCCAGCAGTCGGCGTCGATCGACGCGGTGGCGGGGGGGCAGGGCTGGCTGCAGGCCGCTCTGACCATCCAGGGGTACGCCGGACCCAGCCTGCGCGACATCAAGCTGGCCTGGGGCAACGCCCTAGTGGCCGCGGAGTCGGTGCGGCCCCGCCTGCTCGGCGAGGCGCCGAACACCGACGCCCGGCTGGTGGCCCTGGAGGCCGTACCAGCGTTCTACGACGCCCTAGCGGCCTTCGCCGGCGCCGCGGAGCCCGCACACCGCATCTTCGTCACAGCCACAAACGACCGACTGCGGCTCGACTACACCGCCAAGCGCCAGCGCTACGAGGCGCTCGAGGCAGCGCATCGGGAAACCTTGCGGATGACCCCCCGCGGCGAGCCCGGGTACGCGGGATTTGCGGGCGGCCTCGCGCTGTCCCGCGGTGCCCCGCCGCGGGCCCCGAGCTATTTGACCGAGCCGCCGGCCGTCAGCGGACGGATCGCCGCCGCGCGGGCCCGCGTGTATGCGGCCGACTCGGCCGCGCAGTGGACCGACGTGGTTCGTGACGTCGAGTCGCTGGCAAACGGCTTCGCAAAGCTTGTGGTGCAGAGCTTGCCCGCCGAGTCCGAGCTACGCCGCGGCGCCGAGTACCTGGAGCAGCAGGGCACCCGGCTGGCCCAGTTCGAGCAGCAGAACCCCACCGGCGTACGCATCCCCGCCATCTTCTATCCGAAAGACAAGGTCGTGCCGCCCCAGCCCGGTGCCCCGGCGGGCCAGCCGACGGTGGTCGAGGCCATCCCGTGGCAGCTCTACCTGATCAACACCAGACTGACCCCGCCCGGGCAGCCGCTGCGGTCCGAGGGCGAATGGCAGCTGATCGACTTGACCTCTACTAAGCGGTTCGTCAACAGATGGGAGGCGTCGGAGGCCGACACCCTCCGGCTGCAGCGCGGCGAGAAGGTCGACCCGCCGGTGCAGCTGTTCACCGAGCTCAACAGCAAGATCAGGTTCCCCGAAGGCCACCTCTACTTCAAGATGCCCACCGGGCAGCCGTACCTGCACAAGATGACCGAGCCCTGGGAGTGGTCGGACTTCCTGAGCGCGGTCGGCCTCGCCTTGGCAGCCATCGCGATCGTCGCCGCAGTTGTCGCCACCGGCGGGGCCGCAGCGGCTGCGGGGGTCGCCTTCTACGCCGGTGTCGGGGCAGCGACGGCCGGTATCGGATCGACCCTGGCCGGGCTGCACGAGAAGCGCTTGCAGGGGGTGTTGACCAGCAAGGACGTGGACGAGGCAATGGTCTCGATCGGCATCGACCTAGTCGGTGCCCTGACCATGGGTCTGTCCCGGCTGGTCACCCTGCCGGCTGCCGCGGCCCGACTGGGGCTGACTGGCAGCCGGTTCATCGTGCTTCAGCGCGTGGCGTTGGCCAGCAAGGTCGCCGTGCTGGGTGGCGACGTCTACCAGGCGTGGTCGTTCACCAGCTCGTTCCTAACCGCGCTGCGAGCCCTGGAGGACCAGCCCGGGCTGTCCGACGCGGAGCGCAGGAGGATGCGCGGCCAGCTGATCCGCCGCGCGCTGCTTACTGGGGCGCTACTGGCCGTGGCACTCAAGGGCGACGTGGCGGACGTCCAGGTCGGGCGGACGATCCGCGGCGCGCGGGTCGACCCGGACGGGACACTGGTCCTCGCTCCGCATGCCGACGCTGGCGTAACCCCGGGGGTGCATCCCGCGACCCCGCATGCCAGCGTGGCCCCCCACGCGCAAGTGACCGGCCCAGTTCACCACGCCGCCGACCGCACCGGGGCGGCGGCGCGGATCGGCTCCCAGACCCACAGCATCGGGGTCGCGGGAGAGGGCCGGATGCGCGATCTCTACTTCTGTAGCGACGCCTGCACCACGATCGTCAACCGGCTGGACGCGATCGTCGACGTACTGCCACGCGGGCATCCGGAGCGCGAGATCTTCCAGGGGCTGCTCAGCCGTGCCCGGGGGGCGAGCCGCCGGCTTAAGGCGGGCACGCTCACCCCGGCGGCGGCCGACGACATCGCGCGGGGTATCTCCGCGGATTGGCCCGGCACAGCCGGGCAAGCGAGCTCTTCGGTGCCCTGCTGAATACCGATTCGAGTTTGCTGCGGAGCCGGGGCAACGAGATCCGGCGTCGGCTGGCTCGCGACCTGCGGGCTCTTAGGCGTGCGCTTTCCGAGCAGGCCGAGCGTCAACGTGCCAACCGGCGAAACAGCGGCCCGATGGACCCGGAAACTAGCCTCCCAACGCGGTCGCCGACCGAACTCGATGTGCTGGGCGGGCTAGGCCTGCAGGAGGCTGAGCGGGCCAGCAGGAGGGCCCAGCCGCTGCACTTCGACACGGGCATCTTCTCCCACACCTATGCCGAGTCATTGGTGCCCGGCCTCCCACGTGGGCTGAATGCCGAGGTGCCGGTGACCCTGCCGAACGGGCGACCCGGGCGCGCAGACCGGGTCCGTTTCATCGTGGACCAGGACGGGACAGTGATCGGCGCTCACGTCTATGAGGATCAAGCCGAACACCCCCGACAACGTAGCGCGCGGCCAGGTGCAGGCCGATGAGTACGCCGCTGGGCTCCGGACCCAGATCGAGGGCGAGCTGCGGGCTGCTGGTAGGCCGATCCCAACGGTCGCGCCGGACGGCGGGCCGCTGTACGCCACAAGGGTGCTGACCTACGATCAGGACCAGATGATGGCCGTATTGCGGGCGATCCGTTCCGCGCGGGCAGACGCGCAGCAGATGGCTCAGCTGGAGGCCATCGCCCGTGCGGTCTTTGGCGCCGCGCCACGCTAAGTGGGTACCAGAAGTGACGCCGCCAGCGTTGGCTGGCACCCGGACCCAGCAGTAACCAAGTGCCGACGCAAGGGGAATGAACTCGCAGGTTCTCCGCCTCACGGCACCCAAGTAACCCGAAGTACGTGGATGCGCGCGACGGTTCCGTGACGCACCCGGGCGCAGCATCCACGTATGACCGAGGTGGCAACGGCGCCTGCGAGCCCGGTCGCGACGAGTGTCGCCGACCAGTGGATCGGGCGCGGGCTGCGGTTCCCGATCCGGCCCGATCCGGTGACGGGGAGGCTGCCGCAGGTGGGCGGACTGGACCGGGTGCGGCAGTCGATCGAGCAGATCCTCGACACCGAGCCGGGGGAGCGGGTGATGCTGCCGGACTTCGGGTGCGGGCTGCGGCGCTACCTGATGGAGCCCAACACCCTCACCACCCGCAGCGCCATCCGGCACGACATCGAGGGCTCGCTCGCGCGCTGGGAGCCGCGGATCCAGGTGACCAGCGTGGCGGTCACCCCGGGTGAGGAGCCGTCGCTCGCCTGGGTGCAGATCTCCTACCAGCTGCTCGCCGACCTGCGCGAGGACAACCTCGTGTACCCGTTCTACTTCGGGGGCTGACGATGGGTCTGGTCAGCCCGATCCTCGACGATCGCACCTACGAGCAGCTGCGCAAGGAGCTGGTCGCCCGGATCCCCGTCTACACCGAGGAGTGGACCGACCACAACGAGTCCGACCCCGGGATCGCCCTGCTGGAGCTGGTCGCCTACCTCGGGGAGTCGGTGCTCTTCCGGCTCAACCAGATCCCCGAGACGACACGCATCGAGTTCCTCCGGCTGCTGGGCGTACGCCGCAGGCCGGCCCTGGCCGCGCAGGTCCTGCTGTCCGTCACCACCGAGGTCGCTGCGGGCGTGGCGGTGCCGAAGGGCACCGAGGCGACCGCGGGGGCCGTGCTGTTCGAGACCACCGGCGCGACGCAGGTCTGGCCGGTCACGGCCGCCGCCGTGGGCAAGACCGAGGCCCCCGACCCTGAGGACCAGGCCGAGCAGGACCGGCGGGACGACGCCCGCTCCCGAGCCGGCCTCGGCGTGGGTGACCCCGCCACCTTCTACGTCACCACCCCCGTCCCCGCAGACCCGATGGCTCCCGAGGTCGTGCCCCTGAGCGTCGGCGACACCGTCGACCAGGCCCTCTGGATCGCCGTGCTCGGCGGCCGGACGACCGAGGTGTCTGCCCTCGGTGGACGCAGCCTCTTCGTGGGAGTCGCCTTCGACGAGGAGGTCGAGCGGCCCTTCGCCCTGCAGGACCTCGACGCCGTCGCCGCCGGGGCCTACGACGCCGGGCGGCTGACCGCGGATCCGCCGCCCATGTTGTGGCGGCTGTGGCGCGGGCCCGGCCTGGGCTTCACGACCCTGGACGTCGGCGACGACACCACCCGCGGGCTGACCACCACCGGCGTGGTCGAGGTCGAGCTGCCGCCCCACCTCCCCACGTTCGACGCCGGCGTCCCCACGCCCGGTGACGCGGACAACCCACCACCCCTGGCCGACGAGGAGCAGGCCGAGGCGGTCGTCGCCTGGCTGCAGGTGACGCGGCCGAGGACCGACCACCTCAACGACCCGATCCGGCCGGTCCGGTGGGTCGGCCTCAACGCGGTGATGGCGGAGCAGGCCCGTACGGCGACCACCGAGCTGCTGGGCTCGGGCACCGGGGACTCCGACCAGCGCTACCCGCTCACCAAGCACCCGGTCCTCTCGGGCACCACCCGCCTCCAGGTGGAGGAGCCGGGGGGCTGGCAGGACTGGACCGAGGTGGAGACCTACCTCGTCAGCAGGTCGCTGGACCGCCACTACACCGTCGACCACGACTCCGGGGCCGTGCACTTCGGGGGTCTGAAGGTGCCCCAGCTGGGCGAGCGGATCCGGGTCACGACCTACCGGTACGGCGGTGGCCTGGCGGGCAACGTGCCGGCGGCCTCGGTCACCAAGCTCCAGGGCAGGGCCGGGATCGAGGTCACGAACCCGCTCCCCGCCGCGGGCGGAGCCGACGCCGCCGACCTGCAGGACGCGCTCGCCGAGATCCCGGCGGAGGTCCACCGCCGCGACCGCTGCGTCATCGCCGACGACTTCAGCGAGCTGGCGCTCCGGCTGCCCGAGGTGGGACGTGCCGAGACCCTGATGCTGCTCCACCCCGACACCCCGGCCGTGCCCGCGGCCGGCGTCGTCAGTGTCGTGGTCTTCCCCAAGGTCGACCTGACCTCACCCCAGGCGCCGTTGCCCGGCCTCGACCTGCTCCGACGGGTCTCGGCCCACCTCGACGTGCGCCGGCTCGCCACCACCGAGCTCTACGTCGTCCCGCCCACCTACGTGCCGGTGTCGGTGTCCCTCGGGCTCAGCGTGAGGAGCGGCTACCAGGTGGACGCGGTCCGCGGCTGGGTCGACCAGATCCTGCGCCAGTACCTCTCGCCGCTGCCGCCCTCCGGCCCCGACGGCGGCGGGTGGCCGCTCGGCCGCACGGTCCGGGTCGCCGAGCTCGAGGCGGTCGCCGTCCAGGTCGAGGGGGTCGAGTACGTCACCGGCTCCGCGCTCGCGCGGGAGGTCGGCGGTGCCCTCACCCCGGTGCCCGAGGTCGGCATCGAACGCTGGGAGGTCCCCGAGCTGGTCTCCCTGACCGTGGTCTCCGGCGACCCGTTGCCGCCGGGCGCCGCCTACGAGAGCGACGGCCCCGACGGTGTCCTGGTCCCGCTCCCGCGGGAGGTGTGCTGATGTCGACGGCGCGCAGCTACAGCCTGCTGGTCCACCCGGACCAGTGGGCGAGGTGTGCCCACGAGGGCACCGCGTTGCTCCCGGACGGGTCCGTGGAGCTCAGCTGGTACGACCAACCCGCACTGCCGGCGTCGTGCGGGCGGCCCGCCGGCGCGGGCAGCCTGGCGTTCGACGCCTGGTGCCGCGCCTACCGGAGCTGGCCCCGGGCCGGGAGGGTCGACGTGCTGCCGACCGGATCCCCCGGTGCCACCGCGGACGCGGCCGCCGACCGGCCCCGCGGGATCCTCGGCTACCCGACCGGAGTCGCCGTCGACCGCCAGCACCGGCTGTACGTCGCCGAGACCGGTGCCGGGGTCGTGCGCGTCGTCGACGTGAGGAGCAACCGCCTGCTGCGCCGGGTCGCGGTCGGCCCCGGGCGACCGGTCGACGTCGCCCCGGACTGCGGCCACGCGTTGGTCCTGACGCGCTCGGGCCACGCAGCCGCCCTGGTCGTCCTCGACGGCCGACGAGGTCCGCTGGGCGGACCCGAGCTCGTCCGTCCGTGCTACCCGCCCGGCAGCACCGCGCGCCGGGTCACCTCGGCGCGGGTGGGTGGCGCGGGCGACGTCTGCCCGCTGGTGCTGTGGAGCGCCCCCGACGGCCGGTCCGCGCTCGCCCGGCCCGACGGCAGCGTCGTGCTGGAGATCGAGGGCGCCTCCGACGTCGACCTCGGCCCGGACGGGCGGCTGGTCGTGGCCCTGGGTCGTGGTCTGGCGATCCGCGACTTCCAGCTCGAGGGTGACCTCGCCGTGGAGCGCGAGCCGCTGCTGGCCCCCGGGTACGACGGCGGCGGGGTGTCGATCGCCCCGAACGGTCGGGTCGCGTTCACGACCGACCGCGGCTACGGCTGGACCGCCGGCACCGCGGCCCGGCGGCGGCGCCGGGGGAGTGTGCTGACCTACCGGCTGGACAGCCAGGTCTACCGCACCCGCTGGGGGCGTGCGTTCGTGGAGGCGTGCGTGCCGGGTGGCACCGGGCTCGAGCTCCGCTTCATCTCCAGCGACGAGGACTTCGTGCACGACCCGGTCGTGACCACGCCGCCCGAGCGGGGTGCCCGCGACCTCGCCGACCCGCACGCGACCCCGAGCATGGTGCCGGAGCACCTGCTCGAGGTCGCCCGTCGGGCGCCGGCGCACCGGGCCCACCGCCGCCCCGGCGGCTCCGAGCGGCCGTGGCCGGTGCCCGGTGAGGACCGGGGCCTCGACACCTTCGAGCTGCCCGTGTCGGCCGAGCCCGGCCGCTACCTCTGGGTGGAGCTGACCCTGCTGGGCACCGACGTCGTGTCGCCGCGGGTGGCGGGGCTGCGGATCGAGCGGCCCGGTCACCGGTTGCTGGACTCGCTGCCCCGGGCGTGGTCGCGCGAGGAGGCGAACGCCGCCTTCCTGCACCGCTTCCTGGCCCCTGCCGACGGGCTCCTGCACGAGATCGACCAGCGGGCGGCCGAGCGGTCGGCGCTGATGAACCCGCACCGCGTGCCCCGTGAGGCCCTGGCCTGGCTGGCCTCCTGTGCCGGGCTGACCCTCGACCAACGCTGGTCGGAGGAGTCGCGCCGGACGTTGGTGGCCGAGGCGTACGCCCTGTTCCGGCGCCGCGGGACGCTCGGCTGCCTCACCCGGATGCTCGAGATCTACCTCGGCTTCCGCCCGGCCCTGGTCGAGACCTGGCGGTTGCGGGGCCTGGCCGGGGTGGTGCTCGGCACGATCCCGCTGACCGCGCCCGCCGAGACGGTGGCTGGTGCCGCGTCCCGGTCGTCGGGCCTGGGCCGCTACCTGGTCGGCGGCACGACGGCCGACCGCACGTCCTACGACGCCACCGCCCACCGGTTCACCGTCCTGGTGCCCGGATGCCTGGACCGGGAGCAGCGGGCGGTCGTCCACGACCTGCTCGAGACGCAGCGGCCCGCGCACACGCTCGTCGAGGTCTGCGAGCTCGGCGACGGCATGCGGGTGGGTCAGACGGTACGACTCGCGATGACGTCGTACGTCGGTCCGCGGCCCGCGCCGCGGGAAGCCGTGCTCGGGCGGACCGGGACGGGCATCGACAGCATCGCCGGCTCGGCGACGCCCGGAGCGCGGCTCGCCGACTCCAGCGTCGTGGGGGAGGCGCGAGTGGGATGACCGAGCTCACGATCGATCGGCTCGTCACGCAGGCCGAGGTGCGCGGGGCCGACGACGAGGCACGGGTCCGCCGCCTGGTCGCCGGTGTGGCCGACCGCGAGCTGGAGCTTGCGCTGGCCGCCGTGACGGTCCCCGACGGACTCTGGTGCCTCCGCAGGCTCGAGGTCGGCCTGGAGCTCGACGAACGCGGCGACCGCGAGCTCGGCCGCTCGTGGGCCCGAGCCGTGGTCGACGCGCTCCTGCACGACCTGTCGGATGCGGGCCCGGCCGGGTCGTCGGACCTCGTGCGCTACTCGCGGCCCGACCAGGTGGTCGCCGACCTCGTGGCCGAGCTCGCGGCCGGCCGCACGCAGCGCGCCTGGGCGTGGCGGACGCTGGACGCGGTGGGAGGAGCCGACCCGGACCCCGAGACCGACGCCCGCGGCGCCGCGCTCGCGGCGCTCGGCCACCGACCCCACACGATCGTGGCCGTCCTGGCCGACGCCCTGGCCGTGGCCGGTCTCGCCCCCGTCCACCGGCTGCTGGGGGCTGCCGGCTGGCGACAGGTCGCCACCTGGGTGCTGGCCGCGACCGGAGAGGCCGCCGGGCCCTGGCTGGCCGAGGACTCCTCCCGCCCGTCGGACCCGGAGGGCTCCTCGCGGGCGGCGGCCGTGGTCCGCCGCTCGCGGATCGCACGATCCTGGCAGCGGAGCGGCGTGGTGCTGGACCCCGACGTGGCGAAGGCCGTGGCCCTGCTGGTGGTCGCCGAGGCCGAGCCGGCACTGCTGCGGCGCCCCGACGCCGCCCTGCTGCACCGGGTCGTGCGGGCCGGCCAGCCGCGCCCTGCCGACGCCGGGGGAGGACTGGTCGTGCCCCGTGACCTGGAGACCAGGGAACCCGCGAAGCCGACGGAGCCGACGGAGCCCACGGAGCTGACGGAGCCGACGGATCCGACGAGGCCCACGGAGAGGACGGAGCCCACGGAGAGGACAGAGCCGACGAGGACCCGCGCGGGGCGTGTGGCCGGTCAGGACCGGGCCCGCGGGGCGGACGTGCAGCCGGAGCCACCTTCGCGGGCGCTGGAACCCGAGCCGGACCCGGCGGAGGACCAGGACGACGAGGTCACCGCGCTCGACGGTGAACCAGCCGCGCTCGACGGTGAACCCACCGCGCTCGGCGGCGTCGCCTACCTGCTGGCGACGGCCGAGGCTGCGGGGGTACCGGACGCCCTGGTGACCGATCCCGCCCTGACCACCCGGCTGCCGTCCGCGTTGCTCCATCGGCTCCTGGTCCAGATGACGGGTCTCGACCCGCGCGAGGACGACCCGGCGCTCAGGGCGCTCTCCGGCGTGGCCAGGGACGAGCAGGTCGACCCGGGGCGAGAGGCTCGGCGCGCGCTCGCGAGGCTCGCCCGTCGCTGGCGGCAGGAGACCGCGGACCGCCTCGAGACGACGGAGGACCCTCGCGAGGCCGTGCTGGGGCTGGTCCGACGCCACGGCCGGGTGGTCGTCGTGCCCGGGTGGGTGACCTTCCACCTGCGACTGGCCGACGTCGACCTCGACGTACGCCGTGCCGGGCTCGACCTCGATCCCGGCTTCGTGCCGTGGCTGGGATCCGTGGTGGTGATCCGCTATGAGTGAGCTCGACGACGTGATGCTGGCACCGGCGCCCCGGGACGCGGGCTCCGAGGGCACGCTGCTGGCCGGCATCGCGGACGTCGTCGACCGGCTCGCCGACGTCGTGGAGGCGCTCGGGAGCAGCGACCCCGCAGCCGAGACCACCGTGTCCTTCCTGCGCCACTGGGCGAAGGATGCTCGCGAGCACACGACGCCGGGTCCCTCGACCGGTCGGGCACCGCTGGACTCGCTGGTCGCTCGCTGGGGCCTGAGCTGCGCCGAGCTGGACCTGGTCCTGCTGGCGGGACTCGCCGAGGAGCACGAGGGGCTGGCCGGCACCCTGCGCGCCCTGCATCCCCTGGGTGAGCCCCGACCCACCGTCGGGCTCGGAAGCCTGCTGGTCGCGCAGCGGGGCGTGGATCGCCGGGAGGTCAGGCGCCTCCTCGCGGAGGGGCCGGCCGCCGGTCGTGGGGTGCTCCGGGTGGAGGGCAACGGCGGCTACCCCGAGCAGGCGCTGGTGCTGGCACCCGGGTTGTGGGACGTGCTCCACGGAGTCGACGCCACTCCGCCGGAGCTCGCCCGCGTGGAGCTGGGCCAACCCCTGCCCGGGCTCGACGCGTGGCTGGGCGAGGAGGCGACGCGCCGTGCCGCCGATGCCGTCCGCAAGGACCAGGGGGTCACGATCGTGCTCTCCGCGGAGGAGCAGGTCGTCGGCGGCGCCCGGTGCGCCGCACTGCTGGCGTCGGTCGGCGCACGGCCCCTGGCCGTGAGGCACGGAGTCGAGGGGGAGACCCGGCTGCGGGACCAGCTGCGGCTGCTGGCAGTGCACGCGGCAGCACGGGCGGCGGTGCCCGTGGTGATGGCCGACCTCCAGGACTCGGCGGCCCTGGACCTCGAGGCGATCACCGACGTGCCGGGACCGGTCGTGGTGGTGGCACCACCCGGGCGGGTCCTGCCGCGGGGCCTGCGACCGCTGCTGACGGTGCCGGTCGGCCCGGTCACGCCGGAGTCCGGGCGGCGCGCCTGGTGGGCGCTGCTGCCCGGTGTCGACGAGGAGACCGCGGCGGCGATCGCCATGCGGACACCCGCCGACCCGGCGTGGATCGCGGGCGTCGCCCGCGACCTCGTCGTCGGCGGTCAGCCGCTCACGCCCGGCGGGGTCGCGGCCGCACTGCGGCGCCGCTGCGGGACCGCCCTGCCGGCCGGGGTCACGCTCGTCAGTCCCGAGGTCGGCTGGGAACACCTGGTCCTCCCTGCGGAGGCGGGCCTCCAGCTCCGGGAGGCAGTGACCCGGCTCGAACACCAGGGAACGGTGCTGGACGACTGGGACCTGGCTCGCACGGCGCACGCCGTGCGTGGTGTCCGGATGCTCCTCACCGGCCCACCGGGCACCGGCAAGTCCCTGGCTGCGGAGGTGCTCGCGAGTGCCGCGCAGACCGACCTGCTGCGGGTCGACCTGTCCCAGATGGTGTCGAAGTGGCTGGGGGAGACCGAGCGCAACCTCGGATCGACCTTCGCCGCCGCCGAGCGCACCCGTGCCGTGCTGCTCTTCGACGAGGCTGACGCGCTCTTCGGCTCCCGCACCGAGATCAGCGACGCCCACGACCGGTACGCCAACCTCGAGACCGCCTACCTGCTGCAGCGGCTCGACACCTTCGAGGGGCTGGCGGTGCTCACGACCAACCTGCGCCACAACATCGACCCCGCCTTCTTGCGGCGCATGGACTTCGTCGTCGACTTCCCCACGCCGGACGAGGACGGACGCCGCGACCTGTGGGCGATGCACCTGCCGGCCGCCCACCTGCACCCCGACGTGGACGCCGCCACCCTGGCCCGGATGTACCCGATCGCCGGAGGGTCGATCCGCAACGCCGCCGTGGCCGCCGCGTTCGTCGCCGCGGCCGCCGGCGAGGACGTCCACCTCCACCACCTGACGGCCGCCGTCCGGCGGGAGTACGGCAAGGCATCCCTTCCCTATCCCGGCGAGCCTCCGAGGAGATCACGATGAGGACGAACCACGACTGCTCGTGCGGCGACTGCACGACCGACGACCTGCCCGTGAACCCGTTCGAGGCACTGCGGGCCAGCCACGGGATGCTGCTCGGGGAGGACGACTTCCGGGTCCTGATGGGGAACCCCCGGGGCAAGCAGATGCTGCACTCCTCGTGGCTGCACGGCTCGGGGGTGGTCTGGGGGATGGGTGTGCACCGTCGTGGTCTGCTCGATCTCGTGGTCGAGCCCGGTCTGGCCATCGACGGCCGGGGCCGCGAGCTGGCGCTGGACGCCTCCGCGACCGTGGACCTGAAGGGCTGGCTGGCCGAGCACGACGACCCGGAGGCGAAGCAGGACTGCGGCACGCGGAAGGTCCGCGCCTGCCTGGTCGCGGAGTTCGACTGCGACACCGCGCACCCCGTTCCCGTGCTCGCGGACCCCTGCGACGTGACGCGGGGACACGACGCCCCCTCCCGGATCCTGGAGACGGCACGGCTGCGGCTGCTGCCCGGTCGCTGCCGGCCCTGCCCGACGCCGTACCACCGGCTGCGGGTGCTCTGGGGGCTGGAGCCGGTGGGCGAGGACGACGAGGCGGGGCGGGAGGCGGCCAGAGCACGCGCCGAGGTCCTCGCGCTCCCGGCCGGCGAACGGTCGCGCGAGATGCTCCGCCAGATGCGCTGCCTGGCCGCCGCCGACGCGGCCGACCTGTGCCCCGCGCCCGAGGAGGGGGTCGAGGCGCGCTCGCCGTTCCCGGTCCCCGAGTCGCAGGCCGCCGTCGTCCTGGGCTGCGTGGTGGTGAAGGTCCGCGACGACGACGGGTGCACGACGGTCGAGAAGGTCAGGATCGACGACTGCTGCCGGTGCGTGCTGCTGCCCACCCAGACCATCGGCGACCTGCTGGCGGGAATGGCCACGTGCCTGCCCGGTGCCCCCGGAGGTGGGCACCATGCGGGCGCGGGACCTCGGGTCCACGGCGAACGGGTCCGGTGGGAGGACGACTTCCGACGCGTCGTCATCCCGGTGACCGACGACCTCGCCGTCGGTTCGCTGCGGCGTGCGATCACGGTCACCTCGCTGTCCGCCCGGGGCTGGTCGGACGAGGACATCGAGGCGGTGCGCTACGACGCCGAGCAGCGCCAGATCGAGGTCGAGCTGGCCTGCCCCGCCGAGGGCGTGGTCCGGATCGTCGTCAAGGGCACCGGACCGACGCCGGTCTTCGGGCTGGACCCGGTCGCCCCGTTGGCCGGTCTGGTCGGGGGTCCACCGGTCGCTCCACCCGACGGCCACGACGCAGTCATCACCTTCACCGAAGGTCTGTGGAACGGAGACGCATCATGAGCACCCCGACCGCCGCGGCGCCACCCGACGCCCCCGCGGCAACCTCGGCGACCGCCCTGTCCGAGCCCGCGCTGAGCGGCCTGCGCCGGCTGCACCCCGTCGACGGACTGTTCCTGCGCGCCGAGCACCTGGCCCAGATCCAGGACTACAGCAGCGAGCTGAACCGGCTCTCGGCGATGGCGGCGGGCAGCGGCACGGTGCACGGGTACGAGCTGGACCTGGAGCTCGTCGACCGCGGCGGATCGGCTCGAGTCGTCGCGTCGCCGGGACTGGCGGTGTCGGCCGAGGGACGGTTGTTGCGCAGCCAGACCGACCTCACGGTCGACCTGGGCCGCCTGGAGCTCGACGTGCCGTACCGGATGTGGGTGGTCGAGGTGGTGCCGGCCGATCCGGTCCTCAGCGGTCACGAACCGGCGTACTCCTCGGTCTGCGCGACCAGCTGTGGCCCCGGGTCGTCCATCCATCCGTGGCAGGACGACGCCGTCCGGCTGCGGGTGCGGGCCGAGACCCTGGAGGGGTCCTGGTGGGGAGCGACCCGGGCCCGACGCAGCGAGCTCGCCAGCGCGTGGTTCGAGAAGGAGCGGCAGCAGGGGACGCCCTGGCTGACGCCGGGGAGCACGGGGCAACCGGTGCCCAGCCTCCTCGACCGCCCCTGGTCGCGGCCGGCGCCGGCCCACGCGCCCTCCGCCGCCGCGGTGCCGCTCGGCCTGCTCTTCCGCGACGGGGACCGCTGGGAGGTCGACGTGTGGTCCGCCCGACGCGACCGGGTCGAGGCCCCGCCGCAGGCGTCCTGGCTGCCGCGGCTGAGCATGCGGTCCTGGAGCACCTACCTCGCCCAGGTGCTCCAGTTCGAGGACCACGTCGCCAGGCTCGACCGCGACGCTGCCCTGGAGGAGCAGCTGGTGGAGCTGCCGCCCGGTGGCTTCCTCGACGTGTCGCTCGCCGGCGACGACGGCAACGATCACGACGACACCAAGGACGACATCAAGGACGACACCAAGGACGAAGGACGCAAGGCGGGTTGGGCGGCGAAGGTGAGACGCCGCATGGGCTCGCGCACTCCGGTGCGCTTCATCACCTGCACCGCCGACGTCGCCGTCTCCGCCGTCGCCCTGGCCCAGCACCTGGACCGGATCCCGCTCCGCGACGGCGACCCTCCGGCGATCGACGTGTGGATCCCGGACATCCCCGCCGACCTTCCGTCGTTGCGGACACCGCGCTACGGGTGGGTCGCGTTCACCCGGGGGGTCCAGCTCGGGGCTGCGCCGGAGGCGCAGTACCCGCCGCGCGACCACCGCCCGTCCGTCGTCGCGTTCGCCGACGCGATGACGCAGTCGAGGACCGCCGCCCCGGTGGGCCATGATGGCGAGGTGGACACGTCGTCGGACGACGAGGTCGGCGTCCACCTGGTCGACGCACCGCGGGATCGCGGGCGCTACGCCGCTCGGGTGGACCCGCGTGAGGACGAGGCCGCGGGCACCGTGCACTTCGAGTCCGGTGGCTGGCGCCTGGCCTCGCGTGATGGCCTCGTGGCCCTGCGTCGCCTGGTCGAGGACGTCGACCACGTCGAGCTGGTCGCCTGCGCGCCGGACGCGGACCGGGAACCGCTGCTGGTGGCTCGGGCCCGGGTCCTTGCCGACGAGCTGGGGTTGGGAGAGGCGGGCCAGACCGCGGTGTACGCGGTGCATGCGGAAGGGCCCGAGGCGGTCTACCTGATGGTGCGGTCCCGTGCCTAGCCGGCGAGGCCCCGCGGACACGGACGCGCCGCGGACCGGTGTCTGCATCGTGAGGGTCGAGAGCGAGGTCGACCGGCTGCTGATCTCGGTCACGACCGAGCGGTTCCTCCACCGTGGCCTGGCGTTGGCGGGCGGTCGAGAGGTGCGGAGCTTCGCCGATCCCGACGACGCCCTGCGTGAGGTCGACCGCTTCCTGCGGTCCCACCACCCCTACGGCGCCGGCCACGACCACTCCAGCGCGGGAGGTGGATGATCGCAGGGAGGTATCAGACGGTCCGCACGTCCGTCCTCCCCATGAGGGCCGAGCGTCCAGTGAGGGTTCGAGGAGACAACGATGCTGTGCGAGATGACGAATTCGGGTGGAACCTCCGTGCATCTGTTCGGGGGTCCCTACGTGCTGGTGGAGGGCCGGCGGAGGGTCGTGCCGGAGGGCAGCAAGCGGTTGCTGGCCTTCGTCGCCCTGCGCCACGGGCGGGTCGAGCGTCGCCACGTGGCGGGCACGCTGTGGCCCGTCGGCGGCGACGACCGCGCCGCGGGGAACCTGCGCTCGGCGCTGTGGCGGCTGCGCGGAGCCGGGGTCGAGGTGATGCAGTGCGACAAGTGGTCGCTGAAGCTCGTCGACGATGTCGAGGTGGACGTCCACGAGCTCAGGCAGTGGGCCGATCGGGTCATCGGCGGCCATCCACTGCCGGAGGACCTGCGCCGCGGACCCCCTGAGGCCGACGCGCTCGACCTGCTGCCGGGCTGGTACGACGACTGGACCATCCTGGAGCGGGAGCGACTGCGGCAGCGGGTGATGCACGCGCTGGAGGCGCAGAGCCGTGAGCTGAGCTGTCGCGAACGGTACGCCGACGCCGTCGAGGCGGCGATCGCCGCCGTCAACGCCGAACCGCTCCGGGAGAGCGCCCAGCGCACGTTGGTGGCCGCCTACCTGGACGAGGGCAACTGGGTCGAGGCTCGACGGGCGCTGACGGCCTACGAGCGTCTGCTCGCCGTCGAGCTGGGCGTCACGCCGTCCCACGACCTGGTCGGCATGGTCGAGGAGAGCTCTCCGGCGCCGTGCCTGCCCGACGACCGGGTGCTCCTGTCCTGACGCCCGGCACCATCGGTCGGCCGAGTCCCCGCCGACCGATCTGGCAGGGTTTGTCCATGCCTCCCGCCGAACCCCCCGCCGGTCCTGACGCCCCCGCGCTGGGGCCGTGGGCCGCGGCCGCGCTGGTGTTCGGCTCCTCCGGCGCGGTGCTCGTCGTCGAGCTCGCGGCCCTGCGGCTCCTCGCGCCCTACCTCGGTCTCACGCTGGAGACCAACACGCTGGTGATCGGTCTGGCCCTGGCGGCGATCGCCGCCGGCTCGTGGCTGGGTGGCCGCGCTGCCGACCACGCCTCCCCGCGGCTGATGCTGGGGCCGCTGCTGGCCGTCTCGGGTGGTGCCGTCGCGATGCTCCCGACCGTCGTCCGCGGCACCGCCGCCACCGGGGACGACGCGCTGTTCCAGCTCGCGTCGGGCGCAGCGATCATGGTGCCGGCAGCCCTGCTGTCTGCGGTCACCCCGGTCGTGACGACCCTGCGGCTGACCAGCCTCGAGGAGACCGGAACCGTCGTGGGCCGGCTCTCGGGGATCGGCACGGTCGGTGCCATCGCCGGGACGGTCCTGACCGGCTTCGTGCTGATCTCGCTGGTGCCCGTCAGCACGATCCTGGTCGGGCTGGGAGTGCTCCTGGTCGTCGCGTCGGTCGTCGTCGACGTCCGGGTGCGCAGCTGGCGCGGTCGCGCGACGGCCGCGGCGGTCGTGGCCGTCGGCGGGCTCACCGCACAGCTGACCCCGGGCGGGTGCGACGTCGAGACGATCTACCACTGCGCCGTGGTGCGCACCGACCCGGAGCGGCCGTCGGGCCGGGTGCTGGTGCTCGACGGGCTGCGCCACTCCTACGTGGACCTCCAGGACGCCTCCTACCTCGACTTCGCCTACGTGCAGGCGATCGCGTCGGTCGTCGACGCGTCCTGGCCCGCGTCCACGCCGCTCGCGGCGTACCACCTGGGCGGAGGTGGGCTCACCCTTCCCCGCTACCTCGAGGAGGCGCGGCCGGGGACCCGCAGCCTGGTCTCGGAGATCGATCCCGGGGTCGTGGAGATCGACGTCGAGCTGCTGGGAGCCGACCTCGGCGGGGCGATCGAGGTCCGGGTCGAGGACGGTCGGCGTGGCCTCGCCCGGCTCCCCGACGCCTCGCGCGACCTCGTCGTCGGGGACGCCTTCGGCGGGGTGTCCGTCCCCTTCCACCTGGCCACCCGCGAGGCCCTCGAGGAGGTCGACCGGGTGCTCGCCCCCGACGGGCTGTACGTCGCGAACCTGATCGACCACCCGCCGCTGGACTTCGTCCGGGCCGAGCTGGCGACGATGGGATCGGTCTTCGAGCACGTGGCGCTCCTCGCCGCCCCCGCCACCCTGGCCGGCGACGACGGCGGCAACCTGGTCGCCGTGGCGTCGCAGCGCCCGGTCGACCTCGACGCCGTCGTCGAGACGATGGCGGCACGCGACCTGGACTGGCAGGGGATCGAGGGCGCCGCGCTCGACCGGTTCACCGTCGGAGCCGACGTGCTCACCGACGACGACGCGCCCGTCGACCAGCTCCTCACGCCGTACGGCTGAGTCCGCTCACCCCAGACCGCAGCGGTTGACCTGGTCGACCTCGGCGGCCGGGCGGGGCAGCGTGGTGCTGCGCGGCGGTCGACGGTCGCCCTCCACCCAGCCGGTCAGCCGGTCGAAGGCGCTGCGTGCGCAGGGCAGCAGCGGGCGGACCCGGTCGCCGTACTCGGCGTACAGGCCGTCGACGTGGGTGCCGCCGCGGACCCGGTAGTAGCGGTGCAGGTCGCCGCGCCCGGCCCGCCGGATCATCGGGGTGTAGACGTCGGAGTCGGTGCGGATCGGCAGCAGCGCGTCGAGGGTGCCGTGCAGCGTCAGCATCGGGCGCTTCACGTCGCCGGTGAGCGCGACCTTGCGCATCGCCCGCTGGGCCGAGGGGCGCTCCTCGTAGTCGTAGTCCGCGTCGCAGCTCGGCGTCCCGCTCTGGCAGAACGGGACCCCGGCGACCAGGTCGCCGTCCCAGGCCGGGTCGAACTCCTCGCGGTAGAGCCGCTGGGTGAGGTCCCAGTAGACGCCGTAGTGGTACTCCCAGGTGAACCTCGAGGCGCGGTTGAAGCCGGCGTCGACCATCGCCTCGAGCGCGTCCCGGTCCCCGGTGGCGGCGTAGGACGGGTAGTGCGTCAGCGCCTCGGGGAGGTAGGTCAGCAGGTTCGGGGGAGCGGCCCGGTAGAGGGTGCCCTCCCAGTCCACGCCCCCGTCGTAGAGCCGGGCCCGGTTCTCCAGCTGCCAGCGCACGAGGTAGCCACCGTTGGAGACGCCGATCAGGTAGCTGCGGCGGGCCTCGCGGCCGTAGGTCTGCTCGGCCACCGCCTGGGTGGCCCGCGTCAGCTGGGTGACGCGCCGGTTCCACTCGGCGACGGCGTCACCCGGCGCCTCGCCGTCGGCGTGGAAGGAGCCGCCGTTGTTGCCCTTGTCGGTCATCGCGTAGGCGTAGCCCTGGTCGAGCAGCCAGTCGCTGAAGATGTAGTCCCCGGCGTACTGGGTCCGGGTGCCGGGCGCCCCGCTGACGACGACCGCGCCGTTCCAGTCGTCGGGGAGCCGGATCACGAACTGCGCATCGTGGTTCCAGCCGTGGTGGGTGTTGGAGGTGGAGGTGTCGGGGAAGTAGCCGTCGACCTGGATGCCCGGGACGCCCGAGGGGTTCTCGGTGCCCGGCGCGTGGAGCCCGGTCCAGTCGGCGGGGTCGGTGTGCTCGGTGCCGGTGAGACCGGCCGTCGTCAGGTCGTCGAGGCAGGCGGTCTCCGCGACCTCGGCGCGCGGCACTGCGATCCGGTCCTGTCCGGCGCAGTGGGGCGCCGCGGTTGCGGCAGGGGCGGCGGCCGACGAGGTCGGCAGGGCGAGGGCGGCGCTGCCGACGGCGAGCACCAGTCCCGAGAGTGTGAGGGGCGTCATACCCCCATCGTGGGAGGTGCACCGGGGCGCGACCATGTGTCCGCGCCCCACATGACCGGCTCTCCGCTGTGGCCGGGGCCCAGCCGGGCGGCTACTCGCCCCAGCCCATCGGGTAGACCTCGAACGCGGCCGCGAACGTGACGCCCAGCCGCTGGCCGGTCTGCCGGCCGAATCCCTCGAGGAACTCGCGGGGGTCGAAGTCCTCCCAGCCGAGGCCGTCGATGTAGGCGCGGTGGGCCTCCAGCGACGCGACCCCGGCGTCGAAGGTGTCGGTGGTGTCGACGCCGTGGCCGGCCTCGGGAGAGTTGGCCGCCCACACCTGGCCCACCCCGCCCCACGGCTCGAGGTCGCCGGTCAGCTGCTCGGGGAACACCCAGCGGTTGCCCGCGTCACGCACGGCGTCGATGACGGCGCGGCCGACGGCGATGTGGTCGGCCTGGTTGAAGTTGCGCCCGCCCCAGGTCTCGTGGAAGTTGCCGGTGATCACGATCTCGGGGCGGTGCCGGCGGACCACCTCCGCCAGGGTGCGCCGCAGCGCCACGCCGTACTCGAGGATCCCGTCGGGCAGCCGTAGGAAGTCGCAGGTCTCCACGCCGACCTCGCGGCAGGCCGCGAGCTGCTCCTGCTCTCGCAGCGGGCCCGCCTGGTCCGGGTGCAGACCGTCGATGCCGGCCTCGCCGCTGGTGACCATGCAGTAGGCGACGTCCTTTCCCTGCCCGGTCCACCGGGCGATGGCCGCGGCCGCGCCGAACTCCACGTCGTCCGGGTGGGCCACGATGCACAGCGCTCGCTGCCAGTCCTCGGTCAGCGGCTCCAGGGGTGCGGGTGCGTCGGTGCTCATCTCCCGAGCATGGCGCATCGTGCGCTTGCCCACATCCCCCGGAACCGGATTGGGTGGCCCCATGGAGCACGGTGCAGGTCCGGACCGCACCGGCGAGGTCGCGGCCTGGGTCGGCTCCGAGCTCGGCGAGGTCACCTCGATCGAGCAGGGCAAGGTCCGGCCCTGGGCCAGGGTGTGGGAGGTCGTGGTCGACGGGAGGACCTACTTCGCCAAGGTCAACTGCGCGGGCCAGGTGTTCGAGGCCGAGCTCGTCGCCGAGCTGGCGCGGCTGGCGCCGGCGTACGTCGTGCCGGTGGTGGCGGTCGACCCGAGGCGCGGGCTGCTGCTGACGCCCGACCAGGGCCCGGTCTTCGCGGAGACGGTGCGCGGGGACGACCTCGACGCGTGGTGCCGGCTGGTCGTGCGTGCGATGGAGCTCGCGCGGGTGACCGCCGACCACGGTGCGTCGCTGCTGGCCACGGGGCTGACGAGCAGCCGGGTGCCGGAGCACGTCGGCGAGCTGGTGACCCCGTGGCAGGAGGAGCTCGACACGCTCGGGCTGCCGGCCACGGTCGTCCACAACGACCTCCACGAGCACAACGCCTTCGACCGGCCCGACGGCCTGCGGCTCTTCGACTTCGCCGACGCCGTGTGGGGCCACCCGCTCTCGACCCTGCTGGTCCCGCTCAACGTCCTGGCCGACCGGCTCGACCAGGCCGGGCCCCAGGACGCCCGGCTGCGTCGCGTCGCCGACGCGGCGCTCGAGGTGTGGAGCGACCGCGTGCCGACGTCCGCCCTGCGGCAGGCGCTGCCCGCGGCGCTCCGGCTCGGCCGGCTCGACCGCGCCGAGTCGTGGGCGCGGATCGAGCCGCACCTCGCCGGGGACGACCTCGGGGAGTACGGGGGTGCAGCTGCCGACTGGCTCGCCCGGCTCGAGGACCCGGTGCCGGTGCGCTGGGACTAGGTCGTCCGCTCCCCGGCGGCGATGGTGCGCAGCAGCACGAGCATCACCCCGACGTCCGCGCCCGCGACCAGCGCGGAGCTGGCGAGCAGCGCCACCGCGTTGCCGAGCGAGGTGTCGCGCAGCCCGGACAGCCCCTCCAGCAGCAGCGCGAGCGAGAGCCCGAGCAGCAGGGCGCCCACGGCGAACGCCCCGAACCACCGGATCACCGGCAGCGGAGCCGGGGGAGCGGTTCCGGGCTCCGGGCGCCAGCCCACCGCGACCATGACGGCGACCGCCAGGGTGCCCCAGATGCCCACCAGCACGAACGACGCCACCGAGTCGCCGGCGCGGTGCCACCCGGCCGACATCGTGGCCATCGCCGTGACGAAGGCGAGCACGCCTCCCGCGCCGGCGACGGCCGGTCGCAGTCGGGCGGGCAGCACCAGCAGCACCGCGACCACCGCCGAGAACACGGCCGTGCTGTGGCCGCTGGGGAGGCTGTTGAGGGTCGCGGGGGTGTACTCGTCGAGCCCGAGGTCGGGCCGGCTGAGCAGGTGGTGCTTGAGCAGCCAGGCGGACCCGTTCGCGGCGACCACCACCCCGATGGCGGCCAGCCCGGGCACCCGGGCGAGCCGGACGAGCGCGATGGTCGCCACCAGGGCCAGCGCGCCGGCGAGGGAGGCCACCGAGACGACGTCCAGCACCCGGTCCACGGTGCGGGAGAAGGCGCTCTGCGTGAGGAGCGCCCCCCGCAGAGCGGCATCCCCGAACTCGCGCCCGGCCACCGTGCGGACCGAGACCCAGTACACGAGCACGAAGGCGACGCTCAGCCCCGTCGCGGGCAGCCAGAGTGCGATCCGCGGCGGTGACCACGACCGGGTGGACGACCTCACAGGCCCATGATCCACCAGCGCCCCAGCCCGCCGACACCCCGTCGGCCCTGCCACGCGCGCCCACTAGGGTCGAGCCACCCCGTCCGCGGGGTGAGGGGCGGTAGCTCAGTCGGTCAGAGCAGAGGACTCATAATCCTTGGGTCGTGGGTTCGAGCCCCACCCGCCCTACCAGCCGCCGATCTCCCGGCGCAGCGCGTCGGCGAGGTGGCGTGCGTAGACCGTCGTCAGGTGGCCGGTGTCGCGCTGCACGACCATGTCACCCACGACGGCGGGGCACACGCCGTCCGCGCACAGCCACTGCTCGGTGCGCACGACGTCGACGCCCTGGCGGCGCGCGACCCGGGCACTGACCCGGGAGGTCTCGGCCCGGCGGGCGGTGGGCTCGTCGAGGCACGCCTCCAGGGTCGCGTCCTTGGCGCTCAGGCACTGCGGCGGTCGGGTCGTCCGGCCGGGGACGTCGACGAGCAGGGTGACCCGCTCGGCGAGCGGGGTGAGGTCGCGGAAGAGCCGGGCGAAGCCCTGGCGCACCGCGCCGCCGACCTGCTCCCGGTCGGAGACCACCTCGCCGTCCAGCCACACCCGGGAGGCACCGGTCGTCGAGACCACGACCAGGTCGGGCTCCAGCCGCTCCACCTGACGCTCGGCCCAGGCGTTGAAGTCCGCACAGTCCTCGTCCGGTCCGTCCTCGCCGTTGAGCACCCCGGCCACCCGGGCGGCGGAGCACTGCGGCTTCACCAGGTAGTACGCCGACCAGCCGGCCTGCTCGGTGATCTCCTCGAACGCCGGGATCCAGTGCCGGCCGTGGGAGTCGCCGAGCACGACGAGCCGCTTCCTGCCGTCCTCGTCGCCCTGCTCGCACGCGCGCCACGGCGGCTCCTGGTTCTCGCACCTGCCCAGGTCGGCCGTGTCCTCCCTGAGGTCGGTGAGGGCGGGTCGCAGGTCACCAGGCACCGGCTCGCCCTGCCGGGCCGCCGCCACCGACGCCTGCACGAGTGCGATCACCGGGTCCTGGGACAGCGCCTTCCCCTGCGGCCCGCTGTCGACCTCGTCGACGCTGATCGGCGGCGCCGAGGTCTCCAGCGTGCGGTCGACCGCCACGACCACGACCAGGCTGCTGCCGACGGCCAGCGCCACGGCGGCCGGGTAGAGCACCAGCCCCCGCCGGCGCACCCGCGGCACGCTGCCGCGGAACGGCGTCTCCACGAAGCGGTACGACGCCCACGTCATCAGCGCGGTCACGGCCAGCACCACCGCGACGTCCAGCGGACGCAGCTCCCGGCTCAGCCGCTGCTGGGCGACGACGATCACCGGCCAGTGCCACAGGTAGAGCGAGTACGAGGCGTCGCCGACGACCCGCAGCGGCCGGACGCCGAGCAGCCGGGACACCAGCGGCGTCCGGTCGGCCGGCACGCCGGTGCCTGCGAGCAGCACGGCGGCGGTGCCGAGCACCGGCATCAGCGCCAGCCAGCCGGGGTAGGGGTCGGTCTCCGAGACCGCGAACAGGGCGACGCCGATCAGGCCGAGCCCGCCGACGGCCACCGTGTTGCGGACCGGGGCCGTGAGCCGCGGCGCCACCCGGGGCGCCGCCATCGCCAGCAACGCGCCGGCCCCGAACTCCCAGGACCGGGTGAACGTCGAGAAGTACGCGCTCTGCGGGCTGGCCTGCGAGGCGTACACCGACCACGCGAGACTCGCCACGGTCACCACGCCCAGCACCACGGCGATGGCGGGCAGCGGGCTCGCGTCCCGGCCGCGCCGGCCGCGGCGTACGAGCAGGACGGTGAGGAGCAGCAGGGCCGGGAGCACCAGGTAGAACTGCTCCTCGACCGAGAGCGACCAGAAGTGCTGCAGCGGCGAGACCGAGTCGTCCTGCGCGAAGTAGTCGGTCTCGTCGAGCGCGAAGCGGATGTTGGCGCCGAACAGCGAGGCCCAGACGCCGTCCACGGCGGCGTCCCGCGCGTCCAGCGCGTTGATCCAGAGGTACGACGCCACGACGGTGCCGATGATGGCGACGGTGGCCGCGGGCAGGATCCGGCGGGCGCGGCGCACGTAGAAGCCCAGCAGGTCCACCCGACCGGTGCGGGCGACCTCACGCAGCAGCAGCGTGGTGATCAGGAAGCCGGAGAGCACGAAGAACACGTCGAGGGTGACGAAGCCGCCGGCGTAGGGGCTCAACCCGAGGTGGAAGACCAGGATCCCGAGGACCGCGAGGGCCCGCATCCCCTGGATGTCGTCGCGGAAGCCCCGCGAGCTGGTGGGTCGTGCGGGCACGCGTGCATCACTCCTGGCGGATCGGGGGGTCCCGTCAGGCTACGAGGCAGCGAGCAGCCCAGCACATCCGGGCTGCTCCCCATCCTGGGTGGCTCAGCGGGTCCTCGGACGGCGGGTGACGTAGAGCCCGAACAGGAAGAACATGAGCAGCGCGCAGGCAGCCAACCGTGCGGCATAGCTCCACGGCCACAGCTGCGAGGGCCACTCGTAGCTCCCGCGGCGCAGCGTGTCGGACGCGACCGACACGGTCGAGGCGTCCACCCAGTTCGGACCGGGCGCGGGCAGCGTCGTGAGGTCGGAGGTCGACCCGGTGTCCAGGGACACGTCCAGGACCCGCTCGACGCTGCCGGACTCCAGCACGAAGGCGTCGGCGGCGATCGATCGCTCACCGGAGAAGCCGAAGAGGTGCTGCAGCGAGATGCCCGGGACCTCGACCCGCTCCGCGGGTGCGACCCGGCCGTCCGACCGGAGCTCGGACACGTAGAGCCGGTGGGTCCCGCCCTCGTTGCGGAGGTCCGCGAGCCGGTCACCCTGGGGGGACCAGGCCAGCTCGGCGGCGGCCGGGATGGTCGTGGGCTGCGTCCGGCTGGTCCCGTCGGGACTGAGCGTGAGCAGCTCGCCGGACACCACGAGGTCGAGGCCGGAGCCGTCGGGGCGCCAGGCGGCGCCGGCGACGGCACGCGGGTCCGCCGGGGCTTCGGCGACCACCTCGCCGGACGCGACGTCCACGAGCCGCACCCCGTCGGCGTGGACGGCCACCAGCCCCGCGTCGGATGAGAACGGCCCGACCACGTCGACCGCGTCGAACGCGGCGGTGCGGGACTCCCCGGTCCCGGTGTCGTAGAGGACCACCCCGTCCGGTCCAGCCCACGCGAGCCGGGTGCCGTCGGGGCTGGTGCTCATCGCCCCCGCGGCCGGCAGGGGAAGTCCGGGCGCGACGAGGGCCCGGTAGTCGCCGGTGACGGCGGAGACCGTGAGCCATGGACGCTCCACCGCCCCGGTCAGCCCGTCGTCGACGTCGGTCCCGGCGTACACGACGGCCACCGGGCCCGGTGGCCCGTAGACGTCGGTCGTCGGCACCGCCTCCGGCGCGTTCTCGAGCACCGACGGCAGGTAGCCGCGGCCCGAGACGGGCGCGCTGTCGCCGCCCCGCCACGCGGCGTACCCCGCCGTCGAGGCGAGGTAGAGCAGCACCGTGCCGAG
Organism: uncultured Actinomycetota bacterium; assembly: GCA_963795215.1. Lineage (GTDB taxonomy): Bacteria > Actinomycetota > Actinomycetes > Propionibacteriales > Nocardioidaceae > Nocardioides. The sequence continues at coordinate 1,228,737 of CAWCGW010000002.1, forward strand.
CACGGCGACCACTGCAGCCGGTACCAGCCCCCGTTTCTGGATCCCGATCCGCACTAGGCCTCCTGGTCGATCAGGTACGTGCCGTCACGGTAGACGAGGCCGAGCCTGACCTCCTCCGTCGGCGCACTGCCGTCGGTCTTGGTGTAGGCGACCGTGTAGGTCACCGTCAGGCTCTCGGGGTCGGCCGAGACGTCGACGAGCTCGGCGGTGTCGACGGTGTTCCAGAACCCGGCATAGCTCTCGAAGCCGCCACTCGCGCGCTGGAAGGAGCGGGTGAGCATGGGGAAGCTGGTGCTGGGGTCGGCAGCGGCGGCGGTGAGGTAGTCGCCGATGAACCCCTCCATGCCGTCGGCCGTGGGCTCGTCCACCGGGGTCTCGCTGGACTCGCTGGTCTCGGTGGGCGCGGGCGAGTCGCTGCTGCCGGTCGGCTGGTTGGCCGTCGGCACGTCGTCACCTCCGGTGACCAGCATCCACGCGACGGCGACGAGGACGACGAGCAGCACCACGCCGGCCACCGCCAGCAACCAGGGCGTACGCCGGCGTGGGGCCTGTGAGGCCGGCGCCACCGGCGCGGGCACCGGCATCGGCTCGGCCGGGGTCTTCGGCGGCTCGGGAACCGGCGCCGGTGCGGCCATCACCTGGGTGGCGTCCGGACCGGCAGCCAGGAAGTCACGCACCTGCGACATCGGCCACCGGTCGGCCGGGTCCCGGGTCATGGTCCGCTCGAGCAGCGGCCCGAGCCAGCCGGCGTCCGGCAGCTGGGGCGGCTCCTCGTGGACGATCTTGTACAGCGCGCCCATCAGGTTGTCGCCGACCTCGTAGGGCGGACGGCCGGCGAGCGCGTGGTACAGCGATGCTCCGATCGACCACACGTCGCTGGCGTCCGACGCGGTGCGGCCCGAGGCCACCTCGGGGGCGAGGTACGCCGGAGACCCGGTCACCAGTCCGGTCTGGGTCAGCGACGCGTCCGCCTCGGCCCGGGCGATGCCGAAGTCGGAGAGCTTCACGTTGTCGTGGCGGTCCACCAGCATGTTCGACGGCTTCACGTCCCGGTGCACGATGCCGGCCCCGTGCGCGGCGGCGAGTGCGTCGGCGGCCTGCCGCAGCAGGGCCGTGGCGCGATCCGGGGAGAGGGCGCCCTCCTGCGCGACGAGCCCGGCGAGGGTCGACCCCTCGACGTACTCCATGACCAGCCACTCGCCCTCGTCGTCGCTGACCAGGTCGAAGATCGCGACCACGTGGGGGTGGTTGAGCCGGGCTGCCAGTCGCGCCTCCCGCTCGGCGCGCTCGAGGTCGGGCATCGTGCCGCCGGGCACCATGCCGACGCGCTTGATCGCCACCCGGCGACCCAGCACGGTGTCGCGGGCGAGCCACACGGCGCCCATCCCGCCGCGGCCCACCTCGCGCTCGAGGTCGTACCTGCCTGCAATCACCACGGCATGCTATCCACGCCCCCGGGCACCCCGAGGGGTGAAACCCGCTGGGCGCCCGCTCGACGCATGGGGCAGGCTTGGTCCCCGAGCACGACCCGGGTCCCGGGTCCTCCTTCCGAAAGGCAGACAGGTGTCGATCGATCCCACCCTCCTCGACGACCTCGAGTGGCGCGGCCTGCTGGCGCACTCGACGGATCCCGACGCCCTGCGGGCGGTGCTGGCCGAGGAGAGCGTGAAGTTCTACGTGGGTTTCGACCCGACCGCACCGAGCCTCCACATGGGCCACCTCGTGCAGGTGCTCACCGCCCGGCGGCTGCAACGGGCCGGTCACCGTCCCTACGCCCTCGTCGGCGGTGCCACCGGCATGATCGGCGACCCCAAGGACTCCGGCGAGCGCTCGTTGAACTCCCTCGACGTGGTCAAGGACTGGGTCGAGCGGGTGCGGGGCCAGATCGAGCCCTTCCTCGACTTCGACGGTCCGCGCGCCGCGACGATGGTCAACAACTACGACTGGACCGCCGGTCTGTCGACCATCGACTTCCTGCGTGACGTCGGCAAGCACTTCCCGGTCAACCGGATGCTCGCCCGCGACGTCGTCGCCCGACGCCTCGAGCAGGGCATCAGCTACACCGAGTTCAGCTACGTGCTGCTCCAGTCGATGGACTTCCTCAACCTCTTCCGCGACCACGGCGTGACGCTGCAGTTCGGCGGCAGCGATCAGTGGGGCAACCTCACCGCCGGCGTGGAGCTGATCCGTCGCAGCGAGGGCGGGCGCGCCCACGCCTTCGCCACGCCGTTGCTGACCAGGTCCGACGGCACGAAGTACGGCAAGACCGAGGGCGGAGCGCTCTGGCTCGATCCCGAGATGCTCTCGCCCTACGCCTTCCACCAGTTCTGGCTCAACGCCGAGGACGAGAAGGTGGGCGAGCTGTTGCGGGTGTTCTCGTTCCTCGACCGCGGACAGATCGAGGCCCTCGAGGCGGAGACGGCGGAGAAGCCCTGGCTGCGCACGGGGCAGAAGCACCTCGCCGACGAGGTGACGACGCTCGTCCACGGGAAGAAGGAGACCGAGCAGGCGAAGGCCGCGGCTGCGGCACTGTTCGGCGGCGGCGACCTCCACGAGCTCAATCCCGCCACCCTCGGCGCCGCCCTCCGCGAGGCCGGCAGCGCCGAGGTACGGGGCGAGGTGCCGAGCGTGGTCGACCTGCTCGTCGACACCGGGCTGGCGAAGAGCAAGGGCGAGGCGCGTCGCACGGTCGGCGAGGGCGGCGCCTACCTCAACAACGAGCGCGTGACGGATCCCGACCACGTGCCGGGGGAGTCCGACCTCCTCGGCGACGGCTGGCTCGTGCTCCGCCGCGGCAAGAAGAGCTTCGCCGGGGTCCGGGTCCTGCCGCGATGACCTGGCAGACGGACCTCGCCGAGCGGGCGAGGTCCGTCATGCCCCCACCGATGTGGGAGTACGTCGAGACCGGCGCCGACGACGGCATCAGCGCGGCCGAGGCATCGGCCGCGTGGACCGACGTCCGGTTCGCTCCCCGGCTTCTCGTCGGGGGACCGGTCGACCTGACGGTCGACACCCTCGGCAGCTCCCTGCGCACGCCGGTGGGCATCGCGCCCACGTCGCTGCAACGCGTGGCCCATCGCGACGGGGAGCGGGCGATGGCCGCGGGTGCCCGCGACGCCGGCGCGCTGCACGTGGTCAGCTCGAACGCCGGCCACCGCTTCGCCGACATCGACGCCGGCTCCCCGTGGTGGTTGCAGGCCTACCTGCCGCCGGACCGGGTCTCGGCGGTGCCGGTGCTCCGGGCGGCCGTCTCGGCCGGAGCCCGGGCGGTCGTGCTGACGGCCGACACCCCGGTGCCGGGGCCGAAGCGTCGGCCGCCGGAGGAGGCCTGGGACGACCACGACCTGTCCTGGTTCCGCTGCAACTTCGAGGCTCCCGACGACGTCAGGTGGGCCGACGACCTCGCGGCCGCGGACATCGGCTGGCTGCACGAGGTGACCGGCGTGCCCGTGGTCGTCAAGGGGGTGCTGCGACCTGACGACGCCGTGGCGTGCCTCGAGGCGGGGGCGGCAGCGGTCTGGGTCTCCAACCACGGCGGGCGTCAGCTCGACCGGACCGTGACCACGCGCCGCGCGCTGCCTGAGGTCGCCGCCGCGGTCGGAGGACGGATCCCGGTCTACGTCGACGGTGGCATCCGGTCCGGGCTCGACGTGCTGGCGGCGCTGTCGCTGGGTGCCGACGCCGTCTTCGTGGGGCGGCCCTCGCTCCACGCGCTGGCCGTGGGCGGAGCCTCGGGGGTCACCGACCTGCTGGCGCGGTTGACCGCGGAGACCGGCCAGGCGTTGCTGCTCGCCGGGTGCCGGCGCCCCGGCGACGCGCGGGGGATCGCGGCACTGCCGCCGCCAAACCTCCTCTGACCTGCACAAACGCGATTGTGGTCCAGGACACAGTGGATCGATTTGGCATGTGCCCAGCGCTCGCCTAATGTTCTCCGAGTCGCCAGGGAGCGGCGGGCTGCAAGATCAGAAGATCGGGCGGTCGGCCCCGGGCGACCATCTCCCACCATCACCTTCACCGGGTCGATCGGGGCGCGCCGCGAGGCGGGACCTGAGAGCGCGGGGAACTGGGATGCGCCGAGATGGGGCCGGATCGCCAGGATTTGCACGGCGAGAGAATGGCCCACTAACGTTGGAAACGCACCGAGCGGAGCCGAGAGGCAAAGCGAGGAATGCACCTGATGTTTGAGAACTCAACAGTGTGTTTGATAGTCGATGTGAATTAGTTTGTGTGCCCTGTTGGTGGCATGACTTCGGTTGTGTTGTCTTTGGGGTTTTGACATTTTGATTCTGGCAACTTTTGTCAGGGTTTGTTTGTCAGGAAATGTTTTTCGTGGTTTTTCTACGGAGAGTTTGATCCTGGCTCAGGACGAACGCTGGCGGCGTGCTTAACACATGCAAGTCGAGCGGAAAGGCCCTTCGGGGTACTCGAGCGGCGAACGGGTGAGTAACACGTGAGTAATCTGCCCTTCACTCTGGGATAGCCCTCCGAAAGGGGGATTAATACCGGATATGACACGTCCCTGCATGGGGTGCGTGTGGAAACTTTTTGGGTGGGGGATGTGCTCGCGGCCTATCAGCTTGTTGGTGGGGTAATGGCCTACCAAGGCTTCGACGGGTAGCCGGCCTGAGAGGGTGACCGGCCACACTGGGACTGAGACACGGCCCAGACTCCTACGGGAGGCAGCAGTGGGGAATATTGGACAATGGGCGGAAGCCTGATCCAGCAACGCCGCGTGAGGGATGACGGCCTTCGGGTTGTAAACCTCTTTCAGCACCGACGAAGCGAGAGTGACGGTAGGTGCAGAAGAAGGACCGGCCAACTACGTGCCAGCAGCCGCGGTAATACGTAGGGTCCGAGCGTTGTCCGGAATTATTGGGCGTAAAGGGCTCGTAGGCGGTTTGTCGCGTCGGGAGTGAAAACACCGGGCTTAACTCGGTGCTTGCTTTCGATACGGGCAGACTGGAGGTATGCAGGGGAGAACGGAATTCCTGGTGTAGCGGTGAAATGCGCAGATATCAGGAGGAACACCGGTGGCGAAGGCGGTTCTCTGGGCATTACCTGACGCTGAGGAGCGAAAGTGTGGGGAGCGAACAGGATTAGATACCCTGGTAGTCCACACCGTAAACGTTGGGCGCTAGGTGTGGGATCCATTCCACGGGTTCCGTGCCGTAGCTAACGCATTAAGCGCCCCGCCTGGGGAGTACGGCCGCAAGGCTAAAACTCAAAGGAATTGACGGGGGCCCGCACAAGCGGCGGAGCATGCGGATTAATTCGATGCAACGCGAAGAACCTTACCTGGGTTTGACATACACCGGAAAGCTGCAGAGATGTGGCCCCTTTTTGTCGGTGTACAGGTGGTGCATGGCTGTCGTCAGCTCGTGTCGTGAGATGTTGGGTTAAGTCCCGCAACGAGCGCAACCCTCGTCCTATGTTGCCAGCACGCCCTTCGGGGTGGTGGGGACTCATGGGAGACTGCCGGGGTCAACTCGGAGGAAGGTGGGGATGACGTCAAGTCATCATGCCCCTTATGTCCAGGGCTTCACGCATGCTACAATGGCCGGTACAGAGGGCTGCGATCCTGTGAGGGTGAGCGAATCCCTAAAAGCCGGTCTCAGTTCGGATTGGGGTCTGCAACTCGACCCCATGAAGTCGGAGTCGCTAGTAATCGCAGATCAGCAACGCTGCGGTGAATACGTTCCCGGGCCTTGTACACACCGCCCGTCACGTCACGAAAGTCGGCAACACCCGAAGCCGGTGGCCTAACCCTTGTGGGGGGAGCCGTCGAAGGTGGGGCTGGCGATTGGGACGAAGTCGTAACAAGGTAGCCGTACCGGAAGGTGCGGCTGGATCACCTCCTTTCTAAGGAGCACGCACCCTGCCTGGGGCCGAATGTGTCTCGGGTGTTTGGTGGTGTTCACTAGTGGAATCACATGGATCTATCTTCCTCGCCTGTTCGAGGATCTCTGCTTGTTGGTCGCCCTGGGTGGTGGCTGGTGGGTGGGGGTCTGAGGGTGGGGGCACACTGTTGGGGTTCTGAGGCATCAGGTCGGTTGATCTGTGTCTTGGTTGTCCTCTGCTGCACCGTTGCTTGCCCTGTGTGGGTGGGTGGTGGGTGGTGTGGGGTTGTTGTTTGAGATCTGGATAGTGGACGCGAGCATCTTTGTAGTGTGCTGCTGCTGACGACCATGGTCATGCCGTTTGTGCGGTGTGGTCGTGGTGCGCTGTGTCTGGTCGTGATTGTGGCCGGGTGTGGTGTGGTGTTGGTGGTGGCAAGCTGTGAAGGGCACATGGTGGATGCCTTGGCATCGAGAGCCGATGAAGGACGTAGGAGCCTGCGATAAGCCCTGGGGAGTTGGCAACCGAGCTGTGATCCGGGGGTGTCCGAATGGGGAAACCCAGCTGGAGTCATGTCCAGTTACCCGCATCTGAATAAAATAGGGTGTGTGGAGGGAACGTGGGGAAGTGAAACATCTCAGTACCCATAGGAAGAGAAAACAACAGTGATTCCGAGAGTAGTGGCGAGCGAAATCGGATGAGGCTAAACCACGCATGCGTGATACCCGGCAGGGGTTGTGTGCGTGGGGTTGTGGGAGCGCGTGGGAAGGTCTGCCGGCTTTCCACACAGTAAGAAACCATCGTTGAAGCCGAAGTCCCTTGGAAGGGGGCGCCGGAGAGGGTGAGAGCCCCGTAGGTGTAAGTCGATGGCTGTGACGCTGCATCCCAAGTAACACGGAACCCCTGAAATTCCGTGTGAATCTGGCGGGACCACCCGTTAAGCCTAAATACTCCTCGATGACCGATAGCGGACAAGTACCGTGAGGGAAAGGTGAAAAGTACCCCTGGCGGGGAGTGAAATAGTACCTGAAACCGTGTGCCTACAATCCGTCAGAGCCTGGATCATCCCTTGTGGGTGGACGGGTGATGGCGTGCCTTTTGAAGAATGAGCCTGCGAGTTTGCGGTGTGTTGCGAGGTTAACCCGTGTGGGGAAGCCGTAGCGAAAGCGAGTCCTAACAGGGCGGTTGAGTAGCACGCTCAAGACCCGAAGCGAAGTGATCTATCCATGGGCAGGTTGAAGCGTCGGTAAGACGACGTGGAGGACCGAACCCACTTAGGTTGAAAACTGAGGGGATGACCTGTGGATAGGGGTGAAAGGCCAATCAAACTTCGTGATAGCTGGTTCTCCCCGAAATGCATTTAGGTGCAGCGTTGCGTGTTTCTTGCCGGAGGTAGAGCACTGGATAGCCGATGGGCCCGACCAGGTTACTGACGTTAGCCAAACTCCGAATGCCGGTAAGTGAGAGCGCAGCAGTGAGACGGCGGGGGATAAGCTCCGTCGTCGAGAGGGAAACAGCCCAGACCATCAGCTAAGGCCCCTAAGCGGTGACTAAGTGGAAAAGGATGTGGAGTCGCAGTGACAACCAGGAGGTTGGCTTGGAAGCAGCCACCCTTGAAAGAGTGCGTAATAGCTCACTGGTCAAGTGATTCCGCGCCGACAATGTAGCGGGGCTCAAGTCATCCGCCGAAGCTATGGCATTCGCACGTTAGCCTAGCCGCCCTCGAGGTTGGTTCAGGTGTGTGGATGGGTAGGGGAGCGTCGTGTCGCGTGTGAAGCTCCGGTGTGAACCAGGGGTGGATGCGACACGAGTGAGAATGCAGGCATGAGTAGCGAATCACGGGTGAGAAACCCGTGCGCCGAATGATCAAGGGTTCCAGGGTCAAGCTAATCTGCCCTGGGTAAGTCGGGACCTAAGGCGAGGCCGACAGGCGTAGTCGATGGACAACGGGTTGATATTCCCGTACCGGCAATGTAGCGCCCATGACGAGCCCGGTGATGCTAACCATCCGAAACCATGCTGACCGAACCCTTCGGGGGGAGGCGGTATGGCAGAGCGTGGGATCCGATCCGGTAGTAGTCAAGCGATGGGGTGACGCAGGAAGGTAGCCCAACCACGGCGATGGTTGTCCGTGGCCAAGCATGTAGGACGAGACCTAGGCAAATCCGGGTCTCTCACTTCGATGTGGAGTCTGAGATGTGATGGGGAGCCGTAATGGTGAAGTGGGTGATCCTATGCTGTCGAGAAAAACCTCTAGCGAGCTATGCGCCGCCCGTACCCCAAACCGACTCAGGTGATCAGGTAGAGAATACCAAGGCGATCGAGAGAACCATGGTTAAGGAACTCGGCAAAATACCCCCGTAACTTCGGGAGAAGGGGGACCCGAACCGTGAACCCACGAGCTGGGGGCAGCGGGGAGGGTCGCAGAGACCAGGCCCAAGCGACTGTTTACTAAAAACACAGGTCCGTGCGAAGTTGTAAGACGATGTATACGGACTGACTCCTGCCCGGTGCTGGAAGGTTAAGAGGACGGGTCAACCCACCTTGTGTGAGGTGAAGCCCAGAATTTAAGCCCCAGTAAACGGCGGTGGTAACTATAACCATCCTAAGGTAGCGAAATTCCTTGTCGGGTAAGTTCCGACCTGCACGAATGGAGTAACGACTTGGGCGCTGTCTCAACCATGGACTCGGCGAAATTGCACTACGAGTAAAGATGCTCGTTACGCGCGGCAGGACGGAAAGACCCCGGGACCTTTACTATAGTTTGGTATTGGTGTTTGGTTCGGCTTGTGTAGGATAGGTGGGAGACTGTGAAGCATTCACGCCAGTGAGTGTGGAGTCAACGTTGAAATACCACTCTGGTCGTACTAGATGTCTAACCTAGGTCCGTAATCCGGATCAGGGACAGTGCCTGATGGGTAGTTTAACTGGGGCGGTTGCCTCCTAAAGAGTAACGGAGGCGCTCAAAGGTTCCCTCAGCCTGGTTGGCAATCAGGTGGCGAGTGTAAGTGCACAAGGGAGCTTGACTGTGAGACAGACATGTCGAGCAGGGACGAAAGTCGGAACTAGTGATCCGGCGCCAGCATGTGGAAGCGGCGTCGCTCAACGGATAAAAGGTACCCCGGGGATAACAGGCTGATCTTCCCCAAGAGTCCATATCGACGGGATGGTTTGGCACCTCGATGTCGGCTCGTCGCATCCTGGGGCTGGAGTAGGTCCCAAGGGTTGGGCTGTTCGCCCATTAAAGCGGCACGCGAGCTGGGTTTAGAACGTCGTGAGACAGTTCGGTCCCTATCCGCCGCGCGCGTAGGAAACTTGAGAAAGGCTGTCCCTAGTACGAGAGGACCGGGATGGACGAACCTCTGGTGTGCCAGTTGTCCCGCCAGGGGCACTGCTGGTTAGCTACGTTCGGAAGTGATAACCGCTGAATGCATCTAAGCGGGAAGCACGTTTCAAGATGAGGTTTCCCACCCCCTCGAGGGGGTAAGGCCCCCACCAGAACAGTGGGTTGATAGGCCGGAGGTGTACAGCAGTAATGCCCAGCCGACCGGTACTAATAGGCCGAGGGCTTGCCCCACCCACACCACACCACACCACCCCCCAAGCCGGGGACACGGACGTGGAAACAGTGCGTGAGAGTGAAGCACCCTACAAACAAGATTGCCCGCGTCCACTAGACAGATCCCAACCAACACACCCCGTGTGACAACACGACGACAGGTGAATACTGGTTGACAGAGTTACGGCGGCCATAGCGAACGGGAAACACCCGGCTCCATACCGAACCCGGAAGTTAAGCCGTTCAGCGCCGATGGTACTGCACCCGAGAGGCTGTGGGAGAGTAGGACGCCGCCGGACATACCTTTGACGAGGGGCCATCCGTTCGCGGATGGCCCCTCGTTCATTTCATGCACGTCATGCACGAGGAGCGAGAACAGTGGCCGAGGAGCGTCGACAGCGTCCCGACCGTCATGGCGACGGTCGTTCCCGGGGCGGGAAGCCCCCCCAGCGTCCGCAGCGTCAGGGCGACTGGAAGCGTCCGGTCGACAAGCAGCTGTCCCGGAGCGAGGAGCAGGCCCGCTACGACGGACCCGACCTGCCCGAGGACGTGACCGGCAAGGAGCTCGACCGGGCGGTCGCAGCGCAGCTGAAGGGCCTGCCCGAGAAGCTCGCGGCACGCGTCGCCCGGCACCTGGCCGCGGCGGGCCTCCTGATCGACGAGGATCCCGAGACTGCTTACCAGCACACGCTGGCCGCCCGGGCGCGCGCCTCGCGGCTGGCCGTGGTCCGGGAGGCGACCGGCGAAGCCGCCTACGCCGCCGGCCACTACACCGAGGCGCTGGCCGAGCTGCGCGCTGCGAAGCGGATGAACGGTGCGACCGCCTACCTGCCGATCATGGCGGACTGCCACCGCGCTCTCGGTCAGCCCGAGCAGGCGCTGAAGCTGGCCCGTAGTCCCGGTGTCGCGAACTTCGCTCCCGAGGCGAAGGCCGAGATGACCATCGTGGAGGCGGGGGCGCGTCGCGATCTCGGCCAGCTGGATGCGGCGCTGCGCACCCTGGAGCTGGCACCGCTGAACAACAAGAGCCGTGCCCCGTGGGTCGTCCGGCTGCGCTATGCCTACGCCGACACCCTCGAGGCCGCCGGACGGCCGACCGAGGCGTTGGAGTGGTTCCACCGCACGCAGGCGTTCGACTCCGAGGAGATCACCGACGCCGGTGAGCGCGCCGAGGCGCTGGAGCGCGCCCAGGGCTGAGCCCTTGACCGGGGGCGGCCGCACGCGGTTCACTCGGAGCTCGCGAGCAGGTCACTGCGAGGAGGCCGACCATGCTGCGTTTCTCGGGTGCAGGCGTCAGCGACGCCGGACTGAAGCGTGACCACAACGAGGACTCCGCGTTCGTCGGGCCCTACCTCGCCCTCGTCGCGGACGGGGTCGGGGGAGCGGCGGCCGGTGAGGTGGCGTCCGCGACCACGGCGTTCGCGGTGACCAGCACGGCGCTCGCGCGGTTCGGTGATCCCGTCGAGGACGTGCTGCGAGCCGGCGTGGCGGCGGCGCGCGAGTCGGTCCACCTCGGCGTGGAGCGCGAGCCTGCGCGGGTCGGGATGGCCAGCACGCTGACGGCGCTCGCCTGTGACGGCCGGCGCTGCGTGCTCGGGCACCTCGGTGACTCGCGGGCCTACCTGTTCCGGGCGGGCCGGCTGGCACGGGTGTCCGTGGACCACACCCCGGTGCAGCAGCTGCTCGACGCCGGCAACCTCTCCGCCGAGGAGGCGCGGACCCACCCCTGGCGCCACGTCGTGCTGCGCTACATCGGAGCCGACGCCGGGGTGCCGGTCGACGACGTGGAGCTGACGACGCTGGACGTCGTCGCGGGCGACCGGGTGCTGCTGTGCTCCGACGGTCTCACCGACCTGGTCGCGGAGAGCCGCGTCGCCGACGTGCTCCGGCTGCAGGACCCGCACGCGGCGGCGTCGGTGCTGACCCAGGCGGCGCTGAGTGCCGGCGGCACCGACAACATCACTTGCGTGGTCCTCGACGTGGTCGACGGGCCACGGGTGGTGGGGGACGGGCAGCTGCTCGGAGCTGTGCGTGACGTGACGAACCTGGTCGACGCCCGCGATTCACTGGCGCACACGCGCCCCATGCGTCACAATGGGTGACACAACTACATCCGTGTACTTCACTGGACAGACCACCTTCGTACGACCGAGCCCGCTGGGGAAGGCGTAGCTCACGCCGGAACGAAGGAGGGTCACAGTGACCGTACGCACCAGCACTGCAACGAGGGGCGTCCTGTACGTCCACTCCGCGCCGTCCGCACTGTGCCCGCACATCGAGTGGGCGGTGGGCGGCGTGCTCGGCGTCGCCGTCAACGTCGACTGGACGCCGCAGCCTGCCCAGCCCGGGACCTACCGGGCTGAGTTGTCGTGGAGCGCCGCGAGCGGCTCCGCGGCCGCGATCGCCTCCGCGCTCCGGGGCTGGAACCACCTGCGCTTCGAGGTGACCGAGGAGCCCACGGCCGGCACCGAGGGCGCCCGGTACTCCTACACCCCCGACCTCGGCGTCTTCCACGCCGTGACCGGGCTGCACGGCGACATCATGATCCCCGAGGACCGGCTCAAGGCCGCCGTCGTCAAGGCCGCGCTGGGGGACACCACCCTCGTGGTCGAGGTCGACAAGCTGCTCGGCAAGCCTTGGGACGACGAGCTGGAGACGTTCCGGCACGCGGGCGAGGGCGCGCCGGTGCGCTGGCTGCACCAGGTCGTGTAGAGGCCCGATCGCCCGAGACGAGTGCAGGCTCCGGGGCCGTCACGCTTGCTGGCCGAGCCATCGGCTCAGGCAGGTGGCCAGGGCCGCTGGTTGGTCAAGCTGGATCAGGTGGCCGGCGCCCTCGACCAGATGTGCCTGCGCCTCCGGGATCAGCTCCATCAGCCGATGAGCTCGGTCGACGGGGATCCACGCGTCCTGCTCCCCCCAGACCACCAACACCGGGATCTCGATCTCGGGATACCGGGGTTCGACCTCGTCGGTGTAGCGCTGGTCCGCCTGAGCGATCTGGCGATAGAACGCCGTCTGGCCCTCAACGCCACGCCACGGCGATACCAGCATCTCCATCGCGCCCTCGCTCAGGCCGACGTGACTGGCCCCCGCGATGTAGGCACGCACCACACCTTCATGGATCGCCGGCGGCACGGCGCTGAACACGTCGGCGTGCTCACGGACCAACCGAAAGAAGTCCGAGCCCCAAGGGGCCAGGGCCACGACGTCCACCAGTGCAAGTGATGCGAAGGCCGCCCGATGCAGCAGGTGAGCCCGTAGGGCTACTGCCCCTCCGTAGTCGTGCGCGACAACGTGCGGCGAACGGAGACCCCAATGAGCAAGCAGGTCGGCGAAGAGCTCGCCCTGTACGTCCAGAGAGACGGGGTGGTCGGCGCGCTTCGACGACTGCCCGTATCCCGGCATGTCCCACAGGTACACCGTGTGGGAGGCGGCAAGCGCGTCCGCATAAGGCCGCCAGAGCTCGGACGACCACGGGGTGCCATGGCAGAACACGACCTCGGGGCCAGACCCCGTCCGCGCCCAGCGCACCGTGCGTCCACGCCAGGAGAACGTCTCGCTCCGCACGGCGTCATGTTCGCACGCGTCGTGATCGTCCGGGCGGGTACGCCTTCCGCGCACCGTCCCGGTGGCGCCGCCAGCGTCGATCCGCGGCGATGATCGCGCCGCGTGTGCCTGAGAACGACCTCTGGGTAGGTCTCAGCCACACACGACAGGCCCCGCCCCGGACGCGCCGGTCTGGTGCTTCCTTCCTGACTTCCATCCAGGCCTGCGGGGAGAATCTGGCTGTTGAAGCCCCCACCGGGTCAGTCGTGCCCGGCAAGTCGAGCTGGCGTTCCCCTTCAACCCGTGACCGCTCAGGCCGCTGTCAGCGCCTATGCGCCTACCTCGAGGGAAGCAGACCGAGCCGTGCGTGGTACTCATTGCCGAGCCGTGTGGTGTCGCTGCCGACGTAGAGACCCTCGGACTGGGCCAGCAGCTCCTCGGCACCGACCCCGCGCCTGCGGCCGGGGTTCCACGACCTGATGGCCTGACCGGTCACCGGGTCGATGGCGCCGATCCCGTCGGCCGCGAAGGACCCGGCGACAGCGTTGTCCCGGCCCCCGCAGTTGTCGAGCCACCGCTGGTGGCCACCGACGTACACCGCAGCAGACGTCACGGCCACCGAGTAGAGGGTGTCGCCACCGGTGCAGTTGCGCCAGGTCTCGAGCGACCCGGGACCGCCCGACGTCTCCCACCGGGTGGTCGTGTCGCACAGGCTGCTGGCGTTGCGGTCCGGCGCGCCGCCGGTGGTCACCACCACGAAGTAGCTGCCGGTCGGCGAGAACTCCACGTCACGCATCTGGGTGTCGAACACCTGGTAGCACTGGTAGGCGTCGGAAGCTCCGCGCGGTCCATTGGGGAAGCGGGCCGTCGACCACGGGCTCAGCGCGCGAGCACCCAGGTCGATCATGGCGATCTGCTGTCGGACCTGACCATCCACCATCCCGAAGTTCCCGACCAGCACGAGCCGCGTACCGGCGGCGTCGGCGTCCAGCTCCCTCACGCTGGGCTTGGTCACGGTCCCGTTGTTCTTCACACGGCCCTCGGTCGCCGGGAGGTCGGTGGCGTCCAGCGCCCCGGACGAGGCGTCGAAGAACGCCAGGTTCTGCCGCGAGGCACCCTTCGCCTTCTTGAACCTGCCGCCCGCCACCAACGTGCTGCCGCGGACGAGGACCTTGTTGACGATGCCGTTGGTCGTCGCGGTGAAGGAGGTGACCCTCGTCCCGTCGGGACGCAGCATGGCCAGGCTCCGCTGCGCGGTTCCGTTCACCGTACGGAAGCGGCCCCCGACGATGAGGGACGAACCGTCCGGGGCCGGCGCGATGCTCTCCACGACGCCGTCCAGCGACGGCGAGAAGTCGAGGACGGTTCCGGTCTGCCGGTCGAAGGCGAAGAGGTAGGGGCGGGAGAGCTGCGCCCTCTTGCCCTTGTTCCTGACGGTGGTGAACGTGCCGCCGACGTAGACGCGGGATCCGATCGTCGCGATCGCCCGGACCGTCCCGTTCGTCACGTGCGGGGTGTAGTCGACGGGGTTGGCCGACACGACCTGGTCGAGGGGGTGTCCGACCCCCACCGCCGGAGCCGTCATGGGCGCGCCGATCAGGGCGAGCCCCGTCACCAGCACCATCAAGATCCTGCTCCGGCGTTGTGGCCGCATCTCGAGCTCCTCCTGAAGCAGTGACACAGCCCTCGCGCGGTCACCCGTCGACTCAGGCCATTGGATCTCGGAGGAGCGGAGCTCGGGCACCTCTCGCGATCTTTCCCCTACTTTGGGGGTGGTCGAGAGCGCCGCTCACGTCACGTGACCCGTCGTCGATCCTGCGTCAGAGCGGGATGTTGCCGTGCTGGCCCCGGTGGACGCCGACCGACTGCACCGCCGCGTCGATCGCCTCCGCGATCGCCGAGCGGGTGCGGGTGGGGGAGACGACCTCGTCGACGACGCCGATCTCGACGGCCTTGTCGACGCCGCCGGCGATTCGCTCGTGCTCCGCGGCCAGCTCCGCCTCGACCTGCGGACGGATGTCGGGGGCGACCTCCGCGAGCTTGCGGCGGTGGAGGATCCGGATCGCCGCGACGGCACCCATCACGGCGACCTCCGCGCCCGGCCACGCCAGGACGCGGGTCGCGCCGATGGAGCGCGCGTTCATCGCGATGTAGGCGCCCCCGTACGTCTTGCGGGTCACCAGCGTCACCCGGGGCACCACGCACTCGCCGAAGGCGTGGAGCAGCTTGGCTCCCCGGCGGACCACCCCGTCCCACTCCTGACCGACGCCGGGCAGGTAGCCGGGGACGTCCACGAGCACGATGAGCGGGACGCCGAACGCGTCGCACATCCGGACGAAACGGGCGGCCTTCTCGGCCGAGAGCGAGTCGAGGCAGCCGCCGAGCCGCAGCGGGTTGTTGGCGACGACGCCGACGGTGCGGCCACCGAAGCGGCCGAGCGCGGTCACGATGTTGGGCGCCCAGCGCGCGTGCAGCTCCTGAGCGGTGCCCTCGTCGAGGACCGACTCCACCAGCGGGTGCACGTCGTAGGCGCGCTTCTTCGACTCCGGCAGCAGGTCCTCGAGGTCGCGGTCCTCGACCGAGGCGACGTCGAGGCTGCCCTGCGAGCCGAGCAGCGAGGCGACGGTGCGGGCCCGTCCGAGCGCCTCCTGCTCGGACTCGGTGAGGATGTGCACCACGCCGGAGCGACGACCGTGCGGTTCGGGTCCGCCGAGCCGGAGCATGTCGACGTCCTCGCCTGTCACCGACCGGACGACGTCGGGGCCGGTGACGAAGATCCGGCCGTCGGGGCCGAGGATCACGACGTCGGTGAGCGCCGGCCCGTACGCCGCACCTCCCGCGGCCGGACCGAGCACGACCGAGACCTGCGGGATCCGGCCGGAGGCCTGGGTCATCACGTGGAAGATCCGGCCGACCGCGTGCAACGAGAGCACGCCCTCCGCGAGCCGGGCCCCGCCGGAGTGCCACAGGCCGATGATCGGGACGCGGTCGGTCATCGCGCGGTGGTAGGCGTCGACGACCACGCGGCAGCCGACGTCGCCCATCGCGCCGCCCATGACGGTGGCGTCGGAGCAGAAGGCGACCACGCGGGTGCCCTCGACGGTGCCGGTCGCGGCGAGCATGCCGGAGTCGTCGTCGGGGGTGAGCAGCTCCATCGAGTCCTCGTCGAGCAGCGCCCGCAGCCGGGTGACCGGGTTGCGGGGGTCCTGCTCGCGGGGCAGCTTGGCGGGCCGGGCGGGGGCGGTGGTCACGAGACGCTCCCGAAGGCGACCGCGACGTTGGCGCCGCCGAAGCCGAAGGAGTTGTTGAGCGCCGCGATGTCGCCCTGCGGCAGGTCGCGGACCTTGGTGGCGATGTCGAGCTCCACCTGGGGATCCTGGTCGTCGAGGTTGATCGTCGGTGGGGCGACCCGGTGGTGGATGGCCAGGATGGTGGCGATCGCCTCCAGCGCCCCGGCCCCGCCCAGCAGGTGACCGGTCATCGACTTGGTCGAGGTGACGACCACCTGGTCGACGTGGGACCCGAGCGTCGCGTGCAGCATCAGCCCCTCCGCGATGTCGCCCTGCGGGGTCGAGGTGGCGTGGGCGTTGACGTGCACGATCGCCGAGGGGTCGATCTCGGACTCCCGCAGTGCCCCGAGGATGGCGCGCGAGCCGCCACGGCCCTCGGGGTCGGGCTGGGCGATGTCGTGGGAGTCGGCGGTGATCCCGGCTCCGAGCACCTCGGCGTAGACGCGCGCGCCGCGGGCGCGGGCGTGCTCCTCGGACTCGAGCACGAGCACACCGGCCCCCTCGCCGAGCACGAACCCGTCGCGGCCGGTGTCCCAGGGCCGGGAGACGGTCGTCGGGTCCGCCGTGTTCTTCGACAGCGCCATCATGTTCGCGAAGGCGGCCATCGGCAGCGGGTGGATCGCCGCCTCGGTGCCGCCGGCGACCACGACGTCGGCGCGGCCGAGCCGGATCTGGTCGACCGCCAGCGAGATCGCCTCGTTGCCGGACGCACACGCCGAGACCGGGGTGTTGACCGCGGCGCGGGCGCCGATCAGGAGGCTGATCTGCGCCGCCGGTGCGTTCGGCATGAGCATCGGCACCGCGAGGGGTGAGACCCGTCGCGGCCCCTTGTCGCGCAGCGCGTCGTAGTTGTCGAGCAGGGTGGTCACCCCGCCGATGCCGGAGGCCATGGCGACGCCGAGCCGCTCCTTCTCGAGCTCGACGTCCTCCAGCCCGGCGTCACGCCAGGCCTCCATCGCCGCGACCATGGCGAACTGGGAGGAGCGGTCGAGCCGCCGTGCCTTCACGCGCTCGAGCACCTCGGTGGGCTCGACCGCGATCCGGCCGGCGATCTTGACCGGCATCTCCGCCGCCCACTCGTCGGTGAGGGCGCGGACGCCGGACCGACCGGCCAGCATGCCGTCCCAGGTGCTCGCGACATCACCGCCGAGCGGGCTGGTGGTGCCCATCCCGGTGACCAGGACTCGGGTGCGACTCATCAGACACAGAACCTTTTCGACGAGGGGGTGGTGGGGTGAGGAGGGCGTCAGCCCTGGGCGCGCTCGATGAAGGCCACGGCGTCACCGACGGTCTTGAGGTTCTTGACCTCGTCGTCGGGGATCGAGACGCCGAACTTCTCCTCCGCGGCCACGACGACCTCGACCATGGACAGCGAGTCGACGTCGAGGTCGTCGACGAAGGACTTGTCGAGCTGGACGTCGTCCTGGTCGATCCCGGCGACCTCGTTGACGATCTCGGCGAGGTCGGCGCGGATCTCTTCGGTGGTGGGCATGCTTCCTCTTTCTCTTCGGGGTCGTTCTCTTGGGTGGTGCTCTGGTGGTGCTGGTCAGGGGACGGTGACGACCTGCGCGGCGTAGGCCAGGCCGGCGCCGAAGGCGATCAGCAGGGCGGTGTCGCCGCTGCGGGCCTCGCCCTCCTCCATCATCCGGTGGAGCGCGAGCGGGATCGAGGCCGCCGAGGTGTTGCCCTGCTCGGCGACGTCGCGCGCGATGCGGACCCGCTCGGGCAGCTTCATGGAGCGGGCCATCGCGTCGATGATCCGCATGTTGGCCTGGTGGGGCACGAAGACGTCGAGGTCCTCGGTGGTGAGACCGGCCCGGTCGAGCGCCTGCTGCCCGACCTTGGCCATCGAGAAGCTGGCCCAGCGGAACACCGGGTTGCCCTCCATCACCAGGTGGGGCATGACGCCGGAGCCGGGGACGTCGGGGCTGCCGACGACGTCGCGCCAGTCCTCCTTCTGCCGGATCAGGTCGTACTGCTCGCCGTCGGAGCCCCAGACCACCGGGCCGATGCCCGGGGTGTCGCTGGGTCCGACCACGGCGGCGCCCGCGCCGTCGGCGAAGATGAACGCGGTGCCGCGGTCGTAGAGGTCGGTGATGTCGCTGAGCCGCTCGACGCCGATCACCAGGGCGTGGCCGGCGCTGCCGGAGCGCACCATGTCGGCGGCGAGCGAGATGCCGTGGCAGAAGCCGGCGCAGGCGGCGGAGATGTCGAAGGCCGCGGCGTTCTGGGTGCCGAGCTCGTGGGCGATGGCCGTGGCGATGGCGGGGGTCTGCAGCAGGTGGGTGACGGTCGCCACGATCACGCAGTCGATCTGCTCCGGGACCAGGCCGGCGCGCTCGATCGCCTCACGGGAGGCGGCCACCGACATCACCTGGATGGTCTCCTCCGCCGTGGCCCACCGGCGCTGCTTGATGCCCGAGCGCTGCTGGATCCACTCGTCGCTGGACTCGATCGCCTCGACGACCTCGGAGTTGGGGATCTCACGGGAGGGGCGGAACGCTCCGACGCCCAGGATCGCGGCGTGCGGCGCACCCGTGACCGAACCGATGGCGGCCATCAGGCCACCCCCTCCGGGTGGAGCCGCACCAGCGGCTGTCCGGGCGAGACCAGGTCGCCGTCCTCGACCAGCCACTCCACGACCTGGCCGCCGTGCTGGGCGACCACGTGGTGCCGCTCGCGGAGGCTGGCGACGTCGCCGATGGCAGCACCGGGGCGCAGCAGGTCGGTGGCGGCCGCCTCACCGTCGAGGTGGAAGGTGCCCTTCGCGGGGGAGACGACCATCCGCCACGTGGGCGAGGTGTCGAGGTGGGACCCCTCGCCGTGCTTCTGGACGAACGCGCGGGCGTCGTCGAGCTGGTCGGGGGTCTTGAGCGCGAACGTCTCCACGCCCTTGAGGGCCCGCTTGGCGATGCCGGTGAGGGTGCCCGCCGGGGGCATCTCCAGGATGCCGGACACGCCGAGGTCGGACATGGTCTCCAGGCACAGGTCCCAGCGGACGGGGTTGGCGATCTGGCCGACCATCCGCGCGAGCACGTCGGGCCCGTCGTGGACGATGTTGCCGTCGCGGTTGGAGATGACGGGGATCCGGGCGTCGTGCACGGAGACCGAGCGGGCCAGCGTGGCCAGGTGGCCGACCGCGGGGGCCATGTGCTCGGTGTGGAAGGCGCCGGCCACGCTCAGCGGGACCAGCCGGGCCTTCGCCGGTCCGTCGGCGGCGAGCGCCTCCAGCTGCTCGGCGGTGCCGGCGGCCACGATCTGGCCGGGGCCGTTGTCGTTGGCGGGGGTGAGGCCGTGGCGTGCCAGGGCGGCGAGGACCTCGTCGCGGTCGCCACCGAGCACGGCGGTCATGCCGGTCGGCGTGACCGCCGCGGCCTGGGCCATCGCCCGGCCGCGCTCACGGACCAGCACCATCGCCTGCTCGGCCGTGATCACCCGGGCGCCGGCGGCCGCGGTGAGCTCGCCGACGCTGTGGCCCGCGACGGCGCCGATCGTGGTGAACGCGTCGGCCGGGTGGGGGAACAGCTCGAGGGCCGCGACCAGCCCGGTCGCGACCAGCAGCGGCTGTGCGACCTGGGTGTCGCGGATCGCGTCGGCGTCGGCCTCGGTGCCGTAGTGGACCAGGTCGAGGCCTGCGACGGTGGAGAGCCACTCCATCCGGGTGCCGAAGGTCGGGTCCTCCAACCACGGGGTGAGGAAACCGGGGGTCTGGGCGCCCTGACCGGGCGCGACGATGACGAGCACAGGTCCACTCTGCCCCGAGGCGGGCACCCACGGCGCCTCCGCCCCGCACGAAACCGGGTCGGCAAAGTTTGTAGGGTTCCTACAAGGTCTAGCCGCGGCCCGACTGGCGGCCGAGGGCGAGCGCGATCCGCAGCGCGAACCCGTCGCGGGGGTCGCCGGGTGCGAACCCGGTCAGGTCGGCCACCGCCCGGAGGCGGTAGCGCACGGTGTTGGGGTGGACGAACAGCACCCGGGCGGTCGCCTCGATGGACCCCCCGGTGCCGAAGTACGCCGCCAGCGTCTCCACCAGCGTGCCCCGGGCGTGGACCAGCGGCAGGTAGACCTCCTCGACCAGGTGGCGCCGGGCGTGCCCGTCGCCGGCGAGGACCCGCTCGGGGAGCAGGTCGGCGCTGGTGGAGGGCCGCGGCGCCTCGGGCCAGCCGGTGGCCGCCCGGTACGCCGACATCGCCGCCCGCGCCGAGACGTGGGCGTGGTCCAGGGCGCCGCTGACGGGCCCGACCACCACCGGGCCCTCGCCGAAGTGGTCCGCGATCGTGGCGGCGGCCTTGCCGGTGTCACCGACGCCGCCCAGCACGACGACCAGCCGCTCGCCCTGGGTCGCGCACAGCGCATCCATGCCGGCGGCGCGGGCGACGCGGCGTACCTCGGCGAAGACGTCGGTCTCGGTGCGTCGGGCCGGCACCCGGCCGAGGACCACGGCCACCTCGCCGCGGTCCGACCAGCCCAGGGCGCTGGCGCGGGACATGACCGCCTCGTCGGCCTCGCCGCGCAGCACGGAGTCGACCACCAGCGCCTCCAGCCGGGCGTCCCAGGCCCCGCGCACCTCCGCGGCCCGGGCGTAGACCTCCGCGGTGGCGAACGCGACCTCGCGGGCGTAGCGCAGCACCGCGGCGTACACGTCGCCGGCGTCCTCGGGGTCGACGATGGAGTCGATGCTGCTCTCCACGACCTGCAGGGAGAGCTTCACCAGGTCCACCGTCTGCTGCAGGTTGATCACCCCGGTCAGGGCCCGGGGAGCGGCGCCGAAGACGTCGGCCGCCAGCGCCGTCCCGGCGGGGACGGCCTCGGTGTCGTGGGAGTACCAGTCGACGAAGTTCTTGACACCGGCCTGCACGATCAGCCCCACCCAGGAGCGGTCCTCGGCGCTCAGGTCCCCGAACCACGCGAGGTCCGACTCCATCCGGGCGGTCGCGGTGGTGCTCAGCACGCCGGTGGAGCGCAGCAGCGCACCCGCTGCGCGCTCACGCTCGGCGCCGTGGGATTCTCGAGGGGTGGCCACGACTCCGAGGCTATCGGGGTTGCGTGGTCCACATCGCCGGCGAGTTCTGGTTGAATCCGGCCAACCCCCACGAGAGGCGGCCCCCGTGGTCCAGTCGCGGTACGAGGTCCAGTACCTCACCCTGCACGGACACCGTCGCGCGTTCGTGAAGACCGGCACCGGTCCGGTCGTCCTGCTGCTCCACGGTCTCGGCTGCGACCACACGACCTGGGAACCGGTCATCGACTCGCTCTCGCGGCGCTACACGGTGATCGCGCCGGACCTGCTGGGCCACGGCCTGTCGGACAAGCCGCGGGCCGACTACAGCGTCGGTGGCTACGCGAACGGCATGCGGGACCTGCTGACCTGCCTGGGCATCGACCGCGCCACCGTGGTCGGCCACAGCTTCGGCGGGGGAGTGGCGATGCAGTTCGCCTACCAGTTCCCCGAGCGGACCGAACGGCTGATCCTGGTCGCCTCCGGTGGCCTGGGGCCGGAGGTCAGCCCGGTGATCCGGGCGATCACCACGCCCGGCTTCCACCCGGCGATGGGGCTGCTGACGCTCCCCGGGGTCCGTCACGTCGGCCGGGTCGGGCTGCGGACGCTCTCCCGTGTCCCCTCGCGCCACACCCGCGACCTCGACGAGGTCGCCGACATCTACGACTCCTTCAAGGACCCCGCCACCCGTCACGCGATCCGGCACGTGGTGCGCGCGGTCGTGGACTGGCGCGGCCAGGTCGTGACCATGGCCGACCGCG
This sequence comes from uncultured Actinomycetota bacterium, assembly GCA_963795215.1. GTDB lineage: Bacteria > Actinomycetota > Actinomycetes > Propionibacteriales > Nocardioidaceae > Nocardioides. Next base: position 1,250,727 of record CAWCGW010000002.1, read on the forward strand.
CCTACCTGACCCAGCTGATGCCGATGGCGGTGATCTGGGGCGCGGACGACCAGGTGATCCCGGTCAGCCACGCCTCACGTGCGGGCGAGATCGCACCCGAGGCCCGGGTGCAGGTGATCCCGAACGCGGGTCACTTCCCGCACAAGGACCACCCGCAGCGGTTCGCGAAGATCCTCCACGAGTTCATCCGCTCGACCCAGCCGGCGGCCTACTCGCGGGCGCGGTTCCGCTCGCTGCTGCGGGCCGGACAGCCGATCGAGCGGGAGCAGTCCGCGACCGTCACGCGGATCACCCCCGCCTGATCTCAGGCGTCGCCGCCCTCCTGCTTGACGTCCTGGACCGCGGTGGGGTCGTCGATGGCGTAGGCGTCGAAGGCCTGGCCGACCTTCTCGCGGTCGATCTCCCCGGCGTCGGCGAGCGCCTGCAGCACCTGCACCACGACCGACTCGGCGTCGATCTGGAAGAACCGGCGGGCCGCCGGGCGGGTGTCGGCGAAGCCGAACCCGTCGGCGCCGAGGACGCGGTAGTCGCCCGGCACCCACTTGGCGATCTGCATCGGCACCGCGGTCATGTAGTCGGAGACCGCGACCACCGGACCGGATGCTCCGGCGAGGCTGTCGGTGAGGTACGGGGTGCGCTTGTCCGACCCGGGGTGGTTGAGGTTCCAGGTCTCGGCCGCGACGGCGTCGCGCGCGAGCTCGTTCCACGAGGTGACCGACCAGGTGTCGGCCGCGACACCCCAGTCGTCGCGGAGCAGCTGGGCCGCCCGCTCGATCCACGGGTAGCCCACGCCGGAGGCGAGCAGCTGGACCCGCGGGCCCTCACCCTCGCCGGTCGAGACCCGGTGGATGCCCTTGAGGATCCCCTCGACGTCCACGTCCTCCGGCTCGGCGGGCTGCTGCACCGGCTCGTTGTAGACGGTGAGGTAGAAGATGACGTCCTCGCCCTGGCCGTTCGCCCCGCCCGTGCCGTACATCCGCTCGAGACCGGACCGCATGATGTGGCTGATCTCGTAGGCGAACGCCGGGTCGTAGTGGACGACCGCGGGGTTGGTGGCGGCGATCAGCGGCGAGTGGCCGTCGGCGTGCTGCAGACCCTCGCCGGTCAGCGTGGTGCGGCCGGCGGTGGCCCCGATCAGGAAGCCGCGGGCCAGCTGGTCGGCCATCGCCCAGATCGAGTCGGCGGTCCGCTGGAAGCCGAACATGGAGTAGAAGATGTAGAACGGGATCATGTGCTCGCCGTGGGTGGAGTACGCCGAGCCGGCGGCCGTCGCCGAGCCCATCGCCCCCGCCTCGGAGATGCCCTCGTGGAGCATCTGACCCTGCTCGGACTCCTTGTAGGAGAGCAACAACTTCCGGTCGACGGGCTCGTACTGCTGCCCGCCGGGGTTGTAGACCTTCGCGCTCGGGAACATCGAGTCCATGCCGAAGGTGCGGTACTCGTCGGGGGCGATCGGCACGATCCGCTTGCCGATCTCGGGGTCCTTCATCCAGTCCTTGAGCAGCCGGACGACGGCCATGGTGCTGGCGATGGCGTTCTTGCCGGACCCCTGCTTGAGCTCGGCGTACATCTCGTCGCCGGGCAGCTTGAGCGGGTCGGCACGCAGCACGCGGCGCGGGATCGAGCCGCCGAGCTGGCGACGCCGCTCGAGCATGTACTCGATCTCGGGGGAGTCCTGTCCGGGGTGGAAGAACGGCGCGGCGCCGGTCTCCTCGTAGGAGCGCTCGAGGTCGCTGTCGGAGATCGGGAGGTGGAGCCGGTCCCGGAACTTCTTCAGGTCGTCGGGGGTCAGCTTCTTCATCTGGTGGGTGGCGTTCTTGCCCTCGAGGGCGTCGATCGTCCAGCCCTTGATGGTCTTGGCCAGGATCACCGTCGGCTGACCGGCGTGCTTGGTCGCCGCGTCGAAGGCGGCGTAGACCTTGCGGTAGTCGTGGCCGCCGCGGGGCAGCTTCATGATCTGCTCGTCGGTCATGTGGTCGACCATGGCGCGCAGCCGCGGGTCGGGCCCGAAGAACTGCTCGCGGATGTAGTCGCCCTTCTCCGTGGAGTAGGTCTGGAACTGCCCGTCGGGCGTGCGGTTCATCTGGTTGACCAGCACGCCGTCGACGTCGGCCGCCAGCAACGGGTCCCACTCGCGGCCCCACACGACCTTGATCACGTTCCAGCCGGCGCCGCGGAAGTTCGCCTCGAGCTCCTGCATGATCTTGCCGTTGCCGGTCACGGGCCCGTCGAGCTGCTGGAGGTTGCAGTTGATGACCCAGACCAGGTTGTCGAGCTCCTCGCGGGCGGCCACCCGGATCGCGCCGAGCGACTCCGGCTCGGCCATCTCGCCGTCACCGAGGAAGGCCCACACCCGCTGGTCGGAGGTGTCCTTGACGCCGCGGTTCTGCAGGTAGCGGTTGAAGCGCGCCTGGTAGATCGAGTTGATGCCGGTCAGGCCCATCGAGACCGTCGGGAACTCCCAGAAGTCCGGCATCAGCCGGGGGTGGGGGTAGGACGGCAGGCCAGCGCCGGGGCCGTGCTGGACCTCCTGGCGGAAGCGGTAGAGCTGCTCCTCCTGGAGCCTGCCCTCGAGGTAGGCGCGGGCGTAGATGCCCGGGGAGCCGTGGCCCTGGATGAAGATCTGGTCCCCGCCGCCGGGGTGGTCCTTGCCGCGGAAGAAGTGGTTGAAGCCGATCTCGTAGAGGCTGGCCGCCGACTGGTAGGTCGCGATGTGGCCGCCGACCTCGAGGCCCTTGCGGTTGGCGCTCGACACCATGACCGCCGCGTTCCAGCGGATGAACGCCCGGATCCGGCGCTCGATCTCCTCGTCGCCGGGGAACCACGGCTCCCGCTCGGGCGGGATCGAGTTGATGTAGTCGGTGGAGCGCAGGGCGGGGACGCCGACGTTGGACTGGCGGGCGCGCTCGAGCAGCCGGAGCATCACGTAGCGGGCGCGGTCACGGCCCCGCTCGGCGACCAGGCTGTCGAAGGAGTCGATCCAGTCCCCGGTCTCGTCGGGGTCGATGTCGGGCAGCTGCGTCGGCAGCCCCTCGTGGATCACCGAGGGGACGCTCTTGGACGAAGAGGTGGTGTCGTCGCTCACCGACCCATCGTTGCACGCACACCCACCGCGTGAAATTTACCCCGCGGTAGATTCGTGGACTCGGGTTGCACACCCGCGACAACTCCGCTGGACTACTGCGCACACGCGGGCACCAGTCCGCCGTACCGACCAGCAGGAACGATGAGGGAGGACCAGTGAGCTCGACCGCGGGCAGCGATGCTGCCCATGCCACGGGGCAGACGGAGGGGAGTCCCTCGGGACCGGCTGCACGGCTGGGCCTCTCGACCGGGATGGTCGTGCAGGAGCTCGGCTGGGACAACGACACCGACGACGAGCTGCGGGTCGCGATCGAGGACGCGATCGACGCGGACATGGTCGACGGTGACTACGGCAACGTGGTCGACGCCGTGGTGCTGTGGTGGCGCGCCGAGGACGGCGACCTGGTCGACGGCCTCGTCGACTCCCTCACCGACCTCGTCGGTGGTGGCGTCATCTGGCTGCTCACCCCCAAGGTGGGACGACCCAACTCGGTCGATGCCGCCGACATCGCGGAGGCCGCGCCCATCGCCGGCCTCTCCCAGACCACCACCGTCTCGGTGAGCAAGGACTGGGCGGCGAGCCGGCTGGTGACGCCGAAGACGCCCGCGTAACCCCGGGCCCGGTCAGCCGTTCGACCAGACACCATGTCGAAGATCGCGCACGCTGCCACCCATGTCGGGACCACGCTCCGGGTGCTGGGTGGCTCCGGAGTCATCCGGCCCCTCGGCCCCCGCAAGCTCGCCGGCCTCGCCCGGATCCTGTTGCAGTGGGGGACCGGCCCGGCCGGTGGCTTCGCCACGCTGGCGGTCACCGACCCCGACCGGGTCGGCCTGGTCGACGAGCGCGGCGAGCTGACCTTCGGGGAGATCCACCGCCGCAGCAACGCGCTGGCCCGCGGCCTGGCGGAGCTGGGGGTCGTGGAGGGCGACTCGGTGGCGATCATGTGCCGCAACCACCGCGGCTTCGTCGACGCCTCCCTCGCCGTCGCCAAGCTGGGCGCCGACCTGCTCTACCTCAACACCGCCTTCGCCGGCCCCCAGCTGGTCGACGTGCTCGAGCGCGAGGCGCCGAGCGCGGTCGTCCACGACGAGGAGTTCACCGCGCTGCTGGCGCGGGCCGGGACCGAGCGGCGGGTGCTCGCCTGGACCGACCACGACGACGACCACGAGGTCACCGTCGAGAGCCTGATCGCCGCCCACGACGACGCCGAGGTCGCTCCGCCCGAGCGGCACGCCCGGATCGTCATCCTCACCTCCGGCACCACCGGTACGCCGAAGGGTGCGCCACGCAACGAGGCCGGGATCGGCGCCGCCGTCTCGTTGCTGTCGCGGCTGCCGCTGCGGCGCGGCTGGCGCACCCACATCGCCGCACCGCTGTTCCACACCTGGGGCTTCGCCCACCTGGCGCTCGCGATGCTGCTGGGGTCCACGGTCGTGCTGCGCCGCAGGTTCGACCCCGAGCAGGCGCTGGCCACCACGCAGGACGAGCGGTGCGACTCGCTCGTGGTCATCCCCGTGATGCTGCAGCGGATCCTCGCGCTCCCGGAGGAGACGCTGGCGGCGTACGACCTGACGCGGGTGAAGGTGGTCGCGGCCTCCGGCTCGGCGCTGCCCGGCAACCTCGCGCTCGGCTGGATGGACCACTTCGGGGACCACCTCTACAACATCTACGGCTCGACCGAGGTCGCCTACGCGAGCATCGCCACGCCGCAGGACCTGCGGGAGGCCCCTGCCTCGGCCGGTCGGCCGCCCCACGCCACGGTCGTGCGGATCTACGACGAGGACGGCCGAGAGGTGGCGCCCGGTGGGACGGGCCGGATCTTCGTCGGCAACTCGATGCTCTTCGAGGGCTACACCGGTGGTGGCAGCAAGGACGTGCTCGACGGCCTGATGTCCACCGGGGACGTCGGCCGGTTCGGCCACGACGGTCGGCTCTACGTCGAGGGTCGCGACGACGAGATGATCGTCTCCGGCGGCGAGAACGTCTTCCCTCGCGAGGTCGAGGACTGCCTCGTCGGCCACGACGCCGTGGCGGAGGTGGCGGCCGTCGGGGTCGACGACGAGGACTACGGCACCCGGCTGCGCGCGTTCGTCGTGCTGCGCGAGGGCGCGAGCGTCGACGGGGAGGAGCTCCAGGCCCATGTGAAGTCCCACCTCGCGCGCTACAAGGTGCCGCGCGAGGTCGTCTTCCTCGACGAGCTGCCGCGCAATGCGACCGGCAAGATCCTCAAGCGCGAGCTCGACCGGGGCGAGGGCAGCGAGCAGGAGCCCGAGGCGGGGGAGGTGGGCGCCTGATGGGAGGATGTCGCCATCATGACCGGACTCTCTCTCGGTGGCCCCGCGCCCGACTTCACGCTGCGTGACCAGTTCGGCCAGGAGGTCACCCTCTCGTCCTACCGGGGTCGCAAGGCGGTGGCCCTGGTCTTCCTTCCCCATGCCTTCTCCGGGGTCTGCACCGGTGAGATGGCGGGGATCCGCGACCGGCTCGCGGAGTTCATGACCTTCGACTCCGAGCTCCTCGCCGTCTCCTGCGACCCGGTGTACTCGCTGCGAGCCTTCGCCGACTCCGACGGGCTCAACTTCCCGCTGCTCTCGGACTTCTGGCCGCACGGTGAGGTGTCGCGCGCCTACGGCGTGCTCAACGAGGACACCGGGGCCCCGCGGCGCTCGTCCTACGTCGTGGGCAAGGACGGCACCGTCACGTGGTCGGTCCACAACGCGATGCCCGACGGGCGCGACCTGGACGAGCACCTGGCGCAGCTGACCGCCGCGGTCTAGTCCTTTGGGGCCATTTTCAACTGAATTTCGCCGTACGACGCGACAACGCTGGGGTCGGGTGTCTATTGTTTTCCATGTCGAGCCGCTGGTGACCCGAGACGCCAGCGGCTCGACTTTTACATTTCCGGCCCGTCTGCTCCGCAGGCGGGCCGCTCCCGTTAGGGTGGCCCGCGGTTCCGGGCGTATAGCTCAGCGGTAGAGCGCTTCCCTTACAAGGAAGATGTCGGGGGTTCGATCCCCTCTGCGCCCACCCGGTTCGGTGCTGCCGAAGGCCTGGGCCAGGTCGAGGGCGCACTAATCAGCGCGCACCGTGCCCGTCACGGTGGCACGCATGCCCAGTGGTGCGCCAGCTCACCCACGAGCCGATCCGGCTCGCAGTCCGGCAGGGCGTGAACGACGCTCTTCGAGCGAACCGGGACTGGCTGTCACCGTCCAGTGGAGCGCGAGTCAGCGGATGGATTCGCGAAACCGGAGCCGGTCGGCGGACAGCGAGGAGCCCGGACGAGGCGCGATGCGATTCGCTACCGGTTGGGCCGGCCGGTCCGGCTCCAGCACTGTGCGTATAGAGGTTGCAGTCGAACATGTGTTCGAATAGAATGAGCCTGTGGCAACCACCCCGGCCCAGCACCTGGAGGAGCGCAGCGGCGCGCAGGTGCTGGAGGCTGCACGTGAAGCCCTGCGGGCGCGGCGCGCGACCGAGGTCTCGGAGATGCGGGTGGCGGCGCAGTGGGCGGCGCTCCACGGTGAGCCGCGCCACGCCCGGGACCCGATGACGACGCCGGCGGGGGAGGGGGCGCCCGCGGTGCGCGAGCTCGCGGTCCCCGAGCTGGCGATGGCCCGCGAGACCCACCCGGCGACGACGCGGGCCCTGCTCGCCGACACCCTCGACCTCCAGCACCGGCTGCCGCGCACCTGGGCCGTCGTGGAGCGGCTCGACTGCGAACCGTGGGTCGCGCGCAAGGTCGCGACCCTGTCGCGGGCGCTGCCGGCGGCCACCGTGGCGATCGTCGACGACGCCGTCTCCGCGGCGATCGCCGGGCACGCTCCGGCCACCGTGCTGGAGATCGCGCAGGCCAAGGTGATCGAGGCCGACCCCGAGACCTACGCCATGCGGCGCGAGCAGGAGCGTCGCAGGCGCTACGTGTCGCTGTCGCGCTGCGACGAGTTCGGCTACCGCGTCCTGATCGCCCGGGTCACGGCCGGCGACGCCGCGTGGCTCGACGCCCTGGTCGACCGGGTCGCCGACATCCTCTCTCGCGACCACGGACACGACCACAGTCGCGACGAGCTGCGCTCGCTCGCGATGGGCTGGCTGGCCCGGCCGGCGGACCTGCTGAAGCTGCTGGTGGACCACACGGAGCCCGACGCTGCCGGGTCCGACGAGCCCGAGAAACCGGCCTGGGCGCCCGACCACCTCGCCGAGACGGCGCGACGGCTCGCATCGCTGACCCCACGGCAGCTCGCGTCGATGCGCGGTCGTGCCCAGCTGTTCGTGCACCTGTCCGAGGCCGCGCTCCGGGGCCAGGCAGGCATCGCCCGGGTCGAGGGCCTCGGCCCGGCGCTGGTCACGGCGCTGGCGGACCTGCTCGGCCACGCCGACGTGCGGCTGACCCCTGTGAGGGACCTCCGACACCGGGTGCGGGTCGACGCCTACGAGCACCCGACGAGCCTCAAGGACCAGGTGTGGCTGCTGGCGGGTGGCGAGACGTTCCCGTTCTCCCCGCGCACCGCGACCCGCGACCGGGTCGACTTCGACCACCCCACGGCCTACGACGACCACGGTCCGCCCGGGCAGACCGGGAACCACAACTCCGGGCCGCTGCGACGACGCCACCACCGCTGGAAGACGCACGGTGGGTTCCGGTGCAGACAGGCCGGTGCCGGCCGCTACCTCTGGCAGACACCTCACGGCGACTGCTACCTCGTCGACCACCGCGGCAGCGTCAGGCTCGATGCTGCCCAGAGCGAGATCCACCTCTCCGCGCCCGTCGGCACCGAGGTCTACACCCCTGGCTTCCAGCTGCACTGGGATGGGTGAGAGCGGTCTCATCCACCGCTCATGGCGACCTCACCGGGCTCCCACAGAGTTTCTCCCGTCACCCCGTGAAGCACGACGAGAGGAACCACCATGAACCGCCTCCACCTCCCCGCCGCCACCTTCGCCGGCCTGGTCACCACCGGCCTGCTGGCGCTGCCGATCTCCTCGGCCTTCGCCGACGACGACGTCACCATGAAGCGTGACGACGACGGCACCGAGCTCGTGGTCGTGTCCGACGACGGCACCGACGACGGCCTCGACGCCGCCGGCTCCAACACCAGCACCAAGACCGGCCGCGACAACACCCGCTCCCGCGACACCAGCGGCGAGAACAGCAACGACAACACCGGCAGCGGCTCGACGGGCGTCAGCCGTGACCGGGACAAGAGCCGCGGCGACAAGACCAAGGACTGGACGCGGGACGGCGGCGACCGGACCCGCGACTGGTCGGCCAACAAGACCAACGACCGCTCGCGCCACGACACGCGCGGCTGACGACCGGGGTCTGCGTCCCGTGAGCGAGAGCAGCTGGCACCTCGCCGAGGGCGACCGCATCACCCCCGAGCTGACCGTCCTGCGGCGGCTCGGGGGTGGGTCCGCCTACGAGGTGTTCCTGGCCTTCGACGACCTCACCTACGTGCCGGTCGTGGTCAAGGTCGTCCGGCCCGACCAGGTCGATGACGAGCACACCCTGCGCGGCCTGCGTCGTGAGGTCGCGGCCCTGGCCCTGGTCAACCACCCCGTGGTGGCCCGAGGCCTGCGCCACGACCTCGACGCGGAGCGGCCCCACGCCGTGCTGCAGCACCTCGAGGGGCCACGGCTCTCGACCCTGATCCGGCGCCACGGCCGGCTCCAGGAGCAGCAGTACCTGCCGCTCGCGATCGAGGTCGCCGCGGCCCTGCACTACTTCCGGGGCCTCGACCTGCTCCACCTCGACGTGAAGCCGAGCAACGTGATCATGGCCGCGCCCGCCCGGCTGATCGACCTCTCGATCGCCCGGACACCGGCCGAGGCCCGGCACAGCGCGCGGCTCGGGACCGACTACTACATGTCGCCCGAGCAGGCCGACCCCGACCGCTTCGGGCCCCCGGGGTTCGCCGCCGACGTCTGGGGCCTCGGCACCACCCTGTTCCACGCCGTCGCCGGCCACCGCGCGTTCGCCGAGGGACCGCGCGAGGGAGACCTCCCCGACCGGTACCCGCAGCTCGTGGACGAGCCGTACGACCTGCCCGACCACGTGCCGGGCGTGGTCCGGGAGGCGCTGCGGGCGATGCTGGCCAAGGACCCGGCGAAACGACCGGAGCCGGCCGAGGTCGTCGACGCCTTCGAGCCCGTCCTGGCCGGGCTCCCGGCCCCGCGGCTGACCTTCAAGGTCAGGGGTTGAACCGGTAGCCCATGCCGCGCACGGTCGCGATGGTGTGGGCGCCGAGCTTCTTGCGCAGGTAGCCGACGTAGACGTCGACGACGTTGGAGCCGGGATCGAAGTCCAGGCCCCACACGTGGTCGAGCAGCTGCTCCCGGGACAGCACCTGTCCCGGGTTCAGCATGAAGATCTCCGCCAGCGTGAACTCGCGGGCGGAGAGGTCGAGCTCCGCGCCGCCGACGTGGGCGCGGCGCGTGCGCAGGTCCAGGCGTACGCCGCCGGCCTCGAGCGTGTCGCGACCGGCCCTGCTCTCCTCGCCCGACTGGACCTGCCGCAGCCGCAGCCGCACCCGGGCGAGCAGCTCGGCGAAGCGGAACGGCTTGGACATGTAGTCGTCGGCGCCACCCTCGAGGGCGCTGACCGTGTCGGTCACCGAGTCGCGCGCCGTCAGCACGATGACCGGCATCCGCGAGCCCTGCGACCGCAGCTGGTCGAGCACCTCGAAGCCGTCCAGCCGGGGCAACCCGATGTCGAGCACCATCAGGTCGTAGTCGCCGGAGAGCGCGTGGTCCAGGCCCTCGGAGCCGTCGGCGACCACGGTCGTGCCGTGCCCCTCGGCCGCGAGGCCCTTGGCGAGGAAGGAGGCGATGCGCTGCTCGTCCTCGACGATCAGGATCCGGGCCACGAGTGCTCCTGGGGGAGGTGGAGGGTGACGACGGCGCCCGGTCGGGCGTCGCCGGGGGCGGCGTCCGCGACGGAGACGGTGCCGCCGTGGGCGTGGGCGATGGCGCTGACGATGGACAGGCCGAGGCCGAAGCCCTCGTCACCGGCGCGGACCTCGCCGCGGCCGAACCGCTCGAAGACGTGGCCCGTGAGCTCCTCCGGGATGCCGGGGCCGGTGTCGGCGACCCAGATCCGGACCATCCCGTCGCCCACGCTCGACCCCACGCTGATCCGGTCGCCGGGCGCGGTGTGCTTGACGGCGTTGTCGGCCAGCTGGAGGACCGCCTGGGTGACGCGCTGCTCGTCCAGCGTCGCGACGCCCTCCCCGACACCGTCGAGGTGCCAGTCGCGGTCGGGGAGGCCGCGGAGCTTGGCGAGCAGGGTGTGGGTCAGCCGCGCCACCGAGACCGGGGCCGGGGTGAGGAAGTCGGGTCGGTCGTGCTTGGCCAGCAGGATCAGGTCGCCGACCAGGCGGGCCATCCGGTCGACCTCCTCGAGCAGCAGCGCGCGGGTCTCGGCCACCTCCGCGGGGTCCTGCGGGTCCATCAGCTCCAGATGTCCCTGCAGCACGGTCAGGGGCGTCCGGAGCTCGTGACCGGCGTCGTCGAGGAACTGCCGTTGCCCCACGAACGCCTCCTCGAGCCGCGCCAGCATGCCGTTGATGGTGTGGGTGAGCGCCGTGATGTCGTCGTTGCCGGTCTCGGGGATCCGCAGCGCCAGGTCGGACTCGTGGATGCCGTCGGCCGTCTCGCGCAGGAGGCGCAGCGGCGCCAGCAGCCGGCCGGACTGCCAGAAGGCGACCGCCGTGATCAGCAGCACGGCGGCCAGGTCCACGATCGCGTAGGTCCGGAACGTGCTGCGCAGCTCGGCCCGATCGCGCTCGAGGTAGCTGACGATGACCAGCGCCCCGCTCTCGCGGCCCGCACGGACCCGCTGCACGGTGACCATCGTGTCGCCGTAGGTCGGCGCGACGACGTGCTCGCTGCCGCCCTCGGCCAGCATCTGCTCGACCTGCTGCTCGAACGGCCCGTCGCGGCGTACGTAGTCGTCCTCGCCGGGCAGCGCGTCCCGGGGCCGGCCGCCGTACCAGGCGACCAGCACCTCGTTCTCGTCCGGGACGTTGCGGACCAGGAAGGTGCGCAACAGCGACCGGACGTCCGAGAACGGCTGACCCGTCTCGGGGTCGATGCCCTCGGTGTCGAGCTTGGCGAACTCGTCCAGCTCCTGCTCGATCCGGCTCACCGCCTCCTCCTGGAGACGGCTGCGCTCGATCACGTAGACCAGCGCGCCGGCGCCGCTGAGGGCGAGCGCGACGAGCAGCGCGATCGCGGTGACGATCCGGGTGCGGACCGACCAGCCGGAGCGTCGCCGCTCAGTCGTCGTCCCGGTCGTCGCGCTCGTCCTCGCGCTCGTCCTCGCGGTCGTCCCGCTCGTCGTCGAGCTCGTCCTCCCGGTCGTCGGTGCGGTCCTCGAGGTCGTCGGGCTCGACACGGACGCTGTCGATGTCCCCGTCGTCGGTGACGTCCGGGTCCTCCTCGTCGTCCGCGCCATCCTGGGGGTTCCTGTCGTCCTGACCGCCGCCCTTGCCGGGGCTGCGGCCTTCGTCGCCCGTGGTGTCGACCACGATCGTCTCGCGCGGGGCGGGGCTCTCGACCGAGGAGGCGGCCACCAGTCCGGTCGCACCGCTCACCAGCACGAGCACGCCGATCGCGCCGATCAGCACCTTCCACACCAGGCTCATGGTCCCACTGTGGGCCAGCTCCGTGGGGTGGAGATGAAGCCTGGATGAGAGGACTCTCATCCAGCACGCATGGCTAGGGTGTGACGCGAACCACGAGGAGGAGCTTCCATGATCGTCCCGTTCAGCATCTCGGACTTCCTCGACCGCGCGCGCACGGTGTACGGCGAGCGCCCGGGGGTCGTCGACGAGCCCGACCAACCCGCGCCCTCCCTGGGGACGCTGACCTACGCCGAGCTCGCCGAGCTCGCCGCCCGGCAGGCCGCCCACCTCGACGAGCTCGGGGTCGAGCCGGGGGAGCGGGTCGCGGTGGTCTCCCACAACAGTGCCCGGCTGCTGGCCTCGTTCTTCGGCGTGGCCGGCTCGGGGCGGGTGCTGGTGCCCGTGAACTTCCGGCTCCGGCCGGAGGAGGTGCGCTACATCGTCGGCCACTCCGGGGCCAAGGTGCTCTACGTGGACCCCGAGCTCGACGAGGCACTCTCCACCGTCGAGGCCGAGAAGCGCTACGTCCTCGGGGCAGACGACAAGCTGTTCGGGACCGGCACGGCGGCACCGCGGCCCTGGGAGCCGGACGAGAACGCGACCGCCTGCATCAACTACACCTCCGGCACGACCGCCCGGCCCAAGGGCGTCCAGATCACCCATCGCAACATCTGGGTCAACGCGGTCACCTTCGGGCTCCACGCCGGCGTCACCGACCGTGACGTCTACCTCCACACCCTGCCGATGTTCCACGCCAACGGCTGGGGCATGCCCTTCACCATGACCGGCCTCGGCGTGCCGCAGGTCGTGCTGCGCAAGGTCGACGGCGCCGAGATCCTGCGCCGCGTCGAGCAGCACGGGGTCACCGTGATGTGTGCCGCGCCCGCCGTCGCCGCCGCCGTGCTCGAGGCCGCCCAGACCTGGGAGGGCGAGATCCCCGGCCGGGACCGGGTGCGGATCATCATGGCCGGGGCGCCGCCGCCCACGAAGACCGTCGTGCGGGTCGAGGAGGAGCTCGGCTGGGAGTTCGTCCAGATCTACGGCCTCACCGAGACCTCGCCCCTGCTGACGATCAACCGCACGCGCTCGGAGTGGGACGACCTCCCCGCCGAGGAGCGGGCGCAGAAGCTGGTGCGCGCCGGCGCCCCGGCCATCGGCGTACAGCTGCGCACCGACGACTCCGACGAGGGCGCCGGGGAGCTGCTCGCGCGCTCCAACGTCGTGCTCGAGGGCTACTGGGACCAGCCGGAGGAGTCGGCGAGGGCACTGCGCGACGGCTGGTTCCACACCGGTGACGGGGCCGCGATCGGCGACGACGGCTACGTCTCGATCCAGGACCGCAAGAAGGACGTGATCATCACCGGCGGCGAGAACGTGAGCTCGATCGAGGTCGAGGACGTGCTGTTCTCCCACCCGGCGGTCGAGGAGGTCGCCGTCATCGGCGTGCCGAGCGAGAAGTGGGGCGAGACCATCAAGGCGCTCGTCGTGCTCGCCGAGGGAGAGCAGACCACCGAGGCCGAGCTGATCGCGTGGTGCAAGGACAAGGCCGCCGGCTACAAGGCGCCGACCTCGGTGGAGTTCCGCCACGAGCTGGCCCGCACCGCGACCGGCAAGCTGCAGAAGTTCAAGCTGCGCGCGCCGTACTGGGAGGGCCGCGACCGGCAGGTCAACTGACCACTAGCCTCGGGCACATGCCACTGCTCCACGAGGTCGTCGACCTGGTCCACGGCTGGTACCCCCCGGAGACGGCCGACTCCTGGGACGCGGTGGGGCTGGTCGCGGGCGACCCCGCGGCCGAGGTGTCGAAGGTGATGCTCGCGGTCGACCCGACCGAGGAGGTCGCGCGGGAGGCCGTCGCCTGGGGCGCCGACCTGCTGCTGGTGCACCACCCGCTGTTCCTGAGCGCCGTGCACGGGGTCGCGGCCACCACCCCCAAGGGCCGCACCCTGCACACGCTGCTCTCGGCCGGCTGCGCCCTGCTGACGGCCCACACCAATGCCGACCAGGCGCAGGGCGGGGTCTCCGAGGCGATGGCCCACGCGCTCGGCCTCACCGACGTGGAGCCGCTGCTGCCCGCGCCCGCGGCGCCGCGCGACAAGCTCACCACGTTCGTCCCCGTCTCGGCCGCTGACGAGGTCCTCGCAGCACTCGCCGAGGCCGGGGTGGACCGGGTCGCACCCTCGGTCGGGTCGGTCGGGCACCCCGACGGGGTCGAGGAGGTGCGGGTCGAGGTGGTGCTGCCGCGGGGCCGGCGCGCGGCCGTGGTCGCGGCGCTCGTGGCCGCCCACCCCCACGAGGAACCCGCCTACGACGTCGTCGAGCTGGGGGACCCCGGCACCGCCGCCACCGGCACCGGCCGGATCGGCTCGGTCGGCGCGACCACCCTCGGGGAGCTCGCCGGGGCCATCGCCGCCGCGCTGCCTGCCACGGCCCACGGCGTCCGCGTGGCGGGCGACCCCGGTCGCGTCGTACGACGGGTGGCGCTGTGCGGGGGAGCGGGTGACTTCCTGCTCGACCACGTGGCCCGGACCGACGCCGACGTCTACGTCACCAGCGACCTGCGGCACCACCGGGCAGCGGAGTTCCTCGAGCAGGACGGGCCCGCCCTGGTCGACGTGGCGCACTGGGCCGCGGAGTGGACCTGGCTCCCGGTGGTCTCGGCGCGGCTGGAGGAGGCGCTGGGGGATACGGTGGTGACCCGCGTCAGCACCACCAACACCGACCCCTGGTCGTTCCGTCTCTGAGGAGCCCCCGCTGAAAGCCGACCCGTTCGCCCAACTCCGGTTGCTCGACCTGCAAGAGCTCGACTCGAGGGGTGCCCAGCTCCGCCACCAGCGGAGCCACCTGCCCGAGCTCGCGGAGATCGAGTCCCTGCGCGCCCAGCGTCTCGACCTCGACAACCGGGCCCGCGACGCCCGGATCGTCGTCGACGACCTCGCCGGCGAGCAGGCGAAGATCGACGCGGACGTCGAGCAGGCCCGGGCCCGGCGCACCCGCGACCAGGAGCGGATCGACGCCGGCGAGATCAGCAACCCCAAGGACCTCCAGCGGATGCTCTCGGAGCTGGAGTCGCTGGAGCGCCGGGTCACGACCCTGGAGGACCAGGAGCTCGAGGTGATGGAGCAGGTCGAGGACGCCCAGCGCGAGCTCGACACCCTCACCCGCCAGGTCGCCGACGCGGACGCGAGGCTCGCCGAGCTCGAGGCGTCCCGGGACGAGAAGACCGCGGCGATCGACCGCGATCTCGATGCCGTGGTGGCCGACCGGACCCCGATCGCCGACGGGCTGCCGGAGGACCTGATCACGCTCTACGACCGGCTGCGCGCGCAGAAGAACGGCGTCGGCGCCGCACCGCTGCGGGCCCGCACCTGCGGCGGCTGCCAGCTCTCGCTGGACCCGGCCGAGATCGGCACCATCCGGACCACCCCCAGCGACGTGGTGGTGCGGTGCGAGGAGTGCCAACGGATCCTGGTCCGGACCTCGGAGAGCGGACTGTAGGTGGCCGCAGCACCGCCGCCGACCACGTTGGTGCTGGTGCGCCACGGCGTCACCGAGCACACCACCAGCCGCCGGTTCTCCGGCGGGCTCGCCGGGACCAACCCGGGGCTCTCCGACGAGGGCCGGGCGCAGGCGGCGGCGGTCGGCGCGTGGCTGGCCCCGGTGGCCGACCGGGTCGACGCCGTGATCAGCTCACCCGTCCGACGGACCCGTGAGTCGGCCGACCTGGTCGCCGCCGCGC
Organism: uncultured Actinomycetota bacterium; assembly: GCA_963795215.1. Classification (GTDB taxonomy): domain Bacteria; phylum Actinomycetota; class Actinomycetes; order Propionibacteriales; family Nocardioidaceae; genus Nocardioides. The sequence continues at coordinate 1,266,172 of CAWCGW010000002.1, forward strand.
TCGGGCGGGTCGTGGTGGAGGAGCCCGGCTTCGCCGAGATGGAGTTCGGCGCCTGGGACGGCCGGACCTTCGACGACGTCGGTGCGCAGCACCGCCACGAGCTCGAGGAGTGGCTCGGGTCGCTCGATGTCGCCCCGGGCGGCTCCGGGGAGTCCTTCCGCGAGGTGGAGACCCGGGTCCTCTCGGCGTTGCAGCGGGTGCTCGACGAGCACGCCGGCCGGACCGTGGTCGTCGTCAGCCACGTGACACCGATCAAGACCCTGGTGGCCCACGTGCTCGACGCGCCGCTGCCGTCGGTGTTCCGGATGGAGCTGACCCCGGCGTCGGTGAGCGTGATGAGCTTCTTCGGCGACCAGACCCCCGGTCCGGTCGCCACGCTGCGGCTGTTCAACGCCACGCCCGGCCAGCTGGCGCTGGGGCTGCCCAACCGCTGGTGAGCGCTGCTACAGCTCGGTGACCACGACGTCGAGCCCGGTGCCCCTGGCGGTGGCCGGCCCGGCCTCCACCTGCCAGCCGAGGTCCCGCAGCACCTCGGCGAGGGCGGCGGGCGTGCGCGGGCTGCGGCCGTCCTCGAGCAGCGCGCGCACGATCCGGCCCTTGGTGGCCTTGTTGAAGTGGCTGACGACCTTGCGGGTCCCCCCGGACTCGTGGAGGACGCGGACCGTCGCCACCCGGGCGGCCAGGTCGGCGGGCGGGCGCCAGAACGCGGCGTACGTCCCGGACCGGAGGTCGACGAGCAGCCCGGTGCCGAGGGCGTCGGTCACGGCGGCCCCGAGCACCTCGCGCCACACGCCGGCGACCGGGCCGAGCCCGGGAAGCGCGGTGTCGCCGGAGAGCCGGTACGCCGGGATCCGGTCGGTCGGGCGCACCAGCCCGAACGCCGCGGAGACCACGGCGACCCGGGTGGCCGAGCGACGACGGGCGGCGGGGGAGAGGGTGTCGAACCCGAGGGCGTCGTACAGGACGCCGGTGTAGACGCGGTCCGCGCGGGCGGTGGGAGCGGTGAGCAGGGCACGGTTGCGCTCGAGCAGGTCGAGCTGGGTGTGGCCGATGCCGAGCACCTCGGCGGCCTCGGGTCGGGCGCTGAGGGCGACCAGCGCCTCGACCACCCGGTGCCGGGGCTCGGTGAGGGAGCGGCTGGCGAGGCTGTCGAGGTCGAGCGGCCGACCGCGACGCGGGGCCGTCTTACCCTCACTCGGGGGAAGCAGGAGGAGCACCGGGCAAGGCTAGGGTGCCTCCCATGGCGAGCAGTCGAGTGGTCCGGGTCCGTGCACGGCACGACGCTGCCGAGCGGCACCGTCTCGACGAGGGGATCGCGGCCATCCAGGCCGAGCTCGACGTCACGCCGCACTTCCCGGCCGAGGTGGAGGAGGCGGCGGCCCGCGCCGCGGCCGACCCCCGGCTGCCCGGGCTCGACCGCACCGACCTCGAGCTGGTCACCATCGACCCCGAGTCGGCCCGCGACCTCGACCAGGCGCTGCACCTCGAGCGTCGCGGCAGCGGCTACCGGGTCCACTACGCGATCGCCGACGTGGCGGCGTTCGTGAGCCCCGGCGACCCGGTCGACCTCGAGGCGCACCGCCGCGGCGAGACGTTGTACGGCGCGGACTCCAAGGTGCCCCTCCACCCGCGGTCGATCTCGGAGGAGGCGGGCTCGCTGCTGCCGGGCGAGGTGCGTCCCGCGCTGCTGTGGACGATCGACGTCGACGAGGTCGGTGAGGGGGTCGACCTGACCGTCGAGCGGGCACTGGTCCGCTCCCGCGAGCAGCTGGACTACCAGCAGTCACAGCAGCGGATCGACGACGGCACCGCCTCGGAGTCGCTGCAGCTGCTCGCGGAGGTCGGCCGGCTGCGCCTCGAGCGGGAGGCGGCGCGCGGCGGGATCTCGCTGCCGCTGCCCGAGCAGGAGGTCGAGATCGACGGCGAGGACGTCTCGCTGCACTTCCGCTCGTTGCTGCCGGTCGAGCAGTGGAACGCCCAGATCTCGCTCCTCACCGGGTACGGCGCGGCCTCGCTGATGGTCTACGCCCGGGTCGGTCTGCTGCGCACCCTCCCGCCGCCGACGCCGCACGACCTGACCCGGCTGCACCGCACCGCCCGTGCCCTGGACATCGAGTGGCCGGCGGAGCTGCTCTACCCCGACTTCATCCGCACCCTGGACGCCTCGGTGCCCGAGCACGCCGCGATGGTGGTCGCGTGCACCCGGTTGCTGCGCGGCAGCGGGTACGTCGCCTTCGACGGCGAGACCCCCGCCGACCCGCAGCACGCGGCGCTGGCCTCCGAGTACGCCCACGTCACGGCGCCGCTGCGCCGGCTGGGCGACCGCTACGCCAGCGAGGTCTGCCTGGCGCTGTGCAGCGGTGACCCGGTCCCGGACTGGGTCACCCGCGCGCTCCACGGTCTGCCCTCGACGTTGTCCGGCTCGGCGCGGCGGTCCAGCCAGTACGAGAACGCGGTGGTGAACCTGGTCGAGGCCGAGCTGCTGCGGGCCCGGGTGGGCGAGCAGTTCGCCGGCGTCGTGGTGGACGTGGACGAGGACGATCCCGCCAGGGGCACCGTCGTGGTCCGCGCCCCCGCGGTCGAGGCGCGGGTCGACGGTGAGGGCGAGCTGCCGCTCGGTGACGAGGTCACCGTCGTGCTCGCGGAGGCCGACCCGGTGGCCAGACGGGTCGCGTTCCGGCTCGCCTGACCCGTTCTCGGGACAAGTCCGGCCCCTCGTTGTACCTTCGAGGTCCCCCCGGACCACAGAGGTAGCCCCCCATGTCTCTCTGCCCCCGCAGGCGCGTGCCTGCGCCCGTAGCCCTGCTCCTCGTCGCGCCCCTGCTCGTCGCGACCTCGGCCACGTCCGCCTCCGCGGCACCGACCGCCTCCCCGGCTGCCCCCGAGGGCGCCGCCCGGCCGAGCGCCTCGACGCTGCGCGTCTCACCGAAGGAGTACGTCGGTGGGCAGCGGATCCTCTTCGCCGGGGACCTCGGCGTGGCCGGCAAGCGGCGGGTCAAGCTGCAGCTCAACCTGAGCCGTCCCGGCGACGAGTGGAAGGACGTCAACGGCTTCCGCAAGCGCTGGACCCGCTCCGACGGCAGCTTCCGCTTCCGCTACACGGCGCCGGCCATGTTCGGCATCCAGATGCGGGTCGCCTCCGGCAAGCACCGCACCAGCCCGATCGAGTTCCACGCCCGGTCCCAGGACCTCGTGATCGCGATCGAGTCCGGCCGGTCGGGGCTCGACGCCGACGAGGTGCAGGCGGGATCCCCCTTCGACCTCGTGGTGGACACCACCCCCGAGGGTGGCAGCGACCTCGCACGTCGTACCGACCTCCCGCCGCCGGCGTTCCCGGGCCGCGAGCTGACCCTGCAGCGCCGTGCCGGCGACGGCACCTGGAACACGGTCCAGACCCCCGAGGTGACGACCGACGCGCGGGGGATCGGCGTGTTCTCCGACCTGACCCTCCCCGCCAGCCCGAGTCAGGTCGTCTTCCGGGTGACCCAGGAGAAGTGGACCGCGAAGAAGAGCCGCATCGGCTGGTACCCGTCCTTCCCCACCTACGTGAACGTCGTGTCGCAGCAGCGGACCGCCGCCGGTGCGAGCGCCCGACCCGCCGACACCGCGCCCACGGCGCTGGCCGGCCTGGCCGTCGCGACGGCGCGGACCGCCGGCGAGGGTGAACCGCTGTCGGTGGGGCGCGACGTGGCCTCGAAGACCGCCGCCGAGCGCTACCAGTGGCGACCCTCGCTCTGGGACTTCGGGTGGACCTACGGCGAGTCGTTGACCGACCGTCCCTCCCGCGGCTCCGACCGGGTCGGCTGGTGGCAGGACTGGGCCGACGGCACCGGTCGCGCGGCCAAGCACAACGGTGGCCTGATGCTGGACAGCCAGCGTCAGAACAAGGACGACCTGGGCTCCAGCGTCGGCACCACCATGGCCACGCTGCAGGACAACCCGATGCGCTACGGGCGCTGGGAGGTCCGGCTGCGCATGAAGTCGACCGAGACCAGCCACCGTGACCTGCTCGCCCACATCGAGCTGGTCCCCGAGGGGACCGCGCCCCGCTGCCACGCCGAGGGCATCACCATCGCCTCCGCCTCCCCCCACTCGCGGGGCGTCGAGATCGGCGTGCGGAACCAGGCCGGGAAGAGCTGGTCACGGACCGAGCCCGGCATCTCGGTCAACGGCACCTCCCACGCGGTCGCCGTCGAGGTCACCAAGAAGCACATCTCGTGGTTCCTCGAGGGCCGGCTGATCGGGACCGTCACGGACCGTGCGGCGATCCCCGACGGGCCGATGACGCTGCGGGTCAGCCTGCAGGGCAAGGACCAGGACCGGGTGAACCGGACCCAGGCCATCTTCGACTGGATGCGTGGCTACGCCCTCGACCGCGGTCGCAAGGTGGGCGGCGGCCCCTCGCTCTCCCAGGGCACCCACAGCCACTACTGCTGAGCGAACGGAACGGCTGACCGCTCGGGCTACGGCCCGAGCCCACCGTGGTCGGTCACGCAGCGGTCGAGCCGACCGCTGTCGAGGCCGAGGTGCTCGCCCACCCACGTGAACTGGTGGCGGAACGCCTCGGCCGACAGGTCGTGGCCGGTGTCGTACCAGCGGACCTCGGACCCCTCGGGGGCCGCGGAGTGGAGCGCCTCGGCGTCGGAGGCGTCGACGAAGCCGTCCGAGCGGCCGTTGAGGAACAGCAGCTCGGCCTCGGTGCGACCGACGTGCTCCACGGGCTCGATCGGCCTCATCTGCTCCAGCCACTGCTGCTGTCGCTCCGGTGTCGCGGCGGTGAGCGGTGAGACCGGTTCGCCGGCGTCGTCGGTCAGGTGTGCGACCAGGCCCCCGTCCCCGACGATCAGTGCTGCGGACCCCACGCGATCGTCGACGCCGACGAGGAGTGCGCCCATGCTGGCCCCGTAGCTGATGCCGACGACCGAGACCTCGTCGACGCCGTCCTGCTCCAGGAGGTCGATCCCGCGTCGCAGGTCGGTGATCAGCTGGACCTGTTCGTCCCGGTCCCGGGAGTCGAGCTTGATCGCACCCTCGCCGTTGCGCACGTACGGCGCGTCGATCGCCAGCGTCGTCGCCCCGGCGCAGGCGAAGACCACCCCCGGCACGCGCATGTCCCTGCGGTCCGACGGCATGCCATGGAGCAGCAGGACGCCCGCAGTCGTCGGCTGCGTCCTCGGGGTCGTCACGGTCGCGGTGACGGGCGAGTCGTCGAACGGGCTCGGATAGCGCACCTCGCGGATCCGCACGTCGCGCGTCGAGTCGCGACGCACCTCCCGGACCGGCACGGTCCCGGCTGGGTAGTCGAAGACCGAGAGGTCCGCGGCGAGGTCCGGCACGCTGGGCGTGGGGGCGGCGTCGTCGCCGCACGCCGCCAGTCCGAGAACGACCAGCGCGGCAGTCACGGCACCGGACCCGGCCCGGGTTCGCATGGGCATCATCTCCGCTGGTCGCCCTACGGCCACGATAGGAGCCCTCCAGCAGGGCGGTCCAGTATCGAGGAGTGAGTAGACAGCCTTACTAGATGGTCGTACTATCTACTCGTGTCGTCGGAGTGGTTGCGCGGGGTCCTCGGTCTGGCCGTGCTCCGCGTCGTCGCCGACGGCCCGACCTACGGCTACGCCATCTCGCTCGCCCTGTCCGAGGCCGGCTTCGGCGAGATCAAGGGCGGCACGCTCTACCCCCTGCTCGGCCGCTACGAGGAGGCCGGACACGTCACCACCGAGTGGCGTGAGGGCGAGGGCGGGCCCGGCCGCAAGTACTACGCACTCACCCCCAGTGGCTTGGCCCTGCTGGCCGAGCAGGGGCAGGCCTGGTCGGAATTCGCCGACCGGGTGAGCACCTTCGTCACCGCTCCGCTCGCGTCGGCGAGCCGGGAAGGAACCGCCCCATGACCACGCAGGACACCACCTACCCGCACCTGACCCGCGCCTGGCGCGACGCAGTCGCGCTGCAGCTGCGCGCCCGAGGTGCCTCCGGCACGGTGATCGGCGACGTCCTGGCCGTCGCCGAGGCCCACTGCGCCGACAGCGGCGAGACCGCGGACGATGCGTTCGGCACCCCGCGGCAGTACGCCGCCGCGGTCCCGCTGCCCGCGGCCGGTGCCTCCGAGGGTCTCCCGGCGCTGGTCGGGTCGGCCCTGCCGACCCTGGTGGGCCTCGCCGGCATGATGCTCGCCTTCGCCGCGACCGAGGCGTGGGTGAGCGACCAGGCCACTCGGATCTCGTGGGGTGTGGCCGTGGCGACCGCGGTGATCCTCGCCTTCGCGGTGGCCCTGGTGCAGTGGCTCGCCGTCTTCGCCGAGCGGCGGTGGATCCTCTCCCTGGTGGTCGGGGCCGCGGCGGTCGGTGTCACCGCGCTGATGGTCGTCTGGGACGACCCGGCGTTCACGCTGCCCACCTGGCTGGCGATCGCGCTGTCGGCGACCCTGCTCGCGGTCGGAGCGCTCTGGACCGCGCGAGGCCCCGAGCCGGACCCCATCGCCGACCCCCTGCGTGGCGACCCGACACCGGGCGCCACGCGGTTCGCCCGGGTGGTCGGTCCTGCGCTCCTCCCCGTGGCCACCGTCATCGGCGTGGCCCTGATCGCCCTCATCAGCGGGAGTGGACGGGCTGGCCTGTAGGCCGGGTTCTGTCCCACCGCCCCCGTGAGGAGGCGGCGGGGGCGACCATCCATCTACGACGACCGTTGCCGGCCGCCTCCAGCGGTCTACCCGCGTGCTCGGGCGGGCCGCCCTCGATCGCACGCGCGTCCGACGCCGTGACGCCGGACTTCTTGACCTTGCTCCGGGTGGGGTTTACCTAGCCGGTCCGGTCGCCCGGGCCGCTGGTGGTCTCTTGCACCACCGTTTCACCCTTGCCGCCCCGCCCGTCTCGCGACGGGAGGGGAGGCGGTCTGTTCTCTGTGGCACTGTCCCGCGGGTTGCCCCGGGTGGCTGTTAGCCACCACCCTGCCCTGCGGAGCCCGGACCTTCCTCGGCGTACGCCCTCCCCTCGCGGGTCGGGAGCACGACGCGGTCGCCCGGCCAGCCCGTCCGAGGACAGTCTGGCAGCAACCCGGTCGTGGAGCGACCTTGACCTGCGCCGTCCCGCCTGATGGGGTCGGCCCTGCCGGCACGACCCCCCACGAGGAGCCCGACATGACACGCGTCCTGAGGACCTTCACCGCGCTGCTGGCCAGCGCGTGCGTCGGCGCCCTGCTGCACACCGCCCCGGCGGCCGCCGCGCCCGAGCAGGTGGACCGGCAGAAGAAGTCGACCAGGGTCCCGATGCGGGCGCCCGACGGGCGGCTGAGCTCCTACCTCGTCAACGCGACCCAGCCGTGGGCGGAGAACACCGCGAAGGTGGCGCGTGCCGTGCGCCGCAACGACGGGATGGTCGTCCAGACCTGGCCCGAGATCGGGGTGGTCGTCGCCCACTCGCGCGAGAACCGGTTCCGCCGGGCGATGCGCCACCGCGAGGTGGTCGCCTCGGTGGGCCTGACCCGGACCACCCGGGTGCGGGAGGGGACCCCCGGGAGGGCCCGGCCCGCGTCCCGCGGGGGAGCGGTCACGCCGATCAAGCCCGAGTTCCGCCCCGCCACCCGGGCGCAGGTCGAGCCCGACCCGCGCGAGGACAAGCAGTGGGACATGAAGGTGATCAAGGCCGACCAGGCCCACGAGGTCACCGACGGCTCCGCCGAGGTGCTGGTGGGCGTCCTCGACAGCGGGATCGAGCCCGACCACCCCGACCTCGAGCCGACCATCGACACCGCCGCCTCGGTCAACTGCACCGACGCCGGCCGCGTCGACACCTCGGCCACCGGCTGGCACCCCACCAACAGCGACCACGGCACCCACGTCGCCGGCACGATCGCGGCCGCCCGCAACGGCACCGGGATCGTCGGCGTCGCACCCGAGGCGCGGATGGCCTCGGTCAAGGTCGTCAACGACACCGGTCTGATCTACGCCGAGTACGCCGTCTGCGGCTTCATGTGGTCCGGCCTGCAGGGCATGGACGTCACCAACAGCAGCTACTACATCGACCCGTTCATGTACTGGTGCTCCGACCGGCGCGACCAGCGCTCGGTCAAGCGGTCGGTGACCCGCGCCGTGGCCTGGGCCACCGGAGAGGGGGTCACCCACGTCGCGGCGGCCGGCAACGACTCCTCCGACCTCGACCACGTCACCTACGACTGGTCCAGCCCCAACGACAGCCGCCCGGTCTACCGACGCATCAACGACCGCTGCCACGACCTGCCGACCGAGCTGGCCGGGGTGCTGACGGTCTCCTCCTTCGCCCAGGTCAGGGACACGCTCAACACGCGGCTGTCGTTCTTCTCCAACATCGGCCTGGACTCGATCGACGTCGGGGCGCCCGGCTCCGAGGTGCTCTCCACGATCCGCAACGGTCGCTACGCCCGCTTCAGCGGCACCTCGATGGCCTCCCCCCACGTCGCGGGGGTCGCGGCGCTCGTCGTCGGTGAGCACCCGGGCTGGACGCCCGAGCAGGTCGCCGACGCCGTCCGGTCGCAGGCCGAGGACAAGCCGTGCCGGCGCGCGGAGTACGGCGCCCTCCCGCCGTGCGAGGGCACCGACGCCCTGAACAGCTATGCCGGCGAGGGCATGGTCGACGCGCTGGCGGCCGTGACTCCCTGAGCCGGGCCCACGGTCAGGGGAGGGTGAGCACCTCGGCGCCGGTCGGGGTGACCAGCAGGGTGTGCTCGAACTGGGCGCTGCGGCGACGGTCGCGCGTGACGACGGTCCACTGGTCGTCCCACATCTCCCACTCGTGGGTGCCGAGGTTGAGCATCGGCTCGATCGTGAACGTCATGCCGACCTCGATCAGGTCGTCGAACCGGGCGTCGTCGTAGTGGGGGACCACGAGGCCGCTGTGGAAGGCGGTGCCGATGCCGTGGCCGGTGAACTCGCGGACCACGCCGTAGCCGAAGCGGCGGGCGTAGCTCTCGATCACCCGCCCGATCACGTTGATCCGGCGGCCCGGACGGACCGCGTTGATGCCGCGGTCGAGCGCCTGCCGGGTCCGCTCGACCAGGAGCCGGGACTCCTCGTCGACGTCGCCTGACAGGAAGGTCGCGTTGGTGTCCCCGTGCACGCCGTCGAGGAACGCGGTGATGTCGATGTTGACGATGTCACCGTCCTCGACCACGCGGGAGTCGGGGATCCCGTGGCAGATCACCTCGTTGACGCTCGAGCAGAGGCTCTTCGGGAAGCCCCGGTAGCCGAGCGTCGAGGGGTAGGCGCCGTGGTCGCACAGGAACTCGTGGCCGATCCGGTCGAGCTCGTCGGTGGTGATGCCGGGCGCGACGTGCGAGCCGACCAGGTCGCGGGCCTGCGCGGCGAGCCGGCCGGCCACGCGCATCTTCTCGATCGTCTCGGCGTCCTTGACCTCGCTGCCGGCGAACTGCTCGGGCGCGGGCCGGTCGACGTACTCCGGGCGGGCGATCGAGGTGGGCACGGGACGACGCGCGGACACGGTCCCGGGGGCGACGGGGGCTGCGACAGGCATGCGGCGAGTGTAGTTTCCGGAGCATGAGTGACTCCGGTGAGTACTGGTTCTGCCTCAAGCACCACACCGTCGAGGGCGAGGACGGCTGCCGCAACGCCGACCGGCTCGGCCCCTACGCGACGCACGCGGAGGCCTCGCGGGCGCTGGAGAACGTCGAGGCGCGCAACGAGGAGTGGGACAACGACCCACGGTGGAACGACGACGCGGTCGAGGACTGATCCTCCCGTGACCGACCTCCCGCCGCCGCGGCGGCTGGAGAAGGCGTCGCCGTGGCCGTTCGCCGGGATGATCGGGATGGCCTGCGTGGCCTTCCTCATCGGCGCCGGCGTGCTCGTGATGCCGTGGTACGCCGTCCTGGTGCTCTCGGTGCTCTGGCTGGTCGCCCTCGTGGTGGCCGTGCGCTGGTGGACGCCCCACCCGGGACGGCTGGTGTGGCTGCCGCTGGGGCTCGCGGTGCTGTGGGTCGCCACCGTGCTCGGCAGCGCCCGGCTCAGCGCGGGCTGACCCGCAGCACCCGGTCGCTGCCGCCGTCGTTGTCGGTGGTGAGCAGCAGGTCGTGCGAGGGGGTGACGGTGACGCTGCGCAGCCGGCCGAGCTGGCGCAGCCGCTTCGGCGAGCGGGTCCACTGCAGACGACCCTTGCCGTCGAACTTCACGAACACGACCCGGTTGGCCTTGAGCGCAGCCACCGCGAGGGTGCCGGCCAGCCGGCCCCACTCCTTGCCGCGGACGAACGCGGCGCCCGCGGTCGCCAGCGTCGGGCTGCCCGAGCGCCAGCGGGCCGAGACCTGCCGGCCCGGCAACGAGTGGTCGGTCATGGGCACGGACTCGTCGTAGCCGGGGACCGGGTGCCAGCCGTAGTCGCCGCCCTTGCGCAGCTTGTTGACCTCGTCGTCGCGGTAGGAGCCGTGCTCGACCGACCAGACCGAGCCGTCGCGCCGCTGGGCGAGGCCCTGGATGTTGCGGTGGCCGTAGGTGAAGACGGCGCGCTTCTTCTTGTTCCGGGCGTTCTCGAAGGGGTTGCCCGGCCAGGGGTCGCCGGTGGCGGGGTCGAGCCGCAGCGTCTTGCCGCCGAGGGACTTCAGGTTGCGCGGGTTGCTGCCGACCGCGGCGTCACCGGTGCCGACGTGGAGCGCGCCGTTGCGGGCGATCAGCAGCCGGCACCCGCCGTGGCGGCCGCTGCTGGTCGGGAAGCCGGCCACGACCGTGCGCAGCCGGCTCGCACTCGTGGCGTCCGCAGAGAGCTCCCAGGCGACGACCCGCACGTCGTGGCCGCCGCCGGCCTTCACCCAGCCCGAGCAGGTGTAGAAGGTGTTGTTGTCGGCGAAGTCGGGGTCGACCTCCAGCGACATCAGCCCGGTCTCGCCGGAGACCCAGATCCGGTCGGTCGGGAAGTCCACCGTGGTGCGCTCGCCTCCGGCGTACGCCGAGAGCCGCGCCCGGTCGCGCTCGGTGACCAGCAGCGTGCCGCCGGGCAGGCGCTTGACGTCCCACGGGTTGTCGAGCCCGTCGAGGACCGTGCGCACGCGCAGCCGCGGCATCGCGGTCGAGCGCTGCGGCTCCGAGGGGGCGTCGCCGGTCGAGCTGCCGGTCGAGCTGCCAGGCGGGACGGAGGCGGGGGCGGGGGCGGCCGGCTCGTCCTGGGCGGCGCACGCGGGGGCGACCGTGACGACCAGGGCGAGCCCGAGGACCGGGACCAGGGAGCGCATGGGTCACGGTAACCCGCGCCGGCTCCGGTCGTTGGTCGTGCATGACCCGTCTCGCTGCCGTGTTCTGCGCCCTCGTCCTGGCCGCCCTCGCCGTGCCGCTCCCCGCAGCGGCCCACGACGGCGCCGGTGACGCCGCGACCAACACCCGGGGACTCCGGGTCGCGACCGAGGGCGAGTCGCAGAACATGCGGTTCGTCGCCAACCTCCAGTACGACGACAGCGGCGAGGCGCAGAACGGCTCGGACATCGAGTTCCTACGCCTGGGCGACCGCGAGTACGCCCTCGCCGGGACGCTGCGCGGCGGGCTGCAGATCATCGACATCACCCGGCCGCGCCAGCCGCGTCGGGTCGCGACGTACGACTGTGCGATCAGCCAGGGCGACCTCCAGGTGTGGAAGACCACGACCCGGGTGCTGGCGAGCTACACCGCCGACGGCACCGTCGGTGCGGCGGGCGCGCAGTCCCAGTGCGGACGCGACCTGAAGCTGGAGGCGGGCGACGCCGGGACGGTCCTCGTCGACCTCACCACCCCGTCGACGCCTCGGTCGGTCAGCTTCCTCCCCGTGCCCCAGGGTTCGCACAACATGACGCTCCACCCGAGCGGCGACTTCCTCTACAACTCCAACTCCGACCTCTACACCTCGGGCTCGCTGCCGAACGTCACGATCTACGACGTCCGCAACCCCACGGAGCCCAAGAAGGTGCAGGACTACGAGCTGCCGTTCACCCCCGGCTCGCTCGGCACGGAGTCCCACGACATCACCTTCAACGCGCGCGGCACCCGGGCGTACGTCGCGGCGCTGTCGCAGACGCTGGTGCTCGACACCACCGACCCGGCCGAGCCCGTGCTGCTCAGCAAGATCGTCGACCCGGCGATCAACGTCGTCCACCAGTCCGACCCGTTCCGCGTGCAGCGTCCCGATGGGACCTGGCGGCGGCTGCTGGTCATCACCGACGAGCGGGCCGGAGCCGCCGCGAGCGTCGAGTGCCCGGGCGGCGGGCTGCACGTCTACGACATCACCGGCGCGAAGGAGCAGGCGCCCGAGAAGGTCGGGGCCTGGTTCATCCCCACGGTGCAGGCACAGGGCGGGGCGACCTGCACCTCCCACGTGCTGCGGATCTATCCGCGGCAGCAGATGATGACGATCTCCTGGTACTCCCAGGGCGTCCGGGTGCTCGACATCTCCGGCCTCGCGACCGCCGAGGGCGGTCCGGGCGAGGTGGCCCACGGCGAGGGGATCGGGATGACCGAGGTCGGCCACTTCGTCTTCCCCGACAGCGACTCGTGGTCGTTCAAGACCAACAAGATCAAGGCCGACGGGTCGTTCTTCGGCTACTCCAACGACCTGGTCCGGGGCTTCGACGTCTTCCGGTTCACCGGCCTGGCGGACCGGAGGGTCCCGCCGCTGCGGCCGCGTGACCTCGCGCCGGCCCGGTCCACGGACAACCGGGCGATGGAGCTCGCGCCCGTCGGCGTCCTGGTCCCGGCACTGGTCCTGGCCGGCGTGCTGCGTCGGCGTTCGCGCCGCGCCGGCTGAGCAGGCCTCAGAAGGTGTGCTCGGGCCCGGGGAAGGTGCCGCCCCGGACGTCGGCGGCGTAGGCGCGGGCGGCGTCGAGCAGCACGCCGTGCACGTCGGCGTACTGCTTGACGAAGCGGGCCATCCTCCCCGTGCGCAGCCCGAAGGCGTCCTGCCAGACCAGGACCTGCCCGTCGCACTCCGGGCCCGCGCCGATGCCGATCGTGGGGATCGTGAGCTCCTTCGTGACCTGCGCGGCCACGTCGCCTGGCACCATCTCCATCACGACCGCGAACGCGCCGGCGTCCTGCATCGCGCGGGCGTCGGCGAGGACCTGATCGGCCGCGTCGCCGCGGCCCTGCACCCGGTAGCCGCCGAGGGCGTGCTCGCTCTGGGGGGTGAAGCCGATGTGGGCCATCACGGGGATGCCGTGGGTGGCGAGCTTCTCGACCTGCGGGGCGACCTCACGGCCACCCTCGAGCTTCACCGCGTGGGCGCCGGCCTCCTTCATGAACCGGACGCCGGTGTGGAACGCCTGCTCGGGGGAGGCCTGGTAGCTGCCGAAGGGCAGGTCGGCCAGCACCAGCCCGCGGGTCGCGGTCCGGGAGACGGCGCGCACCAGCGGGATCAGCTCGTCGACGGTCACGGGAAGGGTGGTCTCGTAGCCGAGGACGTTGTTGGCGGCGGAGTCGCCGATGAACAGGATGTCGATGCCGGCCTCGTCGAAGACGGCGGCGGTGAACATGTCGTAGACCGTCAGCATCGTGATCTTCTCGCCACGCTGCTTCATCTCGTGCAAGTGGTGGGTGCGGACCCGCTTCACGGGGGTCGCGGGGCCGCCGCCGTAGGGTGCCGGCTGCTCCTCGCTCGTCTGCTCGGGCATGCTCGCTCCTGTCGTCGTCTCGCATCTCCGGTGCGGAGTACACGGACCGGTTCCCACGCTAGCGCCGCGATCCGCGCGCGTCCCGGGCCCGGCACTGTGGCCCCCGTCACGCCCCGACCGGACAGGGACAGGGCCGCCCCCCTCGCCCTGAGGGGCCGGGCTTGCAACAATCGCCCCCATGGACACCGCCGCCGAGCCGAGGGGATCGGTCGCCTCCGCGCTCGAGCGGGCCCAGCGGGTCGCCGACGAGCTGCTCAGCGAGGCGCGGAGCGAGGCCGAGGAGCTGCTCTCCGGTGCCCGCGACCACGAGCGGCGCACCGCCGCCGCCCGGGACGAGGTGGAGCAGGCCCTCGCGGAGGCCGAGCGCGCGCGGTCCCAGGCCACGACCCGGCTCGCGCGCGCCTCGGAGCGTGGGCAGGAGCTGATCAGCGACGCGGGGGAGCAGGCGCTGCTGATCATGCAGGCCGCCGGTCGCGACCGTGACCAGCTGCTGGCCGACGCGCGCGGCCTGGCCGACGAGGAGGCCGCGGTCGCCACGCGCGAGCGGGCCGCCGTCGTGGCCGACGCGGACCGGCTGCGGTCCGACGCCGAGCAGCAGGTGGCGGCGATGATCGCCGCGGCCGAGGAGCAGGCAGCGGCGCTGCTGGCCGAGGCGGAGCGGGACGAGCAGGCACGACGGGCCGAGGCGGCCCGGCTGGTGCAGGGGCTGGAGGCGGACGCCGTCGCGGCGACCAACGAGGCGCGCGAGCAGGCCGACCTCGCCGCGTCCGAGATCCGCGCGCAGGCGCAGGCCGAGGCCGCCGAGCTCCGCGAGCGCGCCCAGCAGCAGCACGACGCCCTGCTCGCCGAGGCGGGAGAACGACTGGCCCAGGCCCGCGAGGAGGCCGACCGGCAGCTGGCGGAGGCCGCCGAGCAGTCCGCGTGGGCCGACAAGACCGTCGCCGACGTGATCGCCACCGCGGAGCAGGAGGCCGAGCGCCAGCGGGCCGAGGCGCACGCGGCGCTCGACCAGGAGCTCGCCGAGCGGCGTGCCGAGCAGGACCGCTCCGCGCAGGAGCACGACGCCCGGCTCGCGACCGAGCACGAGCAGGCCCGCGCCGAGCGGGAGGCACTCGCCGCCGAGACCGCGGACACGCTCGACCGGGCGCGGCGGGAGGCAGCGACCCTGCTCGCCGACGCACGGCGCGACGCGGAGGCCCAGCGCGCCGAGGCCGCCGAGGTGCTCTCCGAGGCCGAGGAGCAGGCCGAGCACCGGCTCACCGAGGCGGCCTCCGGTGCCCGCACGTTGCGCGAGCAGGTGGCCGAGGAGTTCGGCCGCTCCCGCGGCCAGGCCCAGGAGATCCTCAGCGCCGCCCGCGAGGAGGCCGACACCGTCCGCCGCGCGGCCCGCCAGGAGCACGACACCCTGCTCGACGAGGCCCGCCACGAGCGCGATGCCATCGCACGCGAGGTCGAGGACCTCAGCGCCAAGCGCGACGCGATCGTCACCGAGCTCGGCGGCATGTCCGGCGTGATCCAGGCGCTCGCGGTCCCCGAACCCTCCACCCACTCCAGCCCGACCCCCACCCCGACCCCCCAGGAAGAGCAGTAGCCATGCCCGACGCCAGCCCCGAGTCCCACGCCACGTCCGACGCCGAGCCGTCGTTCCGGATCGTGCGACGCGGCTACGAGCCCACCGACGTCAACCGGCACGTGGCCGACCTGCTCAAGGAGTCCGGCACGCAGCAGCAGCGGATCGCCGAGCTGACCGCCAAGGTCCGCGAGCTCGAGGCTTCCCGCACCCTCCAGGCCGAGCAGTCACCCGAGCCGGCCACCTTCGCCGACCTCGGCAAGCGGGTGGGCGACATCCTGACCCTCGCCGAGGAGGAGGCGGACGACGTCCGGACCACCGCCCGCACCGACGCCGACACCATGCTGTCCGAGGCGCGCGCGCAGTCCGAGCGGCTGCGCACCGACGCCCAGGAGTACGCCGCCGCGCGGCGTGCCGAGGCCGACGAGGAGGCCGAGGCGCTGGTGGCCGCCGCCCACCGCCGTGCCGACGAGCTCGGCGACGAGGCCGAGCGCGAGGCCTCCGCACGCCGTGCCGAGGCGGACGCCGTCTACGAGGCCCAGCAGGCCGACGCCGCCCGCGCCGCCGCCGACTTCGAGACCACGCTGGCGGCCCGGCGCGACCACGCCGAGCAGGAGTTCGCCGCCCAGTTCGAGACCGCGAAGTCCCAGCTGGTCGAGGCCCAGACCCACCTCGACCGGACCCGGGCCGACGCGCAGCGGATCCGCGCCGAGGCGGAGACCGGGTCCCGCCGGCTGATCGAGGACGCCCAGAAGCAGTCCGAGGGCATCGTCGCCCAGGCGCGGACCCACGCCGACCGGATCCGCGAGGAGTCCGACCGGGAGCTGGTCGCCGCCACCCAGCGTCGCGACAGCATCAACGCCCAGCTCGGCAACGTCCGGCAGATGCTCGCCACCCTCACCGGTGGCGCGGCCGCCGGCCTGCTGGGCGAGGCCGTCCCCGCCGAGCCCGCCGAGCCCGCCGAGGTCACCGAGACCGAGGAGGAGGCGCCTGCCGCGGAGGCCTCCGCCGAGGAGGAGCCGGTCGAGGAGCAGCCCGGCCAGCCCTAGAGTGGAGGCGTGGACTTCTACTCCGCCTACGACCAGGGCTTCGCCCGAGTCGCGGCCTGCACGGTGCCGGTCGCGATCGCCGATCCGGAGCGCAACGCCGCGACCGTGCTGGAGCAGGTGCGCGAGTGCGACGCGGAGGGGGTGGCGGTCGCGGTGTTCCCCGAGCTCTCGCTCACCGGCTACGCCATCGACGACCTGCTGCTGCAGGACACGCTGCTCGCGGGCGTGCTGGAGGCGATCGCGACCCTGGTCGAGGCGTCGACGGAGCTGACGCCCGTGATCGTGGTGGGCGCCCCGCTGGTCCACGGGACCCGGTTGCTCAACTGTGCCGTGGTCATCCACCGGGGCCGGGTCCTCGGGGTGGCGCCGAAGTCGTACCTGCCGACCTACCGCGAGTTCTACGAGCGGCGCTGGTTCGCCCCCGGCGACGACCGCCGCGGCGCCACGCTGTCGCTGCTGGGCCGCGACGTCCCGCTCGGTCCCGACCTGCTCTTCGACGCCGTCGACGTGCCCGGACTGGTGCTGCACGTGGAGGTCTGCGAGGACCTGTGGGTGCCGATCCCGCCGAGCGCCGAGGCCTCGCTCGCCGGTGCCACGGTGCTGGCCAACCTCTCCGGGTCTCCGATCACGATCGCCCGCGCCGAGGACCGGCGGCTGCTGGTCCGCTCGGCGAGCGCGCGCTGCTCCGCGGCGTACCTCTACGCGGCGGCCGGGCAGGGGGAGTCGACGACCGACCTGTCCTGGGACGGGCAGACGATGGTCTACGAGTGCGGCGACCTGCTGGTCGAGGGGGAGCGGTTCCCCGAGGGGGCCCGGCGCAGCGTCACCGACGTCGACCTCGACCGGATCCGGCAGGAGCGGCTGCGCCAGGGGACCTTCGACGACAACGCGCGCGGCACCGGACGGCCCGAGCTGCGGACCGTGCCCTTCGAGCTGCAGCCGCCGCGCGGGGACCTCGGGCTGCGGCGCAAGGTCGACCGCTTCCCGTTCGTGCCCGACGACCCCGAGCGGCTCGCGCTCGACTGCTACGAGGCCTACAACATCCAGGTCTCCGGGCTCGAGCAGCGGCTGCACGCGATCGGCCACCCCAAGGTCGTGGTCGGCGTCAGCGGCGGACTCGACTCCACCCACGCGCTGGTCGTGGCCGCGCGGGCGATGGACCGGCTGGGCCGGCCGCGCTCGGACATCCACGCCTTCACGATGCCGGGCTTCGCGACCGGTGAGGAGACCAAGTCGCTCGCCACCCGGCTCGCCAAGAGCCTCGGGGTCACCTTCGAGGAGCTCGACATCACCCCGGCCGCGCGGCAGATGCTCGCGGACCTCGACCACCCCTACGCCGACGGCGAGCCCGTCTACGACGTCACGTTCGAGAACGTCCAGGCCGGGCTGCGCACCGACTACCTGTTCCGGCTCGCCAACCACCGCGGCGGCATCGTGCTCGGCACCGGCGACCTCTCCGAGCTGGCGCTCGGCTGGTGCACGTACGGCGTGGGCGACCAGATGTCCCACTACGGCGTCAACGCCGGTGTGCCCAAGACGTTGATCCAGCACCTGATCCGGTGGGTGGGGGAGTCGGGCGAGGTCGACGGCGACACCGCCGAGGTGCTCGGCGAGATCCTCGAGCAGGAGATCACCCCCGAGCTGATCCCCGGCGGGCAGCAGTCCACCGAGGAGACGGTCGGGCCCTACGCGCTGCAGGACTTCACGCTCCACCACGTGATCCGCCGGGGCTACCGGCCCCGCAAGATCGCCTTCCTCGCCCACCACGCCTGGGCGGACGCGACCGCCGGCGAGTGGCCGCCGGGCTACCCGGTCGAGGGGCGGCCGGCGTACGACCTGGCCGCGGTGCGGCACTGGCTCGAGGTGTTCACGAAGCGCTTCTTCGCCAGCCAGTTCAAGCGCTCGGCGCTGCCCAACGGCCCCAAGGTCAGTGCCGGCGGCACCATGAGCCCGCGCGGTGACTGGCGGATGCCCTCGGACGCCAGCGCGGCGCCGTGGCTCGCCGAGATCGAGCGCGACGTCCCGCGGGGCTGACCTCCGGCGGGGAGCATCGAAACGCTGAGGGCCGGGCGCGTGGACAGGTACCGTTGCCGCCTCGACGACCGCCGACCGACCACGGAGCCCTCGGAGCCCTATGATCCGCCTGCCCTTCCACCTGTGTGCCCTGCTGCTCGTGGCGAGCGGCCTGGGCCTCGTCGCTGCACCCGCTCAGGCGCGGCCGGACCAGCCACGGCCGAACGTCGTCCTGATCTACGTCGACGACATGCGGGCCGACGACCTCGCGTACATGGACTACACCCGCTCGCTGTTCGAGGGCAGTGGCACCAGCTTCAGCCATGCCATCAGTCCCCACCCCCTCTGCTGTCCGGCCCGCGCGGAGCTGATGACCGGGCAGTACGCCCAGAACAACGGCGTCAGCCACAACCGGGGCGAGTGGGGCGGCTACAGCGCCTTCGCCGAGGCGGGGATGCGTCGCCTGGTGCCGCAGTGGTACCGCTCGGTCGGCTACCGGACCGCCTACGTCGGCAAGTACCTCAACGGCTATGCGCGCGGAGCCATCCGCGGCGTCGACGTCACCGACACCCTGGTCAGGAAGGTGTACTCGCCGTACGGGTTCAGCACCTGGAACAACGGACGGATCACCCGACGTTCCAAGCACACCACCGACTGGGTGGCTGCCCGGACGAGCCGTCTGGTCGCGCGGTTCAGCGACGACCCGTTCTTCATCACCGCCGCGTACCTCGCGCCCCACGCCATGAAGCGTTCCGGTGAGTGGGTGCCGCCGTTCCGCACCATGTCCGAGGCGGCCAGGATCTCGATCCCCCCTCAGCGCTACCGGCAGCTGCAGCCCGGTGACGAGACGCCGCCCTCCTTCTCGGACCCGGCGTTCAACGAGCAGGACATGAGCGACAAGCCCAGCGCCGTCCGCGACAGTGCCCCGCTGAGCCCGGAGACCGTGCTCGCCGAGCACCAGGCGCGGGTCCTGTCGCTCTACGCCGTGGACGACGCGGTCGAGCGCACCGTCACCGCGCTGCAGGACGCCGGCGTCTACGACGACACGATCCTCGCCTTCACCTCCGACAACGGCTTCCAGCTGGGGGAGCACCGGCTCTCGAAGAAGGACCACCCCTACGCGGAGTCGTTGCGGGTGCCGCTGCTGGTGCGGGGTCCCGGCGTGCCCGTGGGCAGCAACGACCACGTGGTGACCACCGTGGACATCCCGGGGACGCTGGCCGCCCTGGCGGGCGTGAGGCCCCGCCGGGAGCAGGACGGGATCAATGCCTTCGAGGCCGCTCCCGAGCGGGCCGTCCTGATCCAGTCCGGTGCCGACGAGCGGCGCTTCGACTGGCGAGGGGTCTACACCCGGCGCTACACCTACGTCGAGCACCACACCGGAGAGGTCGAGTCCTACGACCGCGTGACCGATCCCCACGAGCTGCAGAGCGGCCCGCTGCCCGGGGCAGCACGCCTCGCCGAGATCCTCGACTCGTTCCGCTCCTGCCGGGGCGCGACGTGCCGCGCCAGCTACTGAGTCACCCGATCCGGATGCCGACCCCCGGCCCGACGTCGGTGCCGGTGAAGTAGAAGACCGACAGCACCAGCACCCAGGCCACCCAGAACGGGACGACGAACGGCAGCATCCGCGCGATCACCGTGCCCAGGCCCGCCTCCGGCTCGTAGCGCTTCAGCATCACCAGGAAGATCCAGATGTAGGGGTTCATCGGGGTGATCACCTGGGTCGCGGAGTCGCCGACACGGAAGGCGGCCTGCACGAACCCGGGCTCGAAGCCGAGGATCGCGAACAGCGGCACGAACACGGCTCCCACCAGCGTCCACATCGAGGACCCGCTGACGATGAACAGGTTCAGCACCGAGGCCAGCAGGATGAAGCCGAGGATCGCGGGGAAGCCGGTGAGCCCGATCGACTCCAGCCCCCGCGCGCCGGAGACGGCGAGCGCCGAGCCGACGTTGGTCCAGGTGAACAGCGCGATGAACTGGCCGAGCATGAACGCCAGCACGATGAAGGCGGACATGTCCTTGATCCCCAGGCCCATCACCTTCGGGACGTCGGCGGCCTGCTTCAGCGAGCCGCTGACGTACCCGTAGACGATCGCCGGGCCGAGGAACAGCACGAACACGATGAACACCGTGGAGTCCAGCAGCGGCGACTCCGGCAGGAACGCTCCCTCCTCGTTGCGCCACGGTGACCCGTCGGGCAGCACGGCGACCAGGATCACCGCCGCCAGTGCCAGGAAGGTCAGCCCCGCCCACCGCAGGCCGCGGCGCTCGGCGGCGTGGAGCTCCGGTGCCAGGTCGCCCGGGCTGGCGCGGAGCGCGGCGGCGACCTCCTCGTCGTCCGCGGCGCTCCCCTCGAGGGTCGCGGTGTCGTCGGACCGGACCATCTCGCGGGGCGCGTCCTCGCGCACCAGCCGGGGCTCCACGACCTTGTCGACCACGAAGCCCGCCACCAGCGCGAGCACGACCGAGGAGACGATGTTGTAGTAGAGGTTCGAGACCGGCGTGACGGTGGCACCCGCCGCGGGCAGGCCGGCGGTGACCGCGTTGGTGATGCCGGCGAACAGCGCGTCGAGGCTGGTCACGACCAGCGACGTGGAGTAGCCGGCGCCGACGGCGGCGAAACCGCCGACCAGGCCGGCGATCGGGTGCCGGCCGGCCGCCTTGAACACCATCGCCGCCAGCGGCGGCACGACGATGAACGACGCGTCGGCCATCACCGACGACGTCACGCCGACCAGCCCGACGGCGTACGGCAGCAACCAGCGGGGGGCGGAGCCCAGGCTGACCCGGATGGTGGCGCCGAGCATGCCGGTGCGCTCGGCGACGGTCACCGCCAGCAGGATGGTCACGACGGTGACCAGCGGCGGGAAGCCGATGAAGTTCGCCCCGAGGTTGACCGTCAGCCAGGTGAGCCCCTCGCCGGTGAACAGGCCGCGCACGGCCGTCGGCTCGTCGGTGCCGGGGATGGTGACCGAGGTGCCCGCGAGCTGCAGCGCGGTCGAGATCACGCCGACCAGGAGGAACAGCCCGAGGAACAGCAGGAAGGGGTCGGGCAGCCGGTTGCCGACCCGCTCGACGCCCACGAGCATCCGGTCGGTGCGCGTGCGTCCGGTGGTGTCGGTCCGGCTCATCGCGCGATCACCGCCCCTCGAAGAAGGAGGGGACGTCCACGGCGCCACCGGCTGCCTGGAAGTCTGCGGCGGCGGCCGCCCGCAGCTCCGGGTCGGCGAGGTAGTCGGCGGCCACGGCTGCCAGCGCGTACGCCGAGTCCAGGACGACCTGGTCGGCCTGCGGGGTGACGGCCGCGTCGGCGAACTCGCGGGTGTGGAGCGAGAGGTCGTCGTCGGTGATCCGCACCATCGCGTGGATGCCGGGCACCCGGTAGGAGACGTTGCCGAAGTCGGTGGAGCCGGCGAACATCCGGGGCACGACGTCCGGGGCGAGGACCGCCCGGCCGCGCTCGGCGTACCGGCTGCTCCAGGCGGCCGCCAGCGGCCGGTTGCCGCGGACCGGGAGGTAGGGCGGCGCCTCGTCCCACAGCAGCTCGACGCCGCACCCGGTCATCAGGGCCGCACCGCGGGCGATGTCGGCGAGCCGCTCGCTGAGCACCGCCAGGCTCTCGGGGTGCTCGCTGCGCAGGTAGAACAGCAGCTCGCCGTGCTCGGGGACCACGTTGGGCCGCTCGCCGCCGGCGGTCACGACCCCGTGCACCCGGTCGGTCGAGGGCATCTGCTGCCGGTGCAGGCCGACGCCGGTGTACATCAGGTTGACCGCGTCGAGGGCGTTGCGGCCCATGAACGGCTGGGCGGAGGCGTGGGACGTGATGCCGGTGAAGCGCGCCCGCAGCTGGCGACGCCCGAGGAAGACCGGCTCGGCGATGTCGAAGGTGAAGGGGTGCACCATCAGCGCCGCGTCGACCCCGTCGAACGCGCCCTGCTGGGCCATCAGCTCCTTGCCGCCACCGCCCTCCTCGGCGGGCGTGCCGAGCCACACGACCCGGCCGGGCAGCCGGTCGCCGGCCGCGGCGAGGGCGAGGAACGCGCCGAGCCCGGCCGTGGCGATCACGTTGTGGCCGCAGCCGTGGCCGATGCCGGGGAGGGCGTCGTACTCGGAGAGGACGGCGACCGTGGGGCCGGCCGGGTCGCCCGCCTCGGCGCGCAGCGCGGTCTCGAGCCCGTGGGCGCCGCGGACGACGGCGAGGCCGCGGGCCTCGATCGCGTCCGCGACCACGCCGGCGGAGCGGTGCTCCTCGAACGCGACCTCCGGGTGGGCCGACAGGTCGTGGCTGAGGCCGACCAGGGAGGGGCCGAGCCCGGCCACCGCCTCGCGCAGGGCGGCGAGCAGGTCGTCGTCGGCGCCGGTGGCCGTGGAGCGTTCGGCGAGCGAGTCGGCGGCCCGTTCGCGGGTCTGCGCGGCGAGGTGTCGCAGCAGGAAGTCGTCGGGTGGACGAGGCGTTCCGAGGGGGTCGTGGGCGCTGTCGTGCATGGTCTGCATCCCTCCCGTGGTGAGCGGGTCCGAGGTGGGACTGGACAGGTGCTGCGAACTGCCGACCGAACCTAGCACCGGGCCCCCTAGGGTGGCCCCATGGGCAAGCAGGAAGACTTCGTGCTCCGGGCGCTCGAGGAGCGCGACGTCCGCTTCGTGCGGTTGTGGTTCACCGACGTGCTCGGCTACCTCAAGTCGGTGTCGGTGGCGCCGGCCGAGCTCGAGGGCGCCTTCGAGGAGGGGATCGGCTTCGACGGGTCCTCGGTCGAGGGCTTCGCCCGGGTCTACGAGTCCGACATGCTCGCCAAGCCCGACCCCGCGACCTTCCAGATCCTGCCGTGGCGCGGCGAGGGACCGGCGACGGCCCGGATGTTCTGCGACATCGTGATGCCGGACGGCGCCCCGTCCTACGCCGACCCGCGGCACGTGCTCAAGCGCAACCTCGCGGCCGCCTCGGACCGCGGCTTCACCTTCTACACCCACCCCGAGATCGAGTTCTACCTGTTCAAGAACACCCCCGGCCCGGGGGAGGAGCCGATCCCGGTCGACCGCAGCGGCTTCTTCGACCACACCCCGCAGTCCAGCGCCAACGACTTCCGGCGCGAGGCGATCACGATGCTGGAGTCGATGGGCATCTCGGTGGAGTTCAGCCACCACGAGGGCGGCCCCGGCCAGCAGGAGATCGACCTGCGCTACGCCGACGCGCTCTCGACCGCCGACAACGTGATGACCTTCCGGACCGTCGTGCGCGAGGTGGCCCTGAGCCAGGGGATCTGGGCGAGCTTCATGCCGAAGCCGTTCACGACCCACCCCGGCTCGGGCATGCACACCCACGTCAGCCTCTTCGAGGGCGACCAGAACGCCTTCTTCGAGGCCGGCGCCGAGTACCAGCTGTCCAAGGTGGGCCGACAGTTCATCGCCGGGGTGCTGCGCCACGCGAGCGAGATCTCCGTGGTCACCAACCAGTGGGTCAACAGCTACAAGCGGCTGCTGGCCGGCGACGAGGCGCCGCCGTACATCTGCTGGGGCCACAACAACCGCTCGGCGATGATCCGGGTGCCGATGTACAAGCCCAACAAGGGCCCCTCGACCCGGATCGAGGTTCGCACCGTCGACGCGGCGTGCAACCCCTACCTCGCCTTCGCGGTGATCCTCGCCGCGGGCATGAAGGGCATCGACGAGGGCTACGAGCTGCCGCGCGAGGCCGAGGACGACATGTGGACGCTGAGCGAGCGGGAGCGCAAGAGCCTCGGCATCCAGCCGCTGCCCAGCAGCCTGCTCGAGGCGATCCGGGTCGCGGAGAGCTCCGAGCTGCTCGCGGAGGCACTCGGGGAGCACGTCTTCGACTTCTTCCTGCGCAACAAGCGCAAGGAGTGGGAGGAGTACCGGATCCAGGTCTCCGCCTTCGAGCGCGACCGGATGCTCCCCGTCATCTGATGGCGTGCGTCTGATGTCACGCTGGCCCTGCGTCACCGGGCTCTGGCTGCTGGTGCCGGCCTGGCTCTACGCCGCGCTGGCGGCGCTCGAGCTCCGCGACCTCGACCACGACCCCACGGCGCCCGGCCAGGGTGGCTACGCCCGGGTCGCCGACCAGGTTCCGATACTGGTGGACGCCACCGCCGCCACCCTCGCGGTCGTGCTCCTGCTCGGGGTCGGGTCGCTGGCCACCGGCCGGCTCCGGCGTACGACGGACCTGGCGCTCGCCGCCGGCCTCGGTCTCGCAGCGACGATGCTCTGGGCCGTCGACGAACCGCGCCCGGTGGCACCGTTGCTGCTCGCTGGGGCGGCGGTGGTGCTCGTGGTCTCCGCCGCACTGCCGCAGCCGGGTCGAGCGAGCCGGCTCGGCACGTTCTCGGCCCGGCTGCTGCTCGCGACCGCAGCCCTCCTCGCCGGCTGGGTGCTCCTCCACCAGCTCGACGCGTACCACTGGCAGCTGCGCTCGTGGACGGTCGGCTACTGGCTCGGGCTGATGCTCGCCGTCGCGATGCTGCTGGCTGCCCTGCTCGGACGGCGACTCGCCCACCCGGCGTGGCGGTGGCTGGTCGGGGTTCCGCTCGGGCTGGTGGCCGTGTTGGTCGTCGCCTCGGGCGTCGCGGGCCTGCGCGGGGGCTACCTGGTGAGCGGGTTCGAGGAGAACGAGACGGGGTGGTCCCTGGGCGGGCCGCCCCTGTTCCTCGGGACCGGGCTGCTGGCGGCGTCGCTGGCAGCGTTGCGCGGCCGGTGGCCACTGGCCGCCGGCACCGCCGGCGCGGCCGTGCTGGCGGTGCTCGGGCTGCTGTTCGGCATCCCGGAGATCAGGAGCGGATACTGATGGTGACTGTGGTGGTGGTGGAGCACGAGTCGGACTGCCCGGCCGCGCACGTCGGGACCTGGCTGACCGAGGCGGGCGCCGAGGTCGTGGCCTGCCGCCCCTGGGCCGGCGACGAGCTGCCGGACCCGACCGCCTTCGACGCGCTCGTCGTGCTCGGCGGATCGATGGGCGCCAACGACGACCACCTCCACCACTGGCTCCCCCCGCTCAAGCAGCTGGTCCGCGACTGTGTCGCCGCCCGCACGCCGTTGCTCGGGATCTGCCTGGGCCACCAGCTGGTCGCCGTGGCGCTGGGGGGCGAGGCCGGGCGCAGCGCGCTCGGGCAGCAGGTCGGCGTCTTCGAGGTGGGCTGGCTCGCAGGGGCGGACGCCGACGAGCTGGTGGGCCCCCTGGCCGGACAGCCGGCCACCACCCGGGGCGTCCAGTGGAACCACGACCTGGTGACGACGCTCCCGCCGGGGGCGACGGCGCTCGCGCAGACCCCGGACGGTGAGCTCCAGGTCGTGCGGTACGCCGAGCGGGCGTGGGGCGTGCAGCTCCACCCGGAGGTCGACGAGCACGTGGTGGCGGCGTGGGCCGACGGCGACCGCGAGGAGCACCTCGAGCGGGGCCTGGACCAGGCCGCGCTGCTCGGATCGATCAGCGAGGCGCGCGCCGAGCTCGACGGCGCCTGGCGTCCGGTGACCCACCGGTTCGTGGCGATCGCCCGGGAGCCGCGGGCGTGAGCAGGGCCGAGCAGTGGCGCACGACGCTGGCGCGCGCCGGCTTCGCCGACGCCATCAGGGCGGGCGCCCTGCTCGAGCAGCTCGGCGAGCACGGGCCGGAGCTGGTCGCGATCCTCGGCCGCACGGCCGACCCCGACCTGGCGCTGATCGGCCTGCTGCGGCTCACCGAGGCCGTCGACGACATGAGCGTCCTGCTCGGCGCGCTCGTCGACGACGAGGGCACCGCGATGCGGCTGCTGAGCGTCCTCGGGGCCAGCAGCGCCCTGGGCGACCACCTGGTGCGCCACCCCGACCACTGGCGCGAGCTGACCGACCCCACGCTCGGCTCCACGCGGACCCCGGCCTTCGCGATGCGGGCGGAGCTGTTGCGCGCCGTGGGGGCCGACCCGGCCTCCGACGTACCGGTGGCGGGACCGGAGGGCGGCTCCTCGGGCGCTGCCCCGCTCGACGCGCTGCGGGTGGAGTACCGACGACAGCTGCTGCGGTTGGCCGCCCGCGACCTCGCCCACGACCAGGGCGTCGACGACACGGCGGCCGAGATCTCCGACCTCGCGGCCGGGACCCTCGAGGCCGCGCTGGCGATCGCCCGGGCCCGGGTGGGGGAGCGGCACGTCGACGCCCGGCTCTCGGTCGTGGCGCTGGGCAAGTGCGGGGGGCACGAGCTCAACTACGTCTCCGACGTCGACGTCGTGTTCGCCTTCGAGCCGGCCGAAGGCGTCGAGGAGACCGCCGCCGTCCGGGTCGCGACCCAGCTGGCGAGCCACCTGATGCGGGTCTGCTCCGACCACACCGGCGAGGGCACGATCTGGCCGGTCGACGCCGCGCTGCGGCCGGAGGGCACGCAGGGTCCGCTGGTGCGCACGATCGCCAGCCACCGCGGCTACTACGAGCGGTGGGCCAAGACCTGGGAGTTCCAGGCGCTGCTCAAGGCGCGACCGGTCGCGGGCGACCCCGGGCTGGGTGGGGAGTACGCCGCGATGGTCGAGCCGCTGGTCTGGCAGGCGGCCGAGCGTGACCGCTTCGTCGAGGAGGTGCAGGCGATGCGGCGCCGGGTGGTCGAGAACATCCCGGCCGCCCAGGTCGACCGCCAGCTCAAGCTCGGGCCGGGCGGTCTGCGCGACGTGGAGTTCGCGGTGCAGCTGCTGCAGCTGGTGCACGGCCGGGCCGATCCCACGCTGCGCGCCCCGACCACGCTCAGCGCCCTGCACGACCTCACCGTCGGTGGCTACGTCGGGCGCCCGGACGGGGAGTCGATGCGCGAGGCGTACACGTTCCTGCGGACCCTCGAGCACCGGATCCAGCTGTTCCAGCTGCGGCGCACCCACGTGGTGCCCACCGACCAGGCGAGCCTGCGCCGGCTGGCGCGCAGCATGGGGTTCCACCGGGAGCCGGTGGCCGAGCTCGAGCGGAGGTGGCAGCACCACCGGCGGGAGGTTCGCCGGCTCCACGAGAAGCTGTTCTACCGGCCGTTGCTGGCCGCGGTGGCGAAGATCCCGGGCGACGGCGCCCGGCTCTCGCCGGAGGCCGCGAGCGACCGGCTCTCCGCCCTCGGCTACGTCGACCCGGCGTCGGCGCTGCGCCACCTCGCCGCGCTGACCACCGGCGTCACCCGGACCGCCTCGATCCAGCGCACCCTGCTGCCGGTGCTGCTGGAGTGGTTCGCCGGCGCGCCCGACCCGGACGCCGGGCTGGCGGGCTTCCGGCGGCTGAGCGAGGCGTTGGGGAGCACGCCGTGGTACCTCTCGACGTTGCGCGACGAGGGCCAGGTCGCGCAGCGGTTGGCGACGCTGCTGGCGACCTCGCGCTACGCGACCGACCTGCTCGAGCGCGAGCCCGCCGGGGTGAAGATGCTGGGGGAGGACCTCGCCCCGCCGTCCTCGGAGGCCCTGACCGAGGAGATGGGGGCCATCGGCGCCCGCCGCGACCGCGCCGAGGACGCCGTACGGCGGGTGCGCGCCGTACGCCGTCGGGAGCTGCTGCGGATCGCCAGCGGCGACCTGCTCGGGGTCACCGACGTGGCCGAGGTGGGTGCCGCGCTCTCGCGGGTGACCGACGCCACCCTCGAGGCCACCCTGGAGATCTCGGGCCGGACGGTCCGGGAGGCGCGGGGACTCGACGCGGCGCCGACCGTGATGGCGATCGTGGCCATGGGCCGCTACGGCGGCTTCGAGCTCTCCTACGGCTCCGACGCCGACGTGCTGTTCGTCCACGACCCGGTGCCCGGCGCCGACCCCCAGACCGCGAGCGAGTACGCCGTCGCGGTGGCCAACGAGCTGCGCCGGCTGCTGGCCCTGCCCGGGCCCGACCCGGCCCTGGAGGTCGACGCCGGGTTGCGTCCCGAGGGCAAGCAGGGTCCGCTGGTGCGCACCCTGGACTCCTATGCGGCCTACTACGCCAAGTGGTCGCGGGTGTGGGAGGCGCAGGCGCTGCTGCGGGCCGACGCGGTCGTCGGTGACCTCGACCTGCGCCGTCGCTTCACCGAGCTGGTCGACCCGCTGCGCTACCCCCAGGGCGGACTGTCGGCGGACGACGTGGTGGAGATCCGGCGGATCAAGGCCCGCGTCGACAACGAGCGCGCGCCCCGGGGACCCGACCGCAACACCCACCTCAAGCTGGGACGCGGCGGGCTCTCCGACATCGAGTGGACGATCCAGCTGCTGCAGATGCGGCACGGGGCCGAGGTGCCCGGGCTGCGGACCCCGCAGACGCTCGCGGCGCTCGAGGGGGCCCGTGAGGCGGGGCTGGTGAGCCCGGCCGACGCCCAGGTCCTCGCCGAGGGCTGGCGCACCGTGAGCCGGATCCGCAACGCGATCACGCTGGTGCGTGGCAAGTCCGGGGACCAGCTGCCGCGGGACACCCGGGAGCGGGCTGCGGTGGCGATCACGGTCGGGTATCCGCCCGGCGGCACCGACGCGATGGTCAACGACTACCTGCGCCGGACCCGACGGGCGCACGCGGTGGTCGAGCGGGTCTTCTGGGAGTGAGGTCCGGGTGCTTGGATCGTGGTCATGACTCCTCACACCCCCGCCGACAAGGCCACCCGACTGCTCGCCCTCCACCAGGCGCCCGAGCTGCTGACCGTCGTCAACGTCTGGGACGCGATCAGTGCCCGCGCCGTGGCCGCCGTCCCGGGGACCGAGGCCCTCGCCACCGCCAGCCACAGCATCGCCGCCACGCTCGGTCACCCGGACGGGGAGCAGATCCCGGTCGAGGAGATGCTCGACATGTGCCGCCGGATCGTGGCGGCGGTCGACCTGCCGGTCTCGGCCGACCTCGAGGCCGGGTACGGCGACGCGGCCGGCACGGTCCGCCGGGCGATCGGCGTCGGGGTCGTCGGGGCCAACATCGAGGACCAGATGAAGCCGCTCGCCGAGGCTGCTCGCCAGGTCGAGGACATGATGGCCGCCGCAGCCGCGGAGGGGGTGCCGGACTTCGTGCTCAACGCCCGCACCGACGCCTTCCTCCGGGCTGGCGACCGGGACCCGGACGAGGTGCTCGCCGACGCCGTCGAGCGGACCCGCGCCTACCTCGACGCCGGGGCGCCGGTGGTGTTCGTGCCGGGACGGCTCGACGAGCGAGCGGTGACGACGCTGGTCGACGCCCTCGGCCCGCAGCGGCTGACCGTGATCGGCGCCCCCGGCTCGCTGCCCCTGGCCCGGCTGGCCGAGCTGGGGGTGACGCGCGTCTCCTACGGGCCGCACTCCCAGCGCGTGGCGCTGACCGCGCTGCAGGAGCTGGTCGAGGACGTGCACGCCGGCGGCGGCCTCCCGGACTCGGTGCGGGTGCTGAATTGAGCCTCACCCTCGAGGAGTTCCGCTCCGTCGCGGAGTCGCGCTCCGCCTCGGCCTTCTGGGAGCTGCCGCGCTCGCCGGCGCTCGCCCTGGCCGACGCGGCGGCGTGGGCGGAGGCCGCGCAGCTCGGCTGGGACCGCTACGGCGCCGGGGGAGCGGTCGAGCGGCTCGAGGCCGAGCTGGTGGAGCTCTTCGGCACCGACGCCGCGGCGTTCTTCCCCAGCGGGACGATGGCCCAGCAGTGCGCCCTCCGGGTCTGGTGCGACCGCAGCGGCACCACCCGGATCGCGCTCCCCGACCTCTCCCACCTGCTCGTGCACGAGCAGGACGGCCCGCGGCTGCTCCACGGATTCCGGTTCGAGCACCTCACCACCGGGTGGCGCACCCCGACCGCGGCCGACCTGGCGGCGGTGCCCGGCACGCTCGCCGCCGTGCTGGTCGAGCTGCCGCTGCGCGACGCCGGGTGCTTGCTGCCGCCGTGGGAGGAGCTGGTGGCACTCTCCGACGCCGCGCGCGCCCGCGGAGCCGCGCTGCACCTCGACGGCGCGCGGATCTGGGAGGCCCAGGCCTCCTACGACCGGCCGCTCGCCGAGATCGCCGGAGTGGCCGACACCACCTACGTCTCCTTCTACAAGGGCATCGGCGGCCTGGCCGGGGCCGCCCTCCTCGGACCGCAGGACGTGGTCGAGGAGGCGCGCCGGTGGCGGCAGCGGATGGGCGGCACCCTCTTCCACCTCACGGCGGAGGCGACGACGGCGCTCGCCGGGTTGGCGAGGCGTCCCCGCTTCGCCGAGCAGCTCGACTGGGCGCGGGCGTTGGCCGCCGAGCTCCCGGGTCACGGGGTGACGCCGCACCCGCAGGTCCCGCACATCCAGACCTTCCGGGTCTACGCACCCGGCGAGGCGGACGAGGTCAACCGCCGGCTGGTCGCGGTGATGGAGCGCGAGGACCTGGCGCTCGGCGGGCGGTGGGAGGCAGCCGACGAGCCGGGGCGGGTGACGACGGAGCTGACCTGCTCGGGGGCCTCGCTCGCGCACGACCCCGCCCGGGTGGCGGCGCTGCTGGGGGAGGCCGTGGTCGAGACCCGATCCCCATGAAGCCATATGCTAATCTTCATTGGAGGTGAAGGCATATGCTGTTGGCAGCCCTGATCGGGGACCTGGTCCACTCCCGTCGCTCCCCGGACCGGGGGGCGCTGCACGAGCTGCTGGTGGCGGCCCTCGAGGAGGCCAACACCGGGCTGGCGCCCGCCGTCCCGCTCCGGATGACCGTGGGGGACGAGTACCAGGGCGGCTTCGCCACGGTGGCCGGGGCGGTACGGGCCTCGCTGTGGCTCCGGCTCGCGCTGGCGCCGGCCACGGACGTGCGGCACGGTATCGGGTGGGGTGAGGCACGGCTGCTGCAGGCCGAGCCGCGGGTCGAGGACGGACCGGCCTGGTGGGTGGCGCGCGACGCCATCCACGAGGTGGAGCAGCAGCAGCGACAGCCAGGATCCCGGTGGCGACGTACCTGCTACCGGCGTGCCGCGGAGGCCGAGGGGCCCGATCCTGCGACCCTCGAGGCCATGCTGATCCTGCGCGACCGCGCGGTCGACCCGCTCGACGAGCGCTCCCTGCTGGTGCTGCGTGGCCTGCTGGCCGGACGCAGTCAACGCGACCTCGCGGCCGACCTCGGGATCAGCGCCTCCGCCGTCTCGCAGCGGGTGCGCGCCGACGGCCTGGCGGCGATCGTCGCGGCCGACCGGGCGCTGGCGGAGGCGCCGTGAGCTGGCTCGCCCTGCTGCTGCTCGGGTGCGCGGTCAGCGACCTGGTGTTCTCGGTGCGCCCGATGCGCCACGTCCCGGAGCTGCTCGGCGCGCTCGTGGTGGTGGCGGTGGGCCTGCTGGGTGCGCTGACGCAGCCGCGCGACCTGGTGGCCCTGGTCGTGCTGGCCCTGCTGGTGCTCGCGTGGGGGCAGAGCGTGACGCGCGGTTTCGCCTCCGGCCGGGCCGGGCTGCCGCTGTGCGTGTTCGGCGCGGGCCTGCTCGCGGCGCTCGCGCTCTCGCCGTTGGCCGGGCCTGTCGACGGGGTCGTCGGGACCTGGCTGGACCGGACGCCGGTCGGGGTCCTCGCCGGCCTCGACGGCGACCGGGCGCTGCTGCTCGCCGGGGTGATGCTCGCCCAGCTCTCGACGGGCAACGTGCTGGTGCGGCTGGTGCTGACGGCCACGGGGACCGTGGACCCGAGCCGGCTGCCCGGCCGCGAGGTGCCGTCGTACCGGCTCAAGGGCGGGCGGCTGCTCGGCCCCCTGGAGCGGATCTTCATCGTCGGGATGGGACTGGCCGGCCAGCTCACGGCCGCCTCGGTCGTGGTCGCCGCGAAGGGGCTGCTCCGGTGGCCGGAGCTGCAGGCCTCGCGCGACCACCACGCCCGGGGCGCCGGCATCCACGCCGTGACCGAGTACTTCCTCGTGGGCAGCTTCCTGAGCTGGATGCTGGCCCTCGGTGGCCTGGTGCTGCTCGCCTGATCCGGTCGCCTGATCCGGTCGCCGTCCCGGGACCGCGCCCCTACGATGACCCGCAGCGGGGGGAGGACCCATGCCGGACACGTCCATCTCGGAGTCGCCACACGTGGGGGTGCCCGTCCGGGTGCTGTTCGCCGCGATGACGGCGGCGGTGCTGGTCCTGGCCGTCTCGGCCGTGCCGGGCGTGCGTCCGGGACCGGGGGTCGTGCCGGTCTACGACGACGTGGTGCAACCGGTCGGCTACCTGCTGGCCGCGGCCGCGGTCGTCTGGCGCGCCGTCACGGTCCCGACCGACCGGCTGCTGTGGTCGCTGGTCGCCACCTCCCTCGCCCTGCGCGCCTACGGCTTCGGCCACCTGATCTTCGTGCTCGACCGGGCGCCGGACTATCCCTCGCTCGCCGACCTCGCCTGGATCCTCTCGGCCGTGGTGCTGATCGCCGCGCTGCTGGTCGCCGCGCGAGTCGACCGGCCGGTCCACGGCTCGCGCGTGCTCGCGCTGGACGCGCTGCTGGCCGGGGCCACGGCCGCCGCCGTCGCGACGACCCTGCTGTACCCCACGTTGCGGGACCTCACCCCGCAGGGCACGCCCTCCGCCGTGCTGGTGACCAACCTCGCCTACCCGGTCCTGGACGTCGCGCTGCTCGTCGTGCTGGCCGGGCTGCTGGCGCTCTCCCGCGGCCGGTTGCCGTGGCGCACCGGCACCGTCAGTGCCGGGATCGTGCTCTTCGCGGTGGTCGACGTGTGGTTCCTCGTGCAGGTCACCGCGGGGACGTTCCGCCCCGGCAGCGTGCTGGCACCGCTCGCCCTGCTGGCCTCGGTCGTGATCGCCGCCGCTGCGTGGCTGCCGGGCCGGCGGGCCGTACTGCCTCGCGCCCGTCCCGTGACCCTGACGACGCCCGTGGTGCTCGCCGTCGTCAACCTGCTGGTCCTGGTCTACGACACGGCTCGCCCGGTGCCGCGGATCGGGGAGCTGCTGGCCGTCGCGGGGGTGCTGCTGGCGATCCTCCGGACGGGCGTGAGCTTCGCGGGCGACCGGCGGCTCGTCCGGGCCACGCTGGCCGAGAAGGACGACGAGCTGGTGCGGTTCCGGGCCCTCGTCGACGCCTCGGCGGACTTCATCGGCATCGGCACCCTGACCGGCGAGATCACCTACGTCAACCCGGCCGGCCGGGACCGGATCGGGCTGGGTCGCGACGAGCCGCTCGACGGACTGACGATCGGCGACACCCTCTACGAGGAGGAGCGGCGGCGGGCGATCGAGGTCGAGCGGCCGCAGATCATGCAGCAGGGGTTCTGGCGGGGCGAGTCGACGCTGCGGCACCAGCGCGGGGGAGCGGACACCCCGGTCATGAAGAGCACCTTCCTGGTCCGGCGAGCCACGGGGGAGCCGTGGCTGCTCTCCACGATCCAGCGCGACATCTCCGAGCTGCGGCAGGCGCAGGCGGACCTCCAGCGACTCGCCGACGAGCGGCAGGAGCTGCTGCGCCACCTGGTGACGGCCCAGGAGTCCGAGCGCTCCCGGATCGCGGCGGACGTCCACGACGACTCGGTCCAGACGATGGCGGCCGTCGACCTGCAGCTCGGGCTGCTGCAGCGCCGGCTCGAGCTCGACGCGGGACGCGAGGAGGTCCTGGCGACGGTGCGCGACCTCCGCAGCACCGTCGGGCACGCCAACGACCGGCTGCGCTACCTGCTCTTCGACCTCGACTCACCGGCCGAACGTGACGGGCTGGTGCCGGCCCTGGAGGAGGCAGCCGCCTACGTCCTCGGCCCGACCCTGCGCTGGCGGGTGCGCGGCGAGGACCGGGGGCTGTCCGAGACCAGCCGGGTGCTGGCCTACCGGATCGCCAAGGAGGCCATGGTCAACGTGGTCAAGCACGCGCAGGCGCGCACGGTCGACATCGACGTCCGCACCTCTCCGGACGGGGTCGAGGTGGTCGTGGCGGACGACGGCCGGGGCCTGCCACCGGAGGGGGTGGCGGCGCAGCCCGGCCACCGCGGCGTCGCCGACATGCGCGACCGCGCCGCCGTCGCGGGCGGCACGGTGGAGTTCGCGGACCGGGAGGGTGGCGGCACCCGGGTGCGGCTGTGGATCCCCGGGTCAGCGGACCTGGGCTGACATCAGCTGGCGCAGCGCCTCGGCCCCCGTGGGGGTGGCGATGACCACCTCGCCGTGCGCGCACCGCGCCACCAGGTCGGGCAACGAGGTTCCGATCCGGCCCTTCGCGAGGTAGCCACGGGCGCCGGCGCGCAGCAGCGTGGCGACCGTCGAGGGCGAGGTGTCCGAGGAGACCACCACCGGGGCCAGCTGCGGGCCGTCGCGCAGACCCTCGACCAGGACGGCCACCAGGTCGGGCCCGCTGCCGGGCATCCGCAGGTCCACGAGCGCGACGTCCGGCCGGCTGAGGGCCACCGCCTCCAGCAGCTCGGGACCGGTCGCTGCCTGACCGACCACGTCGAAGCGCGGGTCGGTGAGCAGCATCGAGGTCAGCGCCTGACGCATCGGGGCGTCGTCGTCCGCGACCACGACCGTGATCGATGCCATGGCAGTCCTCTCGTCACCCGGCATCCTCGCGGACGTGGGTCTGCGACACGTCGTGCGCGGGGGCCATCCGTCTAGTACGTTGGCGCTACCACTGAGCGGCGAACGGGGGGTGAGCCGGTGAGCGCGGACCACGAGGTGCGTGTCCTGATCGTGGACGACCACGAGGTGCTGGCCGCCAGCCTGGCGCAGGCCCTCGACGTCGAGCCCGACCTGCGGGTCGTCGGCCTCGCCGGGTCGTTGGCCGCCGCCGAGGCGCTCATCGCCACCACGACGCCCGACGTGCTGCTGCTCGACCACCGGCTGCCCGACGGCGACGGTGTCTCCGCGATCCCCCGGCTGCGGGCCCTGCGGCAACGGCTGGCGATCGTCGTGCTCACCGCCAGTACCGCGGAGCACGTGCTCGTGGCCGCCATCGAGGCCGGTGCCTCCGGCTTCGTCTCCAAGACCCGGGGCCTGTCCGAGCTGACCTCCGCCGTCCGGGCGGCGGCCGCGGGCGAGGCGGTCGTCTCCCCGGAGCTGCTCTCGCGCCTCCTCCCGCGGCTCCAGCGCGGCCGCGCCCGGGGGGCGGCCCACCCGGCCCTCACCGAGCGCGAGCGTGAGGTGCTGGCGCTGGTGGCCGAGGGTCTGACCAATGCCGCCATCGCCGACCGGCTCGTGGTCAGCGTCCACACCGTGCGCAACCACGTCGCCAACCTCTCGGCCAAGCTCGGCGCCAGCTCCAAGCTGGAGGCGCTCTCCATCGCCGTGCGCGAGGGTCTGCTGTCGGGCTAGTGCATCGGCGTCACCGGAAGATCCCCCCGCGGGGGGACGTGCGGAGTCGGTCGGAGCAGCAGAATGAGGCCCGCGCCCTTCGGCCCTCCCCCGTGGTCGAAGGTCGCCGGACCGTTCACGGACCGTTTCCCCCCGCCCGGCCGCGAGGCCAGGACGCGTGAGGCCCCGGTGCTATCCCCCCTGCGCCGGGGCCCTCGTGCGTGGCGTCCCGTCGCGGAGTCCCGCGACGAGCAGGGCGACGTGGAGCGAGGTGCGGGCCTCGGCGTCGGCCAGGTCGATGCCGAGCAGCCGCTCGATCCGGTGCAGCCGGTCGTAGAGCACCGGTCGCGAGATGGCGAGCGACGCGGCAGCCGCGGACTTGCTGCCCCAGTGCTCCACGAGGGCCCGGGCCGTCTCCAGCAGCGACCCCGTGTCCGCCGCCAGCAGCGGCGCCAGCTCGCGGTCGGTGAAGTCGCGCACGCGGTCGTCCTCCGCGAGCAGGGCCAACAGGCCTCGCAGGTGGACGTCCTGGAGCCGGTGGACCGCGGGCTGCTGTCCGGTGGGCGGGCCCATCGGTCGGCCGGCGAGGGCCTCGAGCACGTGCAGCGCCTCGCGCAGGCTGCGGTCGGCCCGGCGCAGGGCGCCGACGGGCGTGCCGGCGGCGGCGGTCGCCGGAACCCGGGCCAGCACCTCCCCGACCAGCAGGTCCACGGTCGGGTTCGGGTCGGCCCGGCGGGGGAGTGCCACCAGCAGCCGGACGTCGGTCTCGGAGGCGGCCACCAGGGCCGGGAGCCGGTGGCTGTCGGCCTGGTGCAGGCAGGCCGCCGTGAGCTCGTCGAGCTGGGCGGGGAGCCCGCGCGTCCCCGAGGCTGCGGGCCGCAGTGCCAGCCCGACCAACGGCCCCTCGGGGTCCAGGCCGGCCAGCTGCACCCGGCGGCCGAGGTCGGCGTCGTCCGGGGTCGCCAGCACGCCCAGCAGCAGCTCCTGGTGGAGCCGGCGCAGCCGCCCCTGCCGGCTGCGGTCGTGGAGCAGGTGCATCGCCAGGGCCGCGGCGGCCCGCTCGGCGACGGTCACCAGTCGCCGGCCCGGCTCGGACGGGGAACCGATCACCAGCCGGCCCCAGCCACGGTCGTGACGGCCGACCCGGGTCACCAACCAGCCGTTGCTGCTGTCCCAGACGGTGCGCTCGTCGGTGTGCACCCGGTGGGACCGGCGCTCCCAGTCCTCGAGGAACTCGGCGACGTCACCCGGGCCGGCCCGGTAGTCCAGGACCCGGTGCTGCTCGTTCTCCAGCACCACCGGCGCGGCCGCGAGGCGACCCGCGGCGGCGAGGATCTCCGCCGGGCCGGCCTCGGCCATGCCGAGCTCGGTGAAGGTGTCGTGGACCCGCTCGGCCTCGCGCAGGGCAGCGAGCTGCTCGTCGACGAGGCGCTCCCCGACGACCTGCGTGAGGGTCGCGAAGCGCACCTCGCGCCGCAGGGCGACCAGCGGCAGCCCGAGGTCCTCGCAGGCCGCGACCACCGCGGCGGGGACCCGCTGCCAGCGGCGTCCGAGCTCCACGAACAGGCCCACCGCGTCGGACTCGGCGAGGCTGCGCACGAAAGCCGTGAGGGCCTCGGCGTTCTCCGGCAGCGCGATGCCCGTCGTGAGCAGCAGGTCGCCGCCGCGCAGCAGCGGACCGATGTCGGCGAGCTCGGTGGTGTGCACCCAGCGCACGGGGCGGTGCAGCCCCCGGTGTCCGGCCAGCACCTCCGGGTCGGCGCCCCGGACCACGGCCATCTCCAGCACGCCGGCCACCGTCAGCACGGCGCGGCTGCCACAGTGTCAGGTCCACGCGGCTTCACCTGACAGAGTGTAGTGCGTTGGTCGGCCGCCCGAGGCGCAGACTGGGCGGCATGACTGCACGCGAGGGAACCACGACGATCGAGCACTGGACCGACGGCTCGTCCTGGCCGGGCACGGCCGACCGCTGGGGCGAGGTGACCAACCCGGCCACCGGTGCGGTCAGCGGGCGGGTGGCGCTGGCCTCGACCGCCGACGCCGACCACGTCATCGCGGTCGCGGAACGGGCCGGGCGCGAGTGGCGGCGCACGTCGCTGGCGCGGCGCACCCAGGTGATGTTCGCGTTCCGCGAGCTGCTCAACGCCCGCAAGGGCGAGCTCGCCGCCCTGATCTCCGCCGAGCACGGCAAGGTGCACTCCGACGCGCTCGGCGAGGTCGCCCGCGGCCAGGATGTCGTGGAGTTCGCGTGCGGCATCGCGCACCTGCTCCGGGGCGGGCACTCCGACGGGGTCTCCACGGGGGTCGACGTCCACTCCACCCGCGAGCCGCTCGGGGTGGTCGGGATCATCTCCCCGTTCAACTTCCCCGCGATGGTGCCGATGTGGTTCTTCCCGATCGCCCTCGCGGCCGGCAACACCGTGGTGCTGAAGCCCAGTGAGAAGGACCCCTCGGCCGCCAACTGGATCGCCGCGCTGTGGCAGGAGGCCGGACTCCCCGACGGGGTCTTCAACGTGCTGCACGGCGACAAGGAGGCCGTCGACGCCCTGCTCGAGAGCCCGGTCGTCCAGTCGATCAGCTTCGTGGGCTCCACCCCGATCGCCGAGTACGTGTACGCGCAGGCCGCAAGGACGGGCAAGCGCGTGCAGGCGCTGGGCGGCGCCAAGAACCACATGGTCGTGCTGCCCGACGCCGACCTCGACCTCGCGGCCGACGCCGCGGTGAGCGCCGGCTACGGCTCCGCCGGCGAGCGGTGCATGGCGATCAGCGTGCTGGTCGCCGTCGGCTCGGTCGCGGACGACCTGGTCGCACGGATCGCCGACCGAACCACGACCCTGGTGACCGGGGACGGCGGCGCCGGCGCCGAGGGCGGGGAGGCCGACATGGGGCCGCTGGTGACGCAGGCCCACCGCGACCGGGTCGCCGGCTTCATCGACTCCGGCGAGCGCGCCGGCGCCAAGGTGGTCGTCGACGGCCGCGACGTCCAGCCCCGCGGCGCCGCGGACGGCTTCTGGCTCGGGCCGACGCTGTTCGACCACGTCACCCCCGACATGGACGTCTACCGCGAGGAGATCTTCGGTCCGGTGCTCTCGGTCGTCCGGGTCGAGACCTACGAGGAGGCACTCGCCCTGGTCAACGACAATCCCTACGGGAACGGGACGGCCGTGTTCACCAACGACGGCGGCGCGGCCAAGCGGTTCGAGAACGACGTGCAGGTCGGGATGATCGGCGTCAACGTCCCGATCCCCGTCCCCGTCGCCTACTACTCCTTCGGCGGCTGGAAGCGCTCGCTGTTCGGCGACACCCATGCCCACGGTCTGGAGGGGGTCCACTTCTTCACCCGCGGGAAGGTCGTGACCTCCCGCTGGATCGACCCCGCGAACCGTCCCGAGGGCGGCCTGAGCCTGGGGTTCCCCCGCCATGACTGACGCCGTGCTGGCCGGGACCGTGCCGACGGGCACCCCCTCCGACCTGGTCGACCTCTCCGCCGAGGAGACCCACGCGCTCGACCGCCGCCACGTCTTCCACTCCTGGTCGGCGCAGCGGGCGCTGGACCCGATGGTGATCACCCGGGCCCAGGGCAGCCACGTGTGGGACGGAGCCGGCCGGCGACTGCTCGACTTCACCTCCCAGCTGGTGTTCACCAACCTCGGCCACCAGCACCCGCGGATCGTCGCGGCGATCCAGGAGCAGGCGGCGCACCTGTGCACGGTCGCGCCGCAGCACGCCAACGCAGCACGCTCGGAGGCCGCGCGGCTGATCGCCAGCCACACCCCGGGCGACCTCGACCGGGTGTTCTTCACCAACGGCGGGGCCGACGCCAACGAGCACGCTGTCCGGATGGCCAGGCTCCACACCGGCCGTCACAAGGTGCTCTCGACCTACCGGTCCTACCACGGCGGGACCCACCTGGCGGTGAACCTGACCGGCGACCCGCGACGGTGGCCGAACGACCAGGGCTCGGCCGGCACGGTCCACTTCTTCGGGCCGTTCCTCTACCGCAGCCGCTTCCACGCCACCACCGAGGCCGAGGAGGGCGAGCGGGCGCTCGACCACCTCGCCGAGGTGATCGCGATGGAGGGCCCGCAGACGATCGCCGCGATCGTGCTCGAGTCGATCCCCGGCACCGCCGGGATCATGGTGCCGCCGCCCGGCTACCTGCGCGGTGTGCGGGAGCTGTGCGACCAGCACGGGATCGCGATGGTCGCCGACGAGGTGATGGCCGGGTTCGGACGCGCCGGGCGGTGGTTCGCGGTCGAGCTCGACGGCGGCGTCGTGCCTGACCTGCTGACCTTCGCCAAGGGCGTCAACTCCGGCTACGTGCCCCTCGGAGGGGTCGCGATCAGTCCCGAGATCGCCGCCACCTTCGACGACCGGGCCTACCCCGGCGGGCTCACCTACTCGGGCCACCCGCTCGCGTGCGCGGCCGCGGTCGCCACCATCCGGGCGATGGAGGACGACCGGATCGTCGAGCACGCCGCCGCGCTGGGCGAGGAGATCTTCCGCCCCGGCCTGCTCGCGCTCGCCGAGGACCACCCATGGGTCGGCGAGGTCCGGGGCACCGGCGCGTTCTGGGCGGTCGAGCTGGTCCGCGACCGCGCCACGCGCGAGCCGCTCGCGCCGTACGGCGGGACCAGCGCGGAGGTGGGCGGCGTGGTCGCCGCCTGCAAGCGCCGCGGCATGCTGCCCTTCGTCAACGGCAACCGGATCCACCTGGTGCCGCCGCTCACGGTCTCCGCCTCGGAGGTCCGCGAGGCGATCGGGGTCCTCGACGAGGCGCTGACCGAGGTGGCGGGGACCGCCCCCGGGGTAGGGGCGTGAGCGGCTGGCCCGTCTCGGCCCTGGCCGGGTCCACGCTCGCGCCGCTGTGGCTCGACACCCCGGACCGGCCCGCACCCCGGCCCGGCCTCGACGGTGACACCGAGGTCGACCTGCTGGTCGTCGGCGGCGGCTTCACCGGCCTGTGGACCGCCCTGCGTGCGGTGGAGCGCGAGCCCGGCCGGTCGGTCCTGCTCGTCGAGGCGGACCGGATCGCCGAGCACGCGACCGGCCGCAACGGGGGGTTCTGCGAGGCCAGCCTCACCCACGGCGAGCCCAACGGACTGGCCCGCTGGCCCGAGGAGCACGAGGCCGTGGTGGCCCTGGGGCTGCGCAACCTCGACGAGATCGAGGCGACGGTCCGGTCCCACGACATCGACTGCGGCTTCCAGCGCGGCGGAGTGCTCGCCGTGGCGACCCGGCCCCACGAGGTGGCCGACCTCGAGCCCGACGAGCCCGGGTTCCTCGACGCCGCGGCGGTCCGGCGGCTGGTCGACTCGCCGACCTACCTGGGGGGCCGGCACCTGCCCGATGGCACGGCCGTGGTCGACCCGGCCCGGCTCGCCTGGGGGCTGGCGCGGGTCGCGGAGGAGCAGGGGGTGCGGATCGCGGAGCAGACCCGGCTGACCGGCCTGCGAAGAACGCCGCAGGGCGTGTCGGCCACCACGTCGACCGGCACCTCGACCGGCACCTCGACCAGCACCGTGCGGGCCCGCCACGTCGCACTCGCCACCAACGTCTTCCCGACCCCGCTGCGGCGCACCCGGTGGTCGGTGGTGCCCGTCTACGACTACGTCCTGGCCACGGAGCCACTCACCGACGAGCAGCTCGCCGCGCTGCGCTGGGACCCCGCCGTGGGGATCGCCGACTCCGGCAATCAGTTCCACTACTACCGGATCACCCCGGACCGGCGGATCCTGTGGGGCGGCTACGACGCGATCTACCACTACGGACGTTCGATCGGGGCCGAGCACGCCGACCGTCGCGAGACCTTCGAGGTGCTGGCCCGCAACTTCGGCGAGACCTTCCCGCAGCTGGCGGGCACCCGGTTCACGCACCGGTGGTCGGGGGTCATCGACACCTCCACCCGGTTCTGCGCCTTCTACGGCCGCGCCCACGGCGGCCGGACGGCGTACGCCGCAGGCTTCACCGGTCTCGGGGTCGGGGCCTCGCGCTTCGCAGCCGACGTGATGCTGGACCTGCTCGCCGGCGAGGACACCGAGCGCACCCGGCTGCGGATGGTGCGCGAGCGTGCCGTGCCGTTCCCTCCGGAGCCGTTCGCCTGGATCGGGATCCAGCTCACCCGCTGGTCCCTGGCCCGCGCCGACCGCACCGGGCGACGCAACGCCTGGCTCCGCACGCTCGACCGACTGGGACTGGGGTTCGACTCATGACCACCACCACCACGCTGCTCTGCGCCGACGTGCTCGCCCTCCCGGTCGACGGGGAGCAGGTGCTCGCCACCTGGCCGGGTGGCGAGCTCGGCGTCTGGGAGACCGGGCCGGGGGTCGAGCGGGACACCGAGGTCGACGAGGTCTTCGTGGTCCTCGCGGGTGCGGCCACCATCGAGGTCGTCGACGCCGCGACGCTCCCGGTCCGCGCCGGCAGCGCCGTACGACTGCACGCCGGGGACCGCACCACCTGGACCGTCACCGAGCCGCTGCGCAAGCTCTACGTCGCGACGCCCTCGCCCGGGACGGGGGAGCGGTTGCTGGCCGAGGACGTCCGCACGCTGGCGCTGGGCGGGACCAGCCATCCCGGCAGCTGGGTGGAGGGCGGGTGGCCGGTCGCCACCACGGAGCCGCTGGCCGAGCTCGGGGGAGTCCGCGTGTCGGTCTGGGAGATCACGACCGGCGTGGTCGCCGACCTCGAGCAGGACGAGTACCTGCTGGTGCTCTCAGGGGCGGGTGAGGTCCGCGTCGAGGGGGGACCCGGACTCGACCTCGCACCCGGCGCGGTGCTCCACCTCGGCGAGGGCGACCGCACGGAGTGGACGGTCACCGACACCGTACGGGCGCTCCTGGTCTCGCTCCCGGGCTGAGCCCCGATCGGCGCAGCGGCTGCGGTGGTCCTCGCGGGCGACGGGCATCATCGGGGCTCCAGGGGTGGGGGGCAGCGGGGGGCTGGCCCCAGCCTCGC
The DNA here is from genome assembly GCA_963795215.1 of uncultured Actinomycetota bacterium. Lineage (GTDB taxonomy): Bacteria > Actinomycetota > Actinomycetes > Propionibacteriales > Nocardioidaceae > Nocardioides. The sequence goes on from CAWCGW010000002.1 coordinate 1,308,487, forward strand.
GCCGTCGTCGGCCCGCCGGATCCTGCCGGGGCACCAGGTCGCCTAGTGCGCGGGCGCCACGACGCATCGAACAGGTGTTCGATAGACTCCTCCGGTGGCAGGAGGGATGCGGCGCCGGGGCGACCACGGCACCCTGGCCGACCGGTCGGCGCGGTCGCGCGAGCGGGAGCCGCCGCCCGTCGCGCTCCGGCACTGCTGGGTCGTCGGCCCGGACGGCGCGCTGCCGGGCCTGCTGCTCGGGTGGGAGCGTCGTGCCAGCGGCTGGTGGGGCCGGGCGGTGCACCCCGTGCCGACTGCCGACGCGGGCTGGGCCGTCGTCGAGGAGTGGCTGCCCGCCGACCGGTTGCGGCCGGTGGCCGCTGGACCCGGGGACCCGGGACCTCCGGCCCTGCCGGGGGATGAGCCCCGGCGCTGAGGCTGGGGCCATGCCGCTCTCGACCGTGCCCCCGACCGACACCGACGTGCTGCTCGCCGACGGCCGGGTCGCCACGCTGCGCCCGATGACCGTGGCCGACCTCCCGGCCCTGACCGCCCTGCACGAGGGTGCCGGAGAGGATGCGCTCCGGCTGCGGTTCTTCAGCAGCGGCAACGCTTCGGCCCGGGCCTACCTCGAGCACCTGCGCACCAGCACCGACACCGTGGCCTGGGTCGCGGTGCTCGCGGGCGAGGTGGTCGCCCTGGCGACCGGGGAGCCGCTGCCGGACGGGTCGGAGGAGGTCGCCTTCCTGGTCGGCGCGGGACAGCGTGGTCACGGCCTCGGGACGCTGCTGCTCGAGCACCTCGCCGCCGGAGCCCGCGCCCGCGGCGTGCGGTTGCTGGTGGCCGAGGTGCTGGTCGAGAACCACCCGATGCTCGAGGTGTTCCTCGACGCCGGCTTCGAGGTGGGCCGACACACCGTGGCGGGCGTCGTCCAGGTCGAGCTCGACCCGCAGGAGACCACCCGGTCGCGGGCGGCGGTCGAGGCCCGGGAGGCTCGGGCCGAGGCGCACTCGTTGCGACCGCTGCTCCACCCCCGATCGCTGGCCGTCGTCGGAGTGCGCCGCGACGGCTCCGGCATCGGGGCCGGCATCCTCCGCTCCGTGCGCGAGGCAGACTTCACCGGCCGGGTGAGCGTGCTCCACCCCGTGGCCCGGGAGGTGCTCGACACCCCGGCTTACCCGTCGCTGGCGGAGGTGCCCTTCGACGTCGACCTGCTGGTGGTCGCGGTGCCCGGCGAGGCGGCGGTGACGGCCGTCCAGCAGGCCGCGGCGGCCGGGGTGGGAGCCGCGGTCGTGATCAGCTCCGGCTTCGAGGAGCTCGGTGACGACGGTGGCGAGCTGCAGCGCCGGCTGCTGGAGGTGGCCCGCGACGGCAGCGTCCGGCTGGTGGGGCCCAACTGCCTCGGGCTGCTCGTCCACGGTCAGCAGGGCTGCCTCAACGCGACCTTCCAGGAGCAGGTGCCCACGGCCGGCGGGCTGGCGGTCGCCTCGCAGTCCGGGGGAGTGGGGATCGTGCTGATGGACCTCGCGAGCCGGCTCGGCCTGGGCATCGGCAGCTTCGTCTCGCTGGGCAACAAGGCGGACGTGTCGGGCAACGACCTGCTCGCGGCCTGGCGCGAGGACCCCGAGGTCACCGCGGCCGCCCTGTACCTCGAGTCCTTCGGCAACGCCCGCAAGTTCGCCCGGCTGGCCCGCCGGTTCTCGTTGGAGAAGCCGCTGCTGGCGGTGGTCGGGGGTCGTTCGGACGGCGGGCAGCGCGCCGGCGCCTCCCACACCGCGGCGGCGGCCTCCTCCAGGGTCGGACTCGACGCGGTCTTCGCCGACGCGGGGGTGATCGGCTGCGACAGCGCCGAGCAGCTGGCCGCGACGGCGCTGGTGCTCGCGGAGCAGCCGCGCCCCCGCGGCCGGCGGCTGGGCGTGCTCAGCAACGCGGGCGGGATGGGGGTGCTCGCGGCCGATGCCGCCGACGGTGTCGGGCTCGAGGTGCCCGTGCTCTCACCCCACCGCGCCGCCCGGATCGCACAGCACGTGAGCGGCACCGTCGGGACGGGCAACCCGGTGGACGCGGGGGCTGCGGCCACCGGGCCCGAGCTCGCCGCGACGGCGACCGAGCTGCTCGCCGACGACGCGGTCGACGCCGTCCTGGTGGTGCTGGTCGCGACGGGCGTCACCGACGCCACCGAGGCCGTCGCGGAGCTCACCGCCGCGCGTGCCCGGGCCGGGACCGGCAAGCCGCTGCTGCTGGTGACCTTCGGTGGCGTGGAGCTGCCCGGGACGGGCACCCCCGGCATGACGCTGCTGCCGTCCATCGACGACGCCGTGGGGGCGCTGGCCAGGGTCGCGCGGTACGAGGAGTGGCGGGCGCTGCCCGTGCCCGAGCTGCCTCCTGCCGACCCGGCGCGCGCCCACCGGGCGCGCCGGTGGGCCGCGGAGCTGCTGGGCACGACGGGTGGGGGGTTCCTCGGCCACGTCGACCAGACCGAGCTGCTCGCGGCGTACGGCCTGTCCCCGGAGGGCGAGTCGGTGACCGGCCCGGGCAGCGCCGGGGACCTCGCCGCCGCGCTGGGGGAGCCCGTGGCCGTGAAGATCGACGATCCCGCCATCGTGCACAAGACCGACCTGGGCCTGGTCCGCACCCGGCTCGTCGGTCGGGAGCAGGTGGCGATGGCCGTCGCGGGCTTCCGGGACGTGCTCGAGGGCCGCGAGCCCCGGGTCGTCGTGCAGCCGATGCGTGGGGGCGTCGAGCTGGCCGTCGGACTGCTGCAGGACCCCTCGGTCGGCCCGCTCGTCATGGTCGCCGCCGGCGGCGTCAACACCGACCTGTGGAACGACCGACGGTTCCTGCTGGCACCCGTGACGCGGGACCAGGCCGAGCGTGCCCTGCGGAGCCTGCGCAGCTGGCCGCTTCTCGACGGCTACCGCGGCAGCGCCCGGGCGGCCGTCGAGGACGTGGTGGACCTGCTGGTCTCGGTGGGACAGCTCGCCGTCGAGGTCCCCGAGGTCGCGGAGATGGACCTCAACCCGGTGCTCGTGGGGGAGCGGGGAGTGCACCTGGTGGACGTCAAGGCGCGCGTGGCCCCCGCTCCCGAGGGGCCGGACGGTACGGCGCACCTGCGTCCCCGAGGAATCCCACGCCGGGAAGCGTGACCAGGCCCAGCACCGTGCCGGCCAGGAGGCCGGTCGCTGCACCGGTGGCGGCCACGGCCGGCACGGACCAGGTGGCCCCCACCGTGGTGGCGCCGACGAACACCACCGGCATCGCGAGCGCCCAGCCGAGCGCCGACCATCCGGCCCACCGGCGTACACCGGAGAGACGCAGGCGGACCGCCCAGCCCTGCGCGGCCCCGAGCAGCACGCCCATCACCGCACCGAGCCCGGCAGCACCCAGCACGACGAGCAGCAGCGGGGGTGACGGGGCCGTGGGGCTGGCCGGGGAGGCCAGCGTCGCGGGGGCCGCGCCGGCGGCCCAGCCCAGACCCGCGACGAGCACGGTGACCACCGCCCAGCGGCGGCGGGCCCCGACGCCGAACGGGTCGGGAAGTGCGCGCGCCTGGAGCAGGCCGAGCGCCGCGCCCTCGACCAGCCCGCCGAGCACCACCACGGCCAGGGCGGTCGTGGTGGTCGTGGAGCCCTCCGCGGAGCGGGACGCGACGGCGGCGGCCGTCATCCCCACACCCTCCGCGACCGCACAGGCGGCCACCCACCGGCGAGCGATGGGTCGGCCGCCCGGGGTCACGTCGGCTCGTCGGCGTCGGTCGAGACGTCCAGCACGCCGGGGACCGTCCCGGCCAGCAGTCGCGCCACCGTGGCGTCCGCGCCGTCCTCGGGGCCGGTGAGGGCCACCGACCCGTCGTGCACCTCCACCAGCCAACCGCGCAGGCCGGTGGAGCGCAGCAGCTCGTCGACCTCGGCCTCGATCCGCTCGTCCGAGCGGGCCAGCAGCCGGACCACGTCGCTGCGACTGAGAACCCCGCGCAGGTGGCCGTGCCGGTCGACGACGGGCAGGCACTTCGCCGAGCTGCTGGTGAGCAGGTCGACCGCCTCGGCCAGGTCGGTGTCGCCGTTGGTGGTGAGCACGTGCGTGCTCATCACCTCCTCGACGACCCGGGGATGGGCCGGTGTGTCCTCGGCCGGGATCTCGTGGGCGCGGGGGTCGGGGGCGAGCAGGTCGCGGATCAGGTCCGCCTCGCTGACGATCCCGACCACCCGGTCGCCGGACAGCACCGGCAGCGTGGTCAGTCCGTGGTCGGCGAGCAGCGCCAGGGCGGTCTTCACCGGGGTGAAGGTCCGCACGGTGAGCGGCTCGCGGGTCATGACCTCGTGCACCAGCATCGTGCTCACCCCCGACCTGCGGGCAGGTGACGGTCGGCGCTCATGACCGGTACTCCTCGTGCGGCACCACCACGGCGCGGCCGTCGACCTCGCCACGGCGCAGCAGGTCGTAGACCTCGACGGCGCGGGCGAGCGGGAAGGTCGTCGTCTCCGCGTGGAGCAGGCCCCGCGCGGCGAGGTCGAGCACCTCGACCAGCTCGGCGCGGTTGCCCCAGTACGTCGTCTGGACGCTGGCCTCGTAGGGCACGGAGAAGAACCCGAACGGGAACGTGCCGCCACCCAGGCCGACGACCGTCAGGTCGCTCAGCTGCCGCGCGACGCCGGCGGCGAGCGCCAGGGTGTCGTCGGTCCCGACCATGTCGAGCACGACGTCGGCTCCCAGCCCGTGACCCGCCGCCCGGACCTCCGCGACGGCCTGCGGCCCGGGGGCCACGACGACATCGGCGCCACTGCGCTTGGCGAGGTCGCGCGCGGACTCGCGGGGATCGACGGCGACCACGAGGGCCGCGGTCGTGGCCTTGAGGACCTGGACGGCCAGGTGGCCCAGCCCGCCGACCCCGATGACCACGGACACGGAGCCGGGACCGAGCTTGGCCTGCGAGCGGCGCACGGCGTGGTACGGCGTGAGGGCGGCGTCGGTCAGGGGCGCGGCCGCGGCGGGGTCCAACCCGTCGGGGAGGGGCACCAGGTGCCGCGCGTGGGGCACCAGCAGGTAGTCCGCCATCCCGCCGTCGAGACCGAGGCCGCCGCCGCCGGCCGGGGCGGCGGTGCGCTCCGGGTGCTCGCAGTAGGTCTCCAGCCCGGCGCGGCAGCGGGTGCAGGTCCCGCAACCCCAGGCACCCACGACGGCCACCGGCTGTCCGGGCTCGAGGTCGCGGACGCCCGCACCGACGGCGTGCACCCAGCCGGCGTTCTCGTGGCCGAGCGTGAACGGAGGCCCCCAGGGCAGGAGGCCGTCGGTGAACTCCGACATCAGGTGCAGGTCGGAGTGACAGGCGCCGGCACCGCCGACCTGCACCCGTACCTCGCCAGGACCGGGGTCGGGGACGGCGACCTGACGCAGCACCGGGGTGCTCTGCCAGGACTCCAGTCTCAGGGCGGTCATCGTCTCGGCCATGGGGTGCTCCTCGCGTCGGGCTGGTTCTGGGTCTTCCCCCAGCCTCGTCCGACGAGGCCTGGCGGACACGGGCCGCCGGTCATCAGCCGGCGGGACCATCGGCCCTGCCCGCGGCGCGTGCCGGGGAGGAGCATCGATGTCATGGAAGCCGGCAGGGAGGCCGAGGTCAGCAGCACCGTGGTGGTCGGGGTCGACGGCAGGGCGGGTTCCAGCTCCGCCCTGGAGCGAGCCGTGGCGATCGCCAGCGAGCGGGGCGCCGCGCTACGGCTGGTCCACGTCACGCCGGGGCTGGTCCTCGACGGGGCGGGGGAGGTGACCCGCGCGGCGGAGGAGATCGCCACAGCGGTGCTGGACGACGCGCGCAGCAGCGCGCTGGCCGAAGCGCCGGACCTCACGGTCACGACGGTCCACCGGGTCGGCGGCCGCTCGGCGGGGATCGCGGCCGCTGCCGGACCCGAGGACCTGGTCGTGGTCGGGCGGTCCCGTCACCGTGGTCCCGCCTGGCTGCCGCACGGCTCGCTGGCCAGTGGTGTCGTGGCGCGGCACCCGGGCCCGGTGCTGGTCGTCCCCGAGGGCGAGCCGCCGGGGCGCCCGGTGCGCCAGGTGGTGGTCGCCTCGGCCGCCACCGGCCGACCCGAGAGCGGCCTGGCGGAGCTGCTGGCATGGGCCGAGGACCACGACGCGTCGGTCGCGGTGGTCAACGGGTGGTGGGTCCCCGACCCCTACGTCGACCTCGCCGAGCAGCGGGTGCACGCGGTCGAGCACGAGGAGCGTGCGCTGCTGCGGATGCAGCAGACGCTGCTGCCGCACCGAGCCGCCCACCCCGGCGTCCTGGTGGAGCTGCGGGTCCGCCACGGCCGGCCCGCTCACGTGCTGCTCGAGGAGTCCCGCGACGCCGACCTGCTCGCGCTGCCCCGCCCCCGGGCGCCGGGTCTGCTGCCCGGCTACGTCGGGGGGACCACGCGGGCGCTGCTGCGCGAGTCCTCGGTCCCCGTGCTGCTGCTCCCGACAGCCGGTGGCGCGGCGGACGACCTGGTGCTGGAGGAGCACGGCGCCCTGGTCCGCTGAGACCGGAGCGGGTGGCGGTTCGTCGGGCGGCGGGCCTGTCCTCTAGATTGCGACGACGTGAGTGCACAGGCCCCTTCCGCAGTGATCCTCGTCCGCGCCGCGAACTTCCTGCCCAACCCGGCGACCGCGGCCGACAACGCCTTCCAGGCCGACGTCCCGGCGGGTGAGGCCGCCGAGGTGATCTCGGCGCGGGCGGTGCACGAGATGGACGCCGTGGCGGACGCCCTGCGTGCGGCGGGCGTCCGCGTCCACGTCTTCGACGACGAGGACCACACCCGTCCCGACAGCGTCTTCCCCAACAACTGGATCTCGACCCATTCCGGCGGCAAGGTCGCCGTCTTCCCGATGTACGCGTCCAACCGGCGCCACGAGCGTCGCTCCGACGTGCTCGAGGTGCTGAAGTCGCAGTACCGGGTGCAGACGATCGTCGACTACTCCGGCCTCGAGCCCGACGGCATCTTCCTCGAGGGCACCGGCGCGATGGTCCTCGACCACGTCTCCCGGGTCGCCTACACGGCTGTCAGCCACCGCGCGGACACCCACGTCCTGGAGCGGTTCTGCACCGACTTCGGCTACGAGCCGATGGCCTTCGACGCCGTCGACTCGGGCGGGGTGCCGGTCTACCACACCAACGTCATGGCCTGCGTCGGCACCGACGTCGCGCTGATCGCGCTGGGCATGATCCCCGACGAGCACCGACGGGACCAGGTCCGCGAGCGGCTCACCGTCAACGGGCGGAGGGTCGTGGAGCTGACCGAGGAGCAGGTGCGCGAGTTCGCCGGGAACGCCGTCGAGCTCTGCGGGCGCACGCCCGAGGGCCGGCGGCGCTACCTGATGGCGATGTCCGCGCGGGCCCGTCGCAGCCTGCGTCCCGACCAGGTCGCGGCGATCGAGGAGTCGTGCGAGATCGTCGCCGTCGACATCCCCACGATCGAGCTGGCCGGCGGGTCGGTGCGCTGCATGATCGCCGGGGTCCACCTCGACCGTCGCCCGGTCGGTGTCGAGCCCGACCTCACCGACGCCGTCCGCGCGATCAACGAGGACCACCCGGTCACCCTCGACGGCCGGCTGGTCGACGCCGACGCCTGAGGCCCGCTCAGCGCCGCGAGGCCGAGGCCGGGTCGCCGGTCAGCACCCGCAGGGCGAGCGCGGTCGTGGCCTCGACGCCCAGGAAGCCGACCACCCGGCTGACCCGGTCCACGTCCAGCGGCAGCAGCCCGGGGGTCCCGGGCAGGTCCGGGGTTAGTCCGAGGTCGAGGTCCTCGCGCCCGGTCATGAGCCTCACGTTGAAGTCGTAGCGCTCCCTCGCCCCCGGGGCGGCCAGGTGGCGCACGACCCGGGCGCCCAGGCGCCGACCGCCCCGCTCGAGGGCCCACGAGTCCAGCGCGGCGGCCACGGTGCGGCCCCGGTCGTGGTCGACGTCGGCCCACACCGCCCGCATCGATCCCGCGGTCTCGAGCAGGGCGGCGGCGGTCTTCTCGCCGATGCCCGAGACGCCGGGCAGGTTGTCGCTGGCGTCCCCGCGAAGGGCGGCGTAGGCCAGGTAGTTCTCGGCGGCCACGCCGTACATGGTGTGCAGCCGGGACGGGTCCAGCAGGGGGGAGCCGTGGATGCCGCCGTCGATCAGCCGCAGCACCTTGGTGTGGTCGCTGATGTGGGCGAAGGCGTCGCGGTCGGAGGTGATGATCACGCAGCTCCAGCCGTGCCGACGCGCCCACGCAGCGCCCGAGGCGTTGACGTCGTCGGCCTCGAGGCCCGGGGGCGTCAGGGTGGCCATCCCGAGGGCGTCGAGCAGCGCCCCGGCCCGCTCGAGCTGCTCGACGAGCTCGGGGTGCTTCTCCGCGCGGCCGGCCTTGTAGTCGGGGTAGAGGTCGCGGCGCAGGGACCCGGTGCGGTCGTCGAGCCCGAAGAGCACGGCGTCGGGGGCGAAGCCGTCGATCGACTCGATGATCTGGCGCAGCATCCCGTGCAGCGCCCACACCGGCCGCCCGGCGCTGTCCAGCGCCCGGGTGTGGGCGCGGGCGTGGTGGTTGCGGTGGAGCAGCGAGGGGGCGTCGACGACCAGCAGCAGCCTGCGCTCGTGCGCGGGATCGCGGTCGTCGTGGGTGGCCATGGGGATCGCGGCCATCGTAGGGGCCGGCGGGGCGGCAGCTCGGAGCACCTCACCCCGGCGGTCGGTTGTGGACAGATGGGGGGCGGCGCATAGTGGAGAGCCAGGCGAACGCCCTCGGGACCGCAGCCTGGTCCGGGTCCCGTCCGTTCGTACGTTCGGAGGAGAGGAACCGGCATGAGCAGCTCCAACCGCGTCGTCGTCTACAAGGGCCCGGGGGAGGTGGCGGTCGAGTCGATCGACTACCCGAAGCTCGAGATCCCCGGGGAGGTCGCCGACCACTTCGGGATGCCGAGGAAGGCGCCGCACGCGGCGATCCTCAAGCTCGTCACCACCAACATCTGCGGCTCCGACCAGCACATGGTGCGCGGCCGCACCACGGCGCCGGTCGGCCAGACGCTGGGGCACGAGATCACCGGCGAGGTGGTCGAGGCCGGCGAGGACGTCATGTTCTTGAAGGAAGGCGACATCTGCTCGGTGCCCTTCAACATCGCGTGCGGTCGTTGCCGGCTGTGCAACGAGGGCAAGACCGGGGTGTGCCTCAACGTCAACCCGGCCCGGCCGGGTGCGGCGTACGGCTACGTCGACATGGGTGGCTGGATCGGCGGTCAGGCGGAGTACGTGATGATCCCGTACGCCGACTTCAACCTGCTGAAGTTCCCTGACCGGGACCAGGCGCTGGAGAAGATCCTCGACCTGACCATGCTCTCCGACATCTTCCCCACCGGCTACCACGGCGCCTACACCGCCGGGGTCACGACCGGGTCGACCGTGTACGTCGCGGGGGCCGGGCCGGTCGGCCTCGCCGCCGCGCATGCGGCCCAGCTGCTCGGAGCGGCGGTCGTGATGGTCGGCGACATGAACGCCGACCGGCTCCGGCAGGCGGAGTCCTTCGGCTGCGTCGGCCTCGACCTCAGCACCGACGGCGACCTCGCCGACAAGGTGGAGCAGGTCGTGGGGGAGCCGCTCGTCGACGCCGCGGTCGACGCCGTGGGCTTCGAGGCGCGCGGGCACGGCCAGGATGCCGACGAGGCGCCGGCCACGGTGCTCAACGACTGCATGACGGTGGCCCGGGCGGGCGCCGGGATCGGCATCCCCGGGCTCTACGTCACCGGTGACCCCGGGGCCGTCGACGACGCGGCGAAGGAGGGCACGCTGGGGGTCCGGCTCGGCCTGGGCTGGTCGAAGTCGAACTACTTCATGACCGGGCAGTGCCCGGTCAAGCAGTACAACCGGCAGCTGATGAACATGATCCTCCACGACCGCGCGCAGATCGCGAAGGCCGTCAACGCCAAGACCATCAGCCTCGACGACGCACCCCGTGGCTACGCCGACTTCGACCAGGGCTCAGCCACGAAGTTCGTCATCGACCCGCACGGGATGGTCACCTGAGGGCGCGGCCCCGCCGGCTCAGAGCCCTCCCACCCGGTCCGGGGTCACCGACAGGCCCGGGTTCGCCTCGAGGTAGGCCACGAGGTTCTCGAGGTCGCCCGGTCCGCCGAGGACGTCCTCGCCCTCCTGGAAGACCGTGAACCCGTCCCCGCCCTCCGCGAGGAAGTTGAGCGTCGCCACCCGGTAGGTCTGGTCGTCGACCACCGGCTCGCCGTCGAGCTCCATCGACCCGGGGACCACCGCGTGCGCGGTGGGGTCCCAGGTGTAGGTGAAGCCCTCGGAGGGGTTGAGCGCCAGCACCGGCCGGGTCTCGGTCGCGCCCTTCCACTGCTGGTTCAGCAGCGCCTCGATCTGGGCGCCCGTGAGGTCCATCGTCACCAGCAGGTTGCCGAAGGGCGCCACGTTCCCGGCCTCGGCGTAGGTGATCTCCCCGGGCTCCTCGGTCGCGGAGATCTGGTCGTAGAGGAAGGAGGAACGCACTCCGCTGGTGTTCATCAGGGCGATCTGCGCCCCGCCGTCGCCCGGCGCCTGCGTGCCCCACAGCATGGCGTCGGCGACCAGCCGACCCATCGCGGTCTCCGCGCCGCGGTCGCCGTTGGAGTCGCCCGTGATGTCCTCGGTGACCGAGCCCACGACCCGGTTGGCGAGCGGGGCCGCCTTGGCCAGCCACTTGTCGACGATCGCCTGCACCGCGGTGTCCACCCCGTCGTCCTCGGTGACGGTGAAGTTGCGCGCCTTCGAGCGGTGGCGGAGCACGTCACCGCTGCGGCGGTCGACGACCAGTTTGGTGGCGGTGACGAGGGTGCCGTAGTCGCTGGCCTGGGTGACCGGTCGCGGCCGACCGCGCGGGTCGTCGAGCTCGCACACGTAGCCCTCGTGGGAGTGGCCGGTGACCAGGGCGTCGACCTGGGGGGAGACCCGGTCGTTGATCCCCGCGACCGGCCCCTGGAGGTCGATGCAGGTGTTCGGCCCCCGGGGGTCGGTCTCGTCCTCGTCGCCCTCCCAGGTCTGCTGCCCGCCCTCGTGCATCAGCACCACCTGGGCCTTGACACCCTGGGTGCGCAGCTCTCGGGAGTAGCGGTTGATCGCCCGGGCCTCGTCGAGGACGCGGACGTTGCGGATGCCGCCGGGGTTCACGAGGACCGGCAGGTCGCTGGTGACCACGCCGATGAAGCCGACCTTCACCCCGCGGATCCGCTTCACCCAGTACGGCGGCAGGATCGGCTTGCCGCTGCCCTTCCACACCACGTTGGCGGCCAGGTAGGGGAAGTCCGCCCCGTCGTAGGGGTACCTGTCGAAGCACTCGGACTCGTAGCAGCCACCGTGCTGGATGCGCAGCAGCTCACGAACGCCCTCGTCGAACTCGTGGTTGCCCACCGCGCTGGTCTCGAGCCCCATCGCCTCCATCACCTCGATGGTCGGCTCGTCCTGGAAGATCGTCGAGGCGAACTGGGTGGCCCCGATCAGGTCGCCCGCGGCTGCGGTGATCGTGCTGCCCCTGCCGTAGCGCGCGCGCAGCCGCTCGACCGTGGCGGCGAGGGCGGGTGCGCCACCCAGGCCCTCGTCGGACTCGAGCCGGCCGTGGAAGTCGTTGAAGGACAGGACGCGGACCGCGACCCGGCGCCTCGGCTCGTGGGCGGGAGCCTTCGCGTGCCCCGCGGCCGGCGAGAGGGCGGCCGTGGGGGACGGAGCGGGCGGGGTGGCGCCGGTCGGGCCGGCGCTCAGGGCGGTGGTGCCGAGGGCGGCGACGGCGCTCGCCGCCAGCAGGGCACGGAGCCGGGATCGCTTCATCACGAGAGGGGTGCTCCAGTTCGGGGTCGCGGAGTGTGGTCGCCGTCACGCTAATCCCCGCTGCACCTCCGGTCGAGGCCCCGTCGGTCAACAGTGGGGCAACAGTCCCGATCTTCGGGGACTTGACTCGCCTCCAAAAGTCCGTACATTGAATACCCCAGAGGGTATCAATCACGAGGAGGCATGCCCGGCATGGAGATCCACTCATTCCGCACCCCCGGTCTCGGGGACCAGACCTACCTGTTGGAGCACCAGGGCAAGGCGATCCTGGTCGACCCGCAGCGCGACATCTCCCGGTTCCTCGACGAGGCGGCCGCACGCGATCTCGACCTCCGCTTCGTGCTCGAGACGCACCTGCACAACGACTACGTGTCCGGCGCCGAGCAGGCCGCCGTGCGCACCGGCGCCGAGCTGGTGCTGCCGGCCGCCGCCGCTGCCGCGTACCGCTACACCCCGGCCTTCCACCTCGAGGAGCTGCGGGGCGAGGACGGCCTGTCGATCCGGCCGCTGCACACCCCCGGCCACACCCCCGAGCACACCAGCTACGTGATCCTGCTCGACGGCAAGGAGGTCGCGGTCTTCTCCGGCGGCAGCCTGCTCGTCGGTACCGCCGGCCGCCCCGACCTGCTCGGGCCCGAGCGCGCCGAGACGCTGGCTCGGTTGCAGCACCAGTCGCTGCACCGGCTGGCCGCACTGCCTGGTGACGTGGAGCTGCTGCCGACCCACGGCGAGGGCTCGTTCTGCACCTCGTCGGGAGCCGGCCAGTACACCTCGACCATCGCCGAGGAGGTCCGCGACAACCCGTTGCTGCAGATCACCGACCCGGACGAGATGGCCAAGGAGATGCTGCGGCTGCCGATGCCGATCCCCGGCTTCTACCGCTTCATGGGCCCCACCAACACCCTCGGCGTCAAGCCGATGCCGTCCGTGGCCAAGCCGTCCCTCACCCCCGCCGAGCTCACCGCGCCGGACCTCCACGTGGTGGACATCCGGACGCGCCAGCGCCAGGCCGAGGGCATGGTGCCGGGCAGCATCGGCGTCGAGATGGGCATCGACTTCGGCAGCTGGGCGGGTTGGCTGGTTCCGTACAACGAGCCCGTCGCCCTCGTCGCCGACCCCGACCAGGACGCCGAGGAGGCCGTGACCCAGCTGGCCCAGGTCGGCTTCGACAACGTCGTCGGTGTCGCCAACGGAGTGCCCGCCGACGCCCTCGGTGCCGGCTTCACCCTCGTCGACGTCGACGAGGCCCGCCGCCTGGTCGCCGACGACGTGCAGCTGCTCGACGTCCGGATGCCGAGCGAGCTCGAGGAGGTCCGACACCCCGCCGCCGTCGAGCGCTTCGCGGCCGACGTCGTCACCCAGGGCATCCCGCAGGAGCTGGACCCGCAGCAGCCGGTCCTGGTCGCCTGCGCCAGCGGCCGCCGTGCCGCGATCGCCGCCAGCCGCCTGGTCGCCGAGGGGTACGCCGACGTCCGGGTCCTCGACGGCGCGGGCGTTCCCGACCTCGTGTCCTGACCACCACCCCCCACCCCACTTCAGGAGAGAACCATGTCTGTCCCCACCTCCGTCAACACCGTCGGCGTCGCCGAGGCCCAGCAGCTGCTGGCCCAGCCGAGCACCCTCGCGCTGGACGTGCGCAGCCCCGGTGAGTTCGAGTCCGCCCGGATCGAGGGCGCCGTCAACATCCCCGTCGACCGGCTCGACTCCCACCTGCGCGAGATCGTCGCCGCCGGCGGCGGCACCCTGCTGCTGGTCTGCCAGAGCGGTGGCCGCGCCGAGCAGGCCGCGACCAAGCTGGCCCGTGGCGGTCACTCCGACCTGGTGCTGCTCGAGGGCGGCATGAACACCTGGCTCGCCCAGGGCGCCCCGGTCGAGCGCAGCGAGAGCCAGAAGTGGGCCCTGGAGCGCCAGGTGCGCCTGGTCGCCGGGTCGCTGGTCTTCCTGGCCGTGCTGCTCAGCCTGGTCCTGCCCTGGACGAAGTGGATCGCGGCCGCCGTCGGCTTCGGGCTGCTCTTCGCGGCCCTCAGCAACACCTGCATGATGGGCAACCTGCTCAGCAAGCTGCCCTACAACCGCGGGCCCGGGTGCGACATCGACCAGGCGCTCACCCGGCTGGGCGCCCGGTGACCGGGGGGCCGAGCTTCGGCGCGGCCCTCACCTGCATCGACGGCCGGATCACCGAGGCCGTCGTCGACCGGCTGCGCCGGGAGTGGGGGGTCGACCACGTCGACCTGGTGACCGCCCCGGGCCCGGAGCGGCTCACCGACGCCCCCGGCGACGAGCCTGCCTGGGCCGCCCTGCAGGTCTCGGTCGACCGTCACGGGAGCCGCGAGGTCGCGGTGGTCGCCCACACCGACTGCGCGGCCAACGACGTCGACGACGACCTGCGGCGCCGTCAGGTGCGCGACGCCGTGAGTGCGGCGCGCACCCGCCTTCCTGCGACCTCGGTCACGGGATGGTTGGTCCACACCGACGAGCACCGCCTGGAGGAGGTCCGGTGAGCGAGCCCACGTCACGCCTGGCACGCGTCCTGCCGATCGCGGGCTGGCTGCCCGGCTACCGCCGCGACGACCTCACCGCCGACCTGCGGGCCGGCGCCACGGTCGGCGTGCTGGTCATCCCGCAGGCGATGGCCTACGCCGCGCTGGCCGGCGTACCCCCGATCGCGGGGCTGTACGCCGCGATGGTCAGCCTGGTCGTCTACGCCGTCTTCGGCACCAGTCGCTTCATCTCCGTCGGCCCGGTGGCGATCGACTCGCTGCTCACCGCGGCAGCGGTCGCCCCGCTGGCCGACGGCGACACCGGGCGCTACGTCATGCTGACCGCGCTGCTCACGCTGATGATCGGCGTGCTGCAGGTCGGGGCCGGGCTGGCGCGGCTGGGAGCCCTGGTCAACCTGCTCTCGGTCCCGGTCATCGCGGGGTTCACCAGTGCCGCCGCCCTGACCATCGGCCTGACCCAGGTCAAGGACCTGCTCGGGCTCGAGCTGAGCGGTTCGAGCTCGACCTTCATCGACGCGCTCGCAGGCGTGCTGCCGGCCCTCACCTCGATCGACCCGACGACCGCCGCCCTCGGCGGGCTCTCGCTGGCCGGGCTGGTCGCCGTCAAGCGCTGGCTGCCGCAGCTGCCGGGACCGCTGCTGCTGGTCGCGCTGGCCACGCTCGTGGTGGTCGCGCTCGACCTCTCCGTCCGCCAGATCGGCGCCATCCCCTCCGGGATCCCCGCGCCACGGTGGCCCGACGGCGCCTGGTCCGACGTGACGGCGCTGCTGCCCGCGGCCGCCGCGATCGCGCTGATCTCCTACATGGAGTCGATCAGCACCGGCAGCGCCTTCGCCCGGCGCACCCGCACCCGGATCCAGCCCGACCAGGAGCTGGTGGCCGTCGGCCTGGCCAACGGCTCGGCCGGTCTGATGCAGGGCATGCCGGTCGCCGGCGGCTTCTCCCGCGGGGCCGTGAACTTCAACGCCGGGGCGCGCACCCCCCTCTCGGGGGTCGTGGCCGCGGTGCTGGTGGCGATCAGCCTGCTGCTGCTCACGCCGCTGCTCGCGCTGATCCCCAAGGCTGCGCTCGCGGCGATCATCCTGGCCGCGGTGGCCAGCCTGGTCGACGTGCGCGGCGCCCGGGCCGTCGGACGGGTCCGCCGCAGCGACCTGGCCGCGCTGCTCGCGACGGCCGTCGCGACCCTCGTGCTGGGCCCCACCTGGGGACTGGCCGTCGGGGTCGGCGTCAGCTTCGCGCTGTTCCTGCGCCACCTCAACCGGCCGCACATGCCGGAGCTGGGCTACGCGCCCGGCCACGGCGCCTTCCGCAACGTCGAGCGGCACCACGCCGTGACGCACCCCGAGGTGCTGGTGCTGCGGATCGATGCGCCGCTGTCCTTCGTGGGGGCGAGGGCCATCGCCGACGACGTGGCCGAGCGGCTGCGGGAGCGTCCGCAGGTGCGCTACCTCGTGCTCGACGCCACGGCCGTGAACGCGGCCGACTTCACCGGGACCGAGATGCTGGGGGAGCTCGTGACCGACCTGGCCGAGGCCGGCGTGGAGCTGTGGCTCGGGGGGCTGCGGGGTCCGGTGCGCGACGTGCTCACCCGCACCGAGTGGTACCTCGAGCTCGAGCGCTCCGGCCGGATCCGCGGGACCGTCGTCGACGTGGTGCGCGCCCTGCCGCTCGAGGCGGCCGGACTGCCGGACTCGTGGCCCCGGGCCACCGATCAGCCTGATCCGGCCACGTCCACCTGGTAGGCGTGGGAGCTCGACCAGGTCGCGGTCAGGCTGAACCGGCTGCCACGCACCAGCGTGCGCCGGAACTCGACCGGACGGTCACGGGCGAGGCCGACGCGCTCGATCATCAGTGCGGCCTCGTCCGCAGCCATGCCCAGCAGGGCGCGCTGGCCGGGGGTGGGGACGACCGCCCGGATGGTCTCGCGGCCACCGGAGACCCGGACGCCGGCGACCCGGTGCCACTCGTCGTACAGCGCGGTGTGGGTGAGGTCGACGTCGAGGAGGGGGGCGGCCAACTCGGGGTCGAGCCAGGTGCAGTCCCAGGCCAGCGGCACGTCGTCGGCGTGCCGGATCCGCTCGATGTAGACGACCTCGGAGCCCACGGGGAGGGCGAGCCGGTCGGCGACCACGTCGTCCCGGCGCCGGTCGACGACCAGGACCTCGCTGCGCTGCTCGATCCCGCGGCTCTCGAGCTCGTGGAAGAGGGAGTACATGGCGCCGAGGTCCTGGGCGATCACGCCGGGGTCGACGGTGCTGGAACGGCCTCGCGAGGACTTGATGATGCCCTCGCGTCGCAGCCTGCCCAGCGCCTCGCGCACCGTGTGGCGGCTGACGCCGTAGGCGTTCATCAGCTCCATCTCGCCCGGGAAGGTGTCGGCGAACTCGGCGGCCTCGATCCGCCGGACCAGGTCGTCGTGGAGCTGCAGCCACAGCGGAGCAGGTCCCGAGCGGTCGAGCTCACGGGGCCCCGGGGTCCGCGGTGTCATCCGGTTGCCCTCCATCCTCGGCCGCGTGTCGGTGGTCGCCGGCCCGCCTGGCCCGAGTGTAGTCAACCGGTTCGTCGACGAAGACGGCCTCCACGAGCTGCTGCCACTGCGGCTGCACGCCGTTCACCGAGACCTGGACGCCGCCTCGCCCCAGGTCCCGGCAGATCGCCCGCAGCACCAGCGCGCCGGTGAGGTCGATGCGCCCGAGTCGCTGCAGCTCCAGGGTCACCCGGCTGACCTCGGGCAGGGCGGCGATCTCAGCCAGCACCCGGGTCTCGAGCCGGGGGGCCGAGCCGAAGTACAGGACCCCCTGGGGCCGGACGTGGAGCGTCGCTCCGGTGTGCCAGATCTCCACGTCGAGCCGCAGCTCGCGCCACAGGTGGACCGCGAGCGCGGCGGCGACCCCGGCGATCACGCCCCACTGCACCTGTGGCGCGGCCAGCAACGACACGGCCAGGGTCACCCCCGCGACGACCGACTGTGGTCGCGACATCCGCCAGGTGCGCAGCACCGGCCGGGGGTTGAGCAGCGGCAGCACCGAGACGACGACCAGGCCGGCCAGGGCGGCCGTGGGGAGCCCGGCGAGGAGGTGGGCGGCCGGCAGCACGGCGACCACGCACGCGCCGGTGACCGCACCGCTCCAGCGGGTGGTCGCCCCCGAGAGCCGGTTGAGGGCCGAGCGGGAGAACGAGCCGCCGACCGGGTAGCCCCCGAAGAGACCGGACCCGAGGTTGGCGAGACCCTGACCCACGAACTCGCGGTCGGGGTCCCAAGTCGCGCGGTCGACGCTGGCGTACTGCCGGGCGATCGAGGCAGGCTCCGCGAAGCCCACCAGGGCGATCACGACCCCGGGGACGAGGAGCTGGGGCAGCGCCGACCACGGGAGGTCCAGCACCGGGAGCGGCAGCCCGGCCGGCAGGGACCCGACGACGGCGACGTCGAACGACCACGCCTCGACCACGAGGACGGCCAGGGCGCACCCGAGCAGTGCCCCGGGCAGCAGCGGGCTCACCCGGCGCGCGAGCAGCGTCATCGCCCCGACGGCACAGCCGATGACCAGGGCCGCGACCTCCCACGAGCCGGGCGCGGCGAGCGCGGTGCCCGCGGCCACCACCGGGTTGCTCGAGGCGACGGGCCGGCCGAGCAGGGTCGGTACCTGGGAGCAGACGATCATCACCGCCGCCGCCAGCGTGAACGCCGCGACCACGGGCTGGCTCATCAGGTAGGCCACCACACCCGTGCGGGTCGCCCCGACCAGCACCCTGACCACCCCGACGACCAGCGCGAGCAGCGCGGCCAGCGCGACGTACTGACCCGTTCCGTCGACCTCGAAGGGGGCGAGGGCGCCCAGGACGAGGAGGCTGGTCAGGGCGACGGGACCGGTCTGGAGGTAGGGGGAGGAGCCGATCGGAGCGGCGAACAGCGGGGCTGCCGCGGCGGCGTAGAGTCCCGCTTCGGGTGGCAGGCCGGCCAGCGCCGCGTACGCGATCGACTGCGGCACGAGGACCAGGGCCACGGTCACGCCGGCCAGCAGGTCGCCGCGGCTGGGGGGCCTCACGGTGTGATCCCGGCGTGCGACACAATAGTCCGGACAATTGCGGTGGCTCGAGACGACGGAGGTGCTCGATGGCCCGACGGGACGACCAGGCGACGACCCGGGTCGGGGAGGACCCCGACTACCGGTTCAGCCTCGCCAACGAGCGCACCTTCCTGGCATGGATCCGCACCGCGCTCGGCTTGCTGGCGGGCGGGGTGGCGGTCGTGGCGGTGCTGGACGACGTCGGCCACCCCGCGGTGCGGGTCGCCGTCGGGGTGGCGCTGCTGGTGCTCGCCGTGCTGCTGCCCCCGCTCGCCTACCGGCGCTGGTCCGCGACCGAGCGCGCGCTGCGTACCGGGGAGTCCCTCCCCGAGCCCGGGCTGCTGCGCCTGGTGTCCGCCGGCCTGGTCATCGTGACGGTGCTGGTCGCCGTCCTGGTCCTGGCCTGAGGTCGTCGTGCCCCGTCCGGAGCGCAGCGGCGCACCGCTGGTCCACGACGTCGCGGCCCTGGAGCGGACGGCGCTGGCCTGGGAGCGAACCGCGGTCTCGCTCGCGGCGGTGGGGCTGCTGCTGCTGAAGGTCCTCGACGGCGGGTGGGCGCTGCAGGCCTCGGGGGTGCTGCTGGTCGCGGTCGCCGTCCTGGTCGTGCTGGTCCTCGTCCCGCTGGGATACCGCCGAGCCCGCTCCCGGGTGGACCCGGGGGATCCCACCGCACCGTTCACCACCACCGACCGCTGGCGGTCGTGGACCCTGCTCGGGACCGCCCTGTGCGTCAGCGTGACGGTGGTGGCGGTGGCGGTGGACATGTGGCTCACCGGCGCCCGCTGAGCGAGCGGCTCAGGCCGTACTGCATCTGGCGGCCTCCCAGGTCGCTGGCGTCTGGATGGAGGCTATCCGCGACGGGAGTCGGGCCACAAGCATTTGTCCGTTCATTTCCTATGTGGCACGCTCTTCCAAAGATCATTGGAGGAAGCGATGACCGAGGACCCCAGGACCCGACTGTTCGACGAGCTCGCCGTCGTCGGCAAGGCGTTCGGCAGTGCCAAGCGACTGCAGCTCGTGGAGCTGCTGGCGCAGGGTGAACGGAGCGTGGAGGAGCTGGCCCGGGCGGCCGGCCTGGGCCTGACCACGGTCTCGGCGCACCTGCAGGTGCTCAAGGCCTCCAACCTCGTGGCCACCCGGCGCGAGCGCACCCGGATCGTCTACCGGCTGGCCGGGGACGACGTCGTGGCCCTCTACGCCGCGATGCGCACGGTGGCGACGGAGCGCTCGGCGAACGTCGCGCGGGCGCTGGACTCCTACCTCAACGTCCCGGGTGAGGGCACGGTCGGCGTCCTCACGCGCTCCGAGCTCGTGGCGCAGCAGGAGCTCGGAGACCTCACGCTGCTCGACGTCCGGCCCGCCGAGGAGTACGCAGCGGGGCACATCCCCGGGGCGCGCAGCGCCCCCCTGGAGACCCTCGAGGCGCTGGCGGAGACCCTCGGCTCGGCGCCGGGGGTCATCACCTACTGCCGGGGCAGCTTCTGCGTCATGGCCCACGACGCGGTCCGGCTCCTCGGCGCCCGGGGCGTCGCGGCCACCCGGCTCGAGGACGGGATGCTCGAGTGGCGTAGCCACGGCCTCCCCGTGGCGGTCGGGCAGTGACCCGGGTCTCCACACGGGCCGCACTGGCGCAGCCGGCCACGTGGAGCCTGCGTCGGTGGGCCGTGGCGCTCGGCGCGGCGGTCGGCTTCGGCCTGCTCGTGGCGGTGCCGACCGACCTGGTCGACACTCCGCTGTTCTCCCGGGAGATCCCGCCCACCTGGTGGTCGTGGCCGGCGCTGGCGCTCTCCGCGGTCCTGGTCGGCCTGGTCGGCGCCACCTACGTCGACACTGCGGCGCCCGAGCGACCCGCCCCGCGCCGACGCGGGTGGCTCGGCGGGATGCTCACCTTCTTCGCGGTCGGCTGCCCCGTGTGCAACAAGCTCGTCCTCGTGCTGCTCGGCACCTCGGGTGCGCTCACCTGGTTCGAGCCGCTGCAACCGCTGCTGCAGCTCGCCGCCGTACTCCTGCTCGGGTGGGCCCTGCTCGCCCGGCTCCGGGGCGAGGTCGCCTGCCCCGTGTCCACCGAGATCCCCAACGATCAAGGAGCACTCCGTGCCTGAACGCAACAATGCCGTCGTCCCCGTCGTGGTCGCGGTGGTCGCCGCCGTCCTCGCCCTCGGGATGGTCGCGGTGCCGGCGCTGATGTCCTCGCCCGAGGACGCGGAGAGCACCCCTGGCGCCACGCCCTCGGACGCGAGCCGCGCCCCCGACGACACCTGGCAGCAGCTGGTGCGCCGCGAGCCGGACGACCCGCTGGCCCGCGGCGACGTGGACGCACCGGTGGTGCTGATCGCCTACTCGGAGTTCCAGTGCCCGTTCTGCGGGAAGTTCGCCCGGGAGACCGAGCCGAAGCTGGTCGAGCAGTACGTCGAGGACGGCACGCTCCGCATCGAGTGGAAGGACTTCCCCTACCTGGGGCCCGAGTCGAAGACCGCCGCCATCGCGGGGCGGGCCGCCGCCGAGCAGGACCGGTTCTGGGAGTTCCACGGCGCCATGTACGCCGACCAGCTGCCGCCCAACAGCGGCAGGCTCACCGAGGACTACGTCGTCTCGGTCGCCGAGGAGGCGGGCCTCGACGTCGAGCAGTTCCGCCAGGACCTCGGGCGCGCCGAGCTCGAGCGGGCGGTGGAGAAGGACTTCGCCGAGGGGCAGGCCATCGGGGTGACGGGTACGCCCACCTTCGTGGTCAATGGCATCCCGATCGTCGGCGCCCAGCCGCTCGCCGCCTTCGAGCAGACCATCGAGCAGGCTGCTGCCGAGGCCGGGTCGTGACGGAGGTCAACACCCTGACCGCGGTCGCGGCCGGGGTGCTGGCCCTGCTCTCCCCGTGCAGCGCGCTGCTGCTGCCCTCCTTCTTCGCCTACGCGTTCGCCAGCCCCCGGGCGCTGCTGGCCCGTACCTCGGTGTTCTACGTGGGGCTCGCCGCGACCCTGGTGCCGCTGGGCGTCGGGGCGAGCGCCGCCTCGACGCTCTTCTACGGCCACCGCTCCCAGCTGATCGCCGTGGCCGGCTGGACGATCATCGGGCTGGGCGTGCTGCAGCTTCTCGGGCGGGGCTTCGCCGTCCCGGGGGTGTCCCGGCTGCACGGGTGGGTGATGGGCCGAGACGGCGACAGCTGGGTCTCCACGCTGGTGCTCGGCGCGGTCTACGGTCTCGCGGGGTTCTGCTCGGGTCCGGTCCTCGGCGCGATCCTGACGGTGGCCGCCACGCAGGAGGCCGCCCTCGCAGGTGGCGCGCTCCTGGCTGCCTACGCGCTGGGCATGACGATCCCGATGTTCGTGCTGGCCCTGCTGTGGAACCGGTTCGACCTGGGCAGCCGCCGCTGGCTGCGTGGCCGGACGCTGCAGTGGGGGCCGGTCACGACGCACACCACGTCCCTGCTCGCCGGCGTGCTGTTCATCGGCGTGGGTGCGCTGTTCCTGCGCTACGACGGGACCGCCGGCCTGACCGGCTTCCTGGGCGACACGACGGACCTCGAGTTCGAGGCCCAGCGCCTGATCGCCGAGTGGTTGGGCCACGTCCCGCTGTGGACCGTCCCGCTCGTCGTCGCGGTCGTGGCCTCGCTGGTCGCGGCGCGGCGTGCCCGTCAGTCCGGAGAAGGGGCGAAGTGCACGGACTCCGCCATGGCGAGCAGTCCCTCGTCCACGCGGGCGTCCTGATCGGGGTAGGTGCTGGCGACGACGACCAGACGGGTGCCGTCGACGTCGAGGATCCGGAGGTGGTGGGTCACGCCGGGGTCGGAGTGGGGCAGGTAGCCGTCGGGGTCGGCGCGCCAGAGCGGGTAGTAGCCGTCGGGACACTCCTGGAGCTCGGTGGTGCGCGGGACGGTGACGGTCATGGCGAGGCCGCGGTGTCCGTCGAGCGCGATCGGGCTCGGTGGGGTGCTGGTGCCGCGTTGGCGTCGCAGGGCGCGGGCGAGGTCGCGCACGGTGGGGCCGACGGTGGTGGCGGTGTGGCGACGGCACGGGTCGGTGAGGACCTGGTCGACGCGCCAGACCTGGACCGTGCCGAACCGTTGGGGCTCCAGGGCGTGGTGGCCGGCGTCGACGACGTAGCCGCCGTTGCTGAAGTAGCCCTCGGGCACCTCGAGGATCGCGCGGGGCAGGGGTTCGCCGGATCTCGTCTGTCCCCACGCGGCCAGCGAGTAGCGGCCGGGTGTCAGGCTCCCCTCCAGACCGACCAGGTCCACGGCCTCCTGGGCCACGGGTGTGGGGTCGGTCGAGGTGTCGGTGTCGGCGCCGGTGCAGCCCATGAGGGTGAGCAGCAGTGCGGTGACGCTGGGTGGGACCAGTCTTCGGGCAGGTGTCATCGCGCTCTCTCCTTGCGTGCGTGAGGTGCTGTGCGTGAGGTGGAGACGTGCGGTCGCCGGGTCAGGGCCCGGGTGGTTCGAAGTGCACGGACTCCGCCATGGCGAGCAGTCCCTCGTCCACGCGGGCGTCCTGATCGGGGTAGGTGCTGGCGACGACGACCAGACGGGTGCCGTCGACGTCGAGGATCCGGAGGTGGTGGGTCACGCCGGGGTCGGAGTGGGGCAGGTAGCCGTCGGGGTCGGCGCGCCAGAGCGGGTAGTAGCCGTCGGGACACTCCTGGAGCTCGGTGGTGCGCGGGACGGTGACGGTCATGGCGAGGCCGCGGTGTCCGTCGAGCGCGATCGGGCTCGGTGGGGTGCTGGTGCCGCGTTGGCGTCGCAGGGCGCGGGCGAGGTCGCGCACGGTGGGGCCGACGGTGGTGGCGGTGTGGCGACGGCACGGGTCGGTGAGGACCTGGTCGACGCGCCAGACCTGGACCGTGCCGAACCGTTGGGGCTCCAGGGCGTGGTGGCCGGCGTCGACGACGTAGCCGCCGTTGCTGAAGTAGCCCTCGGGCACCTCGAGGATCGCGCGGGGCAGGGGTTCGCCGGATCTCGTCTGTCCCCACGCGGCCAGCGAGTAGCGGCCGGGTTCGAGGCTCCCGTCCAGGCCGACCAGGTCCCGAGGCGTCGGCGTCGGCTCCGCCGGTGCGGTGTCGTCGCGCAGGCCAGGCCGGTCGACGACCAGCGCGGTCACCGCGATCGCTGCAGCGGCGACCAGCGCGAGGACCCCGCGCCGCACCCGCTGCCGACGGTGGACGCGCCCGTACAACGCGGTGAGGGCAGGCTCGACGTCGGGGACGGGCAGGTCGGTGTCGCGGGCGAGACCGCTGCGGAGTCGCTCATCGATCGGCATCGCTGGTCACCTCCACGGTCTCGGCGAGGAGGTCGGCGAGTCTGGTCCGCGCCCGGGAGAGGTGCTGCTTGACGGTCGAGGTGGAGACGTCGAGCAGGCGCGCGACGTCCTCGACCGAGAGGTCGTCGAGGTAGTGGAGTGCCACGGCCGCGCGCTGCTGGGGCGCCAGGCATGCGACGGCACGGGCGAGGTCGACGTCCGGGAGGATGTCCGCGACGGGAGGGTCGTCCTCGGGCGGAGGGGCGGACCGGAGCCGCGTGCGCCTCGCCGCTCGGACGGCGGAGCGCACCGCGACCTGTCGCACCCAGGCCTCCGGGTGCTCGATCGCGATCACGCCGTTCCAACGCTCGTAGAGCCGCAGGAACGCGTCCTGGGTGACCTCCTCGGCGCGCCCCCGGTCGTGCAGGACCAGCGCGGTGGTCCGGAGCACCGGAGCGTAGGTCGAGCGGAAGACCTGCTCGAACTCCGACTTCTCCGACGTCCGCACCGCAACTCCTCGGGCCTGGGCTCCCTCTCACAGTTATAGGGCAACCGGAGGTCCGTTCGGTTGACGCGACCGGACGACTTTCGCGTCGTCAGCTGCGGCGGGGGGAGAAGGAGTCGTCGGGGTGGCTGCGGGGCGGGACGTAGGAGGAGGACCGGGTGGGGTCGTCGTCGTGGATGTCGCGGAGGGCCGCACCGATCACTGCAACGAACGTGACGGCGGCCAGGAAGACGAAGAATTCGAACATGGCAGTAATTCTGCGTCTGTCGAGATGCCGCCACCAGTGGCAGTGATGCCAGGGTTCATTGATTTTCTGCCATCCGGGGGCCATGATGGGCTCATGCGCACGGTGGCGGTCGTGGTCCAGGACGGGGCGGAGCCGTTCGGGCTGGGCTCCCTGGTCGAGGTCTGGGGGGAGCCCTACCACCCCGACGACGGCAATCCGGTCTTCGACTTCCGGGTCTGCACCCCGCGCCCGGGCCGGGTGCGGGGGCGGTCGGGCTTCGACCTGCACGTGGACCTGGGGCTCGAGGCGACCGAGGACGCCGACCTGGTCTGCTTCTCGCCCCGCCACGACTTCCTCGAGCACGACGACGACGTCCTGGATGTCGCCCGTGCCGCCCACGCGCGGGGGGCCATCGTCTACGCCCACTGCTCCGGAGCGTTCGAGCTCGCAGCCGCAGGCCTGCTCGATGGCCGCGAGTGCACCACGCACTGGCGCTACACCGACACGATGCAACGGCTCTACCCGAGAGCCTCGGTGCGGCCCGACGTCCTCTACGTCCAGGACGGCACCATCATCACCGGCGCCGGGTCGGCCGCAGGCATCGACGCCTCGCTCCACCTGATGCGCCAGCAGTTCGGTGCCCGGGTGGCCGCGACCACGGCCCGCCGGATCGTGGTCCCGCCCCACCGCGACGGTGGGCAGGCGCAGTTCATCGCCCGGCAGGTGCCCGACTGCGACGCCGAGACCCTCGGGCCGGTGCTCACCTGGGTGACGGAGAACCTCGCAGCGGACCTCAGCGTCGAGGCCCTCGCCCGGCGCAGCCACCTCTCGGCGCGCACCTTCGCCCGTCGGTTCCGGGAGGAGACCGGGACCACGCCGCACGCCTGGATCACCCGCCAGCGGCTGCAGGCCGCCGAGGAGCTGCTGGAGCTGACCGACCACCCGGTCGACTGGATCGCCGCGGAGGTCGGCTTCGGCAACGGGGCCGCGCTGCGCCACCACTTCACCCGGGCGCGCGGCGTCTCCCCGCAGCAGTACCGCCGCAGCTTCGCCTGCTGAGGGCGATCGCTCAGGAGCGGGAGAGCCGCCCGCCGCCGGTCGCGAGCGGGGTGCGGGGAGGGCGTCGGCGCAGGTCGGCGCTGAAGCCGCGCCGCGCCACGAGCACCAGGCTGCCCGCGACCACGAAGCAGCCCGCCGCGACCAGCCAGGTGGGGCGGAATCCGACCGAGCCGGCCATGGTGCCGAACAGCATCGGCCCGACCGCGCCGCCCACGAAGGCCCCGGCCTGCACCACGCCCGAGGCCCGGGCGGGCGTGTCGCGCCCGAGCCTCGCGACGGCGAACAGCAGCAGGCCCGGCCACGCCCAGCCGACCGCGAAGGCCAGGAACCCGAAGCCGAGGACGGTGCCGGGGGTGCCGATGGCGACGCCGGCCAGGCAGGCGGCGCCGGCGAACATCTGCGCCGCCACCACCGGCAGGTTGGCCCCCCGGCGCCCGTCGGCTCGCCAGCCCGACAGCACGCGCACCACGATCGAGCCGGCGGAGCCCACGGCCATCAGCAGCCCGGTGGTGGTGGCGCTCAGCCCGATCTCGAAGCCCCACGAGGCGACGAACGAGCCGAGGAAGTTGGCGGCCGCGCTGGCGAACGTGATGGCGAGGCCGCAGAGCAGCAGCGGACGCCAGGGCGGCTGGTCGAGGTCCTCGACCAGCGGGACCGCGGCGGTCCCGGCCGGGGCCGGTCGCAGTGCGGCGGTCAGCGCCACCAGTCCGCCGACGACGGCCGTGGTGAGGAACGTGCTCCGCCAGCCGAAGCTGCCGCCGACGGTCGGGACCGCCAGCCCGCCCAGCATGATCGCGAGCGGTACGGCGGACTGCTTCACACCGAACCCGAGTCCCCGGCGGCCCGGTGGCAGCGCGCGGGCCATCGACAGGTTGGCCGCGGTCTGGCAGCCGGCGTTGCCGAGCCCCAGCACGACCATCGTGCCCAGCAGGCTCGCCGGCCCCGCCACGACCAGGGCCATCAGGGTCCCGCCGCTCGCCACGAGGAGGCCGGCGGCCACCAGCCCGAGCCGTCTGCCCACGCGGTCCAGCAGCACGCCGGCGCCGAAGGAGCCGATGGCCGCTGCCGCGAAGAAGGTGCTGATGGCGACCCCGAAGACCCCGAGGCCGACGGCGAGGTCCTCGCGCACCCACACCGCCTGGGCGCCCAGCAGGAACGGCGGGAGCGCGCCGAGGGTCGTGAGCGCGGACGCGCCGCCCATCAGCCGGAGGCTGTGCCGGTGCGCCCGCGGTGGGCCGGCGATCCTCACCGCGGCGGGCTAGAGGACCAGGTCGAGGGCGAACGGTCCGATCGCCACCGTGAACAGCGTGATCAGCAGGACGCCCACGACGTTGAGGACCACCCCGCCGCGCGCCATCTCGCTGATCCTGACCGCCCCGCTGCCGAAGACGATCGCGTTGGGCGGCGTACCGACCGGCAGCATGAACGCGCAGGTGGCGGCGAGCGCGGCCGGGATCAGCAGCGTGGTGGGGTCGACCCCGATGCCGACGGCGACCCCGCCCAGCACCGGGATGAACGTGGCCGCCGTGGCGGTGTTGCTGGTGACCTCGGTGAGCATCAGGACCAGCGCCACGACGGAGGCCAGGATCAGCACGATCGGCAGCGCGCCGAGCCCGCTGACCTGCGCGCCGAACCACTCGTCGAGCCCGGTGGCCGCGACGGCTCCGGCGAGACTGAGGCCGCCGCCGAACAGCAGCAGCACGCCCCAGGGGAGTCCGTCCTCCGCGTCCTGCCACTCCAGGGTCATCCGGTGGTCGGCGTCGCCGGGGATCAGGAACATCACCAGGCCGGCGGTGATCGCGATGACGGTGTCGTCGAAGCCGCCGAGCCACGGCTGCTGCTCACCCAGGCTGCCGATGTTGGACAGCACCCCGGGGACGATCCAGAAGAACGCCGCGGTGGCGAACACGGTGAGCACGACCTTCTCGCCGCGGCTGGTGGGGCCGAGCTCGGCGATCTGGCCCTCGATCATCTCGGCGCCGCCGGGGATCGAGTCGAGGTGGAAGCGGAACATCAGCCGGGTGATGAGGAACCACGCGATCGCGAGGAACGTGACCACGATCGGGACGCCGAGCATCATCCACTGCGCGAACCCGATGTCCTTGCCGAGCTCGGTGCTGATGTAGCCGGCGACGATCGCGTTGGGCGGGCTCCCCAGCAGCGTGCCGAGCCCGCCGATCGAGGCCGACCAGGCCACGGAGAGCACGAGAGCGACGCCGAACAGCCGTACGTCGGAGTCCTCGACGACGTCGCTGATCCGCTCCGAGGCCGCCAGTCGCTTCCCCGCGTCGGGGCCTGCGGCGGTGGTCTTGCTGTTCTCGATCACGAGCGTCAGCACCGAGAGCGCGATCGGCAGCATCATCAGGGTGGTCGCGGTGTTGGAGACCCACATCGACAAGAACGCCGTGGCGATCATCATGCCGAGGATGATCCGGCGGGGGTGGGTGCCGACCCGGCGCAGCGTGAGCAGCGCGATCCGCCGGTGGAGGTTCCACTTCTGCATCGCGATCGCGATCAGGAAGCCGCCCAGGAACAGGAAGACGATGGGGTCCGCGTACGGCATCGTCGCGTCGTCGATCGTGAGGGCGGTCAGCGCCGGGAGCAGCGCGATCGGGAGCAGCGAGGTGGCCGAGAGCGGGATCGCCTCGGACATCCACCAGACCGCCATCAGGGTGGCGACCGCCGCGACGACCCGGCCGTCGGCGGACAGGTCGGCACCTCCGAGCAGCGTGTAGACCAGCAGTGCCAGCCCCACGCCGAGGAGTCGGAACCCCCAGGTGGTGCGCGGGGAGCGCGCCGGTTCCCGGTCGTCGGGCTCGTAGTCGTACTCCGCCTGTTCACGCACGATGCCGGCCATGTGTGGTCCTCCCGAGTGTGGTCCGCGTCCCCGTTATACCCGATCAGCCGCCGGTCCTCAGCCGGCCGTCCGCGAGCTCGCTGCGCCGTACCTTCCCGGTGGCGGTGTGGGGGAGCTCGGTGAGGAAGGTCCATCGCCGGGGCCGCTTGGGCGCCGAGAGCCGCTCCCGGGCGTAGGCCGCCAGCGAGGCCTCGTCGACCGTCCCGACGACCGCGGCGCAGACCCGCTGGCCCCACTCCTCGTCGGGGATCCCGTAGACCGCGACGTCCTCGACCCCGGGGTGCTCGCGCAGCGCGTTCTCGACCTCGACCGGGTAGACGTTGACGCCGCCGCTGATGACCAGGTCCTCGCGACGCCCGTCGAGGAAGAGGTAGCCGTCGGCGTCGAGCCGCCCGAGGTCGCCGACGGTGAAGGCGTCGCCGCGCCAGGCCCGGGCGGTCCTCACGGGGTCCCCGGCGTAGTCGAACCGGGCGTGCGGCGGCACCGAGCACCAGATCGTGCCGTCGTCGTCGACGGTGAGCTCGCGGCCCGGCCGGGCACGGCCGACGGTGCCGGGGTGGTCGAGCCACTCCTCGGACCGGCAGGCGGTGAACTGGCCCTCGGTGGAGCCGTAGAACTCCCACGTCGAGCCGGCGGGGAAGATCTCGAGCAGCCGTCGCTTGAGCGCGGGTGGGCAGGCGGCGCCCGCGTGGGCGACCAGCCGGAAGCAGGAGAGGTCGGGCGTCCCGTGCTCGTCCCAGTGCGCGAACAGGCGCTGCAGGTGGGTCGGCACGCAGAACATGGTCGTGGGCCGCTCGGTCGTGACCAGGTCGGTGATCCGGGCCGCCTCGAAGCCGCCGGCGAACACCAGCCGGCCGCCGGCCAGCAGCGTCCCGCTGGCGAACCGCAGCGGCGCGCTGTGGTGGATCGGGCTGACCACGAGGTTGACGTCGCCCTCCCGGAAGCCCCACAGCTCCTGCTCCTCCGCGCGCAGCGCCGCGGCGTCCCGGCGGTCCAGGACGCCGCTGTGCACCGCCTTCGGACGCCCGGTGGTCCCGCTGGTCACGTGCATCGGGCGCCCCAGCGGCAGTCCGCGGCGCCGCTCCGGCGGGAGCGAGGCGTGCAGCGCGTCGAGTGCGGCGGGGGAGTCGACCACGAGGGCGGGCGTCACGTCCTCGAGGACCTGCCGGCGCTCGACCGCGGTCAGCCCCGGGTCCAGCGGCACGGGGAACACACCGGCGGCGAGCAGGCCGATCACCGTCTCGACGTACGCCGTGGAGCCGGGCAGCAGCAGCGCGACCCGGTCGCCGCGGGACAGGGGTGGGATCACGGAGGGATCGTCTCAGGCGGGGTCGACCCCGGCGGTTGCCCGGGTGACCGGCACCTGATGGGGTGCGCGCATGAGCGAGCGATCCGAGTCCGTCCGCCGCGCCTTCTGGGTCGACCCGGAGGAGGACCCGCGCAACGCGGACGAGCCGCCGGTGGACGAGGCGACGACCCTGCGTCAGTACCTCGACCGCTACCGGATGACCTTCGAGATGAAGTGCGACGGCCTCTCCCCGGACCAACTGGCCACCCGATCGGTTCCGCCGAGCACGATGAGCCTCCTGGGGCTGGTCCGGCACCTGGCGGTGGTCGAGCACCACTGGTTCCGGCGCACGCTCGGGGGACGGACGGACCTCCCTCACCTCTACTCCAGCGAGGAGGACCCCGACCTCGACTTCACCGGTGCGGTCGGGACCGACGCGTGCGTGCGGGAGGCATGGGAGTCCTGGCGCCGCGAGGTGGACCATGCGCGCGAGGTCTTCGCGCGCTACGACGACCTCGGCCGCACGTTCGTCCCGGGTGAGCCCTGGCAGGCGCGCGGAGTCGTCGTGCACATGATCGAGGAGTACGCGCGCCACTGCGGCCACGCGGACCTGCTGCGCGAGTGCCTCGACGGACGGACGGGCCAGTGAGAGCCCGGTCCCGGTGCTGACCGTAGGGTCGCCGCATGCGGGTGGGACTCACCGGTGGCGTCGCCTCGGGCAAGAGCACGGTCTCGGCGATGCTCGCCGAGCGTGGGGCCGTCGTGATCGACGCCGACCTGCTTGCCCGCGAGGCGGTCGCTGCCGGCAGCGAGGGACTGGCGGAGGTGGTCGCGGCCTTCGGTGAGGAGGTGCTGACCGCCGAGGGGGACCTCGACCGGCCGGCGCTGGGCGCGATCGTGTTCGCGGACGAGGCGAAGCGGCGCACCCTCGAGGCGATCATCCATCCCCGGGTCCGGTCGCGTGCCGCCGAGATCGAGGCGGCCGCGCCCGCGGGGGCGGTGGTCGTCCACGACATCCCGCTGCTCACCGAGACCGGTCAGGCCGGCTCCTTCGACGCCGTCGTGGTGGTCGACGTGCCGGTGGCGACCCAGGTCGAACGGATGGTCGCGCTGCGGGGCCTCTCCAGCGAGGACGCACAGGCCCGCGTGGCCGCCCAGGCGACCCGCGAGCAACGGCTCGCGGTCGCCACCCACGTCGTCGAGAACACCGGGTCGATGGCGGACCTGCGGGCCCGGGTGGATGCGGTGTACGCCGACCTGGCGGGTTAGCGTCGTGGCGTGCCTGCCCGACCTCTGCTGAGCCTCGTCGCCGTCGCCGCGCTGCTGGCCGGGTGCGGGGGAGGGGCGACCCCGACCGGTGACGCCTCACCTCCCGCGTCGGCTCCGGCCCCCGACCGCGCCTCGGCGGAGCCGACGACCGACCCCGAGACCCCGACCTCGTGGGGTCCGACCGAGGGTGAGCTCGCCGACGCACGCGAGCTGGTCGCCGACTGGGGCCCCGCACGGCTCGCCGGCCAGGTGATCGTGGGCCGCTACAACGGCACCGACCCCGCCGTCCCTGCCCGGCTGGTCCGCGAGCTGCACCTGGCCGGCGTGAGCGTGACCTCCGGCAACGTCGCCGACGCCGCACAGGTCCAGGCCACCACTGCCGCGATCGCCGAGGCCCACGCGGCCGACGGTCGAGACTGGCCGGCGGTGATCGGGGTCGACGAGGAGGGTGGCAGCGTCTCGCACCTGCGCGGGATCGCCACCGAGTTCCCGGCCTTCCAGGCGGCCGGCACCGCCATCGCGACCGCGGGCCGCGACGGCGAACGCGCGGTCACCGAGGCCGCCCGGTCCACCGGCCTGGAGCTGCGGAGCCTCGGCTTCACCTGGGTCTTCGCGCCCGTCGCCGACGTGACGATCGGCGCGGCCGACCCCACGATCGGGACCCGCTCACCCTCCTCCGACCCGGCGCTCGCGGCGAAGGCCGTCGCCGCGGCCGTGCGCGGGTACGACGAGGCCGGGGTGGTCTCCACCACCAAGCACTTCCCCGGCCACGGCGGCGTCACCGCCGACAGCCACGAGACCCTGCCGGTCCTCGGGTCCTCGCTCCCCGAGCTGCGGCGGCGCGACCTGGTCCCGTTCGAGGCCGCGATCGAGGCCGGGGCCCCCAGCGTGATGCTGGCTCATCTCGACGTGCCGGCGCTCCAGCCGGGCACGCCCTCCAGCCAGGCCGAGGCGGTCTACGACCTGCTCGAGGACGACCTCGGCTTCGAGGGCGTGACCATCACCGACTCGCTCGGCATGGGCGCGGCCCTCAGCCGCGACTTCCCGGCGGTCCGGGCGCTGCAGGCCGGTGCCGACCTGCTGCTGATGCCGGTCGACACCGCGGAGACCCACGCCCTGGTGACCCGGGCGATCCGCGGCGGCGAGGTCTCCCGGGAGCGCGCCGAGGACGCGGCCGCCCAGGTGGTGGCGCTGCAGACCTGGCAGCAGCGCGTCGCCGGCGAGGTCCCGGTCCCCGACGACGTGACCTCCCGCGCCCAGCAGGCCGCGGTCACGCTCACCCAGCTCGGCTACTGACACCGGCCGGGCGCGCCGGACGACCCGGTCCCACCGGGGCCGGGTCGTCGTGGTGGGGCGCCGCCGCGATTGGGGGCCTGGCGACGCCTCACGTCGTGGCGGCGCCTCTCCTAGGGTGTGGTGCGGAAGGTCACCGTCGTGGTGGCGAGCGGGTTGTTGGACGTGTCCCGGATGCCCGTCCCGGCACCCCCGGTGAGGGTGATCCGGTAGAGCGTGTTGGCGCCCAGGGTGGGGCCCGGGTTGATCACCAGTCGGGTGCCGGCCGCGTTCAGGCTGAGCGCCCTGTTCACGGCCGCCCCGGTGGCGACGTTCCTCAGGACGACGTTCGCCTGGTTGATCCCGACGACCCGCTCGCTGAAGTCCACCACCTGGTTGGCGGTGCGACTGACCCCCGTCGCGTTGTTCACCGGCGTGGTGGCCGTGAGCGTCGGCGCCGTCGTGTCGGCCTCGGAGACGAAGTTGATCACCGTGGTGGGCAACCTGAGCCCGGCGAGGTCACGGATCCCGTTGGCCCCGGTCCCCACGAACGTGAGCCTGTACGACGTCCCCGGCACCAGGTTGGCGTTCGGGTTCACCGTCACCGTCCTCGTGGCCGCGTTGTAGGTCACCGCGCGTCCCACCAGGGCGCCGCTCGCGTTGTTGCGCAGCTGGACCGCGGCCGTCCAGTTCGGACTGGTCACCGCCCTGCTGAACACGCCGACCTGGTTGGCCGTGAGCGAGACCCCCGTCGCGTTGTTCACCGGGCTGGTCGACGTCAGCGTCGGGAACGGTGCGTTCGGGGTCACCGCGCTCGATGCCGCCGACGGTGAGCTCGCTCCCACGGCGTTCACCGCGATCACCCGGAAGGTGTAGGTCGTGCCGTTGGTCAGCCCGGAGACGACCGCGAGCGTCGCCGTCGGTCCGATCCCGTTGACGGTCCGGACGACGTCCGTGCCGACGAGCACCTCGATCCGGAACCCTGTGACCGGCTGCGACCCGTTGGCGGGACCGGCGGTGAAGTTCACCGTGGCCTGACCATCGCCCGCGGTCACCGTCCCGATCACGGGCGCCGAAGGCACGCTCGCCAGGTCCACCGTCTGGTCGGCGAAGCGCAGCCGCTCCACGTTGCGGACCTGGTCGACACCGTCGGTCCCGACGGTGTCGGTGACCGTGGTCCAGGCCCCGTCGGTGGTGACGGTGTAGTCGGCCAGTGGCCCGGTGAAGACCGCGGTGTCGACGTCGCCCGGCCCTGGTGTGGACAGGACCTCCCGGACGATGACGATGTTGCCCGGGTCGACCGTGCCTGCGAAGACCGCCTGCTGCAGCGTGGTGGTGCTGCCGGTCAGGTAGGTCGACCGCATGCCGTCGGCCGAGCCGATCTCGGTGGTGGGGTCGGCCGGATCGGTCCGGACGCTGAGCCGGGCGTTGAGCCAGGCGTCACCGTCGATGATGTCGTCGCCACCACGACCCTCGATCTCGTCACCGCCGGCGCCGCCCATCATGATGTTGCCACCGTTGAAGGAGGTCGTGCCCCCGGGCAGCAGCCCGGTCAGCCCGGTGACCCGGTCGATCCCGGCCTGGGTCAGCTCGTGCTCGGTGCCGAGGTCGGCCGCCGCACGGTCGTCGCCGCGGAGCACGTCGTCGTACTTCCAGCCCGACAGTGCCTCCACGAGGTCGAAGCGGTCACGGTTGGTCTCGACGCCCGGAGGCAGCAGACCCGTGAACTCCATGTCGGAGTCGGCCGGGAGCGGGTCGTCCTTGTGGGTGACCCAGTCGAAGCCGAGCATGCCCTCGTTCCGCTGGATGCCGGGGCCGGCCATCATGATGTCGTCTCCGCCCTCGGCGTCGTAGTCCTGCTCGCCGCCGTCACCGTTGAGGACGTCGTGTCCGGCCTCGTTCGGGTCGTCCTGGAACGGGGCGCCGTTGTCGCCCTGCAGCAGGCTGAACGGACCCTTGCCGTCCTCGATCCAGTCGTCACCGTCGTCACCGAAGACCGTGTCCTCCCCGTCCCCGGCGAAGACGAAGTCGTCGCCCGGACCGGCGAAGGTCTCCGTGGTGTCGTTGCCGCCGACGATGAAGTCCTTGCCGCGGCCGCCCTGGTTGAGGTCGCCGCCGAAGCCCTGTCCCGAGGACAGCGCGTCGTCACCGTCGCCACCCTTGAGGGTGTCGTCCCCGGCCAGGTCCTGGATGATGTCGTCGCCGAGGCCACCGATGTGGTTGTCGTTGCCGTCACCGCCCTGCATCCAGTCGTTGCCGTCGTTGCCGCGGAGGGTGTCGTCTCCCTCGCTGGACCAGATCCGGTCGTTGCCGGCCGTGCCGTTGAAGACCACGTGCTCGCCCCCGCCGAAGCGGACGGTGCCGTTGGGCATCCTGGTGAGCAGCTGGTTCTCGTTCCACTCCGTCGCCGGGTCGTCAGCGATGGCACCGCTGGTGCCGAGCTGGGCGACCTCGAAGACGAAGTCGGGGCGGGAGAAGCCGTCGGCCGGCAGGCTCTCGACGTCGGTGTTGCGCATGACCAGCTCGGCGAAGGAGTTGCCCTCCAGCTGGGTCAGCAGGTTCAGGCCGGCGGTCCGGGACAGGTAGTAGAACCGGTCACCGTCCTGGAGGTCCTCCATCTGGATCTCGAAGACGTAGTTGAAGGTGGCACCCAGCATGCCGCCGAAGACCATCGGCTTCTCGGCGAGACCGCCCATCCACAGGTCGATGTCGTCGATCCCGGTGATGCTGCGACCCGCCTCGTTCGACCAGGCGCCCAGGCTGTTGACGAAGTCGTAGGCGTCCAGGATCGCGTCCGTCTGCTCGGTCTCCTCCGGCGTGGGGTTCTCCGGGTCGACCGGGGTCGGGACGGGGGTCGCGGCGAGATCGAGCAGCTCCTGCGCGGCGGCCCGCTTGGTCGTGGTGCCGGCTGCTGCCAGCACGTCGGGGTGGGTGCCGTAGGCCGCGATGAAGTTGACCAGGGAGTCGGGGTTGCGGAGCGAGAAGTTGAAGTCCGCCCAGCTCTCGTAGGGCGTCAGCGCCGAGTTGGCCGACTCGTCGTAGAAGGCGCGGCGCGCCTCGTTGAGGGTCGGGATCCCGGCGTCGCGGGCGCGGGCCATGTTGATGCTCGCGAGGTCGAGCGGCAGGCCGAGCAGGTTGTTGCGCAGGGCCTCGGTCACGAACTCGTCGATCTGGTTGCCCACCTGCCGGCTCATGCCCCGGAACACGCTGCCCGCCGCTTCGTCGGGTGTCAGCGTCCCTGCGGGACCACCGTCGGTGAACTCCTGCGGGTTGAGGAAGGCCTCGATCAGTCCGATGTCGTTGTTCGAACCGTTGGCGTTGCGACGCGCCACGGTCTCGGTGAGCATCGAGTGGCCGAAGCGGTAGACCGCGTGGGCGAACTCGGCGCGGATCGAGGGGTCGATGACGGTCCGGTAGCCGGTGCCGCCCTCGCCGAAGATGTTGACCATCGGCTGGATCTTGCGAGCGAACTCCTCGAACACCAGGTGCTGGTACTCCATCTCGGTGACGAACCGGGCGGCCTGGAAGAGCCGCTGGCCGTAGGTCCAGCCGGCCGGGCCTTGAGTGCTGTGCCAGGCGTCGATGTTGGCCTGGGTCTCCTGGGTGTTGATCAGCGCGTCGATGTCGGCGACCAGCCGGTTGTGCTCGGAGTGGAAGACGTGGTGCACCGAGGTGAGGCCGATGTTCTCGTTGGCGCGGCCGTCACCTGCGATGAAGTGGTCTTCGAGCATCTCGTCGTCGTACGTGGCGGGGTCGCCGTCGTCGGAGACGCCCGGGTCTGCGTCGGGCTCGAGGTCCACGACCGGGCCCGGTCCGTCGGCAGGGTTGGCGTCGCCGCGCGGAACCGCGTGGTGGGCGATGTCGTCGAGGAAGGCGTGCCCGGTCCGCACCGTGTTCGCCGGAAGCGGCGTGCCCCCAGGGTCGGTGGGGACGAGGCCGGTGGCGGTGACGATCTGGGGCCGTCCGGCGCCGTCCAGATCGAGGTTGCCGTAGGGGTCGGTGGCCATCATCGGGACGTTCAGCACGTCGGTGTCGGTCAGGATCACGCCGAGGGTGTCGGCGGCCTGCGCCTTCACGTGGGCCCAGGTCGTGAGGCCCTCGCCGTTCTCGCCACCGAGCAGGCGACCGGTGTCGATCGGCTCCCCGCCGGCGCCCACGGTGTACTCCCGCAGGAAGACCTGGTGCGAGGGGTGCGAGGTGTAGGTCTGGTTCTGGTCGACGAACGGGGTGGTGGTGTTGGTGTGCTGCCGCACGTCGTCCGCGGTCCCCAGCTGCCCGTCGGGGCCGGGCCGGTTGGTGGCGCGGGTGAGCACCATGAAGTTGGTCTGGCTGCCGGCCTGGTAGAGCGGGTCGCCGGGGAGCACCGGCATGTAGACCGTTCCGCCCCCCTTGGTCACCAGGTCGAGGCCGTGGTCGAAGAACTGGCCGAAGAGCGTGAACATCGAGTTGAACGGGGCGGAGAGGCCGACGTCCGGTGCCACGTTGGGGATCGGCAGGTTGCCCTCGCCGTCCGCCGGACCACCGTCGGAGGCGGCCACGGCGGCCGGGTTGCCGGCCGTCTGGTCGACGATCAGGTTGCTGACCTGGCGCGGCTGGGCGTCGATGACGGTGCCGCTGGTCTGGTCGTAGCTGGTCTGCACGGCACCGGAGGGGCCGAAGGGCCCGTCGGGGTCGCCGATGTCGGCGTTGCGGAACCGGGCCGGCACGTGGCGGGGGAAGAGCGTGTCCGCGGCACCGAACTCCTCCTGTCCGGGGATCAGGTTGTTGCAGGTGCCGTCGACCGTGCGCAGGCCCCACGGCAGGGTGGCGCCCTGCTGGTTGCCGTTCGGGATCTGGTCCGCGGCCGTACCGAGCAGGGTGCCGCAGGGGTTGGCCACGCTCAGCGTGCTCACGTGGCGCTCGGAGATCGCGATCTGGCGCTGGATGAACCGGATGTCCGAACGGTTCAGGTTGAATCCCTGGCCCACCGGAGCGACGGCCGCGCCCGCGGACGAGGCGGTGACCGCGAGGGTCGCCGGGACGGCCAGGGTCGAGAGCACGAGACCGAGCGCGAAGGCAGACCCCGACCGTCGACGACGACCCGGTCCCGAACCCCGACG
This sequence comes from uncultured Actinomycetota bacterium, assembly GCA_963795215.1. Lineage (GTDB taxonomy): Bacteria > Actinomycetota > Actinomycetes > Propionibacteriales > Nocardioidaceae > Nocardioides. Next base: position 1,345,643 of record CAWCGW010000002.1, read on the forward strand.
TACGATCCTGACGCGACGGCGTGATGTGTTCGTCATGACCAAACTCCCCTCAGACCGGGCCCAGGCAGGCACGGTGTCGTGGGCCCACCATCGGGACCGGGGCTTGCGGAAACCTTGCGGATCCCGGCAGTCCACCCGCCGCCAGGGCCGGCCTGCGCAGCACCGGGAATCCGCAAGGTGGGCCACCTAGCGTCGTCCGCCCACGGCTGTTGTCTCGGGGGAGAGGTGGTGTCGGATGTCCATGTCCTGGTCACGTCGTGACGTGCTCAAGGTCTCGGTCGCAGGTGCGGCAGCGATCGGGCTGCCGATGGAGCGAGCGCTCGCCGGGGAGGACAGCCTCTCCGATCGGCTCCCCGCGAGCGCCCTGCCCGTGCCGTACACGATCCCGTTCCGACGGGCCCCGGAGCTGGCGCCGGTGCGGTCGGACTCCTCGACCGACTACTACCGGCTGGCGATGACTCCGCTGCTGGCCGAGGTGATCCCGGGCTACCAGACGCCGATGTGGGGCTACGGAGGTGAGGTGCCCGGACCCACGATCCGGGTGTGGAGGGGTCGCGGTTCGGTCGTGCGCCAGGTCAACAACCTCCCCACCCGGCACCCGGAGCTCGACTACGCGCCCTGGAGCTCGGTCCACCTGCACGGCTCCGCCTCGCTGCCCCAGTACGACGGCTACGCCAGCGACATCAGCAACCCCGGGCAGTGGAAGGACTACCGGTACCCGAACGTCCAGGAGGCGCGGACCCTCTGGTACCACGACCACGGGGTGCACCACACCGCCCAGAACGTCTACATGGGGCTGGCCGGGCAGTACCACATCATCGACGACCTCGAGCAGTCGCTCCCGATCCCGCACGGGGAGTACGACGTCGCGCTGACGGTCGCGGACATGATGTTCAAGCAGGACGGGTCGCTGCTGTTCCACACCAACGGCGAGGACGACCTCTTCGGCGACGTGATCACGGTCAACGGTCGCGCCTGGCCGTTGATGAAGGTGGCGCGCCGCAAGTACCGCTTCCGGATCCTCAACGCCTCGGTGTCCCGGTCCTACCAGTGGTACCTCGCCAACGGCGCACCGATGACCGTCATCGCCACCGACGGTGGCCTGATGCCGGCGCCGGTGAAGGTCAAGAGCTTCCGCCACGGCCCCAGCGAGCGCTACGAGGTGGTGATCGACTTCGCGAAGTACTCGCCCGGGGCACGCGTCGAGCTGCGCAACAAGAGTCCGAAGAACACCGTCAACTACGCCCACACCGACAAGGTGATGGCCTTCGAGGTCACCGACGAGCCGTTCAGCACGCGCCACAACCGGGTGCCGGCGACGCTCCACCCGACCACGCCCGCGATGGGGTGGCCCGAGACCGGCGCCGTGGCCACGCGTCGCTTCGACTTCGGCCGCGCGGGTGGGCAGTGGACGATCAACGAGACGACCTGGGAGGACGTGGTCAAGAGCGGCTTCACCAAGGTCCTGGCCACCCCGCTGACGGACACGCTGGAGATCTGGGAGCTGCGCAACCTCTCCGGCGGGTGGCACCACCCGGCCCACCTGCACTTCGTCGACTTCCGGATCCTCAGCCGCAACGGCAAGCCGCCGCTGCCCCACGAGCGCGGGCCCAAGGACGTGGTCTACCTGGGGGAGAACGAGTCGGTGCGGGTGCTGATCGGCTTCCACCACGGCCGGGGCCGCTACATGATGCACTGCCACAACCTGGTCCACGAGGACCACGACATGATGGCGCAGTTCGAGATCCTCGACCCGGCGCAGGTGGCCGACAGCCCGTTCGCCGACCCGTGCCGCACCGGGGCGGAGGACTACCTGTGACGGCGACCCTCGAGGCACCCGGCGAGACCCGCCGTGTCGGGGAGGCGCTGCGGGTGGCCGCCGCGTCCTGCGCGGTCGCGGGGCTGCTCCACCTGGCTGCCGTGCCCGAGCACATCGCGGCCTCCCTGCTCGTGGGTGGCTTCTTCCTCGCCGTCGGCTGCGCCCAGCTGCTGATCACCGCGGTGCTGGTCGTGGAGCCTCCCGGGACGCGGGTGCTCGCGGTCCTCGCCTCCGCCCACCTGGCGCTGATCGCGCTGTACGTCGCGACCCGCACCACGGACCTGCCTTTCGCCCCCGTCCACGCGGCGGGGCGGCACGTCGACGCGTCCGCGGCCGCGGCAGCCGCCCCGGGTGGGGAGGGCAACGGGGTGCCCCTCCTCCCGGGCTCACGCATCGAGCCGATGGGACCTCTCGACCTCGTCTGCGTGGTCGCCGAGGTGGTGCTGGTGGCGGCGCTGGTGCTCCGGCTCCCGCACCGCGTGCGGACGGTGGTGCTCGACCTGGCGCTGCTGCTCGCGCTGGCGCTGGCGGCCCTCAGGCTCACGGGCTGAAGGGCGGGTGGTCTGGACCAGAGGGTAAAGAACGCCTGTGGCCCTCTGCCCGGTCGTGGGCGCGACGTAGCCTGCTTACGGATTTCGGGCGTGGGTTCCCCCCCTCCCACAGGGTGTGCACAGGTGCTGGGGGGACCACATGGGCGAAGTCGGCTCGCAGGAACACCGACGAGTGGCAGTGGTGGACGACCACCGCACGTTCTCCGAGCTTCTCACCATCGGCCTCGCGGCCCATCCCGACCTCAGCTGCGTGGGCACCGCCACCGACCTTCAGGGCGCCCTGAGGATCGTGGCGCGCGAGGAGCCGGACGTGGTGATCATGGACGTGCGCCTGGGCTCCGACAACGGCGTCACGGCCACGGCCACCATCACCGAGCGGTGGCCCGACATGGCGGTCGTCGTGCTCACGGCCTACCCGACCCAGCAGCTGCTGGGGGACGTGGTGCGTGCCGGCGCCAGCGCGATGCTCCCCAAGGACGGCGCACTGGGCGACCTGCTCGACACGGTGGTGCGCGCACGCCCCCGGCTCTTCACCGTGCCGCCGCACCTGATGCAGAGCATGCTGCGCCACGACGAAGCGCCGACGACGCCGTTGACGCGACGGGAGTACGAGGTGCTGGTGCTGCTGGCGTCCGGGCGCGACCTGCGCTCGATCAGCACCAAGCTGGGCATCTCGCTCCACACCTGCCGCAGCTACGTGAAGTCCGTGCTGGCCAAGCTCGGCGCCCACTCGCAGCTGGAGGCGGTCGTGACCGCCCACGAGCGGGGCCTGCTCGGCCTCCGGCACCACTGAGCCGGCCGTGCCCCTCAAGGACCGGCGCGACGAGGCGCTGGTCAGGCGCGCCTTCGTCCAGTTCGCCCTGCTCAGCGTGGGTCTCATCGTGCTCGTCCTCGGCGGGGTGCTCGCAGTCGCCGAGGTGATGGCCCACCGCTCGGCCGAGGGCGATGCCACCACCCGCGGCGGCATCGTTGCCCAGGCCGTGGCGGCCGGTCTGAGCGATCCCGCTCGGGGGACGGGTGACCCCGACCTCGTCGAGGAGATCGAGGCGGTGGCCCAGCACGCCGGGGTCCGGGCGGTGCTGGTGTGGGACGAGTCCGGCACGGTGGTGTGGTCCACCCGGCCGATCCTCGTCGGTGAGACCTTCCAGCTCGACGCCGAGGTGCGTGAGCTGTTCGGCACGACCGGGCGGCTGGCCAGCGACGGGGACCTCGACAGCGCACATCCTCGCGGGCTGCTGGGCAGCGAGGTCGAGGTGTTCGCTCCGATCCGGGGCGCCGACGGGTCGCTGCTCGTGGCCGAGTCCTACGTCGACGGCGAGGCCGCGGGCGAGACCCGTGCCGAGGCGCTGCAGGTCCTGCTTCCGCTGGGAGCCGGGGGACTGCTGCTGTTCGAGGGACTGGCGCTGCTCGCGGGAGCACGACTGGCCCGACGGGTGCACTCCGGCCGCCGGGAGCGGATCAGGCTGCTCACCGCGTCGCTGGCGGCGCTCGACCACGAGCGACGGCGGATCGCCCACGACCTCCACGACGGGATCGTCCAGAACCTCGCCGCGATGCGCTACGCCCTGACCGCGGTGACGATGGCCGTCCCCGAGGACCTCGAGGGTGACCCCCACTCGCAGCTGCAGCGGATCTGCGACCTCGTGGAGCGGGAGCTGGCGGCCCTGCGGGGCACGATGGGGGAGCTGCTGCCGGTGGAGCGGCAGGAGCTGCCCCTGCCGCAGACCCTCCGGGAGCTGATGGGGCGGCTGGTCCCCCCGCCGACCGGCTGGTCGGTCGAGGTCGAGCCGGCGCTCGAGAACGTCGACCCCGCGACCGCGGAGCTGGCGCACCGTGTGGTCCAGGAGGGCGTCCGCAACGCGGTGCGGCACGCCCGGGCGACGTCGGTGACGGTGCTGGTGCAGCAAGCGGCCGAGAGGGCGGGCCCGGCGGTCCGGGTCGTCGTGGAGGACGACGGTCGCGGGCCCTCCGGTGCCCCGGAACGGCCGGGTGTCGGGGGCCTGCACGTCGGGATCCGGTTGCTGCGCGACCTGGCCCGCGACCTCGGGGGCGACCTCCGGCTCGGGGAGCGTCCCGGCGGTGGCACCCGGCTCGTCGTGGAGTGGGAGCGCGCGGAGCCGGCCCCGGCGCCGGCGGGTGCCGGAGCGACCGACCATGATGGGGTCTCGACCTTGTGAGAACCCGGGGGTGGTGCGGACCACCCCCCACCTGGGGGGTCGGCCGACCCGTCGCTGGGTGATGCGCCGCAGGGATCCACGGTCCACCATCGGAGTCAGCATGGGGCTGCCCGAGGGGCGGGCAGTCGGACCGAGGGGGGCCGACATGCACCAGGTTCGTCTGTGGGGGATCACCCGGATCGCCGGGGACAGGGGGGAGCGGAGCGACTTCGGGGGGGTCAAGCCGCGACAGCTGCTGGAGGTGCTGGCGCTGCACCAGGGTGAGCCGTACCCCAAGGACGTGCTGGCGGAGGTGCTCTGGGAGGGCCGGCCGCCGTCGTCGTACGCCGCCACGGTCGAGAGCCACGTCTCCGTCGTTCGCCGCCACTTGGTCGCCGAGGGGGTGCCGCGCACCGCGCTGGCCACGGTCCACAGCGGCTATGTGCTCACCGGGGAGGTGACGGTCGACGTGGTGGCCACGCGCGACAGCCTCACCGATGCGCTCCGGGTGTCGGCGCCCGTCGCCTTCGCCGCCGTCGAGGCGCTGGGGCTTCCCCGGATGCGGGACCTGCTCGCCAGCAGCCCCTACGCCAGCTGGGCGATCGAGACACGCGAGGAGATGCGGGCGCTGGTGGCCGCCGCCCTGCGACGCGCCTCTGCGGGGGCGCTGGCGATCGGGGCGACCGACCGGGCGCTGCTGCTCGCGCGTCGCGCCCAGGCAGAGGACCCCGTCAGCGACGCCACCCAGCAGACGCTGCTCCGCGCGCTGCTCTCGCTCGACGCCCGCTGCGAGGTGCTGCGGGAGTACGCCGACTTCCGGCGCCGGCTGCGTGAGGAGCTGGGGGTCGAGCCCAGCAGCACCACGCAGCGCCTCTACCTCGACGCGCTGGCCACCAGCGCCCGCCTCGACGCGGCCCGTACGGGACTCGAGCGCTCGCTGCTGCTCCGGCTGCTCCGGGAGGTCGCACCCGACCCCGACCCGGGGACGCCGCCGCGGTGGGACGCGCTGGGGGCCGTGGCCGGGTGAGGGGTGCGGACGGGTCGTGTGTCAGGCGGTCGGGTCAGGCGGCCAGGTCGGGGTCGCCGAGACGACGCAGCCGCTGCAGGGCCTCACGCTCCAGCTGGCGGACCCGCTCCGCGCTGATGCCGTGCTTGAGGCCGATGTCGGCGAGCTTGTGCTGGCGTCCGTCGACCAGGCCGTAGCGCGAGCGGATGATGTCCGCGGAGCGGTCGTCGAGCTGGCCGACCAGGGCGCTGAGCCGTTCACGCGACTCGTGGTCGAGCACGTCGAGGTCCGGGCCGGGGGTGCTCTCCTGGGCGATCAGGTCACCCAGCGAGGTGTCCCCGTCCTCGTCGACGGGGGTGTCGAGGCTGACGTGCTCGCGGCCCCAGGACAGCAGGTCGAGCACCCGGTCGACGTCCATGTCGAGCTCGTGGGCGATCTCGGCGGGCTCGGGGTCGCGGCCGAGCTGGCGCTCGAGCGTCCGGCGGGCGCCGCCGACCTGGTTGAGCTCCTCGACCACGTGCACGGGGAGCCGGACCACCCGAGCCTGCTGGGCGATGCCGCGGGTGATCGCCTGGCGCACCCACCAGGTGGCGTAGGTGGAGAACTTGTAGCCCTTGGCGTAGTCGAACTTCTCGACCGCCCGGATCAGGCCGGTGTTGCCCTCCTGGATCAGGTCCAGCATCGGCATCTGCGACCGGCCGTACTTGCGGGCGATCGAGACCACCAGCCGCAGGTTGGCGTTGATGAAGGTGTCGATGGCGCGCTGGCCCTCCTCGGCCAGCCACTCCAGCTCCTCGCGGGAGGCCCGCATCGGCGCGCCACCCTTGGCGCGGGCGATGCGACCGGTGTCGAGCAGGTGCTGGGCCATCAGACCCGCCTCGATGGTCTTGGCCAGCTCGACCTCGCTGGCGGCGTCGAGCAGCGGGTTGCGCGCGATCTCGTCGAGGTAGAGCCCGACGCTGTCGCGCCCCTCGATCTCACGGGTCGCGCCCGTCGCGGGTCGCCGTGCAGTCCTCGTAGCCATGGTGCCGCCCCTCTCCCTCGTACTGCTCTCAACCCGTCCGGGTGCCCGGTGATTCCCGAGGTGTTCGGACTCCTTGCCCAGAACGACGGGTGAGAAACCCCAGAAGTTGCCGAACCGGCCGACTCTCAGGGACTTCTCAGGGCTGGGGGGCCAATCCCATCCTTTCGAGTACCCACGCAAGGGTGAAGGCGCGGTCCTTCCAGCCCTGGTAGCGGCCGGAGACACCGCCGTGACCCGCCGCCATCTCCGTCTTCAGCAGGAACGGCCCGCCGGTCCCGACGGCGCGCAGCCGGGCGACCCACTTGGCCGCCTCGACGTAGAGCACGCGGGTGTCGTGCAGCGAGACCTCCGCGAGGATCGGCGGGTAGGCCTGGGCCGCGACGTTGTCGTACGGCGCGTAGGAGGCGATGTAGTCGTAGGCGTCCGGGTCGCCCTCCGGGTTGCCCCACTCGTCGTACTCGATGATCGTGAGCGGCAGCGTGGGGTCGAGCATCGTGGTGAGGCTGTCGACGAACGGCACCCCCGCGACGATCCCGGCGAACGCGTCGGGGGCGAGGTTCGCGACGGCACCCACCAGCAGGCCGCCGGCGCTGGCGCCCTCGGCGACCAGGACGTCGGGGGTGGTGAGCCCCTCCTCGACCAGGTGGCGCGCACACGCGACGAAGTCGGTGAAGGTGTTGCGCTTGGTCGTGGTCTTCCCGGCGTCGTACCAACGGCGCCCCATCTCGCCGCCGCCGCGCACGTGGGCGATCGCGAAGCCGGCGCCCCGGTCGAGCAGGGAGAGCCGCGCGATCGAGAACGACGGGTCCATCGAGGTCTCGTAGGAGCCGTAGCCGTACAGCAGGACGGGGATCGGGCCGTCGGCCCGCGCGCCGCGCCGGTGCACCAGCGAGATCGGCACCTGCTCGCCGTCCTCGGCCGTGGCCCACAGCCGGTGCTCCTCGTAGTCCGCCGGGTCGTAGCCGCCGAGCACGGGCGTCCGCCGCAGCAGCCGCAGGTCACGGGTGGCGACCTCGTAGTCGTAGATCGAGCCGGGGACCGTCAGCGAGGTGTAGCCGAGCCGGACCACGGGCGCGTGGAAGTCCGGGTTGCCACCGGAACCGACGGTGTAGACCTCCTGGTCGAACTCGACGCGGTGGTCGTCGACGACGCCGTCGGCCCCGAGGGTGAGGATCCGCAGCTGGGTCAGCCCCTCGCTGCGCTGGTGGACCACCAGGTGCCCGGCGTGGGCGTCGACCTCCTCCAACCGGACGGCCGGGTCGTGGGGGAGCAGCGCCCGCCACTGCTCGGGCGGGGTCGGGGCCACCGGCGCGGTGCCGAGCTCGAAGTCGGGCCCGGTGTGGTTGTGCAGCACCAGCAGCACGTCCTCGCCGGCGAGGACGGCGTGCTCCACGCCGTACTCCACCCCCTCGCGGCGCTCGGCGAACACCCAGAACCCGCGGTCGGGGTCCTCGGTGTCGAGCAGCCTCACCTCGGTCGTGGTCTTCGAGCCGGACAGGACCTGCACGAACCGGTCGGTGCGGGTGCGACCCACGCCGGTCCAGTAGCGGGGGTCGGTCTCGTGGTGGACGAGCTCGTCCTCGGCCTGCGGCGTGCCGAGCACGTGGCGCCAGACCTTGTCCGGGCGCCAGGCGTCGTCCACGGTCGAGTAGTAGAACGACCCGCTGTCGGGATGCCAGGTGGCGCCGCCGAGGACCCCGGTGATCTCGTCGCCGGTCCGCTCCCCGGTGCGCAGGTCCTTCACGCGGATCGTGTAGCGCTCGTCGCCGGTGGTGTCGGTGGCGTAGGCGAGCAGCCCGGTGTCGGGGCTGACCGAGGAGCCGCCGAGGGAGAAGAAGGCGCTGTCGCCGGCGAGCTCGTCGAGGTCGAGCAGCACCTCCTCGCCGGGGAGGGCCGGCTGGTCCGGAGCACAGTCCTCGGCGGGCTGCGGGGGAGTCCAGTCCTCGGGGTCCGCGACCACGACCCGGCACGCGGCGCCGTACTCGCGACCCTCGAAGCTGCGGCCGTAGTACCAGTAGCCGCGGTTGCGGGTCGGGACCGAGAGGTCGGTCTCGCGGGTCCGCGCCCTGATCTCGCCGAAGATCGCCTCGCGCAGGCCGGCGAGGTGGTCGGTCGCGGCCTCGGTGTAGGCGTTCTCGGCCTCGAGGTGCGCGAGCACGGCGGGGTCGTCCTGGTCGCGCAGCCAGTCGTACTCGTCGACGCGGGTGCGGCCGTGGTGGGTCGTGGTGACCGGGCGGGGCTCGGGGACTGGCGGCTGCGGCATGCCCGCCAATCTAGAGTGCGGCGGGTGAGCGAGCTGGAGCAGGTGACCGACCCCGACCACCCCGTGGTGCACTGGCTGGCGGAGCGGCAGGACAGCTTCCGGCTGCGGCACCGGCACGGCGATCCGGCCACGTCGCGGCGTGAGGCGCTGGCCCTGGTGCGCGAAAGGCTCCCCGGCTCGCGTCTGCTGCGCGTCGACGCGGGCTGGCTCTGGCTGGGGCCGGACGCGGAGCGCACTCCGGTCCACGACGCCTGGGCGAGCGCCCCGGAGCGCGTCGCGGACCTCCGCGGGCTCGCGACGGGCCTGGCGGGAGCGCCCTTGTCGGCGAGCGTGCTGCCGGGGGAGCCGACCAGTGAGGCGTTCGTCTCCGACGGCACCTTCGAGCGCACCGCGACCACGATGCGGCTCGACCTCCACCGACCGTTGCCGGGCGAGGAGCTCGCCACCCGGGCCGAGGTGGCCCCGATGGACCCGGCCCAGGTGGCGGAGTACGCCGCCGGCGCGGTCGCGTCCTACGCCCGTGACCGGGAGGAGGCGGGGGAGTCCGCCGGCCTCGCGCTGGCGACCGCGCAGGCCTCCTTCGACGAGCTGCTCCCCGGCGGTCGGCCCGGGCCGAGTCACCATCTGCTGTCCGTCCGGGTCGGTGGCGAGGTGGCCGGGCTGGTCTGGGTGCACGAGCGGTGGCCGGCGCAGGCCTGGGTCTACGACGTGGAGGTGGACCCGAGATTCCGGGGGCGCGGCGTCGGGGCGGCCGCGATGGTGCACGGAGCCCGGCTCGCGCGCGACCTCGGCCACCGCTGGCTCGGCCTCAACGTCTTCGGGGCCAACACCCACGCCCGGGGCCTCTACGCGCGGCTCGGGTACGTGGTCGAGGAGGAGCACTGGTCCCGTCCAGCCTGAGGTCTTCACCACCGCGGCCCGGGACTGTGGAGAAGTCGGCCCGAACTGTGGACGCGGCCCCCCGTACTTGTGGAGGCACCTGTGGGACCGAGGGTATGTCGGCGAATCCCTTGCATCGCGCCGGGGCGCCCCGTAGAACTCTCTCTACCGATCCACCTTCGCGGAGGGTCGGGGATCGAGTCGGAAGCGAAGACCTGCACGGCGAGCTCGCTCGCCGCGTCGGCCCGGTGACGGGGGCGGCGGGGTCGGAGGACCGGCGCGATGGGTCGGGCGTCACGACACCGACCAAAGCCGAGGGGCCCCTGGTGCTCATACCATCACGGGCCCCTCACCTCATTTCTCTGGACTCATTCCCCCCTCGACGGGTGGTTGCCACGCGCTGAGGTCGGGGGAGTCGGCGGGGTAGGACCGAACCGGTCCCGGGGCGGTCTCGGCGGTCTCGAACCGCACGGTGACCACCCCTCGACCCGAGCCCCACACCCAGCCGTGACCCATCTCGGTGTGGACGACGTCCATGCCGGGCGCCCAGGTGGACCGGGTGGTCGGCGCTTCGACCTCCGGCAGCGGCTCCTCCTCGGGCTCCTCCTCGCCGAAGAGGTCCTCCTGGATCCAGTCGGCGAGCCCGGAGACCCCGACGCCCAGCAGCCGGACGCCACCGGAGGTGTCGAGCTCGGTGAGCAGGCTGCGCGCCAGCCGGCTGATCGTCGTGGTCTGGTCGGTGGGCGAGGGCAGCGTGGTCGAACGGCTGAGCGTCGTGAAGTCGTGCAGCCGCACCTTGATCGTCACGGTGCGTCCCGAGAGCCCGTGCTTGCGCAGCCGCTCGGCGACCTGACCGGCCTGGCGCGTCAGCAGCCCCTCCATCAGCCGCCGGTCGGTGAGGTCGGTGTCGTAGGTGCCCTCGACGGAGACCGACTTGGCCTCCCGCTCGGCCTCGACCCGCCGGTCGTCGTCGGCCCTGGCCAGCGCGTGGAGACCGGCGCCGTGGGCGCGACCCAGCAGCCGGACCAGCTCCTCGAGGCTGACCGTCTCGAGCTCGGCCACGGTGTGGATGCCGGCCCGCCGCAGCCGCTCGGCCGTCGCGGGTCCGACGCCGGGGATCACGGTGACGTGCATCGGCCGGAGCAGCTCGACCTCGGTGCCGGGCATCACGACGACCAGGCCGTCGGGCTTGTCGAGGTCGCTGGCGACCTTCGCGATGAACTTCGAGGTGCCGATCCCGACGGACGCGGTCAGGCCGCCGGTCGCCTCGCGCACCCGGGCACGCAGCTGCTCGCCGAACTCGCGCAGCGTCGTCTCGTCGTGGTCGGGCAGGCCGGCCGGGACGAGGTCGACGAAGGCCTCGTCCAGCGACAGCGGCTCCACCAGGGGGGAGACCGACCGCAGCACCTCCATCACCCGGCGGCTGGTGTCACGGTAGGCATGGAACCGGCCGTTGAGGAACGCCGCGTGCGGGCAGCGCGCCCGGGCCTCGCGGGTCGACATCGCCGAGCGGACGCCGTAGCGCCGGGCCTCGTAGGACGCGGTGGCCACCACCCCGCGACCGCCGACCCCTCCGACGACGACGGGCTTGCCGCGCAGCGAGGGCTTGTCGCGCTGCTCGACGGCGGCGAAGAAGGCGTCGAGGTCGAGGTGGAGCACCGACGCTACCGCGCGCATCGCCGTCCCATGCGGGGCAACCTACTCGCCGCCCCTCCGGGACCGGTTGCCGTCCCCAGGCCGCGCCCGGCCGCGGCACTCCACAGCACCGCCCGGGACCGCTGCCGCGCGCGACGGGAGGCGGGAAGGGTCGACGCATGACCTCGACCCTCACCGCCCGCACCCCGGAGGACCTGTTCGCGGTCGCCCGGGTCGTGCTGGGCTTCGAGCCCGACCACTCCGTGGTGATGCTGACCTTCGGGGCGCGACATCCCTTCCACGCCCGGGTCGACCTGCCGGAGGGTCCCGTCGACGCCCCCGAGCTCGACGACCTGGCCGAGGTGCTGGCCCGACCGGCGCTCGAGCACGGCGTCGGGGCCGTGGTGCTGCTGCTCTTCACCGACGACGACCGGCTCGCCCGGCGGGTGGCCCGCCGGGTCGGTCGGCGACTGGCGCTCGCCGGCGTCGACTGCCTGGAGGCGCTGCGCACCCACGACGGTCGGTGGCACCCGCTCACGGGTCGGTTCCGCGGCGTCGGGTCGGCGGGCGTCCCCTACGACGTGTCGGCGCACCCGTTCCTCGCCCGGGCCGTGCTCGAGGGCCGGGTGCTCCACGGCTCGCGGGCCGAGCTGGCCGCGACGCTCGCCGTCGATCCGGACGCGGTCCTCCGGGTGACGGCGACCCGGCCGACCCCCCGGGGCGCTCCCGACTGGGTCGCGGCCACGGTCGCGCGGCTGGCCGCCGGCGGCACCGCGCCCGGCCCCGCGGAGGCGGCCCGGCTGCTGGAGTCGATCGCCGTGCCGGAGGGTCGGGACGCCGCGTGGGGCGGTGCCCGTCGCGACGACGCCCGCCGCCACGTCGAGCTCTGGTCCGGCCTGGTCCGCTCGTGCCCCGACGACCTGGTGCCGCACGCGGCGGCCGTGCTGGCCGTGGTCGCGTGGCTCGCCGGCGACGGCGCGCTCGCGTGGTGCGGCGTCGAGCGGGCTCGCGAGCACGACCCCACGCACCCGCTGGCCGGGCTGGTCGCCGACCTGCTCGAGGCCGCCGTGCCACCCTCCTGCTGGGAGGAGCGCGGTCCCGCATCGTGAAGATGCTCGCTCCCGGGCCGAACAGTCCCTAGGGTCACCCCATGGGCGATGAGGTGTCCGCACAGGAGTTCTCCAGGGCCGACCGCACCCGGCACCGGGAGAAGGTGCGTCGGTGCCTCGACGTCTTCACCCGGATGCTGCGGGAGGCGAGGTTCGACACCGACGACCCGATGACCGGGCTCGAGGTCGAGCTGAACCTCGTCGACGACGCCGGTGACCCGGCGCTGCGCAACATCCAGGCCCTCGACGCGATCGCGGACCCCGACTTCGTGACCGAGCTCGGGCAGTTCAACATCGAGATCAACGTGCCGCCCGCCCGGCTGCGCGAGGGCGGGCTCGCCACCTTCGAGGACCAGCTGCGCCGCAGCCTCAACGATGCCGAGTCCAAGTCCTCCCAGGTCGGCGCGCACATGGTGATGATCGGGATCCTGCCGACGCTCGCACCCGGACACCTGGCGCTCGACAGCATCACGCCCAACCCCCGCTACCGGCTGCTCAGCGAGCAGATCATGTCGGCGCGCGGCGAGGACATCGAGATCTCGATCAGCGGCAAGGAGCGGCTGGCCACGACCGCCGACTCGATCGTGCCCGAGGCGGCGTGCACCAGCACCCAGTTCCACGTCCAGACCTCGCCGGACCAGTTCCCGGCGTACTGGAACGCCTCGCAGGCGATCGCCGCGATCCAGGTCGCCCTCGGCGCCAACGCCCCCTACCTGCTGGGCAAGGAGTTGTGGCGCGAGACCCGGATCCCGCTGTTCGAGCAGGCCACCGACACCCGCAGCGAGGAGCTCAAGGCGCAGGGGGTGCGGCCCCGGGTGTGGTTCGGCGAGCGGTGGATCACCTCGATCTTCGACCTCTTCGAGGAGAACGTCCGCTACTTCCCGGCGCTGCTGCCGGTGACCGAGGACGAGGACCCGATCGAGGCGCTGGAGGCCGGGCGCACTCCGCAGCTGCAGGAGCTGCGGCTCCACAACGGGACCATCTACCGTTGGAACCGCCCGGTCTACGACACCGTCGACGGGGTGCCCCACCTGCGGGTCGAGAACCGCTGCCTGGGTGCCGGTCCCACCGTGGTGGACCTGATCGCCAACGCCGCCTTCTACTTCGGCCTGGTGCGCTCGCTCGCCGAGAGCGAACGCCCGCTGTGGTCGCAGATGTCGTTCTCGGCCGCGGAGGAGAACTTCCAGTCCGCCGCCGAGCACGGCATCGACACCCAGGTCTACTGGCCCGGCGTCGGCCAGGTCAGCGTGACCGAGCTGGTGCTGCGGCGGCTGCTGCCGCTCGCGCGAGAGGGGCTCCAGTCGTGGGGGGTCCCCGACGACGAGGGCACCCGGCTGCTCGACGTCATCGAGCAGCGCTGCCTCACCGGCACCAACGGCTCGGAGTGGTTCGTGCGCCGGATGGGCGACCGTTCCGACCTCGACCGCTACGACGCGCTGCGCGCGACCCTGCAGGAGTACCGGACGAACATGCACACCAACGAGCCGGTCCACACCTGGGAGTGATCAGCCCCGGATCCGCTGCCACTCCCGGCGGACGCCGGAGCGGGGGTCGCGCCAGCCGTGCCGGGTGACCACCACGCAGGTCAGGTCGCGTCCCGCCTCGGACGCGGCGGTCCACGCGGCGGAGCACCAGGCGAGCTCGAGGTCCTCGGGCTCCAAGGACCCGGGGCGGGTCAGCCACACCAGCGGGGAGACCTCGCCCGCGGTGGCGAGCAGCCCGGCGACCAGGTCGCAGCGCAGCGCGTGGTCGGTCGTGAGCAGCGTGGCCGGGACGGTGCGCTCGCGGACCCCGGGACGACCGAGGTGGAGCAGCGGGGCGAAGCGGCGCCGGTGCTCGGCTGCGGCGTGGCGGCGGACGGCCTCGCGCAGCAGCACGGCCGTCGGGCGCGGGACCTCGTGGTCGAGCAGGGGCACCCCGCCACGGTGCCCGACGACGGCTGTGGCGCGCGCAGGTCGTCCACAGGGTGCCCCGATCGCGAGGATTCGGTAGGTTGCCGGGTAAGGGCCCGCACCGGGCCGAACCTGGCTGAGGAGTGTCTATGGGGACCGTGGTCGTGGGCTACGTGCCGAAGCCGGAGGGCGAGGCCGCCCTCACCAGCGGCATCACTGAGGCGAAGCTGCGCAACGCCAGGATGGTCGTGGTCAACTCCCACCGCGGTGGGAGCGAGTTCGACCAGGAGGCCTCGGCCAAGGCCGACGCCGACATGGAGCGGATCCGTGGCCTGCTGAGCGACGCGGGGATCGAGCACGAGGTGCGCCAGCTCGTCCGCGGCTTCGAGCCCGCCGAGGACCTGATCAGCATCGCGGAGGCCGCCGAGGCCGACCTGATCGTGATCGGCCTGCGCCGCCGCTCACCGGTCGGCAAGCTGATCCTGGGCAGCAACGCCCAGCGGATCCTGCTGGACGCCAAGTGCCCGGTGCTGGCGGTCAAGGCCGACGCCTGAGCCGTGCGGCAGGATGGTCCCATGGCCATCCACATCACCGGTGACGACCGGGCCGACCAGGTCCTGACCGAGAGCCCCTTCGCGTTGCTGGCGGGCATGATGCTCGACCAGCAGTACCCGATGGAGCACGCGTTCCGCGGTCCGGCGAAGGTGCTCGACCGGTTCGGGAGCATCGAGCCCGGGGAGATCGCGGCCGCGGACCCGGAGCGGTTCGCGGAGCTCTGCGCGACCCCGCCCGCGATCCACCGCTTCCCGGGGTCGATGGCGGCGCGGCTGCAGGAGCTCGCGCGGATCGTCGCCGAGGAGCACGACGGCGACGCGTCGAGGATCTGGACCGAGGCCACCGACGCGAAGGACCTGATGCGGCGGATGCAGGCGCTGCCCGGCTTCGGCAAGCAGAAGGCGCAGATCTTCGTGGCGCTGCTGGCCAAGCAGCTCGGCGTCCGGCCGGCGGGCTGGGAGCAGGCCGTGGGTGCGTACGCCGAGGAGGGCCACCGCTCCGTGGCGGACGTCGTCGACCCGGCCTCGTTGCAGAAGGTGCGCGAGCACAAGAAGCAACAGAAGGCCGCCGCGAAGGCCGCCCGCTGAGGCGGCTGCCTCCGCGGCAAGTGCGCAGCTCCGTCCCCGGCTTCGAGGACGCTTCGTCCCCGTGGCAGAATGAGCACGCGGCTCTTGACTTTACCGGGCTTCGCCGCGCCCTTCGCCCCTTGACGAGAGGTGTTCGTGTCCTCGAACGCGCGCAAGCAGCTTCCCGCCGCCGTGCTGGCACACCCTGCCGTGACGGCCCTGATCGAGCGAGGCCGACCCTCCGGCAGCGTCACCCCCGACGAGGTCCGGCAGGCCAGTGAGGACGCCGCGGTCGAGCCGCGCCACCTCAAGGCCCTGATGGTCCACCTCAGCGGCCTGGGCATCAGCGTGGCGATCCCTGCCGGCACCCGTGCGGTGGCGGCGTCGAGCACCAAGAGCACGACCACGAGCGCCGCCGCGAAGAAGACCGCGGCCAAGAAGGCGCCCGCCAAGAAGGCCGCCGCGAAGAAGGCCGCCCCGGCGGCCGAGCCGGCCGAGGCCCCGGCCAAGAAGGCGGCTGCCAAGAAGGCGCCCGCCAAGGCTGCTGCGCGCAAGACCACGGCCAAGAAGGCGGCCGCGACCACCGAGGTCGCCGCGACCGAGGTCGTCGTCGGCCCCGACGGCAAGAAGGTCCTGCCCGACCTGCCCGACGAGCAGTTCGAGAAGGACGTCAAGACCGACCCGACGATCAAGGAGGACGAGAAGGAAGCCTCCTTCGTCGTCTCCGACGCCGACGAGTCCGGGGAGCCCGAGCAGCAGGTCATGGTCGCCGGCGCCACCGCCGACCCGGTCAAGGACTACCTCAAGCAGATCGGCAAGGTCCCGCTGCTCAACGCCGAGATGGAGGTCGAGCTCGCCAAGCGGATCGAGGCCGGCCTGTTCTCCGACGAGAAGCTCGCCAAGGGCGGCAAGATCAGCGCGAAGCTGCTCGAGGAGCTCGAGTGGATCGCCGAGGACGGCCGCCGCGCGAAGAACCACCTGCTCGAGGCGAACCTGCGGCTCGTCGTGTCGCTCGCCAAGCGCTACACCGGGCGCGGCATGCTCTTCCTGGACCTGATCCAGGAGGGCAACCTGGGCCTGATCCGCGCGGTCGAGAAGTTCGACTACACCAAGGGCTACAAGTTCTCCACCTACGCCACCTGGTGGATCCGGCAGGCGATCACCCGTGCCATGGCCGACCAGGCCCGCACCATCCGGATCCCGGTCCACATGGTCGAGGTCATCAACAAGCTCGCCCGCGTCCAGCGGCAGATGCTGCAGGACCTGGGCCGCGAGCCCACCCCCGAGGAGCTCGCGCTCGAGCTCGACATGACCCCCGAGAAGGTCATCGAGGTCCAGAAGTACGGCCGTGAGCCGATCTCGCTGCACACCCCGCTCGGCGAGGACGGCGACTCCGAGTTCGGCGACCTGATCGAGGACTCCGAGGCGATCGTCCCGGCCGACGCGGTCTCGTTCACGCTGCTCCAGGAGCAGCTGCACGCCGTCCTCGACACCCTCTCCGAGCGGGAGGCGGGCGTGGTCTCGATGCGGTTCGGTCTCACCGACGGCCAGCCCAAGACCCTCGACGAGATCGGCAAGGTCTACGGCGTGACCCGGGAGCGGATCCGCCAGATCGAGTCCAAGACGATGTCGAAGCTGCGTCACCCCAGCCGCTCGCAGGTCCTGCGCGACTACCTGGACTGAGATGGGGCGGGCGGCGGTCCTGCTGCTGGCCGGGCTGCTCGTCGCGGGCTGCACCACCTCGCCCGAGGCGACACCGACACCGGCACCGCCGCCGACGCCCGGCGCCACCAGCACGCCGGCGCCCGGACCACCGGACCCGCCGGCGACCGCCCGGCCGGTCGCGCCCGCGCACTTCGAGGTGCCCCGGGCCGTGGCGGCGGTCCGGCACCTCGCCGGGGAGATCGGTCCCCGTCACGGGACCAGCCCGCAGTTCCGCGCCGCCGCCCGCTGGGTGGCCCGCCGCTTCGAGGCCCTCGGCTACCGGGTCGAGCAGCAGCGGTTCGAGGTCCCCGGCGGTGACTCGTGGGGTGTCCCCGTGCGGGCGGGGGAGTCGCGGAACGTGGTCGCGACCCCGCCGGGCCTGGACCCCTCCCGGCCCCACCTGGTCGTGGGCGCCCACCTCGACACCGTCCCGCAGGCCCCCGGTGCGGAGGACAACGCCTCGGGCGTCGGGGTGGTGCTCGCCGCCGCGTCGGCCGCCGCCGAGCGCCGGACCAGGCTGCCGGTGGTGTGGGTGGCCTTCGGCGCCGAGGAGCCCCGCGGGCCCTCCGACGACGACCACCACTACGGGTCGCGCGCGTACGTCGCGGGGCTGGGTGGTCGCGAGCGGGGCGCGGTGCGGGGCATGGTCTCGCTGGACCGGGTGGGGGTCGGGACGGCGGTGCCGGTGGGATCGGCTGCGGCCGGCGACCCCGTGCAGCGGGCGCTGCTCGCCGCCGCCCGCCGCGCCGGCGTCCCGACGGTCGCCGACGCGCAGCAGCGCAGCAGCGACCACTGGTCGTTCGTGCGCGCCGGGCTGCCCGGTGCCCGCCTCGGCAGCACGCCGTACGCCGGATACCACTCCCCGGCCGACGTCCCGGACGTCGTCGACCCGGCCCAGCTCGGGCGCACCGGTCGGCTGCTGCTGGCGTGGCTGGCACCTCAGGGGGCGCGGTAGCGACCGACGTGGTGGGCGCGCACGTCGGCCAGGATCCCGGCGGCGGCCTGGCCACGGACCGGGCGGGGGGCGAAGTCCGCCCCCAGCCGGTAGGGACCGAGCACCACGTCGACCAGCCGGTCGTCGCGGAACGTCGCGGTCAGCGTGACGCCCTCCATGGTCTGCTCCATGAAGTCCATGTCGAAGACCGCGTTGCCGAGCGAGTGGGCGATCACGGCGTCCCCGACCCGTTCCAGGCCCTGTACCCAGTGGGGGTGGCCGCCCACCACCAGGTCGGCGCCGGCGCGGACCAGGGCGCGGCCCACGACCGACTGCACGGGTTCGGCGACGTGGGTGTACTGCGTGCCCCAGTGGGGGAGCACCACCACCACGTCGACCCGGGAGGCCAGGTCGCGCACGAGACCCGTGACGTGGGCGAGGTCGGCCCGCTGGAGCGGCCCGGTCCGCGGCGGCATCCGGATCGAGAGCGCGCCGGGCGTGGTGGGCGTCGCCCGCGGGGTCTCGCCGATGGCGTTGAAGCCCAGGAAGCCGAACTTGACGCCCTCGTGCTCGAGCACGGCGGCCCGACCCGCGGCGGCGAGGTCGCGACCCGCCCCGAATCCGGTCACCCCGGAGGTGCGGAAGCGGCGCACCGACTCCAGCATCGCCGGTACGCCGAAGTCGCCGGTGTGGTTGTTGGCCAGCGACAGCGCGTCGAACCCCAGCCGGTCCAGGCCGGCCAGGGTGCCCGGCGGGGCGGCGAAGGAGTCGTCGCCCGGCTGCTGCGGCACCCCCGCGTCGGACAGGGTGCTCTCGAGGTTGCCGACGGCGAGGTCGGCCGCCCGGATCCGGGGCGCGAGGAACCGCAGCGCGTGCACCGGCCGGGCGGGGTCGGCGACCCGGCGGCCGAACATCAGGTCCCCGACCACCAGCAGCCGGGTCCGGACGGGTTCGCGCTGGAGCGTGGGGGCCGGCGGGGCGTCGGTGAGCGGGGGAGCGGTCCGCGGGGGTGCGGCATCGGGCGGGCTCCCGGCCCCCTCGCACCCCGCCACCAGCGCGAGCAGCAGCACGGAGCCTGCCACCCTCAGCGCGTGCATGGCCGCCACGGTAGTCGGGGGAGGTTCGGGCGCGGCTGCAACCTCTGCGGCCGGGGATGCGTCTGAGGGGGCACACCCACGAGCTCGGAGGACCGACCCATGAAGCACACTGCCCACCGCGCAGGTCTCGTCCTGGCGGCGACCGCGACCGCCCTTGCCGCCACGATCGCCCCGGCCCAGGCCGAGACGGTCGTCGTCGCGGACGGGGCCGACGCGACCGCGTCGCTCACCGACATGCTGAACGTCCGGATCACGCACGGCCAGCAGAAGGTGACGGTCCGCACGACCTTTCCGAACCTGCGCAAGCGGGGCTCGGCCGTCCAGACCGTCTTCCTGGACAAGAACCCCGGTCGTCGCGGCCCGGAGCTCGCCCTCATCACCCCGCTGTTCAGCGGAAGCGACTACGCACTGGTCCGGATGCGGAAGTGGAAGGTCACCTCGGGCCCGCTGCGCTGCGACTACTCCGTCGACCTGCGCTGGCGGCGCGACGTCGCGGTCGTCACGATCGACCGCGGCTGCCTCGGCGAGCCCGACGAGCTGCGTGTCGGGCTCCGGATGAAGGACCGCTACGACGCCTCGCACCCGGTCACCGACTGGCTCGGCGACCGGCGCGACTTCACCGACTGGCTGGTCTCCGGCGCACCCGCGGCGTGACCCTCAGCGGTTCTCGCGCTTGACCCGTCTGCGCAGCTGCAGGATCCGCATGCTGCCTGCGGCCGTGGCGATGAGGAGGCCCGCCACGGTCGCGGCGAGCAGGGCGACCGCCAGCGGCGCCTCGCCCTGCCAGCCGAGGAACCGGACCAGCACGGAGTCGGTGTTCTGGGCGATGAAGACGATGAGCAGGATCAGCAGCACCGAGATCAGGACCAGCCCCACCCACAGGCCGCTGGTGCGCGAGCCCCGCAACGGGTCCTTCGTCGCGGCCGAGTCGGTCTCCTCGGGCGCCGGCGTCTCGGGGGACGTCTGGTCATCGGTCATGGTGAGACCCTAGCCCCCGGCCACGAGCGCGACCGCCATCCCGCAGAGCAGCAGGCCGAGCGCCTGGCTGCGGTGCACGTGCTCGCGCAGCACGGTCGCGGCCAGCACCACCGTGACGGCCGGGTAGAGCGAGGCGAGGATGGAGGTGACGGTCAGCAGCCCGGACTGGGCGGCGAGCATGAAGCTACCCGTCGCGGTGGCGCCCAGGACGCCGCTGATCGCGCCGAAGCCGGCACTGGGTTCGCGGGGCACCCACCCGACGCGCAGCGCGGTCGCCATGACGACCACGACCGCGCCGGCCACCAGCTGGTTGAGCGCCAGCGGCAGGAAGCCGGCCGAGTCGGGGATCTGCGCGAGCGTGGCGAACAGGGTGCCGAAGCCGAGCCCGGCCAGGACGCCGTCCAGTGCCCCGGAGCGGCGCGGGGGAGCGCCGGTGACGTCCTCGGAGCGGGGCTCCCGGGCGACCAGCCAGATGCCCGGCAGCGCCGCGAGGATGCCCGCCCACACCAGCGCCGAGGGGCGCTCGCCGGTGGCGACCCCGACCACGACCGGCACCAGGGCGGCGCCGACGCCGGAGACCGGGGCGACGACGCCCATCCGGCCCGAGGACAGCCCCCGGTACAGGAACCCGGTGCCGACGCCGTTGCCGACGCCCGCGACCAGCGCCCACCCGAGATCGGTGCGCCCCGGGTCGCCGTCGACGAGCAGGGCGAGCACCAGCACCACCAGCCCACCGGCGAGCTGCGCCACGAACGCCACGGCCCACGGGCTCGCGCGCTTGGAGGTCACTCCGCCCACGAAGTCCGCGAGGCCGTACGCCACGGCGCTCGCCAGCGCCAGCAGCACCGAGGTCACGTGAGGACCACGCCCACGCCCCAGGCGGCCGCGGCGAGCGCGCCGGCGGCCAGCTCGATCAGCAGGGACAGGCCGACCGCCCGCAGCGCCGCCCGGGTGGACGGACCGGCCGCCTCGGCCCCCAGCCGCGCCCGCTCCGCGGCGTAGACGCCGAGGACGAAGCCGAGGAACAGGCCGAGCACGGGGACGACGAAGAAGCCCACGACGCCCAACCCGGCGCCCGCCCACAGCGTGCGGGTGGGGACGCCGGCCTCCTGCAGTCGGCGGCCCGGCACGAGGTACTTGAGCAGCGCGCCGAGCAGCAGCACGCCGAGCGCCACGCCGAGGACCGCCCAGCCGGCGGGGGCGGCGACGTGGAGCGCCCAGACCAGGATCGCGCCGGCGATCAGCACGGTGCCGGGGAGCAGCGGGACCACGATCCCGACCAGCCCGAGGACGACCACCAGCGCGACGAGGACCTCCACCCAGCTCACGGCGTCAGCGTCCCACAGCCCGGGGACGACGCAGGCCCCGGACCGTCGTGGTCCGGGGCCTGCGTCAGGGTCTAGGGGTGGGGGATCAGCGCCCGTCCTCCGGCGCGGGGGCGGGAGCGTCGGAGAGCTTGTGGGTCTCGTCCTGGACGGAGACCGCGACCTCCTTGAGCTTCTCGCCGTGCTCGCGAGCGTGGTGGGCGCAGAAGTGCAGCTCACCGCCGGTCTGGAGCTCGACGCGGAGGTAGGCCTGGGCTCCGCAACGGTCACAACGGTCGGCGGCGCTCAGTGCAGGAGCACCAGGGGCAACGGCAGTAGTCATGTCGGCCTCATTTCATCGTCGGCTGTGTCAGTGGAACGTAGCGACCGGGTCCAAGATTCCCTGGTGGTCCGGAGTGCTGCGTGTCCCTCGACACCTCAATCCAATCACGGAGGACAAGCCGCCCGAACGGTGATCCCACGTTGTCCAGTGTGACGTGTTCGGACCCGCGGCGGTTGCGGATCGGTGCGGAAGTCCCCCAATTTGTGATCTGGTCCCTGATCATCGGTCCGCTCCGCCTCCGTTCCCGGCCCCGGTGGGGTGCCCGCCCGGGCGCCCGTTCCTCCACCGTAGTCCGGCTCCGAAGCGGCTCCCGGCAGCGTGCCTGCACCGACCTCCGGCGTGTCGCGGGTAGATTCAGGGCAGCGGACCAGCCACACCCGAGCAGGAGCAGCACCATCGCCGACCAGACCTACAACGCCGCCCACCTCCTCGTCCTGGAGGGACTCGAGGCGGTGCGCAAGCGCCCCGGCATGTACATCGGCTCGACCGACACGCGCGGCCTGATGCACTGCCTGTGGGAGATCATCGACAACGGCGTCGACGAGGCGTTGGCCGGCTCGGCGCACCGCGTCGAGGTGACGCTGCACCCCGACGACTCGGTCGAGGTCCACGACGACGGGCGCGGCATCCCCACGGACAAGGAGCCCAAGACCGGCCTCCCGGGCGTCGAGGTCGTGGCGACCAAGCTGCACGCCGGCGGCAAGTTCGGCGGTGGCTCGTACGTCGCGACCGGTGGCCTGCACGGCGTCGGGCTCTCGGTCGTCAACGCGCTGTCGTCACGGATGGACATCGACGTCGACCGCGCGCCGTCCCAGACCGGCCTGAGCTTCCAGCGCGGAGCCCCGGGCGTCTTCGAGGGCGAGGGACCGGCGGCCGGGTTCACGCCCCGCTCGGGGCTGACCCGCAAGGGCAAGCGGGTGGCCAAGGGCAAGACGGGCACCAGGATCCGGTTCTGGCCGGACCGCCAGATCTTCACCAAGGACGCCCGCGTCGAGTTCGAGGGTCTGCTGGGGCGCGCCCGGCAGACCTCCTACATCGTCCCGGGGCTGGAGCTCGTGATCCGTGACCTGCGCGGAGACACCCCCGTGGAGGAGAAGTTCCGCCACGACGGTGGGATCGCGGAGTTCGTCGAGTACCTCGGGCACGGGGAGCCGGTCACCGGGGTGCTGCGGCTGCAGGGCTCGGACAGCTTCACCGAGACCGTTCCCATGCTCGACGCCCAGGGCCACATGACCCCGCAGGAGGTCGAGCGCGAGCTCGGCGTCGACGTCGCGGTGCGCTGGGACACCGGCTACGACACCGAGATGCGCTCCTTCGTGAACGTGATCGCCACCCCGAAGGGCGGCACCCACGTCTCCGGCTTCGAGGCGGCGCTCACCAAGACCTTCAACGACGCGATGCGCGCCACCAAGGTGCTCAAGGTCAACGACGACGACGTGATCAAGGACGACGTCCTCGAGGGGATGACGGCCGTGGTGACGGTGCGGCTCGCCGAGCCGCAGTTCGAGGGCCAGACCAAGGAGATCCTCGGGACGCCGGCCGTGCGCAGCGTCGTGCGCAAGGTGGTGGCCGCGGAGCTGAAGACGTTCCTGACCTCCACCAAGCGGGCCGAGAAGGCCGAGGCCAAGCGGTTGATGGAGAAGATCGCCGGCGCGGCGAAGACCCGGATGACGCTGCGCCAGCACAAGGAGACCCAGCGGCGGAAGAACGCGCTGGAGTCCTCGGCGCTGCCCTCCAAGCTGGCCGACTGCCGGGCGACCGACAACGAGCGCTCCGAGCTGTTCATCGTCGAGGGTGACTCGGCGCTCGGCACCGCCAAGCTCGCCCGCAACTCCGAGTTCCAGGCGCTGCTGCCGATCCGGGGCAAGATCCTCAACGTCCAGAAGGCCTCGGTGGCCGACATGCTGAAGAACACCGAGTGCGCCTCGATCCTGCAGGTGGTCGGCGCCGGCTCGGGCCGCGACTTCGACGTGGAGGCCCGCCGCTACGGCCGGATCATCTTCATGGCCGACGCCGACTCCGACGGCGCCCACATCCGTACCCTGCTCGCGACCCTGTTCTTCAAGTACATGCGCGACCTCGTCCAGGCCGGCCGGGTCTACTCGGCCGTCCCGCCGCTCCATCGGATCGAGCTGTCCAACCCCAAGAAGGGGATGGAGAAGTACCTCTACACCTACTCCGACGACGAGCTGCAGCGGAAGCTGGCCGAGCTGACCAAGAAGGGCGTGCGCTGGAAGGACCCGGTCCAGCGCTACAAGGGCCTCGGCGAGATGGACGCCGACCAGCTGGCCGAGACCACGATGGACCCGCGCCGGCGCACGCTGCGGCGGCTCACCCTCGACGACGCCGACCAGGCCGCCTCGGTCTTCGAGCTGCTGATGGGATCCGAGGTCGCCCCCCGCAAGGAGTTCATCGTGCAGGGCGCCTACGAGGTGGACGTGGAGGCGCTCGACGCCTGAGCGGCCACCGCGCCGGCTCAGGAGTAGCGGTGGCTCTTGGCCGCGTGGCCCTGCTCGCGGGTGCAGGTGCGGCCGTTCATCGACCGGTGGCCGCAGAGCGCGGCGCCGCCCGGTGCCGGTGCGGCCGCGGCGTCCGCGGGCCCGGCGACCGGCGGTTTCATCGCGGGCCGCCTCGCCGGGGAGGCGGGGCTCGTGCTGCTCGTCGTCCGCTCCGCGTAGCGGGCCTCGCGCATCGCGCGCATCGCGTCCATCTTGCTCATCGTCGCCTCACCACCCGAGGGTAGGTCGAGGGCCGCGCTGTCCCGGGAAGGCGCGGCCGGGGGGCGTGGAGAATGTGGGCCGGGAGCGCGGCGGGGCCGGCGGCATGCCCGATCTGGCGTATTTCCAGCGCGGTCTCCCAGGAGAGACGCGTGCCGGGTGGATCCTGCCGGTATGGAACGGATGGGGGGTCCTTCCTCGCCTCGCACCCGACCCGACCCGGTCGGGCTGGTGATCGCTGCGCTGCTGACCACGGGTGTGGTCGCGCTGGCGATGACCTCGCTGGTGGCGCCGCGGCTCGACTGTGCCCGCTCACCGGTGCCCGTGTCCGCGGACACCCGGGGCACCTCGCTGCAGCAGGTGCGGGCCCTCGTCGCCCGGGACCACGCGACCCGGCCCGGGCAGGTGGACGTCGTCCGCGACGGTGCGGACGCCCGGGAGCTGCGCATCGCCGACGGGGACGGAGGCCACCACCTGGGCAGTGTGCGCGTCGTGCGCGCGCCCCGGGACGGCTGGGTGGTCGCCACCACCAACACCTGCGACGACTGACGGGCCCGGGGCGCGGCCTCAGTCGACCGCGGTCGGCACCCACTCGCTGCGGAGCAGCCCGTAGACCCAGGAGTCGGAGACGACGCCGTCGACGACGCAGTCCTCGCGCAAGGTCCCCTCGTGCCTGAAGCCGAGCTTCTCCAGGACGCGCGCCGACGCGCGGTTGCGGGTGTCGGCCTCTGCCTGGACCCGGTGGAGGTCCAGCGCGTCGTAGGCCCAGGTGAGCACGGCGCGCGCCGCCTCGGTCGCGTAGCCGTGCCCCCAGGCCGCCCGGGTGAGGACGTAGCCCAGGGAGGCGCTGCGGAAGTCCGGGTTCCAGTCGGCGAAGGTGACCCAGCCGATGAACCTTCCGTCCTCGGCCAGCTCCACGGCTGGTCGCGCCCCGGTGCCCTCCTCCGCCATCTGCCGGCACCGGGCGATGAACTGCGGCGCGCGCTCCGGGTCCGTCCACGGCGGGGAGTCCCAGTACTGCAGCGCCTCGGCGTCGCTCATCAGCGCGAACAGCTGGTCCGCGTCGTCGTCCACGAACGGGCGCAGCCGCAGCCGCGCGGTGTGCAGCGTGGGCGTGGGCAGCGCTGGGGCGGGCCGGGTCACCGGTTGCGCAGCATCCGGACGCCGAGCCAGACGGCGACCGGCAGGCCGACGAGGAGGACGACGAGGAACACCGGGAAGTCGTTCATGCCGGTCATCCCACCACACGGCGGTTCCGGCCGGATCAGGGGCGGGCACCCACCCGCGTGACCAGCCGGGCCGCGGCAGCGGCGCCGGCGGCCAGGGCCGGGTCGGGGTCGCGGTCGGCGGCCCACGAGGTCAGGAAGCCGGCCGCGAACGCATCACCGGCGCCGGTGGTGTCCACGACGGCAGCGGGCAGCGCCGCCACCCGGTGGGCGTCGGACCCGGCGACGAGCAGCGCCCCGTCCGGGCCCTGCTTCACCACCACGGCGGGAAAGCGCCGCCCGAGCTCGTGGGCCACCACGTCGGGCTCCTCGCGGTCGGTGAGGAAGCGGCCCTCCGGCAGGTTGGGCAGCAGCAGGTCCACGCCGGCGACCCACTCCAGGAACGCTCGGGCGCCGCAGCCGCGCAGGAAGCCCACCGAGCTGGGGTCGACCGAGACGCCGCAGCCGGCCGCCTGCGCCCGGGCCACGAGGTCGAGCACGACCGGCCGCACCCCGTCGTCGAACAGCGAGTAGCCGGTCACGTGCAGCCAGCCGACCCCGTCGAGGACGTCGACCGGGAGGTCGGCGGAGGAGAGCCGCGCGTTGGCGGCCCGGTCGACGTACATCGTCCGGTCGCCGGCGGGGTCCAGGGTGGCGACGAGCGTGGCGGTGGGCAGGTCGGGGTCGGTGGCGATCCGCGCGTCCACGCCGTACGCCGTGAGGGCGGCGGTGTGCCGCGGCGCCCCGTCGGTCCCGGCCCGGCCCACGAACCGCACGTCCGCGCCGAGCACGCCCAGCCACGCGGCGACGTTCGCCGCCGACCCGCCGTCGGTGCGCCGGATCTCCGCCGGGGTGTCGCTGGCCTCGGTGACCTCGGTCAACGGGCGGACGACGACGTCGTCGACCACGTCGCCGACGACGAGCACGCGCGTCATCCGCGGGCTGCCCAGGCGGTGGCGATCTCGGCCGCCACCCGGATGTTGTGGGCGGCGATCTCGAGGTTGACCTCGAGGCTGGTGCCGCCGGTGAGCTCGACGATCCGCTGCAGCAGGAACGGCGTGACCTCCTTGCCGCTCAGACCCTCGGCCTCGGCGAGCGCCTGCGTCAGCGCGGCGTCGTGCACGCCGGGGTCGAGCTGCCGGTCGAGGGGGAGCGGGTTGGCCACGAGGATCCCGGTCCGCCGTCCCAGCGCGTCGTTCGCGGCCATCACGGCCGCGACGGCCTCCCCGTCGGGCACCGACCAGTCGAGCCGCTCGCCCGAGGAGGTCAGCCAGAAGCTCGGGAACTCCTCGGTGCCGTAGCCGACGACCGTGACGCTCAGCGTCTCCAGCCGCTCCAGCGTGGCGGGGATGTCCAGGATCGACTTCACGCCCGCCGAGACCACGGTGACCGGCACCTCGGAGAGCACGGTGAGGTCGGCGGACTCGTCGTAGGACTCGTGGGCGCCCCGGTGCACGCCCCCGAGACCACCGGTCGCGAACACCCGGACCCCGCCGAGGGAGGCGATGAAGGACGTCGCGGCGACCGTCGTGGCGCCCGACCCGCCGCGTGCCACGACCACCGGCAGGTCGCGCACCGAGACCTTGACGACGTCCTCCTCGGCGATCCGACGCAGCTCGTCGTCGGTGAGCCCCACCTTGAGCACGCCGTCGAGGACCGCGACCGTCGCCGGCGTCACGGCGCGCTCGCGCAGGATCGCCTCGAAGTCCCGGGCCGCCTCGAGGTTGCGGGGCCGCGGGAGGCCGTGGCTGATGATCGTCGACTCCAGCGCGACGACGGGGCGTCCGGCGTCCAGCGCCGCGGCGACGTCGGGAGAGAGGCTCAGCGGCAGCGACATGCGCACACCGTAGGGCGCCCTCAGACCTGCTGCTCGAGCAACCCGGTGTCGACGTCGTAGACGAAGCCGCCGACCGGCACGTCGGTCGGGATCAGCGGGTGGCTGCGCACCTTCGCGACGTCCTCGCGCAGGGCCGTCTGCTGGTCGGCGACGACGCCGAAGGACTGCCAGGAGGCGTCCGCGCCGGCGGAGGCGCCCACCCGCTGCTGCAGCTCGGCCTCGGTGGCCGAGGCCATCGCGCAGCGGGTGTGCGGCACGACCAGGATCCGCCGTACGCCCAGCAGGTGCACGCCCAGCACCAGCGCCTCGAGCGCCTGCGGGGTGACCCGGCCCCCGGGGTTGCGGAAGATCTTGGCGTCACCCGCACCGAGCCCGAGCATCCGCAACGGGTCGATCCGGGAGTCCATGCAGGTCACCAGGGCCACGCCGGCCCGGGCGACGCCGTCGAAGCCGCCGAGGTCGAAGCTCTCGGCGAAGGCGCGGTTGGCGGTGATCAGGTCCGTGAAGTCGGCAGCAGAGTCGGCCACGGTCCGACGGTAGCGGAACGGGTCGGGGAGCCGCGGAACAGGACCAGGGCCAAGACCCCGGCGACGACCGCGCAGACCGCAGCGCCCTGGAACACCACGTGCTCCTGCGCGATGCCGGCCTCGCGCAGCAGCAGCGTGAACGCGTCGCAGCGGCTGGCGCCGTCACAGACCTCGCGGACCGAGGGGAGGTCGGCCTGCTCGGCGTAGTACTGCCGCAGCCCGAGGGTGGTGAGCGCCGAGATCCCGACCAGCATGCCGACCATCCGGGCCACCACCACGAAGGCGGCCGCGAGCCCGTGGACGGCCGCGTCCGTGCTCGCCAGGATCACCGCGTTGACCGGCGCGAGCGCCAGCCCGAAGCCGAAGCCGCCGACCACGAGCGGCACCGTCGCCGTCCAGCTCTCCAGGGCGGTGAGCCCCCAGGTGCTCATCCACGCGAAGCCGACCGCCGCGCAGGCCATGCCGAGCGCCGTGACCACCCCGGCGGGCAGCGCCCGGGTCAGGAAGCCGCCGACCACCGCGCCGACCGGCAGCGCGACCAGGAACCGCACCAGCACCAGCGCCGCGAGCAGCTGGCTGTCCGGATAGCTGGTCGTGCGCGCGAAGATCGGGACGTCGATGAGGGCCGCGATCAGGGCCGCGCCGACGAACAGGCTGACCAGCATCGACCCCCACGCCGGCCTGCGCCGGAGCGCGCCGCGGGGCACCAGCGGAGCCTCGGCCCGGGCGAGGTGGAGGGCGAAGACAGCCGCGGCGGCCGCGGCGCCGAGCAGGTACCAGAGTCCCTGGTCGGAGAACACCTGGATCCGGGGGTCGGCGGTGGCGAAGGCCAGGATCACGCCGGCGAGCGCCGCGGCCAGCAGCAGCGACCCGGTCAGGTCGGCCTCGCGGGCCGCGGTGGCCCAGCCGCGCAGGTCGACCAGCGGCCGGGCCGCGGTCAGGCAGCGGAGGAGGAAGAGTGCCAGGGCCATGAGCGTCACCAGGCCCACGGGCGTCAGCCAGCGCCCCTCACCGATGACCGGGATGAACAGCTGCCCCCAGGTCAGGTCGCGCAGCAGCGCCGGCGGCTGCACGAAGACCAGCGTGCCGGCCGCCAGCACGAGCAGCGCCAGCAGCATCCCCAGCCGGTCGGGTGGTCTCGCCGCGACCCCGGGCACGGGAGCGGGCCGGCCGGCGAGGGACCGGATGGCGGCCGCGAGCACCAGCCCCACCGCCAGGTTGAGCGCGAAGATCGCGCGCCAGTCGGCGACCGCCAGCACCAGCGCGCCGAGCAGCGGCCCCAGCACGCTTCCGATCTCCTGCACCGCCGAGACCACGCCGAGCGGCACCCCTCGACGCTCGGTGGGGTAGAGGTCGGCAACCAGCGCGAGCGTCGCCGGCACCAGTCCGCCGCCGCCGACGCCCTGGAGGAACCGGCCGCCCACCATCGAGGGCAGGTCGTAGGCCAGCGTCGTGATGAGCGAGCCGACCGAGAACAGCACCAGCGCGGCGACCAGCACCGGCACCCGCCCCCGCAGGTCGGCGATCCGGCCGATCATCGGCAGCATCGCGACGTACCCGAGCAGGAAGCCGGACACGATCGGTGCCGCCCGTTGCAGCTGGTCCAGCGGGATCCCGACCGAGGCCATCATGTCGGGCAGCGCCAGTACCACCACGTAGGTGTCGGCCGCGGCGAAGGCCACGGCGACCGAGGCCAGGGAGAGCAGCAGCCGGGTCCGGGGTCCGGTCCCGGCCGCGGGCGGGGTCATGGGGCGGTGATCTCCGGCGTGGAGCCGTACTCGGTGAGGTCGATCGTGTAGGTCATCGGCTCGGTGCCGGGGTAGAAGACCCCGGTGAGCACCGTCGAGCGCAGCTGGCCCTCCGCGGTCACGGTGTGCGTGGCGTCGAAGTCGCCGGACGCGCTCGGGATCACGTTGCCGACGACGTCGCCGGGGACGGTCCCGGTGTACTCGGTCAGCACCTCGGCGTTGTTCTCGCCGCCGCGCACGCTCTCGCCCTCCTCGACCCCCGCGGTCGCGGTGAGCAGCGAGGAGAAGCCGGCCTCGGTCGACATCAGCTGCGCCGGGTCGGGGGCGCCGTAGTCGGCCGGGTCGACGTCCTGCCAGCCCGGCACGAGCGGCACCTGCGCGTGGACGGTCCCGTCGAGGGCCACGACGGGCACGTCGAAGGACGCGCCCCCGAGCACGACGGTCAGGGTGCCGTCGAAGGCGGGCGCATGGGTGCCGACCCCCGCGGCGGCGCTGACCCCGGACACCCCCGACGGGAGACCGTCGGAGCTCAGCGCCAGCCGCACCCCGCTGGTCTCGTCGAGCGTGGTCTTCGCCAGCTCGAGCACCTCCTGCGGCGTCCGGGCGTCGCTGGCGGGGGCCTCGTCACCGCTGCACCCGCTGAGTGCCAGCAGCGAGCCGGTCAGGAGGAGTCCGGCCAGGCGCAGCAGCATGCCAGTCAGCCTTCCACACCGATGGCTGCCAGCCGGGCGGCCACCGGCCCGGCGCACGCCTGGATCGGCTGGCTGCCGGGCACGCCCGAGCCGTCGCGGCGGCCGGTCGCCTCGGGCAGCTCCACGGGGGCGCCGCTGCTCGCGGCCGCCCGGGCCGGAGCCTGGCCGACCCAGGCGAAGACCAGCGCGTCCTCGCCCTTGAGGAACCGGTGGCAGCGGACGCCGCCGGTGGCCCGCCCCTTGGCGGGGTACTCGCCGAACGGCGTGACCTTGACCGAGCCGGGCTCGGTGCCGGGCAGGGCGGTGCTGGAGCCGGAGGAGGTGACGACCACCGCGTCGCGGGGGTCGACGACGCCGAAGAAGACCACCCGGTCGCCGCCGCCGAGCTTGATGCCGGCGATGCCGCCGCCCGAGCGCCCCTGCGGCCGTACGCCGGGGGCGGCGAAGTGGAGCAGCTGCGCCTGGTCGGAGACGAAGCAGAGGGTCTCCTCGCCGGTGGTGAGCTCGACCGCGCCGACCACCTCGTCGCCCTCCTTGAGCGAGATCACCTCCCACTCGTCGCGGTTGAGCACCTCGGGGGTGACCCGCTTGACGATGCCCTGCCGGGTGCCGAGCGCGAGGCCGGGTCCGTCGGAGGGGAGCGAGGTGAGCGCGAGCACCCGCTCACCGGCCTCCAGCGACACGAACTCGCTGACCGGGTTGGAGCCCGAGAGGTGGGGATCGTTGGCAGAGGGCGGCAACGTCGGCAGCTCCAGGGCGCCCAGCTTGACCACACGGCCCCGGTTGGTCAGCAGCCCGATGGTGCCGCGTGCGGTCGTGCGGACGGCTGACACGACGACGTCGTGCTTGGACCGGCCGCCCCCGGAGCCCGGGGGGTCGTCGGAGGTGGTGCGGGCCAGCAGCCCGGAGGAGGAGAGGTAGGCGAAGCACGGGTCGTCGGGCACCTCGAGCGGGGCGGCGGCCGCCGTGATGGCGGCGGTGCCGGCCGACTCGAGCAGGACGGTGCGTCGCGGCGTGCCGAAGGTGGCCGCCACGTCGGCGAGCTCCGAGGACACGACGGTGCGCAGCAGCTCGGGGTCGGCGAGGATCGCCTCGAGCTCCTCGATCTCGCGCCGCAGCTGCTCCTGCTCCTTCTCCAGCTCGATCCGGCTGAACCGGGTGAGCCGACGCAGCTGCATCTCCAGGATGTAGTCGGCCTGAGCCTGGGAGAGGTCGAACACCGACCGCAGCCGCTCCCGGGCGGTGCCGGCGTCGTCGCTGGTGCGGATCACCTGGATGACCTCGTCGATGTCGAGCAGCGCGACCAGCAGGCCGTCGACCAGATGCAGCCGCTCGGCCTTCTTGTCGCGACGGAACTGCGAGCGGCGGCGTACGACGTCGTAGCGGTGGCCGAGGAACACCTCGAGCAGCTGCAGCAGGCCCAGGGTGCGGGGCTGGCCGTCGACGAGCGCGACGGTGTTGATGCCGAAGGAGTCCTCCATCGGCGTCTGCTTGTAGAGCTGCTCGAGCAGCGTCTCCGGCACGAAGCCGTTCTTGACCTCGATCACCAGCCGGAGCCCCTTCTCGCGGTCGGTGAGGTCCTTGATGTCGGCGATGCCCTGGATCTTCTTGCCCTGCACGAGGGTCTTGATCCGCTCCACGACCTTCTCGGTGCCGACACCGTAGGGGAGCTCGGTGACGACGATGCCCTTGCGGCGGCCGATCGTCTCCACCCGCGCGGTCGCCCGCATCTTGAACGACCCGCGGCCGGACTCGTAGGCGTCGCGGATCCCGTCGAGGCCGACGATCTTGCCCCCGGTGGGCAGGTCGGGGCCGGGGATGAAGCGCATCAGGTCGTCGAGGGTGGCGTCGGGGTGGATGACCAGGTGGCGCAGCGCCTGCACGACCTCGACCAGGTTGTGGGGCGGGATGTTGGTCGCCATGCCGACCGCGATGCCGGTGGTGCCGTTGACGACCAGGTTCGGGATCGCCGAGGGCAGCACCACGGGCTCGAGCTCGCGGCTGTCGTAGTTGGGCTTGAAGTCGACGGTCTCCTCGTCGATGTCGGCCGTCATCGCCACCGCCGCCGGCGCCATCCGGGCCTCGGTGTAGCGCATCGCCGCGGGGGAGTCGTCGGGCGAGCCGAAGTTCCCGTGGCCGTCGATGAACGGCAGCCGCATCGACCACGGCTGCGCCATCCGCACCATCGCGTCGTAGATCGCGCCGTCGCCGTGCGGGTGCAGCCGACCCATGACCTCGCCGACCACGCGGGCGGACTTCACGTGCCCCCGGTCGGGTCGCAGGTTCATCTCGTTCATCGTGTAGAGGATCCGGCGCTGCACCGGCTTCAGCCCGTCGCGCGCGTCGGGGAGCGCCCGGGAGTAGATGACCGAGTAGGCGTACTCCAGGAACGAGGTCTGCATCTCGTCCCGGATGTCGGTGTCGAGGATGTGCTCCTCGAAGTCGTCGTCGGGGGGTGGGTTCTTCGTGGTGCGCCGGGCCATGCGGGCCATTGTTCCCCGCCGCCTCCGCCGGTCCCCACCGGCCACGCCGGACCGGATAGATTCCTGCCATGGCCCAGGCCCCCCACCAGCCCGTCGCCGCCCCCAGGCACTGGGAGGCGGACGTGCTGCTGCGGGACGGGCGGGCGGCGCACCTGCGTCCGATCCGGCCCGAGGACGCGCAGCTGCTGATCGAGTTCTACTCCCGGGTCTCCGAGGAGTCGAAGTACTTCCGCTTCTTCGCGCCGATGCCGAACCTGTCCGACAAGGACGTGCGCCGCTTCACCCAGGTCGACCACGTCGACCGGGTGGCGATGATCGTGGAGCTCGGCGGCCAGATGATCGCGGTGGGCCGCTACGACGTCGTGGAGCCGGGCGAGGCGGAGGTCGCGTTCCTCGTCGAGGACCGTCACCAGGGGCGCGGGATCGCCCAGCTGCTGCTCGAGCACCTCGCCCAGGCCGGCCGTGAGCGCGGGGTCGAGCGGTTCACCGCCGAGGTCCTGCCCGACAACCAGAAGATGATCGGCACCTTCCGCGACGCCGGCTACCACGTGGCCAGCGGCTACGAGGACGGCGTGATGGTGCTGGAGTTCGGGATCGACCCCACCGACACCTCCGTCGGGGTGATGGTCTCCCGCGAGCACCGTGCCGAGTCGGCGTCCATCGAGCGGTTCTTCCGCCCGCGCTCGGTGGCGGTGGTCGGCGCCAGCCGCCGGCAGGACACGATCGGGCAGGCGCTGGTCCGCAACCTGGTCACCGGCAACTACACCGGCCGGGTGTACGCCGTGAACCCCTCCTCCGACGCGGTGTCCGGCCTTCCGGCGTACAAGACGGTCAACGAGATCCCCGACGAGGTGGACGTCGCCATCGTCGCGGTGCCCGCCGACGCGGTGCAGGACGTCGTCCTCGACTGCGCCGCCAAGGGCGTGCACGGGCTGGTCGTCATCTCCTCCGGCTTCGCCGAGACCGGCGAGGACGGGCGCCAGCGGCAGCGCCGGCTGGTCGGGCTCGCCCGCTCCTACGGGCTGCGGCTGATCGGCCCCAACTGTCTCGGCGTCATCAACACCGCGCCCACGACCTCCCTCAACGCCTCGCTGTCGCCGCTGATGCCGCCGGAGGGCCGGGCCGGCTTCTTCTGCCAGTCCGGTGCCCTGGGCTCGGCGATCCTGGAGAAGGTCAACAACCGGGGCCTGGGCCTCTCGACCTTCGTCAGCGCCGGCAACCGCGCCGACGTCTCCGGCAACGACCTGCTGCAGTACTGGGAGGAGGACGACGCCACCGAGGTCGTGATGATGTACCTCGAGTCGATCGGCAACCCGCGGAAGTTCTCCCGGGTCGCCCGCCGGGTCTCGCTGCGCAAGCCGATCATCGCGGTCCGCTCCGGCCGCACCACGCAGGGCGTGCCGATGGGCCACAAGGTCCGCAAGATCGCCGCACCGCAGCAGGCCGTCGACGCGATGTTCCGCCAGGCCGGCGTGATCCAGGTCGACACCCTCGACGAGATGTTCGACGTCGCCCAGCTGCTCGCCCACCAGCCGCTGCCCCGCGGCCGCCGGGTCGCCGTGGTCGGCAACTCCGACGCCCTCGGGCTGCTCGCGGCGGACGCCGCGGCCGCCGTGGGCCTGGTCGTGAACAAGTCGGTGGCGCTGGGGGCCGACGCCGGCGCCGACGACTTCGAGGACGCCCTCGACGTCGCCATCGACGACCCGGACGTCGACGCCGTCGTCGCGGTCTACATCCCGCCGCTCGACGTCTCCGGCGAGGACGTCGCCAACGTGCTCGCGGCGGTGGGCGAGCAGTCCGACAAGCCGCTGGTCTCCTCCTTCCTCGGCGCCGAGGGCGTGCCCGAGCTGCTGCGCGTGCCCGACGTCGCCGGCCAGGTCGCGGGCCGCGGCTCGGTCCCGTCCTACCCCGCCGTCGAGGCCGCGGTGCGCGCCCTCGCCCGGGTCGTCGGGTACGCCGTGTGGCTGCGGACCCCCGACGGCGCCGCCCTCGACACCACCGACCTGGACTCCGGCGGGGCGAAGCGGATCGTCCACCAGGCCCTCCGGGCCCACCCCGAGGGGGTGGACCTCGATCCCGGTCAGGTGCGCGAGCTGCTGGCGGCGTACGGCATCGAGACCTGGGCCGAGCGCCCGGTCGAGAACCTCCGGGCCGCCCAGAAGGCGGGCCGGGAGCTGGAGTGGGACGTCGTGCTCAAGGCCACCGCCGGTCACCTGCGTGAGCGGCCCGACCTGGCCCACGTGTGGCGCAACATCGACACGGCGGCGGAGATGAAGGTCGCCTGGGAGTCGCTCAACGAGCTGATCACCAGCACCGACCGGGCCGGCTTCGTGGTGCAGAAGAACGCGCCGCCGGGGGTCCCCGTCGCGATCAGCAGCATGGAGGACCCGCTGTTCGGGCCGGTGGTCTCCTTCGGCATCGCGGGCCCGCTCACCGAGCTGCTGCAGGACCGGTCCTACCGGATCCCGCCCATCGGGGAGCACGACGCGGCGGCCATGGTGCGCGAGATCAAGTCCTCGCCGATGCTCTTCGGCTACCGCGGCTCGGAGGTCGTCGACGTCTCCGACGTGGAGCGGCTGATCCTGCGGGTGGCCCAGCTCCAGCACGACCTGCCCCAGGTCACGACGCTCGACCTGCCGCTGGTGCTCGCCGGCCCCGACCGGGCCTCGGTGCTGCGCGGCACGATCCGGGTCGACCCGGTCTCGCAGGCGCGGACCGACTGGTTCGCCCGCCGGCTGCCCTCGCAGGCCGGCGACACGAGCCCCGGCTGACCCGTCGGGGGCGCGTGCAAGACTGCGCCCCATGCGCAGCCGCACGACCGAGGACCGCGACCGCACCGCGGAGCTCCAGGACGCCATCGACCGCACCGGCTACTACCCCGAGGTCGTCGGCGACGGGGTCTCCGCCGCCGTGTCGGGGGAGCAGGTGGTGTCCTTCTTCGTCCACCACGAGCCGACCTTCGACCGCGACGAGGTCCGCCGGCACCTCACCGTCGTCGTCCTCACCCCGTCCCGGCTGGTGCTCGCCCACACCGACGAGCACGCCGGCGACGACCTGCTGCCCGAGCCCTACACCTCCACCTCGACCGAGGCGATCGCGCTCACCGCGGTGAAGTCCGTCGTCGTCACCCGGATGGTCACCAGCCCCGAGGACGGACCGGGCCACCCGGCCGAGGCCGTGCTCACGATCGGCTGGGGCGGCGTCGGCCGGCTCGACCTCGAGCCCGCCGGCTGCCAGGACCCGGAGTGCGACGCCGACCACGGCTACACCGGCTCCTTCTCCTCCGACGACTTCTCGCTGCGGGTCTCCGCGGCCGCCGAGGGCCCCGACGCCGTGCAGCGGCTGCTGTCCTTCGCCGAGTCGTTGTCCTCCCGCACCCGGCAGACGTGACCGCAGCGGTGAGCGTGGGTCCCGTCGGGCCGGGGTTCGTCGAGCCGGCGTACGGCGCACGCTCGCTGGCCGACGTCGTGCCGGCCGTGGCCGCGGCCCTGGGCCAGCCCGTCGAGGAGCCGCACGACGCGCTGCTGCTCCCCGCCGCGCCCTCCTACGTCGTGTTCCTCGTCGACGGCCTCGGCGCCGAGCTGCTGCGCCGCTACGCGCACGCCGCACCGTTCCTCGCCGAGCTGCTCGACGACGCCCGGCTCGGCACCGCGGGCGTCCCGTCCACCACGGCCACCAGCCTCACCTCGCTCGGGACCGCGCTGCCGCCCGGCAGCCACGGCCTGGTCGGCTTCACCTCGCGGGTGCCCGGCACCGACCGGCTGCTCAACGCCCTGCAGTGGGACCGCACCGTCGATCCGGTCCAGTGGCAGCCCCACCCGACCGGCTTCGCCCGGATGGCCTCGGTCGGCATCACCGTCACCTCGGTCAACAAGCGCGAGTTCCGCGACAGCGGGCTGACCATCGCCTCGATGCGCGGCGGTGACTTCGTCGGCGCCGACCGGGTCGGCGAGCGGATCGCCGCCGTGGTCGCCGCGTCCCGCGAGCGGCCGTCCTTCACCTACGTCTACGACGGCGACCTCGACTGGACCGGCCACCGCTTCGGCGTCGCGTCCAGCCAGTGGCTCCAGCAGCTCGCGATGGTCGACGCCGAGGCCGAGCAGCTGCGCGAGGCGCTGCCCGCGTCGACCCGGCTGGTCGTCCTCGCCGACCACGGGATGGTCGACTCCGCCCCGGAGTCACGGATCGACGTCGACGACCACCCCGAGCTCCAGGACGGCCTGGTGCTGCTCGGCGGCGAGGCCCGCTTCCGCCACCTCTACGCCGCCCGCGGGGCCGTCGAGGACGTCGTGGCCGGCTGGCGGGCGGTCCTGGGGGACCGCGCGGTGGTGCTGGCCCGGGACGAGGCGATCGCGCGCGGCTGGTTCGGCCCGGTCGACCCCGGCGTACGCCCCCGGCTCGGCGACGTCGTCGTCGCCTGCACCGGCGACACCGCCGTGCTCTCCACCACCGCGTTCCCCTACGAGGCCTCGCTGGTCGGCCTCCACGGCTCCCTCACCCCCGCCGAGATGCTGATCCCCGTGATCATCACCTGACCCCCGCAAAGGGTTGAGTTGGGCGCGCGCAACAGGTGAGCTGGGTGTGTGTCGCACCTCACTCGGGTTGGTTGCCGTTCTCGCCGCCGACCTGGAAGGACGAGGTCACTCCGTCGTACATCAGGTGGGCCACCAGGCCCTCGGCGGCGTGGGGCAGGTTGTGGCAGTGGTCCATCCACAGTCCGGGGTTGTCGGCGAGGAAGGCGATCTCGTAGCGGTCGCCGACGCCGACCTCCAGCGAGTCGACCCACCAGGGGCCACCGGTGGCGGGTTCGCCGTTGCGGGAGAGCACCAGGGCGTGGTGCCCGTGCAGGTGCATCGGGTGGGCGTCGTCGCTGTCGTTGACGATCTCGAAGACCACGACGTCGCCCTCGCTGACCATGAACATCGGGATGTCGGGGAACATCGCGCCGTTGATCGTCCACCACAGCCCCGGCGTGCCGTCGAGGAAGCCCGGGCGCTTGTCGATGACGTAGTCGAAGCGCCGGTCGGGGTCGTCGACGTCGAACGGCGGGGGAGCCGGCTCGCCGTAGGACAACAGGTCCAGCGTCCGGTCCGGGGGCGAGGACCTGGCCGCTGCCGGCTCCGCAGGCCCCACCACCAGCGACTGGCCTCCCGAGAAGTCCAGCCGCGCACCCGTGGTCGGCACGGTGAGGCCCAGGTCGACGCGACCCCCGGCGGGGACCGTCACCCTCACGTCACTCAGCTCGCCCGGCTGGTTCAGCTCGCGGCCGTCGACGGCCAGGACGCGGAAGGGGGTGTCGGGGGACCACACGGACGCGATGCCGTTGTCGGTGTTGACGACCCGGAGCCGGACCTCCTCCCCGGGCTGCGCCGCGAGCTCGCTGACCCCCACGACGCCGTTGAGCGTGCCCCCTTCGCCGTACTGGTGCAGGACCGCCACCTGGTCGACGTCCGCGGCACCGCCGGCGTCGTCGGGCTCCACCACCAGCGCCCCGAGCAGCCCCCGCTGGACCTGGACGTGGGAGATCTGGTGGGAGTGGTACCAGTAGCTGCCCGGGTCGTCGGCGACGAAGCGGTAGACGTAGGTCTCGCCGGGCATCACGGCGTCCTGGGTGACGCCGGCGACCCCATCGGCGGCGTTGACCAGGTCGACGCCGTGCCAGTGCAGGGTGGCTCCGTCGGCGACGTCGTCGTTGACCAGTCGCACCTCGACGAGGTCACCCTCGGTGACCCGCAGCGTCGGGCCGGGCGTGGATCCGTTGACCGTCATCCGGTGCCCGTCGTCGCGGACGGTCAGCGTCTCGCGGACGTCGGCGGGACGCTCCGGGTCGACGACCAGGTCGGCCACGGGCGTGCCGTGGTGGTGGCCGGACATGCTCGCGTGCTCGCCCACGGGCCCGCCGCCCCAGTCGACCTGCCCCATCTGCGCGAGGTCGTAGTCCTCGGGGAGCAGGCTGTCGTACCAGAACCAGCCCAGGGGCAGCACGACGGCGGCTGTGGCGGTTCCGGAGAGCCACAGCCGCACCTGTGCGGCCATCGGTCAGGCCGAGACCGGATCGGCCGTGTCGTGTGCCGTCGCGCCGCGTCGACCGCCGGTGCTCCCCGATGCCCTGCGACCCGCCATCAGCGCGACCCCGAGCAGCACCAGCGCATTGGCGCCGTGCAGGCCGCCGAGTGCCGGGTCGACCTCGCGCGAGAGCATCGGCAGCACGATCACCTGCAGCACGACGAGCCCGACGACGACCGCCGCGTACGTGACGCCCCGGGGCACCTTCGCGAAGAAGGAGACCACCAGCATGACCAGCGACAGCAGCGGGATCAGCAGCAGACCGTTGAAGAACATGTGGATGGCGAAGCCCCACTCGGCGGTGAACTGCTGGTCGCAGTCGGTGCACTCCAGGAGTGCCTTGTCGACGACGCCGTTCTCGTTGCTGATCCAGTTGGTCATCCCGAAGAACGCCCAGGCGATGGCAAAGGCCTGCACCACCACGAGGGCGGCGATGGCGTAGGCCAGGAAACGATATGTGCTCCTCATGGAATCCCCCCGAATTCCTCAGCCCGACAGGACCTCTCCTGCCGGAATGGCATCTAGGGTGCTCCTCCGGCCTCCCCGTGCGCGAGGGAGTTGGGGCGCTGGTCTAGACGAGGTCAGCCGAAGGGCAGCGGTTCGGGGGCGAGGCTGACCGCCTTCGCGCGGGCCGCGGTGAGCCGGCGCCGGTGGTGTTGCCGGCACAGCACCTCGTAGGCGACGTCGGCCGGGGGCAGGTCCGCGGCCTCGACGTCGCCCACGACGATGACCTCGCCCTCGGTCACCATCACGCCGTTCTCGGTGCGGGCGTTGTGGGTGGCCCGCTTGCCGCACCAGCACAGGGCCTCGACCTGCAGGGTGTGGACGCGGTCGGCGAGCTCGACGAGCCGGGCGCTGCCCTCGAACATCAGCCCCCGGAAGTCGGTGAGGATGCCGAAGGCGAAGCAGTCGATCTGGAGCTCGTCCACGAGCTTGGCGAGCTGGTCGATCTGGTCGCGCGCGTAGAACTGGGCCTCGTCGCAGATCAGGTAGTCGATCCGGCCGCCGGCGGTGAGGCTCTGCACCGTGTAGGTCCAGAAGTCGAAGTCCGAGTCCACCTCGAGCGCGTCGTGGGTGAGCCCGAGCCGGCTGGACACCTTGGCCACCCCGGCCCGGTCGTGGGTCGTGAAGATCCGGCCGACGCGGCCGCGGGCGGCGTGGTTGTGGTTGGTCTGCAGGGCCAGGGTGCTCTTGCCCGAGTCCATGGTTCCGGTGAAGAAGTGCAGTTCGGCCACGGGGGTGGATCCTGTCACAGCCCGCTCGGGCAGGATGACGGCATGCCGGGACCTCTGATCGCACCCGAGGAGCTCCACGCCCGCCTGGGCGATTTCACCGTGCTCGACGTCCGCTACCGGCTGGGCGGCCCGCCCGGGCCGGAGGAGTACGCCGCAGGCCACGTGCCCGGAGCGGCGTACGTCGACCTCGACGCGGACCTGGCGGCCCCGCCGGGCCACCGCGGCCGGCACCCGCTGCCGGACCGGGAGGTGTTCGTGGCCGCGATGCGACGCGCCGGCGTCTCGGCCGCCCGACCCGTGGTGGTCTACGACGACTGGTCCGGCCACGCCGCCGGCCGCGCGTGGTGGCTGCTGCGTCACTACGGCCATCCGGCGGTGCGCGTGCTGGACGGCGGCTGGTCGGCCTGGGTGGCCGCCGGACTCCCGGCCTCCGCCGAGGCCCCCGTCGTCGCGGCCGGCGACTTCGACGGCGATCCCGGCGCGATGCCGGTGGTCTCGGTCGACGACCTGCTCGACGTCGACGTGCTGGTCGACGCCCGGGCGGGGGAGCGCTACCGCGGGGAGACCGAGCCGATCGATCCGGTCGCCGGCCACGTGCCGGGCGCGGTCAACGTGCCGACGACGGAGAATCTCGGACCCGACGGGCGGTTCCGGTCGGCCGAGGAGCTCCGGGCGCGCTACGCGGCCGTCGGCGCGGTGCCGGGCACCGACGTGGCGGCGTACTGCGGGAGCGGCGTCACCGCGTGCCACGACCTGCTGGCGATGGAGGTCGCCGGGATCCGGGCCGCGCTCTACCCGGGCTCGTGGAGCGAGTGGGTGGCCGACCCGGCCCGCCCGGTCGAGACCGGCTGACGCGGGGAGGCCGAGGCGGCTACCAGTGCACGCCTCGGAACACCCTGGCCAGCATGATCTGCTCGGTCTCGCGGCCGCCGGGCTCGGAGTCGCCGCGCGCGGCGGCGGAGTCGGGGAAGACGTGGAAGGCCATGTTGAGCAGCCGGAAGGCCGCCTTCGGGGCGATCGTGTGGGCGACGGCGCCGGCGTTGCCGAGCAGCGTGTTGATCTCGTGGGGGCGCTCGACGATCGCCTGGATCACCAGGTCGGCCGCCTGCGCGGGGCTGATCGTGGGGAACTTGTCGTAGAGCTTGGTGGGGGCGATCATCGGCGTCCGCACCAGCGGCATGTGGATGCCGGTGAAGGTGATGCCGTCGCCCACGAGCTCGGAGGCGACGACGTTGCTCCACGCGTCGAGCGCCGCCTTGGACGCGACGTACGCCGAGAACCGCGGCGGGTTGGTCTGCACCCCGATGGAGGAGATGTTCACGACGTGCCCACGGCGCTGCTCGCGCATCCCCGGCACCAGTCCCATCACCAGCCGGATGGCGCCGAAGTAGTTGAGCTGCATGGTGCGCTCGAAGTCGTGGAAGCGGTCCTGGCTGAGCCGCAGTGACCGCCGGATCGACCGGCCGGCGTTGTTGACGACCACGTCCACCGACGGCAGCTCGGTCGTCAGCTCCTTGCAGAGCTTGTCGATCGCGTCGAGGTCGGAGAGGTCGCACGGGAAGACGTACGCCGTGCCGCCCCGGTCCTCGATCGCGGCCCTCGTCGCCTCCAGCTTCTCCCGGCCGCGGGCCACCAGGACCGGCACCCCTCCCGCCTGGGCGACCTTGAGCGCCGTGACCTGCCCGATGCCCGAGGAGGCGCCGGTGATGACGACGTACTTGCCCTGGAGCGCCTCCCGGGCCTTGCGGTCGCGGGCGGTGGAGGTGTCGAGGTGCTCCTCCCAGTGGGACCACAGCGTGCGGGCGTAGGACTCCAGGTCGGGCACGGAGATCCCGGAGCCCGCGAGCGCCTGCTCGGTCCGGCGGGAGTCGAAGTCGGCGGTGAAGCGCGAGTGGCCCAGCACCTCCGGCGGGATCCCGAGCCGGCCCAGCGTCTGGCCGAGCAGGAGCTGGGCGGGGGTGGACTTCACCACCGCGGTGGCGAGTTCGAGGGGTCGCAGCGACCGGGGGAGCAGCGCCAGTGGCCCGGCCCGGGTGACGGAGCGGTCGATCGGCGTCGCGAACCGCGGGGCGCCGGCGGCCCCGCAGAACAGGTTGATCATCTCCACGACCGGCTGCGGCTCGGGGTTGACCAGGTGGAACGCCTCGCCGTCGTGGCCGGGCAGGTGGGCGAGGTGGTCCATGGCCTGGGCGACGTAGTCGACCGGCACCACGTTGGTGTCGCCGAGGTCGACGCCGAGCAGCGGCAGCCAGGCGGGCAGCCGGTCCCGCAGCTGCTTCATCGCGGGGAAGAAGTAGTAGGGGCCGTCGACCTTGTCCATGGCGCCGGTCTGGCTGTCACCGACCACGATCGAGGGACGGTAGACCCGCCACGGCACGGTCGCCTCGGTCCGCACGATCCGCTCGGACTCGAACTTCGTCCGGTGGTACGGCGAGGGCAGCGGCTGGCCCTCGTCGAACATCGACTCGTCGAAGCGGCCGTGGAAGTCACCGGCCGCGGCCACCGAGGAGACCTGGTGGAAGCAGCCGACCTGCAGCGCCCCGGCCAGCTCCAGCGCGTGCCGCGTGCCGCCCACGTTGAGCGCCTCGTTCATGGCGTCGTCGGCGGTCATGTCGTAGATCGCGGCGAGGTGGAAGAAGTGGTCGATCCGGCCGCGGTGCTCGGTGACCCAGGCCTCGTCGAGCCCGAGCCGGTCGGCGCCGAGGTCACCGACGACCGGCACCACCCGGTCGGTGTCCCAGCGGTCGATGAGCCGCTGGATCCGGGGCAGCGAGGACTCCCGGACGAGGACGAAGACCTCGCCCTCGCGGTGGTCGAGGAGCTCCTGGACGAGGAAGCGGCCGATGAAACCCGTGGCGCCGGTCACGAAGTACGACATGGCCGGAGGCTACTCCCAGGCGATGT
Organism: uncultured Actinomycetota bacterium; assembly: GCA_963795215.1. Lineage (GTDB taxonomy): Bacteria > Actinomycetota > Actinomycetes > Propionibacteriales > Nocardioidaceae > Nocardioides. Next base: position 1,388,872 of record CAWCGW010000002.1, read on the forward strand.
CGGGGGAGGGCCCTCAGTCGGACTTGCCGCCGCCGAACATGATCTCGTCCCAGCTCGGGACCGAGGCCCGGCCGCGCTTGCGTGAGGGCTTGCGCGCCGGCGGCTCGTCCTCGTGGGTGGCCTCGGCGCCCTCCGGCTCGCTGGAGTCAGTGGAGTCGGTGGGGTCGGTGGAGTCGGTGGAGTCGGCCGAGTCGTCGGTGGTGGAGTCCGGCGGACCGTCGAGGAACGCCTCGACCGGCTGTTCGGAGCCGAGGTCGTCGTGCTCGCCCGCGACCATGGAGATCGCGTCGTCGCCGAGCGGCAGAGTCTCCTCCCCGGGGTCGGAACCGGTCGCGGCGGCCCTCCGGGCCCGGGCGCGGGCGATCTCGTTGGAGACCGCGGGAGCCGGGCTGGACGCCGCGGGGGCGTCGCCGACCAGCCAGGTCGCGTCCTCGTTGTCGGCGACGACGTAGTTGCCGGGGGCGTCGAAGGTGAAGCGGGCGATGCCGCTGCGGCCGGCGGCGGAGAAGGCGCCGGTGAGGGTCCACTTGCCGTCCTCGCGCCGGGCGGCGTCCCACTCCACGGTGTCGGGGACGTTGAGCCCCTGCAGGTGGCTGCCGACCGCGTCGCCGAGGGTGCGCGCCCCGGCCGAGGCCGCGGAGCGCCGGACCGAGGACCGCTGCGCCCGGTCGGCGACGTGCTGCCGCTCGGCGAGCACGGGCGCGGCGAACGGCATGATCGCCTCGACGGTGGTGTGTGCGGCCTGGGCCACGGCCTCGGGCGTCTCGCCGGCCCGGATCCGGGCCTGGATGTCGCGCGGGCGGAGGGATGAGTCCATCTTGATCTCCAACTGGCCGAGCCGTGCATGGTCGCCGCGGAGCGCGGCCCGGAGACGCTCGTCGACGTCGAGGGTGAACTCGACGCCCTTGTCGCTGACCAGCAGCAGACGCTTCCCGTCGCCGCTCAGTCCTGCGAGCGAGAGATGGGCCATGGTCTGCGGACACTCTTCCTGGTCAGGCGGTGCGAGCGGGTGCTGCTCCGGTGCGGCCGAGCCTACGCCAGCAGGGCACCGCGGCCGGGGCGCCGCGCCCCGGTAGGGTCCGGCCGTGTCGCCCGTCCTCGTCGTCCTCGACCTCACCGGCATCTTCGTGTTCGCGATCTCCGGCGCGCTGGTCGGGGTGCGCAAGGAGCTCGACGTGTTCGGGGTGCTGGTCCTGGCCGGCACCACCGGCCTCGGAGGCGGATTCCTGCGCGACGTGCTGATCGGCGCGACGCCCCCCGCGGCCCTGGCCGACTGGCGCTACCTGCTGGTCCCGGTCGCGGCCGGGCTGCTGACCTTCTGGTACCACCCGGCCGTCGGCCGGCTCGAGCGCCAGGTCGGCGTCCTGGACGCCTTCGGCCTCGCGCTGTTCTGCGTCGTCGGGGCGCTCAAGGCGGTCGACTACGGGATCGGCCCGCTGCCGGCGGCCCTGATGGGGATGGTCACCGGCATCGGCGGCGGGATGCTGCGCGACCTGCTCGCCGGTCGGGTGCCGGCGGTGTTCCGGGGCGAGCTCTACGCGACCCCGGCGCTGGCCGGGGCGGCGATCGCGGTGCTGCTCGACCGCCTCGACCAGCCGTACGCCGTGAGCGCGCTCGTCGGCGCCGCCGTCTGCCTCGCGTGGCGGTTGCTCGCGATCTGGCGCCACTGGCAGGCCCCGCTCCCGGCGGGGCCCGCCAGCGTGTGAGTCAGCCGTCGATCGGGATGCCGATCGGGAGCACGAGGCGGTCGGCCGCCTCCTCGAACGTCCCGAGCGTCGTTCCCGTCGTGCACGGGCCCGCCGGCACCACGCAGCTGACCAGCTGCACGGGCGAGTCGTCGACCGACTCCGCGGAGGCGATCAGGGCCAGCGTCGAGCCGTCGAGCCACTCGTAGCCGCTGGCGAACTCCCGGGTCCCGACCGGCACGTCGACCTGCTCGCCGGCCGTGACGTCGTAGACCTGCGGCACGTCCGCGTCGTTGGTGAAGTAGCGGGCGTCGGGGGAGAACGAGCCGACCTCGCCGTGGAACTCGTCGAGCAGCTGGAGCTCCTGGCCGTCCAGGGTCCGCACCGAGACCCCGGCGTGGGTGCGGACGGCCAGCAGGTCGTCCTCCACGTCCGCCAGCGTGCCGCGGACGTCGAGCGGCGTGCTCCGTCGGTCGCGGAGGTCGAAGGCGACCAGCCCCGCGGCCGACTGCCAGTACCCGGTCCCGTCGTCGATCGCCGCGAAGTCCTCGGGCTCGGTGCCCCGGGGAGCGTCGTACCCGGTGACCGTGCCGGCCTCCTGGTCGACCACGACGTACTCCGGGCCTTCCTGGGCCACGAAGCCGGCGAGGCCGGACTCCGCGTCGGCGACCAGGTGGGGGTTCCGGTCGTCGGTGCGGCCCACCAGGGTCGCCTCGTCGTCCTGCCACGACCACACCCGGCCGTCGCGGTCGCTGAAGACGTAGCCCTCGGCGGTACGGACGAACGCGCGGGGGCGGAAGTCGAGGGCGAAGGTCCGAGCCCCCTCGTGGAGGGTCGTCCCGTCCACCCAGCTCAGGGGGGTGGAGGCCACCGGGCCGGCCGGCTCGACCCCCCGCTCGGCCGGCGCGAGCAGCGGCACCGCCAGGGCGATGCCGGCCGCGAGGGCGGCCGCGCCGGCCAGGCCGCCGAGGTGCCGGGTGCGCCGACGTCGCTCACCGGTGCGGACCATCGCGTCGACGTCGGGGGCGGCGAAGTCCACGGCGTCCGCCTGCGTGTGCATCAGGGTCTTGAGCTTCTCGGTCATCGGGCCACCACCAGGTCGTCGAAGGGGAGCAGCGCGGCGACGTCGGCGTCGTCCCCGAGCCGTTCGCGGAGCGTGGAGAGCGCGGCCGAGACCTGGCTCTTCACCGTGCCGACGGCGCAGCCCATCGCCTCGGCGGTCTGGGCCTCGGTGAGGTCCTCGTAGTAGCGCAGCACGACGGCCGCCCGCTGCCGCACCGGCAGCGAGAGCATCGCCTGCCACAGCCACTGGTGCTGGGCGACGCCGTCCTCGTGGCCGGCGGCACCGCGGTCGTCGACCCGGTCGGTCGGCCGCTCGCCCCAGGACTTCCTGCGGAACCAGGAGATCGCGGTCGTCGTGATCGCCTTGCGGGTGTAGGCCTCGGCCTTGCTCGTGTCGCGCAGCCGCGGCCACGCGACGTAGGTGCGGGTCAGCGCCTCCTGGACCAGGTCCTGGGCCAGGGAGACGTCGCCCACCATCAGGTAGGCGGCCCGGTGCAGGGCGGGCGAGCGGGCGGAGACGAACTCCGCGAACTCGGCCCGTTGGCTCTCTCTCATCGTCACGACCACCCAGACGAGACGGCGGCCGCAAAAGGTTCGCCCCGTCCCGGGGATCGTCGAGCCGGCACGTCGACCACCTAGCCGAGGACGCGGCGCAGGTAGGCGTTGTCGAGCACCCGGTCGGGGTCGAGCCGGTCGCGCAGGGCGAGGTAGTCCCCGAACCGGGGGTACGCCGGAGCGAGGTCGGCCGCCGTCCGGGTGTGCAGCTTGCCCCAGTGGGGCCGCCCGCCGTGGTCGCGCAGGATCCGCTCGACCGTGTGGAAGTAGGGGAGGTGGTCGGCCGCGACGTAGGTGTGGAAGGCGAGGTGGATGGTGTCGCACCCGTGGCTGGTGGACAGCGGGGCGTCCTCGGCGGGCGCGAACCGGACCTCGACCGGGAAGGAGATCCGCCAGTCGTTCGCGTCGACCGCCCGCCGGGCCTCGGTCAGGGCCGCGATCCCGGCCTCCCGCGGCACGGCGTACTCCATCTCCTTGAACACGACCCGCCGGGGCGAGGTGAACACCCGGTGCGCCGGACCGGTGAAGCGGCGCTCGGAGAGCAACCGGGCGGAGACCTCGTTGAGGGTCGGGACCGCGCGCGGGGCCCGGGTCGCCACCCGGTTCACCACCCCGAAGAGCGAGTTGGACAGCAGCTCGTCGTCGAGCCAGCCGCGCCACCGCGGCAGCGGCTCGCTGCCGACCAGGTCGAGGTCGAGCCGGTCGTTGGTCTTCACCAGCATCCGGTCGGTGTGGGGGAACCAGTAGGCGTCGACGTGGTCGTGGGCCTCGTCGAGGTCGAGCAGGGCGGCCGTGCCCTCGCGCCACGACATCGGCCGCTCGTGGGCGCGCAGCGCGAACAGCGGCTCGACGTGGAAGGTGAGGCTGGTCAGGATGCCCAGCGCACCGAGGCCGACGCGGGCGACGTCGAGCAGGTCCGGGTGCTCGGTCGCGGAGCCGCGCAGCACCTCGCCGGTGCCGGTCACCAGCTCCAGGCCGGCCAGCTGTGCGGAGAGCGAGGCGGTCCGGCCCCCCGAGCCGTGGGTGCCGGTCGAGACCGCGCCGGCCAGGGTCTGCTCGGCGATGTCGCCCATGTTGTGCAGCGAGAGCCCGAGCCGCTCCAGCTCGTGGTTGAGGACGTGCAGCGGCGTGCCCGCCGCGGCGGTGACGGTCATCGCCTCACGGTCGACGCCCAGGATCCCCGTCTGGTGGGTCGGCAGCAGCATCGTGTGCTCCGGGGCGGCGACGTCGGTGAAGCTGTGGCCGGTGCCGACCATCTTCACGGTGGTGCCGGCGGCGCGTGCGGCCGTGACGGCGGCGACCACGTCCTCGGTCGTCCGCGGGGCGTACACCTCGACCGGGTCGGCCGAGGCGAGCCCCGACCAGTTGCGCCACCCCGCCCTTCCGGCCATGCGCAGACCCTAGTCGCGCCCGCGGGGGAGCAGCAGCGCCACGGCGGCCGCCAGGGCGCCCGCCCCGAACGAGACGGCGTAGGCCGCGGAGGCCCCGGCCTCGTCGACGACCAGACCGGCGATCGCGGCGCCGGGGCCGACGCCGGCGACCACCCCGCTGTGGAGCACGGACATCCCCTCGGTCAGCCGCGCGGACGGCACCGTCCGCTCCACCAGGGAGGTGGCCGCGATCATGGTCGGGGCGATCGCGAAGCCGCCGAGCAGCAGCGCGCCCCCCATCAGCCAGACCGAGTCGATGAACGGCAGCGGGGCCATCGCCACGCACATCCCGAGCGCACCGACCTTCACCCGGGTGCCCGGGGGTCGCGACCAGTACAGAGCGCCGGTGATCAGCCCGGCCAGCAGGCTGCCGAGCGCCCAGAGCGCGAGCAGCGGTCCGGCGTACGCCTGGGAGCCCTGCTCCTCGGCGAACGCGACGGTGACCACCTCCGCGCCGCCGAAGAGCGAGCCCAGGGCGAACATCACGACGGCCAGCGGCAGCAGCGTGCGCCAGGGCAGCGAGGTCCGGACGTCGGTGCGGCGGCGGGGGTGCGCCGGCGGCTCCGACGAGCGCTGGGCGGCGAGCGCCACCGTGCCGAGCAGGCCGGCCACGACCGCCGTCACGACGCCGACCGAGGGGCTGATCGTCGTCGCCAGCAGCGTGACCAGGATCGGCCCGAGCATGAACACGGCCTCGTCCACGACCGCCTCCAGCGCGAACGCCGTCTGCACGTCGGACGGCCGACCGCGCAGCGCGTGCGACCACCGGGCCCGCACGCAGGAGCCGGCCGCGGGCAGGGTCGCGCCGCCGAGCGCCGCGAGTGCGTACGTCGCCGGTGCCGGCCAGCCGGCCCGCACCGAGACCACCAGCAGCCCGAGTCCGACGGTGAAGGTGGCCGCCAGCGGCAGCAGCACCCGGGCCTGACCCACCCGGTCGAGCAGTCGGCCCTGCACGACGGCCGCCACGGCGCCCGCCGCGACGTACACCGCCGAGACCGCGCCCGCCAGGGCGTAGGACCCCGTCGCGTCCTGGACCAGGAGCACGATCCCCAGCCCCACCATCGAGATCGGCAGCCGCGCCACGAACGCGGCGGTGGAGAAGCGGCGCCCGCCGGGAACGGCGAGGATGCGACGGTAGGTCTCGAGCATGGCCGGCCGAGCCTACGTCCTCCGTGGCCGACCGGCCGCGCCGGCGGTTTCGAGGCTCGCTCCGCTCGCACCTCAACCCCCGGCCCCGGCTCGCTCCGCTCGCACCTCAACCCCCGGCCCCGGCTCGCTCCGCTCGCACCTCGACCCCCGGCCCTTCCGGGGGTTGAGGTGCGAAGGCCGCCTGGCGGCCTGAGCCTCGAAACCGCCGGCCTCACCGACCTGACCTCGTACGCCGCGGTCGACTCGCGAGCGCCGGCAGGTCCTCCCACCGCCCCTCGGCGAGCGCGCGACGCTTCGCCCGGCTCCACCCCTGCACCTGCTTCTCCCAGCGGAAGGCGTCCTCGACCCGGTCGAACTGCCCGGCCCACAGCAGCCTCACCGGGCGACGGCTCGACGGCTTGGTGTGCCGCGCCCCCTCGCCGAGCTGGTGCTCGGAGAGGCGCCGATCGAGGTCGATCGTGCTGCCGACGTAGAACGACCCGTCGGCGCACTCCAGCAGGTAGGTCCACGCCATGGCGGGCGTCCTGCCCGGGCCGGGACCGCGCGAAACCCGACGCTCCGGTGGCTGTGGACGAGGGCCGGCGGTTTCGAGGCTCGGCTCCGCTCGCACCTCAACCCCCGGGTCTGCCGGGGGTTGAGGTGCGAAGGCCGTCAGGCGGCCTGAGCCTCGAAACCGCCGGCTCCCGCCGCCCGAGGGTCGGGCAGAGGGAGGGGTGGCGTGGGGTGGCCAAATACGATGGCGGCATGAGCCCCGACGTACGCCCCTACGACGCCGTGCTGCTCGTCTCCTTCGGAGGCCCTGAGCAGCCCGACGACGTGATCCCGTTCCTCGAGAACGTCACCCGTGGCAAGAACATCCCGCGCGAGCGGCTGGCGGAGGTGGGGGAGCACTACTACGCGTTCGGCGGCCGGTCCCCGATCAACGACCAGAACCGGGCGTTCCTGGCGGCCCTGCGCGAGGACCTCGAGGGTGCCGGCATCGACGTCCCGGTCTACTGGGGCAACCGCAACTGGGACCCCTACCTGACCGACGCGCTGCAGCAGATGGCCGACGACGGGATCGAGCGGGCGGCGTGCTTCGTGACCAGCGCCTACTCGTCGTACTCCGGCTGCCGGCAGTACCGCGAGGACCTCGCCGAGGCGAGCGCGCAGGTGCCGGGGGCGCCGCGGCTGGACCGGCTGCGCCACTACTTCAACCACCCGGGCTTCCTCGAGCCGGTCGTGGACGCCACGCTGGCGGCCCTCGCCGAGCTGCCGGAGGAGGCCCGCGAGGACGCCCACCTGGTCTTCGTCACCCACTCGATCCCGGTGTCGATGAACGACGGCAGCGGCCCCGACGGCGGCTGGTACGTCCGCCAGCACCAGAGCGCGGCGCACGAGGTCGTCGAGCGGGTGCGGGAGGAGACCGGCCACCGGTTCCCCTCCGACCTGGTCTACTGCTCGCGGTCCGGGCCGCCGCAGGTGCCGTGGCTGGAGCCCGACGTCAACGACCACCTCGAGACGCTCAGCGCGCGGGGCGCGGCCGGGGTGGTCATCGTCCCGATCGGCTTCGTCTCCGACCACATGGAGGTGATCTACGACCTCGACACCGAGGCGCTCGACACCGCCCGGAAGCTCGACCTCCCGGCCGCCCGCGCCGCGACCCCGGGGGTGGACCCGCGGTTCGTCACGCTCGTCCGCGACCTGTTCGTCGAACGTGCGGAGGCCGAGCGTGGGGGTGAGCCCGAGCGCCCGTCGGTGGGGACGCTGGCACCCTCCTGGGACCGGTGCGCCGTCGGCTGCTGCCCCAACCCGCGGGTCCCCGGCCGTCCCGCGGTCGCCGGGGCCGACGCATGAGCGCCACCGTGACTCCCGACCCCCCGGCGCTGCGCGACCTGGCGCTGCGGGTGGCGCGGGAGGCCGCCGTCCTGGTCCGCGAGCGCCGCGCCGAGGGCGTCACCGTGGCCGACACCAAGTCCAGCGCGACCGACGTGGTCACCGAGGTCGACCGCGCCAGCGAGGAGCTGATCCGCCAGCTGCTGCTGGAGGCCCGCCCCGACGACTCCATCCTCGGGGAGGAGGGTGACGACCACGTCGGCTCCAGCGAGGTGCTCTGGATCGTCGACCCCATCGACGGCACCGTGAACTTCCTCTACGGCCTCCCCGAGTACGCCGTGTCCATCGCGGCCGAGGTCGACGGCGAGGTGGTCGCCGGCGTCGTGCTCAACGTCGTCTCCGGCGTGGAGTTCGCCGCCGCCCTCGGGCACGGCGCCACCCGGGACGGGCGACCGCTGGGTGTGCGGGCCGTGCCGCCGCTGTCGCACCGGCTGGTGCTCACCGGGTTCAGCTACCGGGCCGACCTGCGCGCCGAGCAGGCCGCCCAGGTGGCCAGGCTGTTGCCGCAGGTGCGCGACGTACGCCGGATCGGCTCCAGCGCGCTGGACATCTGCCACGTGGCGGAGGGGGCCGGCGACGCCTACGTCGAGGAGGGCTCCCAGCGGTGGGACTGGAGCGCGGCGTGCCTGGTCGCCCGCGAGGCGGGCGCCCGGTTCGGGCTGCTGCGCAGCGCCGTCGCCCCCCGTCTGGGCGGCCCGGGGGCGGACGGCACGCCGACCGTCGTCGTGTGCACCCCCGCCGCCGGCTGGGACGACTTCGTGACCCTGCTCACGCAGTGCGGGTTCGTCGCGGCCGACCCGGAATAGCCGGGGGCCTCCGGCTGTTCTCGCGACAGTGATCGCCACGGACTGAACCAGTGTGCACCGGGGGCGGAGCATGGTGCACACTGTGCGCGCCGTACGGGGCGGAACCAGGAGCAGGCTGTCTCGGACGACGCGGGCAGCACGATGGCACGAGTGCATGGGGAGTGGACACACGATGGCGACTGATTACGACGCACCTCGCAAGACCGAGGAAGACCAGTCCGAGGAGAGCATCGAAGAGCTCAAGGCGCGCCGTCACGACAAGAACTCGGGCAAGGTCGACGAGGACGAGGCCGAGGCGGCCGAGTCCTTCGAGCTGCCCGGTGCCGACCTCTCCCACGAGGAGCTGGCGGTCGAGGTGAAGCCCAAGCAGGAGGACGAGTTCACCTGCATGAGCTGCTTCCTGGTGCACCACCGCAGCCAGCTCGAGGACGAGAAGAAGATGATCTGCAAGGACTGCGCCTGAGGCAGCCCCGTTGCCCGGAGGCCGGTGATCAGAAGGTCGGGTCGGGCGCGTCCGGGTCCTGCTTGTCCTTGCGCAGCTCCGGCGGCAGCGTGCCCGTCGACTTGGCGTAGTAGCCGGCCGCGCGCCGGGCCGCCGCCATCCGGGCCAGCCCGATCAGGGCGCCGCTGATCGCGGCCCACGCCACCGCCTCCACGACGTCGACGTCAGGGTCCGCAGGGTTGGCCGGCGGCGTCTTGCCGGTGGCGGCCTTCCACGAGGTGTTGAGGGCCTTCTTGGTCACCGCCGCGGCGCCGATGACGGCGACCAGCGAGAACGCCGACCAGACCTTGGAACTGTCGTTCGAGCTCTTCTTGGCCATGCCCCGACCCTAGCCGTCCGTCGTGGGGACCGAGCCGCCCGACCGGGTGAGACCGGCGAGGACGTCGGCCAGCTCCGCGGGCCGGCGGGTGCTCAGCAGCCAGTACGGCGCCGGGTCGGCCGGGTCGTGCAGGTCCACCCGGACCGCGCGCTTGAGGTAGGGCCGCAGCAGCAGGTAGGCGCGGGCGTCGGCGTCCCGGCCGGCCAGCCGGCGCGCCGCCTCCGCGTCCAGCGCCGTCGCCGCCCCGAGGTGGTGCAGCTCGATCCGGGCCCGGCCGGCGCGCAGCGCGCCGTCGCCGATCTCGATCCGGGCCGACCCGTAGCCCACCAGCAGGACGACCATCAGCGCCAGCGCGGCCCCGGTGGCCAGCCACGCGGCGACGGGGGGCAGCGCGACCACGGTCGCGAGCCACAGGCTCGCCACCAGCATCGTGCCCTGGACCCACCACCGCAGCGGGACGGTCAGCCGCTCGGCGTACTGGTTCTCCACGGGGGGAATCGTAGGAGCCGCCGCGGCCGGTAGTGTCACCGGCCGTGCCCAGCCAGCCCGACGCCCAGCTCGAGATCCAGCTCGTCCGCCTCGACCCGGACCTGCCGCCCCCGGCGTACGCCCACCCCGGCGACGCCGGCGCCGACCTGCTGACGACCGTGGACGTCACCCTCCGGCCGGGGGAGCGGGCGTTGGTGCCGACCGGTATCGCGATCGCCCTGCCGGAGGGCTTCGTCGCCCTGGTGCACCCCCGCTCCGGCCTGGCCGCCCGCCACGGGCTCTCGATCGTGAACACCCCCGGGACCGTGGACGCGGGCTACCGCGGCGAGGTGAAGGTGATGCTGATCAACCACGACCCGGTGTCCACGGTGGAGCTGAGCCGCGGCGACCGGATCGCCCAGCTGGTGGTGCAGCGCGTCGAGCGCGCCCGCTTCGTGGAGGTGGAGGCACTCCCGGCGTCGGTGCGTGGCGACGGGGGTTACGGTTCTACTGGAGGATTCGGTCGTTCCTGACCGGTCCGGAGGAGATGAGCGTGAAGTTCCGTCGCAAGAGCACCACCCCCGAGGACGGGTCCCCGGTCGAGGCTGGTGCACCGTCCGGCGCCCCCGAGGCGGAGGTGTCGGCGACCCCGACCGAGCCCGGGCCCTACGACGCCGAGGAGCTCGGTGACGACGGCGTGACCCGGGTCGACCTCGGTTCGCTGTTGGTCGCGCCCGTCGCGGGCAGCGAGCTGCGGATCCAGGTCGACGAGAAGACGCAGCAGGTGCAGTCGGTGCTGCTCGCGGGCGCCGAGGGTGCCCTGGAGCTGCGGGCCTTCTCGGCCCCCCGCAACGGCGACCTGTGGAGCGAGGTCCGGCCGCAGCTGGCGGCCGACATGGCCCGTCGCGGCGGGACCGCCACCGAGCGGGAGGGCCGCTTCGGCACCGAGCTCGTGTGCCAGCTCACCGTGCAGACCGCCGACGGCCGCACCGGCCAGCAGCCCTCCCGGATCGTCGGCATCAACGGCTCCCGCTGGATGCTGCGCGCCACCTTCCTCGGCAAGGCCGCCGTGGAGGACGACGCGGCCGGCCCCTGGGAGGACGCGCTGTCCCAGCTCGCCGTCCGCCGCGGGGAGCAGGCGATGCCCGTCGGTGACCCGCTGCCCGTGGTGCTCCCCGAGCAGGCGCGCCGCGTCGAGGGGTCCGGCCAGGCCCCGCTCGCGGGCGGCTGAGGGCCGGGCCGTGCCGGAGCGGAGCCGGCTGCGTCGCAGCCTGAGCAAGTGGGCCAACGTCAGCGAGAGCCATGCCCGCGACCTGCGCCGCGACCTGGGCGAGAAGGCGTCAGTGTCGATCGCCGAGGCGCCCGAGCGCGTGCCCGTGACGGTCCAGGGCTCGCTGCGCACCATCACGCTGCGCCCGCGCGGCGGCGTCCCCGCGCTCGAGGCCGAGCTCGACGACGGCTCGGCGGTCCTCACCGTGGTCTGGCTGGGTCGCCGCCAGATCGCCGGGGTCTCGCCCGGGCGGTCGATGCGCGTCACCGGCCGGATCGGCCGGCTCGACGGGACCCGGATCATGTACAACCCGCGCTACGAGCTGCTGCCATGACCGAGCAGCACGCCGACGCCCGGGGCGGAGCGACGTCCGGCGAGCAGTCGGTCGAGCAGGTCGTGCGGGCCCAGCTGTCCAAGGCGCTCGGCGGCCGTCGGGGCATGGTCGAGGCGGCGGTCCCCACGATCCTGTTCACCGCCGTGTGGCTCACGGTCCGCGACCTCCAGACCGCGCTGATCCTCAGCGTCGCGGCAGCGGTCGTGCTGCTGGTCGTGCGGCTGGTCCAGCGCTCGACCGTGCAGTTCGTGGTCAACGCCCTGGTCGGCATCGGCGTCGGCTGGCTGTTCGTCGCGATGTCCGCGCGGGGCGGGGCCAGCGAGGACGAGCAGGCGCTCGCCTACTTCCTCCCCGGGATCCTCTACAACAGCGGGTACGCCGTGGTCCTGGCGCTGACCTGCCTGATCGGCTGGCCGCTCGTCGGGTTCATGGTCGGCAGCGTCACCGGCGACCCCACGGCCTGGCACGACGACAAGCAGGTCGTGAGGCTGTGCAGCCGGCTGACCTGGCTGCTGGTGCTGCCGTGCGTGCTCCGTGCCGCCGTCCAGGCCCCGATCTGGCTGGCCGGCACGGCCGGCAGCCTCGACGCCACCACCGCCATCGCCCTGCTGGGCGTGCTCAAGATCGCGCTCGGCTGGCCGCTGCAGCTGGCCGCGCTCGGCGCGATGGTCTGGCTGCTCGCCCGCAACCACACGCCGGTGCGGTCGGTCGCCGACTCAGCCGCCGTGGAGTGACGGGGCGAGCAGCCGCTCCAGCGCGTTCTCGACGTCGGCGCTGACCACGAACAGCAGCTCGTCGCCGGCCTCGACCGGCTCCTCGGCGTCTGGCGGGTAGACCTGTCCGTCGCGCAGGATCGTGACCAGCGCGCAGTTCTCCGGAAACGGGATCAGCCCGGCGGGCTTGCCGACGTACGGGGAGTCCTCGGGCAGCGTCAGCTCGACCAGGTTGGCGTTGCCCTGGCGGAAGGTGAAGAGCCGGACGAGGTCGCCGATCGTGACCGCCTCCTCCACCAGGGCAGACATGATCCGCGGGGTGGAGACGTTGACGTCGACGCCCCAGGCCTCGGTGAAGAGCCACTCGTTGTTGGGGTGGTTGACCCGGCCGACGGTGCGGGGCACGCCGAACTCGGTCTTGGCCAGCAGCGAGGTGACCAGGTTGGCCTTGTCGTCGCCGGTCGCGGCGATGACGACGTCACACTGGTCGAGCCGTGCCTCCTCCAGCGAGGACATCTCGCAGGAGTCGGCGAGCAGCCACTCGGCGTCCGGGACCCGCTCGGGCTTGATGGCGCCGGGGGACTTGTCGATGAGCAGCACCTGGTGGCCGTTGCCGATCAGCTCGCGGGCGATGGAGCGGCCCACGGCTCCGGCTCCGGCGATGGCGACCTTCATGAGCTCTCCTCCGGGCCTCGGTCGAAGACGGCGTAGGCGCCGGCGGCGTTCTCCTCGCGCATCACCAGGTGGAGCAGGTCGCCCTCCTGGATGACGGTCTCACGGGTGGGCAGCATGCCCTCGCCGAGCCGGTCGATCCAGGCGATCCTGACCTTCGACTGCTCCTGCAGGTGGATGGTGCGGTGACCGATCCACGGGGCCGGGACCGGGACCTGGTCGAGGCGAATCGTGCCGGAGGGGTCGCGGAAGTCGGGCTCGGCGCCGACCGGCAGCAGCCGGCGCAGCACCTGGTCGGCGGTCCACTTCACGGTGGCGACCGTGGTGATGCCGAGCCGCTGGTAGACCTCGGCGCGGCCCGGGTCGTAGATCCGGGCGACCACCTGCTCGATGCCGAAGGTCTCGCGGGCCACCCGGGCGGCGATGATGTTGGAGTTGTCGCCGCTGGAGACCGCGGCGAAGGCGTCCGCGCGGCGGATCCCCGCCTTCTCCAGCACCTCCTGGTCGAAGCCGAAGCCGGTGACCTTGTCGCCGTTGAAGGAGGGACCGAGCCGCCGGAAGGCGTCGGGCTCGCTGTCGATGACCGAGACGGTGTGGTTGCGGTCCTCGAGGCTGCGGGCGAGGGCCGAGCCGACGCGGCCGCAGCCCATGATCACGACGTGCACGACACGAACCGTATCCCAGACGGTGGGCCGGTCGGTGCCACCCGCGGGGCTCGCAGGGTCTAGCCTTCCCGTCGTGGGTGTCGGCGACGTCTCGAAGCGGATCCTGCTGGGCCGCAAGCTCCGGAGCTCGCAGCTCGGCGAGACGCTGCTCCCCAAGAAGATCGCGCTCCCGGTGTTCGCCAGCGACGCGCTCTCCTCGGTGGCCTACGCCCCCGACGAGGTCTTCATCATGCTGGGGATCGCCGGTGCGTCGACCTACGTCTGGTCGTGGAAGATCGGCCTCGCGGTCGCCCTGGTGATGCTGACGGTCGTGGCGTCGTACCGCCAGACCGTCCACGCCTACCCCTCCGGTGGCGGCGACTACGAGGTGGCCACGGTCAACCTCGGTCGCAACGCGGGCATCGTGGTCGCGAGCGCGCTGCTCGTCGACTACGTGCTCACCGTGGCGGTGTCGATCTCCGCCGCCGCGCAGTACGCCGCCGGGGCGATCCCCTCGCTGATCGGTCACGAGGCGCTCGTCGCCGTGCTCGCGGTCGCCGCGTTGACGGCGGTCAACCTCCGCGGAGTCCGCGAGTCCGGCACCATGTTCGCGGTCCCGACCTACCTGTTCATGGTCGCGGTCCTCGGCATGTGCGCGTACGGCCTGCTCCGGTTGCTGGCCGGCACGCTGCCCGAGGCCGAGAGCGCCGGTCTGCAGATCGACCCGGCCACGGGCTGGGAGGAGCCGATCGGGCAGGTGGCGCTGGTCTTCCTGCTGGCGCGGGCGTTCTCCTCCGGCTGTGCCGCGCTGACCGGCGTCGAGGCGATCTCGAACGGCGTCCCGGCGTTCCGCCGTCCCAAGAGCCGCAACGCCGCCAGCACGCTGCTCATGCTCGCCCTGATCGCGATCTCGATGATGATGAGCGTCATCGTGCTCGCCCACCAGATGGGCGTCCGCTACGTCGACCCGCACGAGCTCGAGCGGCTGCGCACGGCGGCCGGCGGTGCGCTGCCCGGCGGCTACGAGCAGCACCCGCTGATCTCGCAGATCGCGGCCGGCGTCTTCGACCAGTTCCCGGTGGGCTTCTACTTCGTCGTGACCGTCACCGGCATCATCCTGGTGCTGGCGGCCAACACGGCCTTCAACGGCTTCCCGGTCCTCGGCTCGATCCTGGCCCATGACGGCCTGGTGCCCCGTGCCCTCGGGTCGCGAGGCGACCGGCTCGCCTACAGCAACGGCATCGTCTTCCTGGCGATGATGGCGGGCCTGCTGATCTGGATCTTCGACGCCGAGACGACCCGGCTGATCCAGCTCTACATTGTGGGAGTCTTCGTCTCCTTCAACCTCAGCCAGCTCGGCATGATCCGGCACTGGACCCGGCACCTGAAGACCGAGCGGGACCCGACCGAGCGGCGCCGGATGCTGCGCTCGCGGGCGATCAACACCTTCGGTCTCGGCATGACCGCGGTGGTGCTGGTGATCGTGCTGGTCACCAAGTTCCTGGCCGGGGCCTGGATCACGATCCTGGCGATGGGGGTCTTCATCGCGATCATGCAGGCGATCAGCCGCCACTACGCCAACGTCGCCGACGAGCTCGCCGCCGACGAGGACGACAAGGTGCTCCCCACCCGCGTGCACGCGATCGTGCTGGTGGGCAAGCTCCACAAGCCGACGCTGCGCGCCCTCGCCTTCGCCAAGGCCTCGCGCCCCAACGTGCTCGAGGGCGTCTACGTCGCGACCGACGGCGAGGCCACCAACCGGATGCTCGCCGAGTGGGACCTGCGCAACCTCGGCGTCCCGCTGAAGGTGCTCCACTCGCCCTACCGGGAGCTGGTCCGCCCGATCGTCGAGTACGCCCAGGAGATCCGCAAGGCCAACCCGCGGGGTGTCGTGGCCGTCTACATCCCCGAGTACGTCGTGGGCCGCTGGTGGGAGCAGCTGCTGCACAACCAGACGGCGCTACGGCTCAAGGGCCGGCTGCTGTTCTCGCCGGGCGTCATGGTCATCTCGGTCCCGTACCAGCTGCGGTCCTCCCAGATCGCCCGGGACCGCGCGATGCGCGAGGACAGCACGATCCGCTCCGGCGACGTGCGCCGCGGCAACGTCCGCGACTCCCGCCGCGACGGTCAGGTCGGTCGGTGAGGCGGCAACCCCGCCCCCGTCGTCAGCGCGGCCGGTCCCGCGTGGGCGAGCGCTTCACCACGACCGTCGGCCCCGTGGCCCACGGCGGGCACTGCGTGGCGCGGGTCGAGGACGGCGACGGGCAGCGGGTGGTGTTCGTCCGGCACGCGTTGCCGGGGGAGACCGTCGAGCTGGTCCTCACCGACGGCTCGGACGGCGACCGGTTCTGGCGCGGTGACGCGATGGTCGTGCACGAGCCGTCCCCGGACCGGGTCGACCCGCCGTGCCCGTACTCCGGTCCCGACGCCTGCGGCGGCTGCGACTTCCAGCACGTCGCCCTGCCGGCGCAGCGAGACCTCAAGGCCGCCGTGGTGCGCGAGCAGCTCGCCCGGCTGGCCGGGCTCGACCTGCCGGTCACGGTCGAGGCCGTGCCCGGTGACGACCACGGGCTGCGCTGGCGCACCCGGCAGCGGTACGTCTCGCTGCCCGACGGCCGCCGGGGCATGCGCAAGCACCGCTCCCACGACGTCGTGGCCGTGGACGAGTGCCTGCTGGAGGCGCCCAGCCCCGCCGACCACGCCGCGCTCGGGCGTCGGTTCTCGGTGGCCCCCGGCGGCTTCTGGCAGGTGCACCCCGGTGCCCCGGACGCCCTCGTGACCGCGGTGCTCGAGCTGCTCGACCCGCAGCCGGGGGAGTCGGTGCTGGACCTGTACGCCGGGGTGGGGCTGTTCGCCGCCTTCCTCGGCGACCGGGTGGGACCGGACGCCCGGCTCGTCGCCGTCGAGGCCGATCGCGAGGCCTGCCGGCACGCCCGCGCCAACCTGGGCAGCCGCGCCGACGTCACCGCCGGCCCCGTCGAGAAGGTGCTCGCCTCGGCGTACGACGAGCCGTTCGACCTGGTCGTGCTCGACCCGCCCCGCGAGGGCGCCCGCCGCGTGGTCGTCGAGCAGGTCGTCGACCGTGCGCCCCGGGCCGTCGCCTACGTCGCCTGCGACCCCGCCGCCCTCGCCCGCGACGTGGCGGTCTTCGCCGAGCACGGCTACCGCGTCCGCGCGCTGCGTGCCTTCGACCTGTTTCCGATGACGCACCATGTCGAGTGCGTGGCCTTGCTGGAGAGAACCGGCTCTGACCTGCGGTGATGTGATCCGGTTCCTCGGGGTCGACTCCCGTGAACAGGCCTTTGAGGCTCACCCTGGGCTCGCTTTGAATCAGGGACGGTCGCCGCTCGCTAGGGCTACAGCCGAATACCCCACCGAGCGGAGCGCACCCGGGTGCGACGCTGAGTGGCTTTGGTCTTCATGGGGAGCGTCCTTGCTGGGGGTGTTGCCGGGGTGGGCGGTCAGATCGGGGGCATGGGGTCGTATTGGAGGTAGCGACGGACCTCGCGGGCGCGCTCGACGTCGGTGAGCCGCGCCACGAGGTGCAGGGCCATATCGATGCCGGCGCTGACGCCGGCGCTGGTGATGAGGTCGCCGTCGTCGACGAAGCGTGCTGCGACGTCGGTGATGATCGTGGGGTCCAGCTCGGACAGCAGGTTCAGGGACGCCCAGTGGGTGGTGGCCCGACGGCCCGTCAGCAGGCCGGCAGCCGCGTAGACGAGGCTCCCGGTGCAGACTGAGGTCATCAGGGGCACCGAGTCCCGGAGGCTGCGGACCCATCCGAGGTGGTCGGGGTCCAGGAGCATCGGCCTGGTGCCGGGCCCGCCCGGGTGGATGAGTACGTCGAGTGGCGGAGCGTCGTCGAACGAGTGGTGCGCCCCCAGCATGAGGGACTTCGCACCGACGACGGGCGCCCCGTCGGCCGACAGGCAGAAGGCGTCCCAGCCGTCCTCGGGACAGGTCTGGGTCCAGTGGGAGAGGACCTCCCACGGGCCGACGGCGTCGAGCTCTTCCACCCCGTCGAAGACGAGGACGCCGATCTGCCGACGCGGCGCCACCCGCGTGGGTCGGTTGTGGGCGGGGTCAGTGGGGGACTGGGGGTGCACGGGGGCCTCCTCGTGGGCGATCGTCAGGTGGGGCGCGATGACGCCCGACGTGACCGATCCTGCGGGCTGGACCGGTGGGGTCGCCCCGGTCAAAATGCCGGGTTGCACGGAATACTCAAGGCTCGGGAGCGTGTACGTTCGGCACGTGCTGGTCGGCCGGGGCCCCGAGCGGGCGCTCCTGGCGGCGCTCGTCGACGAGGCCAGCCACGGGACGGCCGGCAGCGTCGTCGTACGAGGCGAGCCGGGCGTCGGCAAGTCTGCGTTGCTCGACGCGATGGTCGCCGACGGCGACGGAGCCACCGTGGTTCGCACCCAGGGCCTCGAGGTCGAGGCGCCGCTCGCCTTCGCCGCTCTGCACCGACTGCTGCGTCCGCTCACCCGTCTGCGCGAGCAGCTTCCGCCTCCTCAGGCACGTGCCCTCGCGGTCGCGTTCGGGGAGGATGACGGTCCCGCTGTCGAGCCCTTCCTCGTGGGGGTGGCCACGCTCTCGCTGTTGACGGCGGCTGCCGAGGAGAGCCTCGTGCTGTGCGTCGTCGACGATGCACACTGGTTGGACCCCGCCAGCGCGGGAGCGCTGCTGTTCTGCGCCCGACGGCTCGGAGCGGACCGGGTGTCAATGGTGTTCGCGGCCCGTGACGGCGCGGCGGCGGCCTTCGAGGCGCCCGGCCTGGCCGAGGTGCTTCTCACCGGCCTCGACGCCGAGGAATCCCGCGCCCTTCTGGCAGCCAGGCTGGGCGCTGACCCCGCAGACGAGGTCGCCCAACGGCTCATCGCGGAGACGGGCGGCAACCCGCTGGCCCTCCTCGAGTTGCCCGGCGAGCTCACGGCAGCCCAGCTCGAAGGCTCGGCCGCACTGCCGACGACGCTCCACCTCACCGCCCGGGTCGAGCAGGCTTTGCTGGACCGCAGCCGCCGACTGCCGGTCCCGGTGCAGCGCCTGCTGCTGCTCGCCGCGGCCGACGACACCGGCCAGCCCGACGTGCTACGTCGTGCCGGTGCGCGATGGGGACTGGACGACGACGTGGTGGAGCGGGCGTTCGACTCGGGGCTGCTGGTGGACGCGGGCGGCTCGGTGTCCCTGCAACACCCTCTGGTGCGCTCGGCGATCTACCAGGCTGCCACCGCGGCGGACCGCCGGGGAGCTCACCGGGCGTTGGCCGGGGCGTTGGCCGGGTCGGGGCACAAGGACCGCGAGGTCTGGCACCGCGCCTGCGCCGCCGAGGGGCCGGACGCCGACCTGGTCGACGCCCTCGAGCAGTTGGGGGAGCGCTCGCAACGCCGTGGTGGCCACGTCGCGGCGCTGGCGGCGTACGAGCGGGCGGCGGAGCTGTCCACCGACGCCGCTCGACGCGCCCACCTGGGCTTCGCCGCGGCACACAGTGCCTGGGCATGCGGGCAGGCGGCGCGCGCGCAGTCCCTGCTCGGCGCTGCCAGGGAGGGCGCGGAGGACGTACTCCTGCTGTGTGACGTGGCACGGTTGCGCGGGCACATCGAGGTCAACATCGGCTCGGCCCCGGAGGCGCACCGCATGTTCGTGGATGCCGCGCACGCGGTGCTGCCGGCCGACCCGGTCCGTGCTCTGGACATCGGCGTAGCCGCGGCCGTGATCCGCACCTTCGGTGCCGACAGCGGGACGCCGATGCACACCGATGAGCTCTTGGCGGCAACCACCGCAGACCCCTCTCCGCGGACACGGTGCCTGCGGCAGATGCTGGTGGCGATGACCCTGGTCGCGGACGCGGACTGGGGAGCCGCAGCGGACGCGCTCGACGTCGCCCTCGAGATCGGTGCCGCTGTCGACGACCGCGACGTGCTGTGGAACCTCGGCAACGCCGCCCTCCAGCTCGGTGCCGACGGACCGCAGCAGCGCTTCTACTCCTTCGCCCTCTCTCGCGCACGCGAGGCGGGTGCCGCGACCGCGGTGACCTACTGCCTGCAGCGGTTGTGCTTCGGTCACTGGACGGCGGGCGATCACGTCAGCCTGCGGGTCAGCGCCGAAGAGGCCTCCGCGCTGGGCTTGGGCATCGGTCAACCGGCCGTCACTGCCCTCCCGATCGCCTGGCTCCTGCTCCTGGCGGCCGAGCAGGACCGGGACGACTACGACGACCTCCGGGTGCGGCTGGAGGACCTCGTCGCGACCCATCCGCTCGGGATCATGGCGGATCCGGTGCACGACCTGACCCGGTGGGCTATGGGCATCCGTGCGGCGAGCACGGGAGACGCCCCCGGCGCCTTCCACCAGCTCGGCCGGATGCGGATGCCAGTGCTCGAGCGGCTGTCGGCCACCGAGCGGATCGAGGCCGCCGTCCGTGCCGGTGAGGTCGCGACGGCACGGGCCTGGACCGAGGACCTCGCGTCCTTCGCCGAGGCCACCCGTCGCCCGTGGGCGCTCTCCGCCGTGGCGTTCGGCAAGGCGCTCACGGCCGACGCCGATGCCGAGGTGCTGTTCGAGCGAGCGTTGTCGGACGCTGCCACCGGAGGTCGACCTCTGGACGCGGCGCGCGTCGAGCTGGCGTACGGCGAGTGGCTGCGTCGCAGCCAGCGGCGCGTCGACGCCCGCATCCACCTGCGTCGCGCCCTCGAGACCTTCCACGACGTCCGGGCCCAGTGGCTGGCCTCGCGGGCGGATTCGGAGCTGCGGGCCTCGGGAGAGACGGCGCGCAAGCGCGACCCCTCGACCCTGCTGCAGCTCACGCCGACTGAGCTCAAGATCGCCCAGCTCGTCAGCTCGGGCATGTCCAACAAGGACGTGGCCGCGCAGTGCTGGATCTCTCCGCGCACGGTGGCCTTCCATCTGCGCAACGTCTTCGCCAAGGCAGGTGTCACCTCACGCGGCGAACTGGCCACGCTCGACCTCGGCTGAGTCGCTCGCTGTCCTGTCCGACACATCCCGGCCATCTGACCGGGGTGACCGCGCGCCCGACCGACCACTCTCGACCGCAGTGCCACCACCCACCACTGCGAGAGCGAGAAGTCCATGAGCATCGACGTCCACCGCCGCGTCCGATCGAACGCCACGAGCCCCGGGGGCCGACCGCGTCACCCGGGTCGTCCTCGGCTCGCTGGCCACCGGACTGGCTGCTGCCGCCCTCCTCACCCTGGTGGTCTTCCCGGGCGCCACCGAAGGTGTGACGGCTGGTGCGACGCTGCTCGGCTTCGGCCTCGGCTGGGCGATGCTGCACGTCCTCTCCGGGCGAACGGATCACCCCCAGTCCTGGGCCGCGTACCCGCGGTCGCGATGACGTCGACCGGTGCAGCCCTGATGGCCCTCGCGCCCTCCGACCACACGATGACCGTGCTCACGTGGGTGTGGCCGCCCCTGGCTCTGGCGCTGAGCGTGTGGACGTACGTCCGGATGCGGCGGGAACTGACGGGTCCCGGTCGGTGGCTGGTCACGGTCGCGCTGGTCCTCCTCGCCGTCGCCTCCGTGGGCGCCGGCGTCAGGAACATCGCCACCGACTCCTTCGCCAACACCTATCCGGCGCCGGGCGCCATCCACTCCGTGGGTGACCACGACCTCCACCTCGACTGCCGCGGCCAGGGCCAGCCGACCGTCGTGCTGGTCAGCGGCCTCGGCGAGTTCTCCGCGTCCTGGGCCCGGATCGTCGACGGGGTCGCCCCCACCACGCGAGTCTGTGCGTACGACCGCGCGGGTCAGGGCTGGAGCGACGACGTCGAGCACCCTCAGGACGGCATCGCTGCCGCCGAGGACCTCCACGCCCTGCTCGCGGCAGCCGGGGAGACCGGACCGTTCGTGCTGGCGGGCCACTCGATCGGTGGCCCCTACGCCATGACGTACGCCGACCAGTACGCCGACGAGGTGGCCGGCATGGTGCTGCTCGACAGCACCAGCCCCGAGCAGTTCGACCGCGATCCCCAGCTACCCCATGCAGTACGCGATGATGCGGCGCGCCTACGGCGTCCTGCCGTCGCTGGCCCGGCTGGGGCTCGGTCCGTTGCTTGCCGGATCCCACCTGCCCGCCGACGACGCGGCACCGGTGGACGCTTGGTCGGCGACGCCCCGTGCCGGGCGCAACGCCCGCGACGAGCTCTCGATGCTCCCCGTGGTGTTCGAGCAGGCTCGGGCGCTCACCACTCTCGGAGACCGGCCGCTCGTCGTGCTGACCAGCGCGGAGAACGCCCGCGACACCGATGGCTGGACCGAGGCGCAGGAGCACATGGCCGAGCTGTCCGGCAACGCCGTCACGGCGCGACGCGGCGACCAGCCACGCCGGCATCGTCGAGGACCCGGGCGGAGCTGCCGCCTCGGTGCAGGCCATCGCCTCGGTCGTGCGGGCAGTGCGCACGGGGACGCCGTCTCGACGTCCCTGACCCTCGACGACCGGCCACGAACCCGGCCATTCGACCGGTTCGAGCGAAGCCGTGCGGCGACATCGTGAAGACATCAGTCGGCAACGGCTCCAACCCAACAGGCGGTGAGGACGATGGACAGGATCTCGACGATCTCGGACACGACGCAGGTGCGGCCCCCAGCGGGCAAAGCCACCGACGTCTGCTGGTGCGGTCAGGACATGGATCTCGTGCGAGGCCGTCACTGCCCCCGATGCGGCACCGCCCGCGCCGCCCGGTTCGACGCCGCTCTGCCCCGACTGGCCGCGTGAGGACAGATCCATGAGAACCACGGTGGCCACCCCCTCATCCATGACAACAGCGACGATGACGCGACGGGGCCGGGTCGCGCTCGGCCTGCTGGTGTCCGCGCAGTTCCTCGTCATGCTCGACACCTCGATCGTGAACGTCGCGCTGCCCTCGATCCAGTCCGAGCTCGGCTTCGGTCCGGCGGCCGTGACCTGGGTCGTGAATGCCTACGTCCTCGCCTTTGCGGGGCTGCTCCTGCTGTCGGGCCGGGCCGCAGACCTGTTCGGTCGCCGCCGCGTCTTCGTCGTCGGGGCGTCCCTCTTCACAGTCGGAACCCTCCTCGCGGCAGCGGCGGTGAACAAGGAGCTGCTGATCCTGGGCCGCGTCGTCCAGGGGATCGGTGCCGCCGGCCTCAGTCCGGCGGCCATGTCCCTGCTGCTCGTCACCTTCCCGGCGGCACAACGCGCCCGGGCGATGGGGGCGTGGGGCGCTGCCTCGACGCTCGGGGGAGCCACCGGCGTCGATGAGCGGGGGAGTGCTCGCCGGCACCGTGGGTTGGCGGGCGGTCTTCCTGGTGACCGTTCCGGTGTCGCTGGCCGCCGTGGTGTTGGGCCGTCGGATGCTGGCGGAGGATGCCTCGAGCGTCCGACGTACCGTCGACTGGGCCGGCGCAGCCGCGGTCACCGGAGCGGTGATCACCCTGGTGCACGGCGCCGTCGACGCCGTCGACCACGCCTGGACCTCCCCACGGGTCGTCGGCCTGTTCGCCGTCTCGTCGATCCTGATGGCGGCGTTCATCGCCATCGAGCGCCGGGCCGCGGACCCGCTGGTCCCAGTCGAGCTCTTCCGGTCGCGCATGCTGCGCAGGGGTACGACTGTTGCGTTGCTCGGCGGAGCGACCCGCGGCTCGACCTTCGTCCTGGTCGCGCTCTACTTCCAGCAGGTCCTTGCCATGTCACCGCAGCAGGCGGGCTTCGCCATGGTCCCCACGTCCCTGACGGGGTTCGCGGTCTCGTTGAGAGTCCTGCCCCGGGTGTTGGGCGGCATCGGGCCCGTGCGCAGCCTGGTCCTGGGGCTCGTCGTCCTTGCGGCCGGCCACCTCTGGCTGGCGTACGTCCCGACCGGTTCCGGTTACGTCGTGTCCGTCCTTCCCGGCCTGCTCCTCGTCGCCACCGGGGTAGCGCTCAGCTTCACCCCCACCACCATGGTCCTGGCTGCCGCAGTCCCCGACACGCACACCGGCCTGGCCGCCGGTCTCGCCGGCGCCTCGATGCAGGTCGGTGGCGCACTCGGGACGGCCGCCTTCATCGTCATCGGCATCTCGTCCGGTGGTCCGGTCGAGGGAGTCCTCGACGCCGCGGGCTTCTCCGGGGCCTTCACGGCAGCCGCCATCGTCGCGCTCATGACCGCGGCACTCGGGCTCAGGCTCAGGCCCTCTCGGACCTGAGGGCGGCCACGGGTGGCCCGCACTGCCGCCAGCACCTCGCCGCCAGCACAGCCGTCGTCACCCTGCTCGGCCTCCATTCCCACACCAGTCAGGAGCTGCCATGACCGTCATGTCCACGCCACGCCCCCACGCGTCCCGAGCCGACAGACGATCCGGAAGAGCCATCGCCACTGCGGCCACTCGCGGAGCACTCAGGTTCGCTACGTCGGCAGTGCTAGCCGTCGCCACCGTCGGCGGACTCGGGTTTGCCGGGGCCAGGGTCACTGCGGGCCAGGGCGAGCTGCCGTTCACGAAGGAAGCCGCCGCCGCGGCGGGGGTGCCCGTCACACCACCGCCCGGGGACCTCGTCGTAGCGGTCGTGCTGGGTTCCTCACCCACGATCGCGACGGATGCCATGGGACCTTTCGAGGTTTTCGGACGCTCCTCGCGCTTCGCCGTCTACACCGTCGCCCAGGAAGCAGGGCCGGCTCCGGTCGAGGGGGCTCCTGCGATTCTCCCGGACTACACCTTCGGGGAGGTCGACTCGCACCCCGAGCTCGCGCCGGACGTCGTGGTGGTGCCGGCGGTCGCCGACCCCGCAGGGGAGTCCGAGCAGCCGACACGGGACTGGGTCGTACGCCAGCACCAGCGGGGCGCACACGTGCTGAGCGTCTGCGCTGGAGCACTGCTGGTGGCGAAGGCGGGGTTGCTCGACGGCAGGACCGCGACGAGTCACTGGTCCCGTCTGTCGGGCCTCCGGGCAACGCACCCGGAGACCACGTGGGTGGCGGGGGAGCGGTTCGTGCGCGACGGGACCGTCACGACCACCGCCGGCATCACGTCCGGGATCCCCGGTGCCCTCTCCGTCATCCAGGACCTGGCAGGCGTCGCAGAGGCTCGACGCGTCGGGCGACAGGTCGGCTACCCCGGCTGGTCACCGTACGGGTCGACCAGGATTCCCGTCCGGGCCTGGAGCCTGGCCGACCGACCCGTTGCGATGAACACCCTGCTGCCGTGGCTACGACCCACTGTCGCCGTCGCGCTCGAGGACGGTGTCGGGGAGATCGACACGGCAAGCCTGTTCGAGGTCTACAGCAACTCGGCCGCGGCCCGCACGATCGCTGTCAGCCCCACCGGCCTCGTCGAGACAGCACACGGCTTGAGGCTGCTCACGCTCGCCGATCGGGAGGCACCCGACGCCGACGTCGTCCTCCGTCCCGGTATACGCGGCCCCAGCGGCCGAGCCGGCTTCGACGGCGCGCTCGAACACCTGGCGAGCACGGCAGGGGCAGCAACAGCGCGGACCGCAGCGAAGATGATCGACTACCCGACCGGAGACCTCGAGCTCGGCCAGGCGAACGGTCCGCGACGCACCCAGGTGCTCGCGACGGCCGCGGTCACGTTGGCAGCACTGATGGGTCTCGCTCCGGTGATCCTCCGGCGCCGACGCGGTCGGCAGGTCCCTCTCGATGCCTGAGAACGTGGCCGCGAGCACGCTGGCGGATGGGCCTCCTGTCGCGGGTGCGGATAGGAGTGACCCATGGCGG